>NC_007517.1:0-1307500 GCF_000012925.1 Geobacter metallireducens GS-15 | reverse complement strand
GGCGGGCACCGGACAAAGCATCGGCGGCTTGAACAAGAACCGCAAGAACGGTATTGGGCTTCTCGTCTTCGTGGTGGGCCATGATAGCGTGAACGATCTTCGGGGATTCGCCATACTTGCGCGCAAGCTCCGCGCCAATAACCGCGTGGGATCCCTCGACCTCGTGATCAACCGCCTTGCCCAAATCGTGAAGAAGGCCGGCGCGCTTGGCTTGCTTAACGTTGATACCAAGCTCGGAAGCCATGATGCCGCAGAGGAACGCAACCTCAAGAGAGTGTTGGTAAACATTCTGGCTGTAAGAGGTGCGATACTTGAGGCGACCGATCAGCTTCAATATTTCAGGGTGAATGCCGTGCACACCAAGGTCGAAAGCAGCCTGATCGCCGGCTTCTTTGATAGTCTGCTCAACTTCCTCTTCGGCCTTGGCCACAACCTCTTCGATGCGGCCGGGATGAATGCGGCCATCAGTGATGAGTTTTTCCAGGGCAATCTTTGCCACTTCGCGGCGAACCGGGTTGAAACCGGACAGAATAACCGCCTCGGGAGTGTCATCGATGATGAGATCAATACCGGTAGCAGCCTCCAATGCCCTGATATTCCGGCCTTCACGACCTATAATCCGCCCTTTCATCTCATCCGAAGGGAGCGCCACAACCGACACGGACCGCTCGGCAACGTACTCGCCCGCGTAACGTTGGATGGCCAGGGCCATTATCTCCTTCGACTTCTTGTCGGCCGTTTCGCGAGCCTCCTCCTCGATGACCTTGATCCGCTTGGCGGCATCGAGCTTGGCCTCGCTCTCCATGGCATCCATGAGGATTTTCTTTGCCTCTGTAGACGAAAGGCCGGAAATACTCTCAAGTTTTTCCCTTTGCTCCGCAATGAGACCGTCAAGCCTCTCTTCCTTCTGAACAAGTCCTTGCTCACGGTTAAGAAGCGCCTGATCCTTTTTCGTAAGGTCAGCGTCGCGTTGGTCAAAGAGGTTCATCTTCTTATCGAGATTCTCTTCCTTCTGCTGGAGACGTTTTTCCAGGGCCTGAAGATCCTTGCGCTTCTCCTTGGCATCTCGCTCCGCCTCAGCCTTTGCCTGAAATACTTCATCCTTGGCCTTGAGTTCTGCTTCCTTGGTTATCGTTTCCGCTTCACGCTTTGCGTCATCGACAATCTTTGACGCAAGCTCTTCTGCCTTGCTGACGAGGGTGTCGGAAATACGCTTGCGCAGCATGTTTCCCACAAAGTATCCAAGCCCGGCGGCTGCAAGGATTAGGACAATGGCGATTTCTATCTTCAATGTCTTGATACCTCCCTTGATCTATTGATAACCGTGAAGAGTGATAACTCTCTTCTCGGTGATAATGACATCGACTGCGACGTCATGGGATTCCGCGACAATCTCGTCCACAAGCTGGAAGTCATAACAAAAGGCGACAAGCTTCCCGCTCCCTTCAAGATGATGGAGCGCCCTGTCGTAGTAGCCCTTCCCGAAACCTATTCGTTTTCCGGCGCGATCGAACGCGACACCGGGGACGACAACAAGGTCAGCAGCATCCGGGGGGTAGGCTTCGCCGGTAAGGCACGGCTCGGCAATCCCGAACGCTCCCTTGGTCATCTCGCTTGGGTCTGAAACCTTGACAAAGCGGAGGCAATCCCCACAGACCACCGGAAAGATCACGATCTTTCCTTCCTTAAGGGCGGCCTCCATCACCTCGCCCGTCTCCACCTCTCCTCCGATAGGTGAATAGAGAGCAACAATGCGGGCCTCAGCAAACTCAGGAAGCGCAACAAATGCCTGCTGGATAAGACGCCCAGAATAGCGCCGTTCTTCGGCGGCCAAGGTGCGCCGTTTATCGAGCATGCATTGCCGAAGCTTTCTCTTGGGCATGGAACCTTATAAACAGCTGTGTTGAATAAAAAAGAAGCTTTGTGGGACGGAAGTCGTCCCGGAATCGGGTCTCCGGCAGGAGGACGGGGGGAGGAAAGCTCAACCAGCAACAGAGGGGGCGTATGCTTTAGAGTAAATCGAATATGGCGTGTGGTTACGGCATTACGTCAATCGTGCTTACCCTTTCGGCATCAGATGAACTTCTGCAGCCTGCTATCAGTGAAACAGATAGTGCCTTAAAACAGCATCAAAGCCATTTCTGTCGTAACTGATCGAACTTTCCAGACCAAACCGTGCTGCTTTATGATGAAATCTCCCCAGGGGAGACCGCGAAACCACTTACAACCGCCTATACTTTCAGGGAAGAGCGCTGTCGATACGTTTGACCAACCGACTCATGACTTCCTTATCGGCCTGTCCCTTTTCCTCAAGTTCCCGTGAAAGAGAGAGGCATGATTCAGCCAGATTCATTAGTGCAAGAATTATTGGTACCTGGGGATCGCCGACTACCGGCACCGACGCCTGAGCTTCGGCCAGCTTGCGATTAACGAGTGCCTCCACTTCACGCACATGCTCGGAGGAAGCCGAGCTCTTAACGGTAATCTCCTTGCCGAGCACGCTGATGCGGTGCGAAGCCTTCACGGACATCAAATCCCTTCGAGCTTCCTCAGAACACCGTCTATTCTTGACTTGACGGCATCCCGCTCCTGCAGGAGCCGACCGTTTTCCTCGCGAAGGACGTCATTCTCCCGCTTAAGGGCGGTGTATCGTTCTACGAGAGTCTCAACGCGCCGTTCGAGATCGGTGAACAGTTCTGTGTCCATGGGATACCTTTTTTGGCCTAAAATACTATTGCAGAGCCCCCGTGAAGTCAAGGCAATTATTGGAAGAGTGCATCCACGAACTCGGCCGGATCGAAGTCCCGAAGGTCGTCGACACCTTCCCCGACACCGATATAGCGGACCGGAATTCGGAACTCATTGCAAATGGCTGCAACGATCCCTCCCTTGGCCGTGCCATCCAGCTTGGTAAGGGCGATGCCGGTCACCTCGGCAGCCTCTTTGAAGAGCTTGGCCTGTGAAAGGGCGTTCTGGCCAGTGGCGGCATCGAGGACCAAGAGCGTTTCGTGGGGGGCGCCGGGAATCTCGCGGTCCATGATGCGACGGACCTTCTTGAGCTCTTCCATGAGGTTTACCTTGGTATGGAGCCGCCCTGCCGTATCAACGATGAGGACGTCCGCCTTGCGGGCCACGGCAGCTTTGATGCCGTCAAAGACCACGGCGGAGGGATCGGCTCCTTCCTTATGGCGAACCACGTCGCACCCGGTCCGCTCGCCCCAGATCTCGAGCTGCTCGGCCGCAGCGGCCCGGAACGTATCGCCGGCCGCGAGTACTACTTTTTTCCCTTCCCGCGAGAACCGGGCGGCGAGTTTGCCAATGGTGGTCGTCTTGCCAACGCCGTTGACACCAATGACCATGATGACGAAGGGGGAGGCGGAATCAACGGCGAGGGGTCTCACATCCCGGCTCAACCGTTTGAGAATCTCATCCTTGAGGGTCTGACGAAGAGCCGCACCATCATTCAATTCATTGCGAGAGAGCCGCTCTTCCAGTATCCGGATAAGTTCCACCGTGGTCTGGACACCGATGTCGGCGGTGATGAGAATCTCTTCGAGTTCCTCCAGAGTGTCAGCATCGATCTCCTTTTTGCCGAGAACAAGCCGGTCGATCCGCCCCACGAGGCTGTCGCGGGTCTTGCTGAGCCCTTGGCGCAAGCGCTCGAACAACCCCGGCTTGCGCTCCTCCGGCTCCTCGGCCTGAACAGGATGTTCAGCCACTTCGGTCCTCTGCTCGGGAATCGGGTTTTCCTCTGCCCCCTCGGCACCGGCAATCTTGTTCCACAACCCCTTGATGAAGCCCTTTTTTTCCTCCGCCATATCAGTAAATCTCCTTGAGCAAAATAGCCTGCACGTGCTCGAATTTGACCATTGCCCACCCGGCGATGGCTTCCCTGTCGAGGGTCAATACCAACAAATAGTCGTCTCCAATGGGGCCAAGGATCACGCGCTGGTCAGCCAGCGTGATAACCGCCTCACGGACGGGATCGGCAGAAAGCCGACCCTGAAGCTCTTTCATCCGGGTCAGAATGATTCCCAGATGGGCCGCGGTGATTTTCAACTCATAGTCGTCCCTGAGGGCGACATGATCCACCGTCTCCCCCTCCCAGTCGGCAATGATCGCGCCGGTGGCTCCGGGAACGGACTGCACCAGCTGGGTCAGGATCGCTTTGAACGACACCGGTCGACCTCCTCTAATTCAGTTTGACAGAAACGATCTTGGACACCCCCGGCTCCTCCATGGTGACGCCGTAGAGGGTGTCGGCAACCGCCATGGTCGCCTTGTTGTGGGTGATGATGATGAACTGGGAAATCTCGCTCATTTCCCGCACCATGTCGTTGAAGCGCCCGATATTGGCATCATCGAGGGGAGCATCAACCTCGTCGAGCAGACAAAAGGGTGACGGCTTGATGAGGAAGATGGAAAAGATGAGCGCCACGGCGGTCAAGGCCTTTTCCCCCCCTGAGAGGAGGGTCACGTTCTGGAGTTTCTTTCCGGGAGGCTGGACGATGATATCGATGCCGGTCTCCAGAAGGTCCTCTTCGTTGGTAAGCTTGAGTTCAGCACGACCGCCACAAAAGAGGCGCGGAAACACTTCCTGAAATTTCTCATTCACAAGATTGAAAGTTTCGAGGAACCGCTTGCGCGTGGTACGGTTGATCCGCTGGATCGCCTGCTGGAGCGAATGGAGCGACTCCTCCAAGTCGGCCTTCTGGCCCGACAGGAAAGTGAAACGCTCGTCCAGTTCCCGGTACTCCTCGATGGCGGTTAGGTTCACCTCCCCCATCTCGTCGATGAGACGCGAGAGCTCTTCCTGGCGCTGGGATGCCGTTTCCTCGTCGAAGGGGGTGTCGGCATACTTCGGGAGGAGGGGCAGCATCTCAAGCCGGTACTTCTCCATGAGTGATGTGACGAGATGGTTGAGTTCCAGGGTAAGCTCCGACTGCCTGAGTCTATCGGTGGCAACGGCATTTTTCGCCTGCTCGGCAAGGACACGGAGTTCCCGGAGAGCACCTTCCTCGACCCGGACCGCCTCGGCCTGGCCGTCGAACTCGCGCTTGAAGGTCGCGCTGGCACCTTCTGCTTCGGCGTGGCGCGCCAAGAGGGATTTCAGCTCGCCATCACCGCCGGCAAGAGAAGCAACCAACCGCTCCCGCTCCTGAGCGCACCGCTCCCGCTCTTCCCGATGTCGGGTAATCCGCGCCTGAAGGTCTGACAGGAGTTCTTCGGTCCGCTTCAGGGCGCGGCTGGCCGCCTCCTTTTTCTCCCGAAGCTGGGCTCCCCTGACCTTGAGGGTGGTGACCGCCTCACGGGCTGCGTCAATCTCGCGCTTCCTGACCGTGAGGGTTTCCTGGAGCCGCTCAAGCTCTGCCTCAAGAGTTCCTTTTTTCTCTTCGCGAACGGCTTTCCGCGTATCGGCATCCACGATCTCACCTTCAAGGGTCTCACGCTCCTCCCGGAGCTGGTCGTCCTCCATGCCGGTGACGGCAAGCCGCTCCTCGACGCGCTGGACTTCCTCCTTTGCCCGGATGAGATCCTTCTCGGCGTTGACGAGCTGGATATCGGTCTGGTGGAGGCTCTGGCGCACCTCCCGCACCTCCTCCTCGGTGCCGGCCCGTTCCTGCTGTGTCCGGCCCCGCGTAGCATCGAGATCATCCAGCACGGCAGTGAGACGCTCCACCTCGCCGGTAAGCTCCCGAATCTCCCGTTTCTTGTGGACCAGCCCCGGACCTGCAGCTTCCGTCGACCCGCCGCTCACAATCCCGCCGCCAAAAGCAACGTCACCACGAAGGGTAACGAAGGTACTGTGGGGGTGAAGCCGCGAAAGGGAACAGGCCGTCGCAAGGTCCCCCACCAGATAGGTGCCCGCCAGGATATGCTCCACAACGGGGTTTCGTCCTTCGGCAATGGTGACGTGGGAAAGGATCGGTACCGCTCCGTCAGGCGCGGCGTCACTGCCCGGCATGGAGGGGATTCCCGCAACCAGGGAACAGCGTCCACCGCCGCTCTCGGAGAGGTACGCGAGCGCCTCGAAGGCATCAGACTCCTGGGGACAGACCACGTACTGGAGCCGCTCGGCCAGCACCGCCTCAAGGGCGGTCTCGAACTCGGGCTCGGTTTCAACGAAATCAGCGATGACGCCGGCGAAGCGCCCCCTGAACGTATCTGCCAGCAGGAGATTCCTGACCCCCTGGCCGTAGCCGGCAAACTGGGCCTCCAGTTCCTGAAGCGAGTGGAGGCGTGATGATTTCCTGCTCAGTTCATCGCGCCGGGAAGCGATCTCCCGGTCAAGGTCGGCGAGTCGTTCCCGCAACTCCGTTTCCCGGCGGGTGAGCAACGGCAGGCGCTCCTGAAGCTCAGTCTTCTGGTCGCCCAGTCCTGCAACGGCCTTCTCGAGTTCAGTGGCCCGACCCGACGATTCCACGAGCCGCTCATTGAGGAGGAGCCCCTCGCGACGGTTCCGCTCGACCCGTTCGGCAAGCCCTTCCAGGCGCCGAGTAGCGGCGGTGCGCTGGTTGTTGAGCTGGGCCACCTCGGCCAGGAGGGAAAAAAGCTCCCGCCGCACCTCCTCAAGGTCGGTGGAGAGCTCCCGTTCGGCAGCAGCCATCTCTTCCAGTTCTTTCTCACGGGTGGCGAGGGTGTCTTCTTCTCCCGCCGCCTCGACAGCATAGGTGCCGCTCTGCTCCACGAGGCGGGCAAGTTCTTCACCAGCCGCTGCAAGCTGGCCCTCCAACCCCTCAAGCTCTCCCACAAGCCGTTCTTCCTGCCGTTCAAGCCCCCCGAGTTCCTTGCGCTGGAACTCGATCCTGCTCTCGTGCCCCTGAATCTCCCCCTTGAGGGAAAAAACCACTTCCTGAGCTGAGGCCAGGGACCGTTCCCGCTCCACCAAGGCTAAGCGCCGTTCGTCGAGCCCCAGTTCGCGCTGCTCCAGGTCCGCCGTCAGGGTGGAGGCCCGGGAAACGCTCTGGCGAAGCGCCTCCTCCACCTGCTCCTTGGCAGCATCGAGAGCTATGAAGCGCCTGACCGTGGCAGCCACCTCGATCTCCCGGAGTTCCTCCCGGTACTCCCGGAACCGCTCGGCCTTCTTGACTTGGCGTTGGAGCGAGTTGAGCTGCCGCCGGATCTCGGCCAGAATGTCGCCGATACGCAGGAGATTCTGACGGGTGAGATCGATCTTTTTCAGGGCCACCTGCTTCTTGGCCTTGAACTTGGTGACTCCGGCCGCCTCTTCGATGAGGAATCGCCTCTCCTCGGGCTTGGAGTGGAGGATCATCCCGATCTTCCCCTGCTCGATGATGGAGTAGGCCCGGGCACCGACACCGGTATCCATGAAGAGCTCGGTGATATCCATGAGCCGGCAGGGAGTCTTGTTGAGGAAGTAGTCGCTCTCACCGTCGCGGTAGAGGCGGCGCGTCACCTGGATTTCGCTGTAGTTCAGGTATTTCGCCGGCACCCTCCCGTCTTCGGTGGAGAAAGCCATGGAAACCTCGGCCATGCCGAGGGGTTTGCGGGATTCGCTCCCGCCGAAGATGATATCCTCCATGGATTTGCCACGGAGGTTCTTGGCCGACTGCTCCCCCATGACCCAGCGAATGGCATCCACCACATTGGACTTGCCGCAACCGTTGGGGCCAACGATGCTGGTTATCCCCTGCTGGAAGTCGAGGGAGACCTTGTCCACGAACGATTTGAAGCCGGATATGTCGAGGCGTTTAATTTTCATAAATCGTGTCATACTATCAGAGAGGAGGGTGTCAATGCAACCAGACCAGCACCGTGTCCGACCTTCCCCCATGACACGAAGATGGTTGCCTCCCCGGGCCGCCGGAGAGTATACTCTCCAGCGGCCCAGACTAAACGAAAGGTCCACTTCCCATGATCTCCCGCGGCGCAAAGACCCTCCTCATCTCCATACTGCTCATCCTGGGCATCCTTGCCGGCGGGGTCGCGATCTTTTTCCTGGCGCACTTCCATGAACTCGACACCTACAAGGACCAGATCCTTGCCGAAGTCCAGAAGAGCCTTAACCGCCAGGTCACGTACGAGAAGGGGGAAGTAACGTTCCGCTTTACCCCTGCCTTCAGCTTTACCAAGGTTGTCATCAAGGAACGGGACGGCCTGACAACGTTCGCCACAGCAGACCGCGTCAGCTTCCGTCTTGCGCTCCTGCCACTCCTTGAAGGGAAAGTCGTCGTCGGAAAGCTCATGGCGGAACGGCCGACCATCCAGATAATCCGCAATAGGGACGGCACCTTCAACATCAGCGACCTGCTGGAAGAAAAAAAAGGGGCTCCTCCCCTCCGGATGAGAGGGATCAGTATCCACGACGGGAAGATTACCTTCACCGACCAAGCGGCAACCGCCAATGGAGTTGTGACCAGGCTGGAAAAGACCGCTCTGGAACTGGACCGGATCGTCCGCGGCAAAGAGACAGAATTCACCATAGCAACCACCCTGGCACAGGGAGCGACCACCGGGACGCTTTTCGCCCGCGGCTTGGCAGATCTTCCGCGAGAGGGGCATCCGATGACGGAAACGCGCATCGATGCGAAGGTCGAGGCCAGGAATCTTTCCGCTGCCCATTACTGGCCCTACTATGGCCGCTTCGTCCCCTTCGATCCCCTAGCGGGGCTCTTCGATGTCAAGGCATCCATCCATGGGACGGCGGCAGACTTCACCTCAAAGGGGACAGTCCACGTCGCCGGGCTTCGCTTTTCCTATCCCAAGGTCTTCCACGCCGTTCTCACCCCTCGCGACCTGCAACTGAACTACAAGTTGAAGCGGGATCGGTACCAGGTTGACGTCTCCGCGGTCGATTTCCGGATGGACGGACTCATGGTCAAGGGGAACTGCGCCATCAGGGACATCAACACCAATGATCCGCGGATCGTGGCCCGGGCCGTCATCGATCCCTTCAAGCTGGAGAGGTTCTTCTACTACATCCCCTTCGGCATCATCGCCGACGATGCATCCCAGTTCATCGAACGGTACATCAAGGCAGGAACGTACCGGTTGGACGAGGGACGGCTCGATGGCAGGGTGAGCCAGATCCTCCACATGGAGAAGGACCAGAACTACAACATCCTCTCCATCAAGGCCCGGGCACTGGAAGGGGGTGTCGTGGACCTGGGGAATGGCGTCCCCTCCTTCAACAGCATCAAAGGGGATCTGTTGCTGTCGGGCAAGAACTTCATCCTGCGCAACATGTCGGGAAAGTTTGGTACGTCACCATTCACCATGAACGGAATGATTGCCGACTACCCCCTCAACACACCATCGTCCTATCCGTTCAACGCAGCATTCACCCCACAACAGCAGGAACTTGCCTGGCTCTTGGGAAAACACCTGGGCGGAGGACTTTCGTTCTCGGGGCACACGCCATTAACCATTACCGGTGCCGGGTATACGTCCGCGTATACTCTGTCCGGCCAGTGGAATCTGGCAAATGCCGGCTACAACGTAACCAATGTCATCGCCAAGCCGGCTGGAGTGGCCAACCAGCTTTCCTTCAGCATGAGCCTCTCAAAGCCAGGAATGAGCGCCTTTGCCTGCCAATACAATCTCCCCCCCCTCTCGCTGGTCCTGTCGACCCGGTATCGGCCGGGGCAAGATGTCCCCAACCATATCGACATACGGACGAACCAGTTCGAGATGGCGCCCCTTGCCCCCCTGCTCCCACGGGTGAAGTCCTATCAACCCCAGGGGAGGATACAGGTTGCGGCCCGTGCCAACGGGAGCGCGGAAACCATTGGCGGACTGAACTGGACAGGGGATGTCCTTCTTGCCGGAGCGGCATTCCAACCACCAGGGGGCATCAAGCGCGTCCGCAACATCAACGGTGGTATCCGCTTCAAGGGCACCGACCTGGAAACACCGCGGCTCTCAGCCATGCTGGGGAACTCCCTCCTCGTCGGCACGGGAACCCTGTCCAACTTTGACAACCCGGCCATCTCTCTCGAATTCTCCGCTCCCGCTCTCGACGTGGCCGACCTGGGGCTAAAGGCCCCTGAGGGAAAGAGCCTAAAAATCAAGAAGGTGCAAGGTTCCGTCACCCTTGCCCAAGACACCCTCCAGGTAAAGTCACTGTCCGGCACGGTGAATGATTCTGCCCTGAATCTGAAGGGGACAGTGGAACGGCTACAAAGCCCACGGGTCGACGTGACGGTTACCTCTCCCTTCCTGAATATCGAAGATGTCCTCCTTCTTGGTGGTCTGGAACGGAGCGCAAAAGCATCGGCCCAGAATGGCACCGCCACCATCAAGGCGTCGGTCACTGCGGATGAGGGAAAATTCAAAGGATTTCGGTTCAGGAAGCTCCATACGGTTGCCATGCTCGACAACCGGATCCTCTATCTCCAGCCCTTCGAATGCGGCGCCTTCGGTGGCCAGGTTGCGGGAACTTTCAGGGCCGACTTCGGCTCAAACGGCCCAACCCGCTACCAGGCAAATCTCAAGGCTGATAAAATTTCCGCCGAAGACTTGGTCCAGGCGCTGAACCTGAGACTCCACAATGAAATAATCACCGGCTCCCTGTCGCTTCATGCAGACGTCACCGCCAAGGGAGAAACCGCCGATGAACTGAGGCGAACCATCCTCGGCAGCGTCAAGCTTCATCTCGAAAACGGCAAACTGCGGCGGTACTCAGTGCTCTCCAAAATATTTTCCCTCCTGAACGTGTCGCAACTCTTCACATTCCATCTCCCCGATATGGTTGCCGACGGCATGCCCTATAACCGGATCGACGCAACCCTCTCTCTCAGGGATGGGATCGTGTCTTCAAAAGACTTCTTCATCGACAGCAACGCCATGAATATTTCGGCTGTGGGCTCCATTGACCTCGTCAAGGAGGAGATTGACGCAACCGTGGGGGTCCAGCCGCTCCAAACCGTCGACAAGGTGGTAAACCGGATACCGATCGTCGGCTGGATCCTTACCGGCAAGGACAAACACCTCATCTCCACCTATTTCGAGGCCAAGGGAAAGTGGAGCGACCCTGTCGTAAAGGCCGTGCCGGTCAAGTCCATGGCCAAGGGAGTGCTCGGAATCTTTAAACGGTTATTCCAGCTTCCCGCCAAACTCATTACCGACACAGGTGAAGTCATCATCGGAAAATAAAGGGTTTTTTTGCTGTTGTAAAATATTTGGGACCTATGGTACTGTTCAGCAGTTGAGAAACGTACACCATACAGGAGGACACAGGTGAAAAAGACAGTATTGGTCGCTCTTGCAGTTGCATCACTTGCCGCAGCCGGATGCAAGGAGAAGCCGAAAGCCCCTGAGACTACAGCACCGCAGCAGAGCGGCATGCCCGCCCAGCCTGGCCAAGGCCAAATGCCCAGTGATGCAGTCCACGGCGGCGCCAACCCCCACGCCGGCCTGAAGGCCGTCGAAGTACCTGCCGGTGCAGGCCATAAGGGAAAGGTTGTCTCCACCATGGACGCTGCCGGATACACCTATCTTGAGGTAGAGGAAAAGGGCCAGAAACTTTGGGTTGCCGTCATGCAAACCAAGGTCAAGGTTGGCGACGAAGTCGAGTTCCCCGACTCTCCGCCGATGGTCAACTTCCACAGCAAGACCCTCAACCGGACCTTCGAAAAGATTATTTTCGCTCCTGGCGTCCGGATTGCCGGCAAGTAATTTCCGGTAAAACCGCAACGAAAAAAGGCGACATCCTTCAGGTGTCGCCTTTTTTCGTACCACGCTCCGCCACCACCATACGCAAACGCTCCCCGACATCGGTATCCCGCGGATTGAGCCTTTTCGCCGTCTCGTATAGCTGCTTTGCTCCCCTTTGATCACCCTCCTCAAGGCGCAGGTCACCAAGTGCCAGGTAAGCAGGAACATGAGCGGGCACAAGTGAGATAGCCCGCTCAAAAGCCTTTCCTGCCCGCGTCACATCTCCCCGTGAACCATGGAGACCTCCAAGGGCCAGCCACCCCCAGGGATTTTCCGGCTGCCGCTCGACGATCTCACGATACAGGGCCTCAGCCTTTCCTATATCTCCTTTGGCTTCAAGCCACTCGCCCTGCCCAAGATTCGTCCCGTGGCAGTAGCCAAGAAACTCGCGCTGGGCAGTGAAGTCGGCCGGCCCAAACCGGGCTTTCCTCTCGACACGGGTCAATGCCCGCAAGAGCGTCTCCATCGAGCGGGCAACGAACGGATCGCGTCGCACATACAGGGCCGCTCCCCTCTCCCTTTCAAAGAGATCAGCGCCCACCCGCCCCTCTCTCACCGCTTCATCGAAGAGAGCCGTCCCGGGGTAGTATGCCAAGGGGGCCACATGGCCATCATGGGGGAGGATGTTGCTGATGAGCGTAAGGGTCGCCTGCAGGTCATCGTCAGTCTCCCCGGGCACTCCGGAGATCAGGTAAATGGAGAGGCTTATCCCGGCACGCCGGGTGGCCTTAGCGGCCCTTCGGACCTGCTCGGGGGTGATCTGCTTACCGAGATACGCGAGTATTTTCTCCGACCCCGACTCGACGCCGTACTGGACGCATTCGCACCCGGCCCTACGCATCCAGATGAGCATCTCCTCGTCCACGGCGTTCACCCGCGACTGGCAGTTCCAGAGGATATGGACCTTTTCCTCCAGAAGCAACCGGCAAAAGTCAATCACCCGATCCTTGCGAACAGTAAAGGTATCGTCACGGAGAGAAAAATAGATAAGGCCGTAGCGGTCGCGAATGGCGCGGATCTCATCGACCATGGCTCGTGGCGAGCGGAAACGGAGTGACTTCCCCCAAAAACGCGGCGACGAACAGAAGCGGCAGGCAGCGGGACATCCGCGGGAGGTGATGATGAATTCCAACTGGCGGCGCACGTCGCATCCCCAGGCATCATTCATGTGGAGTGCCGGCAGCGGGAGCACGTCGAGATCCGCAACAGGGGGTCGCTTCACGGAGTGAACCTTGGCGCCCTTGCGATAAGCCAGTCCCACTATGCCGGTCAGACTGCGATCGCCCCGCTCGACAGCCCGTGCGAGGTCGAGAAAAGTCTCCTCCCCCTCACCGAGGATCACCCCGTCCACCTCCCGATACTTAACCAGGATAGACTCGAAAGCGTGGGTTGCATGGGGACCGCCAAAGATTGTTAGACAGGTGGGGTCGACTTTCTTCGCCAAGGCGGCAAGTCGAAGGGATTCGAAACGGTTGTGGGTAAAAACGGAGATACCAAGGATGGCAGGACGCTCCCGTCGGAGCAGTTCTTCCACCTGGCGCCAGGAAGCAGTAGAGAGGTTGGCAAGGGAGGACGTAAAACCATTTTCTCTCAGAACAGCGTTGAGGTAGCCGAGCCCCGTGGGCAGGAGTGAGGTGAACGGGTCACGGGCCCCTTCTGGATGGGGCCTAGAGACGAGTAGTATCCGCATCGCTGAACTCGTGAACTATCTTCTTCGCCAGAGGGTAGTCGGCGGGAAGGAGATCGAAGCGGAGAATATCCGCGGGATCAACCCAACTGTGGTCGGCCACGTCCAGTTCGCGCAATTCCCCGCCAGTCCAGGCGCACCGGTAGGCCAAAACCAGCACTGGTCGCTCCGGGTAACGGTAATAGACCACATCATATATCCCGTGGACAGAAACATCCATGGCCAGTTCCTCGCGAACCTCCCGAACAATACATGCTTCTGGGTGTTCCTCGGGCTCCAGCTTGCCACCGGGGAACTCCCAGAGCAGCGGATAGGGAGCATCGGGCTTTCTCCTGGTTAAAAGGATCTTGCCTTCATGCTCGATAACGGCGGCTGTCACGATAAGAGGAAGCATGGACACCTCAAAAAAAAATCCGGCCGCAAGAGCCGGATTTTTTCGTGCGCAAACGACGCAGGGCGAAAACCCTATTTCAAAAGACTGACCCCAAGGGTGTCATTCGTCAAAATTTCCTCGAGCCCTTCTTCCTCAACACCGGAAATCAGGTCATCGAGTTTCAGGATATCGGGATTAACCTCGGCAATCCGCTTCGCACCAAGGAAACGGGAACGGTAGTAGGGAGTATCAACAGAGGAAATAACGACCCGACGGTCTCGCGACGAGGCGTGAATCATCTTGTTGTTGCCGAGATAGATGCCAACATGGGACGGGAAACGCGCATAGGTCTGGAAGAAGAGGAGGTCACCCTTCTGCAGGTCGCCGGGAGCAACCGAATTTCCCACATGGAACTGTTCCCGGGCCGTGCGGGGAAGAGTTACGTCGAGCTCGCGGAAGACGTGCTGGACAAAACTGGAACAGTCGAGCCCCCGACGGGTGGTGCCGCCGAAACGATACTTGGTGCCGATGAAGCTGTAGGCAGTTTTTTTGAGTTCAGAGACACCATCGACATCGAGTTTCACGCTCTTCGTGAAGTCAGCTGGACGGTTCGGGTCCAACTCCACCAACTCGCTCAGACTCTGCTCGTATTCTTTTTCATCGTAGATATCAAGGTGTTTCAGGGGCTTTTTCAGGGAAAGCTTCGCGGTAACCGTTTCATTGGATTCCACTGCCTGGAGTGCAAGGAGACGACCGGGCTTGAGTCTGCCCTTCCCTATGCCGTTCAAACGTCGCAACTCAGCCACGGAAACGCCGGTCTTCCGCGCAACCTTTGCCAGGGTATCACCTTTTTTCACCTTATAGCTGGCAGGGGTGGAAGAGTCCGCGCTTGACTCTGCTGCGGCGCGAGACGGGATGACAAGCACTGTTCCCGGCTTTATCCGGGCATTAGTGAGGTTGTTGGCCGATTTTAGATCTTTCGCACTAACGTGGTACTTCTTCGCGATAGAGTAAACGGTTTCGCTTTTTCTGATCTTGTGGGTTTTTGCGGCGTGGGACAGGGCGGGAAAGGCTAAGAGGATTACGGAAAGCGCTGTAAGTCGCAATCGCAGGCTCATATCCCCTCCTTCATTTGTTTTATTAAATTGAAACGAAAACGAGCTTTTTATAACAAACCATCTCTCATCTGTCAACCTTTATTCCCCCCCCGGCCAACATCAGCGTCTTCCCGTGGTCACGATCCTCACCCTGACGGGCTCGTCATTCAGGATCCTAAGCTGCGGCGACGGCGAGACGAGCCTTGACTCCACAACGGTGCTCTGGCGGATTCCCTCCAGGTTAATTACTTCGGTATTGAGGGTATCGAGGCCCGCCAGCACATGTTCCGGCCCCTCCACAACCACCTCCTGAGGCTCAACACGCACCCGTTGCAGCCGTTGACGCCCTGAGGGGGTCCCCTTCAGTACAGGCCGGACCTGGAGAGCCTTCTTTATCTTCTTGCTGATGCTCACTTTTACCACCGACGGATTCACGCTGGTGACCACAACCCCGAGTGGAAGGTTCAAGTCACTCTCCGTGATAGCCAAAGTATTGCTCCCTTCCCTTACTTTGGCGAGATCCAGGTCGGCTACGACATCGAGTTGTTTCGGCGACGGGATGAGACTCGAAAAGACCTTTAGCTGGGCCTCAACCTCCTCGGGACTGCTTTTCAACAACACCGCATTTCCCGGCAAGTTATGGAATTTGATCGGGACAGTGACCGTAAAAATCGCCCCCTGCTTAGTCGTTATAATGAGCCAGCTTACAAACACCACCAACGTGGTCACAAGCTTAGGGACCAGATTGCTAACCAGCCGCTGCCCCAGCGAGATGTGAACCTTCTCCTGGCGCTGGGGATAGAGGAGTCCCTGGAGTTTCTCCGCCAGACTCTCGGCAGTTGCAACTGCCTCAAGTTCTCCTGCAAGTGCCAGGCCAACCTCCCCCCGTTCTTCGGAAACGATTACCACGGCGGCATCACAGCGCTCACTGAGGCCGATTCCTGCTCGATGCCGAGTACCGAAATGACGAGGGAGTTCTGTCTTCATCGAAAGGGGAAGGTGGCACGATGCCTGGGTTATACGCCCCTCCTTAACGATAACGGCGCCGTCATGGAGAGGAGTTCCGTCCTGAAAAATACATTCAATGAGCTGCCCGTTCGGAATACTGTCGAGGGGGACACCATGAAGAAGGTAATCATCAAGCGATTCATGCCGCTGAAAGACAACGATTGCACCGGTGCGCTCTTTGGCAAGGCGAAAGATTGTTGAGGAAATATCCGCAAGATCAATCAACCCTCCGCCATCCTGCCTTCCAAAGAAATTCCGCAACAGACTGAAGCGGTAGAGGGCCTGTCGAATCTCCGCCTGAAAAATGACAATAATGAGAACAAAGAGGACCGTGCCGAGTTCCTGGAGTATCCAGCTCGTCATAAAGAGCCCCAGGTTCTTGGTTATAAAATACACCCCCACCAAAAAGACCATGCCGATAAGAACCTGCATGGCCCTGGTATGCCTGAACCAGCTGTAAAGCTGATAGGCAAGAAAGCTCATAATGATGATGTCGGCGACATCCTGCCACCGGATCACGGGAACCATCTCCTCTTACCCTTCCCTTTCTCGGTTCGCCCCCCCAAGTCCATACAGGGGACGTCCCCGGGAAACCTGCACCACCACGCTCCGAAAATCCGTTTTTTCTGGCATGGAGTGAGGTTTTGTGCTAAAAATATCGGTCTGTATGCCCAGAAAGAATCAGGATTTATACCACCATTACCCGCAAAAGGATAGAAAATTTACGATGTATAAACTGAGCGAAAAAGGCGAGCAGATCCGGGAGATGTTCTCCGACATTGCCCCCCGGTACGACTTCCTCAACCGGCTCCTGAGCTTCGGCATCGACCGGCGCTGGCGGCGCATCGCCGTACAATGCGCCCGATGGAGCGAGGGGGGAAAAATCCTCGACGTTGCCACCGGAACCGGCGACGTGGCGCTGGAAATCGCCCGCCAAACCCCCGACTCAGTCTCCATCATCGGCATCGACATCACGGAAGGGATGGTGGTGCTCGGCCGCGAAAAGGTTGCGCAATCCCCCTATGCCCGCCGGATCACCCTGGAAATCGCCCCCTGCGAGGCGATCCCCTTTCCCGACAATACGTTTGACTCGGTCACCATCGCCTTCGGCATCCGCAACGTGGTCGACCGGCGCCAGGGGCTGGCGGAAATGCAGCGCATCCTGAAGCCCGGCGGCCGGGCCGTCATCCTCGAGTTCTCCACTCCCCGCTCACAGTTCTTCAAACGGGTCTATTATTTCTACTTTCTCCGGTTGCTGCCGGCGATCGGCGGACTTTTCTCCAACTTCAGCGCCTACAAGTACCTCCCCGATTCCGTGCTGGAGTTTCCGTCGCAAGAGGAATTCAAGACTCTCATGCGATCCGTGGGTTTCCATTCCACCACCCATCGTGATCTCACCTTTGGAATCGCGACGATCTACACCGGGGAAAAAGCCGCTCAAAACTGACGCTTTCTTGACACTTGGCTGCTGTTTCCTGTATAACGCGACAGTCGTTCATCCACCACCAAGGGGCACACCATGTTCGTGCTTGCCAACTTTCTCCTGGCCGTCGCCAAGATTGCCGACATCCTCCTCACCATCTATCTCTACATTCTCATTGCACGGGCGATCATCTCCTGGGTTAATCCCGACCCCTACAACCCCATCGTGAACTTCCTCTACCGGAGCACCGAGCCGGTCCTCTCGCGAGTTCGCAGATTCCTTCCCGACATGGGTGGGCTCGACCTGTCACCGATCATCGTGCTCGTCGCCATTTACTTTCTCCAAAGCTTTCTGGTGCGCAGCATCTACGACCTTGCCTACAAGATGAAACTCGGAATGGGAGGGATGCCGTGAGAATTACCCCGCTTGACATCCAGCAGCAGCAGTTCAAGGGCAAGATGCTTGGCGGGCTTGACCCCCATGAAGTGGACGCCTTTCTCCAGACGGTCGCGGAAGAGATGGAAAGCCTCGTGCGGGAGAACGCCGAGTTAAAGGAGCAGTGCAAGAGAGCCACCGTCGAGATGGAACAAATGGCCCAGCAGGAGAAGAACCTGCGGGAAACCATGCTCGCCGCCCAGAAGATCACCGAGGAAATGAAGGCGAACGCCCAGAAAGAGGCAGCTCTGCTCGTCTCCGAGGCCGAGGTCAAGGGGGAGAAAATAGTGGCCGATGCCGAACGCAGGCTCGCCCAACTCAACGACCAGGTCCAGGAAATCCGTCGCCAGCGGCTCCAATTCGAGAGTTCCTTCAAGTCCCTCCTCGACACACACTACAAAATGCTCGCCCTTGATGAAGAGTGACACCCCTTCCGGGGAACTCAGAATCACGGAAAACGCTGATGGCGTCACCTTCTCCGTGCACGTTCAACCCCGCGCCTCAAAAAACGGAATCTGCGGCATCCAGGGGGATGCCATCAAGCTTCGCCTGACATCTCCCCCTGTTGAGGGGGAAGCGAACCGCCTCTGCACTGAATACCTCGCAAAACTACTCAAGGTTCCCAAGTCAGCCGTCACCATAATTGCCGGGGATAAGTCGCGGCACAAGACGATTCGGGTTTCTGGCGCCACGGCTCAGGCTGTTCACAACCTACTGCCCTAATTTCCCCAGTCATTTCATATATTGCGCTTCCAATCATCCACACACGGGGTTGACAACTTCCGTAGTGAATTACTATAGTGAATCAACGATTACCGCAGGAGGTTGTGTGATGCCACTCTACGAATACCAATGCACCGAGTGCAACAAGCAGTTCGAGCTGCGCCAGAAGTTTTCCGACGAACCGGCGAAGGAATGTCCTTCGTGCGGCGGTCCCGTGCAAAAGCTCATCTCCCAGTCAGGGTTCGCCCTCAAGGGAGGAGGATGGTACGCCGAAGGATACAACAGCGGCGGAAAGAAGTCTGAAGCCCCGTCCTGCCCCTCGGGCGGAAGCTGTGCCGGCTGCCCATCAGCAGCAGCGTAACCCTGCAACCCCATTCCTTTTTCCACACCATCACCTCCCCCGGCTCAGTGAGTCGGGGGATTTTAGTTTAGCTCCGGTTAAAAATCTTTACATCACAGCGACGCTTCCGTACTATTTTGGGATTGTTACCAATCCATTGACGGTGCCGGTTTCGGACCGTTCCAGGCAAAGGAGCCGTAGCATGTCGACAATCATTGACGGAAAAGCCATCGCTGCCAAGCTGAGGGCGGAAATTGCCACCGAAGTCAAGATCCTCAAGGAAAAGGGGATTATCCCCGGCCTTGCCACGGTCCTTGTGGGGGAAGACCCCGCCAGCGAGGTCTATGTACGGATGAAAGGCAATGCCTGCCAGGAGTTGGGGATGCACTCCGTTAAACACACCCTGCCGGCGACTACCACTGAAGCAGAACTCCTCGCTCTCGTGGCCCGGCTCAACAGCGACCCGACCATCCACGGAATCCTCGTTCAACTCCCCCTCCCGAAACAGATCAATTCCGACACGATTCTCGAGGCCATCTCGCCGGTGAAGGACGTAGACGGCTTCCACCCCTACAACGTCGGCCGGCTTATGGTCGGCAAGCCCACCTTCCAGCCCTGCACCCCCTATGGCGTCATGGTCATGCTGCGCGAAGCGGGCGTTGACCTGGCCGGCAAGGAAGTGGTCGTCGTGGGGCGCTCAAATATCGTCGGCAAGCCGGTGGCGCTCATGTGCCTCCAGCAGCATGCCACGGTCACCATCTGCCACTCGAAAACCCGTGATTTGCCATCGAAGGTCAAAGAGGCCGACGTGGTCATCGCCGCCGTGGGGGTTCCCGAGATGATCAAGGGGGAGTGGATCAAGGAAGGAGCAGTGGTCATCGATGTGGGAGTCAACCGGGTCGGCGAGAAGAAGCTTGTGGGGGATGTGGAGTTCGCCGCAGCATCCCAGCGGGCATCGGCCATCACCCCCGTTCCCGGCGGCGTCGGCCCCATGACCATCACCATGCTCCTCTACAACACCCTTGAGGCGGCAAAGAAGACAGGGGAAGGAAACCGGTAAGCGGGGAGCAGCAACGCCCTATGTTTTGCGAGTCCTTGATCCCCGGTCCCGGATTCTTTTATGATTGTCAGCAAACAGAAACCCTTTACCGAAATCCTCGCCGCCCTGGAGCCCGTTTCCCGGGTCTTCCTGATCGGCTGCGCCAAATGCGCCACGGTCTGCAAGGCCGGCGGCGAAGAGCAGATCTGGCAGATGCAGGAGGATTTGATCGCTGCCGGCAAGGATGTGACCGGATCGGTGGTGATCGACGAGGCGTGCCACATGCTCCGGGTCCAGCGGGATCTGCGGGCAAAAGGGGAGATGGTTAAGGGCGCTGAAGCGCTCCTCGTCCTTGCCTGCGGGGCAGGTGTCCAGTCGGTCTCCGCCGGTTCTGACCGGTTGACGGTCGCCGGCCTTGACACCCTCTTCCTCGGCAACATCCGCCGATTCGGCCAGTTCGAGCAACGCTGCTCCCTCTGCGGCCAATGCCTCCTCAACGAAACGGCCGGCATCTGTCCGGTAACCGTCTGCCCCAAGGGTCTCCTGAATGGGCCCTGCGGCGGAATGGACGAGGGACGGTGCGAAGTGAACGGCGACGCGGAGTGTGTCTGGTACCAGATATACCTCCGCCTTCGGGAGAGGGGCAAGGAGGCCCCGCTCACTGCCATCAAGCCTCCCCGCGACTTCGCCAGGAACCTCAGGCCCGGAAGCCTGAAACTCGACAAATGATTACTCCGACCCCCATGTCCTCAACCCTTCGCGAAAAGCTCGAATCAAACCGTTTTGTCATCACGGCCGAGGTCTGCCCCCCCAAGGGGTGCGACTGCGGCGAGTTCATGGAGAAGGCGCGAAACCTCAAGGGCCTTGTCGACGCCATCAACGTGACCGACAACCAGGGGGCGAACGTGCGGATCTCCCCCCTTGCCCCGGCCGCCCTCCTGACCAGGGAAGGGATCGAACCGATCCTCCAACTCACCTGCCGGGACCGCAACCGCATGGCCCTCCAGAGCGAGCTCCTGGCAGCCGCAGCCCTTGGCGTAACCAACATCCTGTCCCTCTCGGGCGATTACATCTCCTTCGGCGATCATGCCGGCGCCAAGCCGGTCTTCGACCTGGACTCGGTGCAACTTCTCCAGACCATCGCAGCACTGAACGCGGGGAGGGACTTCTCCGGCGCCCCCCTGGAGGGAGCCCCATCGTTCTTCGCTGGGGCGGCCGCGGCGCCGGAGGCGGACCCCTTCGACCTCACCCTTCCCAAACTGGCCAAAAAAGTATCAGCAGGTGCGCGCTTCTTCCAGACCCAGGCGGTCTTCTCTCCCGATCGCCTTGCCCGGTTCAGCGAGGCGGTGCGCCCCCTGGGCGTCAAGATCATCGCCGGCATCATCCTTTTGAAATCGGCCGGCATGGCCCGCTACATCACGAAAAACATCCCCGGACTCAAGGTTCCCCCCGAGATCGTTGCCGAACTGGAAGCCGCCGGTCGTCCCCTCGAAGTAGGTGTGGCAATCGCCCGGCGGCTTGCGACAGCGGCGCGTCCCTTCTGCGACGGTGTCCACATCATGGCCATGGGAAGGGAAGAGCTTGTTCCGAACATCGTGGCCGGACTACGAAACGAAGACAAGTAACAAGATCGAGAACGCAAGGAGTGCACCGATGCAGGTAAAAAAGGCAGTCTTCCCCGTGGCGGGCCTCGGCACCCGCTTCCTTCCGGCCACCAAGGCTTCACCCAAGGAGATGCTCCCCCTCATCGACAAGCCCCTGGTCCAGTACGTGGTGGAAGAGGCGGTGGCTGCCGGCATCGAACAGATACTCTTCGTGACCGGCCGCGGCAAGCGGGCCATCGAGGACCACTTCGACATCTCCTTCGAGTTGGAGGCGCTCCTCCAGGAAAAGGGGAAGAACGATACCCTCCGCGAAGTGCGGGACATCGCCGAAATGGTGAACATCTTCTACGTTCGCCAGAAGCAGGCCATGGGGCTTGGCCATGCAATCCTCTGCGCCCGGGAGTTCGTGGGTAACGAGCCCTTTGCCGTGCTCCTCGGCGACGACATCATCGATGCCGAGAAACCGTGCCTCGGCCAGCTTCTGGATGTCTACCGCAAGTACCGGGGGCCGGTTCTCGCCCTGGAAAAGGTGCCCATGGAGAACATATCCTCCTACGGCTGCGTCAGGGCCAACGGCATAACCGACCGTATCTTCGAGGTCACCGATCTGGTGGAAAAGCCGAAACGGGAGGAGGCCCCCTCGGACATGGCCATCATCGGCCGCTATGTCCTCACCCCCGAGATATTTCCGATCCTGGAGCGGCAGGAACCGGGCAAGGGGGGGGAAATCCAGCTCACCGACGCCCTCCTCAAGCTCTCGAAGGACGAGGCGATTTACGGCTGCCTCTTTGAGGGGATACGCCACGATTGCGGTGACAAATTGGGATTCCTGAAGGCCACGGTTGACATGGCGCTCAAGCGGGAAGAGTTCAATACGGAATTTGAGGAGTATCTGCGGGAACGACTGTGCAGAAGGCAGGATTGAGGCCGGTCAGCGGAGGGATCTGCTCGCTCCCCGAACGATGCCGTACTGGAAAAAGGCGATGAGGTGGAACTCGTCCCGGTCGTACCCCCTGGGAAAGGGGCCGACCGGTCCCACCATGCGCAGGGTCCGCAGCACCTCGTCATCCAGGATTCTGCTCCCCGAACTCTGCAGAATTTCATACTTTACGATGACACCACTCCTGTTGAAGGTGATTTTTACAGGCGTAACTCCCTCAATGCCGAGCCGGGCCGCTTCCTGGGGATAACGCCATACCCCGTAGATTGCGTTCTCGAACCGGCGCAGGAACGAGCCGAACTGAATATCGTCGGTATCGAGAAACTTCGTATCCCCGTCCGCCACATCATCCCGGTACTTCTTCCGGTAACTTTCCTCGATCTTCGCAAGTCTCTGGGCGCTCGGCATGAGCTGGGCCAGTTCAGGCGCTTCCGCCGACGCGCGTGGTTTGAGAATGCCCCCGCCTCGGGGGGCCTCCCGCACCGGAATCTCCCCTGTCCTGCCGTTTGTGGCCGACGGCCCCACTCCCTCGCCCCGACGGGGCTGCGGCGCGGCCTGATAGGGAACTGCAGGCCGTGACGGTATTGGTTTCGCAACGGGAGGCAGCGAGGCGATACGGTCCCGTTCCCGGTCTCCCCGCGGCGCCATTTCCCGCGGCACCCGCCGGGGTTGCTCGGCCTGACGGCGCACTTCCCTCCGCGAATCGGTCGGCATCGGTGCCTGACGCAGATCGGGAATATCCTCCAAATCGATCATGATCGGCTCCTGGCGCAGCACCGGCTTTGCCTGGGGATACAGAATGATCAGAGCGAACAGACCCACGTGAAGTAGGAGTGAGAGGGCTACGAGATAGAGAAAGGATTTTTCGACGTATTTATCAGGCATCAGGCTCTCTGCCAGGATAGGTATCCGGCAACCATTGTACGGATGCGATGCCGAAAAAGCAATCGGTCAACGGCCGGAAAAGGCCTGATAGAGGACAATGACGCCGAAGACAAGGAAGAGGACTCCTGCCGCCTTCTGGATGGTATAAAGCGATACGACTCGGATAAGCTGTCGTCCCAGGAAGATGCCGATAAGAGAGACAAGCCACAGGGCCAGGGTGGACCCCGTGAAGACCGCCAGAGGAGAGTCGTACTGGGCAGCCAGGCTCGTGGTGACGAGTTGGGTCTTGTCCCCGAGCTCGGCCAGGAGAATCATCACGAACGACGTGACCACCGGCCCCCGGGCAGACGCCTTCTTCCCTTCCTCCTCGTCAGCGTCCTCCCCTCCCCGCAGGGTGGTGACTCCGAAAAAAAGGAAGAGCCCCCCCGACATAAACTTTATCCAAAACAGCGGAAGGACCGCGAACAGAATCTTGCCAACGAGGACCGCCCCCACGTTCAGGAGGGCAAAGGCTGCGGCAATGCCCACGAAGACTTTTTTCCAGGGGTAGCGGATGGCGAGTGCCATGGCGGTGAGCTGGGTCTTGTCACCGAGTTCGGCGAGAAAAATGACGCCGAAGGTGGTCATCAGAACGGCGGTATCCACGGATCCTCCTGGGTAATGACGAATGGCACGTCATGGGATCAAATCGCCCATGAACGGTGGATGCTATAGGATTCCCTCTTCAAAAGCAAGGACAGGCGTGCCTTGAAGGAAAACCCTTGACACGGGAAAGCGGAATCATTACCCTGAAATACGTTAAAGGGGAGTAGCAATCGGCACACAGTGCCGACCCAAAGTCCGTCACCACGGTGGCAACACCCGGGCCAGGGGCTTCCGACTTCCGTCGAAGCATGCAAGACCTTTATCCAAGGCCAATTGACGCCGTGGGTAAAGGTCTTTTTTATTTGCCCCGGCAAAACCCTAAACGCGCCTGCCGCACATCAAAATCCGGGAACAAGGAAACGTCGGCAGCAACGGAGGAATCAAACCATGATGAACCGACTCAAGACCACACTGCTCCTGACCCTTCTCACCCTTCTCATGGTGGCCATGGGAAGCGCCATTGGCGGCAAGTCCGGCATGGTCTTCGCCTTCTTCATGGCCTGCGCCATGAACTTCTTCTCCTACTGGTTCTCGGACAAGATAGTCTTGAAAATGTACGGGGCCAGGGAAATCACCGAGGCGGAGAACCCGGCCTTCTACGGCATGGTGCGGCGTCTGGCTACGTCAGGCGGTCTGCCGATGCCGCGGGTCTACGTGATCCCGAGCGACAGCCCCAACGCCTTTGCCACGGGGCGCAACCCGAACCATGCCGCCGTGGCCGCCACGGAGGGAATCCTCCGCATCCTCTCCTTGGAGGAACTGGAAGGGGTCATGGCCCACGAACTTTCCCACGTAAAGAACCGCGACATCCTTGTCTCCACCATCGCGGCAACCTTCGCGGGGGCCATCTCCATGCTCGGCAACATGCTCCAGTGGGCTGCCATATTCGGCGGCGGGCGCAGCGATGACGACGAGGGGGCCGGCGGCATGATCGGCGGGCTTGCCATGGCGATTATCGCCCCCATAGCCGCGATGCTGATCCAGATGGCGGTCTCCCGCTCCCGCGAGTACCTGGCCGACGAGTCGGGGGCCCGGATCTGCGGTAATCCCCTGGCCCTGGCCAACGCCCTCAAGAAGCTGCAGATGGCATCGCAGATGGTCCCGATGCAACAGGCGACCCCTGCCTCGGCCCACCTTTTCATCGTGAATCCGCTCACGGGCGGTGCGCTCCTCAACCTCTTCTCCACCCATCCCCCCATGGAGGAGCGGATCGCACGACTGGAGCAGATGGCTTACAACAGAACCTTCTGACGCACTTCCCCGTGGGGACGGTAACGGGCCGTCCCCGCCTCCTCTACCACGACTACCATCCACGGAGAATTTACATGTCACTGCAAACCATGATGTGGCTCGGATTCGGGGCGATCATCCTCGTGATGTTCGTCATCGACCTGGGAGTTTTCAGCCGCAAGAGCCACGAGATCAGATTCCGCGAGGCCCTCACCTGGACCATCGTCTGGGTTTCCCTGGCATTGGCCTTCAACGTCTGGATCTATTTCGAGATGGGTTCCACGAAGGCGCTGGAGTTCTTCACCGGCTACCTGATCGAGCAGTCCCTGTCGGTGGATAACCTCTTCGTTTTCATCATGATTTTCTCCTACTTCCACATCACGAAGGTCCACCAGCCCAAGATACTGAAATGGGGGATCATCGGTGCGCTCATAATGCGGGCCATCTTCATCATGACCGGCATCGAACTGATCGAGCGGTTTCACTGGATCATCTACCTCTTCGGTGGGATTCTCGTAGTGACGGGCTTCAAGATGGCCTTTGGGGGGGACGAAAAGATCGATCCGGAGAAAAACTTCCTTATCCGGCTCGTACGGAAGTTTGTGCCAGTCACCAAGCGAGTCCGTGATGACCGTTTTTTCATCAACAAGGGGGGAATCCGGGCGGCCACGCCGCTTTTTCTGACCCTGGTCATGATCGAGTCCAGCGACCTGATCTTTGCCGTCGACTCGATTCCCGCTGTCCTGGCGGTAAGCCATGACCCCTTCATCGTCTACACATCAAACGTGTTCGCGATCATGGGCTTGCGGTCCCTCTACTATCTCCTCTCCAACGTCATGGAGATGTTCGTCTACCTCAAGTTGGGCGTTTCCATCATCCTGGTCTACGTGGGGGCGAAGATGCTCTTGGTGGATGTCTACCAGATTCCCATCATTTTCTCTCTCGGCACCATCGTGGGAGTGCTCGCCATCTCCATCCTCATCTCGGTCACCATCGGCAACCGCCGGGCCAAAGCGGCGCATCGGGCCTGATATCGACACTTCACCGGAAGGCGTCCATACCGTAGGGGCAATTCATGAATTGCCCCTACCCTCCCCCGTTTCCACCTCATCCCGATACATCTCGAACAGTGCCAGGAAAAGCGCCAGCACGATGGGGCCAGCCACCGCGCCCAGAAGCCCGAAAGAGGCCAATCCGCCGAGGCCGCCGATGGCAATGACCAGGACTGGCAGCTTTGCCCTGCCGCTGATGAAGAAGGGCCTGATCACGTTGTCGATGGAACTCACCGCAACGAATCCCCAGATAATGAGCCCGATTCCCTTCACGACCTCGCCGTTTGCCAGGAGGTAGATGGCGGCGGGAAGCCAGATGAGCCCCGTCCCCACCACCGGAATGAGGGCGCAGACCGCCATGATGGCCCCGAAAAGAAGCGGCGAAGGGAGCCCCGCCGCCCAAAACCCGATGCCGCCGAGAGCACCCTGAACGAGGCAGGTGAGAAAGACGCCATACATGACCGCCTTCAGAACGCGGCGAACCGTATCGGTGAGGATCTGCTTGTTGGCTTCCGTGAGGGGGATGACGGCAAGGGCATGGCGCTGGACCCGCTCGCCGTCACGGTAGATGAAAAAGAGGGTAATCACCATCAGGAGCAGCTTGATGCTGAAGATAAAGACGTTCTTGACGATCTCCTTGGAGTAGTTGAGCACCCTTGCCGCCACTTCCTTCATTTCGGGGAGGAACCGGGTGTCGATCTCAAAGCCGAGTGGGCCGGTGTAAGCCTCGATGCGCGCGATCCACGGCTTGACAACGGGATGATTCTGGATGCTCATCACCAGGGATTCGCCCCCATCGGCGGCAATCTTTTCGAGGAAACCGTAGGCGACGGCTGCCTCCTGAACGAGAAAAAAGGTAAGCCCCACAAAGGGTACGACGAGAGTGAGAACCGTGGCAGGAGTCATGAGTCCAGCGGCAAGCGTGTCCCGTGCGCCGAGCCCCGCACGCAGTCGACGATAAATGGGGAAGGTAAGTATGCCGATCACGGCAGCCCAGCCGAGGGAGTTCAGAAACGGTGACACAATGGCATAGACCACGTAACCGAGAATCGCACAAAAGGAAAATGCCACCAGCGCGTAGAAGTGTCCTCTATCCATCCTTGACCTCAGACCTTCACATCCCCGTCTTCTTCGTGACCTGAATCCGACGGTACCGTTTCCACGATCCGGACCTTGACAACGGCGGTCTTTTTCACCTCCTCGCAGATGAGGGTAAATCGGTCCCACTCAACGCGCTCCCCCTTTTCCGGGAAACGGCCAAGCCGATCGAGAATGAGCCCTGCCAGGGTATCATAGGGGATATCGTCCCCAAGCTTTATTTCCAGATGCTCCGCAAGGTCGCTGATGGAGACGAGGGCGTCCACCAGGAGGCTGCCGTCTGGAAGCCGCTGGATGCTCCCCGGCTCGCCGATGTCGTGCTCATCCTCGATCTCACCCACGAGTTCCTCCAGAAGATCCTCCGTCGTGGCAAGGCCGCTGATGCCGCCGTATTCGTCCACCACGAGGGCCATGTGAATCCGCTTGCGTTGCATTTCCTTCAGCAGCTCATTGACCTTCTTTCCCTCAGGGACATAAAACGGCGGACGAATGATCGACTTGATGTCGAAGGCAGGGTCAGTCACTATTCCCCCGAGAAGATCCTTTCCGTGGATAAAACCAGTTACGTTCTCGATGCTCTCCCGGTAGACGGGATAGCGGGAATACTTGTTTTCGAGCACCGTGTTGACCAGTTCGTCTCGCGAAAGTCCCAGATCAAGGGCGACAACGCGGGTACGGGGCACCATCACCTCCCGGACACAGGTGTGGGTAAAATCAAAGATATTGCGGATGAACTCCTGCTCGGTGGAACTGAATACACCCGCCTCGTGACCTTCCGCCACGATATGCTGGACCTCCTCGGGGGTGACGAAGGCCTGATCTCCTTCTGCCTTGATCCCCAGCACGGCGAGGACAGCCCGATTGGAGAGGGTGAGGAAACTTACCACCACCCCGGTGACGCGAGCCATGAAATTGATCGGCTTGGCCACATGGAGGGCCATCCGGTCCGCGTACTGAAGCCCGACGGTCTTGGGGACCAACTCGCCGAAAATGAGGGAAAAGTAGGAGATCAGGACCACCACGATGCCGATGGAAAGCGGTTCGGCGGCATTATGGAAAAACTTGATGGAACTCCCCTCCAGGAGGGGTTTCAGGTAACGGACCGCCGTGGCGCCGCCGACGGCCGAGGCAAGGGAGCCCACCAGCGTGACCCCGATCTGGACGGTGGCGAGAAACCGGTGCGGATCGTCTTGAAGTTGTTCGACGATCTTCGCCTTCGGGTCGCCGGCGGCGACCAGTTGCGCGATCCTGCTCTTGCGGGCAGAAATGATGGCAAGCTCTGAACCGGCAAAAAAACCGTTACCAAGGATAAGAAGGAATATGACGGCCAACTCGCCTAAAACCGACTCCAAACAGTACCTCCACAGGGCAAGTGCACAGCACGGGACCAGCGCACAATTAAATAGTTGAATAGTAGCATAATTTTGGCATAGTGAAACCGCACCCCGCGCTCCAAAACGCGCAGGGACAGTTCAGCATCAAAAGAGGTGCCTCCTTGGAATTTCGCCTCATTGCCCTAACGGCGTTGTTCGTCCTCGTGGCCGGGTGCGCTGCCGGTGATCGGTCAATGATGGCCACCCGCCCGTATCCCCACAGTCACTCATTCTACGATCTTCTGGTCTCCTGGGAGACGACCGGCAACAGGGGAAGCGTCACCATCGACGGCACCCTGAAAAATCAGAGTTACTACTACCTGAGCGATCCGGAAATCACGGCGACGCTTCTTGACGCCAACGGGAAAATCATCGGCGAAGGCACGTTCCTTTTCTTTCCGCACCAGTTCTCCCTGGATGAAATCGCCCCCTTCACCATCCGGATTCCCCTAAAGGAAGGAGAGGTTCCGAAAAGGATCAGGTTCACCTACCGCTACCGCCTCGCCGAGGAGGGGATGGCTGGCTCTCTTCGTTTCAACAGTTTCGAGGCGACACCGTAATCGCCCTAAAGACGGCCATAGCCACCGCGCCTTCCCATCCTCGCAAGCAAGACAAAGGTCACGCCGGCCACGAACCCGCCGATGTGGGCAAAATAGGCGACCCCTCCCCGCAGCAACTCCCCTCCCCCCAGCCAGGTGGCATTCAGAAACTGGATAAGCACCCAGTAACCGATAATGATGAACGCCGGCACTTCCAGGAACGTAAAAAAGAACAGGATCGGCACCAGGGTCAGAATCCGCGCCTTGGGAAAGAGGAGAAGATAGGCCCCCATGACCCCTGCCACGGCGCCGCTCGCCCCCACCATCGGAATATCCGAGCCAGGCGCGCTCATGACCTGTGCCAGGGCAGCTACCGCTCCGCAGGTGAAATAAAAGAGGATAAACCGTCCACGTCCCAGAACGTCTTCAACATTGTTGCCGAAGATCCAGAGGTAAAGCATATTTGAGCCGATGTGAAGCCAGTTGCCGTGGAGGAACATGGAGCTGAACACGGTGGGCCAGGCAAGGAGGGGGTGGGAGGTGAGGGCCGCCGGAACGAGGGCAAAGTCGGCGGAGAGCCCGCCGACAAACTGCCTCGTCCTGATCAGCCCCCGTGAGGTTTCAATGATCAGAGGCTCGTAATGACCGGAAATGCGGTCAAGGATGAAAACGATGACATTCAGAACGATAAAAGCGACGCTCACCAAGGGAAAGCGTCGCGTCGGATTATAGTCCTTTATCGGGATCACTGATGGTTAACCTGCTCCCCGGTCACTTCCCCTGCTCATCATCGCACACCTTCGGCTCACCTGGAGCAGTTCCTTGCCGGAGGTTGCACTTGCCGATGATCTTTTCGATAAGCGGGATATTCGCGCCATTCACAAAAGTACCGTCTACCCAGAAGGCAGGGGTCGACTGGATGCCGAGCTTTGCCACCACCGCCTTGTGCGCGGAGAGCAACCCCTTGTCGTCATAGGGCTTGTTCAGCTTCTCGCGGTTATTGTCGAGTTCCCCCGAATAGACCTCCCAGAGGGCTTGTTCCTTATTGTCGGCCGCCAGGATATAGCGGGCCTTCTTTTCAGCATCCTTATGCATCGCAAGGGGGAGGAAGAAAACATAACGCGTCACATCGGGACGGTTTCCCCAGTACTCATGCATCTTGCGGCAGAAGGGGCAGTCGGGGTCGGTGATCTCGATGACCACATGCTTGCCGTTCCCCACCTTCACCGCCTTCTCTTTGTCGGCCTCGGTAATGAGCTTATAGCGCTCGGCAGTGAGGCGGGTGCGAGCCTCGGCCGTCAGGTTTTTCCCCTCCCGCGTAAAAATGTCACCCACAAACACGTGACCGGTCTTCACGTTGACATAGAGAATATTCCCGTCAGCCACAACCTCATAGAACCCGTCGATATCGGTTTTTTTCACCGCGGTGGCGGGAAGCTTCGGAAAGAGCCGTTTTACGGCCGCCTCAGGGGTTTCCCCCTTGGCTTGTTCTTTCGGCGCCGCAAAGGCAGTCGGTGCAGCGAGGCACGCTGTCAGGGAAAGTGCCCCCACGAATCGTAACAGTTGAAGTCGCATAGATCCTCCGAAAGAATTTCTGGGTAATTTCGCAACCATATCCTTCAGGCAAATTGATACCATTTAATACCATATTCATCAAGTTACATCTGTGCCGATAGGGCCGGATGTTCAGGTAAGGATGTTATGTCGACAATAATTTGGGGGTTGTCTTGCAAGATGAAATATCCTATTTTGGCAGTAACGATAACGCTTATGGAAGCACGTCCGTCGCTGGTGGGCGGCCCAGTCTTCAAAACTGGTGGGGGGGATGAGAAATCTCCTCGGTGGGTTCGATTCCCATGTGCTTCCGCCAGTCAAACATAAGGTCTTGAAAAACTGAACTTAAAAGACCTTTTCACTCACAGACTCTCTTCTGGTACACCGGAAGGGAGTTTTTTGTGGTCAGACCCCACCGGAAACTTCAAGATTTACTGGTCGAGCTTGGGACACTTGAGAAGACCTTTGCTCATCTGAGGATTACAAGGAGCCGGCCAACATCCACGCGAACGCGATAGCTTAGACCTTTCCAGTAATGCAGTGGAATTACTCAATACAGCTGGTAGAATCTCTGGTACATGGACGTAATGCGGGAGTGTTCCCGCCATACGCGGCAGAGTCTGGTCCCAAATGGCTAACGCGCCGGTATGAAGTCGGCTTTCAGACTGATGCGGAGGGTGCTGTCATGGACGAGCGAAAAGAGTACGTGGAAAAACTCTCGGCACAAATCGTCGAATGGGATGCACAGATCGATCGGCTCAAGGACAAGGCGGAAAGTGCCACGCCCGAGGAGAGGTTTGACTATCACAACACGATCACGGCATTGCAGCTCAAGCGGGATGAAGCCGCGGAAAAACTGCAGGGTATATCTGCCGCCACCGATGATGAGTGGGAAGACCTCAAAACGGGAACGGAGCAGATCTGGGGCGAGGTCAAATCCATTTTGTGCGACGCTATCAAAAAGGTTACGTGAGCACAGCCCTGAACCGCCCCGCTAAGCAAGACCGGTTTTGACGGGGACATGGGGCATGCCGCATGACTGCAGTTTCCCATTTCATAGGGATTGATCAATTTCAGTTCCACACAGGTCTTGCCATCAAACTGTATTGATCTGGAGAGGATACGAATCATGGCCAAGGAAAAACTCGTTGTCATCGGCGGAGATGCCGCGGGGATGAGCGCCGCATCCCAGGCGAAGCGCCGCCGGCCCGAACTGGAGATCGTCGTTTTCGAGCGAAGCCCCCACACGTCCTTTTCCGCGTGAGGGATTCCCTACTACGTCGGCCGGGTTGTCGACAAGGAAGAAAAGCTCGTTATCCGTTCCCCGGAAAAGTTCCGGGAGAAATATGGAATCGATGCAAGGGCCCTGCATGAGGTAGTGGAAATCGACGCGGCACAGGGAAAGGTGCGGGTGCGCGATCTGCAGCGCGGCGGGTCGGCGTGGGAGTCCTACGACCAGCTTCTGATCGCCACCGGCGCGGTCCCCCTCTGCCCGGACCTTCCCGGCTCCGATGCCGTTGACATCTGCGGGGTGAACACCCTTGAAAGTGGCCTGGAGATCCGCAGGCGTCTCGACAAGGGGGGGATGAAAAAGGGAGTTGTCGTCGGGGGCGGGTACATCGGCCTGGAGATGGCGGAAGCGTTGGTACGGCATGGCCTTGAGGTTTCCCTCGTCAACAGGGCACCGCAGGTCATGGGAACCCTCGACTACGACATGGGGGCCATGGTCTCACAGGCCCTGCGCGATGTGGGGGTCAGCCTTTATCTGGAGGAGACTCTCACCGCGTTCGAGACAAAGGGGGGGAAAGTGACCGGGGTGGTCACGGACAGGCGCACCCTGCCGGCTGACATCGTGATCCTCGGCCTGGGGGTGCGCCCTAACACGGCCCTTGCCTCGGCTGCCGGCATCCCCCTCGGGGAGAAGGGGTCGATCAGGGTGAACGAACGGATGCAGACCGGCGTTGCCGGTATCTGGGCGGCAGGGGATTGCGCCGAATCGTTCCATCTGGTGAGCCGCAAACCCGTCCATATCGCCCTCGGCACCGTCGCCAACCGGCACGGAAGGGTCGCGGGGATCAACCTGGGGGGCGGCTATGCCACGTTTCCCGGGGTCGTGGGGACAGCGGTCACAAAAATATGCCAGGTGGAGGTCGCACGGACCGGCCTCCAGGAAGAGGAACTCAGGGAACTGGGGATTGAGTGGATCAGCGCCGTCATTAAGAGCCGCACCAGGGCCGGCTACTTTCCCGGCGCAGGGGGAATAACCGTAAAGGTGTTGGCGGAACGGGGGAGCGGCCGCCTGCTGGGAGGGCAGATCGTCGGGATGGAAGGCTCGGCCAAGCGGATAGATACCCTGGCGACCGCCCTTCATGCCGGTTTTACGGTGGAGGAGATGATCAACCTGGACCTGGGCTATGCCCCCCCGTTCTCACCGGTCTGGGACCCGGTCGTAATCGCTGCCCGTGAGGTTGCAAAGGAACTTTAGGAGGAATCGGGGTCGCCGCCTCAAGGAAGGGGGGCCATGCCGATGCCAGACCCGATGGAGAGATCAGTCAATGGGCCATAGGAAGCTATCCTCCGGGGCAAAGGGTGGTTCCACGGCAGCCCCGTTGAGAAGTTCACTGAGATAGCGCCAGAACCACGCCGTTACCCATCCACCCAGATCGAGCCGCTGGTAAGGACTTACCCGTGCTCCCTTCGCGAGCACTTCAGGATGCTCAGCCAAATACGTGGAAATCTCCACCTGCAAGACAATAAGCTTTCCCCGCCCATTCTCGACCTTCTGAAACGCGACGTCCAGGGCCTGCCGGTAGGGAGCGATCGTTTTCTGGTACTCGTTCTCGGCTTCGGCCTGCCCCGTCCCGCCGGCGGCAGCCTGGAGGCGGGCATGGGCCTTGCGGATCGCATCCCGGTGCTTAAGCCAGATGCCGCGCCCCTCCGCGTTCCAGAACGGCACATAGGTTTCATTGAACCATTCTTTATACATTTTGAGGAGTTCCAGATACTTGAGATCGAACTGGTAGTGGGGGGAGCCGGGGTTGCCGATGGCGGCGCTGAAGAGTTCGGCGGGGGCGACTCGCCTGGTGTAGAGCTTCCAGAGCTGATCCTTTATCTCCGCGGGCTTCCCCTTGGGGGGTGGAAGGTCGATAATACGGAACGGGATGTCCACGTTGGGGACGAACTGCGAGGCGGAAACCTCTCCCAGGAACTGCCGCTCGTCAAGGGGGGCGGGCTTGCGCGGGTCCCCCATCGCGTCGGTTTCCCGCCACTGCTTTCGCAGATCGGCCATTTCGGCTTGGCTCACGGGGATGAACTGGTCGTTGTGGACCACATACGCCGGGAGCCCCGTCCCGGTAATCACGAGCCCCACGTGGAGCGGGAGGCGCACGAACCGGAACTCCAGATCAAGCTCAGTGCGGACCAGGGAAAGGATATAGGCGATCCGGATGGCGTAGACCCCGCAGTCGTGGATGAGCTGGCCGGTCAGCGCCCGGGGGAAGGTGCGGTTCAGGTAGTTGACGCCGAAATCCTCGATGTTGTAAGGGGTGTGGGTGGTGAAGGCGAGGAGGTAGAACCTCAGCAGATCGATCACCTTGGCAAAGGCCTTCTCCCGTCCCACCTGTGGCTCCAGTGCCCGGAACTTGGCCAGGAGGAAGGTGCGCCAGTCGTCGTTATTGTGGAGCCGCATCCTCCCCTTAAGGGACTGCTCGATGAGCTCCCGGTTCTCCTTCGCCTCGGCCGTCACGGCGCCGGTTTTGTCGCGGGCCTCGCCGTAGAGGAGCTCCAGCACTTCGATCTGCTTGCGCCGAACCTGGAGTATGCGTCCAAGAGGAAGTTCCTTCTCCTCAGCAAAGGTCCCCCCCATCTCCCTTTCGTAGTATTCGATGCCGATGCTCCGTTTTTCCGCAGCCTTTCCCTCCAGAAAGATATCGAGGTGCCGCCCCTTCTTCTCACTGAACACTGACTTGGTGACTTCCACGCGGAGGCCGGGAATTCTCTTCCCTTCCTCCATTTTTCCCTCAGGCATCACCACGCCCTGGAGCCGCGCAAGCCGTTCCTTTGCTTCACCCAGCCGCCCCCCTTTCCCCTTCTCCAGGTCGGCCACGGCTAGGTCGAGGACGGCCTGGAAGGCCTTCTGGGTGCCGGTTGCCGCGGCCTTCATCAGTTCCACCAGCTGCCCGTAATACCCGGACAGGGTATGCCTGATGCTCGGCATGAGGGACCCTCCGAAAGTCGCGATCTCGGCATTGTTCCGGGCGTCCTCCTTGACGGCGTCCATGTCCAGGGCGGCATACCGGTCGCGGAGCCACCGCAGCGCTTCGATGAACCCGTCCAGCGCCCCGAGGGCCCCATCGGCGCCGGCCGATTCCAGGAATGCCGTTGCCCGCTCCACGACGGTTTCCGCCAGATACGCTTCTTCGGCATATTTTCGCCACGGCGAGGTGTATGTCTGTTCCTTCTTTTTGCGCCCCAGAAACCACTCCTGGAGCTTGAGCGCCTCCCCGTGGCGTCCCTGCACGGCCATCCGGGCCACCAACTCCCGGAAAACCGTATCGAAAATGACATAGGGGGCATTGACCGGAGGATCTTCCTTGATGAACTCCGGCACCTGACTGGCAATCTCCTTGGCGTCGCCCGCGTCGACGGCCTCGCACAGGTCCTTCAGTTTATTGAAAAACCGGAGGCGCTCGGGAAAGAGGTTTATCCCCCCCGACTCCGAAACGCTCTTCTCTTCGCCGGCGATCTCGTCAAGCACCAACTGGTAGAAGACGGTCTTTTTTGCGGCGGTCTTTTTCCGCAGGACCATCCCTTGCCGCAGATCGCCCCGAAGGATCAACCGCACCTGTTTGGACGAAGCCCCTTGGGGCAAGGATGCTCCAGACGCGGGATGCTGGTTTCGCAGACCGGTGCGGTTCGGTTTTCGGAGAAAGACTTTCATAGGGCGTCCTTGATTCAGGGCGAAGAGGGAACGGTTGCGGTGCGGACCAGAAAGAGCTCCACCCGGCGGTTCAGGGTCCGGCCGAATTTCATGCCTCGCGTACCTCGCCAGGGAGTGAAGGCATCGGCTTAAACTCAGGAGGCGGAGTCTCCATCTCTTCTACCCTCAGGCTCCTGGTCATCCTGGCCGCCCCGTTGAATCACCGTTCTCCCGTTCTGCTGAACCGTATGAACCAGTTCATGGGCCAACAACTGCCGGCCCACTGGGGTATCAGGTGCATAGTGACCTGCCCCGAACACGATGTCCTGCCCAAACGTGAAGGCCAGGGCGTTCAGCGACCGGACCATCTCTTCGGCCGCTGAACCCGTATGGATCCGCACCTGGCTGAAATCGGCGCCGAAGCGGGGCTCGAAGAAAGCCCTCTCCCCTTCGCCAAGGGGAACCCCGCCCCCCTCCAAGGCACGTATTCGCTCATCCAATTCGCCAGAAAGTGGAACTTCTCCATCACCGTCCGCTTTGAGACTGACGAGCTTTTCCTCTTCCTCCTCGGAGAGTTCGCCGGCAATCGGTGCGGCCTCACCGGCAGATTTTGCCTGGACAGCGTCATCCTCGCGGCCGGTAAGCCCGGAAAAAACCGTCCCGTCGGGCATCCGCATCACCGCGTCCGCCACGTGGTCGGCCTCGCGCTCGTAGACATCGTTGGGTGTACCGACCACCAGTCTGGGCTGAATTTTGGTGCTGCGAATAATCTGTTGAACCTCCAGCCGATTCTTACCTGGTGACCCATAGAGAGAAACCTCTGAAACTGGCGTCCGTCGGACGGGCCCAGGGCTGGTTTTCAGTTTGTCGGCGAAAGTTTTCATGTTCGCCTCCCTATTCTCCACATACTGAGGTAGCCTGCGCCATCGCCATTTCTGTTCAGGGACCGCAGGGAGAACTCACGCCGCGCCCCAGGACCGACTGGACAACGGCGAACACCCGCCGGCATCGCTCGGCATAGGCCCGCCGCTCATCATCGGAAAGGGCGCCCCACAGGGCGGGGGCGCGGAGCTGCCGCCACCAGCCGACCGCCTCGTCCCAGGTGTGGCGAAACGGCTCCCGCTGGCCTGCCAGCCCCGTCGCACGGCTGTTTTCGATATCCGCGAAAAAGGCATCCACCTCAAGGCGAACCCTCCCCATGGCCGTTGCTTCGGCGGGGCGCTGCCACTGGGTCGCGTGCCGGTATTCGTGGGTGATTGCGGTGTAGAGACGGACCACCAGCTCTCTGACAAGGTCTCGATTGGATGGGTCGATGAGGGGGCCGAAGGCAGTCGGGCCGATGAGCACCAGCGGCAGCGGGTCGGGGTTGAGCTGTGTTCGGGGATGCACGGTTATGCCGTTTCGGGGCTCACTCCGCTGTTCTGCTGGAAGCTGCTGCATTGCCCGCTGCCAGAGATCACTGTCATAGACCGGTCGGCCGCGCACCATTATGCTGAAATCGGTCCCTTTGCGCTGTCGGTCGGAGACTATTGCATCCACCATCTGCTGTCGCAACTGGTCGGAACGGGCCATCGGCATGTACGATTCCAGGTCGTTTACCGTGGCTTCCTCCAGGTCGGGGACAAGACGTGAGGGTCTGCCGGGGGTGCGTTGCAGTCGCTTCTCCGGCGTCCGGAGGCACTGGCGAATGCCTGCCGAATTTTCGCGACAGGTTTCGACGGTGGAGGGAGAACCCGCTTCCTTCCCGTCATTGAGTTGATCATAGTCACCGGCCTGGATTGCCCCGGCACGAACGATCCGGCGAACTGCCGCATCCGGAGTCAAATGGATTCCGGAAAGCGCGGCATTGTTCCGGCCAACAAGAGGGCTCGTGGCGGTTGTATGAATACGGATCATTCCCATTGGGATCTCCATCCGATGGCAAGAGTTATCACAGCTCCGTTCGGTGCACCTTCAGCCCCTCACCTCCTACCCCGCGATGGTTATCCCCAGGTTGGCAGCCTGCTGGGAGCGCCCCTTGGGCGTGACGTTCATGATGACCGCCTCCCCCTCGCTCCGGTTGCCGACATAGATGGCGGAACTCCCCATGACCACGGCGGCGTGGCTCCCCTCTATCTCGAAGACCGTCGAGGAGAGGCTGGTGTTCAGGAACGCCATCTGGTTCCCCTCGTGCAGCAGCGTCAGGTCGCCCAACAGGGCGGAGGAGAAGAGAGACGGGATCGTCCCGTCACCGCCGGCGACGATCTCCTGGATCCGCTGTTGGATGGCGGTGCTGACATCGATCCGGGTCATGCGGCACCCCGTGGCCCGGAAGGTGGTACCGGCCCCGCCGAACGTTGCCTTCCCCTGTTTCACCAGCGCATCGAGCCCCTTTACCATGCCCGCGGGGAGAGGATCTGCCGGATGGGTGCCGTAGAGGGTGACGATACCGAGGATATCGCACTCCCCGAGGGTCATGTCGGCGGCGGCATCGTCCACCACCAGGGCAACGGCGGGATGCTCCCGGATCGCCTCCACGCGGATATTCCCGAGCACCCCGGCCAACTGGACCGGGCTCACGGTGGTCTGGTTCAGAAGGACAACCAATTCCTCGTAACTCTGACGTTCCCGGGCCGAAAGGGCCGAGCCCAGTTCCTGCACCCGTTGGCCGATGGCCGTCGCCAGCTTCCGGCGCTCCGCAGCCGAAAGGGCGGCCACTACCTGGGCCACAGGGAGCACCTTACTGTTGAAGAAGGTCAGGTCGGGCACTTGGTAGAGGTCAAAGAGCGTCGGGTTGATGTCAAACAGCTTGGAGGGCCTGGCGAGGCTGGCGGGATTGGATGCCTCCAGCATGAGGCCGTGCATGGCCGCGGAGCGGACGTTATTGAACCCCACGAGGAAGCCGTCGGTGACGACCCCGTGGACCTCCACCCCCTTCAGGGAGACATCACCGCAACGGTCAAAGACCAGCGCCCCGGTCGGGGCGTCGCGGGTGATGACCAGCATGTCCGAGAGGCAGACCGCCGAGAAAGCTCTGAAGCGGATTGGCCCGTTCAAGAGATGGAGCCGCGTGCCATGGCCGCACCCCGACAGGCAGATGGTAACGCCGTCGACCTTCGGTTCGACGAGCTGGCCGGGAAACTCGTGATCCCCAGCCAGGAGACAGAGACAGATATCGCGCACTCCCTTGTCGATAAGGGTCTTGAGGGCCTCCTCCAGGGTGGCGAAGAGCCCCCCATCCTTCCCGACAGTGATCCGGCACCCCCCGCCGCCACCGGCGGGGCGGGCGCAGAGAGCGTCGAGGGCCTCCTGCACCGTGTCGATCCCCGGCTGGTTGAGATAGGTGCAGGAGCCCCCCGGCGTGTAGGCGATCTGCCCCGCGGTGACGTTGCAGAGGAGCTTCAGGGCGTCCTCCACGGTGGCAACGGTCTGTCCCTGGTAGATGCTCGTGTCGCACGGCTTGGCAAAGCCGATCTGCCCTGCAGTAACATTGCAAAGGAGTTTCAAGGCATCCTCCACCGTGGCGATGGTGCTCCCCTTGTAGACGCTTGTATCGCAGGGTTTTGCGAACCCCACGTGAGAGGCCTGGATCTCGCAGATCTTGTCGAGGGCCTCTTTCACGGTACCGACAAAACCGGCGTAGAGCCCCTTGGTGCAGTCGGCGGTGTAGGCGATATGCTCGGCGGCCAGCTGGCAGAGGCGGTTCAGGGCCTTTTCCACGTTGTCGTGGCTGGCGTCGAAGAGGCCGCTGGAGCAAGTGGTCACGTACCCAACATCGTTGGCATGGAGGTCGGTGAGTGGCGGAAAGGCGTGGCGCCGCTTGTCGGCGTCGTTCTCGAAGGGAACCACCGTCCCGTCGGCCTGAACCCGAGCCAGCCGCAGGTAGTGGTGGACGATCCCCCGGGGCTCGGCGCCGGTCAGCACCGCATCGCCCGGATCGAGGACCGCCTCCCGGACCGTGCCGAGCCAGAAATCGCCCGCCACGAAGGTCTTGCCCGTGAGGTCGAGGGTGAGCTGCAGCGCCTCCAGGTTTATCTGGACGCTGGAACCGAGGGTCACGTGGCCCGGGGCCGTGGGTAAACCGCTCGTGGTGAGGGTCACCCCCTTGTCGACACCGGCCGCCAAGGACCAGACACCGCCCGCCCGGGTCAGTTCGCAGAAGCCGTCCCAACGTCGGACCAACTCCTTGGGAGGAGCCATGGGAATCTCGTAGGCAGTCGTGATGGCGCCATGGGTGGGCGTGAACCCCGTCCCCAGGAATACCCCCAGGTGCTTCTCGGTGGTGAGGTTATGGAACTCATAGACGTAGTTGGAGGCCACGAAGCCCGGAGGCATCTTCTCCACGGAAAGGGCCTCGTACTGCTCGGCCCCGTTCTCGCTGGACCACTTGAGGATGAGGCGGGTGGGGTTTGCGGCCGTCCCCTCAACGGCGTGGACCTCCAGCCGGAAGAGGTAGCTCCCGACCCGCCCCGTGCCGGCGGCGATGAGGCCGGCGCAGGGGTCGCAGGGGTCCCCCGCCTCCAGGTTCGCGTGGAGGGCAAGGGAGAGGGTGGCGTTCCCGCGTTTCGGGATTCCCGTCTCGGGGTTCGCCGCCTCGGGGCAGGTCTTCACCTGGAGCATGGTCTGGGTGCGGGTGCAGGTGTCGGCCCCGTGGAGCCCCGGATCCCGCAGCGCGCCGTCCTCCAGGGAGGTGACGACCCGGTCCCAGACGTCGGCATAGACGATGTAGGGCCCCGTGGCAGGGAGCGCCGGGTAGCCCGGCAGGTCGGGCTGGGCACTGGCCAGAAGCGGCGCGCTCCCCGGCAGTTCCGCCCGGATGCCGTCCACGTAGAGGTCGCCGGGCAGGATCTTCCTGTCGGCCGTGATGGCGACGGCGCCGGTTCGGGGCGAGCCGTTCCCTACCACATCAGCGAGGGCCTGGAGGAGCTGCTCCCGGCAGACGGCCACCAGCTCGTTCCAGTCGGCGTCGGTGATCACCCGCCCCTGCTGCTGGTGGACGCCGGTATAGCGTTTGTCCGGCTGGAAACTGTCGCGTGAGATCTGAGTTTTCATGGGCTACCCCTGGATATGAAAGTCGATTGGAATAACACGGAGCAACCGTGTTCTCAGTCAACAAATTAGTGCAGAAGTGGAGTGAATTTCGAGTGATCCCACTTCTGGTTGTTTTTCACCATGGCATTGAGGATGGTGAGTAGTTTTCGCATGCAAGCGGTGATCGCGACTTTGTGAAGTTTTCCGGCGCTTGTAAGGCGTTGATAGAAGGCTTTTATAACCGGGTTAAACCTGGCGGCACACAATGTTGCCATGTACAGGACAGAACGCACGGTTGCTCTGCCACCGGAGATTGCGCGCTTTCCACGGAATTTGCCACTGTCCCGATTATAGGGGCATACTCCGACCAGAGCGCCAAGCTGCTGTCGGGAAATGGTCCCCAGCTCCGGAAGTGCTGCCAGTATGGTGGCCGCAGTCACAGGGCCGATGCCCTTGACACTGGTAAGGATTTCTTCTTTTGCCTTCCAGGATTCGCTGGACTGAATAAGAGTTGAGATGTCTTTATCAACGTCATCGATCTGCTGTGTCAGCCAGGCAATATGGGTCATGATGCCTTTGCGGACCGTAGGTGCAGCGGAAATCACGCGATTTTTTTCCGCCACAAGCATCTCGACCAACTGCCGGCGGCGGGCCAGCAGTGCTGCTAGATTTTGGCTTGTCTCGTCCTTGAGCGGCCTGATTTCAGGCTTGATGGCTTGGGCAAATCGGGCAATGATCTTGGCATCAAGAATATCGGTTTTCGCCAGCAGCCCGCATGCTTTGGCAAAGTTTCTGACCTGCCGAGGATTAACCACGACCACTGGCAGACCCGCTGCTGATAAGGTGCTGACAGCTAGCATCTCTAGGCCGCCGGTGGCTTCGAGAACAATCCGACAAGGGGCGTTCGTAATGAGCCACGTCGTCAGCTCAGCACAACCGGCATCATCGTTAGTCACCCTTTTCTGGTCACCAGTTGGCATGAGGTAGACATCAAGATGCTCTTTACTAACGTCGACTCCAACAACTGCATCATTGGGTTCCATATTCTCTCCAGTCCCTTTCTTGCGAAAATTCGGGCTCGTTTCGGCCCAAGCAACCGTTCGGGTTGAGGAAAGATGGACACGACGCATTACGCTCTGTGACGGGCTCAATTGGCCCAAGCAACGACCAAGCTGTCGTGTCCAATTCTGGAGAACATATAACCGGTTACTGAAACATACAAGCAACGGAGCACACGGAGAACTGCAAAAAAGATTTTCAACATAAATAACAGGTTGGCTTTTCTCCGTTGCTCCGTCGCTCCGTGTTATTAATTTGTATTTTCTCACATACTGCACGGCGGAAACGGCTTCCGGTGCAGCCGGAGGTCCGGGACGATGACCGCCTCCATCCCCACCGGGAGAAACTCCTTCAGTTTGTCGAGCACCGCCGCCATGAGGAGGCTGTAGCGCCACCCGTGGTGTACCCCCATCTCGCCGCCGTCCTCGGCCCCGAAGTGGACCGCCTCGGGAGTTGCCGGGTGGAACACGGCGCACCCCGGCTCGCCGAATTTAGCGGTGCGGCGCACCGTCTCACCCACTTCGTCGAACTCAAAGGCATAGAAGACCGGCCGCTCGGTGGTGTTACGGTGGGTGAGGAGCGCGGCGGCCGCCGTCCCCGGCGGAATCCGGGAAAACCGGATGCAGTGGGGATTTTTCAGCATTCCCGGCTTCAGGTCCAGCGTCCCGGCAAAGAGGGAGTCGCTGGCTTGGAGCCGGCCGCACTCACACAGGCCCAGAACGGTGCAGTACTCGAAGCGCGCCAGCCCTGGCACGGCCAGCTTGTCGAAGAGACACTCCCGGGCATCCACTGCCGGCTCCTCCATGGTCCCGGCGGGGACGGTGACCTCAAGGACCCGGACCGCGCACCTCTTGAGCTTCACCGTTCCGGCGGTCACCTTCAGGGTGCCGTCGATGATGAGATCCTCCAGGAGATGCTCCTGGTCCTCGTCCAGGAGCATGTCACCCGTATGGACGGGGAAGCGCCCCGGCTCGAAGAACCCCAGGGGGGGCGGTGCCGAGAGGATCACCCGCTTGGGGTGGATGTGACCCTGGCGCCAGTCAGGGGTCCGGAGATCCACGGTGCGGCGGGAGACGTCGTCGAAGCTCCCGGGGAAGCAGGGGGCGCCGTGGGGATTCACCTGGCGCCACCAGACGGGCCTTCCGGCAAAAGTGGTGAGCTTCGCGGCGGGGTTCGCGGGGAACTCACCGGCGGCCACCACCACCTCCATGGCCCGGGCAGGGTAGCGGAAATCCGTCGTGGCCGCGGGAAGGTCGGGGTGCCGGGCCGCCCAGAGGGGATGATCCTGGAAATCGTCGAAGCGGGGGTCCTCCCCCAGTGCCCCGGCCGGAAGCTGTGGCATGCCGATGCGGGGAGTGACGGCGCTCCGCCGCCACCCCTCCTGTATCTCCACCTCCATCTGTCCCACCGCCTCGGCGATCTGCTCGATGGCCGTGAGGGTTCCCTTGCGCTGCCGCCACGCAACGGCGTTGGCCACCTCGTCGCGGCGCCCCTCCTCGTCCGGCGAAACGAGGCGCACGTCAAGGAGCTGGGCAAAGTAGGGGATGAGCCACGGCTGGCAGGAGAGCCCCGACGGCGGGTTGTCGGGGAAGGAGTCGGCCAGGCGCTGGTCCATGGTGGCGCGGATCCGGTCCAGAAGCTCGCCGCAGGTATCGAGAAACCGCGCCAGATCCCCCTCTCCCCCGAATTCTACACTATCGCGAGTGCGGTAAACCTCGGGTAGGATGCCGTAGAGCTGCGTGCCGGTGGTGGTTGTCGGTTTGTCGGTGGCCATGATCGTCTCCGTTTAATCCAGCTCGCTCAGAAGCTCCCGCAGGGTCACTGCGGCAAAGACCTCTTCGTCCAGGGCGATCTGCAGGAGGCGGAGCTTCGCCTTCAGCTCGTCCACCGCCGCCGCTGACTCGCCGGTAAGCCGGACCAGGTCGGCGGAGGAACCCTCGGCCAGGTCGTGGATGGTGCGTTCCAGGAGCGGCGCGAGCCGGGAGCGGTCAGCAGCGAGCCCCACTACAATCTCCGCCTTGGTCCTGAACTCCCACAATCTGACTGGCGGGATATCGACCGTCGGGAGGTGGGCGGGGTCGATACCCCGCAGGTCGTTCAGGGTCCGGATCCCCGCCCCCCGCAGGAGCTGGCCGTAGCGGTCCCCCACCCCCTGGATGACTCCCACTCCCCGGCGCCCCACCAGCCGTGGCTTGGGTGCCGGCGGACTGGCCTCGATAGCCTCTCCCGGCGAGGGGCCTGTCGCAGCCTCCCCTTCCACAGCGACCACCAGTTGCCCCAGGATGAGAACCTCCCGGTCGCCGGCAGCCACCCTCCGCACGCTCCGGTCGCCATTGATGACTGCCACCGAGTGCTCAACGCCGGTCACCCCTTCCACAACCTGGTAGACCTCACTCAGGAAGAGATCCTGCCCCAGCTTCCGTTTCCGGAGGGAGAAGGCATCCTGAAGGGCGCTCTTCACGGCAGCGGTCACTACATCGGGATTGTAGGCGGCGGTATCCACGGTCAGGAGCACCTCCAGGGCGAAGGTGCGGGATTGGTAGGGGAGGACCGTCACCTCCACCTCGGGCACGGCATTGGCCGTGAGGAAATCGGTGAGGGTCGCGGCGAGGGTTCCCAGTGCCCCGCCACCGGCGGGAACCGCGACCACCTCCACCTTCTCGTTGCGGCCGAGCCCCGTGGGGCGGCTGAAGGCCCGGGCCTGCCAGACGCTGCTCTGGGACATGGCCAGCCAGGCGAAGTCGTCCAGGGAGACGGCCCGCTCCAGGGTGAGGAGGGTTGCCGGGGCGTTCTCCCGCAGCGACTCCACTCCTTCCCGGTCATTGCCGCCGGTGGCGGGGAGGGGTTGGCGCACCTTCTCCACCAGGCGGTGGGGCCGGGAGGGCTTGAAGGGACTTCCGGCCGGGAGGTTCCCGCTGAGCCCCGTTCCGGAGCGGAAGGTGACGCGCACGTTGTTCACGCCGCTGGGGAGGCGCCGTCCCCGCACCCCGTCGCCGAAGGCGATGAGGAGCTGCCCCGCCTCGGTCATCCTCACCGTGTAGTGGTGGTCGGTGGGCCCCGAGTCGGCGAAGCTACCCACCTGCTTCCAGACCCGTCCGGCCACGGAGAGGTCGATGGCGGCCCGCACCCCGGCGGGCTGGGTCGGATCGGCCACGAAGGAGACCTCCGCCTCGGCGAAGACGAAGGACTGGTTGGCCCGGGTGGCGTCGCCGCTCCCCAGGACCTTCTCCCCCTTGCTCTCGCCATGGCCCGCAAGGGCCACGTTGCCGGCAATGAGGGTGTTTCCACGGGTGAATCCCGCCGGCAGATCCCGGGCGAGAACCAGGGTGGTCCCCTCGATCCTGGCCACCGTGGTGAAGAAGGCGGCGGTGGCGTCGTCGGTCCGCTCCACCATGAGGACGCGCCCCTTCTCCAGGGCAGACGGCACCAACGCCAGGGGGATGCGGTTTCCGGTCACGGGCTGGCGGTTCTCCTGCCAGGCCACGGTCCGGAGCGCCTCCTTGAAGTGGGCGTAGACCTTCGTCTCCGTGAGGAAGAAGTCGCCGCCCCCCCGGTCGTCCCACCCATCTTCCGCCGTAAGGGTCGCCTCCTCCCGCGCCAGGTCGACGCTCACGGAGGCAAGCCGGGCCCAGGCGGCCTGGTGCCCCATGACCACCACGGCCAGGTCGCCGACCGTGGTCTTCTTGGGCTTGGCGGTGACGATGGCGGCCGTGAGATGGCCATCCTGCTTCTCCAGGAAGGTATCGGTCCGCCACGGCCCCACCCCCACCGGCGGCACCAGCAGCGTCTGGGGGTTGTCCAGGGGGAAGGGATGTTCGCTCTTCAGCCACGAGACGGTCAGTATGGTGTAGCCCTTGCGGAGATGGTCGCTGTCGGCCGGATGGTAGCGGGCCGCCGTCACCGTGTAGAAGGGAAGATGCTTCTGCTTCGTGGCATCCACGGTCTCCTGGACAACCCGCCGGTCGGCGAGGCGCGACCAGTCTCCGGCCACCCTGAGGGCGTAGATTACGGAGCCGGGGCTGTCCACGGGGCGCTCCTCCTGAGCGCTCACCGTGATGGTGACCGGGTAGCCGACCCGGGCGGTATCGAGCCGCAGGGGGCCCACGTCGGTGTCGAGGACAAGCCGTTTTCCGGTCACGGAGTAGACCCGGCGGTAGAGCTCTTCGGCACCGTCGTCGATGTAGATCACCGCCCCGGTAAGGAGCCCCTCAGGCTCCTCGGTGAGGCGTAGGACCCGCTCCAGCTCCGCCCCTTTGGCGGCCGGACCGATCGGGGCAAGCCCCTCGGCCGGCTTGGCGTGGATGAGGGTGTACCCTTTGCGGAGCCGGTGGGAGAGGCGCGGCGTCACCCGCACCTCGGTGTTCCCCGCCACGGTGCGCGTGCCGACGATGAGGTAGGCCCGAAGGACGCCGCTCTGCTCGTCTTCCAGGACCAGCGGCTCGCCGGTCTTGAGATCCTCCACCTCCCCTTCCAGGAGGAGAGTGTCGCCGCCGAGCCGTTCCGGGTTCCGGTTATATTCAGCGGAGCGGAGGGCGTTGAGGAGCGGGTCGACCTTCAGTTCCTCCAGGGTCTCGTAGACCACCGGTGGACTCCCATCGGCGGGGGTATGCTTCACGGCGAACCCCGCCGCAAGGGTCCCCGCCTCCTTGGCCTCGATGACGAACCGGGTGGCGGCCGAGGCCGGGGGGGCCGGGTGGTAGTCGATCATCTCCACCAAGCGCCGCACGGTATCCCACTGGGTGGCGGTCCCCAGGAACCCCTCGTTGGCGTAGGCGTCCAGGTGCTCGGCCAGGACGTGGGAGGAGCGGGCCAGGACCCGGGTGATCTCCCAGGCCCAGTCCCGCCGCGGAGCGTGGTATTGCTCCAGCATCCGTTCCTGGCGCTCGCTTTCCGTTTCGGCCAGGGGGAGCTGGGTCACCTCCTGCCAGGCGGGGAAGCGCTCGGCCAGCTCAGCCCGCAGCAGTTCCAGAAAAGTGACGGCGTTGCCGTCCACGTACCTGAAGCGGCTTAGTCCGGCGCGGTTCCAGCGGGTAAGGTCGGTTGCGGTGCTCATCCTCGGCGCCCTCCGGTCAGGGTGAGGTTGATGTAGCCCCGCTCGGGGCGGCTCGGGTCGTTGTCACATACGGCAATTTCGAGCCCCTGGAGCGGGATGCGTCCCGTGTCGGTCTGGTCCGGGTACTGGTCCCCGAACCGCTTAAAGCGGTTGAGGCAGACGTTCTCGACCCCATTCAGGGACATGAGGGTCTGGAAGAGGTCGCTGGCGTAGAGGTCTTCGCCGAAGTCGTGGCGCCCAGGCTCGAAGAAGCCCCCCGGCCCGGTGCCGAGGGCCTGGTGAACGGCGTTGCGGACTTCGGACTGGAAGTAATTCTCCCGCACCCGGATGGAGATGAACATCTTGATCCCCACGGGAACTGCGTCCTCCAGCACCACCTCCTGGCCGGCCATGCGCCAGGCCTCCAGATAGGGGCGGAGGATGGTCCGGATGGTGGGGGGCTCCGGCTCCCAGACCGGTTCCCAGATCCGGTGCTCTTGGTGGAACGCCATAACCCGCTCCCGCAGGTCATCGGGATAGGGGAGCCCCTCCTCATCGAGGGGGTGGTCGTTCCAGAGGACCGTGGCCACCCGGACTGTGGGCCACGAGCCGGTCCAGGCGCTCCAGCCGCTGGCCCGCAGCACCAGTGGGTGGTCGGTGAGCCGGTCGGCGTAGTCGGCCACGGTCACCATCCGCCGCTGGGTGTGGATGGCCCGGGGCCCTTCGAGGCGGGCCGGGTCCATGAGCAGAGGGTTGCGGCGCCAGAGTTCGTCCAGCTTCTGGTGGCGGCTCTTGCCATCGGGGGTGGCGGGGGGGTCATCCTCCAGCCCCGCCGCAGTGGCGGCGTCGTAGCCGATAAGGGAGAGGAGCCGCCGCACCGACTCGGGACGCCGCGCCGTCTCCAGGTACGCCTCCGTCGCCACCCGGTCGGCCGTGTCTGAAAGCTGGTCGAGGACCGCGGCCAGGGCCTCCACGAGGACCACCTCCAGGTCGCCGGCGGTCCAGCGGGTTCGCTCCGGGAAGCGCCCCGCCAGCTCTTCCAGCATGAGGCGGCGGAAGCTGTCGTAGTCCCGCGCGAGCCAGTCGAAATCGTCTCCCGGCTCGGGAAGGGGTTGGGGAAGCTCCACCCGGCGCTCGGCGCAGTCGGGGCAACGTCCTTCGAAGGTCAATATGCTTTTCGGGTTCTCGGCCATGGTCTCACACCAGGAATTCGTGCCGCTCGCCGTGGCCGATGGCGGCCAGGGCATAGGAAACGGTTATCAGGAGCTTCTCCCCCTCCCCTCGCACATCCACCTCCAGGCTCTTGGGGTCCACCTCCCCCCGGAGGGCCTCGGCCAGGGACGAGGAGATCCGCTTGCGGGTGATCTCCCAGAGGACCGAGGAATTGGGCTCGAAGACCAGTTGCTTGAGCCCCGCCCCGAAGTCGGGCCGAAAGACCCGCTCGCCCGGGTTGGTGAAGAGAACCTGCTCGATCTGCTGCCGCACGTGGGACCGGCGGTCGGCCGTGGCGGCCCCGTGGTCGCCGATGCGTAGTGGAAAGGCCATGTATGGTGGATCGGCCAGACGGTTCATATTGTCCTCCCAGATGGGGCTGCGGCTTTCACGCCATCTCGCCGCCGTCCTCGTCGTTTCCTTGTGCGGCGTAGCTTGGGCTACGCCTCCGCGGTCGCTCCTGCGGGTGCGACGATCTGCCGCAAATTCCGCAGCCCTTGCGTTGTGCTTTATACAAGGTACAACCACGTGGGGTTTACATCTACGACGTCATCACCTTCATGGACAAAGTACTCATCTCCCCCTGCGGAATGGGAGGCCCCGTGGGTCCCATGGCGCTGGGGTGGACGTGGGTGGCGAAGAGGGTGAGGAAGCTCTGCCCCTTGATGATCGGTTCGCCCCCCTGCCCCGCCAGCATCACCGTCTGCGCATCCACCACCACCTGCTGTCCCTTGACGGTGACCCCAGAAGCGGCCATCTCCACCTTGTTGCCGTTGGCGTCCTCGATGGTGGTGCCGCTGGAGGACATGGTGATGGTGTTGCCGTTACTGTCCTCCACCACCACTTTCCCCGCGTCGGCGTCGAGGGTCAGGGTGTTTCCCTTGGCGTCTGCCACGATCACCGTCCCCTTCTCGTCCACTGTCATCTCGGTCCCGGCCGGGTGGGCCAGACGGAACTTCTCGGCCCCCGACTCGTCGTCGAACTGGAGGATGTGGCCCGACGGAGTCTTCAGCACCCGGGTCGTGGGGGGAGACTTGGCCGCCTCCGCCGGCGGGTCGCCGCTCGCCTGCCAGAAAGTGCCGGTCCAGATGGGAAGGTTCACGTTCCCCGCCTCGAACTCAACCCAGACCTGGGCATCCACCTCGGGGACCATGAAGAGCCCCTGGTCGGCCAGACCGCCGAAGGGGAGGCTCGGCAGGGCCCACCCGGTGGGGGTTTCGCCCAGGACCGACGGAACCATGAGGCGGAGCCGCCCCCGTTGCTCCGGGTCGTCGTTGTCGGTCACGAACCCGCGGTACTTGCCGTAGTAGCGGTTGCGGTACTGCCGCGCCAGTTCCAGGAGCAGGTCGTCCATCTATCCCCCCAACACGCCGGCCAGAACGCCGCCGGCGCCGCTTCCCAGGTTGTCGCCGTAGGCGTTGCGCAGCAGGTTGAAGCTCTGGCGGTATCCCTCGGTGCTGAACCGGTGATTGACGGTATCCACGAACCAGATGCCGCCGTAGCGATCCCCCACGCCGTCCACCCCAACCGGCTCCCCCACCCGGAGCACGTGGCCGTAGAGGGAACCGTCCAGTTCCCCCTCCCCCTTCACCCGTAGGGAGAGGTCGTTGGCCCGGCGCTGGGCCCGGGCCCGCCACTCGTCTTCACTCATCTCCCCCTGGCGGCTCATACGCCAGGCGAAATCGGGGAGCCCGCTCCCAGCCCCCGTGGCCGCCTCGTTCCCCAAAAGGGGGAGGTCCGGATCGACCGTTTCGGAGACGGTGCCGCTCCCGGCGGTCTCGGCCCGGTCGAAGGCGACCCGGTCGGCCTGGTGCCCATCGTCCCTGACCGAGAAGCGGTAGGCACTGGTCGCCTCGCCGGCGTAGACCATGATGGTCTCCTGGGGTTCCGCGTCGAGGCGCATGGGGCCGAAGTAGACCATCCCCCCCCGGAAGAGGAGGTCGTAGCCGTTGGCCTCGGCCCGGCTGCGGAGAAACTCGATGTCGGTCCCGTCCTGGTTGATGACGAGCCCCGTCTGTCCGCTGCCGTTGGCCGGGTCCGGTGAGAGCCCGTACTTGCCGAGGATCGCCGGGACGATCACCATGTCGGTGGTGGGGGCGTCCCCTCCCCAGACCTCCCGCACATGCTCCCGATCCAGGGCCAGGGAGTCGTCACGGCACTCCACGATCACCCGGGCGCTCCCGGCATCCTCGGGGTAGTCGGCCCGGACCTCCCGGATGTACCCCCGCATCACCTCCTCGGTGGCGGAGCCGAAGGCCGCCTCGATGACTATGGGCTCCCAGGGGGCGAGGCGGCCGTCGTCCTGAACGAGCCACCGACCCTGCTCGTCGCGGCGGCTCTCGAAGGTGATGGTCGCCACCGTCGGCTCGGCCCGGCCGGCATCCACCGTCACCTCCGTGAGGAAGGGGTAGAGGTCGGTGATCTCAAGCCCGGCGCTACCCACGAGGATGATGCACTCGGCCGGTTCGCGGCGTTTTGATGTCAGAAAATCGAGGATCATCCCCTATTCCTTCGCCTTCGGTATCAGGATCACCATCCCCTCCATCTCTTCCAGCACCATGTCGCCGCCGTAGAGGAAGTCGGGGTTGGCATCGACGATCCGCCACCAGAGGCGGTCGTCGTTGTAGTAGTGGCGCGCCAGGAGGTCGAGGCGGTCGCCGGCCTTCACCACGTGCTCCACCACCCCGGTGGCGGGGCCGATGGCCCGGGGACGGATACCAGCGAAGACCGTGGTCCCGTCGGCGGACGGCGCGAATCTGTCGGTTTTCTCGTAGCGGCTCCCCTTCTGGAACATGTCAGAAAATCCCTCCGATCACGGTGCGACCCGTGTTGAGGGCGGCACCCACCACCTGCCGCACCTTCTCCACCTGGTAGAAGGGGTTGTTCCCCTCGATGACCTGCATGGTGAGGCTCGCCCGGGCCCGGTAGGGGACCAGGGACGGGAGGTGGGCCTCCTCGGTGACGCGGATGCTCGTGAGGAATACGGGGAGGATGTGGGTACCCCAGACCAGGAGAAGCACCGACGCGGACTCGCTCCGCTGGAACGCCCGCTGGCCGCCGAGGCCGAGGCTTGCGAGGGTCTGGAGGCCACCGGGCCCCTGGGCCTTGGGCTCCACCATGGTGCGCAGCGTATCCAGCTCCGGTTCGATGCCGAACTGGGTGGCGATGGGGTCACCGTCGTTCATCCGGTCGGTGGCGTCCAGAAGGATCTCGATGGTGAAGCTCTCGGGCTGCACCGTGACCCCCTGGGCCACCCGGGCCGTCTCGGTGGGGAGGGCGAAGTCGTATCCCCCCCGGGTGCCGGGAGCGCTGCCGGTCCGCAGGGTGATGGTGCGGGAGCGGGTCAGGGACTGGGGGTTGAAGTCGAAGGCCAGCACCAGCGGTGGGAGCGACAGGGCGTATTCGATGAGCATCCCCTTGACGGTGTTGAGCATGATGTTACCTCGTTTCGTTCCGTATCCCGGTATGGACCGACTGGGCCACGGCCCGGGCCACGTCGCGGTCGGTTGCCTGGGGGTGCACCTCCACCGGCGGCACCGCCAGTCGGTCGAGATGGAAATCGCTGGCCATGGGGACCGTTGCCAACTCCTCCGCGACCAGTTGGGCGATCTCCCCGGCCCGGTCCCGGAAGGCGGGGGGCAATTGAAGGCGCAGGCGATCAATAGTCAGCATGGGGCCTCCCTGGGAAGGAACGGAGCCAGGGGCCCCAGGTCGAGTGGGGAAAGTTCCCTCCCGTCCTTCCCCAGTTCCCGCCAGACCGCCAGGGCCAAGTGGCCGAGCCCCAGGGGCTTCCCGGCGCCGGCGGCCAGGTAGGCGGCGTGGAGAGCGGCATTGCGGATGCTCCCGCCGGTCAGGTTGACGGCGGCCCCGAGGAAGGCAGGGTCCACTCCCGGCTCTAAGGGTGCCCGGGGGGGGAGGAGCCGCTGCCAGAGCCGTGTGCGGGCATCGGCATCGGGGCGGGGAAAGTCCACCACCACCTGGAAGCGGCGGGCAAAGGCCGGGTCCAGGTGCTTGCGGAGATTGGTGGTGAGGATCACCGGCCCCTGGTGGGACTCGATGCGTGCCAGGAGGTGGCTCACCTCCATGTTGGCGTAGCGGTCCCGGGCCTCCCGCACCTCCCCCCGCTTGCTGAAGAGGCTGTCGGCCTCGTCGAACTGGAGGATCATGGGCTGGCCGTGGGCCGCGTCGAAGAGGCGGTTCAGGTTCTTTTCCGTCTCGCCGATGTACTTGCTCACGAGCCGCCCCAGGTCCACCCGGTAGAGGGGCCACCCCAGTTCCGCGGCCAGGACCGCCGCGGCGAAGGTCTTGCCAGTCCCCGACGGCCCGGCGAAGAGCCCTACCGGCCCACCGCAGTCGCCGCCTCCCCACTCGCCGACCACCGTGGCCTTGTGGGTGATCCAGAGGAGAAACTCCCGGAGCATGGCGACCCGATCCAGGGGGAGCACCAGATCGTCCCAGCGGGCCGGGGTTTTCACCAATACCGCCCCTGGGAGATCGCCGGTGACGGCGGGACGCCCCAGGAGCCTCGCCGTTACGCCGGGTACCGGTTTCACCGGTTGGAACGGATCCCCCCCCTCCACCTCGATGAGGCCGCCGATGCGCAGGGGGGATGACTCGGTGAGGGCACCGTAGAGGAGCGGCGTCTCCTCCGGGGCCATGGCCAGAAGCTCCTGGAGTAGCGCCGGCGTCGGGTAGGGGGTGGGGGTGCCGGGCTGAAGAGTCTGGAAGAGCCACCCAAGTCGGGGCTCCGCCTCGGGGGCCACGACGCAGGCGAGGACGTCGAACTCGATGGGAGAGAGCCCCGCCGGTGCCACCACACGCCAGCCCCCCTCTTGCCGGCGGGACGCCTCCACCTGCTGCTGGAGCGTCCGGAGCCGCTCCAGCTCCCCCGTTGACGCCTCCCGCCCCTGGCGGGACCCGGCCAGGATCTGGGCCAGGAGGCCGATCCGCTCCCACTCGGGGGAGAAGGTATCCTCTGTCATGGTCCGTGCGGCGGCTTCCATCACGCTCCCCCATGGACGGTGACGAGGAGGGGATTGCTCCGCACAGTCACTGTCACCCCGTCCGCACCCCGCACGAAGCTCCGCTCGGCGTAGAGAACCGCCTGACCGCCGTCGGAAACCAGTTCCTCCGGAAGAGCAACCTCAACGGAATCCGCATCGCCCGCTGCGGCGGGATCCAGCACAAGGTCCGTAGCCATGGTGGCCGTCGGGTCCGCCACATCCTCCCAGCCGCCGGTGCTCGTCCAGCGCTGCCAGGCAAGGGTCACGGGGGCGGCGGGCTCCCCGGCCACCCAGACCTGGGGCGTGAAATCCGCCAGTTCCTGGCTTCCGTGGGCAAAGAGGAGGCTTTGGGCGCACGTTCCGCCATCGAGCACGAAGCTGATGACCGGCGGCCAGTCGGGGCGCGAGGCATCCACCGTCGTGCGGGGAACCGGCGGCGCGGCGGCAGCGCCGCCGAAGGGGGAGGTGCGGGCGGCGGGAACGGCCCGAACCTCGGTACCGATCCGCCCCACCAGGGGGCTTTCGGGACGGCGCTCCGCGGGGAGCACCGGCGCCAGGGCCATCTCGTAGGCGATGGAGGGACGGTAGCTCACATCCCCCTGGGTGGACCAGATGTGGTTCAACTCGTCAGCCCCCAGGGGGTGAAAGACCACCTGGAGCCGGAACGTCTCGTCATCCACCGTCAGGGCCGACTGCACCGGCGTCTCGTGAAAGAGGCGCATCACCTCCCCCAGGAGGCGCAGATCGTTCTCGCCGGCGCTTATCTGCTCCTCGTCGAGGCCGAAGCCGGTGACGAGGCAGTGGAGCCTCACCCACCAGGGGTCGCCGGGGGTGTCGCCGGTGAAGAATCCGGCCGGCTCGACCCGGTAGAAGAAGAGGTTCACCCGGTGATTCGTATCGGCAGTTGCCGGCGCGGCGCTGGCCGGAGAGCCGATCATCACCTGGATCGAGTTGGCGCTGGCGTCGAGCCCCACGCTGACGAAGTCGGCGATGGCCCGGCAGACCTGGGAGAGTGATGAGCGCGGAAGGGCCATGTCAGAAATTCCTCAAGTAGTGGCGGCTGGACAGATCGGGGCGGGAGCGCTCCTCGCTCCGGGACGGGCGCTCCGCCGGCGCCGGGGTCACCACCACGACCTCGATGGTGCCGATCCTCACCTGGGGCTCTGGAGGAGCCACCTGACGTTCGGAATGACGCGGGAACTGCTCGCCGACGGCAGTTACAGGGGGCTGACGGAGCGTCACAGTGGCCGGTAATGCCCCGGAAGATGGAGCGGGATTCGTCTCCTCCACGGATTCCCTTCCCGGCGGGACGGCAGACCGTCCGGTCTTTTCCGGCACATCACCTTGCTGTAGCGACTGATCCGCCTGCGTTGCCGGCATTGGCGGATTCCCCGGCAACTGGAGGGCCGGGAACACCTCAACGTCGGCCCGGAGAGGCTCTTCCGGCAACCCCAAGGCCGGGTTTTCTACTGTTTCGCTGCCCATTAGTCCGGGAGGGGTGGTGGAGCCCGCACGGGTTTCCCCCGCTTGCTGTCTCCCCTGAGTTTCCACAGACACTTTCACAGCTTGTAACGCCGCATATCCGGACGAAGATTCCCGTACGAATGAATCGCTCGCGCCCACTGGAACCAGAGGAACATCGATAGAACCACCGTCGTGAAATGACCCCATCTGCTCAACGCGGAAATCGCCACCTGCCGTTCGGTCGCTTTCGCTTCCAGCCTGCTCTCGTTTCACAGGATCGGGAAGGGTTACCCCTTTAACCATCGCCTCCGGAATTCCCGCAACCGGGGTGTGTTCCGAAAGCGAAGGGCCCACCACCTGTCGGGCGACGGCTCCAGCCTGCGTAAGTCTCTGCCCCGCAGTAACCGGCGTACCGCCCCCCTCCTCCCGAAGTCGTATCACCGACGCATCGCTCCCCGTGACTGCGGCGGGCGCAACAGGAGCGCCTTCCGCCGCCACCGGCGCATCGGACGGAACCTCCTCGCCGCCACGGGGCACACGGGCCTCAGGGGCACGGACTGCCAGCCCCTCCCTGCGACTGTCGCGTATGACGTCGGCGAAAAATCCCATACAAAAATTCCTTATCCTACCGCGCCATCCCCCGCGCCCGGTCGATCAGCTCCAGGTAGCGCCGGCGCCGTTCCTGGGGAAGGGCCAGGATCTCCTCCTCGCTCCAGTGGTAGGTGGCGGCGAGGATGTGAATTTCCTGCAACAGTTCCCAGCCCGAATAGCGAAACAGGGCCCGGTAGGGGTCAACCTCGATGACGTGGGTTGCGCCGCAGGCCGGGCAGGCGGCCTGGACCGACACCGCCACTTCCGGCGCCACTGTCTCCAGGGCCGCCTCGATCCGGGCGAGATCAGCAGGGGTGAAGTCGCCGCCGGCCCCGCATTCGCCGGGACGGGCCATCAGGCACCGCCCCACCAGGAGCCGCACCGCCTCCCCGTCATCCATCTCCGCAATGGCCTGCTGGTCGGCACCGGTGGGAACCCGGAAGCGACACGGCCCGAGGCTCGTTTCCACCTCGGCGAAGGGATATCCCTCCCCTGCCTCCTTCACCGGCAGGTCCGAGTGATGTACGGAGAAATCGAACCGTTCGCCGCACCGGGCGCAGTCGGCCGAGAGCCAGCTCTCCCCCAGCCCGAGTCCCATGGCGAGCTGCCCCATGAGGACCTGGCGATCGGCCACCGAAAGCTCCGCCACCGTCGCAGGAAGGGGAGACTCACCCCCCACATGCTCCAGGGTTGCGGCCAGGGCCGCCGTCACCTTGGCCGGCAAGGAGGCGCCGGTCCCGGCCGCCTCGGCCAGGGCCAACTCCACCACGCCGGTCAGGGGACGAAAGGCGAAGTCCCGGAGCCGGGCGCCGTCGTGCAGGATGCCGCCGGGGAGCCGCATCAGGTCTCAGCCGGCTCGGCGACGCTGGTGTCGCGCTCCCACCCCTCATGCTGCAGGGTTATGGTCTGGATGCCGATGGTGTTCATGTTGCCGGCGTCCAGGTCCGGGAGCGCCTGGTAGTCGGAGACCCAGGCCCGGTAGAGCTTGTAGGAAATGGCCACCTTCCCCTGGAGGTTCAGGACGTTGATGATAATGTCCTTGCGGTAGTTCTTCAGGGACATGCCGGCATCCCCCTGGATGTTGTTCACCAGGTTCGCCCAGGTCTCGAAGACCGGGTCGTGAGTAAGCCCCTGCTCAAGGGTAACCGGGTCGTAGCTTGTGCCCCCCGGCATGACCCGCTCGTGGGACGGATCATTGGAGGCGCGCCACTTCACCGGCGTCGTCTTCTTCTTGAGGGCTCCCATTTTCTTCAGCCCCGCCACCACCTTGCCGTCGATGACGACCTGGAACTTGAAGGTGCGGTAGGGATCGTGACGATGGGTGTTTACAGGAAAGAGCGGTGCAGCCATCAGTATCCTCCTTTATTGTTCAGCAACCTTCTGCTGGATGCGGACAATGACGAACTCGGCCGGTTTCAGGGGAGCGAAGCCGACGATGACGATGACCTGGCCCCGGTCGATGTCACCCTGGGTCATGGTGTCACCCAGGCCGCAGCGGACGAAGTAGGCGTCGTTGGCCTTTTCCCCCTGGAAGGCGCCGGCCCGGAAGAGCCCGTCCATGAAGGAGCCGATGTTGGCCCGCAGCGAGGCCCAGAGGTTGTGGTTGTTGGGCTCGAAGACCGCCCACTGGATGCCGTTGTAGATGCTCTGCTCGATCATGATGGCGGTGCGCCGGATGGGGACGTAGCGCCACTCGGGGTCGGCCTTGGTGGCCAGGGTGCGGCTCCCCCAGATGACCGGCCCGAAGCCCGGCATCTTCCGGAGGCAGTTGACACCGAGGGGGTTGAGGGAGTCCTGCTCCCCATCCTCCACCGGGTACTGGAGGCCGGCCACGCCGAGGAGCGACGTCTCGACCCCCGCCGGGGCCTTCCAGACGCCGCGCCGGCCGTCGATCTTGGCCCACATCCCCGCCGCAAAGCCGCTGGGGGGCACGAGAAGCGTTGAGGGGACGCCGGGGTTCCTCTCGGCGTTGTAGAAGGGGTTGGCCACTTTGGCCCAGGGGTAGTAGACCACCGAGTAGGTCTTGGGCTTGAACCCCAGGTCGTTGACCGCTTTCTCGGTCCTGAGTTCGGTCCCCTCGGGGGGGTCGATGATGACCATGCGGCTCCGCATCTTCTCGGCATGGGCCACGGCGGCATCGATGATCGACTGCTCGGTAGTGGAATCCCAGGCCTGGCCCGGTAGGCAGAGGATGCTGATGTCGCGCACCTTCTCGAAGGCTGCGAAGATATCGTCGTAGGCGTTCTTGTCGGGTTCGCTGCCGTTGGTCCCTCCGGCAAGGGAGACCTGGCCGGCGATCCCCGAGAGCATGGCGTCCAGGGACTGCTGGCCGGTCCGCTCGGTACCGTCGTTGGCGAGCCCCAGCAAGAGTGTGGTGGAGGCGTCGGTGGCGTCGCCCGGCCCGGTAACCACCGCCGATGAAGTGGTAAGACGTGTGCCGGAGGTAAGGACGAGCTGGTTGCCGTCCACCGCACAGGTAAAGTCGCGCACCGCAGGGTTGGCCACCACTGCACCCCGCACCTGGGCCTGAATAATCCCGGCCACGTCGGCCAGAGTGCTAGTGGCGCTGAACTCGGTGGCGCCAAAGGTCACCGCCCGTGCGGTGCCGTCCACGGTGACGGTCATGGTCAGGTCGTTGAGCACGCTGAAGTCGGCCACGGCCGACAGGTCCTGGCTGATGCTCACCCCCAGGAGGTACTGGCTGATCGCCTGCATCTCCACGCTGATCAGCGTCGAGGCATCGTTCACCTTGCTCTCGATGAAGTCAGGAGCACCGTCGTCGGCCACGGTCAGGTCGTTGAACCGCTCCCGCTCCTTGAACTCGGTCCCGTCCATGACGCCAGCCCGCAGGGTGTAATAGCCGGGGGCATCCGCCTTGGCCTCGAACCTGATCCGCAGCTCATTCCCCCATTCACCCGGATTGGCTGCCGCGAAGCGGATAATCTGGGTGGCATCGTCGGGATTCACGAGGAACCCTTCAGCAGTGTCGGCGCTCCCCTCCGTGATGGCCCGCACGATGTAGGCGGCGGTCCCCCCGTTCTGAAAAAAGCTGTAGACCGCGAACCCCATGGGGTCGCCCGTGGCCGATTTCCCCAGATCGCGGATACCGCCGAACTGCTCCTCGTAGTCGCTCCACTTGAACAGCAGCGTCGGTTCGGCCACCGGCCCCTTCGTGGTGTAGCCGACAAACGCCGCGGTGGACGTCCCGACCCCTTCGATGGGGCGGGAACCGCTCGGGATCTCCTCCACATACACACCCGGGTGAAGATACGTAGGCATCGTCTGAACTCCTTTCGTCAGTGTTTACATACGGCAATACGGTGTAACTGCTTCTGGCATCATCGTTTTATCGCGGGGAACAGCCTCGGAAGGCGAATCGGAAAAGCCCTGTGATTCCGGATTGTTTTAAACCAAATAACAGAGTTTTATCCCGTGTCAATAAGGCTGTGCTCATTTTCCTTGTTCCTCCCCTTTACAGCTTGTCCGCGGCGGCAGACCATGCTACACAACCTACCATGCGACTCCCCACCCCCCTCTACCCCGGCACCCTCGTCCGCCGCTACCAACGCTTCCTGGCCGACGTGCAACTGGCCGACGGCACCATTGTCACCGCCCACTGCCCCAACTCGGGAAGCATGAAAGGGTGCAACCTTCCCGGCAGCCTGGTCTGGCTCTCGAAAAGCACAAATCCGGCCCGCAAGCTGGCCTACACCTGGGAACTGGTCATGGCCGACGGCTTCTGGGCCGGGATCAACACGGGGCTGCCGAACCGGCTCGTGCGAGAGGCCATCGAGGACGGCACCGTGACGGAGCTTCAGGGATACGGGAGCATCCGCCCCGAGGTGCGCTACGGGGAAGAAAGGAGCCGGATCGATCTGCTGCTGGAAGGTGAGCCGGGGCGCTGCTGGGTGGAGGTGAAGAACGTGACGCTGGTGGAAGGAGAACGGGCCCTCTTCCCCGACGCCGTGACGGAACGGGGGCAGAAGCACCTGCGGGAGCTGATGGAGATGGTGCGGCGGGGAGATCGCGGGGTGATTTTCTACGTGGTGCAGCGGGGGGACGGCGAGGCTGTTTCACCGGCCGACGCCATTGACCCGAAATATGGACAGCTCCTCCGGCTGGCCGTGGCGAACGGCGTCGAGGCCCTCGCCTACCGGGCACTGGTGACGCCGGAGGAGATCCGGCTTACGGAGCGGCTACCGGTGATTCTGTAGTCAGGGAGCCAGCCAGCGTCCGCCCTAAAACCCTAACCGACTGATTTTAATGTAAAATATTGCACATTGCGTTTTGGCTTTGCGTCGAGCCGCGTTACAATTGAGCTCCAACATACTGGCGGAGGCACCACCAATGAAAAGGGAGATGGCGACCCATCTCCCTTTTTTACCAGCCGGTAGTAGATTAAATTACCCCAGTTGGCGTACCAGGCCGAGAGGAGCGACTGTTCTCCCGTAGACCTCGTTGATGACCTGGGCCAGTCCGGCATATATGGCGGACAGACCGCAGAAAATCCCTTCATAACCGGCGATGATCTTGATGGCGTGGTTTCCGGTTGCATCACCAGCCGCGAGGAGGAAGAACAAGACCGTCAACGAGCCGAACACGACCTGGAGCGCCTTGTTCATCCTCAAGGTTCCCACAAAGAGCACACCGGTAAAAAGCCCCCACATGACGAGGTACGCGGTCATGGCAGAATTGTCGGGCGCCTGGATGAAGCCGGTGTTCGGAAGGATGATCAGCGCCACCAGGGTGAGCCAGAAGAGGCCATAGGATGTGAAGGCGGTCGCTCCGAACGTATTGTTTTTTCTCCATTCCATGATGCCGACGATGATTTGCCCCAGGCCGCCATAGAAAATTCCCATGCTCAGTATCATGGCATCCATGGGAAACATCCCGGCATTGTGCAAATTGAGCAGAACGGTCGTCATCCCGAAGCCCAGCAGCCCGAGCGGCGCCGGATTGGCCGTCGTATCGTTCAGTTCGAATACAGCAGCCGTGTCTTGCGGATTTGTGGCCATAATTAACACCTCCTTATCAGCGTCGCGTGGTTATTCACACAGGTCTATCTTCATATCCCAGTTTTTGATCTTCATGGTGCCGTTCTGGGCCAGATTCAGCTGCATTTTGAAGGCGCGATCCCACACCTGGGGCTCGTGGCCCACCTTCCGCGCCATGCACTCCTTGGTCGCAATTTCCAGATACGCGAAGAGGATCGGCTTGTAGTCGGGATGGGCGCACTTCTCGATAATGCGCCGGGCGCGCTCCTTCGGCGCCAGCCCCCGCAGATCGGCAAGACCCTGCTCGGTCACCACGCAATCGAGGTCGTGCTCCGTGTGGTCGATGTGGGAGCAGTGGGGCACGACACAGGTGATGCCGGTGGGATCGGTCTTGGTGGGGCGGCTCGACGGGGTGTGCATGATCTTGAGATAGCCGTTGCGGAGGAAATCACCGGAGCCGCCGATACCGTTGATCATCCTCGTCCCACCGACGAGGGTCGAGTTGGCGTGGGCGTAGATATCGATCTCCACCGGGGTGTTCATGGCGATAACACCGAGTCGCCGGATGGGTTCCGGTGCGTTGGAGATGGAAAGCGGACGGAGCAGGATTTTGTTCGCATACTTGTCCATGTTGGCAAAGAAGCGCGGGAACCCCTCATCCTTGGAAAGGGAGAGCGAGCAGGACGAGGCGCAGTTGAGCTTGCCCGAATCGATCAGGTCGAGCATGGTATCCTGCAACACCTCGGTGTAGACGCTGAGATCGCTGAATGGCCCCTTGGCCAGGCCGCCGATGACGGCGTTGGCGATGGAGCCGACCCCCGACTGGAGCGGCAGGAGATTTTTCGGCAGGCGGCCGGCCTTCACTTCGTGGCTGAAGAAGTCGATGATGTGGTTGGCTATGGCCTCGGATGTCTCGTCCTGTTCGGAAAAGGCCCGGCCGTTGTCCCGATACTCCGACTCCACAACGGCAATGATCTTGGATGGATCGCACGGGACAGCGGTGGTGCCGATCCGGGAATCTGCCCTCGTGATGTTCAGGACCTGCCTGTTCGGCGGGTTGTCGCAGATGATGTTGTCATGCATCCCCTCGAAGGAGGGCTGCCCGACATTGACCTCGACGATGACGTGGTCGCACATCATGAGGATTTCGGGGATGACACCGCCGGAAGAGGTCGGCACGAGCCCGCCGTCCTCCGTAATTGCCGACACCTCGATAATCGCCAGATCCAGCTTGCCGCTCGGGGTGTCCTTTGTGTAAAAGCCGTAACCGAGATCCTGGGCGAAGAGGGAGAGGTGTTTGTCCCCCATCCGGATACGTCCCTCATTGATCCCTGCGGCGATGTTCTTGCCGGTCTGGTACGGCCAGCGGCGGTCGATCATGTCCAGGGTCGCCCAGCGGTCTTCCGTTTCGGCCCCGACCGATGCCCCGGTGAAGATGCTGAAGCGCAGTTTCCCCTGGAGGTTGTTCTTCTCCACATGGTCGGCGAGGGCGATGGGGACCGCTTTGGGATACCCGGCGGGGGTGAAGCCCGACCAGCCGAGGTTCATCCCGTTCTTGAAGAAGGGGATGGTTTCTTCCGCCTTCATGACTTTGCCCAGCAATGACGTGCAGCGCACGCGCTCCTGCAGTGTTCCGTATTTTGCCATTGTAAACTCCTGTTTGTTTTCTATGTATACGGTAAAGCTACGCATTTACCGCGGATACTACAGACGGCCACCTTTAGCGGCCCACTCTTCGAGCATGGGGGTGGTTACCGATTTCGGGCGCTCGATGGCATAGCCGAGTCCCCGGTCCCAGGTGATGTTTGCCATGCAGCCGAGAGCCCGGCCGACACCGAAGAGAACGGTGTAGAAATCCCATTCCTTGACCCCGTAGTGCCACTGGATGACGCCGGACTGGGCATCGACGTTGGGCCAGGGATTCTTGGTCTTGCCGTGCTCGGTGAGGACGCCCGGAGCCACCTCGAAGATCATGGAAACCAGTTTGAAGAGGGGATCCTCCGGGAGGTGCTTCTGGCAGAACTCCCGCTGGGAAATGTAGCGGGGATCGGTTTTGCGCAGGACGGCATGGCCGTAGCCGGGGATGACCTGACCGGAGTTGAGGGTATCCCACAGCGCCCTGGTGATGAGCTCCTTGGTCGGTTCCTGGTCCTTGCAGTACTTCTCCTGGAACTTGATGGTCCAGTCGAGCACTTCCTGGTTGGCGCGGCCGTGGAGCGGACCGGCCAGGCCGTTCAACCCGGCGGCATAGGCATAGTAGGGGTCGGACAGGGCGGAATGCACCAGGTGGGTGGTGTGGGCGGAGACGTTGCCGGATTCGTGGTCGGAGTGGAGGATAAAGTACATCCGTGCCACATCCTTGTACGCATCGCCCTGGTCGATCATGTGGGCGAAATTTGCCCCCATGTCCAGCGCGGGATCGATGGCGATCTGCTTGTCGCCCTTGTACTTCAGGTTATAGATGAATGCGGCGATGACCGGAATGCGGGCGACGATGTCGCAGGCGTCCTCGTACACGGATTCCCACGCAGAGAGTTTGTTGAATTTGCCGGCATTGTAGAGGGCGGCGAACTTCGAGTCCCGCTGCATGGCGGTGATGCCCACCGAGAGCATTGCCATGGGATGGCTGTCCCGGGGCAGGGTCCGGATGGTATCGAAAACATACTGAGGAACTTCCTGGCGAACCTTCCATTCGGTCAGCACTTCATCCACCTGGGCCTGGGTGGGAACCTCCCCCGTCAGCAGGAAATACCAGAAGGATTCGACTGTCGGGTAATCAGAACCCGGCGCCTTGGGGAGGGCGGCAAAGGTCTCGGGAATGGTCTTGCCGCGGAACCGGATTCCCTCCTGGGGGTCCAGGTAGGAGATATCGGTCACGAGACTGCGAATGTCGCGGGCGCCGCCGATACACTGCTCGATGGTGACCTCATCGATCTTGACCTTGCCGAACTCTTTGACAAGCCTGGTGGTGCGGGGGCGAAATTCCTCGATTTTCTGCTTAAGCGTTTCTTTTAATCCCATCGTACTAACTCTCCTTTCCTTAATTGCATTAAAATCAACCAACGCTACACAACTTCACAACCTCCTTTCGACGATGATCAGATAAGAAACAATTCCATGAATTCATTCACGGGAGTATTCTCCAGCCGCTGCTGATCCTGGCAGCAGGCGACTATCCGCCGGAGCCGTTCTTCCGGGAAACGCGCAGAGAGGTTCGCCCGGAATTTCTCCAGCAGGAGTGGGATCCCCTCGGCACGGCGGCGGCGATGCCCCAGGGGATATTCCACCTCCACGCGCTCGGTGCAGGAGCCGTCACGGAAGAACACCTGGACGGCATTGGCGATGGAACGTTTGTCCGGCTCAAGATACTCGCGGCTGTAACGCGGCTCTTCCACCACCTCCATCCGCTCCCGCAGGGGATCGATGCGGGGATCGGCCGCAGCCTTCTCTTCGTAATGGTCGGCGGTCAGGTTCCCGAAAATGAGCCCGATGGCGGTCATATACTGGAGGCAGTGGTCCCGGTCCGCCGGGTTATGGAGTTTGCCGGTCTTGCTGATGATGCGGATGGCGGATTCGTGGGTGGTGATGACGATCTTTTCGATGTCCGAGAGTCGCTCCCGCACTTGGGGATGGAGCTTCACTGCGGCCTCAACGGCGGTCTGGGCATGGAATTCCGCAGGGTAGGAGATCTTGAAGAGGACGTTTTCCATGACGTAGGTGCCAAAGGGGCGCTGGAAGCGGAACGGTCTTCCCTTGAACGATACGTCATAGAATCCCCACGTGGGGGCGGTGAGCGCGCTCGGATACCCCTTCTCCCCCTGGAGGGTCATGAGGGCCAGCCGAACGGCCCGGCTGACGGCATCCCCCGCGGCCCAGGATTTGCGACTGCCGGCATTGGGCGCATGGCGATAGGTGCGGAGGCTCTGGCCGTCGACCCACGCCTGGGACAGGGCATCGATTATCTGCTCTTTTGTCCCGCCGAGCAGTCTCATGACAACCGCGGTCGAGGCGACTTTGACCAGCAGGACGTGGTCGAGCCCCACCCGGTTGAAGCTGTTCTCCAGGGCCAGGCACCCCTGGATTTCATGGGCCATGACCATGCAGGTCAACACCTCGCCCATGGTCACGGGAGCGTTTCCTTCGGCAACGTTGCGCCGGCTCAGGTGGTCGGCAACAGCCAGGATCGCCCCGAGGTTGTCCGACGGGTGTCCCCATTCGGCGGCCAGCCAGGTGTCGTTGAAGTCGAGCCACCGGATGATGCAGCCAATGTCAAAGGCCGCCTTGACCGGGTCAAGCTCGTAACGGGTGCCCGGCACCCGGGCGCCGAGAGGGACGACGATTCCGGGGACGATCGGCCCCAGGAGCTTGGTACACTCGGGAAACGTCAGGGCCAGCATGCCGCACCCGAGGGCATCTATCAGGGAGTAGCGGGCAGTTTCGCGGGCCTCGTGGCTCGTCACCCGGTAGCCCGTGACGTACTCGGCTATGTCGACCAGCACCTGGTCCGGGGCTGGCCGGACATTCACGTCGGCAGTCGTGCTCACCGTTTCTCCCTCCCCTCGCCGCTTTCAACGCCGTCACGGGAAGACAGCCGGTCGAGCTTCCGCTCATAGTCGTAATAGTGGAGCAGTTCGTAAAGTTCCTCCCGGGGTTGCATGGCCGCCACAACCGGCTCCTGGGTTCCGGCGCGGAGGATGGTCTCATACACCTCCAGTGCGGCCCTGCTCATGGCCCGGAAGGCGCTCAGGGGATAGAGCACCATAGCGACCCCCTGCGCAGCAAACTGCTCTTTCGTGTAGTAGGGGGTCTTCCCGAATTCGGTCATATTGGCCAGGAGCGGCACATCAACGGCATCGGCAAACCGCCGGTACATGGCAAGGTCGGTCACCCCCTCCGCAAAGATGCTCTCCGCGCCGGCCTCCACATAGAGGGCCGCCCTTTCGACGGCGGCGTCGAGCCCTGCAGTCGCCAGAGCGTCGGTACGGGCCATGATCATGAGATCCCCATCGCTTCGGGCATCCACCGCAGCCTTTATACGGTCCACCATTCTGCCTGTTGAAACAATGGACTTGTTGGGGCGATGGCCGCAGCGTTTCGGTTCGACCTGATCCTCAAGGTGAACCGCCGCCGCCCCTGCGCGAATCATCTCCTTAATCGTGCGGTCGATCCCGAATTCCTCTCCCCATCCCGTATCGATGTCGACCAGGAGCGGCAGGGGGGAAGCGCCGGTAATCCGCCTCACCTCCTCCAGGACGTCACTGCGGGAGATTATACCGAGGTCGGGAAGACCGAACGAGGCGTTCGCGACCCCGGCGCCGGAGAGGTAGATTGCCCGGTGACCGGCCTTTTCGGCCAGGATTGCGCAGTAGGCGTTGATCGTCCCCACAATCTGAAGCGGCTTTTCAGCATCAATGACCCTGCGGAAAAGCTTCCCGGCGGAAATCTGCTCAGACATTGCCACTATCCTTTGCGATGGCTTTTTTGTGCCGTTCCTCGACGCTGATGCGCGCGGTCCGTATATGGCGCCGCATGAGGAGCTCCGCCAACTCTTCATCCCGCTCCTCGATGGCGTCGACGATACGACGGTGCTCCTTGAGCGCCAGCAAGGGCCGGGGACTGTCGGTGCTGAACTGGTACCGGTACATCCGGATCAACTGGTAGAGGCCACCATCCAGAATGGCCAAGAGTCTCTTGTTGCGGCTACCCTGCAAGATCCGGTAATGGAAATCGAATTCTCCTTCCTCCTGGTAGTAGGAAAGCCCCTGATCTTCCGCAATGCTCTTCTCATGCTCATCCAGCAGCTTTTTCAACTCTGCGATCTCGCTGTCGGTCATATTCTGGACGGCAAGCCTGCACCCGAGCCCCCCCAGGACTTCGCGAACCTGATAGGTTTCAATCAGCTCCTCATAGGAAAGCGAGATGACCCGCGCACCATGGTTCGGCGCTCGGATGACGAGATGCCGTTCTTCCAGACGGCTCAAAGCCTCGCGCAATGTCCCCCGGCTCACCCCATACGTTTTGGCAAGCTCTGGTTCTGAAATCTTGCTCCCTGCGGGGATCTCACCCTTGATGATCGAATCCTGAAGGACATCAAAAATCCGGTCCGTCAGGGGAGTCGCGGACTGATTGTTATCGTTTACCTGATGCTTCATTTTGTCGACACCTTATTGTGATTTATTGTGACAAGTGAAGATTATACCCCATATTTTAGATTTTCAAGCAAAAAGTGTCGACACTTTTATTTTTGATAAAAAAATATATTGTAACTGAATCTCAAAGAGAAAAGGTTTCCGGCTCGGAAAAGGTAGTCTTCTATTTCGAGGAAACGGCGGGAGACCAAGTACGGGCACAAGGCTTTTCTCACCGGCTGCACTTGGGCTGGCATTATTGCTCTCCGCTACCAGCGTTTTGCGCTTGGGCGGAAGCGGTGCCGGGTGAGGGGGCCACCTCTACGGGGAAAAAGGAGCCGGATTGACCTCCTCCTGGAAGGTAAACCGGGGCGCTGCCCTCTTCCCCGACGCCGTGACGGAACGGGGGCAGAAGCATTTGCGGGAACTGATGGAGATGGTGCGGTGGGGATGTTAGCGGCAATGTAAAAATGACCCACCTCGGAAATTGAAAATTGACCCACTCTTCCTGATAACCTAGCCGACCTGGAGGGTCGGCATGATCGGAAAGGAAGAGTGTATGGAAGTCAGAATTCTCAAGAAACAGGGCAAAAGCATCCGGGAGATCTCGCGGATCACCGGGCTATGCCGAAACACGGTCAGGAAGTTCCTCAGATCAACGGCCGATCCCAGATACAAAGAACGGGCGAAGCGGCCGGGGAAGCTAGATCCATTTAAAGCCTTTCTCGAAGAGCGGGTGAAGGCGGCGCTGCCACACCGGATTCCTGCTCCGGTGCTTGCTCGGGAAATTGCCAGCTTTGGCTACGATGGCTGCGAGCGCACCGTAAGAACGTTTTTGGCGACACTTTACTCCCGTGTCACTCCGGAGCCGGTTGTCCGGTTTGAAACGGAGCCCGGCAAGCAGATGCAAGCCGACTGGTGCGAATTGCGCAGGGGTAAACACCCATTGTACGCGTTCGTTGGAACCCTTGGTTTCAGCCGCGATTCGTTCGTCGTCTTCACCACCAGCCAGGCCTTTGATGTCCTTCGTGAGTGCCATGAGATGGCATTTTCCTTCTTCGGCGGCGTCCCGCGTGAAGTGCTCTATGACAACATGAAGACTGTGGTTCTGGAGCGAAACGCCTTCGGCGAGGGCAAGCACCGCTTCCACTCCGGCCTGTGGGACACAGCCAAGCATTTCGGGTTTATCCCCCGGCTGTGCAAGCCGTACCGCGCCAAGACCAAGGGAAAGGTCGAGCGGTTCAACCGCTACCTGCGGTACAGCTTCTACTATCCGCTGGTCTCGCGCCTTAAGCAGGCAGGATTAACTCTCGATGTCGCGACCGCCAACATCGAGGTCCGTAACTGGCTTAATGACGTAGCCAACTGCCGAATCCATGGCGAGACCAGCGAGCGCCCCTGCGATCGTCTCAAGATCGAGCGCGCGGCAATGTCGCCGCTGCCGCCAAGGGTTAAGGTTGAGCAGGGCAAGCCGGAAGTCATCACTCCCATGCCGTGGCCGGTGATCCCACTTCAGCGCCCCGCCTCCTTCTATGATCAGATCCTTCAGGAGGGGCGGCTATGAGCGACATCCAGCACCAGCGTATGGTCACCCTCTGCGACGACTTGAAGTTTCTGGCGGTGACCGATGTGTACGCCGACCTTGCCGATGCTGCGGCAAAGCAGGAGTCGTCATACATCGACTATCTCGAGCAGGTACTCAAGGCCGAGAACGACGTCCGGCAGGGGCGCTCGCGCCACACCATGGCAAAGCTCGCGGGCTTTCCCGCGATCAAGACCCTTGAGGATTATGACTTCGATTTTGCCACCGGCGCCCCGAAGCAGCGAATCCTGGACCTATCGGCAATGGCGTTTCTGGAGCGTCGGGAGAATGTAATCCTGCTCGGTCCCAGCGGTACCGGCAAGACTCACCTCGCCATTGCCCTCGGCTACCGGGCAACCCAGTGCGGCGTGAAGGTGCGCTTCATTTCCGCTGCGGACCTGATGCTGCAACTCGAAAGCGCCCAGCGCCAGGGGCGGTACAAGGAAGTAATGCGGCGCAGTGTCCTGGGGCCGAGACTACTCATCATCGACGAGATTGGATACCTTCCGTTCAGCGAAACACAGGCAAACCTGTTCTTTCAGGTGATCGCCAAAAGGTACGAAACAGGTTCCGTCATCCTCACCTCGAACCTGAGCTTTGGGGAATGGGAACAGGCTTTCGGCGGCAACACGGCACTCACATCAGCAATGCTCGACCGGTTGCTGCACCACGCCCATGTCATTCAGATCAGGGGTGACAGCTACCGATTGAAAGAGAAGCGCCGAGCTGGCATTCTCGGGCAGCAACTGCCGACACCCCAGATGGATGATTAACCCAGGAAGGTGGGTCATTTTTCAATTGCCGATCAACCGGTAAAGTGGGTCAATTTTCGATTGCCGTTGACAGGGAGATCGCGGGGTGATTTTCTACGTGGTGCAGCGGGGGGACGGCGAGGCTGTTTCACCGGCCGACGCCATTGACCCGAAATACGGACAGCTCCTCCGGCTGGCCGTGGCGAGTGGCGTCGAGTCCCTCGCCTACCGGGCCCTGGTGACGCCGGAGGAGATCCGGCTTACGGAGCGGCTACCAGTGATCCTCTAAACCGAAATCACGAAGCGTGCAAGGCTGAGTTTTACGGGGAAAGGTCACTCGGCTTGGTTAGCCTTACGATTTCGGCGTATAGCATTCACCCTTTCCTGTATGCGCCTCGTCGCTTCGGCCAAGGTGCCCAATCCCATTTCCCTTCGCAAACTGTCAACTTCTACAGGATTCTCCATCGGCAACGGGAAGGCCGTACCGCTTTCATCGACATCGTGTTGCGTACCATAAATTTGAGGTTTCCAAGACATAGTGAGTACTCTGTCTTGTAGGTAAGCAAGGTGGCTCCCCTCCGCTTCCCCCCTTTTAACAGCCTCTCGAAGATGTGCCAAGCATGATTCCATGAATACAGTGTCAAGTACCGCATGCTGGACGATGAGCCAAGCAGCCTCGGCAGCTTCCTTACCTACCAGGCTAATCCCTGGCCATCCCTGCTGTCCGATGATTTCCTTTATGCGCTTGTTATTTCGCTCGTGGACGTCCTTAATTGTTGGATGGTATTCGACCGTACCCAATTCGCCAGAATCGATCAGCTCCTGCAATGTTTTCTGATCTTCATGTTGCATTGAGAGCAGCTCATCCCGAAGCTCATTGTTCAAGGTTGGCCTTCCTTTCTTTCAGGCTAACGGTAGAGAGCACAGCAGCGGAGCGAAGCGCAGACTGCTGCTGCGCTTTGTTATTTTTTATATAGCAAGTATCGCCTCTTCAATAATATCTGGATGAGCGTACCCGTGTTCAAAAGAAAAGCCCGAGTTGACAGACCATAGATAGCGAAATAATGTTTTCCTGTCGTCGTACTCTTGGCCTAGAGACTTCACGTACATGGAAACGTGCCTAATATGATTAATTTGCGAGAAGACTTTTTCAGTCTCAATATCAATCGTGTGTACCGCAAGCAGTATCTCGCTTATGAGTATATCAAATTCAACTGAAAGCTCTCTGAAGCAGTAATCATTAAAATTATTGACTACCCTGCTCCATCGTGTTTCACTTTCAGAAACTTTGGTTTCAAAATACTGTCTGAAACTTTTCTTGTCCATGAGCTCTTCTATTAAATTTCCTGCATATGTAGCACCCTGAGCAGACACAAGTATTCGAATTGTTTCATATCTGAAGGCTTCGTACTGGCGAAGTAAGTGGTTTCGTATTCTTATCCTTTTCTGGCGCTCGGGAAGCCGTGAAACAAGGACGTACACAAAAAGGCCGACCAGCATGCCAACGGCAAGATTGAAGATTAGTTGATTGCCATTTTCGAATTGTAGTATTGCACGGCCGATACAGGTTTTATTAAGGCTCGACGGGAGATAATCATCGCTTGCCTTAACCATAAAGAAGGCACTAATACTGGCGATTATCACCAAAATTACGTCAATCTTGAAAAAGCGCCTCGTTTTATCTTGGATCATAATTCACTCTTGAAAATAACTACTTATTAATAGGTTTTCCTATATATAGGAAACCGCAATAGGTATCCTATATAGGAAACTTACAGCATCTGGTTCCACTTCTGAAGTCCTCTGAAATTATCGTCTCAAGCTCAGTTCCACGAATCAATCAATACGGCATCAGCCACAATGTTGCCTGTGCGTCCCATGTCAAAATTTTCCATGCAATTCGGCTTGCCAACGCTTTAAACAAAGGCATTTCCAGCTGAAATATACGCAGTCTTCGGCAGGGTGTAAATTAAAATTCTCAAGGAAATAGATGACAATGTTTCGGTTTTTTGCCACCTGACCACAGGCTAAGAGTCTGGCTTCACGCACCGTGGAATCGATGATGCCAAGGTCGCGGATTGATCTTGAGAAGTGGTTGCTCTTGGGGGAAACCGCCAGGGTTAGCTCGCTATCTCATCCACCACCGTCCCATCCGGCGCCAGGAGCAACACCTGGAACGGCATTCTGCCGTAGACGTGAGTGGCGCAGGAGAGGCACGGGTCGTAGGCGCGGATGCCGTGCTCGATCCGGTTCAGAATCCCCTCGCTCACTTTCCCCCCCTTGATATGCGACCTGGCCACCTCCAGGATGGTCCGGTTCATGGCCAGGTTGTTCTGCCCGGTGGCAATGAGGAGGTTGAGGCGCAGAATGAGGCCGTCGTCGTCCACCTCGTAGTCGTGGAAGAGGGTCCCCCGGGGGGCTTCGCAGAAGCCGACGCCGTGTCGGCGGTTGACCCCCGCCTCGCTCCGGACGTGACGGTCAAGGATGGCGGGATCGTCCAGCAACTCGCCAATCCGCTCCAGGGCGTGGAGGATCTCTATGAGCCGGGCATGGTGGTAGTGGAAGCTGCCGGTGACCACCCCTCCCGTGCCCCGCAGCTGCCGGAATGTCTGCAGTTCCCGGTCAGCCTCGGGGGTGCCGGCCCGTTCGCAGAGGTTAAGACGGGCCAGGGGCCCCACCCGGAACATCCCTCCCCCATCACGCCCGGCATGGTTGCGGTAGAAAGGGAATTTCATGTAGCTCCACGGTTCGCTCCTCTCGCCGATGGCGAGGTCGTAGTGGTCAGGGGGGACCTCCTCCACCACGGCACCGGAGCTGTCGGTAAAGCGGAGCATGCCGTCGTAGTGCTCGAGTCCTCCGTCCTCCCCCACAAGGCCGGCGAACAGGGAGGGAAAATCGCCGTAGGTGCCGACCTCGGCGCCATGGCGTCCGTAGATCTCGTCGAGCAGCTCGAAAGCCGAGCGGATGATGGCAATTCCCTCGGGGAGTAGTTCGACGACCTTCCGGCGCCGCTCGGCATCAAGGGGCTCCCGGACCCCACCGGGGACGGCCCAGGAGGGGTGGACCCTCTCACCCGCCAGGTTGCTCACGATCTGCTGGCCGATCTGCCGCAGCCTGATACCGCGCCGGGCCACGTCGGGGCGACTCTCCAGAAGCCCCCAGAGGCTGCGGCGGGACGGGTCGTGGTCCATCCCCAGGAGGAGATCGGCGGCGCAGAGGTGGAAAAAGCTGAGGGCGTGGCTCTGGATGAGGGAGGCCAGGTTGGCGATGCGCCGCAGCTGCTCTGCGGCCGGGGGGATATCCACGCCGAGGATGGCGTCGCCGGCCCGGGCGGAGGCGATGGAGTGGCTGATGGGGCAGATGCCGCAGATGCGGGCCGTTATGCCCGGCATCTCCCAGATGCTCCGCCCTACGCAGAAGGCCTCGAAGCCCCGGAACTCGGTGACGTGGAGCCGGGCGTCCGCCACGGAGCCGGCATCATCGAGCCGGATGGTGATGGTGGCATGCCCCTCGATGCGGGTGACGGGGTCTATGGTAATGGTGCGTGACATGGCAATCCTATCCGAAGGTGAGCATATCTGATTCGAGATGAACCGGTTCCCCCCGCAGGAGGCACCCGATGGCGGTCCAGATCCTCTCCGGGTCCGGGGGGCAGCCGGGGAGAAACCCGTCCACCGCGATCACCTGATGGAGGGGGAGCGCCCGGGGGAGAAGCTCCGGCACTGCATTGTAGTCCATGGCGGGAACGCTCCCTTCCCCACAGCTCAGGAAGGTTGCCAGGACGTCGGCCACCGGCAGTTGGTTCCGCAGGCTCGTCACGTTGCCAGTCACGGCGCAGTCGCCCAGGCTCACGACAATGCGGCTCCGTTCCCGCAGCATCAAGGCCATGGCCAGGTTGGCCCGATTAGTGACTGCCCCCTCCACGAGGGTCACGTCCACCTTCCGGGGGAATTCCTTCGCATCCATAAAAGGGCCGTAGACCATGTCGGCCAGGCCGGCCAGCTCCACGAGCCGCTCGTCCAGATCGAGAAAGCTCATGTGGCACCCCGAGCAGCCACCGAGCCAGACCGTGGCGAACCGGATCCTTCCCCGCCTACCCATTGCCGCCCCCCGTCATTCCTGCCATCCCTTCTTGTCCCGTCCCTCGATAACCCGCGTGAGCATGCCGGCATCCTTCACCATCTCGCCCACCGCTGCCCCTTTGGTGAAGAGGGCGCCGGTGGGGCAGACCTGGACGCACTTGCCGCAACTGGTGCAGGTTTCGCTCCGCCCCCAGGGATGGTTCAGGTCGGCGATGACCCGGCTCCGGACTCCACGGCAGGAGACATCCCAGGTATGGACCCCTTCGACCTCGTCGCAGACCCTCACGCAGCGGGTGCAGAGGATGCAGCGGTTGTGGTCGATGCCGAACCGCTCGTGGGAGAGGTCCATGGTGAGCCGGGGGGAGAGGTACTCGTAGCGGACATGGTCGACCCCCAGAGTGGCTGCCACCGTCTGGAGCTCGCAGTTTCCGGCGGAGACGCAGACGGCGCAGTAGTGGTTGCGCTCGGCAAAGAGGAGTTCCACGATCATGCGGCGGTAGCGGATGAGCCGGTCGGTGGCGGTCCGGACCACCATCCCCTCCCGGGCGGCGGTGCTGCAGGCGGGCATGGGGCGGGGGCTTCCCTCCACCTCCACGATGCAGAGCCGGCATCCCCCCCGCTCGGAAAGCCCCTCCAGGTGACAGAGGGTGGGAAGCGCCAAGCCGTGCTCGCGGATCACCTGGAGGAGCGTCTCCCCCCGCCGGCCGCTCACCAGCTCGCCGTCGATGGTCAGGGTCACGACCGACATCACGCCTCCTCCCCGGCACCACCCATGGCGTGCAGCAGCGCCTCCTGCTCGGGGCCGGCGGGCACTTCCGCCATGGAGCAGACGCCGGCCGCGCAACGGTGCCGGCTGATGTGTTCCACGTACTCGTCCCGGAAGTAGCGGAGCGTACTCAAGACCGGGTTGGGGGCGGTCATGCCGAGGCCGCAGAGGCTCGCGGCCCCCACCAGCTCGCAGAGTTCCTCCAGCTTCGCCAGGTCGTCCATGGTGGCGGTCCCCCCCGTGATCCTCCGCAGCAGCCGGTGCATCTCCACAGTGCCGACCCGGCAGGGGACGCACTTGCCGCAGCTCTCGTCCCGGCAGAAATCCAGAAAGAAGGAAGCCACGTCGGGCATGCAGCTCGTCTCGTCCATTATGATGAGCCCCCCTGACCCCATGATGGTGCCGACCCGCTGCATGCTCTCGTAGTCGAGGGGAGTGTCCAGCTCCCCGGACGGGATGCACCCTCCCGACGGCCCCCCCGACTGGGCCGCCTTGAAGCGCTTCCCGCCGGGAATGCCGCCGCCGATGTCAAAGACCACCTCCCGCAGGGTCGTCCCCATGGGGACCTCGATGAGCCCCGCGATCTCCACCTGGCCGGCAAGGGCGTAGACCTTGGTCCCCTTGCTTCCGGCCGAGCCGATCCCCGCGTACCAGTTCCCCCCTTTCCCCATGATGGCCGGCACGGTGGCGAGGGTCTCCACGTTGTTGATGAGGGTGGGGCATCCCCAGAGCCCCTGCTGGGCCGGATAGGGGGGGCGCTGTCGCGGCTGGCCCCGTCTCCCCATGATGGAGGCCATGAGCGACGTTTCCTCGCCGCAGACAAAGGCGCCGGCGCCGGTGCGGATATCGATCCGGAAGTTGAAATTGCTCCCGAAGACCCGGCTCCCCAGGAGCCCCGCGCGTTCCGCGGCTCGGATGGCCGCCTCCAGCCGCCTCCCCGCCAGGTAGTACTCGCCCCGCACATAGATGAACCCCTGTTCGGCGCCGATGGCGTATCCGGCCAAGGCCATCCCCTCCAGGATCCGGTGGGGATCCGACTCCATGATGGAGCGGTCCATGTAGGCGCCGGGGTCTCCCTCGTCGCCGTTGGCCACCACATACTTCCGCTCGCCGTTGGCCTTGCGGGCCAGGTTCCACTTGACGCCGGTGGGGTAACCGGCGCCCCCCCTCCCCCGGAGGCCCGAGACGGACACCTCGCGGCAGACGTCGTCGGGGGTCAGCTCGTGGAGGGCATGGGCCAGGGCGCCGTACCCCCCGGCAGCCACGTATTCCTCGACCCGCTCGGGGTTGATGGAGCCGCTGTTGGCCAGCACCACCTTCATCTGACGAGCCAGGAACGGGAAATCCGGCGGCAGGGCCGACACTGTCGGCGGCCGGCGCCCCTTGGCGAGGGAAAGGAGTATCTGCCGCGCCAGCTCGGGGGTGACCCGCTCGAAGATGATCTCCTTCTTCCCCTGCTGGCGTACCTTGACGAGGGGCCCCCTGCTGCACGGCCCCATGCACCCGCTGGCCACTGCCTCGATCTCGGCGTCAAGGCGGCTCTCGGCCAGCGCCTTCCGCAGGGAATCGAGAACCGTCTGGGCCCCCGCCGACAGGCACGGCGTACCGGCGCAGACCATGATCCGGCAACGGAACCGCTCCTGACGCTCCTGCTCCGCCTCGGCCATATGCCTGAGATCAGCCCTGTTCATGGGGTTCTCCCCCCTCCCCCCTCCTGCCGCACCCCTCCCTCATCGTTCGGCCGGGGCCGGCCGCTCTCCTGAAGCGCCTTTACCGCGACAACGGCCGAATCGGGGGTGCATTGTCCCACCGTCTCCCCGTCAAGAACCATGACTGGCGCCTGGCCGCAACTACCAAGGCACCGGATTGTGGAGAGCGTGAGGCCACCGTCTTCGGTGGTCTTGCCGGCCTTGACCCTGAACTCCTGCTCAAGGCGCACAAGGATCTCGGCGGATCGCTTCACATAGCAGGCCGTGCCGGTGCAGACGACGCAGGTATGGGCGCCGCGGGGTTCAAGGGAAAAGAAGTGGTAGAAGGTGGCGACCCCGTAGACCTGGCTGAAGGGGATTTTCAACTGCCTCGCCACGTGGGCCATGAGCTCGTCGCTCAGGTAGCCGAAGGCCTCCTGGGCCACGTGGAGCACCTCAATGAGGGCGTCGGCCCGGCACTGGAACTGCTTGATGGTCCGTTCCACCGCCTGGAAACGGGGATCGGATGTCAATTCTGTAGGAGTAGAGGGGGTCTGAGAGATGCTCTCGGGGGTGATTTCCGATGATTGGAGGGTAAAGCGGCTGGTGCGTCCCATGGGTCTTACCTCCTCTTCAGAAGTAAACCACGGGCTCCGGCAAAAACAACTCTGTTTACTTTACTTCGTCAGTATCCCCATTCCAGGCTCTCGATCTGCGCTACTTTGCCATTCTCGAAGATAACCCGGTACATGAACTCGTTGGGTCCAAAGTTATAGGTCCAGTCGTCCACCGAAACTTTCGTGTAGGTGCGGCTGACGCCGGGCTTTACGCTGCCGCCGACTTCCACCTGCTCCCGCTGGGAAGAGAAAGCGGGGGGGCCGCACTTCTGCAGCACCTCGGGGATGGCGTCGCCGATGGAAACGATCCCCCCTCTGCAGATCATGGTGCCGGTCTCGGTGGCGCCAGCATTCCACGGAACCAGCGCCAAAAGGATGATGCCGATGAACCCTGTTTTCCCGTTCATGAACTACCCCCTCACGAATCCGCCCAACCTTTGGTGACGTCGGCGTACATGTCGGCCAGCTGCCCGATCTTCACCCCCTTGTCGCTCCCTCCCCGGGAGCCGGCGGCGTCGGCGTCGCAGACCTCCAGAAGGAGCGGAAAGAGGGGGTGCTCCATGAACCGGCGCTGCTTGGGCGAAAGCCGTGCGCCGGGGGTCAGGTTCCAAGAGAAGTGGAAGGTGTGATGCTTGACGAGCCACGTCACGTCGGCAGCAAGGTGCGGGAAGCCGAGCCGCGTCATGATGGCAGACACCTCCCCGGCCCCGGCTTCCGCATGCCCCCAGGAGCGCCACCGTCCCTTGATGAAGGCGGTGGTTTCGGCCTTTCCGATATCGTGGAGGAGCACCCCCCAGAAGACGCGGGGGTCGGCGTCGTCAGGGACGGCTTCCATGGCGAGCATGGTGTGGGTCCAGGCGTCCCCCTCGGCATGGTACTGCTCGGGCTGGAGAACGCCGCGCAGTCGGACCACTTCAGGGAGCCGCGCATCGAAGCTCCCGTCAGCGAGCCACCGCTCGACCAGCTCCCGGCAGTGACGGGCGGATTCCATCCCCCCGCTGCCGTTATGGAGCCCCCCGGCGGTCATCAGATCCTTTTCACGAGCGCCGCGAATTTGTCCACCAGTACACCGACCTCGTCGGCGATCCGCCCGTCGGGAGCCCCAACGGCCACGGGACCGTAGTGGCCGGCCGAGGTGAGCCCCTGGACGACGCAACCGTGGATCAGGAATGCCTTGAGGATATCGAGGACCACCGTGTCGCCGCCCCCCCCGATCATCCCCTCGGAGGTGAAGGCGGCCGCCGCCTTGCCGTCGAGCTTCTTGAAGTACTTGACGCTCTCGTCCACGAACTTCTTCACCGGCCACGCCATGGTGCCGAAGTAGTTGGGGGAACCGACGATGAAGCCGTCGTAGGAGGGGAGCGTGTCGAGCTCCACCTCTTCCACCTTCCTGAGGTCAACGGCTACATCCTTCGTGGCGAGGCCGTCGGCGATCATCCGCGCCATCTTCTCGGTGTTGCCGCTGCGGGAGTAGTAGGTTACGAGAACTTTCTTCATGGTTTCCTCCTGTTGATTGTGGTGTGTCAGTGGGCGCCCAAAACCGCTGTCCCCTTCGAGGGTACCGTCGGCGCCTCGAAGAGCCGCGCTGCGGCAGCCAACTGTTCCGGCGTGCCGAGAAGCAGCACGATGTCACCCTCCTGCAACACCCAGACCGGATCGGGGTTGGGAGTCACTTCGTCACCCCGCTTGATGACCAGGAGTGTTGCTCCCGAGCGGCTCCGCAGCGTGCCCTGGCGGAGGCTCTCACCCTCCAGGGGCGCCCCCTTCTTGACCCGGAAGCTCCCGATCTCGGCGCCGGTCAGGTAGCCGGCGATGCCGACGGCGTGGCTGTGGCGACGGCTCATGGTGCGGAACATGTCGTAGGAATCCCGCCGGATCTCGGCAACGCAGTGGTCGATCTGGTCGTGGGGGACGAGGAAATTGCGCAGGACCCGCGAGAAAATCTCGATGGAGGTTTCGAACTCCTCGGGGATCACCTCATTGGCCCCTATTTTGTACAAGGGCTCCATTTCAAGGATATAACGGGTGCGAACGATGATGTGGATCGTCGGGCTCATCTGCCGCGCCTGGGCCACGACCCGGCGGCTGGCGGCGGCGTCGGAAATGGCGATGACGATGATGCGGGCATGCTCCACGGCGGCATGGGTCAGGACCTCGGGCCGCGAGGCGTCGCCGAACATGATGCGAGTCCCCTTGCTCTTCTCGGCGGATACCGTAAAGGGGTTGGTCTCGATGATAACATGGCGAATTTTTTGTGCCTTCAGCACCCGGGAAAGGTTCTTGCCGTTGACCCCGAAGCCGACCACGATCACATGGTCCGAAAGAGTGACCTTCTTCTCCTTCCCGCGCAGGACTCCCCTTCCCCGCGTCAGTGGAGCCGGCAGAATCCGCACCAGCCATGCGGCAACCGGGGCGCCGATCTTCAGACAGAGCGGGGTGAGGGCCATGGTGGCCACTGAAGCAGCCAGAAAGACCTGATAGTGCTCCTTGGAGAGCAGGCCGTGCTGCACACCTGTCTGGCAGAGGATAAAAGAGAATTCGCCGATCTGGGCCAGGGCAAGCCCCGTAACGATGCCGACGCGGGCAGGAACTCCCAGGGCCACGGCAGCTCCACCTGTGACCAGGAACTTGACCACCAGGATGATTACAACGAGAGAGCCCACCAGGAGCGGCTGCTTCAGGATGACCGAGGGATCCAGGAGCATCCCGACAGAGATGAAGAAGAGGCTCATGAAGGCGTCGCGGAACGGGATGATGTCCCCCAAGGCCTGGTGGCTGTACTCCGATTCGGAGATGGCGAGGCCGGCAATGAATGCCCCGAGGGCAAGGGAGAGTCCCACCTGTGCCGTAAGCCAGGCAGTGCCGAAGCCGATGAAGATGATGGTCAGGATGAAAAGTTCGCGGCTGCGGCTCTTGACCACCTGCTCGAAGAGCCAGGGGACCGCGAACCGGGAGCCGAAGTGGGCGATCACCACCACGGCCACCGCCTTGGCCGACACGAGGAGAATTCCCGTCCAGCCATTGCCGGCCCCAGCCAGGAAGGGGGTGAAGAGCATGAGCGGCACCACGCAGAGGTCCTGAAAGATCAAGATGCCCAGGGCCATCTTGCCGTGGGGGGTGTCCATCTCCCCGCTGTCCATGAGGAGCTTCATGAGAATGGCGGTGCTGGAGAGGGCCACCAGGAAGCCGTAGAAGGTGGCCTGGGGGAGCGTCGAACCGAAGGCGACGGCCAGGGCGGCCACGATGAGGATGGTGACCCCCACCTGCATCCCGCCCCCCCAGAAGACCAGATGCTTGATCCGCATCAGCTCCTTGAGGGAGAACTCGATGCCGATGGTGAAGAGAAGGAGCACCACCCCGATCTCGGCCATCTGCTCCACCTGATGGGTGTCCTCGATGAGCCCGAGGGCGTAGGGGCCGGCCAGGATGCCGGTGGCGAGAAAGCCAATGATGGAGGGGAGCATGAACCGGCGCAGGAGCACCACCGTGAACACGGCCAGGCCGAACAGGATCTCCAGATCTTTGAGGACTTCGTAACTCATCAGAGGCAGCGCCTCAGGCCGCGCCGCTCCAGCTCCTCCACCACTTTCTTCACGTCCTGGGCCCTGTCCTTGGCGCAGACCAGGAGGGCGTCGGGGGTATCGACCACCACGAGATCCCGAACCCCGACCAGTGCCATGAGCTTCTCGCCACGGAGGATGCAGCCGGCGGCATCGGCAATGACCGTTTCCGGCGCGCCGATGACCACGTTGCCGGCCGCGTCGGGCTCCATCACCTCGGGGAGCGCGCTCCAGCTCCCCACGTCGCTCCACCCGAAGGAAGCCGGGATCATGGCCACACTATCGGCCTTCTCCATGACGCCATAGTCGATGGACTCCCCTTTGACCATGGCGTAAACCGCCTCGATCTGGGGGGCCAGGTCGGCCGGTTCCCAGATGTCGGGGGAAAAGGTGATGCCGGCAAAGGCCTGAGCCAGTTCCGGCATATGGGCTGCCATCTGGCCAAGGATCACGTCGGCACGCCAGAGGAACATGCCGCTGTTCCAGAAGAAGGTGCCGGCGGCAAGGAACTCCAGGGCCCTCTCGCGGTCGGGCTTTTCCACGAACCTCTTTACCGGGTAGGGCCCGTCACCCCGCAGCGATGTCTCGGCCTCGATGTAGCCGTAACCGGTCTCGGGGCGGTCAGGGGTGATTCCCAGGGTGACCAGGTAGCCGTTCAGGGCCGCCTCCCTCCCCTTCTGGATGGTGGCACAGAATGCATCCTCGTCACGGATGAAATGGTCAGCGGGGAGCACCGCCATCACCGCTTCGGGGTCGTGGCGGGCAATGAGGGTGGCGGCGAGGCAGATGGCGGGGGCCGTGTTGCGCCCCAGGGGTTCCTCGATCACCTCGATCCGGACGCCCCGCAGATACTCCAGCTGGCGCCGGGTTTCCTCGGCCTGGAGGTGGTTGGTGATCACGAGTATTCGCTTGGGGTTAAGGGGGAGAACCCGTTCCGCGGTTCGCTGGAGCATCGACTTGCCGCCGAAGACCGACATGAGTTGCTTGGGATGGAGTTTGCGGGACAGGGGCCAGAAACGGGTGCCGGAGCCGCCGGCGAGGATGACGACGTACATGGGGAGAACCTCCTGAGTTTAAGAATCCAGGAGTCAGGAGTCAGAATTCAGGATTCAGAAGCCAGGCGGTTTACCCATTCTGAATTCTGACTCCTGGTTTCTGAATTCTTCAAGAAAGTGGCTGGTAGGCGACTTCGAGCACCGTAAAGACCGCTTCCCCGGCCGGCCGGCGGACAGGGACCTCGTCCCCCTCGTTCCGGCCGAGAAGCGCTTTCCCCATGGGGGAGTCGATGCTGATGAATCCTTTTGAGGCGTCGGTCTCGTCGGGGCCGACGACGCGGTAGATCACCTCGTCACCCTCCTCGGTTTCGAGCCTGATCCAGGCGCCGAAAAAGACCTTGCCAGTGGCGGGAGGGGGATCCTCGACCACGGTGAGGTGGTCGAGGCGCTGGGTGAGGAAGCGGATGCGGCGGTCGATCTCCCGCAGCCGCTTCTTGCCGTAGATATACTCGGCGTTTTCCGAACGGTCCCCCTCGGCGGCGGCGTCGGAAACGCCCTGGGTGACACGGGGGCGTTCCTCCTTCCAGAGCCAGGCAAGCTCGTCGCGGAGTTTCTTCGCCCCCTCGGGGGTGATGTAGTCGGACTGCTTTGCCACTTACCTCTTCTCTTCGATCTTGGCCTTGAGGAGGTCGCCGAAAGAGCCCATGGATTCCTTCGAGGAAGACGTGGCCTGCTGGCGGAAGGAGGCGACGCTCTTCTCCTCCTCTTCGGCGGCACGGCTCACCTCGGCAAGGGCCAGGGAAAGGCGGCGGGCTTCACGATCGACACCGTCCACCTTCACTTCGACGGTCTCTCCCTCTTTCAGCACGTCGCTGGGGTGGTTGATCCGCTTCCCCTTGCCGAGCTTGGAGATGTGGATCAGCCCGTCGATGCCAGGGGCGAGGGTCACGAAGGCGCCGAAGGCGGCAAGGCGCGCCACGGTGCCGGTGTGGTAGGACCCCTCGGGGAACTGCTCGGCCACGGTGGTCCAGGGATCGGCCAGGGTATCCTTGAGGCTGAGGGAGATCTTGCCGGCTTCCCAGTCGATTTTCTTGATGACCACGCTCACCTGCTCGCCCACGGAAAGGACGTCGCGGACGTGCTTGACGCGGGTCCACCCCACCTCGGAAACGGGGATGAGGCCATCGACCCCGCCCAGGTCCACGAAGGCGCCGAAGTCGGCAAGACGAGTCACGGTGCCGGTGACGGTCATTCCCTCCAGGAGAACCTCCTTGAGGGCTTCCCGCTTGACCCGCTGCTCCTCCTCGAGGATCTGGCGGTGGGAAAGGACGATGTTGCGGCCCCGCTCGCTATACTCAGTGACCTTGAAGAGGAGGTGCTTTCCCACGAACTCGGCCGGATTCTCGGCGCGGCGGAGCGAGATCTGGGAGAAGGGGCAGAAGGCGCGGGTGGTGCCGCTGAGCCTCACTTCAAATCCGCCCTTGATCTCCTTGACGACGAACCCTTCCACGGGAATGCCGGAGCGATGGGCTTCCTCAAGCTGGGCATTGGCCGCGGCGCCGGCCCCCAGTTTGGTGGTGAACCGCATCTCGTTGCGCACGCTCCCCGTGAACCAGGCGGTGATGGTGTCACCCTCGGCAACGGTCAGGTTCCCTTCGGCGTCCTGGAGCTCCTTGCGCTCCATGACCCCTTCGCCCTTCTTGCCGATATCGATGAAAACCCACTCGGCGCCTATCTTGAGGATCTTCCCCTCCACCTTCGAGCCTGGGCGCAGACGCTGGGTCTCGCTATTGCTTTTCTCGAAAAGCTCGGCAAAGCTCTCCTCTTCGGTTTCAACTACGTCTTTCTCGTCCATGTCCATGTTCTATGACTCCGTCGTGAAATGGCAACAGTTGGTAAAAAGTTGCGAATAGTACAAACTAATCGAAATAGCGCGTTAAGTCAAGCTTGTGAAGCCTTTTCTCAGCCGTGATGTGAAGAACGTTCCCGCTTACATCGGAACCGGGTAATTCTGCACAAGGAAAGTTTCCCTGCCAAGATTCCACGAAGTGTCCGTGAACACCTCCTGACGGGTGACTTTCAGCTTTGTGAAGAGCCTGTCGCACATGGCGTTATCGGGCTCATGGTGCCATACCCACATGTTCCCGTATCCGAGCCAGTGATAGGTCACGTAAAATCCGTTCGATTTCTTGCCAAAGAGGTTGGTCTCCGTTCCGGCGCGGTATTCAACCCAGTAGTTGCGGTTTTTACTCTCATAGGCCTGTTTGTCCGCTTCGGTATAGCGGGGGAGAAAGGCGGGATCATCCGATGACGTCATGTGGTGCCACTTGATCTTCACCAGATCCTTCCAGACGGAAATTTCCATAAGCCGGCTTGCCTCCCGTCTCAGGTCGCCGTCTTCCTCCGGCCAACAGCGGGAGCCGTCCTCCCGCTCAAGGGCCATTCCCATCTCCGAGAGTTTGCCCCAGTCGGAATAAACGGCGCCCTGCATCTTCTGGATGGAGGTGATGAGTTTGTTGAAGAGGTCAGCGAGACCGTCGCGGGCGTTAACGAGGGCCACTGCCAGGGTGGCAGCGTTCGGCCCCTGGTCCTGCAGCATCCAGCTGAACAGGGCGCCGAGGGCACCGGATACGACCCCGGAGCCGGGAAACGGCAGCGCTCCCACCCCCTTGGCCACCAGGCTGAACATCCCCTGGATGAGGAGGTTGACTCCCTGGTTCTTGTCGAGCTTCACCAGGCCGCCGACGGTTTCCACGACGCCGCTGTTGGCGATGAACACGTTCTGCACGAAGTGCGTCAGCGCTTCAAAATGCGACTTGCACAGGAACCGGTAGTGAATCTCAAGCCGCAGCTGATCGCAAACCTGCTGCCAGGCGGATTCGGAAAAATCATTGGGGCGGTGCAGCCGATCGAGGGCCGCTTCGTCGAGCCGGTCGCCGTGGGGATCGAACCTGAGTTGCTGGGCGATGACGTCGAAGGCGCGCTTCGCCTCTCCTTCGAACTGGGGAAAACCGACGGTGCTCGACGTTTGCAGAAGCGTCGTCGTGTTCATGTCGATCGCGAAGAAGCGCCGCTTCTCCTCGATGCTCTCCATGAGCTCGACCGCCATTGCGCGCCCCCTGGCCGACCGCGAGGCGTCATGGAGGGGTGACACGGTAAGTGATCTCATGGCGCGGGCGGTTTCCGCCAGAAGGGTAAGACGAAACCCCATGCACCCGTCATGGGCAACCACGACCGGAAGCTGCACCGCCGGTGCGAGGGGCGCTCCCTTCACTCCGCGAACCGCGCCTGCATGTTCCATGGGCACGGGTTCGGCAAGCATCGGGCACTGCTTTCCCTTTGCCCATTCATCCGGCGCCGCGAAGCGGAACAGATGCCGCACGCGGCTGACGGGAACCGTCACGAACCGTTTCGGCGCACCGTCCTTCCCCACCTCCACATCGAGGTACTCACCGTTGGCAGCCTTCACCAGCCAGGCACCATTGAGCATCAATTGAGAAACGGGTCGTTTTTCCATTCTCTTCCTCCCTGGCGTTCCACGCCTGAACCAACAGAGCCGATTTCCCGCAAACTCGTCACACCAGCGACCACTCGTCACCCGTCTCATCGTGGCAGATGACGTAGGTTCGCCAGTCGCTCCCCTTCACCCGGAAGCAGCGCCGGCGCCGCTTCGAGAAATGGTTTTCCTCCGTCCAGAGGTCGAGGAGCTTCATGACATCCACCTGCACCCCGCCCACCACAAAGGCCCGCGGGCACTCCTCGCCCCGATAGCCCGCATAGGCAATCACCTCGATTCGACCGCTCGCCATGGGATCCCCCTTTGTCAGGAAAAAAGTGAAAACGGCAGATCCAGCGCCTGGGCCAGGGCACGGTGGACCACGGCGCCGCGCCAGGTATTGAGGGCGCCGGCCAGGGCCGGATCGGCCCGAAGCGCATCCTCGATTCCCCGGTCGGCCAGGGCCTTCACGCAGGGGAGCGTTGCATTGGTGAGGGCCAGGGTCGAGGTACGAGGATAGGCGCCGGGCATGTTCGCCACGGTATAGTGGATGACGCCGTCCACAATGTAGACCGGGTCGTCGTGAGTGGTGGGGCGGCTCGTCTCGGCGCAGCCCCCCTGGTCGATGGAGACGTCGACAATGACTGACCCGCGCTTCATAGTGCCGAGGGCCGACCGGTCGATGAGAAGAGGGGTCCGCCCCCCCGGCACGAGCACTGCGCCGACCACCAAGTCTGCCCGCGAAAGTTCCTCCGCCAGGGACTCCCGGTTCAGGGCCACGGTCCGGGCCCTTCCGGCCAGAATTTCGTCGAGCCGCTGAAGCCGATCGATCCCCCGGTTCATAACCACCGTTTCCATGCCGAGGCCGGCGCAGACCCTCGCAGCGCCGCTCCCCACCACGCCGGCCCCCAGGATGAGGGCGCGGGCGGCGGGCACCCCCGGCACCCCCGAGGGAAGGACCCCCGTCCCCCCGAGAACCCGCTGGAGATGGTATCCCCCCACCAGCGGCGCCATGCGGCCCGCCACCTCGCTCATGGGGGCCAGAAGCGGCAGCGTCCCTCCCTTCTCGAAGGTCTCGTAACCGATTCCCGTGACCCCCCTCTCCAGGAGCAGCTCCGCGAGGGGACGGTTGGGGGCCAGGTGCAGGTAGGTGAAAAGGGCCTGCCCTTGTCTCAGCAGGCCGTACTCGGACGGAAGCGGCTCCTTCACCTTCACGAGGAGCTCCGCCGGGCCGAAGACCTCTTCCCTGCCGCAGACCCGGGCTCCAACCCGCAGGTATTCCCCGTCGGCAAAACCGCTCCCCTCTCCGGCTCCGGTTTCCACGAGAACCGTGTGTCCCCCCCGCGCCAACTCTGCAATACCGGCCGGCGTCATGCCGACCCGGTACTCGTGGGTCTTGATCTCCCGCGGCACTCCGACGATCATGGTGTTACCCTCCGCGCATGGCATTAGGATTGATGCATTAGATGCAAGTATACCCGCCCGGGCATCGTCGTCCACCGGGGTACCGCGCGGATTCGGCAAATCCTCGCGACAAGCGGGGCGGTTTCGGGTATAACAACACCTTCAAGCCCAAAGGAGCCCCCATGGACTACCGGATCAACGAGCTCATCGAACGGATCAAGGCTCTCGAAGAAGAACTTGAAACCGAATTCGAAAAAAAACGTGAGGAGTTCCATCTCATCGTCGAGGAGAAGCGGGTCCGCTTTGCCCGGGAGGTGGTGGAACAGCAGCGGCGGCTCAAGACGGGGGCGCTCCGCTACATCGCCGAAGCCCAACCCCTGGCCCTCCTGAGTGCACCGATCATCTACGCCGGCTTTATCCCGTTTCTCCTCCTTGACTTCTTCATCACCACTTACCAGGCGATCTGCTTCCCCATCTACGGCATCCCCAAGGTGCGCCGTCGCGACTACCTTGTCTTCGACCGAGAAGACCTCCCCTACCTGAACGTGATCGAAAAGTTCAACTGCTTTTACTGCTCGTACGCTAACGGCCTTGCCACCTATCTGCGGGAGGTGGCGGCCCGCACGGAGCAGTACTGGTGCCCCATCAAGCACGCCCGGCGCATCCTGGCCCCCCACACCCGCTACAGCCGCTTCTTCGAGTACGGCGACGCCGAGAGTTTCCGCAAGGGACTGGAACGACTGAGAGCCGAATTTGAACGGAACAACGGCAAAAACGGCAAGAAGGGGGAAAGATAGCCATGTTCCTGCTGGCCTACCTGGCCCTCGGCGCCTTTGCCGGCGTCCTGGCGGGGCTTCTCGGCGTGGGGGGAGGAATCGTCATCGTGCCGGCCCTCACCTTCCTCTTCACCGCCCAGGGGCTTCCCGCTCCCTACATCGCCCACCTGGCGCTGGGGACCTCCCTCGCCACCATCATCTTCACCTCGGTGTCGAGCCTGCGAGCCCACCATGGCCGGGGAGCCGTAGAGTGGCGGGTGGTGCGCCGCATCTCCGCCGGCATCGTCGCCGGCACCCTGGCCGGGAGCTGGGTGGCGGCACAGCTGTCGACCCGCTCCCTCAAGGTCTTCTTCGTGGTCTTCCTCTACTACGTGGCAATCCAGATGCTCCTCAACATCCGGCCCAAACCCTCGCGCCAACTGCCGGGCACGGGAGGGATGCTCGGCGTCGGGGGGGTCATCGGAGCGGTTTCCAGCCTCGTGGGGATCGGCGGCGGGAGCCTGTCGGTCCCGTTCATGGTCTGGTGCAACATATCAATGCACAATGCCATCGGCACCTCGGCCGCCATTGGCTTCCCCATAGCCCTGGCCGGAGCTGCCGGCTACATGGCGAACGGCCTCGTGGTCACGTCCCTTCCCCCCTGGTCCGTCGGTTTTGTGTACCTCCCGGCCCTGGCCGGCATCGCCCTGGCGAGCGTCATTACTGCCCCCTTCGGCGCACGCCTTGCCCACAACCTTCCCGTATCAGGCCTCAAGAAGATCTTCGCCCTGCTCCTCATCGTCATGGGGACAAAGCTCCTTTCAGGGCTCCTGTAAGAACGTGATGGCTCCCCCAATATCGCCCTGAAATATCTCCCGCTCCCCCGACTAAGAGAAAAATAATTGTTGCCGCCGCACCCGGCCATCCAAGGAAAAAACGGACACTTCGCCATATAACCGTTTTTCAGCCACGACCACGCCAAAACGTGTCACTATCTCCAAGAGATAAAACAGTCGCAACCATCTATTTTTTCGATTAATTAATCACCCATCCGTCGTGAGTCACACCCCGCCACTACCGAATTTCGTCAAAAGACCATTTATAACACACTCAAATTATTATTAATTCACAATTCAATATAATAAAATACTCGTACTTTCAATAAGTTGCCATCAAACCTCCAACCACATCACGTCTGAATCTTTAAGTCAATTGACGGCAATGCTTTTGCTCTTTCCCTGACAAAGACAAAACTTCCGGACCACTCTCAGGGAGGACCCAATGGAAACGCTCTATACCGTCATGGCATTCATAACCGTATCCGTGGCAGCCATTCTCATACCTCGCATGATGATCGACTGGCAACGGTGCCGGGAGTTCCTCCGGGACAGCGACGGGGAGGCGCTGCGCCGGTTTGTGGCCGAACAAAGGCAATGGATCGTGCGGCACGGCATGTGCGCCGCGGGAGCAATCGGCATGGTCGCCGTCATCACCTGCGCCCCGGGAATGGCCGCCTACGAAAGACTGGCCGGTGTAATGACCGCCTACGGCATGATGACCCTCACCTTCATGTTCATCGAATCGCTTCTGGCCCAACGGGCCGAGAGCCTGCTCCAGGCACGCTCCGCTTCCGTGGAACAGGCCCGGGAATTCGGCAACTAGCGTTGCCAAAACAAAAGGCGGAACGTTTCCGTTCCGCCTTTGACAGTTGTTATGCCCTGAATGTGTCGATCTGCCTATCCCTTACCCGCACCTTACCGGTCGCGGGTTTTTGTTTGTCGATCATAGGCCTCCCTGAGCCGGCTCACATGGATCTTATCGTCCATCATCAGGGCGTTGAAAAACTTTCTGCACATCTCGTCCTCGAAGTCCACCACATACTGTACATGCATCCCTGACAGATCCTCCTCCAGCTTGATTGCCGAATGGAAGGCCTCCTCCAGCGTGGGGCAACTCAGTTTCACTCTGTCGATGGCAAACTGGAGTTCCTTAAGGATGTATTCAACCCGGCAGGGGTCAAGGTTTACCTCCCTTATGACTCCGTCCCTCATCTTCAAAGCAAGCCGGAACTGGTTGGCGTGGTCCTCCTCCTCGCGGGCGGCCCGGCGCCACATCCGGGCAACATCCAGATCGTGCGTGAAACAGTCGGCATAGAGATCATACAGTTCCATGCTCTTGAGCTCGATCTCGGCACACTTGTGAAGCACCGTCATCATATCGACTGACATTCTTGCCATGGTTTCACCCTCCATCCTCTACGACTACAGCCGCACCGGTCGATGCCTCTGCCGAATTATTCATTCCCAGCATTCTATCTGCAAATCCGGTTCCCATCTTTTGTGGCCACGAACACCGTCTCCCACCTCCGGCAATTGACAAGGGCTCTTTATGGGGTATTTATCTATAAGCACCTGTAATTCAATGCACATTCCATTCACTTCCCACTAATCCCCCCCCCATTTGTCTCGGCCCCTCCAGAAAGATCGGGAAACATCAAACAGGACGGTGTCGAAAGTCGGCGCAACGTCGCCGATGCCACCTCAGAGCGAAAGGAGAGTTCACCATGGATGGAAAGAACCGACCAAGCACACGGAGAATGGTCCTGTTGGCAGGAGCGGTTGCCTTGGCAAGCGCCACGGTCACCCTGGCTGAAGAACGGATTGTCGGCAAGACGAGCTATGCGCCGGTCGCAGGCACCGAAGCATTTTCGACCGTCAAGGAAACCATGGAGAAGCAGAAGACTGCCGTGATGAAGCGCCAGATGGACCTCCTCGGGATGCGGTACGATCTGGCTGACAAAGCGATGCAGGGGGTTACCATGTCCCGGGGCAAGGGGGTGCAGGAGGGGGTGCGGGTCAAGCTTCCCGCGGGGACAACCTGGCAGCAGCTTGCGGCCATGTCCCCGGAAACCATCAGGGAGAAGGGACTGTTCCCCAAGGGGTTCTTGCCGCTCCCCCACCCCAATCATCCCGAGGGGGGGATGGTCTTCCCCAAGTTTCACATCGATGAAGTCAAAAAACAGACCGCCAGAGACCTGACCCGCTTCGATCTCGACTTCGACATCCCCGACCACTTCCTTCCCGAATTTCCGGCTCCCATCTACCTGACCACCCGCCCCGACCTGGGGGACGTCTCCCAGGGGAAGCTGGTGACCACCCAGAACTTCTTCGAGCTCTTCAACGGCATTCTCAACCCGAAGCAACTGGAGGGGCTGCGGCTGCTTCTCACCCCCTTCCCCCAGCAGCAGTTCAACGCCACCACTGACCGCCGCTCGGCCGAGCCGAGCCTGGGGGTTGCCTGCTTCGACTGTCACGCCAACGGCCACACCAATGCCTCGACCCACCTGGTGGGGGACATCCGGCCCCAGGAACTGCGTCACCGTCTTGACACGCCCCCCCTGCGGGGAGTCAATATCCAACGGCTGTTCGGCTCCCAGCGGGCGATGAAGAGCGTCGAGGACTTCACCGAATTCGAACAGCGGGCCGCCTACTTCGACGGCGACCCGGTGATCGCCACCAAGAAGGGGGTGAACATCCTGGAGCGAGGCAGCCAGGTCCACTTCATGGCCGAATTCCAGAATATCCTCGATTTCCCGCCGGCTCCCAAACTGACGGTCTTCGGCAAGCTCGACCCGGAAAAGGCCGGCGAGGCCGAACTGCGGGGCCAGGAGATATTCTTCGGCAAGGCCCGCTGTGCCGAGTGCCACCCCGCCCCCTACTACACCGACAACCTGATGCACAACCTGCGGACAGAGCGCTTCTACAGGCCGGAGACCATGAACGGCAGGCTGGCAAGCGCCGACGGCCCCATCAAGACATTCCCCCTCCGCGGCATCAAGGAATCCCCCCCGTACCTGCATGACGGGAGGCTCCTGACCCTTGCGGACACCATCGAGTTCTTCAATCTGGTTACCGGCGTCAAGCTCACCGACGAGGAGAAGAAGGACCTCCTGGCCTTCATGCTGACCCTGTAAACCCCGTCGATGGCACAGCCCATTCGACCCATGAAAACAGGAAAGGGCGGGGATTATCCCCCGCCCTTTCCGATACCAGCGCCGTCACCGCACAGCCGCTACGGCTTCACCGCCGCTGCCATGGCCTCGCGCTTCTGCCGCGCCCGGGCATCGATCTCCCGCGCCAGTTCGTCGTAGGCCACCAGGTTCTTGATGATCGGCAGATCCTTGCGTGCCGTTTCCTCGAAGAGGGTGAGCCTGTTATTGAACGCTCCGGCCTGGCTCGTGAGCCCCTCGATGCTCGAGGCCAGATAGCTTTTGTCTTTCTTGTAGGCGTCGTTGCGGGTGATGAAGGCCTTGGTCCTGGCCCAGTATTCGTCACTCCCTCCCACATAGCTGTCCAGGGTCTTCAGGAACGACAGGGTGGAGGCGGAGATGTCGGCGGAGGTCCGCAGCTTGGCCTGGACATCGGTCATGGACCGCAGGAATTCCCCGTCGGCAAAGCGGACAGCGGCGGAGACCCGGGCGGGATCGGGGCGTTTCGGGTCGATGCCGCCGGCCAGGGCCAGGTACTGGTCGGAGATTTTCAGGTACGTGGCAATGGAACCCGAGGCGGCATTGAGGGAGAGGACCCCCTGGGAGACGAACTTGGTCAGCATCGACGCCTGCCCCGCGTAGGGGATGGGGAGAACCTTGGCGGCTCCGGCCACCACCGAGCCGGCCTGGATGTACTTCTCGTATCCCGCAAGGCTTGAGCTCATCCAGGTGACGAAGGTCCTGAAGTCGGTCATGGTCTGGCGCTGGGCGCGAGTATTGGCCGCCAGGCTCTGGAGATGGTGGAGATTTCTCGCCAGGAGCTCATCGCTGGAAACGACCGGGGCGCACTCCATATCCCGGATCTTCTGCTCCAGCCGGGACTGTTCCGCCTTGAGGGCAGCAAGGGCCTCATCCTGGCGCTTGAGCGTCTCTTCGCAGAGGGGAGGAGACGGCTGGGGGAGCACTTCGTCGTCGGCGCGCGACGTTGGTGAACAGACAAGAACCAAAGCCATGCAGGCCAAGGCGATCAGCGGGGTTTTCACGGGGGGGGTTCCTTTCTTCAGGTGATGCGCAACAACGTGGGATAGTACCCCTCCCCCAGCCTCTCTGTCCAGCGTTTCATGGCAGCCGGGCAGGTTGAAGCAGGGAGCGCCCGTGGTAGTATGGATAGGTCGGGAATCGCCCCAGTGGGGCCAACGAGGAGCCAAACCATGAGCGAGACGATCAAAAAAGCCAAATCCTTTGCCAAGAGCTTTCGGGTGGAAGAGGGTAAGAAGTTCAGGCTCAAGGACCACGACCCCAACGAGACTCTCGGGCTCAAGCACGAGGAGGGGATCAAGGACCGGTCCGCCGAGTTCCTCCAGCAGGGGGTCGAAATTCTTGCGGAGATGCAGGAGATGCTCTATGCCCAGGACCGGTGGGGACTCCTCCTCATCTTCCAGGCCATGGATGCGGCCGGGAAAGACGGCGCCATCAAGCACGTCATGTCCGGTGTCAACCCCCAGGGATGCCAGGTTTTCAACTTCAAGGCCCCTTCAGCGGAGGAACTGGATCACGACTTCCTCTGGCGGAGCGGCAAGTGCCTCCCCGAGCGGGGGCGGATCGGCATTTTCAACCGTTCCTACTACGAAGAGGTCCTGGTCGTCAGGGTCCACCGGGAACTCCTCGAAAAGCAGAAGCTCCCGCCGCAACTGGTGACGAAAGATATCTGGAAGGAGCGTTACGAGGACATCAACGCCTACGAGCGCTACCTGACCCGCAACGGCATCGCCATCCGCAAATTTTTTCTCAACGTGTCGCGGGGGGAGCAGAAGAAGCGCTTCCTGGAGCGGCTCGACAATCCGGACAAGAACTGGAAATTCTCGGTGGCCGATGCCCAGGAGCGCCGGCACTGGGACAAATACATGGACGCCTACGAGGATATGATCCGTCACACCGCCACTGAATACGCCCCCTGGTATGTGGTGCCGGCGGACAACAAGTGGTTCAGCCGCCTGGTGGTGGCGGGAGGCATCATCGAGGCCCTCGACGGGCTGCAACTCGCCTACCCCGAGGTGGACGAGGCGAAACGGAAGGAGTTGGCCGCGGCCCGGGCGATGCTTGAGGGGTGAAACAGGGCATGGCGGGAAAGGGGCATATTCCTCGAAAGACCTTGACAGCCGTACCCGAACTTCCTATCTTTTGAACAATTACTGCGCCTCGGCGCCTCACAATGAACGCCATGAAAACCGTTATCCTTTCCCATAGAGTCCTCGCCGCGGCCCTGGTTGTGATCCTTCTGCTCCTCTCCACGTCCGGCTTCGGCCTTGCGCTCTCCCTTCACCTGAAGGATCAGACCCCCTCCAAACACGCGAACTGCGGATGCATCACCGCCGATTCCGACGGGGGAGAGTCGGGAGGCCCCGCATCCGAGGCGTTCCACGGCGACTTCAACCCTTCCTGTATCGCCCCCCTTGTCATGCCGGCCTATGCGCCGCCGGTGGAGAATCTCCATCCTTTCGAGCCGTTCCGGGCGCCGCCCCAGGTCTTCTACGATCTCTTCGTCCCACCTCAAAACCACTGCTGATGAAGGGGTGCGTGCAGCGCGCAATGACCGGTGACGGACGATCTCGTCACGTCCATGACTGCTTGGCGCAAACACTGCCGCACCTCCTCTCTGCTGTCACTGAACCCTGAACGGTGATCCGGCCGGAATCACGGTGCCACTGTGCCGTGACCACGGCCCTCACGGATCCGGCTGCCGCCATCCCATGGCGATAGCCGGGCAACTGCCGCGCCCGGTTGCCTGACGCCACGGCGCGCAGGGAGGTGTAACCTTGAAGGTGAACGATTCGTCACAAAGACTCTGGATATTTTCTTTTGATGGTGTACTGACGACAGCGGGGACCGACCGGACCAGGGCCCGCCTGCACCGGCTCACCCGCCAACTTTTGGAGGAACTCGCCGGCACCCCCGGCGAACGGGTTGCGGTCCTCTCCAGCCGCTCCCTTGAAGACCTCGTCTCCCGGGTCGCCATACCGGGAGTTTTTCTCGGGGGGGGATGCGGGACTGAATGGCACATCCCCGGCGGGGACTCCATGACCCTTTCCGGCCGGCCCAAGGATCTCCTCATGGAAAAGCGGGACATCCTCCTGCCGGTGCTGCGGGACCTTGCCGAACTGCCGGGGGTAACCTTCGAGGACCGCCGCTGGTCTGCCGTCTTCCATGTCGCCGGCGCGGCACCAAAGACAAAGCGGACCCTCGATGACCGGCTCCAGGAAGCCTGCCGCGACGGGCGCGGCGCCCTCTATCGGTACCCCGACATGGTGGAAGCCCTCTTTCTCCCCGAAATCACCATGGAATTCGGCGTGCGCGCCCTCTGCCACCTTCTCAGGCACGAGGGAGCAATCATATGCGCCGGCAGCGACGCCAACGATGCCACGGCTCTCGGCTGGGTGGTGCGCCAGGGGGGAACGGCCTTCTCCGTCGGCAGACGCCCCCTTGTGTCCGGCTCGACAGCCGTAGTAGACTTGCGGTCGCTGGTGCGCCAAGTCCGGGACCTTGCGGGGACAAGCCCCCCCCTCCCGGCACGATGGCCCGAACGGCGTTACAATAAGGCAGCATAAATTTTGTCGCACCTCAGCCGGCGGTGTCGCCGCGGAGACAGGGCTCCTCCCCTACCCTCCCGGCACCGCCGGCTCTCAGGAACAGGATTGCATGAGAAAACCGATCAATCTACTGAGGGAGTTCTCCGTCCCCCTCATCGCCGGAGTCATAACAGCCCTCGCTTGGGCAAACCTCGATCCCCGGGGGTATGATGCCCTTATCCATCAGCCTTCTTTCGGGGGGGTCAGCCTCCATTTCCTGGTCAATGAACTCTTCATGGTGCTCTTTTTCGGGATCGCAGCCGCCGAGATCACCCAGAGCTGCCTTCCCGGCGGGGACCTGAACCCGCCCCGCAAGGCCGTCAACCCTCTGCTGGCGACCCTCGGCGGCGTCATCGGCCCAGTGCTCGTCTACCTGAGTCTCAATGCCGTCATCGGTGACCCGACCCTGACCAAGGGGTGGGGAATCCCCACCGCAACCGACATTGCCCTGGCCTGGCTCGTGGCGCGGCTGGTCTTTGGCGCCGGCCACCCGGCGGTATCGTTCCTCCTGCTCCTGGCCGTGGCTGACGACGCCATCGGGCTTGCCATCATCGCCGTCTTCTACCCCGATCCAGTCCACCCCACCGAGCCGATGTGGCTTTTCCTGACGGTGGCCGGCATCGTGGCCGCCTACATCCTGCGGGGCGCCAGGGCGAAGAGCTACTGGCCCTATGTACTTGTGGGGGGAGGGCTCTCCTGGACCGGCCTGTTCAAGGCCCACCTCCACCCGGCCCTGGCCCTCGTCTTCATCATCCCCTTCCTCCCCCATCCTCCGCGGGAATCGGCGCACCTGTTCGAGGAAAATCCCCGCGACACCTCCCCCCTCGCCCGTTTCGAGCACGACTGGAAGATCGTCGTCGACTTCGGCCTCTTCCTCTTCGGCCTCGCCAACGCGGGAGTCCGCTTCTCCTCAGTGGGAACGGCCACCTGGCTCGTGCTGACAGCGCTCCTGGTCGGCAAGACGGCAGGCATCTTAACCATGGGCTCACTGGGAAAGGCCCTCGGCTTCCCCCTCCCGGACAGGGTTGGGTTCAAGGAACTGGCGTTGACGGGGCTGGTGGCCGGCATGGGGCTCACCGTAGCCCTCTTCGTGGCGGGGGTCGCCTTTGTGGATCCCGACATCGAGGGTGCGGCCAAGATGGGGGCGCTCCTCTCGGGGGGAGTACTCCCGGTGGCCGTGGCGCTCGGCAGAATCCTGAAGGTACGGAGAATCCCCTGAGCTGGAGAGACGTGTGCCTTGACATACAGAATCGCTTCATTATACTCGCCTAAAACATCCCCATCAAAAGAGCGGAGGGAGCACCATGCATGACAGATCCATTGTGACGAAACTGAAGGGTTCGGGACACAGGAGCATCATCGTTGTCGCTATCCTTGCCGGCTGTCTGGCAGCCGCCGGCTGCAAGCAGCAGGAAAAGCCCGTCCAGGCCCCGGCCGAAAAACCGGCCACGGGAGCGGTCCCTCAGACAACCATGGGAGGCCCCATGAGTGACCAGCAGACGCAGGCCATGGGGAAAGCCATCTTCAAGAAACAGTGCGCCGGTTGCCACGGCGAAGAGGGTAAAGGGATGAGCGCCCCCTCTCTCCAGAAGGCCGACTTCAAGTACGGTCGCACTCCCGAGGCGATCAAGGAGACCATCACCAAGGGACGCCCCGGCGGCATGCCCGCTTTCGGCAACCTCCAGGAAATCGAGGTGGAAACCCTCGTTGCCTATGTCCTGGGCCTTAAACGGTAACCAGTTCACGACAAGTTTCACATAAGAGTTGACACACACAAACAAATCGGTTACACAATAGCAACACTTTCATCAGCGAATCTGGCTGAAGATAGCGATACTACTAAACCATCCGCGAGGATGGGGCGGAAAGCCTACAGGGTCTCATCGAGACAGCCGGGTTGCCGAACTATCACAATAGATAGGCGGCGACCCGGCTTTTTTGTTTTTCCCGGATTGCCTTGAAAATTTCCGTGGACGCAGACTTGTGCCGCGGCAATAGCTTCAGGCGATAGCGATACTACTAAACCATCCGCGAGGATGGGGCGGAAAGCCTACAGGGTCTCATCGAGACAGCCGGGTTGCCGAACTATCACACCACAGATAGGCGGCGACCCGGCTTTTTATTTTGACAGGCTGGCAGCGGAAGGAGGTGATGACATCTCACAGAGATCAAACTTCATGGCTATCTCCCTTAACGACAAACATTAACTGAATTCACGGAAACAACGGAGGACATCATGAAATTCAGAACTTTCACATTGACGGAAATCCTGACCCTGGCCATTGCCTTCGCGGCATATGGCGTCATCTGCATAACAGGAACAGCCACGGGAAGTACCGGCGGAGCCAGCCTCACAACGGGACATGGCCAGACACTCTCCGACACATCTTCCGCCGGCACCCCTGCCGCAACCGAGGACTTCAGGGGATCTGCCGATTTCCCCGAGCCGTCGCCCGTCCGCAAGACCGCGAAGAAAACAGTGGCCCAGCGGTCCATGCCCGTGGATGGCGCATCGCTCTACTACACCAGCAACTGTGCCGGTTGCCACGGCACCATGTCCAACCTGAGGGGGGCCACCGCGGAGATGATCCAGTCCGCCATAGACAGTAACGCAGGGGGCATGGGATTCCACGTCACCCTCTCCCCGGAAGAAATCCACTCCATCGCCGACGCGCTGAAGTAGCGTTGGCGCAAAAAAAGGGGGCCCCCTCACGGGAGCCCCCCAGCAGATCCTTCATGTGGTGAGGAGGCGGCATGGAGCCGCCTCCTATTTTTCTCTGTACCTGATCGAGTAGCGGAAACCCTGCGGATCGTAAAAATCGACCGCCTTCCCCCCTACCTCGGCATAGGGATAGCCGAAGGTGTTCAGAGGCGGCCCATCCTGGGGCGGATTGAGGACCAGGTCGCGCCCCACGGCCAGCGCGATGCGGTAGGGGTCGATCCCCCCCCAGAAATACTCCCGGCATTCCTTTGTCGTCGCATCGTCCAGCTTCAGGTTCTCCACCAGTATCGCCTTGCGGACGTCTGCCGGGTCCACCGGCACCCACCCGTAGCCGGGGAGATAGAACTCGACCCAGCAGTGCTGCCATCCGGTGATATCCTCCTGGGCCTTCTTGCCGAGGCGGATGCCGAAGATCTCACGGGCCGGCACGCCGGCCGCGCGGGAGAGGGCGACGAAGACCGAGGAGATGTCAGTGCACTTCCCGCCCGGCTTCTGGAGCAGGGCGCAGACGTCACCCTTGCCGCACCCCTTGGTATTGGGGTCTCGATAGGTGTTCTCGCAGGTCCAGTCATAGATGGCCCGGGCTTTCTCCAAGACCGTCTGCTTCCCTTTGGTTATGGAATCGGCCAGCTTCTTCACCTCGCCGCTGGTGGGGCCGAGGCTCGTGGGGGCCAGGTACTGCCGGTAGTCGGCCGGATCCCAGGCCGTCTCCTTCTTCGGGAACGCACGCCGGACAACCTCCTGCCGCTCGGCGGCAAAGGTAAAGGAGAGCTTGCGGCTGGTGGCGTCGTCCTTCCACCGGGTATAGAGGATGGGCGTCCCGTTGGCCCGGTCGGTGTAAACGCCGGACTCGGCGTAGTCTCCCGTGACGCTGATGCCGGTGATTGACTGATTGGCGTCGCTGACCGGATAGGGGAGCCAGAGTTTCACCTCTTTCCCCTTTTCCTGGGCCGACAGGTCCACATCGACGGTCACGACCCCGGCCCGGCTCGCCGCGCCGAAAGCGGTAGATACGGCAACGGACATAAGGATTGCCACAGACATAACATATCGTTTCAACACAGTTTACTCCCTTGCAACTACTATAATCTGACCACCGACCCTGCCCCCAAGAGGCTCTCGGCAATGGTGAACATGTTGGTGACCGATCCGGCCACGAGCTTCTCCTTGCGGTGGAAAAAGTCGAGACAGACACCGCAGGAGAGGACCTCAACCCCACGATTACCAAGGCTTTGCAGGGCCTCCAGCACCTCGGACCCTTCCGTGGTGAGAAGAACCCCGGTATTGACGAAGAGCATCCGGTCAGGAAGCTCCGCAAGGTCAAGGAGGGTGATGATGAAGTTCTTCATGAGGAGCCGCCCCAGCTCCTCGGGGCCGTCCCCGAGCCGGTCGGAGGCCACGAGCATTACGGTCTTGCCCCCCTTCCCCGCCACGGTCCGGACCGGCTCGACCGGGGCACTCCCCGGCGAGGTGATAGTGAGGGCGAAACCGTTGTCAGCCTCGACTTCACTGACGGCAAAACCGCGGTTTTCGGCAAAGCGGATCACGTTCTCCCGGGGGGCTCCAGGGTCCACGAGGACCTGCACCGTCTCGCCACCCGCCTCCTCAAGTGCCCGCTTGGTGGTAACCACCGGCGCGGGACAGGCCATATTCCTGCAGTCGATTATTTTCATCCAAAACCCCTTCATCCGAAGTTCATCAGGCGTCATAGCGAATTCTGGTAAAGTATTGCGTATTTGACAGAACAAGGTCAAATTGATAATTTTGATAAACTAAATAGTTCATATCGTAAATACCGATAACAGGAGAACCCCCATGAACCTCAAGCAGCTGGAAGTTTTCCTTGCCGTGGCCGAAAGCGGCAGCTTCTCCCGGGGAGCCGAGGCCACGTTCATTACCCAATCGACGGTGAGCCAGCATATCGCGGCCCTGGAAAATGAACTGGGGGTAAAACTCCTGGACCGCACGGGGCGTGGGGCGCTCCTGACCGAGGGGGGAAAGCTCCTTCTGGAGCACGCCCGCAGGGTGGTGGCGGGCGCCCGCGAGATCGAGCCGGCCATGCGGCGCTTCCGGGGGGTGGAAGAGGCGGAACTTCGCGTGGGGGGAAGCAACATTCCGGGCGACCACATGATCCCGGAGATCCTGCCCCTCTTCCTTGCGCGGCATCCCGGTGTCCGCCTGACGCTTCTCCAGGGGGACAGCCGGGAGATTCTGGACAAGGTGGCGCGGGAAGAGGTGGAGATCGGCATCATCGGGAGCCGTTTCGACGACGAGGGGTTCGCCTTCACCCCCCTGGGGCGAGACGAAATCAGGCTCATCGCCGGCAGCGCCCACCCCCTGGCCGGCAGAGGACCCGTCGGTATCGACGTCCTAGCCCGCCAGGAGTTCATCATGCGCGAACCGGGCTCCGGCACGGCCCGGACCATCGCGCACGCCCTGGCCGGCGCCGGCGTCGCGCCGGCCACCCTTGCCGTGCGGGCGAGCCTTGGGAGCAACGAGGCGGTCAAGCATGCCGTGGCCAGCGGATTGGGAGTATCGTTTCTGTCGGAAATCTCGGTGAGAAAGGAACTGGGACGCGGCGAACTCGTGGAGATTCCAGTCGACGGGCTGAAGATTTCCCGCACTTTCTACCTTGTGCAGCGGGACGGGCGGGAGCTTTCCCCGGCGGCCCGCGCCTTTGCCGACCTGATGAGGGAACAGTACCGCTAAACTGCCGACGCGGGTACCCTCCCCCCGAATCGCCCCTTCTCCTTTGGTATCCCTCTTGCAATCATTTCACAGTTTTCATCCATTCTCTGTTATCGAGGACATTCCTGTAACAAACGCTTTATGCGAAAAATCACAGTAAACGTTATCGCGCTGAATATTCTCTTTGTCATCGGCGCTACCGTGATCACCACGTTCCTCTTCCTGGCGGCAATGCGCGATGAATCGGAACGGCTGGCAAAGGTGGAGCAGGAACAGGGGATCCAGACCTTCTGGAGGCTCCTCAGGGCCAAGGGGACCGATTTCAGGATTGTCGACGGCAAGCTCATGGCGGGGGACTATGTCCTGAACGGCAATTTCGAACTCCCTGACATGATCCAGTCGATCTTTGGCGGCACCGCGACGGTCTTCATGGGTGATACGCGGGTTGCCACCAACATCCGCAGGGAAGACGGGACCCGTGCCGTCGGTACCAAGTTGAACGGACCCGCCTACGACGCCATCTTCAGGCACAACAAACCCTTTCGCGGTGAGGCATTGATTTTCGGCATCCCCTATTTCACCGCCTACGACCCCATCAGAAACAGCCGGGGCGAAATCATCGGCGTACTCTACGTGGGTGCCAGGAAGAACGAATTCCATTCGCGGTACGAGCACTATAAGGTCAATGTCATCGCCGGCGCAGCGGTCATATCCACTATCTTTACGGTTCTGGCCTTCGTGGTTCTCAGGGACAGAAAACGCCACCTTGAGGCACTTCAGGACAACGAAACCAAGTACCGGACCCTCTTCGAGAGTTCCTCAGAGGGAATTCTCCTGTTCGATGGCGTTATTTTTGACTGCAACGAACAGCTGTGTCGACTGTTTGGCAGCAGCCGCAATGAAATCATCGGGAGATCTCCTGTTCACTTCTCTCCGGAACTGCAGTCCGACGGCACCCCCTCCGCCGAAAAAGCCCGACACATGCTTAACACTACCCTGGGTGGGGAAGCCGGGATCTTCCCCTGGCAGCACCGGAGACAGGACGGCACCTTGGTCGACACCGAGGTTTCCCTGAAGGCGTTGACCATCCAGGGACGCACGGTTCTTCAGGCGGTGGTGCGAGACGTTACCGAATGGGAAAAGGCCGAGGAATCGCTACGGATGATCCGCCTACAGCAGCAGGCCATACTCGACAACATTCCCGACCTGGTCTGGCTCAAGGACATCGAAAGCAGATTCATCACCGTCAACGCGGCGTTTGCCCAGGCATGCGGCACCCTCCCCGCCGACCTGGTGGGGAAGACTGACCTGGACATCTGGCCCAGCGACCTGGCCACCCTCTATCGCGAGGACGACGCCCGGGTCATAGCGTCGGGCAAGCAGGTCCGCACCGAGGAGCCCCTCGCCGACGTCAACGGAAAGGGAGTCTGGATCGAAACCATCAAGATGCCCATTTATGACGAGGCGGGAACGGTCATCGGCACCACGGGCATCGCCCGGGACATTTCGGAGCGGCGGGAGGCGGAACTGAAGCTACGGGAGAACGAGGCCCGGCTCGCAAGGGCCCAGCAGATTGCCCATGTGGGGAACTGGGAATGGGATATTCTCAACAACTCTGTTCAATTTTCCGATGAACTTCTCCGGATATTCCGCATCCCCCCCGGCCAGCCCAACATGACCTACGAAACATTTCTGGAAGCGGTCCATCCCGACGACCGGCAAGCCGTAAACGATACCATCAATGCAACTCTGCACGAACAGGCACCCTACGGTAAAACGTATCGCATTATCTGCCCTGACGGGGAGATCAGGCATCTCCGGGCAGAGGGAGAGGTCGAGTTCGATGCGGAAGGGGCTCCGGTGCGGATGCAGGGGGTCGTCAAGGACATTACGGTAAGTACCCTTGCCGAGGAGGCCCTGCGTGAGAGTGAAGCCCGCTTCCGGGAGATCTTCGAACAGAATGAGGACGCCATCATCCTGATGGCTCGGGAAACCCTGGACATCATCGATGCCAACAGGGCCGCGGAGACACTGATCGGCCGCGACAAGGAGTCACTCAACTGGCTCGGCCCCTGGTCGTTCATCGTGCCCGACGACTACAACCCGTTCATCGCGGCCATCCCCCCCGTCGATGATACGACCCCCTTCCACCTTAACCGCATCGGCGTTGTCAGGTCCGACGGAACCCGTCTCATCTCTTCGATCTGGGGCAAAATCATCCGGCTGCGGGACACGGAGGTGGTCTACTGCTCCATCCGCGACCTCACCCAGAGGATCCGCATGGAGGAAGAGGCACAGATCACCCATGCCCACCTTATCCACACCAACAAGATGGCCTCCCTCGGCGTCCTCGTCTCCGGCATAGCCCACGAGATAAACAACCCCAACACCTTCATCCAGGGGAACGCATCGCTCATCGAAAGTTTCTGGCGCGACACCGTCCCGATCCTCGACCGCCATCGCACCGAAAATGGTGATTTCATCCTCGGCGGCCTCCCCGTCGCGGAGGTAGAGCGAATCTTCCCCCGCCTTCTCCACGGGGTAAAGGAGGGTTCGCGCCGCATCAGCGCCATCGTCAACAACCTCAAGGACTTCGCCCGGGAGGATACCGCGAAGGCTTTCGTGCCGATCGCCGTCAACAACATCGTTGAAAATGCAAAGATGATTCTCAGCTACCAGATTCACCGCTACACCGACCATTTCCGCATGGAACTGGCCGAAGGCCTCCCGCTGGCCCGGGGGAAATTTCAGCAGATAGAACAGGTGGTCATCAACCTGATCATGAACGCCCTGCAGGCGCTTCCCGGCAAGGACGCAGGGGTCACCGTCTCCACATCCGCCGACCCCGTTGCCTCGGTGGTCACCATCAGCGTACGCGATGAGGGAGAAGGGATGCAGTGGGAGGTTCTGGAGCGGATCACCGAGCCCTTCTTCTCCACCAAGCTTGAACAGGGAGGGACCGGTCTCGGACTCTCCATCTCCGCAGCCATCATCAGAGAACACGACGGCACGCTGACATTCGAATCGACTCCCGGCAAGGGAACCACCGCCACGGTAACCCTGCCGCTCGCCTATCCCGCCGGAGAACGAAACCATGCCTGATCAACAGACTTTTCCCATCCTGGTGGTGGACGATGAGGAGGAAATCCTCTTCACCACCAGCATCACGTTGCGGAGCGCCGGCTTTCCCCCGGTGCTGACGGAAAGCGACAGCCGCAACGTCATGGGAATCCTTGCCCGACAGGAGGTGGCCCTCGTTCTCCTGGACCTCTACATGCCGCACCTGCCGGGATACGAGCTCCTGAAGGAGATCACCGCGAACCATCCTGAGATCCCGGTCATCGTGGTCACGGCCGCAAACGAGGTGGGAATGGCCGTGGAGTGCATGAAAGCAGGTGCGTTCGACTATTTCGTCAAGCCGATGGAACCGCCGCGGCTCCTGGCAACAGTCAGGAGAGCGCTGGAGATGCACTCGCTCCGCTCCCAGGTGAATTCCCTGAGCAGCCACATCCTCACCGGCGGGCTCGACAACGAAGAAGCTTTCGCCCCGATCATCACCCGCAGTCGAAAGATGCACTCCATCTTCCAGTATCTGGAGGCGATTGCCCCCAGTAACCAGCCCCTTCTGATTACCGGCGAGACGGGGGTCGGCAAGGAGCTTATCGCCCGTACCGTTCACAACATCAGCGGCTGTAGGGGTCCCTTCGTGGCGGTCAACATCGCCGGCCTTGACGACATGGTCTTCTCCGACACCCTGTTCGGCCACCTCAAGGGGGCATTCACCGGTGCCGACCGGCAGCGGGAGGGTCTCATAGCCAAGGCAGCGGGCGGCACCCTCTTCCTCGACGAGATCGGCGACCTGCAGCCGTCATCCCAGGTGAAGCTGCTCAGACTCCTCCAGGAGCAGGAATACTACCCCCTGGGTGCGGACACGCCGGTCCACGCCGCCGCCCGGGTTGTCGTCGCCACGAACCGGGACCTGAAAGCGATAATGGCGGACGGAAGCTTCCGGAAAGACCTCTACTACCGCCTGAGCGCCCATCAGGTTCTGATCCCCCCCCTGCGCGACCGGCGGGAGGATATCCCACTCCTGGTGGATCACTTCTTCGATGAGGCCGCGGCCTCCCTCTCCCGGCAGAAACCGACGATCCCTCCGGAACTCGCCTGTTACCTCGGCACCTACGCGTTTCCGGGCAACATTCGAGAGTTGCGGGCCATGGTTTTCGACGCCATGGCCCGCCATGAAAAAGGGGTGCTTTCCCTGGCCGGCTTCAGAGAGGTGATCGGCAATCCTCGCTCCCCGGCTGAAACATCTCCCCTTCCCTTCATTGAAGGACTGAGGGAAGAGTCCGGCAATGCCGGCCGCATGCCGACCCTGAAGGAGGCGGAGGATGCCCTTATCGCCCATGCCCTGAGCATCGCCAACGGCAACCAGGGGATAGCCTCGGCCCATCTGGGGATAACCCGCCAGGCCCTCAACAAGCGCCTCAACAGAAAAACCGCCGACGAATAACCCCTGCGCCATTTGTTGCACCGGCAACCAATGGCGCATATCCCCCGGAAACCCGCGCCAACCGCCTATTTCCCCAACAATCACCCCGCCAGCTGCAACTTCCGTCGCACCCCTTCCCCCCAACACATCTCCCAACACAGTGTAATTGCTCAATTTTATTCTCGTACGCTCTGGCATTCCGGCTGCAATGCGTATCGTATAAACCGGCACTCTTTTCAGCCGGCCGACAATGCCAAGGAGGCCCACCATGCCAGAGAACGCCCCGGGAACGCTGACCATAAGACTGACCGGCGACTGGTCCATGACCGGCGTCACGCAGCAGCTCCTCCCCCTGACGGAGCACCTGGCCGCCCTTTCCGGAGTGCATCCGCAGCAGGTGCAGCCGGTCATCGACATGGCGGAGGTCGCCCTGTTCGATGCCTGCGGCTGCCAGCTCCTGACGATACTCCTGCGCCATCTGAGGCTCCTGGGCTTCTCTCCCGTTCTGGCCAATATCCCGGCAGAACTCCGCGGCAGCATCGAGCTCCTCGGCTTCGGCCACGAATTCGAGACGATGCTTGACGTCACCAGAGGACACGCATGACCGCCCCGGATCACCACAACACCTCCATCGACCTCGATCGCTTCAACGCCGTCTTTTTCGAGGAATGCGCCGAGCACCTGGCCGATATGGAGCACATCCTCGTGGCCCTCGACCCGGAGAGCCCCGACAGTGAGGAACTGAACGCCCTGTTCCGCGCGGCCCACTCCATCAAGGGAGGGGCCGGCATTTTCGGCTTCAGTGACCTTACCGTGGTAACCCACGAGCTTGAATCGCTCCTGGACAAGGTGCGCGGCAACGAACTCCGCCTGACCGCCACCATGATCGACCTGTTCCTGGAGGCCCGCGACGCCATTGCCATGCAGCTGGCGGGGCACGGGGACGGCAGCCCTGTTGACCAGGCGGTTATCGAGGATATCTGCCGCAGACTTCGCGGCCAGATCGAAGGAACTGCTGCAGTTGCCGAAAAGTCCCCTTCGCCCCAGGTCCTGCCCACCGAACCCATGACCGGCTTCCGACGGTTGGAGATCGTCTTTTCCCCCGACAACGATATCTTCCAGCGGGGCGTGCGGCTCGAAAACCTCTTCAACGAACTGGCGCAGCTGGGGGACCTCTCGGTGAAGGCAGAGATCCCTGATGCCCCCCCCTTTGAGGCATTCGATCCCGAGGTCTGCCACGCCCGGTGGATTTTCACCCTCGACACGGTCGTCGCCGATGAGGAGATCCGGGACATCTTCGAGTTCGTGGCCGAACGGGAGCAGCTGACGATCAGCACCAGGGACGAGCAGGCAACCGCCGCGCCATCACCCGTAGAAGAAGACATCCCTGCCCCCGCCAGCGCGCCGGCAGAGGGAGCCATCGTCCCCATGGGGCGCCGCGCCTACGACCGCGATGAAACGGCGCCCGGAGCCTTCGGCCGCCGGGGGGGCGAAATCGAGTCGTCAATCCGTGTGGGAGTGACCAAGGTGGACCAGCTCATCAACCAGGTGGGCGAACTGGTCATCACCCAGTCCATGCTGGCCCAGATGGCAGGAGTGCTCGATCCGGTCCTCTTCGAGAGCATTCACCGGGGGCTCCTGCAACTGGAGCGCAACACCCGCGATCTCCAGCAGAATGTCATGTCGATCCGGCTGGTCCCCATCAGCATCGTCTTCAGCCGTTTCCCGCGCCTGGTGCGCGACCTGGCAGCCAAGCTCGGCAAGCAGGTGGAGCTGCACACCGTGGGGGAGACCACCGAACTGGACAAGGGGCTCATCGAGAAGATTGCCGATCCCCTCACCCATCTGGTGCGGAACTGCCTCGACCACGGGCTCGAATCCCCCGAGGCGCGCATGGCCGCAGGGAAGGATCCCGTCGGCGCCATAATGCTGCGGGCCTCCCAGGTGGGGGGACGGATCGTCATCGATGTCATGGACGACGGCGCCGGCCTCAGCCGGGAGAAGATTCTCCGCAAGGCGGCCGAACGGGGCATCCCGACCGGCGACGCCATGACCGACGAGGAGGTCTGGCAGCTGATCTTCGCCCCCGGCTTCTCCACCGCCGAAACCGTGACCGACATCTCCGGCCGCGGGGTCGGCATGGACGTGGTGCTGCGGAACGTGCAGGCCCTGAGCGGACGGGTGCAGGTCTCGTCGGAGCCGGGCTCCGGAACCCGCGTCACCATCAGCCTCCCCCTGACCCTGGCGATCCTCGATGGCCTCTCCGTGGCGGTGGGGGGCGAGAAGTTCATCATCCCCCTGAACGCCATCATCGAATCCCTCCAGCCGAAGCCGGAGGAGATCAAGTCGGTCAACGGCAGGACCGTCGTCCACGTGCGGGGGGAATACCTCCCCCTTCTGCCGCTCCACGAACTCTTCAGCCTGGAGACATCGGTCACGCGGCCCGAAGAGGGAATCACCGTACTGGTGGATGTGGAAGGAGAGAAGGCGGCGCTGTTGGTGGACGCCCTCCTGGACGAGCACCAAGTGGTCATCAAGAGCCTTGAGGCCAACTACCGCAAGGTTGAGGGAACGGCGGGCGCGACAATCCTCGGGGACGGGCGGGTGGCGCTGATCCTGGACGTCCATGCCCTGCTCCGGATGAGATAAATACAGTCAGGAGGATATACACAACTATGGATACGCCTGAAAGAACCATCCCCCATGAATACCTCACCTTCACCCTCGGAGCAGAGGAGTACGGCATCGATATCCTGAAGGTGCAGGAGATCCGGGGCTATGACGCCGTAACCCGCATCGCCAACTCCCCCGAATTCCTCAAGGGGGTCATCAACCTGCGGGGGGTTATCGTCCCCATCGTCGACATGCGGATCAGATTCAACCTCGGCACCCCCACCTACGACGAATTCACCGTGGTCATCATCATGAACGTGCTGAACCGGGTCATCGGCATGGTGGTGGACGGCGTCTCCGACGTGGTGGCCCTGGAGCCGGAGCAGATCAGGCCGGCCCCGGAGATGGGGTCGGCCCTGGATACCCGCTACCTGACCGGCCTCGGCACCGTGAACGGCCAGATGCTCATCCTCATGGACATCGAGAAGCTCCTGAGCAGCAGCGAGATGCAGCTCATGGACAGTGCAGCCTGATCAAGAATCCTCAAAGGAAGGTGAACCTATGAAAATCAAAGCATTCAAAGACTGGAAGATTCTCTCCAAAATCCTCGCCATCTCGGTGGCAACCATCGTGCTCATCGTTTCGGGCATCATGTTCTATGTGCTTCCCCTGGTGGAGAAGAAGCTCATGGCCGAAAAAAAGGACATGGTGGGGAGCACCGTCGATACCGTTGTCACCCTGATCGGTGGGTACCAGGAGAAGGTAAAAAGCGGGGAACTGACCGAAGCCGAGGCCAGGAAACGGGCCATCGACAACATTCGCAAGCTCCGGTATGACGGAAATGAATATTTCTGGATCAACACCGTGGAGCCGGTCATGGTGATGCATCCCATAAAGCCGGAACTGGAAGGGAAAAAACTCGACGACCTCAAGGATCCCACGGGTAAGGCATTCTTTGTGGAAATGGCAAAGGTCGCCAGGGAGCAGGGTAAAGGGGAGGTGGAGTACCAGTGGCCGAAGCCGGGCGCCACGGCGCCGAGCCCCAAGATCTCCCATGTCCAGCTGGTCAAGGAGTGGGGCTGGGTCGTGGGAAGCGGCATCTACGTGGATGACGTGCAGAAGGAAGTGATGACCATGAAGATCCAGATCATCGTCGCCACCCTCATCTGCGCCCTGGTGATCTTCACCTTCGCCTACTTCGTGGCACGCCGCATCAGGATGGCCCTGGGCGAAGCGATCACCGCCTCGGAGCATATCGCCGCCGGTGACCTGACCGCCGCCATCGAGGCCTCCAGCGAGGACGAGACCGGCCAACTGCTCCGGTCGCTGCGGGAGATGAACGACAGCCTCTCCCACATCGTGGCCGAAGTCCGCACCGGCGCCGACTCCATCGCCAGCGCCACCGAGCAGATCTCCGCCGGCAACGCCGACCTCTCCCAGCGCACCGAGGAGCAGGCCTCGGCCCTGGAGGAGACCGCATCGAGCATGGAAGAGCTCACCTCCACCGTGAAGCAGAACGCCGACAACGCCCAGCAGGCCAACAAGCTGGCCGTGACCGCCAGCGAGGTGGCGGAGCGCGGCGGCGAGGTCATCGGCCGGGTGGTGAACACCATGGGGGCCATCACCGACAGCTCCCGCAAGATCTCCGACATCATCGGCGTCATCGACGGCATCGCCTTCCAGACCAACATCCTCGCCCTCAATGCGGCGGTGGAAGCGGCCCGGGCCGGCGAACAGGGGCGCGGCTTTGCCGTGGTGGCGGGCGAGGTGCGCAACCTTGCCCAGCGCAGCGCCGCCGCGGCCAAGGAGATCAAGAGCCTCATCGAGGACTCGGTGGCCAAGGTGGAGGACGGCAGCCGCCTGGTGGAAGAGGCCGGGGAGACCACCCGCGAGATCGTCACCAGCATCAAGCGGGTAGCCGATATCATGGCCGAGATCTCCGCCGCCTCCATCGAGCAGTCCAGCGGCATCGAGCAGGTGAACACCGCCATCACCCAGATGGACGACGTGACCCAGCAGAACGCTGCCCTGGTGGAGGAGGCCGCTGCGGCCGCCGAGGCCCTGGAGGACCAGGCCCGTTCCATGGTCTCCACCGTGAGCCGCTTCAAGCTGGCCGACGGCGGACGCGCCGATACCGGGGCCGCCCCGAAGACGGAGCGCAAGCCCGCAGCCAGGGTGGCGCCCAGTGCCCGGAACACCCCGGCCGCCAAGGCCGCTCCCAAGGCGAAGGCCGCCAATGGCTACCACAAGCCGGCAGCTCCTGAACACCACGAGGCCGAGTTGCCCAAGGCCGTGGGGTATGACGACGACTGGAAGGAGTTTTAGAGAGGCACGATGCCCAACCACGACATTGCACCGCTGACAGGAACCGACGCGGATTTCCCCCCGAGGGATCTCCGCGAGTTCCGCTTTACCGACGGCGACTTCGCCCGGGTGCGGGAGCTCATCTACCGCACCGCGGGGATCGCCCTCAGCCCGGTCAAGCGTGATCTGGTCTACGGCCGCCTGGCGCGCCGCCTGCGGGTCAGGGGGCTCACCTCCTTTGACGATTACCTCCGCATCGTGGAAAGCGGCGACCGGCAGGAGCGGGAGGCGTTCGTCAACGCCCTCACCACCAACCTCACTTCCTTCTTCCGGGAGCCCCATCACTTCCCGATCCTGGCTGACCACCTGAAGGGGCTCGGCGGCCGGCGGCAGCTCTCCATCTGGTGCTGCGCCGCCTCCACCGGCGAAGAGCCTTACTCCATCGCCATGACCGTGGTGGAGCAGTTCGGCACCTTTACCCCGCCGGTGCGGATTCTGGCCACGGACATCGACACCAGCGTCCTTGACCGGGCCCGTCAGGGAATCTACCGCCTCGACCGGATCGAGCGCCTTCCCCGGGAGCAGGTGAGGCGGTTCTTCCTCAGGGGGGACGGGAAGAACGCTGGCCTTGCCCGGGTCAGGCCCGAGGCGCAAAAGATCATCACCTTCCGGCAGTTGAACCTGCTGGACCCGCAGTGGCCCATGCGGGAGCGGTTCGACGCCATCTTCTGCCGCAACGTGATGATCTACTTCGACAAGGAGACCCAGTACGGCATCCTGAAGAAATTCGTTCCCCTGCTCCACCCCGGTGGGCTCCTCTTCGCCGGCCACTCGGAGAGTTTCCACCACGCCGCCGACCTCTTCCAGGTCCGCGGCAAGACGGTCTACGCCGTTCGGGATGGCGCCCCCCTCCCCACCGGCCTCCGGTCGTAACCGGCACCAGGGAAAAGTTCATGCACACCGGCAGATACTTCGCGAAAAACTCCTATTACGACCGGACCTTCAACAAGCAGGCAGTGAAGATCCTTCCGGGCGAATACCACGCCACCGACAGCGACACCATGATCGTCACGGTACTCGGCTCCTGTGTCTCGGTCTGCATCCGCGACCGGCTGAGCGGCATCGGCGGCATGAACCACTACATGCTTCCGGGCGAGGCAGGCACCGACGAATCCCCTTCACCCCGCTACGGCACCCACGCCATGGAGCTGCTGATCGATCACCTGATCCAGCTGGGAGGGAGGCTCCCCTACCTGGAGGCGAAGGTCTTCGGCGCCGGCAGGGTCATCAACGGAGTAACCGACGTGGGGGAGCGCAACGCCGAATTCGCCCTCCGTTACCTGGAAGAGCGCGAGATACCGGTAACGGCGGTGGATGTGGGGGACATCTACCCGCGCAAGGTCTACTTCGCCCCGGCAACCGGCCGTGCCTTTGTCAGGCAGATCAGGACCGGCAGCATCGACTCGCTGTTTATCGGAGAATCGTCATGAGCACGCAGCCCATCAAAGTTCTCATCGTCGATGACTCGGCCCTCATCCGAAGCCTGCTGACGGACATCATCAACAGCCAGACCGATATGGAGGTGGTGGGAGTGGCGCCCGACCCCCTGGTGGCCCGGGAAAAGATCAAGGCGCTCAACCCGGACGTTCTGACCCTCGACGTGGAAATGCCCCGGATGGACGGGCTGGTCTTCCTGGAAAAGCTGATGCGCCTTCGCCCCATGCCGGTGCTCATGGTCTCGTCACTCACCGAAAAAAGCTCATTCCTGACTCTTCGGGCACTGGAGCTGGGGGCCGTCGACTTCGTCACCAAGCCGAAGATCGACATCAGCCGGGGCATGCAGGAATACGCCCGAGAGATCACCGACAAGCTCCGGGTCGCCGCCAAAGCCAGGGTACGGCAGCCCCCCCACGTCCACCTCTCCGTGGAGCGAAAGAATACCGCCGACGCAGTGCTGCCGATGGAACACCGGACCTTCTCCTCTACCGAGAAGATCATCGTCATCGGCGCCTCCACCGGCGGCACCGAGGCCCTGAAATCGTTCCTCGTCGCCATGCCCGCCGACTCTCCCGGCATCCTCATCACCCAGCACATGCCCGAGGCTTTCACCCGCACCTTTGCCCAGCGACTGAACAGCCTCTGCAGGATCAGCGTCAAGGAGGCGGAGCACGGTGAACGAATCCTCCCGGGCCACGCCTATGTCGCTCCGGGAAACCGGCACCTTCTCCTCGCCCGCAGCGGAGCCAACTACGTGGTGGAGCTCTCCGACGGCCCGCCGGTCAGCCGCCACCGGCCGTCGGTGGACGTCCTCTTCCGTTCGGCAGCCAACCGCGCCGGCAGGAATGCCGTCGGCATCATCATGACCGGCATGGGAGACGACGGCGCCGCCGGCATGCTGGAGATGCGCGAAGCCGGCGCCTACACCTTCGCTCAGGACGAAAAAAGCTGTGTGGTCTTCGGGATGCCCAAAGAGGCCATAGCGCGAGGCGGGGTTGACGAGGTGGCGCCCCTGGGCGAGATGCCTCGACGACTCTTCGGCTGGCTAGAGTCGCAGGGGAACCGGGCCTTCAGGGTGTGAAGCAGATCAATATTCCCCAACGATCAGTTCGTCGAGATCCTTCCTATCGCCCGTGCGGGTGAATTCCGCCGGCCGCCCCACTGCCACTACCGCCATAAGCTCCAGGCTCTCCGGCAATGCCAGCAGTTCCCGCACCTTGTCCGCGCTCTTCAGAATCTCCCCGAGCCACACGGCCCCAAGCCCCAGGGCATGGGCTGCCAGAAGCATGTTCTGGAGGCACGCCCCGACAGACTGGTGGTCCTTTGTGTCGTTGTACATGGCGGCCCGGTCGCAGAAGACCGCAATGGAGACCGGCGCCCCTTCCAGGATGTGCCGGTACTTCGTAAACCCCGCCAGCGCCCGGCGCTTTTCGTCGTCGGACACAATGGCAAACCGCCACGGCTGATTGTTGAGCCCCGACGGCGCCCAGGAACCTGCCTGGACGATCTCCAGAACTTCCTCCCGCGTCACCGGCTCGCTGGTATACTGCCGCACGCTGCGGCGTCCGTAGATTGCCTCCAGAACCTCCATCTCCATCCTCCTCGCCAGCTGGCTAACTACACGTAAAATAAATTAAAGTTTTGCTGTTACGCACCGATTAACTAAGAAAAATGTTATGAGGTCATTCCCATGCTGGCCAAAGCCATTGCCGTCGTTTCGGTGCTCATGTTTTTCGTTGCCCTCTGTTGTGTCTGCATTGGGGGAATCATCTTCCGGTAGCCCGTAACCTCACCCTCTGTTGCTTCACCGGCCTACGTAGGCGGACGCTACAAATAGGAGATATCGGTATATTGAGAGGCTGTGTGTTTCAATCCTCGCCCGCCTGCGTAGGCGGGCGCTACTAACCTTCGGACAAAACGCGGCGAACTGATTCCGTTTCAATCCTCGCCCGCCTGCGTAGGCGGGCGCTACTCAGGGCCGCATCTTCGCCCGGTCCAATGACCTGTTTCAATCCTCGCCCGCCTGCGTAGGCGGGCGCTACCCGCGCACGGCAGACCGCAGGGGCAGCATCAGGTGTTTCAATCCTCGCCCGCCTATGTAGGCGGGCGCTACTTGGTATTCCCTGCACGATATCACCGTCCCTCCCGTTTCAATCCTCGCCCGCCTATGTAGGCGGGCGCTACAGGCGGCGGCGTCCCACCCGTCGAGGCCGGTGTCGTTTCAATCCTCGCCCGCCTATGTAGGCGGGCGCTACCCTTCGACATGACCGTGCCGGGGGTGTTGGTCGAGTTTCAATCCTCGCCCGCCTATGTAGGCGGGCGCTACCGGACGCTGATCAGCGGTTTCCACTCTTCCTGGGGCACCAAGTTTCAATCCTCGCCCGCCTATGTAGGCGGGCGCTACCGATGCGGGCCGTGCCGATCCCTGGGGTGATGGTGTTTCAATCCTCGCCCGCCTATGTAGGCGGGCGCTACGGCGCCGACAGTACAAATCTTCAAGTCGGACTTGGTTTCAATCCTCGCCCGCCTATGTAGGCGGGCGCTACGACAACTTCTGCCGGGAGTGGAGCGCGGCGGATTTGGCGGTTTCAATCCTCGCCCGCCTATGTAGGCGGGCGCTACACGGCCAACATCAGGGCCAAAGTGGAGCGCATAGTGTTTCAATCCTCGCCCGCCTATGTAGGCGGGCGCTACTGCCACATCTTTTTAGTGACAGTTTTCAAACAGTTGCATGCCCATTTCCGCGAATCCGGCAGAAAAAGGCCGCTAAGGTATTCCCTAAAATCCCTCACCCTCCTTATCCCTCGAAATGTCACCGTGTTACCCGTCCGCGAACATCCCGTGTTTCTGAAGGAACACCAGGTTCGCGGCTCAAACGATCAACGGCTCATCATCAAAGAAGATCGTTCGCGTGAGTCCATGGGTTTCCACATGGTTCTCCCGGGGCTCTGTCAGGCGATAGAAGCGGAGGTTGTCCTGTTCCTTGTTGATTTCCCGAAGCAATTTTCGCCGCAGATCCTCAAACTTCATCTCATTGACCTGACATTCAAACACCGACTTCTGGACCCGCTGGCCATAGTTCTTGCACGCCTGGGCCACCCGTCGCAGTCGCCGGCGACCCTCTCTGGTTTCGGTGTTCACGTCATAGCAGACAACTACCCACATCAAATCCCCCTCTATCCCCCTTTCATAAAGGGGAACTCGCAATTCATCCCCGCCCCGCCTGTAACTCCCCCCTTTGCGAAAGGGGGGCCGGGGGGAATTTCTATGAATAGAGCACCGGCGTGTACTGCTCCAGGTCCCCCCGCAGATGCCGGGCCAGCAGCCGGGCTTGAACGTGGGGTAAGAGCCCGAAGGGAACTTTCTGGTCGAGGACCGGATGGTGAAATTCATCCTGTTTCCGCTTCTGATAGGCCATGATGACTTCCTTCCGGCCCGCATCGTCCAGATAGGTGGCCCCGCCGGGCCGCACCTCGAAATGTTTTTCAGTGATCTGCTTCCGGTTGATGAGGGTAAGGGCCAGCCGGTCCGCCAGCACCGCTCGGAATTCTTCCATGATGTCGAGCCCGAGGGAAGGCCGCCCCGGACGTAGGACATGAAGAAAGCCCATCTGGGAATCGAGCCCCACTCCTTCTACGGCGCTGATGCAGTCGTTGAGAAGCAGCGTATAGAGGAAGGAGAGAAGTGCGTTCATGGGATCGAGCGGAGGCCGGCGGTTGCGGCCGTTCATCCTGAAGGCCGGGCGCTCCTCTTCCTTCACCATCCGGTCGAACACCTGGAAATAGGCGTTGGCCGCCTCCCCCTCCAATCCGCGCACATGGTCGATATCCGTCGCGTCCTTGAGATGGAAGAGCGCATCGGCCAGGGTGTCGCCCGCTTTTCGCAGGACGGCGCTTTCATCAGCGTCGGTGGTTTCGCGCGCTCCCCGCATGAGGATCTGGCGGGCATTCTTAACCTTCCCCGCCACCATGTTCCGGGCGATTGCCGCGGAGCGCTCCCTATCCCGCACCGCCTCGTACTGGGTCTGGCGCAGGAGCACGTTGCCGCTGGTCTTGCCGACGACGCGGCACTTGAACTTGCCGTTACGGTCGAGGATCACCAGCGCCCGGCCGTCCTCGGCACAACGCGCCATGATGAAGGGACTCATCATGACGTTCCCCATGGTGACGATGGCCCCCAGATGGTGAAGCGGCACCTGCATCTGGAGTGCGCCCTTCACCTCCACCTTCACCGTTTCGTGGTCGAGGCAGACATAGGCCCCCTGGGTCATGACGTAGAGGGTGTTGAGGATCTGTTTCATGGCTTTTTCCCTTTCAGCCGCTTGCGACTTTCTGGTTCCACCAGGAAATTTTCTGACGTCACCACCCGTTCGCCGGTTTCCACCTCCAGCTTTTCCCGTGCCTCGCCGGCAATCCGCCCCCCCTTGTGGGCCGCCACCTTGTTTTCGGGAAAGCCTTGAGCATCCTGCTTGCGTGCAATCTCCGTCGTGGCCGCCTCCCCCAGCATCGAGAAGATCAGCTCCAGGTCGGTCATGTGGTCCCGCAGGTTCTCACGTCCGAGCCCCTTGAACTGCTTGTACTCGCCGGGGGTCATGCCGAAGGCGGCCTTGGAGATTTCGGCGGTAAGGATGGCGTACTCAGGCTCCCCCTTCACTCCCCGGTTTTTCCACTCCTCCGTCAGCTCCGCCCGAATGGCGATGCCACGCATCCGCTTCTCGACCCAGGCTTCTGAATATCCCTTGGCCTTGTACAACTCGCGGATGCGCTTCGTGGCCAGTTCGGGGTCTTCGATCTCCTGGACCCGCTCGTAGCCAACCTTTGCCAGCCAGCGTTTGAAGGGCTCGGCCTTGGGAGACGGGATGGACTGGATGATGCGGAAAAGGCCTTCGGTGCTGGCCATCTCCGTCAGATATTTTTTCCCATCCGAAGACTCCAGTTTCAGTTGTCGACAAAATGTCGACAACTCGATTCCACTGGCATCAAGTTCCCGCTTTTTCATGCGATACCAGTAGTCGCGGGGCTTGTCGCTGTCCGTCAATGCGGCTATCACATCAACAACGGCAAAGAACCAGACATTATCCACCAGTAGGCGCCTAATCTCCTTACTCTGAAAAACAACCAACTTCGTTTCCATCCATCCCCCCTCAAATTTCAAACAATTCCCGCGCCACCCTGCGGCTTCTGTCCTTCTCGGCAACGACGGCGGGAAGACATGATTCCTTCAGTGAGCAATGGGTGCAGCGCTTGTCGTTCACCGGCGGCGGGACGGTGGATTGCGCAATCAGTGCAAAGACACCTTCTGCCGCTTTCTCTACGTGCTCCCGTATTACGTCGGTAAAAACAACTTCCCTCCTCTCCCGCGAACCATGCCAGAAGAGCGCTCCCTTCTCCACCGCAACCCCGAACATCTCTTCGAGGCAGATGGCTTGGGCACAGAGTTGCAGCGCCTCATGGCGGCCGTCCCGGTGCCTGCCCGATTTGTACTCCACCGGATAGGGAGTTTCACCGTGAAATTCCACCAGATCGGCCTTGCCAATAAGGTTAAGCCGTTTCGACCAGAGGGGGAGCGCCCGCTCGTAGCGGATGCCCGCAACGTCATGGGACGACTCCATATCCACGTTCTCATGCACGTCGCGGCCGCGCATGGTGTAGAGATTTTCGCCCCACACCTGCTCCACGTGGATCAGGGCGCACTGACGCGGGCAGTAGCTGTAATGCTCCAGGGCGGAGATCATGATGGGGTCGGTGGGTTCGTTCATAACAATCCTTGTAGGGGCAATTCATGAATTGCCCAATCGTTGTGTCATCATTAGGGCAATGCGTGAATTGCCCCTAACAGGTTGTTGAAAAACTAAACCTTTTTGATTCAATAAGTTAGCGAACTGTGCTATATTTTTACGCGTAACAATCTGAATTTACAGGAGAAAAGTTATGCGCGGCGCCGAGACAAAAACCGAAGCTCTGTTCTGTTATCTCTCCCCTGAGTCGTACGTCCCGAAGGACCACCCCTTGCGGTCGATCAGGGCGATGGTGGATAAGGCCCTTGCAGAGCTCAGCCCGCAATTCGAGGCCATGTACTCCCACACCGGCCGGCCCTCGATTCCTCCTGAGCAGTTGCTTAAAGCACTTCTGCTTCAGGCGCTGTACACCATCAGGAGTAACCGTCTGCTGGTGGAGCAGATCAGCTACAGCATCCTGTTCCGCTGGTTTGTGGGATTGGCCCTGGACGAGAAGGTCTGGGACCACTCCTCGTTTTCCACCAACCTGGAGCGGTTGATCGATACCGACGTGGCACGGCTGCTCTTGGCAAAAGTAGTTGAGCAGGCCCGAAGGGCAAAGCTGTTGTCCGACGAGCACTTCAGCGTTGACGGCACCCTCATCGAGGCGTGGGCTTCTATCAAGAGCTTTCGGCCCAAGGATGGACCAAAGCCTCCAGTGGGTCGTAACACGGAGCGTGATTTCCACGGCGAAAAGCTCAAAAACGACACCCATGCCTCCACCACCGATCCGGATGCGCGGATTGCCAGGAGAAGCTCGGGCAAAGAGGCGAAGCTCAGTTACCACGGGCACGCTCTCATGGAGAACCGCAACGGGATCATCGTCGATGCCAGAATCACCCACGCAACCGGTACCGCTGAGCGGGATACCGCAGTCGAGATGATCGCAGACGTCGCCGGTAACAAGCGGATCACCATGGGCGGCGACAAGGGCTACGACACCAAAGAGTGCGTCAAAGATCTGCGAGCACTCAAGGTAACCCCTCACATTGCTCAGAACACCGCTAACCGCCGCTCAGCCATCGATGGCAGGACTACCCGCCACGAAGGCTACAAAACCAGCCTGAGGATTCGCAAGCGGATCGAAGAGGCCTTCGGCTGGCTCAAGACTGTCGGCAATCTCCGCAAGACCCGGCATCGGGGAATAGCGAAAGTCGACTGGTACTTCACCATGGCCATTGCGGCATACAATCTGGTCCGGCTGCGCAATCTCGGGACGAAAACGGCATAATCAGGGGAATAATGCGACTCTTGGTGGCAAAGCCCGCCCGAAAAGGCCAAATCAAGGTAAAAAGCAAAGTTTCAAAGAACGAATAGGGCGAGATCAATGCAACTATCGGCCTAAAATGATCTCCTTGAAGGGGATTGCCCTGGAAATGAAGGAGTTTTTCAACGGCCTGCTAAGGGTCTGGGTTTTCTTCGTCATCGGCCCATTTCAGGAGATTGCAACGGATGTATTCCCGGATGCTGGTAAATTCCCTTTCATCTCGGATAACCCGTTCGTAATAATTGCGCTGCCATACGGGAATGCCTGCACTGCCGCGCATTATGTTGATCTGTTTAGCGGTATTCATCTTGAAATAGCCGATTATTTTCGGGATCACCATATTTCGACGAGCCACCTGTAGGGGCAATTCATGAATTGCCCCTACACCACCACCAATTTCATTTTCTTGAACCACCATGATCCCGTGAACATGGTTCGGCATGACGATGAATTCGTCCGTCGTCATGTTGGGAAACCGCTCCGCCAACCCGTGCCATGTTCCCACCACCATCCGCCCCGCCTCGTTCAACTGCATGACCCCATCGACCACCCCGCCGAACAGACATTCACGCCCTTGGACACACATCGTCACGAAATACACACCGCCTGAGGAATAATCATATTCCCGCAGGCGGATGGAACGGCGATGGTGAATATCGGGATTATAGGTCATTCAATTCGTCATTCGTAGGGGCGAATCTGTGTTCGCCCAGGTTATTGGTTGGTATGTCGATGATGCATAGGGGCAATTTACAGCATGTCCGTAGGTGTGTAGGGGCAATTCATGAATTGCCCCTACGAGAGAACATTACAACTTCTCGACGACCGTCACACCTGTCGGCATATTCTCCTGAGTGGGCACACAGATATCGTACTGATCGAAGCTGCGGACTGGCGTCTCTGATGCCTCGGCAGAGACCAGATCAAAGAGGTGGTGTGCCGGAGCGTTCCCCATTTTAGAGTCATGCTTGAAGACGATCAGCTTGCGGGCCGACATCTGGCCGCGGGCCGCCGAGCGATCGTGTTCGAACATGTTGACCAATGACTGCCAGAAAAGTTCAAGGTCTTCCTCGCTGAAACCGGTCTGGGCCGCCAGCGGTGCAGAAATGAAGCCGTGGCAACGATAGAGGGCATAGGGGACGGTAAATTTGCGTCCCATGGTGCGGTTATCCCCATCCTGCTTCTCAGCCTCGGCAGGAGTTGCCACTGCCATGCGGGTGATGCTGTGCTCCAGCGGCACGATCTGGTCGACGCTGCGGGCAAAGGTCAACTGGACCGGGCCACGAACCTGGCCTGCGTTCTTGCCGGTGGACATGACCGCACCAAAAGTCCGAACGTCGAAGTATTTGCCACACATGAACTGCCGAGCGGCCTCGGTTTTTTCACCCTTTTCCTTTGCCTTTACGTTTTCCTGTTCGTGGGCCTCATCAATCAGGTTGTTGAGAATCGCCTTCTCTTTGACAAAGATGTCATACCCCTGCGACAGCTCCTTATCCAATTGAACGTAGTTCCGCACTTTCCGCTTCAGGCAGACGTCCGTCACCAGCCCATGGCCGGTTTCCGGATCAATGCGGGGAAGGTTGCCGGCGTCAGGGTCGCCGTTGGGGTTGCCGTCCTTCACGTCGAAAAACAGTACAAAGTCATAGCGGTTCTGAATGGTCATGGTCATCTCCTCCTATGGATTCACGTTGGTTGTGGTTTCGTTCTTTTTGAAAAAATCCTGGCGCTGATGATAGTAGCCAACAGCAAAGCGCCCCTGGTCCTGGAGACTCAGGTGAGTCGGAAAATCATCAAGACCATCCATGATTTCGCCGACGATCTTTTCCAGATTGACCGCCCGGCCCCGGTTTTCGAGCTTTGCCAGATGGTGGTTCTTCAGCTTCATCAGGTGCGGGAATGCTGCCACCGGCGTTCCCGAAGCCGCGCCGTAGAAGCGGTCACGGATGGTGGCATTGATGCCGGGGCTTGCCTCTTCCTGGATCTTCTCCAGTACGGCGAAAAGCCGCCCGAGCCGATAGCCCGGATTGGTATTGGTTACATCGAGTGCCATGCCGACCTCCTGTTCGTTTGATGTGTAGTATCTTGTTCCCCGCGCCAATACGGCCTTTATGACAGACACGCGGGGGTAGGTGATTTCGCGCTCGGCACGACAGCGCCGAATCGCCGCCGAAAGCAAAGACTGGGGATAGGGCGTTCCCGCCAGAATCGATTTCATGAGGTCGCCGGCCAGATTCGGTGGGATGTTCTCTGACTTCCCCTGCATTGCCGTGGAAACCAGCAACCGGAAAAGGGAAAGGTATTCCGGCTGATTGGGGCCGTGAACGACGGCGCAGTCATCGAAGTGCTGTCGAATATGGCGGGCGGTTTCGCCGACCGTTCCGGCGTGCCAGAAACGGACGGCAATGCGGGCCGCGTTGGGGGCAAGGCCGAGGACGAAGAACGGGGTGAGATCGTGGTCGAGGGGCGGTGTGCCGGCTTGTGGAGCGGTGTAGAGGGAACGGATCGCCTGGGTTGTTTGATCGAGGTTTTCCTTGGCCGGTTCGCCGAAAAGATCGGCGAAAAGATCTTCGACACGGTGCTTTTCACCAGCCCAGAAAACCATGGTGTCGCTGCCAATCAGCAGTTTCTGTCTTGATTCCTTGGCCAGCAGATGGTTAAGGGCGGTGGTGTAGGCAAAGGCGGCGCCCTTGCTGGTCGGCGCGTTGTAGCTTTGCTGCCGGCCATAGGAGTCGAACCCCATGTTTTTCTGAAAGGAGACAATTTTCGCGTTGCTCTTCGCCCCAATGATCGGCGTTCGCGGATGCAGTCGAGCCACGGTGGCACTTTCGCCGGTTACGAGGCATATCCCTTCCACGTCCCCCGTTGTCGAGTCATCTTCATCGTCGTCCTGTGCGGACGATTTCGCGACGAATTCCCTGACGTTATCGCTTTCACAGACAAGGCTTAACTCATCGGACAACCTGAAGCTCAGATTACAGCCTGGAATTTTCCGACATTCCTCCCACGCAGGATGTTCAAGTAACTTTTCTCTCTCGTCGGATTTCAAAAAGCGCATGACCGCCTGAACGCCTTTATCTTGAGGATACGCAGCGGCAAGCTCTCCAACCCTCTCAACGAATGTTCCGTGCTGCTTCCGCGCCATCTCCTTGTCGGCATCCGAATCCGATTTGGGCCAGCAAAGGACATAGCCGTAATGGTCCCAGAGCAGGTTGGCGCTCTGCCATGCGTTTTTCCCCGATCTACCGCTGTCCTTGGGCACCCTGAACTGACGCGCGATCAGTTTCTTTCCCGACCTGTTCCTCGTATCCTGAAAGTCGCCGAAGGTTCCGTCACCATTGAGGACAATCAGAAAAGGGATTTCCTTTTGCTCGAATCCTTCCGGCGGCAGTTCATCCTGTTTACGAACATAAAGGCCATGCAACGCCTGCAGTATCATCGCCGCACCTCCTCGCTGTCACGGGCCGGAACCATCATTCTGCCATCCTTCAAAGCTGCCCGGAAGAACGAAGGGCGGCAACCGTCGGTGCAGGTATGGACGTGCCCCTCATCCCTGCTGGTGTCGTGGCAGAGATCGTAGAGCATGAAACCGAGGTCGCGCGTCTCGACAATCGGCTCCGGCAGGGATTGGTCGTGGGGAATTAGCTCGAAGCCGGCAGAGAACTCCCGTGTCCCCAGGTACGGCTGGTTGAAGCATTTTCCCTTGGATGCCCGACAGATGAACATTTCCTGGAACTTGATGACGTTGTTCCTTTCGTCTGGCGGCACGGTCATCTCGAACCAAGCGTGGATGGTATAAGCGACATCCCGCAGGAACAGGCCGGCCCGCTGCTGGCGCTGTTCCTCGATGAACAGCCCATTAGTTCGTGGAGACATGACGCTCCCCACTTCGTTGCGCCGCACCGACTCCCAGCGGATCGGCTTCAGCACGTCGATCCGGTCCACCTGCCATCGGATGGCCGGTTTCCAGAGAATCGCCTCCAGAACGCCCCTCGCCGCCGATGGGGTCATGACATCATAGGAGACCCGCTCCACCTTCATTTCGGGCCGAGTGAAGCAGGCGTTGTCGCCCCAGACCTTGAGGCGCAGCATCCGGCTTTTGGTGGATGCCATATCCATACATTTCCCTCCTTTCGCGGAGACTACTGCGCCCGCCCACTGAGGCGGGCGCTTTCACTTTGCCACCTGTTTTCGAAACTGTTTCAATCCTTTTCCATTTACTGGAATCTGTTTTACCTTTTATCTAAACTGAAATAATTGTCAAGTCTCATCCGATTAATTCGTCAGGCTCGTACACGATCGACTTATCCGGACAGAAACCGAGATCAGGGTGATACAGGGCGCCATGTGCCTGCACGAAGATACCGGGACACCTTTCCCGGATTGCCCCTTCAGACAACAAACGATTGTGCAGGTAGCGCGGCAGGTTGACCACCGAACGTTGAAGTTTTCGCAGCAGCCAGCGCTCCGGTCCCTGGCGTTCCAGCAGAGACAGCAGTTCGTCATTCTCGAATTGGACGATCACCGGCGCCTGGGCACTCTCGTCAATAAGCTGAAACTTTCTGGCCGCGGTGCGGAAGCTGAATCGCAACCCCACATCGTTCCGCAACAGGCCGATGATATTTTCACGGTCAAGGCGGTCGCCGCGCATCCAGTAGAACTCCCTGAAAAAGGCCTCAAATCGCTCCATGGACAACGGGTCACTTTCTGCTTCGGCCAGAAGCCGCATGCCGATCCCCGCCGCCTGCTGAAGGTGCCCCGCCGGGATTTTTGACGGTGGGGTAAAGACGAATACTTCCCCCCATTCCAGCAGCCCCTCCCTATTGCACCGCCCGGCTGCCTGGGCAATTGAGTCGAGGCCGGCCGCAGCCCGATAAACAATAGGGAAATCCACGTCCACCCCCGCTTCCACCAGCTGGGTGCTGATGACACGGGTCGGTTCCCTGTTCCTGAGCCGCTCCTTGATCTCGGCGATCTTCCGTGCCCGATGGGCTCCGCACATGAGCGCGGAGAGATGAATCGTCCCCTTCGGCATCTTTTCCCACAGCGTGCGGGCATCGTCGCGGCGGTTGACGATGCAGAGAGCTGAATCCTGCCACTCAAGCTCCTCGGCAAGCTCATCCCATGAAACCGGGGCAAGGTCACGCAGTTTATGGATACGAGTCCTCTTGAGCTTCACATGGAGCTTCGCCGGATCGTCCATAATTTCCGTTATCTCGGGAATCCCCTTGAAGTCGAAGTTCGCCGATTGATGCGGACCAAGGGCCGGCTGGGTAGCCGTACAAATGACTACCGTGGTCCCGTAGTTCTTCTGCAACTCCTTGAGGGCTTCGAGAATCGGATTAAGGAAATCCGGAGGGAGTAGTTGGGCCTCGTCGAGGACCACCACACTGTTGACGATGTTGTGCAGCTTGCGGCACCGGCTGGTGCGGCTGGCAAAGAGCGATTCGAAGAACTGAACCGAGGTGGTGACGATGACCGGTGCATCCCAGTTTTCAGACGCCAGGCGCAGGCGCTGTCCTTCCTCGTCACTGTCCTGACGGGCCACGTTGCTGTGGTGTTCCACGACCGAATCACCGAATACCTCCCGGAACTGATCGGCGGTCTGTTCGATAATGCTGGTATAGGGGATGACGTAAATGATGCGGCGCTTGCCGTGGGCGCGGGCATGGTTGAGGGCGAAAGCCATTGACGAGAGGGTCTTGCCGCCGCCGGTTGGAACGGTGAGGGAGAAAAACCCCGGTGAGTGAAAAGCCTTACCAACGGATTGGCGAAGGATTTCAGCGCGCAGCCTGTTGACGGGAGTATCAAAGGCGGTGGCCTGTTTGTCGGCCATATAGGCATCGAACAGGGGAAGTAGTTCTTCGATTGTCGGGAAACGGCTACGTTGGCCGACCGGTGCAGGATTGAAAAACGCTTCGGTATCGAGAAAATCGGCATCCACGAGGCAGGAAAACAGCATTCGCAGCCAGAGTGAAGCTGTCAGGTCGGTGGCTGGCGGTTTCGGGCGTTCGGCTGGAATTTGCTGTTCAAGCAGATTGGGAGGGAGTTCCGAGAGGACCACGCGGGCTAACAAATCGGTTGAGGTAAGACGTCGTTCCAGATTAGAGCCAGTATTGTCAGCCCAGTCAAGGAGACCGGCATGATGACCGGCCACAAGGTAGGCTATGACTCTCCCGAGTTTCCCAAGCCGTTGGACGGCATACAACGCCCCGGCAGATGAATGATCGGTTCGTGGCCCATCGTCCAGTATGTAGCGTTGGAATTCATGAGAATATTTCCCGAGGTCATGCCAGATTCCGGCAAGCCTCCCCCACCCTGCACACCCAAACTCTCCGGCAAAAGCTGCGGCAAAATACGCCGTCCCGCACAGATGCTCCTCAAGCCCATGAACCCGCCCATCTTCCGCCAGATGGGCCACCGGTCGTTCTCTCATCTTCCCCTCCAGGAACACCGCCGGACACTCAAATCAAAAACAGTGAACCCATCCTAACCTACAATTGCGACAAAACAAGTCACAATATGTTCTCCTGCTGATAAGTGATGGTTTGGACGGGGAAAGGGGACTATGTAACCGCCAAGGGGAAGACTGACGCTAATCAGCAATACACATAAAAAAACCCGACTCCTCTATCGGGGGCGGGTTTTCGCTCGTCTGGGGTATCGAGTGCGGGTCAGGCGGCACCCTCCTCCTTATCCTTGGTCGCGATCTGCTCCGGCTCTTCCAGCGTTGCCTTTTTGAAGTTCCTGATGCCGGCTCCCAGGGACTGTCCCAACTGGGGGAGCTTGGCAGGGCCAAAGACAACAAGGGCAATGACGAGGACGATTATCATTTCTGGCATTCCGAATCCGAACATGGGTGAATCTCCTTTAGTGGCAAATTAGAGTATCGACGCAGAGTATTGTATCACCCCGCGATGCGGTCGGCGCCGAGAGCGGCGTCGAGTTCGTCCCGCTCGCCATCCCGAAGCCGGTAATAGTCCACGGGGGTATTGATGTTGCTGAAGGTGGCGTAGTCCGGATCGAAGAGGGCCACCTGCTCGGCGTTGACCCGGTTGACGTTGGTCCGGCCGAAGAACGAAACAATCCGCCGTTCGCCCGACAGGAGCGTTGTCTCGATGGCGGCAAGGCACCCTTTGCCGTAGACCGCATGGAGCGGTTCCAGCCCCGCCGGGCTTTCGGGAATGAGGACCCCGCCCGGGTCGGCCAGGGTGGCCAGATGCCGGATCAGGTCGCTGTTCAGGTACGGCATGTCGCAGGCGACCATGAAGGCGGCAGGGTTGGCGGCGTGGTGCAGCCCCGCATGGATGCCGGCCAGTGCCCCCATCCCCGGGTGGATGTCGGCCACTTTCCGGCAGGGGAGAAAATCATACTGCTCCGGGTTGTTGGTGACGAGGAGCACCTCGTCGAAGATCTCGGCCAGCTGCCGATGGATGGCCTCGATGAAGCGCCCCCCCTTGTAGGGAAGGAGCGCCTTGTTGCTCCCCATGCGGCGCGACTGCCCGCCGGCGAGGATGACGCCGGTGATGCCGGGAATGCGCCTCCCCTGTGCGGACGCAGGTAGGGGCAGTTCATGAATCGCCCCCACGGGTGGCGCCATCGCCAGCCGCTCGTGGTGGGCATACACCGTGAACTTCCCTCCCCGGACATAACCGATGAGGGGAATCCCCGCCTCGTCGCACATCTTCACCGCCATGTCGGTGGCGGAGGTGCGGGAGGCGATGAGCGCTATTCCGAGCCTGGCGCACTTGGCAGCCATTTCGGTGGAGACCCGCCCCGAGGTGACAAGGATTGTCCCGGCCAGGTCGATCCCCTTGAAGAGGGCCTCGCCGGCGATCCGGTCAAGGGTGTTGTGGCGGCCGATGTCCTCGGCGAAGAGGAGGAGGTTCCCCTCCCCGTCCCCCACGGCCGCGGAGTGGATGCCGCCGTGGCTCCGGTAGTTGTCGGCCCGCCGCGCCAGCTCCTCCATGAGGCGAAACACGGCGTCGGTGGTGATAGCAGGCAGGGCCAGGGGAGGAGGGATTTTCGGGGTCTCCAGGGTAAAGGTGACCCCCGTGCCGCAGCCGCTGGTGAGGACCGGCTTCAGCCGCTCCGGCAGCTCGCCCCTGATCCGCGCGTTGGCGATGCCGAAGTCGTCGCAGACGGCCAGCATGTGGAAATCCTCGGCCCGCTCCACGAACCCCTGGTTGCGAAGGAACCCTGCAACGAGAAACCGGAGATCGTGGGGAGAAGAGATCAGCGTCGCGATCTCCCGGCCGTTCACGTGGAGCACCAGGGGGAATTCCCGGACGATGCCCGACTGTTTTTCTTCGAAACGGCCGTTGGTGTAGATGTGGATGGTTTTCATGGAAACCTACGCCTCGCTCGCCACCCCATGCCCATGCTTCTCGATCTTGCGGAAGCGGTCGGGGATGGTGTAGTCGGTGGCCTCGGGGTGGTGCTCGAAGATGGGGAAGTACTTGGCCACGAGCACGAAGAAGAGGATGTGGGCCGCGATGATGCCGATGGTTACCACCGATTCGATGAAATTCGGGAAATATGCCGGCTGGCCGGGCTGGTGCATGGCGAACATGGAGACGTTGAAGCGGTTCAGCACGAGGCCGGCGATGACAAAGGAAGCGGCCCGAAGCTGCATCTGCTTGTCGGTCCTGATCCGTTTCGTGAGGAACATGCCGAACGGAATCAGGAGCCCCACGATCACCTCAACCGCAAAGAGGGCCGTCAGGACCGGTCGGTCGAAGAGGGGTCCGTGGGAGAGGGACGCCAGGGCATAGACCTTCACCAGCATGTAGACCCCCATGATCCAGGGGATGATCTTCGTCAGCGTGGCCAGCAGGTCGGACTCGTCGGGCTGCCCCATGTACTTGTGCACGAGGCTCGCCTCGAAGATAACGATGGAGAGGCCGGTGAAGATGGCGGAAAGCCAGAACTGAAGCGGCAGGAGCGGATTGTACCAGAGGTTGTGGAGCTTGTCGACGGCGATGAGGAAGAAGGTCCCCAGGGTCGACTGGTGGAGCGTGGAGATCATGGCCGCCAGGATGGCGAACGGCAGCTCCAGGGTCCGGAGGAGCCGCAGCGGGATGTGCCAGCCAAACCGCTCGCTCACCGGGTGGAGGAACTCCAGGAAGAGGACCGTGGTGTACGCCATGACACACATGGAGACCTCGAACATGGGGGAGTGGACGTTCCAGTTGAAGAGGACGTAGGGGCCCCGCTGGGGCTGCCCCAGGTCGAGGAGCAGGCCCACGCAGACCAGGGAGTAGCCCAGGAAGCCGGTGACGATGGCCGGCCGGACCAGGGGCTCCAGCTTCTTGATGTGGAAGACGTGGGCCACGATGCCGATAGTGAAGGCGCCGGCCGCCAGGGGGACGGCGGTGACCACGTCGAAGGAGATCCAGAGTCCCCACGGGTAGAGGTCATTCAGGTTGGTGGTGGCCCCGAGGCCGAAGATGAAGCGGACAGCGGAGGCCAAAGCCGCCCCCCCCACGAGGACCATCAGAAACTTGATGAAGCGATGGTACCCTTTGATTTCATTCATGACAATGCGTGCCGCGGTCATTGGTTCCCCTCCTTCCGGCTGTTCCGTTCCTCTTCCTCGCGCCTCACCCGGTCCTTGCGGTGCTGGAACCAGGTGACCAGCGACAGGGTGCCGCCAACGGTGAGGAAGATCCCCGGCACGAACCGCAGGGCCTGCCAGGTGTAGGAAGGGAGCGGCCGCTTGGTGACCGGCCGGAAGCCCAGTTCGTCCAGGGGCTGCTGGGTCAGATAGAGGACGCTGGTGCCGCCGGCCTCCTCCTTGCCGTAGACCACCTTGAAGTAGCGGTCGGGCTTGGCGGCCATCCGCTTCTCCGCCTCTTTCAGCATCTCGTCCCGGCTGCCGTAGGTGATGGCGGTGGGGCAGGCGGTGGCGCAGGCGGGGTGAAGGCCGTTCTTAACCCGGCTGTAGCAGCCGGTGCACTTCTTCACCAAGGGAAACGCCTTGCTCCACTCGTACTTGGGAACGCCGAAGGGGCAGGCCACCATGCAAAAGCGGCAGCCGATGCACTTCTTGGCGTTGTAGATGACAGGCCCTTCCGGCGTTTTGTGGAAGGCGCCGACGGGACAGACGGAGGCGCATGCGGGGTCGTTGCAGTGCATGCACATCTCCTTGTAGAAGGCGAACTCGTTCTGCCCGTGCTTCTCGTAGTCCTTGAACTTCACCCGGGTGAAGGTGAATTCGGACATCTGGGGCGGGTTCTGGTACCCTTCGCCGGTGAAGAACGTGGTCTTCTCACCCTTCAGCTGGTTCCACTGCTTGCAGGCAACCTGGCAGCCGCGGCAGCCGGTGCACTTGGTGGTGTCGATGAGGAACGTCTTGGTCTTGCCGTAGTCGATGGTCGAGGAGCTCATGCCCGCTTACCCCCTTTCTCGATGTTGCAGAGGAACGCCTTGAACTCCGGAATGCCGGTGTTGGCGCACCCAACGGTGGGGGTGAGGACGTTACCGCTGTCCCCCTTGGCGAGTCCCGCGTAGCCGAAGTGCCACGGCATCCCCACCTGCTCGATCATCCGCCCCTGGACGTTGAAGGGCTTGAGGCGGCTGGTGACAAGGGCCACCGCTTCGATGGAGCCCCGCTCGGTGGTGACCTTCACCGTGTCCCCCTGCTTGATCCCCTTCCGCTGGGCCAGGGTCTCGGAGAGTTCCACGAACATGTCGGGAACCAGTTCCACGAGCCACGGGAGGCTCCTGGTCATGGCACCGGCCTGCCAGTGCTCGGTCACCCGGTAGGTGGTGCCGACGTAGGGGAACTTGGCGGTATCGCTCGACACGTTCTTCGGCACCTTGACGACCGGGTTGCTCTGCACCTTGGAGAGGAGGTTCCTGGCCGGACTCTCCACTGGCTCGTAGTGCTCGGGGAACGGCCCGTCCTTCATGTCGAGGGCGTAGAGGCGGCCATGTCCCTCGGGGAGCATGATGAAGGGGTACTTCCCTTCCTTGTCGTCCTTCATGGGGGGCCAGGGACCGTCGGGGACATCCCCCTTCCACTTCTTCTCCAGCGCGTCCCAGGCGATGACCGGGCGCTTGGGGTTAAACGGCTCACCGGCCGGGTTGACGGAGGCGCGGTTGTAGATGATCCGGCGGTTCACCGGCCAGCACCAGGACCACTTGGGGAAGAGGCCGAGGCCGGTGGGGTCGGAGGCGTCCCGGCGGGCCATCTGGTTGCCGTCCTTGGTGTAGGAGCCGCAGTAGATCCAGCAGCCGGAGACGGTGGAGCCGTCGTCCTGGAGGTACTTGAACATCGGGACCTGATCCCCCTTCTTGAACTCCAGGGTCTTGTCCTTGTCGACGATGGTCATGTCCTTGGTGAAGTAGCCGTTGATCTCCCTGGCCACCATATGGACGTCGGGCTCGTGGCCGGTGCCGTAGCTCCAGGAGAGCTTGGTGATCGGCTCGGGGAACGCGCCCCCCTGCTTCAGGTAGAGGGCCTTCACCCGCTTGTAGAACTCGTCGATGATGTGGAGGTCGCTGCGGGAATCACCCAGCGGGTGGACGGCGGCGTAGCGCCACTGGGCCCAGCGGCCCGAGTTGGAGATGGAGCCTTCCTTCTCGATGGAGGAGGCGGCCGGCAACATGAAGACCTCGGTCTGGATCGACTTCGGGTCGACGCCGGGACGCTTCCAGAAGATGGAGCTCTCGGTCTCCCAGAGGTCGGCGGTGACGAGCCACTTGAGCTTGCCAAGGGCCTCCCGGGCCTTGCCGGAATCGGGGCCCCCCACGGCCGGGTTCATCCCCATGCAGACGAGCCCTTCCAGTTCTCCCTTCCCCATCTTCTCCATGATCTTCACGTAGGAGTAGTTCCCCGACCGCTTGGGGAGGTAGTCGTAGCAGAAGTCGTTCTCGGCCGTGGCGTTCTCGCCGTACCAGGCCTTGAGGAGGCTCGTGATGTACTTGGGGGTGTTCCCCCACCAGTTGGCGCTCTTGGGGTCCTTGGTCTTGGGGGTCCACTTCTCGTTGTAGGCCTTCAGGTCCACGTTGTCGAACTCCGGCGACTTGAGGTAGCCGGGGAGGATGTGGAAGAGGAGCCCGTAGTCGGTGGAGCCCTGGACGTTGGACTCGCCCCGCAAGGCGTTCACGCCGCCGCCGGCGATGCCGATGTTCCCCAGCAGCATCTGGAGGAGCGCCACGGCCCGGACGTTCTGGCTGCCGTGGGTCGACTGGGTGATCCCCATGGCGTAGAGGATGGTCCCCGCCTTGTCGGCGCGACCGGTGCCGCAGAACGCCTTGGCCACCTTGAGGTAGTCTTCCTTTTTCGTGCCGGTGATGGCGCAGACGGTGTCCACATCATAGCGCCGGTAGTGGTTCTTCAGGAGTTGGTAGACGGACTTGGGATCCTTCATGCCCATGTCCCGCTTGGGCTTGCCGTCGGCGGTGGTGGCGTAGGCCCAGGACTTGAGGTCGTAGGTCTTCTCCTGATCGTCGAAGGCGCAGAACATGCCGTCCTGGAAGTCGAACTGCTCCGAGACGATGAACGTGGCGTTGGTGTACTCGCGGACGTACTCCTCGTGGATCATGTTGTTCTGGAGGGCGAAGTTGATTATCCCCCCCAGGAAGGCGATGTCGGTCCCCGGACGGATCTGGGCGTAGATGTCCGACTTGGAGGCCGTGCGTGTATAGCGCGGATCGACGGCAATGAGCTTGGCGCCGCTGTCGAGCGCCTGCTCGATCCACTTGAACGAAACAGGGTGGTTCTCGGCCGGGTTGCAGCCGATGGCCAGGATTACGTCGGAGTTCTTCAGGTCAATCCAATGGTTGGTCATGGCACCACGACCGAATGAAGCCGCCAGACCGGCGACCGTTGACGAGTGTCAAAGTCGGGCCTGGTGTTCGAGCTGCCCCACCCCCATGGCGCGGGCGAATTTGGTCCAGAGGTAGCACTCTTCGTTATCAAGACCGGCGCCGCCGAAGAAGGCCATGCCATCGGTGCGGTTCACCACGTACTCTTTGTTGTCCTTCTTGTTGAGCTCAGTCTTCTTGAAGGACTTGTCGCGGGTTTCCTTCATCCGCTGGGCGATCCGGTCAAGGGCCCAGTCCCAGCTCTTCTCTTCCCATGTGTCGGAGCCGGGCGCCCGGTACTTCACCTTCTGGAGCCGGTTCTCGTTGTTGGCGATCTGGAAGAGCGCGCCCCCCTTGGGACAGAGCGCCCCCTGGTTGATCGGGTGCTGCGGGTCACCTTCGGCGTTCACCACCCTGCCGTCCTTGGTGTGGACGATCAGGCCGCACCCAACCGAGCAGAACGGACAGATGGTGGTCGTGGTCTTCAGCCCCTTGGTCCGGAGCTCGGGAGCATCGACGCTCGCCTCCCCCGGCTTGCCGGAGAGCGCGATGGCCGCGCCGGCCAGTGCCCCCCGCTGCAGAAACTGCCTGCGTGAAATTCCCATTTCACAAACCCCCTTCGAAGAGATCGGGCCATGGAGCCCGTTGCGTTGAATGTGACAACGGGCTCACAAGGGCAACCTCCGTGCCAATACCGTTTACACGTCTACATTATCGACAACACACTGGAATAATTGGAATTCACAGATTTTTCACGGCAACAGGAACATACCGTGTGGAATCTTGTCTTGCGGAATCCTGGCCGCGTCTGTATCATTTTGTCCATGTAGACATACTAAAAACTAATGAAACGAACGGCATCGGCGGGCACGGAAAATCATCATGAAAGCACGCATTCTCATTTGCGACGACGAGGAAGGGATCAGGCGCTACCTCCAGAAGATGTTCCTGGCCAAGGAGTACGATGTGGAAACCTTTGCCGACGGAACGAGCCTTCTGGCACGTATTGAGGGGGGAACGGAGGGTGATGCCGACATCCTCCTTCAGGACGTGCGGATGCCGGACATGGACGGGATCGAGGTGCTGAAGCGGGTGAAGAAGCTCCGGCCGGCCATGCCGGTGGTGGTGATGACCGCCTTCGGCACCATCGACGCGGCCGTGGAGGCGATCAAGCTGGGGGCCTACGACTACGTCACCAAGCCGTTCCCCAAGGAGAAGATCCTCGGCCTCATGGAGAACGCCCTCCAACTGGACCTCCTCATGAAGGAGAACCGGGTGCTGAAGGAGGAGCTCTCCCGCCCCGACATCCCCGACAACATCGTCTTCACCAGCGCGAAGTTCCGGGAGGTCTACGACCTCACGGTCCAGGTGGCCGGCAGCGACGCCAACATCCTGGTCCTCGGCGAATCGGGTACCGGCAAGGAGCTTATCGCGGGCGCGATCCACGTGAACAGCCAGCGCAAGGGGCGGCGCTTTCTCTCCATCAACTGTGCGGCCCTGTCTGACACGCTCCTGGAGAGCCAGCTCTTCGGCCACGTGCGCGGTGCCTTCACCGGCGCCATCACCACCCAGAAGGGGCTCCTGGAGGAGGCCGACGGCGGCACCCTCTTCCTGGACGAGATCGGCGATGTCTCCGCCGCGGTTCAGGCGAAGCTGCTGCGGGTCATCCAGGAGCGGGAGTTCATCCCCGTGGGGGCCACCAAGCCCAAGAGCGTCGACATCCGCTTCGTGGCCGCCACCAACAAGGATCTGGCCAAGGAGGTCGCGGCCGGACGATTCCGGGAGGACCTCTACTACCGGCTCAACGTCATCACCATCGCCCTCCCCCCTCTGCGGGAGCGGCGCGAGGACATCGAGCCCCTGGCCATGCACTTCCTTGCCAAGTATGCCCGCCGCATCCGGAAGAATATCCGCGGGTTCACGCCCGAGGCGCTCCAGTCCCTCCAGGGGTACCGCTGGCCCGGCAACGTGCGGGAGCTGGAAAACGTCGTCGAGCGGGCCGCCATCCTCACCCGGGGCGACCTGGTCACTCCCGAAGTCCTCCCCATCCGCCCCCGGGAGGATGCGCCACTTCTCCGGCCGGACAACCTGCTCGTTTCCCTGGAGGAGATGGAGCGGGAGCACATCGAGCGGGTCTTGCGCCAGACAGGCTTCCACAAGAGCCGCACGGCGGAGATCCTCGGCATCTCCCGCAAGACCCTCGACCGCAAGATCGTGGAGTATGCCCTCGCCATCCCCGGCCAAGGGATCTCCGGAACCCTGGACGACTGAATGGGACCGAAGCGCTTCCCCATCCGCCTCAAGCTCACCTTCGCCACCCTCATCCCCCTCTTCGTGGCCTCGGTCATCTGCTGGGTCATCGGCATCTCCATCATCAACTCCCGGATCGTGACCCAGGCCCAGGAAAAGGTCCGCACCGACCTGAACTCGGCCCGGGCCGTCTACCAGAGCGAACTTGACCACATCCGGGACGTGGTCAAGTTCACCGCCACCAACCCCTTCACCTCCATGATTATCTCCCAGGGGGACCGCGCGACCCTCAACAACCTCCTCTCACCGCGGATGGCCAGCGAAGGGCTCGACTTCCTCACCGCCGTGGACCGGTCGGGCCGGGTCGTCTTCCGGGCCAGCAACCACGGGGCCTTCGGCGACAGCAAGATCAACGACCAGATCGTCTCCCGGGCGTTGCAGGGCGAGCACATCGCCGGCACCGAGGTGATCCCCCCCGGGGAACTGGTGAAAGAAGGGAAAGAGCTGGCCGCCAAGGCGTCCATCCAGATCCTCCCCACCCTCCACGCCCGCCAGCGGGACGAGTCCGTGGAGCGCTCCGGCATGGCCATGGTGGTATCGGTGCCGGTGCGGGACCAGGCCGGGACGGTCGCGGGTGCCCTCTACGGAGGAGTTCTCCTCAACGGCAACAACACCCTGGTGGACCGGATCAAGAAGATCGTCTTCGAAGCGGTGAGCTACCAGGGGGAGGACGTGGGAACCGCCACCATCTTCCTGGGGGACTTGCGGATAGCCACCAACGTCCTCCTTTCGCCGGAACGGCGGGCCATCGGCACGAGGCTCTCGGAGGAGGTCTACAACCGGGTCCTCCTGGCCCGCGAGAAATGGGTGGGACGGGCCTTTGTGGTGAACGACTGGTACTACTCCGCCTACGAGCCGATCCTGAACCTCCAGGGGAAGCCGGTGGGATCCCTCTACGTGGGGGTCATGGAACGCCCCTTCCTGGAGATGAAACGGGAGATATCCCTCATCTTCGGGGTGGTCCTCCTCTGCGGCTCCCTCATCGGGCTGGCCATTTCGAGCTTCATCGCCTCGCGCCTCGCCCGCCCCATCAAGGAACTGGAAAACGCAGCCCGCCGGATCACCGCCGGCGAACGCGACAGTGCCATAACCATCCAGACCCGCGACGAGATCGGCGACCTGGCAGGGGAGTTCGCCCAGATGACCAGAACCCTCGCCCAGCGGGAGGAGGACATCCGGAAGCTGAACCGGGACCTGGAGCAGAAGGTGCTGGACCGCACGGCCCAGCTGGAGGAAAAGAACCTCCTTCTTGTGAAGACCCAGGAGGACCTGGTCAGGGCGGCAAAGCTGGCCGACATCGGCATGCTGGCCGCCGGCGTGGCCCACGAGATCAACAACCCCCTGGCGATCATCCGGGGGAACACGGAGCTGCTCCAGATGGCGATCCCCGAGGACGACCCGAGCCGGGAGGAGGTGGACACCATCGCCCAGCAGACGGGACGGGTGGAGCGGATCGTGGGGAGCCTCCTCAAGTTCGCCCGCCAGCAGAAGAAGGAACTGGGAACGGTGGAGGTCAACAGGCTCCTGGATGAGATCCTCAAGCAGGTGGGGCACCAGATTCCCCTTGCCGGCATCGACATCCGACGGGACTACGCCGCCGACATCCCCCTTCTGGAAGGAGACGGCGACCAGCTCCGCCAGGTCTTCACCAACCTCATCCTCAACGCCATCCAGGCCATGAAGGAGGGGGGAACTCTCACGGTGGGCACCTCCCGGGACAGCGAAGCCGGGACCTGTACCGTTGCCGTGGAGGACACGGGGGCCGGCATCCCCCCCGAAAACCTCAGGAACATCTTCAGCCCCTTCTTCACCACCCGCAACGACGGGACCGGCCTCGGCCTCGCGGTTTCCTACGGCATCGTCAGGGATCACGGGGGGAATATCCAGGTGGAGAGCACGGCGGGGACGGGGAGCACCTTCCGGGTGGTGCTGCCGCTGAAGCAGGGGGGGACGACTGACGTAAGCATCAGACAAGGGACTTAACTGCCTGATAGGGCTTGAAGCAGAACATTAAGGACAATACATCATGGACTTCAAAAGCGTACTCGACAAACTCCTCTCATCCTTCGACGATCAGGGCATCCGGTACGCCCTCATCGGCGGTTTTGCCCTGGGCCTCTGGGGAATTGACCGCTCCACCGCCGACCTTGACTTCCTTGTCCTTCGAGACGACATGGAAAAAGTTGACCGGATTCTGAGGGACATGGGCTACAATCGAACCTACGAATCGGAAAACGTCTCCCACTACACGGCACCACAGGCCCCCCTCGGCGGCATCGACATTCTGCATGCCTTCCGGGAGGCGTCGCGCGCCATGCTTGAGCGAGCCGTTGACATGGATATTTTCGGGGGAATGCTTTCGATGAAGGTAGCCCGGCCCGATGACCTGATCGGGCTCAAGGTTCAGGCCATGGCCAACGATGAACGCCGCCGGGCAATGGATCTGGCCGACATTGAGGCCCTCATGGCGCTACATGCTTCGACCCTTGACTGGTCACTTATTGGTGACTATTTCTCGCTGTTCGAGATGAACGACTTATTCAGGGAATTGGAGAGGAACTACCATGCTCAGCCCGAAGGCTCGTGAAGAATTGAAGAAGGCTGCAGCTTCCACCGAACTGCGTGATGACATGACCGCTGTGGCCGCATTGAAGCAGCCGCCGTGGCTTCGGGATGGAGTCGTCGACGCCGACCTCTGGCTCGATTATCTGACTGAGTACAATGAATTCATAAACCATCGGCGCAAGCCGGAGACGCCGTTCATCGAAATCCGGATGCTTCTGTAGCGCCCGGACCCGCCCGCCTCCTCTTCCCGCAACTTCGCACACCCGCCGCCGACCACTCAGGAACTCCCCAGCCCGTACTGCTTGATCTTGCGGTAGAGGGTGTTCCTGCCGATGCCCAGGACCTTCGCCGTCTCGGTGATGTTCCACCGGTACTGTTCCAGTGCCTGCCTGATGGTTTCCTCCTCGGTATCCTTGAGACACCGCCGCGCAGCCCCGCCCCCTTCTCCCATGGCTGTGATCAGCCTCCCCTCCAGTGCCCGCAGGGAATCGAGCATCCGCTTCAGCTCATCGGCACCCAGCTTCCGCAACTCCTCTACGCTGACGTCGGTTCGCCAGAGCCGCTCCGGGGAGAGGGAGACAGCCCCCTCCCCGGCCTGCGAGGACACGGGGGAAAAGGTGTCGCCGGCCAAGGCTGCGCTGTTCAGAAGGGTGCTTTCGAGATGCTCGGGGAGGATGGTGTCACCGCTGCACATGACCACGGCGCGCCGGATGACGTTGGCAAGCTGGCGGATATTGCCCGGCCATCCGTACCCCTGCAGAAGGCGCAGCGCCGGGGGTGAAATCCGCAGCGCTGCGTTGAGCTGACGGACAAAGTGCTCCGCCAGCTGGGGGATGTCCTCGGAACGGGAGCGGAGCGGCGGGATTTCGAGCCGGACCACGTTGAGCCGGTAGTAGAGGTCCTCGCGGAACGTCTTCTCCCGGATGGCCTGCTCCAGGTCCACGTTGGTGGCGGCGATCACCCTCACGTCGGTCTTGATGGGTTTTTCACCCCCTACCCGCATGAATTCGCCGGTTTCCAGCACCCGCAGCAGTTTCACCTGGATTTGCGGGCTGGCATCGCCGATTTCATCGAGGAACAGGGTGCCGCGGTTGGCCAGTTCGAAGATGCCGCGACGGGGCTGGGCCGCGCCGGTGAAGGCCCCTTTCTCGTGGCCGAAGAGCTCGCTTTCCAGGAGGTTCTCCGGCAGGGCGCCGCAGTTGACCGGGATGAACGCCTGATCCGCCCGTCCCGATGCGGAATGGATAAAGCGGGCCAGGACCTCTTTCCCGGTGCCGGTGCTCCCCTGGATCAGCACGGTGACATTCTTGCCGGCGATCTTGTGGGCCACGGATACGAGCCGCCTCATGCCCAAGGATGCCCCCACCTGGAAACCGACGGCCCGGGCCACCTCGGCCCACTCCTCGGCGGCGGCGCTCCCCTGCTGGAGGTTGAACCCGTGGCTGGCGGCCTTCTCGATCAGGGCCTCGATTTCGTCGATGTCGTCGAAGGGCTTTTCCAGGTACTCGTAGGCCCCCAGCTGCATGGCCGCGACTGCCGTCTTGATGGTGCTGTAGCCGGTCATGATGATGACTTCGCAGGCGGGCTGCCGGGCCTTGATCGCCTGAAGGAGGGTCAGGCCGTCGGTATCCGGCAGCTTCAGATCCACCATGGCCACGGTGAAGCGGTGCTCTTCGATGGCCCGCATCGCCTCAGGCTCCTTTGACGCCGTGACGACGTCATACCCTTTTCTGGTCAGCAGGCGGCGGAAAAAGGTGCAGACATCCGCCTCGTCATCGATAATCAATACCTTGATCTGTGACATTTTCGCTCCGGCTGTGATCTTCTCACTGATGCTCTATGGGGAGGAGCAGCGAAAAGGTGCTCCCCTCCCCAAGGCGGCTCTCCACCTCGATGGTGCCATTATGGGACTCGGCAATCCCCAGGCTGACCGAGAGGCCGAGGCCGGTCCCCTTGGTCGCCTCCTTGCTCGTGTAAAAGGGGGTAAAAATCTTCGACAGGTTCTCCGGGGCGATGCCGGTGCCGTTGTCTCTCACACTGAGGACGGCCCACTTCTTCCGGTCCCTCACCAGCAGCGCCGTCGCCACCGTAATGACCTTCTCCTTGCGGTCGACCTCGCCGAGTGCATCCCGGGCGTTGATCAGCAGGTTGGTCAGCACCTGCTGGATCTGGGAGCCGTTGGCGGTAAGCCGCGGCAGGAAAGGGGCAAGCTGCTCGACAATTTTGATCTGGTTCCGGTTGATCTGGTACTGGATCATGCTCAGAACCCGCTCCACCTCGACATTCAAGTCGATGTCCGTTACCGGCGGCTGATTCTGCCGGGAGAAGGTCAGCAGGTTCTGGATGATCCGCTTGCAGCGCAGGCCCGAATTGACTATGTCTTCCAGCACCTCGGCCCGGTCGTACTGGGCATCCTGCTGGAGCTCCCTGAGGAGCAGCTGCGCCGTGCCGATGATGACGGTCATGGGGCTGTTCAGCTCGTGGGCCACCCCGGCCGCCATCTCTCCGAGGGCCGCCAGCTTTGCCGTCTGGACCAGCTGCGCCTCCATCTTGGTCTTGTCGGTGACATCCTTGATGATGATCGTCACGGCCGACAGCTGCTTCTCTTCGTTGAACACCGGGTAGTAGGAAATATCGAGGAGCAGCCCCGCGTCGGTCTGCCAGCGCTGGAAAACCGGCTTGCCGGTCCGCTGGACCTCCTTGATGGGGCAGTTCTCGCAGGGATGGGTGCGGCCGTGGAGCCTGGCAAAGCACTTGTTGCTCACCGCCTGGTTCCAGAACCCGCTCATTGCCGGAGAAAGCCGGTTGTTGTGAAGCAGGACGTTGTAGTCGGTGTCAACCAGGAAAATCGGGTCGGTAACCGCCAGGAAGGTCTCCTCCCACTCCTTCTTGGCCCGCGAGACCTGCTTGTAGAGCCGGGCGTTCTGGATGCTGATGGAGAGCTGGTCGGCCAGATGCTGGACAAAGCTGAGATCCGCCTCGTTGTAGGCGCCGTCGATAATGCTGGCGACAATGAGGGCGCCGATCACCTCGTCGCGCTGGAACATCGGCGCAATCGCCAGGGACCGGAGCGGCCCCGGGTAATGGGGGTTTATCTGGACATGGCTGAGTTCTTCCGGAGTCAGGTTGTAAATCCCGGCCTTCCTGTTACTGATGACGTTGAGCGTCGGTGAGTGGGCAGGGAAATTGTCGATTCTGCAGAAATCCCGCGGCATCAGGGCCATGAGCCGCAACTCGCCGTCACGGACCCTCACGAGACCGAGAAAATCGCAGGGAAGGGTCTGGGGAAACTTGGTGAACGCCCGTTCGAGGATATCCTCCATGGACATGTCGATATTGATGTCGCGCGTCAACTGCTGGAGGATCTCCAGGCGGCTGTTCTGCTTGAGGATCTCCTGGTTGCGCTTTTTCAGCTCGATATAGTAGTTGAGCTTGGAGGAGTCGACCCCGGTCAGCTGCTCAAGGAGTTTTTCCCGGTTTTCCATTATTCTTCCCCTGTCATGCCGCGTTCGAATTTGGGGCGGATTTGGCCTGGCCGATTGAGCATAACCGCAGGCGTAGCAGCACTACGTCGAGGATTATGGGATTGAGGCCGGGTCGAAGATGCCCCGAAGGCGGACGCGGCCTACATCGCCTTGCGGAAGATGGCTTCAATGTCGTCGACAGTCGCATTGCGCGGATTGGTCACCAGACAGGCATCGTTCAAGGCGTTGCGGCTGAGGAGAGGTATGAACTCCTCCCGCAGCCCCATGGCGCCAAGCCCCTTGGCGAGACCGATGTCGGCAATCAGTTCCCGGATCCCCTCGATGGCCAGCCGGGCCCCCTCCTCTTGGCCGGTGTTGCGCACGTCCTTCCCCAGGGACCAGGCGATATGCTTGAACCGCTCCGGGCAGGCCGAGAGGTTGAACTCCATGACGTGGGGGAGGATCGAGGCGTTGGCCTCGCCGTGGTGCTGGTCCAGGAGGCCGTCCACCTGATGGGTCATGGCATGGGTGGCGCCAAGGATGGCGTTGGAGAAGGCGATGCCCGCCGTGAGGCTTGCCATGGCCATGTTGGTGTTGGCCTCCATGTCACCCCGGTCGGCCACCGCCCGGCGCAGGTTGGCCGCGATGAGCTGGATCGCCTTGCAGGCGTGGATGTCGGTCAGGGGGGTAGCCGCCAGGGAGACGTAGGACTCGATGCCGTGGGTGAGGGCATCCATGCCGGTGGCGGCCGCCAGCTTCGCATCCTTGGTCCTGAGAAGCTCCGGGTCGACGATGGCGATATCCGGCACCAGGGATTTGGAGATGATGGACATCTTCAGCTTCCGCTCGGTGTCGACTATGATGGCGAACGGGCTCACCTCGGAACCGGCTCCGGCGGTAGAGGGGGCGATCACCATCGGCGGGAGCGGCCGGGAAATCCTGTTGATCCCCTCGTAGTCGCGCAGCTCCCCCCCGTTGCTGGCAAGGATGGCCACCGCCTTGGCCACGTCGGTGGGGCTCCCCCCACCCACGGCGACGATGGCGTCACACCCCGAGGCCACGTAGTGACGGGCACCCTCCAACACCTCGAAATCCTTCGGATTGGAGGTGAGGGACGAGTAGATTTCCGTTTCCAGGCCGACGGCATGGAGGTAGTGGAGCGCCTTGTCTACCCAGCCGGCGCTGATGACATCCTCGTCGCTGACCAAGAACACCTTGGAGGCGCCGATGCGGGCGGCGCTCTCGCCGATCTGGCTCAGGGAGCCCTGGCCGAAGATGATCTCCGGCGCCACAAACTTGCTGATGTTCACAGTGTCTCCTTCAAGGGAATGATGCCGTATACAGCCGTATACATGTGCAATTCCCGTGCACAAGGCGTCGAACGAGCGTTTACGGCGTTTTGCGCCACAATGGGCCACGCCACTGCTCCATTTTGGAACCATGGCCACTACTCCATTTTAACGCATTATGTTCCAAAGTGGCACGCGGATCATCGAAAAGATCGGTAACTCTATCCCGCCAGAGACGCGGCAGAGGGGTTGCCTGATGGGCCTGCAAAGAATTTTTGTGCAGGCTTGTCACTGGCCAGTGAAACAGAAATGCCCCCGTTGACAGCCAACTATTATTGGTATACAAAACCAATATGAAGGCACGGCTCATTCGCCATACCAAAGTAACCGACGAGTTGGGAAATACCCTTGAAATGAAGCTATGGCAAGTTGCCCCTGCTTCCGACAAGCCACATGGTTTCAGGTACTCCCTCGTCTACATCGTCAACGGCGAACGAGCCATTGGATATGACAATGGAGAACGGCAAGGGGATCACCGGCATTATGGAGATTTTCAGGAGTCATATGCCTTTACCAGCCTCCAAAAACTGGCGGATGACTTTCTCGCGGATATTGAGCGGTTCAAGGAGCAAACAAAATGAAGATAAAAGAGATTTCGGTGGGAATCCAAAGCGCACGCGGCGCACTCGATGATTTTATTGCCGCCGGCGACACAGTGGCCCGCGGCGAGGTCGTTGCCGAAGAGACGTCCATCTATTTCACGTCAATGGAGGCCTTCCGCAAGGCACTCACCCCCAAGCGCCTGGAGCTTATCCATATAATCAAGACCGAAAAACCGGTCTCCATTAACCATCTGGCAAAGCTCGCACATCGCAACATCAAGAACGTGGCCGAGGACGTAAAATTCCTCGTTCAGGTGGGGCTCGTCGAAACGACGGGAAACCGGGCGCTCGCACCGCGGGTCGATTACGACGAGATTCAGTTGAAGATCGCGGTGTAGGAAACGCTGCAAGCATGGCGGGTGCTTGATGCGGATAGGGAGAAAACGCCGATGGAGAAAAAGAGATTCATGGTCAGGCTGGTTCGGCCGGTCTTCGAGTACGTGGACATTGAGGTGGAAGCGGGAGAGGAAAATGAGGCGGTCTCTGCAGCCCTTGCCGGGGCGGAAACCATCCCCGCTGATGAGTGGCGCGGGAATTTCGCTGCTGAGGAATACGGCGTCGACGCTGTCTGCGTAACGGAATCAGCCGGCGACGACAAAGAGATCTTCACCGAGATTGCCGGAGAGAAAAAATACCTATTGTTGAAGGCGGATACCGATTCCGGAGAAGGGGAAGTCGTGTACCAGCCCTGGATAGGGGAAGTCTCCGACCTCATGCTTGCCGATCTCTGCTCGGACTGGTCTGGTGAACTCGCCGAAGCCGAGGAGGCGGGAGTGGCCCACTACTATGACTGGGCGGAGAGATATGCCCGATTTCTGAAAGATGGGCCTGCGAAGGTTATTCAGTTGCGGCGACCGCGGGGGGAGGATGAATAGTGGACTGCGTGGGAAATTAGGGAATATAGGGAGTTTACTCTATTTCTTCTGACAGAATACCGGGACGAACTGCTGAGCCAGCCGAGACCATATTATCTTGTTTTAACTATCTACGTTGCCATGTTATAAACCAGTTCAAGTTGCGACCCTGTCGACGAGGATTCCATGACCTCTCTTCATGAAGATTTCTGGTATAGAACGCTTTTCAAACTGCGACTATATGAGGCCTCTGGAAATGCGTTTCAGAGGCTCTTCAGCGAGGTAATGCAGCAAGCTCTTCCAGGATTTCAGGCCGTTGCTCCGTGGGGAAACTGGGGAGATGGCGGTAATGACGGTTGGTGCCCACCAGAAAACCGGTACTTTCAGGTTTATGGGCCGGAGGCGACAACAGAAGTGAACGTTGTACAGGCGGCGACAAAGGCTGTCGGCGATTTTGCGAAGCTGAGGAAAAAATGGCCAGGCGTTGAGCGCTACCATTTTGTTTGCAATGATCGCTATTGCGGGATGCCGGCACCCATCGGAAGTATGCTGCTGGATTTGGCCAAACAGGAAAAGCTACTTGAAGCCACCCCGTTTTCGTCGGCTGACCTAACAGCTCGGTTCATAAGCTTAAAGGATTCGCAAAAAGTGGCGATTGTATATGGAATACCGTCAGAACTCCCGGACTTTATCGATCCGCATGCAGTAAGCGAGTTGCTTACCGGTCTTGCCGATGGTGACAATACTCATCCTTCACTACTGGATGGAGTAAGCCCTGATTTTGATGCGAAGATTAAACTCAATGGGATAAAATCGCCTGTTTCAGAGTCGCTAAGTTACTACTTTTATCAAGTTGCTGATGTTGACCGATTCCTGAATGCTAGGGACATCGGCTTAGCCCAAAAAATCGCCTTCGAGATCAAAGCCCTGTACCATGACAGTAAAAAGGTCATCCCAAATTCCGCAGATGCGCCTAATGAGCGGTATGTCTGGCTAATAGACAGGCTTATTCCTACCTCACTACCACGTCATCCGCATTCCATGAAGGCATATCGACAGGCTGCCCAGGTTATTATCGCCAAGTATTTTGAAACGTGTGACGCATATGAGCATCCGAACAGCTTTAATCCCGCATAAACACGTCCGCTTCAGTGACTCGATTGTTGGCTTGTCGGGATATCTGCGACACCTCTTGGTGGAGCCGCATACTCTCGACGAGCTATGGACTCAAGTCGACCGCGATTCTTCCGGTTGGCAATCCCGGCCTTCTTTCACCCACCTCGTCTTGGCAGTGGATGTACTCTATGCCATTGGTGCAGTGGAATTTGTGGGGGACGGACGAATTTATTCTGTGCAGAACACATGAAACTTATCCAGCTTTCCGCCAATCAAAAATCTTTTCACTCGATTCCGTTCAATCCAGACGGCCTGAACCTTATTGTCGGGGACAGTTCGCCTGACCGCCAGGAAGGGAGCAGTAACGGCGTCGGGAAGACCCTCGCCCTGAAACTGGTACATCACTGCCTCGGCGCAACGCTCGACCACAAACTTAAAGCTAGCATCCCAGAATGGGTTTTCTCACTCGAATTCAGCATCGATGGACAGGATCACTTGATCGAACGGAGCGCGGACGGGAAGAAATTGGCACTTGATGAAAGGAAGATTTCCCATAAGAAACTTCTGGAATGGCTTAATGCATCAGGGGTCTTCCGCCTCGTTCCTGATCTACCTGGACTAACATTCCGTTCACTGTTTACTAGGTTCGGACGACGCCATCTCAAAGATTGTGTCGATCCTATCGTCACTTTCAAAGAATCTGATTTTGATGGTCTGTTACGCAGCCTCTACCTGCTCGGAGGAGACTGCCATCTTGTTGCCGCAAAAAAATCCCACAAGAACCGGATCGATGAACTGAAGAAGAGCCTGAAAACTTGGGACACAGACCATGTTCTACGGGACATGTTCAGAGCTGGAAGCCAGCCGAAGGTGCGGGCTGAATGGCTAGATAAAGAAATTCTCCGAATTAGGGCGGACCTTGCCAAATTCCGTGTGGCAGAGGATTACCGAGCCATTGAGATAGAGACAAACAGCCTCACCAGCGATCTAAGGGAAATCGAGAAGCAGATTGCCATCTGTGGGTTTCAAATCGACGGTATCAATAAGGCGCTGACCAATCAACCGGATATTAGTAAAGACGAGTTGATCGAACTTTATGCCGGACTGCAAGAGGTTTTCAGGCCGGAAATGTTGGCCCATTTTGAAGCCGTGGAAGCCTTCCACAACTCACTCTCCTTTAATCGGAAAATCCGCCTTGAGGGTGATAGAGCCCGACTGGCTGCTCGGGTGAACGATCTCGAGTCCAGACGCAATGCCATAGGCGAAAGGCGGGATCAACTGCTTGCATCGCTGCAAGGGAAGAGGGCGCTGGATGAATACGCTGCCTTGGCCCAACAGCTTGCACGGTACGAGGGTGAGCGAGAGCGGCTCGGTGAATTTCTGGACTTTGCTAACACCCTTCAGAAGAAGGTGCAGAACATCAAGGAGGACATGGTAGCAGAGGATCGGGTCGCGGCGAGTTATGCCGAATCTGAGCCTTTGATGCAGGCTGATAAAAACTTCTCAGCGCTGGCAGAGCTACTTTATCCTCGGACACCGGCAGGTATCATTCTTGAGGCCAACACTGGCGACAATCAGCTTCGGTACAATTTGACAGTCGAAATCGATGGTGATGATTCTGACGGAATTAATGCGGCCAAGGTCGTATGTTTCGACTGGACTATCCTTCTAAACGGGGCAAATCACAATTGCGGCCTTCTCTGGCATGACAACCGGCTGTTCGCTCATATGGATCCTAAACCGCGTGCCGCCTGGTTTACCAACGCTGTGGCAACGGCGGCAGCAAATGGTAAACAGTACGTAGCATCCATTAACACTGAAAATTTTGAGGCGATGAAGGAATATCTGAGTGATCTAGAGTGGGAGCAGTTATGTCAAACCATTGCTGTAACTTTGCGGGGGGATAAGCCGGAAAATAAGTTGCTTGGGGTGCAGTTCGGAAGATAGGAAAACAGGGAGGAATTCCGAGGACTGTTTTTACTTAATCCCCTTAAACCGGCTAAGGGAAGCTACGACGTCAGACTCTGTATCTGGCAATTCGCGGGCTGAGTCGGCACCCCGTCCCACGTCCTTCCCATCAACACTTCCCATCCTCCTTTTCCCCCTTCTTCCCGTCGAACCCCCCAACCGCCCCACTGCTTGAAGAGAAAGACCGCACGCTGTCTGTCACACTGCCGATTGACAGAAAAACTAGGGAAGGTGAATCAGGTCGCACCCGCGGCACTTCCCGTACCGCTGCGCAGGGAGGAAAAAGTTGATGGTGAGACAGTGGGGGCACTGCCAGAAAGCAAAGCTGGTGACTTCCCGGCCAGCGAGGGTGCTGAACAGCCAGCGATAGTAGGCATCCCAGTCGTACTTCGGAGGCTGCGCGGCCTGTTCAACCAATTGTTCCAGCAGCATGGGAACCTCCCTTGTCGTCTGGCATCAGTGTACACCACAACAGCCCATAAAAAAACCGCTCCGTCGGCCCTAAGCAGACAGGAGCGGTTTTTTTCAGAAACCGGTTCGCCGGCGGGTCGGCGGCACGTTCCGGATCAGGCCTCCCCGCGGGCTTCGGTGTACTTCAGAGCCGCAGCCCGGATGGCATCCATTCGCCTTTGTTCCGCATTTTCCACGAATGAACAGAACGCCTCGCGCATGATATCCGAGGCGCTCATCTTCTTCTTTTCCATGAGCCGCCGGATCTCCTCCATCTGATCGTCGGTGACCCGTACCGATATGACCGTCGGCTTGGGGTTCACGCTGACCGGTTTTCCCATTATTCACCTCCTGACCATGAAATGACTGCATCCGGCCTCGCCGGTGTTTCTCAGACAACCTGCGACAGGTAGTGGCAAGTTCAGTACCAATAGCCCCACGGGACAGGGGCCGGTTTCCGGCGAAAATGAAGCCAAGCCGGCGACTGCCGAGGCTTTTTTAATTTGCTGCCGGCGAACGACCAAAGGGAGCACCAGCGAGATGGCAGGGGGGCGTGGTGTTCCATAACATCACAACCGTTCCAGAACAGAACGCGAGCCTGCACCAATTCAGAACGGCGTTAACGTAGAGCCACATCCTCGACTTGCCCACCAAAGCCAACCTCAAGATTCAATTATTGCTGCGAATTCAATACATTGCCACCACACATCCCCTACCCCTCCAAATTTGGTATGCGGCTTGCCTTAGTCACAAACAGCCGTTCTAAAAAACCGTATGACAACTGGCAGGTTGAACAGAGAAAGTTTCCACCGCAGTGGCAGAACGCCACACACCAACAAGGAGGAAGTACACATGGCACTGGCAGATCAGACTTTCGGATTCTTCATTCCCACCGTTACGCTCATGGGGGTCGGCTCCTCCAAGGAGACCGGCGCGCAGGTAAAGGCGCTGGGCGCCCGGAAGGCGCTCCTGGTGACCGACAAGGGGATCTCGGCCATGGGGATGGCCGACCAGATCAAACAGCAGGTTGAGGCTGCCGGCGTCGCGGTCGTCATCTTCGACGGCGCCGAGCCGAACCCCACCGACACCAACGTCCACGACGGCGTCAAGGTCTATCAGGAGAACGGCTGCGACTCCATCATCTCCCTCGGCGGCGGCAGCTCCCACGACTGCGCCAAGGGGGTGGGCCTCGTGATCGGCAACGGCGGCCACATCCGCGATTTCGAAGGGGTTAACAAATCCACGAAGCCGATGCCCCCCTTCGTCGCCATCAACACCACTGCCGGCACCGCCTCGGAGATGACCCGCTTCTGCATCATCACCAACACTGACACCCACGTGAAGATGGCCATTGTCGACTGGCGCTGCACCCCGAACATCGCCATCAACGACCCGGTCCTCATGCTCGGCAAGCCCGCGCCCCTCACCGCCGCCACCGGCATGGACGCCCTCACCCACGCGGTCGAGGCCTACGTCTCCACCATCGCCACCCCCATCACCGACGCCTGCGCCCTCCAGGCCATCAAGCTGATCGCCGAGTACCTGAGCCCGGCCGTGGCTAACGGCGACAACCTGGAAGCCCGGGACCGGATGGCCTACGCCGAGTACCTGGCCGGCATGGCATTCAACAACGCGAGCCTCGGCTACGTCCACTCCATGGCCCACCAGTTGGGGGGCTTCTACAACCTCCCCCACGGGGTCTGCAACGCCATCCTGCTGCCGGCGGTTTCCGAATTCAACGCCATCGCCTGCCCGAAGCGGTACGCCGACATTGCCGTGGCCCTGGGCGAAGACATCACCGGCCTTGCCCCCCTGGATGCCGCCGCCAAGGCCATTGCCGCCATCCGCAAGCTCTCGGCGGCCATCGGCATCCCGGCCGGCCTCAAGGAGCTGAACGTGAAAGAAGAGGACCTGAAGGTCATGGCCGAGAACGCCAAGAAAGACGCCTGCCAGCTGACCAACCCGCGCAAGGCGACCTTGGAGCAAGTGATCGGCATCTTCAAAGCGGCGATGTAGACGGCTGCCGCTTTCGCGCAATCCCGGCGTTGCCCTTCGCGATGCTCTTGTGCGGCGTAGCGCTGCTACGCCTCCGCGGCATCACTCGGACGCCTTGGCCTTGCACGAATTCGACACCCGTAATAGTTGCAGATAACAACCAACACTCTCCGAGCCTGCAAGCCTAACAGGGAAACCTCACGGCCCAGGGCCACCGGGTGCCGCCGGAAACGGCGGCGCCTCCCTTTCGGAAAGGAGAACCATCAATGAGAAACGCTATCTATAGAAAGGGAGCAATCAGTTCATGGATAAGATAATCCGCGTAAACATGGCCGACCTGAGCACCAGGATCGAGGCGGTCCCCGCTGAATGGGCGGGGCTTGGCGGCCGCGGCCTGACCTCGACCATCGTTGCCGCAGAGGTCCCCCCCACCTGTCACCCCCTGGGCCCCAGCAACAAACTTGTCTTCGCCCCGGGACTCCTGACCGGAACGCCGGCCGCCAACTCGGGCCGCCTCTCGGCCGGGGCCAAGAGCCCCCTGACCGGCACCATCAAGGAAAGCAACGCCGGAGGCACCGCGGCCCAGATGCTCGCCCGCCTCGGTATCAAGGCGCTGATCATCGAGGGAATCCCCAAGGCCGATACCTGGTACAGCCTCCACGTCTCCATGGACGGGGTGGCCGTTCAGGAAGAAACGGAACTGGTGGGGAAAGGGAATTTCGCCGTCATCGAGGCCCTTGAGGCCCGCCTCGGGAAGAAGACCGGCATCCTCACCATCGGTCCGGCCGGCGAGCTGAAGATGACCGCAGCCAACATCTCCGTCAAGGACCCGGACAGCAAGATCCGCAGCCACGGCCGCGGGGGGTTGGGGGCCGTCATGGGCTCCAAGAAGATCAAGTTCATCTCCATCAACGACGAGGGGGCCCCCAAGGTGCCGATCGCCGATCCGGAGAAATTCAGGACCGCCTCCCGGGCCTTTGCCAAGGCGCTCCTGGACCACCCGGTGAGCGGCGAAGGGCTCCCCACCTATGGCACCAACGTCCTGGTGAACATCCTCCACGAGGCAGGGGGACTGCCGACCCGTAACTTCACCGCGGGACAGTTCGACAGCCACGACAAGATCTCCGGCGAGACCTTGCACGAGACCATCGCTGCCCGCGGCGGAAAAACCAAGCACGGCTGCCACGCCGGTTGCATCATCCAGTGTTCCCAGGTCTACCACGACAAGGAGGGGAAATACGTCACCTCCGGCTTCGAGTACGAGACCATCTGGGGGCTCGGCGCAGACTGCTGCGTCGACAACCTGGACGACATCGCCAGGGCCGACAACCTCATGGACGACATCGGCATCGACTCCATCGAGACCGCCGTCATGTTCGGCGTTGCCATGGAGGCGGGCATCCTCCCCTTCGGCGACGGCAAGGGGATCATCCGGCTGCTCGAAGAAGAGATTGCCAAGGGGACCGCGTTGGGCCGCATCCTCGGCGGCGGCGCCGGCTCAGTGGGCAAGGCCTACGGCGTCACCCGGGTACCGGTGGTTAAGAACCAGGGCATCCCGGCCTACGACCCCCGGTCGGTGAAGGGGATCGGCATCACCTACGCCACCAGCACCATGGGGGCCGACCACACCGCCGGCTACACAATCGCCACCAACATCCTCAACGTGGGGGGGTTCGTGGACCCGCTGAAGAAGGACGGCCAGGTGGAGCTTTCCCGCAACCTCCAGATCGCCACGGCAGCGGTGGATTCCACGGGGATGTGCATCTTCGTCGCCTTTCCGGCCCTTGATATCCCCGAGTGCCTGCCGGCCTTGATCGACATGATCAACGCCCGTTTCGGCATCAGCCTCACCGGCGACGACGTGACCAACCTGGGGAAATATATCCTGAAGACCGAGCGGCAGTTCAACATCGCGGCCGGGTTCACCAGTGAGCACGACCGCCTGCCGGAGTTCTTCAAGAGCGAGCCGGTGGCGCCCCACAACGCCGTCTGGGATTTCAGCGACGCCGAGATCGACGAATTCTGGAACTTCTGAAACGCCGGCGCGGACACCTCCCGTGTCCGCGCCCTTTACCAATGCAAGGCCAAGGGGCCGTGGGGAGGAGCGCAATGGAGATCACCGTAAAACTGTTCGCCATGTTCCGTGTCGGGCGTTTCGCCGCGGGCACCTATAAATACCGGGATGGGATTACCCCGGCGGACATCGCCGGCGAGCTGAAGATCCCGGAAAAGGACGTGGGCATCGTCCTGGTCAATAGCCGGCACGCCAAACTGGACCATCGGCTGTTCGAGGGTGATACCCTGTCGCTGTTCCCCCTCGTAGGAGGGGGGTAAGATGGAGCTGTACGACTTCATCACGGCAGCGGCGCCAGCGGGCCTTTTTCCCTGGACGGCCCAGGTGGAGGCCGCCGAGCGGTTCGGCCTCACCCTCGGCCGCGTGGAGGAGGCGGCTCTCGAACAGGGCATCATGCCGGCTCGCTACCAGCGCAACCGCCAGACCATCACCGTCGGCAACCAGCTCCGCCTCTGCCGTAGCTGTGCGGTCATCATCGGCAGCGGCGGCCTCGGAGGGTACCTGATCGAGGAACTGGCCCGCCTCGGGGTGGGAAACCTCGTGGTGGTGGACCCCGACATCTTCGAGGAGCACAACCTGAACCGCCAGATCCTTTCCTCCCCTGCCTTCCTCGGCCATCCAAAGGTTGAGGTCGCCGCGGCGCGCGTCGGTGAGATCAACCCTGCGGTCACCGTTACCCCGCTTCAGCTTTCATTTTCCCGGGAAAACGGTCAAGGGATACTGGCGGGGTCCGATGTGGTGATGGACGGCCTGGACAGCATCGCCACACGCATTGAACTGGCGGAATGCTGCCGAGGGCTTTCCATTCCCCTCGTGCATGGCGCCATAGGCGGCTGGTACGGGCAAGTGGCCTCCCAACTTCCCGGGGACGACATCGTCCCATCCCTCTTCGGCAACTGGTCGGAGCCGAAGGGAGTTGAATCGCAGCTCGGCAACCCCTCCTTCACCCCGGCGGTGGTGGCAAGCCTCCAGGTGGCAGAAGCCTGCAAGATCCTCTTGGGTGAGGGGGAATCGCTCCGCCACCGGATGATCTACGTGAACCTCCTCCACATGGAATTCGACGAGGTGCTGCTGGAACCGCCACTGGCGGCGGTGGGGGAATGAACCGTCATAACGTCTGAACAGACCCCTTCCGTTTGGTAATAATCAGCATATTTCATTTTATCAGTTGACACGCATCCCCTAAATTGGTATTTAAGTACCAATTTTAAATACTAGTTTTTTCTCCGATCCGTCATACCTACCAGGCGCAGAGCCTCACGGTATGCGGTCAACGGGTTCCGCTGGAAACGGCGGTGCCTCCCTTTTGGAAAGGAGAACTCTTTATTCCCCTGCGTGGGGTATGGGGCCTCTTTCCGTTTGGAGAGAGGCCCTTTTTGTTGTGCACCGGCAGGCCTGGCCTGTTCCGGCATGGTGAGCGTGACTCACAACTATACCCCCCTAGGAGGAACACATGAAACACAGAAACATCGCGGCAGTTTCGGCCATTCTTGCGGCCACTATGGCCTGCACCACAGCGGAGGCCAAGACCTTGGAGGACATCCTCAAAGAAAAGGGTGTCATCACCGAAGCCGATTACAAGGAAGTGACCAAGAGCAAAGCGTTCGATTACAAGGTTGGAAACGGCTTCACCCTCACCTCCCCGGACGAGAAGTTCCAGCTTACCCTCGGTGGTCGGCTCCAGACCCGCTACACCTTCACCGACTTGGAGGAAAACAGTGCCTCGAAACCGGACTCCAGCAAGTGGGAGGCTAAACGGATCAAGTTCTGGCTGAAAGGCTACGCCTTTACCAAGGACCTGACCTACCTCTACCAGGTGGATTTCGCCAACAGCGGCTCCTCCAAAATGCTCGAGCACGCCTACCTGAACTACCGGCTTATTGACGAAGTGCAACTCCTTGCCGGCCAGACGAAGGTTCCCTTCGGCCGCCAGTGGTTGAACTCCTCCGGAAGCCAGCAGTTTGTGGACCGCTCCATGGCCTCTGACATGTTCCGTCCGGGCTACGATGTGGGGGCGAAGCTCCACGGCGACATCATGAAGGGACTCGCCACCTATGAGTTCGGCATTTACGGCGGCGCCGGCCAGAGCACCGTCCGCAGCTCCAACGACAACGCCATCGCTGCCCGGGCCACCATCAACCCCTTCGGCAAAATGGCCTACTCCGAGAGCGACCTCGACACCAGCCCGAAACCGCTCCTTTCCATCGGCGCCAACTACTACCGAAACACGCTGAACAAGACGGCCACCACCACCCTGGAGACCAACGCCATCACCCTGGCCGGCTCCAGCGGCTGGCTCGGCAAGGGGCTGAGCACCTTCGCCACCAGCGAGAAGATCGACGTCAACGCCTGGGGCGTGGACGCCGCCTTCAAGTGGCTCGGCGCCTCGGCCCAGGCCGAATACCTGATAGGCCAGGCCGACGGCCAGACCAGCAACAAGACCCTGAGGGCCCACGGCTTCTATGCCCAGGCGGGCTACTGCATCATTCCGAAGACCGTGGAAGTGGCCTTCCGCTACTCCTACGTCGACCCCAACCGCGACACGGCCAACGACCTGATCACTGACACCCAGGGAGCGGTTTCGTACTACTTCAGCAAGCACAACCTGAAGCTCCAGGCCGACGTCACCAACACCCACGACCAGAGGACGAAGACCGACGACAAGCAGTACCGGCTCCAGGCCCAGATCATCTTCTAGCACCGGCGCTGGATGCGGCGGAAACAGGGCCGCCCGCCGCATCCTTCACCCGGAAGAAACGGGATCCAGATTCAACGGCTTCAAATGCAGGGAAAAATGATATAGTAACCCCAAAATGACACCTCATTCCGCCAACCATAACCACACGCACAAGGAGGTTGTATGAATTCGCTGCGCGGCATTATCCTTACTCTCGTTGCCTTGGTAGTCCTCTGCGGCGCCGCCTCGGCCGAAGAGCGCCTCAAGATGTCCACCACCACCTCCACCCAGGACTCGGGTCTCCTGAAGGTGCTTCTTCCTCCCTTCGAAAAAAAGAACAACTGCAAGGTTGACGTAATTGCCGTGGGGACGGGGCAGGCCCTGAAACTGGGTGAAGCCGGCGACGTGGACGTGGTGTTCGTCCACGCCCGCAAACTGGAGGACAAGTTCGTGGCCGACGGCTTCGGCGTGAACCGCAAGGATGTCATGTATAATGACTTCGTCATCATCGGTCCCAAGAACGACCCGGCCGGCATCGCCAAGGCGAAGACCGCCGCCGAAGCCCTGAAGCTGATCGCCGCCAGGCAGGCCACCTTCGTCTCCCGGGGTGACAAATCCGGCACCCACATGAAGGAACTGGAACTCTGGAAGGCCGCCGGCACCGACCCCAAGGGGAGCTGGTACATCGAGGCGGGCCAGGGGATGGGGCCGGTCATCACCATGGCCACCGAGCGGCGCGGCTACACCCTCGCCGACCGGGGTACCTACAACGCCTTCAAGGGGCAGAAGACTGACCTCGCCATCGTCTTCCAAGGGGAGAAGGGACTCTTCAACCCCTACGGAATCATCGCCGTGAACCCGAAAAAATTCCCCCACGTGAAGTATGACCTGGCCATGAAATTCATCGACTACGTCACCGGTCCCGAAGGGTTGAAGATCATCTCCGGCTACAAGGCCCACGGCGAGCCGGTGTTCTTTATCTACAAGAAGTAGAAGAAGTGGTTATTCTTCTGGCTTCTGGCTCCTGAATTCGGTGATAGTACACAAATGGACTTTTTTTCCGAATCTCTCAAAACTGCTCTGGAACTGATCACCTCCCGGGACCCTGACGTGGTGAGCGCGGTAACCGTTTCGGTGGTGGTGTCGCTCTGGTCGACCCTCTTCGCCTCCCTGGCCGGCGTGCCGGCCGGGGTGGCGGTGGCGGTGACGGAGTTCACCGGCAAGCGGGCCGTGGTGACGCTTCTCAACACCCTCATGGCCCTGCCGACGGTGGTGGTGGGCCTTTTCGTCTACAGCCTCATCAGCCGCCAGGGGCCCCTGGGAGGGTTCGGAATCCTTTTCACCCCCTGGGCCATGGTGGTGGGGCAGACGCTCCTGGCGATCCCCATCGTGGCCAACCTGACCATGAGCGCCATCAAAGGGGCCGACCCACGCATCGTTCCCACGGCCCTCACCCTGGGGGCCGGACCATTCGAGAGCATCCGCCGGCTGGTGGTGGAGATGCGCTTCGGGATCATGGCGGCGGTGATCGCCGGCTTCGGCCGGGTCATCGCCGAGGTGGGAGTCGCCATGATGCTCGGCGGCAACATCCGCGGGTACACCCGCACCATGACCACCGCCATCGCCATGGAGACCGGCAAGGGGGAATTCGCCCTGGGACTTGCCCTGGGGCTCATCCTCATGACGGTGGCCCTGATGATCAACATGGCCCTCAACGCCCTGCAGCAGAGGTAACCCTTCGTGAGCATCCGCTACCGACTTGACAGCATCCAGACCTCTTACGACTCCCGGACCGTCCTGGACATCGGCCAGCTCACCCTCCGTGCGGGCCGCCTCTACATCCTCACCGGCGCCAACGGAGCGGGAAAAAGCACCCTCCTCTCCCATCTGGCCCTTCTCACGGCGCCGACATCAGGCGAGATCGTCTTCGAGGGGGAGACGGTGCTCTGGAGCAACAGCACCCTCCAGCGCCAGCGGCGTGACGTGACCCTCGTCCACCAGTCCCCCTATCTCTTCACCGGCAGCGTCGCCGCCAACGTGGCCTACGGCCTGAAGCTGCGCGGCGGCCACGGCGACGGCCTGAAGCAGCGAGTCGAGGAGGCGCTGGCACTTGTGGGTCTTGCCGGCTTCGGGCACCGCCGCTCCCGGGAACTGTCCGGCGGCGAGGCCCAGCGGGTGGCCCTGGCCCGGGCACTGGCCCTTGAGACCAAGGTGCTCCTCCTGGATGAGCCCCTCGCCAACGTGGACCGCAACACGAGTGACCTGCTGGAGAACATCATATCCGCACTCCCCGCGCGGGGGACCACCGTTGTCATGACCACCCACGATCCGGAGCATCTGGAACGCCTGAAGGGCGAACGCATCCACCTGGCAGCGGGCCGTCTCGCCGCGCCGCAATCGTTCAGCACCACATCTGTCGAGGAAGGAGAAATCCAACCGTGCCGTCTTTCACCGAAGCCCGCAACATCATTCTCGATCGCGTAACCCCCCTCGGCATCGAGCGGGTGGGAATTCTGGAGGCCGCAGGCCGCGTCCTGGCCGAGGACGTGGTGGCCCCCTGGGAGATGCCCCTCTGCGACAACTCCGCCATGGACGGCTTTGCCGTGCGAGCCGCCGACTGCGCAACCATCCCGGCAGCACTGAAGGTGACCGGCTATATCCCGGCCGGCGGCGAGGTGACCGGAGCAGTGGAGTCTGGCTGCGCCATCAGGATCATGACCGGCGCTCCCCTCCCCCCCGGCTGCGACGCCGTGGTCCCCGTAGAGGAGACTGAGGACGACGGCGCCGCCATCCGGGTCGTGGCCCCCGTGAAGGAACGCCAGCACATCCGTTTCAAGGGCGAGGACGTAGCCACCGGTGAGACCGTCATCCCGGCGGGCACCCTTATCCAGCCCCCCGAGGTCAGCATGCTCGCCTCCTTCGGCAAGGCCCTGGTGCCGGTCTTCCGCAAGGCCCGCGTCGCCATCCTCTCCACCGGCGACGAACTGGTCGAGCTGGGCGAGCCCCCGGTTCCGGGCAAGATCATCAACTCCAACACCCTGTCGCTGGCGGCGGCGGTGCGCCAGTGCGGCGCAGAACCGATCGTCATCGGCATTGCCCGGGACAACCGGGAAAGTCACCGGGAAAAGCTCGCCGAAGGGCTGAAGGCCGACGCCCTCATCACCTCCGCCGGAGTTTCCGCCGGCGACCGGGACCTGGTCCGGGACGTCCTGGCCGAGATGGGTGTGGAGCAGATATTCTGGAAGGTGGACATGAAACCCGGCGGCCCCACGGCTTTCGGGATGCACGGGGCGAAGCCGGTTTTCTCGCTTCCCGGCAACCCCGTCTCCACCATGGTCACCTTCGAGCTCTTTGCCCGTCCGGCCCTGCTGCGGATGATGGGGCACCGGCGCGTGGTGCGCCCTTTTGTCAAGGCCATCCTCCGGGAAGACGCGAAAAAGAAACCGGGCAAGGTCAACTTCCTCCGGGTCCAGGTGACGGTGCAGGAAGGGCGCTTCGTGGCCTCTACCGCAGGCGACCAGCACACTGGAATCCTCAGGACCATGGTCAGGGCCAACGGCCTGGCGCTGCTCCCCCTGGAAGCGTCCATCGTCCACGCCGGGAGCGAGGTGGACCTGATGCTCCTGAGGGACGATGTGACCATGCTGGAACGCTAAGGGAGATTACCGATATGTCCTTCAATCACTTCGACGACCAGGGCCGGGCCATCATGGTGGACGTGAGCGGAAAACAGCCTACCCTGCGCACCGCAACCGCCGCCGCCACGGTGGCCATGAAACCCGAGACGCTGGCAGACCTCCTGGCCGGACGGACCACCAAGGGGGATGTCCTGGGCGTGGCGCGACTGGCGGGCATCGCCGCCGCCAAGAAGACCCCGGAACTGATCCCCCTCTCCCACCCGCTGGCCATCCACCATGCCGCGGTTGACTTCGAGACCGAGCCGGAGACCGGGACCATCACGGTGAAGGCAACGGTACGGGCCTTCGAGCGGACCGGCGTGGAGATGGAGGCCATGACCTCGGCGGCGGTGGCGGCCCTCACCATCTACGACATGTGCAAGGGAGCCGACAAGGGGATCACCATCGGCGATATCTGCCTCCTCTTCAAGGAGGGAGGGAAAAGCGGCACCTGGCAGCGGGAGGAACCGGCATGAGAGCGGCAATTCTCACCTTGAGCGACAAGGGTTCCCGGGGAGAGCGGGCAGACGCCAGCGGCCCGGCCCTCTCTGCCTGGTTGGCGGAACGTGGCGTCGAGACCGCCCATACGGAGATCATCCCCGACGAGGCGGATCTCATCACGGCCACGCTCAGCCAGTGGGCGGATTCGGGCCTCTACGACCTGATACTCACCACCGGCGGCACCGGGGTATCTCCCCGCGACGTCACCCCCGATGCCACCATGAAGGTCCTGGACCGGGTGATCCCGGGCTTCGGCGAGGTGATGCGGATGAGGAGTCTCGAAAAGACCCCCCACGCCATGATCTCCCGGGCCGTGGCCGGCATCCGGAAACAGGCGCTCATCATCAACCTCCCCGGCAGCCCCAGGGGGGCCATCGAGAACCTGGAGGCGGTCTGGCCGGCGGTACCCCACGCCGTGGAGAAGATCCAGGGGGACACCCGTGACTGCGCTCCCTCCACCTGAATCGGCAAACGCCCTCCACCCTTCTAAACCCGGCCCAGGCCGGGTTTTTTGTTGACCAGCTTCCCCGCATAGACTATAAACTAGAATTCCGTTTGAATTTAGACCAAGGAGGATCGACCATGGGCCTGATGGACCAAATCAAGGCTAAAGCCCGGAACAAGCTGCAGACCATCGTACTCCCGGAGAGCTACGACGACCGGATGTACGCCGCTGCCCAACAGATCGTCGAACAGGGTTTGGCAAGGGTAGTCATGCTCGGCAATGCTGACGCCATCGCGAAGAAAGCCGCCGACCTCGGCGCCGACATCTCCAAGGTCGAACTGATTGATCCGGCCTCCTCCCCAAAGCTCAGCGACTATGCCGACGCCCTCGTGGAACTGCGCAAGAGCAAGGGACTCACGAAGGAAGAGGCACTGAAGCTTCTCACCGCCGCCGACAACCTCTACTATGCCGGCATGATGGTCCGTCAGGGGGACGCGGGAGGCGAAGTAGCCGGCGCCACCGGCACCACCGGCGATGTCCTCCGGGCAGCTTTTCAGACCGTTGGCCCGGCCCCGGGAATCAAGACGGTATCCTCCTTCTTCTTCATGGTCACCAAGACCCCGAGCTTCGGTGAAAACGGCATCATCTTCTTCGCCGACTGCGCCGTGAACCCCAACCCCGACGCCCAGGCCCTGGCCGACATCGCCGTGGCCACAGCCCGCAACTGCAAGGCGTTCCTCGACGTGGACGCCCGGGTGGCCATGCTCTCCTTCTCCACCAAGGGGAGCGCAACCCACGCAGACGTGGACAAAGTCCTCAAGGCCATGGAACTGGCCAAGGGCATAGACCCTGCACTGCAGATCGACGGAGAACTCCAGGCCGACGCGGCGCTCCTTCCCAAGGTGGGCGAGCGCAAGGCCCCCGGCAGCGCCGTGGCCGGCAAGGCCAATGTCCTCGTCTTCCCGGACCTGGATGCCGGCAACATCGCCTACAAGCTCGTGGAGCGCGTCGCCGGCGCAGAGGCCATCGGCCCCATCATCCAGGGACTCGCCAAGCCGGTGAACGATCTTTCCCGCGGCTGTTCCGTGGATGATATCGTCAACGTTGCCGCCATCACGGCGGTCCAGGCACAAGGCTAGCCCGCAGAGAGATTCTGTGCCGAAAATGAAAAACGGCCGCCAGGCGCAATGCCCGGCGGCCGTTTTTTCGTTGATGTCCGCATAACACAGAAAGGCCGCCATGGAAACCCACGGCGGCCTTTTTCCAGGCAGGGTCAGTTCACCTGTTTGCTAGGACCGAACGAAGTCCTGCCGCGCAAACGAGTAGTCAAAGTTCATGTGGTCGGTGTAGGTGCCATCGAGTATGGCAACCACGTCCTCGGTAAAGACAAGTTCCTCGTCGGTGGGAATGACGAAGACCTTGATGGGGGAGTCATCGGTGGTAATGAGCGTCTCCCGTTTTCTGGTCATGGCGCTTTTGTTCCGCTCACGGTCCAGTTTGATGCCGATACCTTCGAGCCCTTCAATGGTCTTCTCCCTGATGGGCCACCCCATCTCACCGACGCCGGCAGTGAAAACCACCGCATCGAGACGGCCGAGCACCGCCATGTAGGTGCCGATATACTTCTTGAGACGGTACGCTTCGATCTCAAGGGCAACCTTGCAGCGATGATCGCCATTATTGGCGTTTTCGATCACATCGCGGCGGTCGGTGAAGCGCCCGGTCACGCCCAGCACCCCGCTCTTTTTGTTGAGAATGCTGTCGATTTCCTTGGCGGAAAGGTTTTCCTTCTGCATCATGAAGGCCGGAATAGCCGGATCGATATCGCCGCACCGGGTGCCCATAACCGCCCCTTCGAGCGGCGTGAGCCCCATGCTGGTATCGATGGACACCCCTCCCCTGATGGCACAGTGGGAAACACCGTTGCCGATATGCATGGTGATGATGTTGCAATCCGAAGGTTTTTTGCCGAGCAGGACAGCGGCCCGCTTCGACACGAAGAGGTGAGAGGTCCCGTGGAAACCGTAGCGGCGGACGCCATATTTCTCATACCACTCGTAGGGAAGCGGGTAGAGATAGGCATGCTCGGGCATTGTCTGGTGGAAAGCCGTATCGAAAATGGCAACGTGCGGCACTGACGGGAGAACAGCCTGGGCCGCCTCGATACCGGCGATGTTCGGCGGGTTATGGAGGGGTGCCAGGTGCTGAACATCCTTGACGGCATCAAGCACCTTCTCGTCAATGAGAACCGAGCGGGTGAACATTTCTCCACCGTGGACAACACGGTGGCCAACCGCGGAAATCTCATTGATATCCTTGAGGACACCGTGCTCCCCATCAACGAGGGTCCTGATAATCAGATCGATGGCCACCTTGTGGTCGGGGCACTCATATTCCTTCCGGTAGGTTTCACGGCCCGGAACCTCGTGCATGATGAACGAGTCGCCGATAATGACCCGCTCCACCATACCCTTGGCGACGACCTCTTTCTTTTCCCAGTCGAACAACTGGTATTTCACCGAGGAGCTGCCGCAGTTGAGGGCGAGAATTACCATCATATCCTCCTAAATTGAGTAAAAATAAAAAACGTTAAACAGTAATAAAACGTGGAATATCAGGATAATTTCAAATACCGCAAGTCGCAAGCCCCAAAAAATAAAACTGTTTTTTATATATACAATACAGGTGGCTTAAATTCAAGTTTTTTGTGAACTCCAACTCTGGGGCAGCACCTTTCTGCTGGACTTCAGGAACCCGCCGTGCTATGTTTACGGATAATTTGGCTCAGACCAAAAACCTTTATAAGGAGGTAGGACCAGTGGCTCACGTTATTTCTGATGACTGTACTAACTGCGGTTCCTGTGTCGATTCCTGCCCGGTGAACGCCATCGCCCCGGCCGGTGACAAGCACAAAATTGACGGTGACACCTGCATCGACTGTGGTGCCTGTGTCGACACCTGCCCGACCAGCGCCATCAGCGCTGCTTAATTCGTCAGGTTTCAGCATGCGAAGCCGGTCCGAGCAATCGGAACCGGCTTCTTTTTTTGCGCGTCCATAAAAAAAGGCCGGAACGAATCCGGCCTTCAATCAATTATTTCTCGAACGCTACTGGCTTGCCACTGTCGAACCGACCACCTCTACAGCGTAATCGACAACATCCTTCGGGATTTTGGCAATCACGATAACAAAAGGTATCCGCTTGCCCGCCTGGACGCCAAGGTTCGCGAGAGAATCGCCGAACTGGTTTCCCATGGCCGCTTCAATCCGCGCGAACGGAAGTGTTTTTATCTGCTCGTCGGTGAGATTGTTGCCGCAATAGGCAACCTTCTGCACCACCGCCTGACCACCTGCCGCCAATAGCGCGCCGCGAACCTGAATGGCAGCCCGGGACTTGCGGTAATTATTCACCGCCTCCCCACGGATGACAAACACCTCTCCAGCCTCGGAATTGACAAGATAGGTGCCGCCAACCTTATCGAGGGAAATCACCCCCTCCTCGCGACCCTCCACACCAAACCACTCGGCAAGAAAACCGACACCCAGCCTGTTGAGGAGCTCCGGCCCCTCTTTGAAAAAATAAAATCCGAAGCCGGCAAGGGCGACGATCACGAGAACTGAAAACGCAATGACAACGGACGGCAAGAACGATCTCCCTTTACGGCGCGATGCAATGCTCAGGGGTGGAGCTTCGCCCTCGGCCGCCGCCGCAGGGAGGATGGGTGGTATCTCTGTTACCGGGAGTTCCTCGCCCGCGGGTTTGTCCATAGGCGCACTTTCCGGTTCTGAAACGGCGGAAGCTGAAAACAGGTTTTCACCGCCACTGACTGACTCCGATTCAGCATCCTCAATCCCGAAATCTATTTCGCCAAAGTCAACATCACCGGCCGCTGACTCTTCCGCTTCGGCATTTTCTCCGTAAACAGCCGCGTCAGCCTCTTCAAACTCGAAAGAGATCTCCTCTTCTTCCGATCCTTCGACGCCAGAAGCAGACGCACCGGTCGCTGCGGCAAAAGCCTCGGGGCTCACCTCGCCAAAACTGATCTCTTCCTCTTCGATGGTGCCGCTCCCTGCCAGCTCTTCTCCCCCCTCGGACATGGCCGAATCGGAGGCTAGAAAGCCCGCCTCACCAGAGATGGCGGCAGCAGCAGAATCATCCTTCTCGAACTCGAAGCCGCCGAACGCCTCTTCCGGACGAGTGTTCTCCTGGAAATCCGCCACCGGCTTTTCCGGCTCTGCGGGCTCGATACCGAGTGAATACCCCTCCCGATCTTCGGATGATTCTGCAACGACCGATGACGAAAACTCTTCCGGGGCACCGCTAAAGGAAAACGGTTCTTCAGCAGGGGGAGGCGTTGCTGCTTCCAAAGCCTGGTCTGCGGGCATGGCGGTAACAGCCGCAACCGTCCCGGCACCCGCGGCAAGTTCAGTACCTGCAGAGGGCGAGCCCAGCCCCTGGAGAAGAACATCAAGATCACTTTCCTCGACTGGCGCCTCTTTCTTCACCACGAAAATGTGCTTGCACTTTGAGCACCGGACCTTGATCCCGGCATCACTGACTTTTGAATCGTCGAGCCTGAATCTGGCTTTGCACTGTGCACACTGTATAATCATCTGTCACTCCGCAGGTGGAAAGTACGTGTCATTGGGCAAACCTACGCAAAGGCGTGATTTTCGGCATTTTCTATAACAGAGAAAAGGACTTAGGTCAAATCATTATGGTCACCGCATCCCCTTTATGCTATATACATGAAGAGTATGAATCCAGGCTTCCCATTAAGCCAATCCCCTTCGGGCAAGGAGCAAACGATGATCCGCCACCCCCTTCACACCCTTGCAGTTGTTGCATTCCTGATCCTGACATTGTCTCTTCCGGCATTTGCCGCCCCGGTTCTGGAAGTAGACAGGCCGGTTTTCGATTTCGGCTCCATATCCCAGGGCAAAAAGCTCGAGCACGTCTTCAAGCTCATGAACAAGGGAGATTCCCCCCTCACCATCAACAGAACGAAGACGTCATGTGGCTGTACTGTTGCAAATGTTTCAACAAAGACCATTGCCCCGGGGAAAAGCGCGGATCTGAAAATATCCTTTGACTCGGCAAATTTCGGCGGCAAGGTAACCAAGACGATTACCGTTGAAAGCAATGACCCTGCTTCGCCCACCACAACCCTTACCATCAAGGGAAACATCAACGAAGAACTGGTGGTGACCCCACACCAGATAAATCTTGGACAGACCAAGGCGGGAAGCAGCAAGGAAGCCTCCGTTGCCCTGGAAAATCATGGCGAAAGGACCGTCAAGATACTCTCGGTCACCACTCCCATGCCCCAGGTAAAGGCAACCATTAAGAAACACGCCCTTAAGCCGGGAGAAAGGACCCAGCTGTCAGTGACTGTCTCGCCCCGCCCCGAAGACCGCTTCCTGAGCGGGTTCATCATCATTGCCACTGACATCCCGGGCAAACCGGAAATAACGCTTCCCCTCTACGGGTCGGTTGCCAAGTAGCCTGGGGCGTCACTGGTCCCGCAGGTCCTGGTAGGCCCTATCAAGATTCACATCCAGGAAGGCCTTATACCCCGGCATCCCTTCATGGGCGGGAAGCCTGAAGAGCTTCTTCGTCTCGGCCAGGGTCTTGCCTGCCTCCATATGGCGCAGGACCTCTGTCAGGAAATCCTTGAAGAAGAGCCGGAAGCGTCTGAGGCCTGACCGGTCTGTCACCTGGCCGAGCCCCGGGACCACGTATTGCGCCCCCACGGCCTCCAAGGTCTCCAGGGTGATCACCCAGTCCCGCATATGTCCTTCGCCCATATAGCCCACCACGTCGTTGTAAAAGAGATCCGAGGCAAAGAGAATCCCTTCGTTGGGGAGAAAGAGAAACACGTCCCCCTCGGTGTGACCGAAGTCGGCACTACTGAGGACAATGGTGGTGTTGCTCCTGAGAAGGGTCAGCCCCTTCTCGAAAAAGGTAACGGGGTTGCGCAGCGGCCGGGTTTCAGCCTTCAGCGCCTGCCATGTCTGCCATGACGTGATAATTTCGACATTGGCGGGGAAATCGAAATCAACGTAGTTGAACCCCTTATGGTGATGGGTGAGGATGACCGAGCGCAACGGGAGCGGGGTAATCTCGGCGATATCGGCAATGAGTTCCTTTATCCCTTCGGGAACAAAGTGGGCGCCGGCAAGGATAACCTGATGGGGGGTGATGATGATGAGGGCATTGCTGGCCGCCTTTCCCTCAGGAAGGGCAATGGCGGCGAACACCCCCTCGTCGACCAGCTTTATCTCATAGTTTGCGGCTATTGCGGGCCGACCGAGTAAACCCAGGAGCACCGTAAGGGTCAGAGAGAGAAGAAGCTTTTTCATGGACCTCACACCCGTTTTTTCTGACCAGTGTAACAAAAGAGGCCACAAAATGACAGCGTTGCTCAGGCATCGACTAATTTGAGGCGAACGAAACTTTTTCTTGAGAATTTTAGCGCTGTAGTGTATCAATGAAAATTCCACGGGCGGTTAGCTCAGCTGGATAGAGCGCAGGCCTCCGAAGCCTGAGGTCGTACGTTCGAATCGTATACCGCCCGCCAGCAATAACAAGGGGTTACGCAAAAGCAGCGTAACCCCTTTTATTTTTTGAATTCCCTTTTGAACACCCTAGGGAAAAGCAGGGGATTCTTGCCCCCCCGTAAAACTCCTCTCTCCGCAGTAATTGGTCCGACTACGCGCAACGCCTCTTGGACGTAATCTCCTCCAGATATGGCCGGCATCGGAAAGGAACGGCAGAACGAGACCGCCGAGCGAGACGGATGTTCGCTCGACACCTCGTCCTCCACTCGTTCCCCCCTGATGCTGAGTTCGTTGTCGACGCTCACGGCGACATTTTCCGCCTGAACATCGGGAAGTTCGACCGACACCATGAGACTTTCTTCCGTCTCCGAAAACTCCACCGCCGGGAGCCAGTTCCCGTTGTCGGTCACAGGAACAGCAACCTCTCCGGTATTGCCGTGATAGGGGTCACCCGGACAAATGCCCGGCGGCGTCGCTTCTCCATGGAGTACTCTGCCGTTCATTCCCATAGCTCAAACCTCCTTGCCTCTTCCTCGCTCCCGCCGCCACTACAGCAGCGGCATCCGTTCACCTGCCGGATCCCGATTTCCGTTACCGGCCTTCACCATTTTCCCGAGCACGGCGGCCACCTCCGCCGGGTTCTGGTCCAGGTAACTCATGAATCGTGGTTCCAGGTACTGACTGTCTCGGCCTGTCTGTCGGGAAGAACCAGGACGGTCCTCGTGTCGCGGAGAGCGGTTCGCATTGCATGCAGACTCTCCAGTTCATCCCTGTCCCGGACTACCAGAACGGTTATTGCCGGTTGCTCCAGCACCCGGCGGAAGCGTTCCGTCAGTGTTCCCATTGTCCGATACACTTCCAGGCCGGGAATAACCCCGAGACCGTTTTCCGGATATCGTCGCCAACCCCGTCAGGGGCGTAGAACAGCACATCCATAGGCAATAACCTCGCTCTGAGTCTCAGTATTCAATGACCCTACAGCATGGTGCATGCCAGAGGGAGATATTGTTGATTGTGCAGCAATTCTGGATAGATGCGCCAGGCGAGTTGTCGGGAGGGACTAAAGATTTTCCTGCGACGCGGGAATGATTCCAGTTCTACAAGAGATTTCTGAGGTGGGCTTGATCCGCGAGAAGGACTCCTGCGCTCTGGTAAAGAGGTTTTCGCGGGAGAACGGGAGGCATTGGTTAAGGCGCGGTACGCACGCCGTCTTCGGAGCACCTGGCCACTTGTCCGGTGTCAGGCCCCCGGTAGTATTCCCTTTTCGACCGTGTGGTGATTGACCGGCAAGATTACGGTAAAGGTGGCTCCCTTTCCCGGTTCGCTTGCCAGCGTGATCGCACCGCCGTGGGCATCGATGATCGCTTTGGCTATACTGAGGCCGAGCCCGGTGCCATCGGAGTTTCGTGCAGTGTCGGCCCGGTAGAATCGGTCGAATATCCGTGCCTGATCCTCCTTTTCCATACCGACGCCGGTGTCTTTTATGGAGACAACCGCTTGCGCGCCACTCCCGACGACGGTGATCTCCAACATGCCGTATTCCCTGTTATATTTCACGCCGTTTTCGAGAATGTTGAGAAACGCCTCCGTCAGACTCTCACCATTTCCCAGGATGGCGACGTCGTCTCCCAGTGCTGCGATAACCTGAAGGTGTCTCTTTTCGGCAAAAGGCTTCGTCATGTCCAGCGCTCTCCCGATGCAGGCGTTAAGGGATACGACCGCAAATCCCTGCGAAAAGACACCTGAGTCAAGGCGGGCGAGGGAGAGAAGGTCCCTCACGATCATACTGATAGTATCGGAGACCGTCCTGATGGTCTGTATGGCATCAATGTACTCTTCCGGCGTCCGTTCCCTTTGCAGCACCACGTCACACTGGACCTTGATCACCGAAACCGGGGTCTTGAGCTCATGGGAAGCATCCGCGATCAGTCTTTTCTCGCTCTCGAACACCTTTTGCAACCGATCGAGCATCTTATTGAATGAGCCGGCCAGTCCGGCCAACTCCCGGGTCTCCGATTCGGCATCGATCCTTTCCCCCAGGTTTTTGTGGGTGATGGTCTCGATCCTGCCGGAAAATATCGCGAGGGGGGCCAGCGACTGCCGTGCTATCCACAGGCAGATGAGAGAGGCGATCACGATCCCCGAAGGGATGACCAGAAGGAGAAAACGTCTGAAGGTGCTGATCATATCGAGGCTGTCGCTGAGGCTCTCCGCCACAAAGACGGTGAACGTCATGCCAAAGGCGCTGAGATTGTGCCGAAGCACCCGAATCGGCTCGCCGGCAGGCCCCACGGAGGTAGAGATATCTTCTCCGAGTTCTTCGTCAGAAGGTTCAGGTGCCCCGGCGCCGAGATCGAAGCTGTCGTTAACCAGCGAAGGCGATGCGGCGAGGAGCTTCCCGTTCATCATCACCTTGAAGTAGTGCCCGGACCGCGGGATGGAATATTCCCCGGAAACAACCTCCTCCAACTCCAGTTCAATGGTGTGGTCCTCCTCATGGAGGAGCCCGGTAATCACCTGTACTTTGGAGTGAAGGGTCCTGTCAACCGCGCCGATAACGATCCCGTTTACCTCGCGGTAGATGAAGACGCCGACCGCGATGAACAACAGAGACGTAAACGTGACAATCGAGAGGAAGAGCCTTCCTTGTATGGAGTTCGGCATCCCTCTCATGCATCGCCTTTCAGGATGTAGCCCGCGCCCCGCACCGTGTGGATGAGCTGTCGGTCAAAGCCCTTATCCAGCTTGTTTCGCAGGTGGTTCACATAGACGTCGATGACGTTGCTGTCGCGGTCGAAGTCCGTGTCGTAGATATGCTCCGTAAGTTCAGTCCTGCTGATTACCCTGCCGCTGTTCAGCGCCAGGTATTCAAGGAGATTGTATTCGGTAGCGGACAGGCGGATCTCTCTCCCGCCGCGGCATACGCTCCGGGAGTTCGTGTCCAGTGATAGGTCGTCGATTGCAACAAGGGGTGAAGGTCTCCCCTTGCTCCTCCGGATCACCGATTTCAGCCGCGCCAGGAGTTCATGAAAGTCAAAGGGCTTCACGATATAGTCATCCGCTCCGAAATTGAGCCCCTTTATTCTGCTCTCGATCTCCCCCCGGGCGGTGATCAGGAGGACCGGTACCTCGCTTCTCTTCGACCGCAACGCGCTCAGGATCGAGAGGCCGTCCATGACCGGGAGCATGATGTCGAGCAGTACCGCGTCGTAGGGATAGTTCTCGGCCATGTACAACCCTTCTTCACCGTCGCCGGCCAGGTCGACGATGAAGGCGTTTTCCTCGAGCCCCTTTTTCAGAATCCCGGCCATTCTCTTTTCGTCTTCGATAATGAGGATTTTCATCTCGCGCCACCGTTAGGCCAGAGGTCATGACTTCCTTTCATTCTACCAGAGGGAACCGTTGCCGGGGCAGGGAAGACCCCGCCCCGACTCAGTGCCTATCACTTTCCCCTTTTTACCTCGATCTTGCCGGCGGAAAAGACCTTGCCGGCATGGTGCCCATCCACCTCCACGTAGGCCCCCACTTCAGCTTTTCCATGCTTTTCCTTGATACTGGTGGCTTTCGTTACGTTGACCTCCCTGCCGTTCACGTTCCAGACGCCGATCATCCCGCTGGGGAGGCTTCTGACCGTTCCGTAGATCGTGCTTTCATACTGTCCCGCCTCTTTTCCTTCATGCCTTCCATGCTCGCTGGCGAATGTAACTCCTGCCGCCAGCGCCACGAACAGCCCCAGTGCCACGATGGCGATGAAGTTTTTCATGTTATCCTCCTGTCCCGGTGATTCCGACCGTGCCTCCCCCATTGGGGCCTTCAACCTCCTCACAGGCCCCACCTTCTGTCCTGTCACGCTTTTGCCTGATGGCGACATCTCGTTGCCACCAGCATCCCCGCGTTGTGCGCGCTCCATTTTTCATACTTGCCGACCGGAAGCTTGTCGACGGCCCCGCGGATTTTCTGCGCTTCCGTGGCGCCCCTCGTTACGGCAATCCGGTAAGCATTCAGCGTCTTGCCGCTAAGGGTCCCCTCAACCTCCACAGAGGCGCCCACTTCGGCCTTTCCATGATCCGCCTTGATGAAGGTCCCTTTCGGCACGTTGACCTCCCTGCCATCCACATCCCAGATGCCGGTCATTCCTTCGGGAAGGCTTCTGACCGTTCCGGAGACGGTACTTTTGTACTGTTCGGCCTCCGCATACTCTCTCTCGAATGCCGCGATCAGTTCCTTTGCCATGGTTGTAATAAAGTTCTTCATACTCTCCTCCTTTTCCGGGAGCGACTCCGGTTTTCCCCCATGCTTTGACTTCAGCCTAGCAAAGCGAAGATGAAGGAAGGATTAAAGCTCGACACTTTTTTTGAAAGAATTTTGGAGGACAGATTCTGTGGCATCACGGGACTGAAACCGGTTGGAAATCGTTACGAAGGCTTGATGCCGTGCTTGCTGAGAAGGGCGTACAACCGCGACAGTGACAGTCCGGCAATGCGGCACGCCTCCTTGAGATCGCTGCCGGTGAGGGAGAGCAGATCGCGCAGGTATTCCTTTTCGGCCCGGGCGAGCACCGTTTCGCGAAAGTCCTGGAGCCGCGGCAGCGATTGGGTGATCCGATGGGGACCTGCCCCTGACACGGGTTGCTCCACGGCTGCCCGCGCGATCTGAACGCGGATGTCGGGGGGGAGGTGCTGGGGAAAGAGGGTCGGTTCCGTGCGGGCCGATGCGAGTGCCCGTTCGATCTGCTCGGTCCGCGGAATCAGGACCCGCACGGTCGTTCCCCTGCCCTGCTCGCTCTCCACCACGATCCCGTTCACTTCCTTGGGATCATCCAACGCGGAGGCTTATTCCAGACAGCTATCTGCCAGGGGCGCCAGAGATAGGAAACGGGTATCGACACGATGTGCACCAGCCGGGTGACCGGAAAGAGAACAAAGATGACAAAGGCGTTGAACAGGTGCACTTTAACCGGCAACGGGAGTGGAACAATGTATTTGATATCCGGGTTCAGGCATGCCAGGGAGTGGAGCCAGGGGACGGCCAGGGAAAGATACCAGAGGGAACCCCAGCGATACACGAAAGCATTGTAAAGTCCGGTACCCACTTGAAGAACAAGGACGGCCAACAGGAACAAGTCCATGACCGTGACAACCGCCCACGCCTTCGGACTGGCGATCCGCCTGAACAGAAGGACCACGATGCCGGCAAGGGTGAACAGCCCGAGGGCAAGGCCGGTCACTTCAAGGACGGCGAGACGGAGCGGGTCGCCCAGGAGGCGCCCCCAGGATGCGGGGAGGAGCAGTGCCGCGAGATGGGCGAGGAGAACCAGGACAATGCCGTAATGCCAGGCAACACTCCCCCAGAAAAGGGCCCGGTTCTCCAGAAACTGGGAAGAGAGGCTTGAAAAGGAAAACCGTTCCTTCGCATACCGATACACCCCGCCGCCCACTGCGACAACGAGGGCAACGTAGGGGAAAACACCGAAAAAGAGATAGTCAGTCATAGGGTCACCGCTGTTCGGGGCTGTTCCGGCCGGACGGGCAAGAAACCGGAGGATGGCGCAGATATGGTCCGACAGTCCGGAATCGACCGGCATATCGTGGCCATCACCATCCCCTTTTCGGAGGCCGAAGGAATCCCGTTCCCGCCTCCCCTTTCCGGTCAGCCGGATCGACCGACATTTCCATCGCCATCTCCCGCATGAAGGGGGGAACGGCGTGCCGCTCATCAAACCCGGCAAGTGACGTCATATGGTAGATCGCCTCGGCTTCCTCCGGGGTGGTGCCCGCTTCCGCGAGGAACCGTTCCAACTCGCCGGCCGGCACATCTCCCGTGGTGGCCGCTCGACGGTGAACACGGACCGCCGTGAGTTTCCGGTAGACCGCGCGGATGATTTCTTCATTGCCTGCCGAGAAGAGGGATGCGAGATAGCGAAGCGGCAAGCGCCCCTGCTCTAGGGAGGTGAAGAACTCCCCCCCGAGGTCATAGCAGCCATTTTCCCGATCGGCGGCAAGCGGCAGGAGCGGAGGGACGTAATAGAGCATCGGGACGGTGCCGAATTCGGGATGAAGCGGCAGTGCCAGCCGCCACTCCTTGACGAATCGATAGACCGGCGAATTACGGGCAGCGGCCAGGACCGCTGGGTGAATCCCCTCTTCCGCCGCCTTATTGACAACCTCGGGATCGGAGGGGTCGAGAATCATCTCCCGTTGCGCCTGCACCAGGTCGTGGTCGGGGCGCGAAGCACTCCGTTCGATTCGCTCCGCATCGTAGAGGAGCACTCCCAGGTAGCGGAGCCGCCCGACGCAGGAATGGAAACAGGCCGGGGCCTGGCCGGTCTCCTGGCGGGGATAGCAGAGGATGCATTTTTCCGACTTACCGCTACCCCAATTGTAATAGACCTTCTTGTAGGGACATCCCGAAACGCACATGCGCCAGCCCCGGCACTTCTCCTGACTCACCAGGACAATGCCGTCTTCGCCCCGCTTGTAGATGGCCCCGGAAGGACAGGCGGCCACGCACCCGGGATTCGCGCAGTGGTTGCAGATCCGGGGAAGATAGAAGAGGACCATCCGCTCCAGGAGGAAGAGTTGACGCCGTTCCGCCTCGCTCACGGCAGCAAGGTTCGGGTCATGAGCCCCATAGACGGGAGAGCCCCCGAGATCGTCGTCCCAGTTGGGCCCGGCCTCGATGTTGATGGGGTCTCCGGTCACCAGGGAGACCGGGCGTGCCACCGGCTGGTCATCCCCGGCCGGGGCGCTGAGGAGATCGCCGTACCGGTAGCTCCACGGCTCGTAATAGTCGTCAATGGTCGGGAGACGGGGATTGAAGAATAGCTTCGCCAATCCGCCACCCCGGGAGTGGAGCCGGAGGCGCGGTTCCCTGTCGGTTCGCTCCCACCCTCCCCGGTACTTCTCCTGGTCCTCCCAGAGGGTCGGATAGCCGGTCCCCGGCTTCGTCTCCACGTTGTTCCACCACATGTACTCGGCGCCCCGGCGGTCGCTCCAGATGTTCTTGCAGGCGATGCTGCACGTGTGGCAGCCGATACACTTGTCCAGGTTGAACACCATGGAAACCTGGGCACGGACTTTCATGGCGCTTCTCCTTCCTCAGATCCCGACGGGAATAACCGTTCCCTCTCCCCTCAATAGCGAAGGGCCCCCTCAAGCTTGTGCACATACACGTAGGTGTCCCGGTCGCTCCCCGGCGGTCCCCAGGCATTGAAGGCGTAGGAGAGCTGGCCATAGCCGCCGGCCATCAGCACCGGCTTCAACCGGGCTCGGGTCAGGCTGTTGTGCCCGCCGGCGCGCCTGTTCCCCCTGAGGGGGGAGAGGGGAACGGAAATGGTCCGCTCCGGCGCGTGATAGTAGATGCCGACCCCTCGGGGGATCCGGGCGCTTACCACGGCCCGGGTCACCACGACCCCATTGTCGTTGTACACTTCCACCCACTCGTTGTCCTTCACCCCGATCTCCTCGGCATCCCGGTCGTTCAGCCAGAAGGGCTCGATACCCCGGGACAGGGTGAGCATCCGGTGATTGTCGTAATAGGTCGTATGCATGTGCCACTTGCCGTGGGGGGTAAGGCAGTTGAGCATGAGAGCCTTGCCGACCGGCCTGCTCTTCGCCAGGTGGCCCGATTCCTCTGTGTCGATCCTTGTCTTGAAGGTCGGGAGGTGTTCGCCGAAGGCGCGATACCACCCGTGATCCAGATAGAAATGCTGGCGGCCGGTCAGGGTCCGCCAGGGGACCAAGCGCTCCACGTTGAGGCAATAGGGGGCGTAGGGGCGGCCGTTGTTGGTGACCCCCGACCAGCAGGGGCTCGTAAGGATGCGGCGCGGCTGGCTGACCAGGTCGCTGAAGCGATACCTGGTCCCCCGGTAGTCGGAGGCGAGGTCGGCGAGGGTGAGGCCGGTCTTCTCCTCCAGGGACCGGAAGGCGCGCCAGGCAACCTCGCCGTTGGTCTCGGGCGCAAAGTGGAGTATCGCGTTTGCCGCATCGACCGCCTCCGCAAGGGAGGGAAACCGCTTCCCCCCCCACTCGCGGACCGGAGCACTCTCCAGCAGTTCGTCGTAGAGATCGGCAACCGGCCACCGGAGTCCCCGCTCTTCGATCCCCTCCCGTTTTACCTCTTCACCCAGCGAGACAAAGCGGTCTAAGAGATGAACAAAATCCCGTTCAACCACGGCAAGCCGCGGCATGGTCGTGCCGGGAACCGCCTCGCACTCCCCCCGATGCCACCCCCTCACCTCGCTCTGGGCGATCTCGCCGGGGGTGTCGTGGAGAAGGGGCGCGGCAACGATGTCCCGAACCGGCTCAGGGAAGTGGATTCTTGCCAGTGCCGAGATCTTCTCCGCCAGGGCCTTGAATATCTCCCAGTCGCTCCGGGATTCCCAGCAGGGGGGGACGGCGGCCGACAGGGGGTGTATGAACGAGTGGAGATCCGTGGTATTCAGATCGTCCTTCTCGTACCAGGTGGCCGTGGGGAGGACGATATCGGAGTAGAGGGCCGAGGTGTCCATCCGGAAATTGATGTCCACGACGAGATCGAGCTTCCCCCGGGGGGCGGCATCCTGCCACGCCGCGTTCTCCACCTGCTCGGCGGCGCACTCGTCGGCGATGCTGCTGTCATGGGTGCCGAGATAGTGCCTGAGGAAGTATTCGTGCCCCTTGGCGCTGGAGAGGAGCGCGTTTCCCCGCCAGATGAGCCAGAGCCGGGGCCAGTTCTCCGGGGCATCCGGCTCTTCCACGGCGAAGCGGAGCCGTTTCTTCTCCAGTTCCTCCACGACCCAGCGGATAATCTCTTCGTCACCCTTCGCCCCCGCGGCCTCCGCCTCCTTCACGAGTTCGAGCGGGTTGCGGTCGAACTGGGGATAAAAGGGGAGCCATCCCATGCGGACCGCGTCCACCTGGAGATCCATGGGGTGACGGCCGGCCGGTCCCCCTTTCGGATCGGGACGCGGGTCGGCCGCCCCCCCGTCATAGCGCCATTGGTCGCTGTGGACGTAGTGGAACGACGGGGTGTTCTGGAACCGCCCCCCCTTTGTCCAATCCTTGGCAAAGGCGAGGAGAGACCAAGACGCCTCGGGAGCTACCTTCTCCTGGCCGGTGTAGTGGTTGAGCCCGCCGCCGTTCACCCCGACGCAGCCGCAGAGGATGAGGGCGGTGATTCCGGTCCGGTAGGTGAGGTTGCTGTGATACCAGTGGTTTGCGCCGGAACCGACGATGATGGTGCATTTCCCCCGGGTTCTCTCGGCGGTGCCGGCCCACTCCCGGGCAAAGCGGATCAGGGTCTCGCGGCCAACCCCGGTGTACTCCTCCTGCCAGGCGGGGGTTCCTGGCGCGGCGGCATTGTAATCCTCCGGATAGTCTCCGGACAGGCCCCGCCCGACGCCGAAGTTTGCCATGAGGAGGTCGAAGACCGTTGTGACGGGAGTTCTCCCGGTGGCGGTCTCCAGATACCTGACCGGAACGCCCCGCGCGACGCTGGTCCCGCCGGCGTAATCGGTGATGCTGACCGGCAGAACGTCGTCCCGCCCGTCGAGAAGGGAGAGAAGGGGCTCGATCTCCGCACCGTCGAGGCCATCCTTCATCTCCAGGTTCCACCTCCCCGCTTCCCTCTGCCAGCGGAACCCGATGCTCCCCCCGGGCATCCTCGGCTCCCCGCTCAGCCGGTCGAAAACGAGGAACTTCCACTCGCCGTTTTCCTCCCTCCGGTAACGGGGCAGGGATTCCGCCCGCAGAAGCCGCCCCGGCACATACCGTTCTCCATCCCCCCGGTCGAGCGTCACCAGGAACGGAGCGTCCGAATAGCGCGCGAGGTAGTCGGCAAAGTACGGGACGTGGCGCTCGACATAAAATTCCCTGAGAATGACATGGTTGACCGCCATCCAGAAGGCCCCGTCGTGGCCGGCGGTGACGGGAAGCCACCAGTCGGCGTATTTCGATACCTGGCTGAAATCGGGCGAGAGCACCACCAGCTTGGCGCCGTTGGTGCGGGCCTCCGCGACGAAATGGACGTCCGGGGTGCGCGTCATGGAGAGGTTTGTCCCCATGACCACAATATACTTGCTGTTGTACCAGTCGGCGCTCTCCGCCACGTCGGTCTTCTCCCCCCAGGTCTCGGGGGAGGCGGGAGGCAAATCGGCGTACCAGTCGTAAAAACTCAGCACCACCCCTCCCAGGAGCGAAAGGAGCCTGGTTCCGGCGGCGTAGCTGCACATGGACATGGCCGGGATGGGGGAAAACCCCACGATCCTGTCCGGGCCATACCGCTTGATCGTATAGAGCGTGGACGCGGCCGTGATCTCCAGGGCCTCGTCCCAGGAAGTCCGGCGAAACCCTCCCTTCCCCCGGGCCTGCTGGTAACTGCGCCGTTTCTCGCTGTCCTCCACAATGGAGCCCCAGGCGGCCAGCGGGTCGCTGTGCTCCTCCTTTGCCGCGCGCCAGAGGTCGAGGAGGCTTCCCCGGATCGTCGGATGCTTGATCCGGAGGGGACTGTAGAGGTACCAGGAAAAGGAGATCCCCCGCTGGCAGCCGCGGGGTTCATAGGGGGGAAGCCCCGCTTCGAGACGCGGATAGTCCGTGGCCTGCATCTCCCAGGCGACGATCCCTTCCTTCACGTAGACCAGCCACGAACACCCCCCGGTACAGTTGACGCCATGGGTGCTCCGCACGACCCGGTCGTGCTGCCAGCGGTTACGGTAGAATTCCTCCCATCGCCGCGCCTTCGGATCCGTCAACTCCTTGATCCATCGCATCTTCCCTCACCTCCCCGCCCGATTCGCCTCATCCACCAGGGTTCCGCGGACACTCCCGAGCCTCCGGCGCCCCAGGGCGCCAGTCAGGAGCAGGAGCACCAGGAATCCTCCCCCCGCCCACAAAGCAATACGCGTTGTTGCCGTCACCGGCGGCCGCGGTGCCACTTTTCTGAAAAAGGCCAGCAAATCCCCCTGCTCCCCGCGGGTAAGGGGATGGTCGCCGAAGATCGGTTTCATGGTCGGAAAGGGGAGCGTTGCAAGGGCAGAGGAGAGCGCCGTATCGCCGAACGTCGCGACGATCGTGGTCAGGTCGGGGCCGAGGGCGCCGCCCCCCAGGGGAGGAATGCCGGCCACCTGATGACAGGCGATACAGGGGGTGCCGCCTTGTGCGAAGGGGAGCGCGCCGGTAAAGAATTTCTCCCCCCTCGACGGATCTCCCTCCTCCTGAACGGGTGAGGCAGGGGGTTCGGCCTTGGATGGAGATATTCCTTCCGGGGCCGAAAGATAGTTGAGGAGGACATTGACCTGATCCTGGCCAAGCCCCAGGTTCGGCATCGGTACCTTGTTGGACTCCTGGAACAGCCTGGCGGCAACCGGATCCCCGCTTGCCAGCACCTTGTCCGGCGCGGAGATGAACCGTTCGAGCCATCCCCGGTCCCGCCGGGCCGTCACCCCCTTGAGGTCCGGACCCACCAGCCTGCCACCGCCTATGGTGTGGCAGGGAGAGCATTTCGCCTGGAAAAGGGCCTTTCCGTCCCCCTCTGCCCTCTCTTTGGAAGACCCCTGGTGGGGATGCATGGCGGAAGCCAGCAGCGCGATCACCATGGCAACGAGCATTCTTCGCGTCATGGCGCAGGCGGCACTGGCGGCCACCCCGCCGATGATCACCGTTTTCATCTCATCCCCCGCTCCCTCACGTATCGATCATGATGTCGTCGCCGACCACCTCAACACGGTAGGTTTTGAGGGTATAGTCGGGGAAATCCGTGCATCCCCCGTCCGCCAGTTTGTAGTGCCAGCCGTGCCGCGGGCAGGCAATGACCCCGTCCTTGACGATTCCCGCCAGCATGGGGCTCCCCTGGTGGGGGCAATAGTTCTCACAGGCGTAGATCTTCCCCTTGTCGTTGATCAGCACCACCTCTTCACCGCTGACGGTGACGAGTTTTTTCCCCCAGAGGGGGACTTCGGCGAGTTTCGCGGCAAACTGCATGTCGGTTTCCTCCTCATCCGGCTTAGGGCCTGATCGGCCTTCTCTCCTTAAAGTACTCGTAAAGCACTTGCTTCCAGTTCCTCGGCCTTCTCCTTAAGCCGCTGTTGCTCTTTCTTGATTTCTCCGGTCATCTCTTCTGTTTCCTCTTTCGCCCCTTTCATGGATTTCAGCTCCAGAAAGAATTGCAGATCAACAGGAGCCATGGGGTTCTGCACGGAGCAGGGAACCGCTTTTACGATTATCTTTCCGGAACAGGCGGGATGGTCGATCAGTTCGCGGTGAATTTTCCTCTCCTTGTTGCTTATCCGAATCCTTTCCCGGTAAGGCACGCCCCGCACCGTGACCTCCCGGATAATCGAGCTTTCAAACACAAAGGAGTCGAACACTCCAGAGGCGCACACGTTGTCATTTTCCGTGCTTTTGATCTTCTTTAGCGTTCCCCTTTCGAACACGAAAAAATCAAAGCACCCGGGCGCGTACTCCATGCCACGTATCGTGAGTTCCTTGGTAATTCCACCTTGAAGCCGTTCCAATACCCTGACCGCTTCCACATCTGACATATACCTCTGCGGGTTCTCAACACTGTCCAACACAACGGCCCAGACGGCCTCTAATTCTGCTCGCACCCATGTCCTGAAGGTTATTGCCATCATTGTCTGACCTCCGGAGAAGGATTATCGGGTAGTGGAGAAATGCGTATGCTGGCCGGCACGGACGGTGAAACGAGAAGGACAGCGTGTCGCCTGCGTCTTGCGGCCACCTTGACGGAATGATGTCCGGCTAGCTTTTCCAAAACCCTATTGATTTATCTTGAGGCTAATGTCTGGCGCAGCACATAGGGCAGAATCCCGCCATGACGGTAGTAATCGAGCTCGTTGGGGGTGTCGATGCGGACCAGCACCTGGAATTCCCTGCCGTTGCCGCCGGCGCTCCGGGCCGTGACCCGAAGCGTCCCGCCGGGAATCAGGGAGGCGAGCCCCTCGATTTCATAGGTTTCCTCTCCGGTGAGGCCGTGGGTCTCGCGGCTTTCTCCCGCCATGAACTGAAGCGGCAGGACCCCCATGCCGATGAGGTTGGAGCGGTGGATCCGCTCGAAACTCTGCGCAATCACCGCGCGGACCCCCAGGAGTCTAGTCCCCTTGGCGGCCCAGTCCCGGGAAGAACCGGTGCCGTACTCGGCGCCGGCCACAACGATGAGGGGAATGCCGTCCTGTTGGTAGCGCATTGCGGCGTCGTAGATGGGCATCGTCTCTCCCTGGTCCTTCCCCTGCGGGAAGTAATTCGTCATTCCCCCTTCGACCCCCGGCACCAGCAGGTTTCTGATCCGGACGTTGGCAAACGTCCCCCGGACCATTACTTCGTGATTGCCGCGCCGGGAGCCGTAGGAGTTGAAGTCCTCGGGCTTCACCCCTAGGGAGACGAGATAGCGGCCGGCCGGGGACTCCGGGGCGATGGCGCCGGCCGGGGAGATGTGGTCGGTGGTGACCGAGTCTCCCAGGAGCGCCAGCACCCGGGCGCCACGGATATCGTCAACCGGTGCCGGCACGGCCGTGACATCGGCGAAAAACGGCGGCTCCTTGAGATAGGTGGATGTTTCCTCCCATTGGTACAGCTCGCTGGCGGGAACGGGGAGCCCCTCCCAAGCCGTGTTGCCCCGCAGGATATCAGCGTAGCCGCGGCTGAAGTGCTCCGGCGTGACGTGGCGGCGCACCAGGTCGGCAACCTCTTCATCGGCGGGCCAGATATCCTTGAGGTAGACCGGCTGACCGTTTGGATCGATGCCGACCGGATCGCGGGTAAGATCCATGGCGATGTTGCCGGCCAGGGCGTAGGCCACCACCAGAGGAGGCGAGGCAAGGTAGTTTGTCCGGACATAGTTGTTGATCCGCCCCTCGAAGTTGCGGTTTCCCGACAGGACCGCCGCTACGGCAAGGCCGCCGTCCACAACGGCCCTGGCGATATGGTCGGGGAGCGGCCCACTGTTGCCGATGCAGGTGGTACAGCCATAACCCACGAGGTGGAAGCGGAGCCCTTCCAGGTATGCCGTGAGCCCGGCGGAGGCGAGATAATCGGTCACGACCCGGGAGCCCGGGGCGAAGCTGGTCTTCACCCACGGCTTGACCTGAAGGCCCCGCTGCACGGCGTTTCTGGCCAGAAGCCCGGCGGCCATGAGGACCGACGGGTTCGAGGTGTTGGTGCAACTGGTGATGGCGGCAATGACGATGGAGCCGTGGCAGAGGTTGTACGCCACGCCGTCGGGTTGTCTGACCGGCACGCACCGTTCCAAGGGACCGAGCTTCTCGTCCGGCGGGGAAATTGAAAGCTCCGGGGCCACATAGCGGGGAGCCCCCCCATCGCCGAACCAGCGGTCCAGGATGCCGCGGTCGATACGGGCCGTCTCGTTCTGCATGAGCCCTGCCAGGGATTTCCGGAATGAGCCGCGCACCTCTTTGAGGGGGATCCGGTCCTGGGGGCGGGAGGGGCCGGCCAGGCACGGCTCCACGGTGCCGAGGTCCAGCTCGATGGTGTCCGAATACCACGGCTCCGGCTGGTCGGCGTCGTACCACATGCCCTGCGCGCGATAATAGGCTTCGACGAGGGGGACCAGGGCGGCCCGACCGGTGAGGCGCAAATAGTCGAGGGTCTGACCGTCCACGGGGAAAATCCCAATGGTCGCCCCGTATTCGGGGGCCATGTTGCCGATGGTGGCGCGGTCGGCAACCGTGAGGGAGGCCAGCCCCGGGCCGAAGAACTCCACGAACGCGCCCACCACCCCCTTTTTGCGAAGCATCTGGGTGACCGTGAGGACCAGGTCCGTGGCCGTTGCCCCCGGAGGCAGCCTCCCCAGGAATCTGAACCCCACCACCCGGGGGATCAGCATGGAGCAGGGCTGGCCCAGGAGCGCCGCTTCCGCCTCGATCCCCCCCACGCCCCACCCCACGACGCCGAGGCCGTTGACCATGGTGGTGTGGGAGTCGGTGCCCACAAGGGTGTCGGGATAGACCCAGTTCTCACCATCCTGTTCGGCCACCATGGCAATCCGGGCGAGGTATTCGAGGTTGACCTGATGACAGATGCCGGTATCAGGCGGGATCACGCGAAAATTGCGGAACGCCCCCTGCCCCCAGCGGAGAAACTGGTAGCGTTCACGGTTACGCCGGAATTCGAAATCGGCATTTGCAGACGCGGCCGATTTGGTGCCGTAGCGATCCACCTGCACCGAGTGGTCGATGATGAGGTCGGCCGGCTGCAAGGGATTGATCCGGGCCGGATCGCCCCCCAGACGCTTCAGGGCCGCGCGCATGGCGGCGAGGTCGGCGATGGCCGGCACGCCGGTAAAGTCCTGGAGCAGAACCCGGGCCGGCATGAACTGGATCTCACGGTCCGGGAGAGTCCGGGGATGCCAGTGGCCGAGCGCCACGATATCGTCGCGTTCGACCGTAACTCCGTCCTCGCGGCGCAAAAGGTTTTCCAGAAGAATTTTGATGGAGTAGGGAAGCCGCGAAATATCCGCGCGGAACGACTCGGCGAACTTCGGCAGGGAATGGTAGTGGTAGCGGGATTGGCCAACGGCCAGAATCGCTCGGCTCTCGAAACTGTCGGGGTTGTTTCGTTGCATGCTCTCACCTCACGCTGTCTTTATGCAGAGCCCGCAGCTGATGCATTCTGCCTATCGGCCCCTGGCGATTCAGGTCAAACTTGCCGCAGCAGTTTGTTTATCTCATCCTTGATCTGGTCGTAACGATCCTTCCAAGCTTCATCGCTTTGCTCAGGGGCTTCTCTGAGGGATGTAACTTCTTTCCTGATCGCCCCGATTCTCTTTATGGTTGCCTGGTCGAGGAGAGAATTCTTCATGGCCTTGTCAAGATAGGCGGCGGCCCTGTCGAGCTCTTCTGCGGCCTTTGCCGACTCTCTGGTTATTACCTGGTACGTTTCCCCGTACGAGACGTGCAGCTTTGCTTCAATGAGATCATCGTCCACCGACAGGGTCGTTTCGGCCTCTTCCCATCGGGCTGCCAGATATTCAGATTCTCGCTCAGCAAGGGCCCTGCTCTTATTCCAGGCTGATGCCAACGCGGATTCAGCGGTATTATCCCCTTTGTCCAGTTTTTGTTCGAGCTCGGTCACGCTCCGGGAAAGTGTGCCAACCTCCTCCTTCCCCTTGACGTTTCCTGTCTTCGCTGCCTTTTCGAGATACATTCTTGCCTGCTCGATATACGTCCGGGCTTCAGCCGGTTTACCGGCGGCATAGGAGCGGGAGGCCCTCCAGAAACTGCTCTGTGCCCTTTGAAGCGCAGACTCCATGCCGACAGGAACCGCCTGAGCCTTTTCCTCCGCCACTTTTAGTGCCTCATCGGCCTTCGTGACATCGTTTCGGGCGAGATACTCCTTCGCCCTGGTCACATATGTCTCCGCTTTAGCTATTGGAAGTTCCACCTCTACAACAACGAGTTCGTTGTCAGCCAGGTGCAATTCCCTTTCAGCTCCTTTTTTCTCCCCCTTTTCCAGATACCTTTTGGCGTTGTCAATATGCCGTTTTGCCTTGTCTGTCGGGAAATACTCCTCTATATCGCGCAGGGCGCTAAAAATCGGCGGTAAATCCTCCATCACCCTCTGGGCGGTTTCGTACTCCAGATGTGTTCTGGCAATCCAGATGCGGTTTCTTACCACGGCAGTCGACAGGTCGGACCGGATGGTTTCCATGAGTAGTGTTGCCTCGTTCAGGTCATGACGAGCCTTTTCCAGCATCTTCTGGTGAATGTCCGCCCGCGCCTGGACTATGGAGCGGAGCGCCATGACCGCGGTCCTGGAAATGACCCCTTCCTCACGCTGGGTTATGCTCCTGTAAAGACCGGCCGAAGGAGTATCGACTGCTTCGGCTGGAGCAGCTGGGCAGAATGGGAGGTAACCTGCCAGAACTGCCAAGAGAACGAACGCTGATCGTTTCATGCCTTACTCCTCCTTTAGTCAATGCTTCAGCCGATAGGCACCAATCTTACTGCCGTGCCTGAGAGACACCCCTACGAAGTTTCCAGCGTCACATAGAAAGTCTGACTTCCCCGATTGAGCAGCAAGAGGACCGGTTGCCCCTTTGCGGACTTCTCCAAGGCACTGCTCAAGTCCGCCAGGTTTCTGACCGGTTTGCGATTAACTTCCTTGATCACATCCCCCGCCCGGATACCCGCATCTTCGGCGATGCTCCCGGGCTCCACTCCGGCAACGACAACTCCCGTTTTCTCTTTGATCCCGAGTTGTTGCCGCACCTTGGGGGTAATGTCGACAAACGTCATTCCGAAGCTGTCCGTCGGCGCCTCGGTCTGGGCGGCAATCCTCTGTTCCGTGAGTTCCTCGACCCTCACCCTGCAATGCACCTCTTTCCCTTCCCTGAGCACCGTGACATCCACCTCTTTGCCGACCGGGGTTTCCGCTACGATTCGGGGCAGTTCCATGGAGTCCTTCACATTTTTCCCGTCAAAGGAAAGGATGATATCTCCCCGCCTGATTCCCCCTTTGGCGGCCGGTCCTCCTTCCGCGATGTCGGAGACGAGGGCCCCCTTCGCCTCCTTGAGGCCAAAGGAGGCGGCCAGGTCGGGGGTTACGGTCTGGATCGTAACACCGAGCCATCCCCGCACCACTTTCCCCTTCTCCTGCAACTGCTTGAGCACCATTTTGGCCATGCTGCTCGGGATGGCAAAGCCGAGCCCCTGCCCGCCGGGGACGATGGCGGTATTGATCCCGATCACCTCCCCTTTGAGGTTGACCAGGGGGCCGCCGCTGTTGCCAGGGTTGATGGGGGCGTCGGTCTGGAGGAAATTGTCATAGGGCCCGGAACCGATCACCCTCCCGGTGGCGCTGATGATCCCCTGGGTCACGGTGTGTTCGAGACCGAACGGGTTCCCCACTGCAAGCACCCAATCACCAACTCTCATTTTGTCGGAGTCGCCGAGGGGGAGGACGGGGAGATTTCTGAAGGGGGAAGATATCTTGATCAGCGCAAGATCGGTTTTGGGATCCCTTCCGATAACCTTGGCCTTGAATTCTCTGCCGTCAGAGATCTTGACCTTTATCTCCTCGGCATTATCCACCACGTGGTTGTTGGTGACGATGTACCCGTCCTTGTCGGTGATGATCCCGGAGCCGAGACTCTGCTGTTTCAGCTCACGGTCGGGCATGTCGCCGAAAAAATGCTTGAAGAAATCACCAAACGGCCCTTCTTCCTCGGGGCCGAAAAAGTGCCTGAAGGGATTGCCGGGTACTTTGACGGTTGATGTGGTGCTGATGTTCACCACGGCGGGTCTGATTTTTTCGGCGAGATCGGCGAATGATTGGGGGAATCCCACGAATTCGGTCTTGCTCCTCCCGTCGCATCCCCCCAGGAAAATTAGCGAAATCAGGAGAAAAGCTGTCAGAAGGGATATTTTGCCAGCAGATTTCAGCGTCCAATGCTTCATGGTGTTCCTCCCTGAACGAAAGCCCATGGAGATAGGAGCAAGTTGGCCATCAGGCTCTCGGCGACAAGGACTCAGAGCATCATAATTTTTCTCACAGAGCTTCCCTCACCAATCTCCTCAACCGGCAAGCCTTCCTGACAATAGGCCTCGAACCCGCCAATCAGGGAATGAGCGTCTTTCCAGCCATGTTCCTGAAGCAGCCGGGCCACCCTGGCGCTCGGTTCATCCCCGGGGCAGGTTGAATAAACAACGACGGTACGCTCCCGCGGAATTTCCTCCAGATGAGCCTCCACCTTGTCATCGTCGATTCGCAATGCGCCCCGTACCTGCATGACCGCCAGGTCCCAGTCCTGGTGGTGCCGGAGGTTAACAAAAAACAGCTGTTCTCCGGCGTTCATGCGCGCTTTTACTTCTGCCGCGGAAATTTCGAACCCGTACTTCATCAAACACCTCCTTCGCGGACCGCCCCTCAATCTTCTCCTTCGTCACCCGCCTGCTTGTCAATCTGTGGCGGCTTTCCCTTCCTGAAGTAGAAAAAAATGACAAAGAAGAGGATGAACAGGATGATCAGTATGTAAATCAAGGCCGCTGTTGTTCCAAACCATTCCCAGGTTTTTTCAGTCATGGTCTTTTCCCCTTTCACCTTAAGAATCCGAAGCCCTGCCTACCCAGCTTTCTCAGCCAGATGTTCGAAGCGCTGATGGACATCAAGGCCTATCTTTCGTTCCACTGTCTCGAACTGTTCCACCAGTCCCTCCTGTTCCCGATCGTCCAGGATCTTGTCGGTCATGGGAAACAGGAGGTAGTTTTCCCTCCAGATATGCCCCGGATAGAGCGCTACGACGCCACGCAGGGTCGTTACCAGAAAGTGCCCCATTCCCGAGGGTTCCTTGAGATACGCCTCGACCGCCGCCCCCAAGTCGGTCGTCAGTTTGCCGGCAGCCTGGTGTTCGCGAGTCAGCATACCGATCGGGCACCCCGCTACCGGCACTCCTTTCTTTACCAGAAGTGGGAAGAGGTGATTTTCTTCCTTTTCGTGATGGCACTTCTCCACGAATACCCGCATGAAGTCCACGAGATTGACGAGTGTCTCTTTTTCCGCCACCTGCCCCTCGAACACCCGGTCAGCCAGCGCGGCCATGGCGCCGACCACCTGCTGGATCAGGTGGTGCTCTTCTTCGAGTATCTGTGTCGCTCTCTTTTCCATTGCCTGCCTCCGCATTCGGGCATGACTGTCTCAATCAAGCCGATCTTTCCAACTTCTCTGCTGCTTCGTTATGGCTATCCGGCGATCACCTCGTAGAAGGCAGGGACAGGTCTACCATCAAACAATGGCATGACTTGTTCACCGTACATGTCGTGAACGGGGCTGTTGTGCATGGCTTGGAAGGCAGCCCGGGTTTCAAATTCAACGATGGCGGCATAGGTCTCGCCTTCCACCGACTTCAGGAGCCTCCTCCGAACAAAACCCTCGAATCCGGAAAACACTTGGTTCGACGACGCAAACCATTGCTGGAATTCTGTCTCTTTGCCCGCCTTGATTGGCGGAAAGTTAACTATGACAACAAACATGGCAACCTCCACGTTCCAAAAGTTCTTTTCCTCGTCGATTGTCGTCCTGAATCTATTCAGTTATTTTTCCTCCATGGCGAAAGTTCTTCGTCGTGAAATGCATTGTTATTTTTGAACATTATCACTGAAACCGGCAACCGCAACTATTGCCGTAGCGCCAAGGCAGGTCGAACATCCGCAACATGAAAACTCACAACTTCACCGTGAGAGGCCGCTGGCAGGATGGTACCCGCCAGGGACAGAACGAAAGGCGATCCCCAAGCGGTTCCAACCATTTATTGCGACGACGGCAAGCGTGAGGTTAACAAGCTCAACATCGGTGAACTGTTTCCGGGCTTCCTCATAAACCCCATTAGGTACATGACCATTGGTGACTAACGTCAGAGCTTCGGTCCAGGCCAATGCAGCCTGTTCCCGCTCAGTGTAAAACGGTGATTCCCGCCAGGCATCCAGTTCGTAAAGCCGCTGCTCGGTTTCACCTCGCGCCCGGGCATCCTTCGAATGCATGTCGATGCAATAGGCACAACCATTGATCTGCGATGCCCGCATCTTTATCAGGTCGAGCAGTGGGCTTTCCAGACCGCTCTTTTCGACCTGATGTTCTAGACACATCATCGCTCTGTATACGTCAGGCACCACTTTGACATATTCGATTCGCATCCGCTGCCTCCTTGCATGAAGTCTCCCTTGTCAACCCGTGGGGCTTTTATACTTACCTCCTCCAGGTAAAAGTTTAGGCGCCGAACACGTTCGGCGCCCCTTGGACACGTAACAACCTGTATTCCATTGTATGTTGCACCAAGGGTACTATGCTTCCCCAGGAATGCAACCAGGCGGACAATTGATCCGCTGGCAAAGAGGACCTGGACACGATTCCGGCGAAGGAAGGCATCAGGCCTAACCTCTCATCATTTTTGGCGGGCGGTAAAACCCACCAATTCTGTAATGCCTTTGCACCCGCCTTCATAGAATTTTGCCACTATCCTCCCCTGCGCTATACTCTACTTCAACAACAACATCAACGCCTCCCGCCCAGCAACGCACTGGAGTTGGCAGGGCTGCCGGCCGGCAGCGGTATTTCGAACGGGGATGAAGGCGTTCAGGAGGATCGGCAATGGGTAAGCGTATCATGCCGTGGCTGCTGGCAGGCTTGTTCATGGCACCGCCGGCAGCGATCGGAAAGGAGGCACGCACCATGAGTGAACTGCAGATTTCGAGTCCGGCATTCACCCACAAGGGAGCGATCCCGGCCCGTTTCACCTGCGACGGGCAGGACATCAACCCGTCCCTGGCGTTCGGCAACATCCCGGCCGGCACCAAATCCCTTGCTCTCATCGTCGACGACCCGGACGCGCCGGTGGGAATGTGGGTCCACTGGGTGATGTGGAACATCCCCCCTGAAACGAGGGAGATCAGGGAGAACAGTGTCCCCGCCGACGCCATCCAGGGGCTCAATGACTGGAAGAAAAACCGCTACGGCGGCCCCTGCCCCCCGTCGGGGACCCACCGCTACTTCTTCAAGCTCTACGCCCTCGACTCGAAACTCACCCTGGCGCCGGCCACCACCAAAACCGCGCTGGAACGAGCCATGACGGGGCACATCCTGGCGCGGGGAGAGCTGATGGGGACCTATCGCAGGCACTAACCCTTCCCATCGAACTCCTCACCCTCGGCGACGAGCTTTCTCAGCTTCTTCGCGCCGGCCCGCTCCATGGGCTTGCCGGTTATACTGCTCTTGGGGATACGACGGATGTCCGCGAGGGGATAGACGGTGCATTCGACAACCACCCCATCGTCATCAAGGTAGATATGGGGATAGTCGAAGAACTCCCCGCCGTGACGGATGGTAACGATCTCCAGTTCGTACGGTATCCCCTTGCCACGGAGAAATTCCTCTACCTCCTCATTGGAAGCGGCGAAGAGGTGGAGGTCGATGTCGCTATGCGCTGTCACCGCGCCGGTGAGGACCGACCCCACGAGACGGGGCTCGAACGGCGCCAGCATTTCCATGAGCCGGAGGGCCGCGCACCTCAGGCGGAGCAGCCGTTCCGGCAGCACATCTTCTTCGTGGAGGCCGATGAGGCGCTGCAGCTCCCCATGGATCTCGGCATTAGACGGAAGGTGGGAGCCCAATGACAGGGCCTTCTCGGGACCGAAGCGCCGGGCCGCCTTCCGCTTGGCGTCACGGTATTCCCGCACCCCTTCCTCGTACATGAGCCGCGCCGCCTCCTGGGCGATGCTGCGCCGTATCCTGTCTTCCTTTCGCACGATTGCCCCGGCGCCCCCTCCGGCCCCGCCGTGAAGCGCGATGCCGGATACGTGGTATACTCTCTTTTGATAATTCATCCTCATCTTTAAGTATACCCGAACGGGCTCCATCACGGGAGATTCGGAGGAGAACATGACACGGATGTCCAGAGAGCGTCAGGAACGGCTTATGGAACTGCTGCTGGCCGAGAAGAGGCGGCTGTGGGGCGAGGTGCGGCGGGAGTTGTTCGGCCAGGTGGGAGGAGAGCTGCAGAGCCAGAACGACCTTCCCCAGGATGTGGGTGATCGGGGGCTCATCGATACGCTTGAGGACACCGGTATGGCCGTGGCTGATATTCGCCGGCAGGAACTGACCCGGATGGACGAGGCCCTGGGCCGGCTGAAGGAGGGACGTTACGGCTTCTGCGATGAGTGCGGTGCAGAAATCGACGAAGGCCGGCTCCGGGTGGCCCCCTACGCCCCCTGTTGCATCAGTTGCCAGACTCGCCGGGAAGGCCCCTCGTACGGGCCGGGCGTAACGCTCTGAGAGTCGGAGGGTATGCCATGAAAGAAGCCATGTTCTACAAGCGGGAGAGCGGCAACAGGGCCCACTGTGGCCTCTGCCGCCACCGGTGCATGATCGCCGACGGCTCCCGGGGCATCTGCGCGGTTCGTGAGAACCGGGGGGGTACCCTCTATTCGCTGGTCTACGGCAAGCTGGTTGCCGAGAACGTTGACCCCATCGAGAAAAAGCCCCTCTTCCACGTACTGCCGGGAAGCAAGTCATTTTCCATCGCCACGATGGGGTGTAACTTCCGCTGCCACCACTGTCAGAACTATTCCATCTCCCAGGTGGCTCCCAAAGGCCCCGTTGCCGGGATTCAACAGACACCGGAATCCGTGGTGGAAAAGGCCCTGGCAACGGGATCCCGCTCCATCGCCTATACCTACACCGAGCCCACCATCTTCTTCGAGTTCGCCTATGACACCGCCCGGCTCGCCCGCCAGGCGGGACTTCTGAATGTGTTCGTTACCAACGGCTACATCACCCGGGAGGCGCTGACGGCCATCGCCCCCTATCTGGACGCGGCCAACATCGACCTGAAGGGGTTCACGGAGGACTTCTACCGCGATTACGTCCATGGCCGCCTGTCAGAGGTTCTCGACTCCATTATCGAGTACCGGAAGCAGGGGATCTGGATCGAGCTCACCACCCTCGTCATCCCGGGTCTCAACGACTCCGACGGCGAGCTGAAGGGTATCGCCTCCTTCATCGTCGACAACCTGGGGGCCGACACCCCATGGCACGTGACCCAGTTCTACCCCACCTACAAGCTGACCGACCGTCCCCGGACGCCGGTGGAGACGCTGCGGCGGGCCCGCGACATCGGCAAGGCGGCGGGACTCAACTACGTTTATGAAGGGAATGTCCCCGGCGAGGGGGGAGAGAATACCTGGTGTCCATCCTGCTCTGCCCTGCTCATTGAGCGCTACGGCTACCTGATCGAGAATAACCAGATCCGGGACGGGAGGTGCCCCGACTGCGGCACAACCATTGTCGGCATCGGCATGTGATCCGGCTTTTCATTCCAGCATGAAATAAAACGTTGCCCCTTTCCCCACTTGGCCTTCAGCCCAGACCTTCCCGCCGTGGCGGTGGATGATACGCTGGACCGTGGCCAACCCGATCCCGATCCCCTCGAATTCCGCCTCGCTGTGCAGCCGCTGGAATGCCCCGAACAGCTTCCCCGCATAGGCCATATCAAAGCCGGCCCCGTTGTCCCGCACAAAGCAGGCACGTTTCCCCGTCACCTCCATGGTCCCGAGCTCTATGCAGGCGTCATTATTCTTCGACGTGTATTTCCACGCATTACCGAGAAGATTATCCATGACTATCCGCAGGAGACGGGGATCGGCCATGACCACGACACCATCTTCGATGTCAACCGTCACGTTCCGGTCCGGGCCGGATTTGGCAAGCTCCCCCACGATTTCTCTGGCCATGGCCGAAACATCGACGGGGTGCAGGTCTATTTCCGTGCGTGTCATTCGCGACAGTTGCAAGAGGGCGTTGACCAGGGTGTCCATCTTCATGGCGGCGGCCCGAATCCGCTGGAGACAATCCATCCCCGACTCGTCCAGTTTCGAGGCGCACTCCTCCTCGAGTATCCTGCTGAACCCATCGAGATGGCGCAGCGGCGCGCGCAGGTCGTGGGAGACCGAATAGCTAAAGCTCTCCAGCTCCCGGTTGACCGTTTCCAGCGCCACCTTCTGCCGCAACAGATCCAGGTTCAACCGCGTTATCTCTCCCTGCGCCTTCTTCCGGTGCTCTATCTCCTTTTTCAAGGCGGAATTCGCCGCCTCAAGCTCGGCGGTCCTGTTTCTGACCCGCTGCTCAAGGTCAGTGTTGAGTTTGAGTATCTCCTCTTCCGCATGCTTCCGTTCGGTTATGTCCTCCACAAACCCCTCAAGGAAAGCGACGTCACCGTTGTCGTTACGCACTGCTCTCATGGAGAGGGTGGCGATAAATACCGTTCCATCCTTGCGTCGGTACAAGACCTCACTCCGGGCAAACGTAGCCGATTCCAGGACCGACCGGATAAGCTCGGTGCGTTGCATTGGATCGACAAAAAGCTGCGACGTAATATCGGTCACGGCGCCGACTATTTCCTCAGGAGTATCGTAGCAAAACATCCCGGCAAGGGTTGCGTTGACTCCCAGAAACCTGCCACCAATGGTGGACTGGAAGATGCCAACGGGCGCACTCTCGAAGATGTTCCTGAATTTTTCCTCTGACCTGCGGAGGGCCGCTTCCGACTGGTTTCGCAGGGTTTCGCGCTCAAGGCTGAGGAGTCCGAAGGATATGGTCTGCGCTACCTCTTCGAGCAGCGCCACCTCATGTTCGCCGAAGAAATTCACCTCATGGTCATACACCATCAGGGCGCAGCAGACGTCCTCACCCAAGCGGATGGGAAACCCCGCGACGGAATGCCATCCCGCTCGGGCCGCTGACTCTCGCCACGGCAACGTGCGCGGATCGTTCAGGAAATCATTGCAGACATACGTGTGCCCCTCGCGAATGGCTGTCCCGCAAGGGCCACGTCCCTCGGGGCGATCGTCGGCATAGATGCGGATACCGTTCAGGTAACCGGTTTCGTCCCCCTCCTGGGCTGCCACCTTGATCTCGTGGGTAGCGGGATTGTGCTGGCCGATCCAGACCATGGAGAACTTGCCGGCCTCAACCAGGACACGGGTCACTTCCCGGAACAGCTCCTCCCGTGTCCTGATACGGACAATGGCATGGTTAACCTGACTGAGGGCCGCGTAGAGACGGTTGAGGCGTTTTATCTCCCGCTCCTGCTGGTTGTGCTCTTCACCCTGCCGCGACGCATCTTCCATCAACACTCCCCTGCGCCGTTTCTACCGGTTGGCGGACGGCGCATAGTTCCCCTTTCTCGTATACCGCGCATCCAGGCCATGTCAATCAAGGCACGTGCAAAACTACTGCGGGGCCGATCCGGAACAAAAAAAGGAGCCCATGGGCTCCTTTTCCGCTGCTTCAGTGTCGCCCCAGGGCCGGGCAATGTTGAAGTATTAAAACAGAAGGAAGCCTGTTGAAAAAGGGCAAAATATAGAATGGTAACACCGAGGGGTCGGCAACCGGATCACCTCCCCCGCCGGTACCCTTCCTGGGCCGCCAGCAGATCCAGGAGCACGGTGGCGAGGTCATCCTGTTCCGGCGGCACGCCGGCGCTCCCCGTGGGGGAAAGGCGGGTCTTCAGGTACTGGGAGCAGGCAAGGCAGATATCAACCCGGTGAGGGCCTTCGCCCGTGGTGAAATGAGTGAGTTGTTCCGGGTCGTCGTTGCCGCAGAAGGGGCAGTTTGGCTGGTTGTAGGTCCAGCGGCTGAAACAGGTGGAGCAGGAAAGGTGGCGCTCCCCCTCATCCCCCACCAGTTCGGCCATGGCGGCGGGGGAACCGCAGACCGGGCAGAAGTGCTTGTTCCAGCCGGCATAGAGCCCAGGGTCGACCCCTTCGGCCACCTGCTCAAGGGCAACCCTCAGGGGAGTGTGGAAGGCAAATTCCACGAGCCCCGGGTCGATGCGGACCGCCAGGGCCGTTTCGAGAATCACCCTCCGCTCGTGGGCCAAGACACCCCGCAGAAGCGCCAGCAGGTCGGCCTCTCCTTCCGCAAGTGCGGCCCGGAGACGCTCCAGGCTCTCGCCGCCGTCATTCCCCATCCGCTGCATCACGTCAATCACCGTGCCGATGAACGCCAGCGCCTTCTCGCGGTCAACGGCAATGGCATCGAAGGAGATGAGAGGGACCCCGTCACGCAAGCGGTCGGCCGCAGGGCTCTCCGGCAGAGTGACCGTCAGGCCGGTCTCCCCCTCCTTCCCCTCGATGGCGGCATACAACTCGCTGAAGATGGCGAGCACCTCGGTGTACTCGGGATTCTCGCGGCACAGCGTATCGACAAAGGCCTTCTTTTCGGCGGCTCGTGGCATGGCGGATGGTTTTCCTTTCAGGAGAGAATCACAGCGTTGCCCTCCACTATTACCTTTCTTTGCCGTTTACCGCAACCTTCCGGAGGACAAAACCGTCACTGGGCCGGTCCACGGTGCCAGTTCAACTATCGGAACGCGCCGAATGGGATGCATCAGTGCAGCAGTTATTAAGCGTGAACCTGATTGCTGTTGATCCGCGCCTATGGTACAAATCAGTTGGCTTGTTTTAATCCAGCCCTCCATCTCCATGCGATCAGCCAGAATCGCCCGATGATATGGGAATCCCCCTGGGCTGGCAGGAATGTTCCATTTGGGTAGATCACCGGTTCACGCGCGCACGCGCGTGAACCGGTGAATAAGAAGTTGTCCAAATATTCAGAGCAAGGAATACTGATGGCATCTAAACATAAGACTCCCTCTCATCTCGCACATATCGTCAAAAACGAATTAAAGAAGCGTAAACTCCTTGCCCCACCTCTAGTTGTGCTTACAGAGTTATTTCAAACTCTGTATTTTGCCAGCCTGAAGACGGAAGAATCACAGCCTATTAATTGTTACATTGTTTACATCAATCCAGAAAATCCAGACCCGAAACCACCGGAACGAATCGTTAAAGATAGGTGGAGTTTTATCCCCTTGGGGCAGAGGGTAGCGTTCTCTGTTTCTTCTCTAGTCAAAATTGCCAAGGCGTCAGATCCTCGTACATCTTCATTTGCTGTTTATCACGATCATAACAACAAATTATTCATCTGGGGGCTTTTAGACCAAGGTAACAGGTACTTTGATTATTTAAATTTTGATGCGGAGAGTGGTCCTGAACGACCAGGACTTTTTCAGGCAAGCATATTAGGGATTGGGCATCTCGCTGCGTACAAGGGCTATGACAGAATAGCTGAGCTGAATGTGGAGTCAATAATAACTGAGGCTCACGACGTGCTTCGTTATGGCCCGATTAGAAAACATTTTCAACCTGCGGTAACAAAATTCATGGAAAAAGTCAGAGAAGAGTTAGGGCCTGAGTACTACGACGATATATCTGGCTGGCGTGCCTCTTTTGAATCAGATTGGGTAGCTACACTATGCAGAATACTCCTGCGTATGCGTGGTTTTCACCATGGTGGTGCATTGTTAATGACGCCAGACACCATTTATGATGGACTGAACATAAAGTACAACTTACAGTACGATAGACTTAGAACTGCACTTGTCCACAGAGCAGTTCACCAGATACAAAAGGATGTAGCAGAATCTGAGATAATTGACATACTGGATGATCCTGAAGCCGAAACTATGCCGTTGGTTCTTCATCTAGATGAAAGTATTTCAAGTGACGAGTTGAATGATAGTAACAGCGAAATAGATGGGGCAATCTGGTTTGTATCTTTGCTGTCAAGGGTTGACGGGTTGGTGCTATTAAATTTTGATCTGGAAGTTAAAGCTTTTGGTGTCGAAATCCTTGGCTCTTTAGCAGAATCTGTGGTGACACAGGGGTTCTGGCAAGTCGCCAAGTGTGTGATATAGCGCCACTTGCAGGCACTTGATGGTTCGGAAACCGTACGCTTTTCTGATAGTCAGTTTTGCTTTGAGGTTCAGACCCTCTACCGCGCCGCTGGAAAGTCGGCCTTTTGCCTTGAACCAGTTGAGAATCATCGGTTTGTGGTTGCGTAACATCCTGGCAACCTTCTTCATCGGTTCCAGGTCAGTTTGCATTGTCCTGATGACCCAGTCGTCGAGGAACTTGCCAGCAAAGTCAGACCGCTGGTAGTCCCAGAACTGCTGAAAGTCCTCGCGCAGCAGATATGCCTTGATTGATGAGAGGTTGAGCTTGAGCAAATCTCCCAATCGTGACGTCTGCTTCTCGGACAGATTTTCCGGCCGTTTCAGCAGCAACCAACGGCCCTTTTCCAGGACGTTCTCCTGCTTGGCGGCCTTGAACTCCTTGGCTTCGGTGCGCCGAACCTCGTCAATCGCTTCGTTAAACTTCCGCATGATGTGGAAGCGGTCGAGGATGTTCACGGCATTGGGTGCCCGCTTGGCGATAACCTTGAGATACGGTGCCCACATGTCGCTGCAGACATACTTGAGCTTGGCGCTGCGTTCTTTGCCGAATTCCCGAAAGAAGCGCAGTAGCGTTCTTATCCGACGTTGCGGACCACACCAGAGAAGACGCCTGACGCCGGCATTGAGCTGATAGACCATCGTAAGATACTGATGGCCCTTGAAGACGGCAATTTCATCAACACCGATTTCCGTAACGCCATCAAGGTTTCTGTTTGCCAGGCCGTAATCGACAGCATACTGCACCGCCCGAAAGATGCTGTCCCAACTGGTCTTAAAGATTTCGGCAACTTCCTTCCAGGAGAGTCGCCGAGCCCACCGGGCAAGATAGACCTGGTACGAGATCGTCATTTGCTCTTTGCCATACCCCCAGGGGAGGGATTCAACCTTTACCCCATGGATTGGGCACAGAACCCGACGGGGAGCGTAGCGAAAGAAGACCTTGAACGCCCAGATCGGCACATACTCGAACAGTCGGGCCGGTTGCGTGTCGTATGTCTTGCCTCGCTTGCCACATTCCGGGCATTCGGGCTTGCTGTTGCGACGAGCCTTGATGTCAATGACCAGTGCTTCTGAGCCGCCGACTTTCGCCAGTCGGCAATCTCCGTAAATGAAGGACTTGAAACGCTCGAACTTGTTCAGTACAGTCTTGATAAGCATTGCTTCTCCCGTGTCGGACTTGATCGTTTCTCGCAAAAACAATCTTATCCTTCACGGAGGGGCAATGCCCTTATTTTTTCAGCCAACTACCCACAGATTCTGCGGACGAGGCAAATCCTTCATCAAGCTCCCCCCCAAAGAATTTGTCGTTCAACAACTGCAACAGCCACGCCACAAAGTCTCCGCGTTGAGAACTATGAACGTTTCGGAACCCGGCATCGATCTATGATTCGTTACTGCTTTCAGGTGCCGGGGAGCGTTGGATTTGTTGTTTCCCAAGATGGTGATGTTCGGGTGATGACAAGGGTGGGAGATGATTTAGTCTATTGGGATAGTATTAGGCTGCAGTACGATGAGTTTGTTCGCCAGCGTCGTAGAAAAGAGCGAATCAATAGGAGCCTACTAGCCAAGTCACAACAATTAGAAGCAGAGGGAGCGCAAAAGGCTACGCCTTCAACAAATTCAATCCATGACAACCAAGCGCAACAGCAGTGAACCCGCTGTGCTCTCGACGTTGGACCGAAAGGATAAAAGATGGACTACAAGGACATCATCGATATTGTTTGCGCCTTGGTGACAACCTCGGCGACTGTAATTTTGGCCTTCCTAACATCCAGATATGTAAAACTCACCAATGCTATTGTGGAAGAAAGCAAAAGCTCAAGAGATCCACTTGTTTACGTGGACATTGAACCATCCCATCACTACGTAAAACTTGTGGTTGGAAATGCCGGAATGACAGCAGCTCACGATGTAAAAGTAGATATTCAAGACGAAGTTAAGTGGGAACGATTGAAGCAGCATGTTTTTGGATTTCAGCCTCGTGAAAGGTTACAGAGCGGGATCCCGTATCTGGCCCCTCATAGGGTCTTACAATATGAATTAGGTTTGCCAAAGTGGCAGGAGTTAAAAGAAAAAGATGGAATTTTAAAAATAACAATCAAGTTTAGAAATGACAGAAATGTCCTTACCGAGAAACTGTGCCAAATTAATCTATCCCAGTACTTGGCGATCTCTATGGATTCATTTTCCAATTCAAATAAAGACATAGTCAGGGCAATTAATGACTTAGAGCGTTCATCAAGGCAGAAAGACACTAGCCTTAAGTCAGCGCTACATCATTTTACTCAAAAGAAATGTCCGATGTGTGGGGAGGGGATATCACTATCTGCGAAAAAATGCCCTAAATGTTTGGAGTTCATTGAAGCAGCCGTTCCAGCACAAGAAACGATTGAGCCGTAATATAGGATTGTCCAACACTCGGCGACAGCCGGTCTCCGCTTCGCTCCGCCGCTGCGCCTCATAGCCGTTATAAAAACCAAATAGAGGGAGCATTATGATCGAAATAATAGCTTTTGACGGAGATGACACTCTGTGGCATGAAGCTCCCCTTTTCCAGTCTTCAGTGATGAAATTCCAAGAACTCCTTGCGGGATATCATGACAATGACAAGCTACATGACTTAATCTCTGACAAAGCGGTAAGCAATTTAAAGCATTTCGGATATGGGATAAAGGGATTCACTCTTTCATTGATAGAAACTGCGTTGGATGTCACGGAGGATAGAATCCCGGCTGAGAAAATACGTAACATTTTAGAATTGGGCAAAGAAATGATGAATGCGCCCATTGATCTGTTGGATGGAGCAAAAGAAACCGTCGATCTATTATCGCGGACATACAGACTCATTCTGCTCACCAAAGGGGACCTGTTCCATCAGGAAGCAAAAGTAGCTCGATCGGGGTTAGGCAACTATTTTCATCAACTGGAAATAGTCGCGAAAAAAGACGACCACATCTATGAACGGATATTGAATAAATATGGCATCGCCGGGGATAAATTTATGATGGTTGGTAATTCAGTCCCTTCCGACATCTTGCCTGCGCTCAAGGTCGGCGCATACGCCGCCCATATCCCCTATCATCTTGAATGGGCTCATGAGACAGTTTCGGATGAAAAGCGGCTCGAATTGCAGGAACACCAGAGGTGCTTTCTTCTTGAAACTCTTCACTCGCTTCCCGAAGTCCTGAATCAACTTTCTGAACTTTAATAAACCACACGCGAAAAAGCCGCCCGAACAGGTCAACAGCCGTCGTACTGAAGAATTGGGGACCGGGCAGTAGACCATTCTCATTTCCGGAGATTACACATGAGTACTGACAATCTTGCGCTAAACATCAGAGAGAAGGCGATGGAGGCCGGTTTCGACCACTGCGGGATCGTGAAAATAGATGCCTTAGCGGACTATGTCTCGCGGCTCGAAGAGCGTGCGGCTGCATTTCCCCGATCGAAGCCTTTTTACGACTTCCTTTCCAAGCTCGGGACACCGCAGGCAGCTCACGAGTGGGGAAAGTCGGTCATCGTCTGCGCCATGCGGTACGGGAAGTACCGGATTCCGAACCGGGCGGATAGGCACATCGGCAAGCTCTACCTGTACGGAGGATACAGGCAGCCCGCTTATTCCCAGGAATATGCGGGCATGGCCGGGTTCGAGGCATTTCTCGCTGCGGAAGGGATAAGGTTCGCAAAAGACGTTTTCGGGATCGCCCCGGCGCGGCTTTGCGCAGCACAGGCGAATTTGGGGGTGATCCGGAACAATAACTTCCTCTACACCGAGCACGGCTCGTGGGTGTGGCTGGAAACGTGGCTCATCGACAGGGAACTGGAATACCGGGAGAGCCCGAATACGCTTCCGTCCTGTCCGCCCGGCTGTTCCAAATGCATTGACGCCTGTCCCACCGGTGCGCTGAAGGCGCCGTTTCTGACAGACATGGGTACGTGCATCGCCCGGCTCACCTACAGCCCGTCCGGCGAAGCCCCCGAGCCTCTGCGGGAAAGCATGGGCACCTGGCTGTACGGCTGCGACGAGTGCCAGAATGCATGCCCCATGAACAAGGGAAGATGGGAGGAAAAGGAGGAGTACCCGCGGCTGGAGGAACTGTCACGGCACATTTCCCTCGAGAAGATTGCGGAGATGGACGAACATGCCGTTTCAGACATCCTGTCGCCCATGTTCTGGATCATCGGCAAGGAGAAGCTGTGGATGTGGAAATGCAACGTCATACGGGCCATGGTGAATGGCAAGGATCCCGGACACCACTCCACCATTCGGAAGCTGTGCGATGACGGTAACGAGAACGTACGGCGGACGGCGGAGTGGGCGTGCCGCCAGCTCGGCATCTGACGCCTAAGTAACTGGTCCTCCCAAAACCTACCCCGCCCTCTTCTCAAGCCCCCAGCGGATTCGGATCCGCTGCTCGATGATCCCGAAGAAAAACCGGTCAAGCAGGAGGCCGAACAGAATCGTCACCACCATGATACCCATGACCTGGGCCGCGTCGTTCAGTTCGCGTCCCATGTAGAGCAGGAAACCAAGGCCGATGGTGGATTTGATCAGTTCAGCGGAGACGCCGCCGTGCCACCCCAGGGTCCACCCCAGCTTGAGGCCCGTAACGATGGCAGGAAGCGCCGCGGGAAGGATCACCCGCGCGGGCATTGCGTACCAGGGGGTGCCCAGGGTTTTCGCCGCCCGGAGGTAGAGGGGGGGAATCTGGAGAATGCCGCTCGACGTGGCAAGGGCCATGGCCGGAACAGAGCTCATGATAATTACGAAATAGATCCCCCGCTCGCTCAATCCGTAGATGAGGAGGGAGATCGGAACCCACGCCGCTGTCGGCAGGGTCTGAAGACCGAGGAAGAGCGACTTGAAACAGAGATTGGTTATGGGACTGACCCCCATGACAAGGCCGATGCTCAGCCCGATTGCCGCCGCAAGGGTGAACCCCTTCCCCATCCGCACGAGAGTGGCCTCGACACTGGGAAGCAGATAGCCGTCCGCCCCCAGTTCCCACAACCGCTTTGCCACCTGGACGGGAGAAGGGAACAGGTATTCCGGAATCATGCCGGCTGTGAACAGCAGTTGCCAGAGGGCGAAAATCAGCACGTAGAAGAGCACCACGGCAATGGCTGCCCTTTTGGTCTGCTCACTTTTCATCGGGAGGGTTCTCCAGTTCTTCCATGATCCGGCTGGCGTATTCACCCACTTCCTGATCGTTGATATCCCTCGGCCGCGGCAGGTTCACGCGGATTTCCTTCTGGACCCTGCCGGGCCGCGGCGTGAAAACCAGGACGCGGTCCGCCAGGCACGCGGCCTCCCGCGGATCGTGCGTAACGGAGATGATGGTCTTGCCGGTACGGACCAGGATGTCCTGCAGATCGGCGTACAGCTTTGTCCGGACCAGGGCGTCGAGGGCGGGAAACGGCTCATCGACAAGCAGCACTTTCGGATCGGGGGCCAGGGCCCGGGCCAGCGCCACCCGCTGCTTCATCCCCCCTGAGAGCTCATGGACCAGGGATGTCTCGAATTCCTCCAACCCGATCATCTTGAGCCACGAGCGTGCGGTCTCGCGCTGTTTCCTGAGGCGGAACCGGAATTCCCGTTTGTGCTTCAGGCCGTACATGACGTTCCTGACGACGTTGAGCCACGGGAACAAGGTGTGTTCCTGGAACATCATCAGGCGATCACTGCCCGGCATGGTGACGGGGCTGCCTTCAAAGAGGACTTCTCCGGTGGTGGGCGTTTCGAAACCGGCAATGATATCGAGGAGAGTGGACTTCCCGCAGCCGGAGGGGCCGAAGAATACCACGAACTCCCCTTCCTCGATTTCCAGGTTGGAGGGTGCCAGCGCCTCCACGGCCTGCGTGACACTCTGGAAGGTCTTCGAAACATTCGTAAGCTGCAGCAGCTTCGCCCGCAATGGTTTTGCCGAAACATTTTGCGGCGGTGGCGCTTGCGTTTTCGTTCGGTTACCGAACTCCATCACTCACCTCGGGCAGGTTCTTCTGCCGTAACACCGCATTCAAGGGGTTGAGCTCGTAGATTCCGTCAAGTCGGGGACTTGTCCTGAGAAATTTTATCCTATGGGCGATTTCAGCCAATTTCGCCATGGACGGGGCGATGGGATCCCAGGTAAATTCCACACGACTGAGGGCCCGGCTGATGACCTCGCCTTCCAACTCCTTGCCTGTGTCTTTCTTCAGTTGCCCGTTGAGGAGCCTGGCGGTTGCCACCTTGTCGGCATTCATCCGTTGGGTGAGTTCCACATGGGCCGTCAGCAGCTTTTTCACCAGCTCCTCGTTCTCGGCCAGAAATTTTCTATGCACGACCAGATGGGTGGTCACGTAGCGTCCCTCGGGCCAGAGGCTTTTCTCATCGAGAAAGAGACGGCCCCCACCCTCCAGTTCCAGACGGGAGAGCCACGGCTCGATGGTCCAGGCCCCGTCAATCTGCTTTTTCTTGAACATGGTCAGTTGATCAGGGTTGGAAAGGGGAACCAATGAAACCGTCCCTCCCGTTTCCTTGAGCCTGTACCCCTTGGCTGCGAACCAGGCACGGGCGGCGAGGTCCTGCGTGTTGCCCAGTTGCGGCGTGGCGATGACCTTGCCGTGAAAATCCTTTTCCCCCCCGATTCCCGAATCCTTTCGCACCACCAGCCCTGCTCCGCCACTGGAAGCGCCCGCCACAATGACGAATTTCTCCCCCTTGGACTTTATGTACCCGTTGATCGTCGGACTGGGGCCGATGAACGCGGCATCAAGCGCATCGACGAACAGGGCTTCGATGACCGACGGCCCGGCATTGAAGGGGATCCACTCGATGGGGACGCCCATCATTTTCTCCAGTTCGCCGGTTGCCCGCGCGTAGAGGGCCTGCCCATGGGTAATGTTCGGAAAATACCCCAACCGGAGCCGCTTGGCCCCTGCGTGGGACTGGGACCAGGGCACAAGGAGCAGGCAGAGAAGGAAAGCTCCCCACACCCGGCCCGATTTTATCGCTTTTTCCCATCCAATAGCTCCGGCCACCTGGCGCTCCCGTGAATCGTATTGCGGCGACATTGCCGCGGAAAGGTACCGACGTCAGAGACAGTATAAAGTAATTTCGGGCGATTACCTCATACCGTCCACCGGAAAGGCACAAAAAAGCCTGTCATGTTCAAGGACGGGTTTCCGCACAAGGAAACTGCTCCGCAGCCCTTGTCTTGCTCCCCATGAGGTGTACCCTTGAAGCTGAGAATGGTTCGACTGCCCGGCATTCACGCAGGCGGCTCTTCACGCGCCAAAGGCCAGAGCGCGCAGGGGTGGACCGCAAGGGGGCATACGTCACGCAAGGAGGCTGAGATGATCTTCGAGGGGTTACGCATCCGCGGGGAAGGAAGCCCAATTCCCCCGATCATCGGCGCGCTGCTGGCGCTGGCCATCTGCTGCCACACGCTGGTTTCGCCGGTCGGCGCGGCGGAAGAAGTTTACGAATACCCGTTTGCCGATCCGTACGCCGCCACCGTGATCGGCACGCCAAAGGAACTGCAGGCCGAAGTGCCGCGGAAAATCCCCTTCAGGGAGCCGGAGGTGACAGTATTCGAGGACCGGCCGGTTCCCGATATCCTCTGGTACGACAGGAAGCTGCGCTATTCCATTGCCACCCAGCGCCGGCCGGCACCACTCATCTTCCTCATTGCCGGCATGGGGGCCGGGCACAACGACCCGAAAATACAGTTCCTGCAGCGGGTATTTTTCAAGGCGGGATTCCATGTGGTCTGCCTCCCCTCCGCAACCCACCCGAACTTCATTCCCGCTGCATCGGGGAGCGGTATTCCCGGTTTCCTGATGGAAGACGCCCGGGACCTCTACCGGGCCATGGAGCTGATTACCCGTGATGTCCGTGAAGATGTGACGATCACCGGCTTTGATCTGGCCGGATACAGCCTCGGTGCCGATCACGCCGCGTTTCTGGCCGAACTGGACAATCGGCTCAGCCAGTTCAGGTTCAACAAGGTGCTCCTCATCAATCCGCCGGTGAGCCTCTACCATGCGGCAGGGGTCCTCGACGAGATGATCAAGAAGATTCCGGGAGGGGAGGAGAAATTCCAGGAATTCTTCGACAATGCCTTCAGGGCCTTTACGGCCATTTACCAGTCGAACGAACGGGTCGAATTTACGGGCGATTTCCTCTTCAGGGGCAGAAAGCCCAATGACGAAAACCTGGCAGCCCTGATCGGCCTTTCATTCCGGCTGGCCGTGGCAAACATGGCCTTCACTTCCGATGTCTTCACCAATGCCGGCTACATCAAGCCGAAAAACCTCGAACTCTCCACAACCGACTCCCTGACCGACTATTTCAAGGTGGCGGATCTGGTCAAGTTCCTGGACTATTTCCGGGATCTCCTCGCCCCCTACTACCTGGAACAGATTCCGGGGATGACCGAGCGGCAGCTGATCGAACAACTCAGCCTCAGGAGCATCGAGCAATTCCTGCGCAATTCCCCGTCGGTCTATCTGGTCCATAACGTCGACGATATGCTCCTGGCGCCGGGAGACATCGACTATCTGAAGGACGTGTTCGGCTCCCGCGCCAGGATCTACCCCCGGGGCGGCCACTGCGGCAACATCGACCACCGGGTGAACGTGGCGCACATGCTGGAAATCTTCAGGGGGGAGACAACTGGCGGAAATACGGGCACAACAGCTCCGGATAGTGGCGAAGCTGCCGGCGCGGGGAGAGAGATGAAGCCCGGTGCCGAGCCGGCGGAGCAGACGCAAACCGCGCTTCCGTCCCAGGAAGCCGCTCCTCCACTGAGGGATTCCGGCGGACCGCGCAATGAGGCATTTACCGCACCCCGCCCGGCCGTCATTTCCACAGGAATTTTGAACGGACAGGCAGGGGCGCGAAATCCGAAGCCCTCCGCCACAGGGACGCGGCAAATCATCGCCCCGCGCCGCTCAGAGGCCAAGCCGGGGCTGTCATACGTCATCGACGTGCATGATCCCATCGAACCGGTGAACCGGGCGCTCTACCGCTTTAACGCCATGTTTGACGAGTACCTGTTCCTGCCGGTAACCCGGACCTACGAATTCATCACCCCGGTCTTTCTCCAAGACCGGATCTCCGGCATCTTCGCCAACATCTCGGAGGTCCGCAACCTGACCAATTCGATTCTCCAGTTGCGGCCCAAGACCTCCGCCACGGTCTTTACCCGGTTCCTCATCAACTCGACGCTCGGCATCGGCGGGATGTGGGACCCCGCCACCGATCTGGGCTTTCCGAAGCACGAGGAAGATTTCGGCCAGACGCTGGGGTGGTGGGGATTGAAGCAGGGGCCGTATATCGTGCTGCCGATCTTCGGCCCTTCCAGCCTGCGGGACACGACCGGCCGCGTGGGGGATTCCGCGGCGAGCTATTTCTACCTCTACCAGCCAACGGACATGGACCAGAATATCGGCGCGGGATCAGCCTACACGGGCGTGAACGCCATTGATACGCGGCACAACATCCCGTTCCGGTACTACCAGACCGGCTCCCCCTTCGAGTACGACCTGGTGCGCCTGCTCTACAAGAAGAAACGGGAGCTGGACATAGAGCGATAATCTCGGAACAACGGAATTCAGGCCAAAAAACAAGCCCCCGACGACAAAGTCGGGGGCTTTATTTACCAGTTCGCAGAATCAGCCAGCGAGACAAACCACCACCCCTCCACTCCTCCCCTACCCCAGCAGGAACTCGAAATCCTCCCGGCTGATGCCTCCCCCGTCCCCTGCGGAGTTCTCCTCCAAAAGGGCATGGTAGAGCTTGAGCTTGCGCTTTTTCAGTTCCATCATCTTCTCTTCGATGGTGTGGCGCATGACAAGGCGGGTGATGGTGACCTGGCGTGTCTGGCCGATACGGTGGGCCCGGTCAGAGGCCTGGTTTTCCACTGCGGGGTTCCACCAGGGATCGAGATGGAAGACATAGGTGGCGCGGGTAAGGTTGAGCCCCTTGCCACCGGCCTTCAGGGAGAGGAGGAAGACGGACGGCTCATCGCCCTTCTGGAAGGCGGTGACGAGTCTTTTCCGTTCGGGGACCGGAGTGGAGCCGTCGAGGCGATAGTAGTGAACCCCCCTGCGGGACAGTTCTCCTTCGACGATGTCGAGAAAAGAGGTGAACTGGGAGAAGACGAGAACACTATGCCCCTCGGTAAAGAGTTCTTCCAGCTGCTCCACGAGGAACTCCACCTTGGGGGACGGTTCCCTGGAGTCGGCAATGAGGAGCCGGGGGGAGAGACAGAGCTGGCGCAGCCGCAGGATGGCGGTGAGGGCAATGATACGCGCCTGGCCGGGTGACTTGCCGCGCCACGCTTCGAGCACGGTCTCGCGTACCTCTTCGACGGTGCGGGTATAGAGGGCCTTCTGCCGGGGAGTCAGCTCCAGGTAGATGTCGGTTTCGATCTTGGGGGGAAGCTCGGCGGCGATCATCTGCTTGGAGCGGCGCAGGACAAAGGGGCGGGTGCGCCGGACAAGGGTTTCGAGGAAGGGAGCCGCGGCGTTGCCGGCCTGGCGCCGGAATTCCTCGTAGGAGCCCAGAAGCCCCGGCACGGCCAGGTCCATGACCGAGAAATACTCACCGAGGTGGTTTTCAACCGGGGTGCCGGTGAGGCAGAGGGTGAACGCGCCCCGCAGCCGGCGGCAGGCGCCGGTGGTGTCGGCCTGGATGTTTTTCACGGCCTGGGCCTCGTCGAAGACGATGCAGTGGAAAGGAATCTCCGCCAGGATCCCAATATCACGGGGGATGATGCCATAGCTGGTGAGGACGATGTCGACCCCGGTGAAGTCGGCGCTGCGGCCGGTGCCCCGATAGGTAAGGACGGTGAATGCGGGGTAGAAGCGGGCCAACTCGTTCTCCCAGTTAAAGAGGAGGCTCGGGGGAACGACGATGAGGTGAGGACGCGGCTCCGGCACCCGCGAGGGGAGCGTCCCCTCGTGGAGCGCCGCCAGAAGGCTGATGGCCTGGATGGTCTTGCCGAGCCCCATGTCGTCGGCGAGGCAGGCGCCAAAGCGGTGGGTGTAGAGAAAGGCGAGCCAATGAAAGGCGTCCACCTGGTAGTGACGCAGGGTCGCCTGGAGCCTTTCGGGGAGGGGGGATGAAGGTATCTCTTCGAAGGTGGCGAGGCTGGCGAAGATCCTCTCATCCTCGGGGGAGAGGCGAACCGAGACCCCATGGTGCCGCAGGACGAGCCAGTCGAGGATCTGGAGCCGCGGGATGCGGACCACCTCGGCCTTCCTCCGCTTCTTCACCCCGGCCTCGGGGTAGAGCATGGCCAGGATGCGGGACGATTCCTCGTTGATGAGGAGAAAGGAATCGCCCCGGCGGAAGACGCCGCCGCTGGCCATGGCCTCGGCGATCTCCTGTTCGGTAAGCTCGCCGGTGCCGCAGCGGATCTCGGGGCGGAGCTCGAACCAGTCCAGGGTGGACCGGGTGGCGTCGAGGGTCACATCGAGGGTGACAGCCTCCACCGGGCGGTCCTGGAGCACCAGGTCGAACCCAGCCTCCGCAAGACGGTTGTGAAGTGCGGGAAATTGGCGAAAGAGCGCGTCGCGGTTGACGGTCATGGCGCCGGCAAGGTCCGACGAGCCGAAGATTTCGGCACCGAAGAGCCGGTAGGGGATCTCCAGGAGTTGCGCCTCCACCTTCGGTTCGGCCACGGATATGAGCCAGGCGCCATCGGCCGCCAGGAGCGTCGTTTCGCGGGTTTCGCAGGCCGCGGCAAACGCCGTGATGATCCGCTTCGCCTCGCTCTTCACAGTGCGTTTCAGGAAGTCGTCGCCCGCAAGGGCGTGCCTGATGGTCCGCTCCAGTTCGGCCCTGGTGACGCAGTCAAGGGCTGCGAAGCAACCGGCGATCACCGCGCTACTCCGCTTCTTGGTCCTCAGGGGAACCGATGCCGTGGACCGGCCCCGGCTGGTGAAAAAGCTGAAGGCGCCGGCGGAAAGGGGAATTGCCGCGTCGCCGTAGACCCCCTCGGCCAGCAGCAGGGCGGTGGTGTCGTTCATGTCGGCCACCCGCAGGCGGTAGTTGTGGGTGATCCGTGCTGGTTCGCCCGGTCCGCCGGCACCGTAAAACCGGATGCGTTCGAGGATCGTGGGAAGCCCCTTCTCGGTGACGGTCAGCCCGATGGCGTTGAAGGCATCGGCAGGAAGGGAGATGGTCCGGGAATTGCGCTCGACGGAAACGCCGGTGTCGAGGCTCCATTCGGCGGCCTCGTAGTTGATGGTGTTCCAGAGATCCCACCCCTCGAAGGAGTCGATGACCCGGACAGCACCGGCAGGGATGTCGAAATAGTAACGGTAGGCGGCAAAACAGGTGTCCGGAATGGGATGGCCGTCCTCCAGCCCCTTGCGGGCAATGACCATGCCGCGGACCTGCTCCAGAAGGGTCAGGGTGCCGTGGACCCTCCCCCGATCGAAGCGCAGGGGTATCTCATTGTCATCCTGGCGCAGGGCCATGGGGGCGTCGTCGCCAAAGGCCTCCAGGTAGCGCTCGATGATGAAACCGCTCTCCCGGGGATTGAGGAGGGTCCAGAGGAAATCCCGCACCGTCCGGGGGAGCGCCTGGTCATGGATGGAGACGGGATGCTCCCCGAGCCATATCCGCGCCTGGATGCCGTCGGCGCCCCGCTCCACCACCAGGCGCGGCACGGCCGGCGCGGTCGGTTGCGCGGCCTCAACGCCCGAAAGCCAGCCGCTCACCTCGGCCAGGTAGTCGCTGTCGAGCCGGAGACTGGTAATCGCCTGATGCACCAGCCCCTTTTTCAGTACCGCCAGGGCGGCGATGACGTGGGGGCAGTGGCCGGTGGGGCGCCAGAGCGGGCAGTCGCAGGAGGGGGTGAGGAAGCCTCCGTTCGCCTCCAGGCGCACCTCGTGGTGGCGGCTTCCGTCCATGACTTCGGCAAAGAGGGTGGCACCGTCGGGACTCCAGTCGATTCCCTTCACCCGCTTTTCGATGGCAAGGGCGAGCCCCCGCAGCACGGTGGGCTTGGCGCCCAGGGTATAGATCATTCCCGCCGGCAGGTCCCGCAGGGCATTGAGCACCTTTTCGCCGACGGCAGGTGCCGCGGTCGAACGTATCCGCTCCCTGGCGGCGCCGGGTCGTGCCGGCATCCGTTTTTTTCTTCCCCTCACTCCTCAGTCCCTCGCCATCTCGCTCAAATAATTCCGCGCAGCGGCCCGCCGGGCGCGCCGAGGGCATCGACTCGCCGCTCGATCTCCGGCACATCCAGAAGCGGCGGCGCGTGATGGGGCTTCACCCGGGCGTCGATGACGAGCGCCCCCCCGCATCCCCAGTGCTTGCACCGGACCGACGAGCCGATGCCGTGGATGTCGGCGGCAGGGTTGGAGCGGGTGAAGGTGACCCAGAGGAAATTGTTGAGGGTACGGGAAGTAAAGGCGCTGTCGTCAACGATCACCACCAGGGGGAAGCGGTTGATCGGGTCATCGGGGGCGAAGGAGGCGCAGAAGCGCTCCATGTCCGGTGCGCCGTTGTCCCCGTAGCCGGGGAAGGCCGGACCGGTGACGGCCAGGATGCCGGGAAGACAGACATGGGGGGTGGTGAAACCGTCCGGAAGCCGGAGCCCTCCTGGCACCTCCGTGGGAAGGTCGCGCCGCTTCGGGCCTGCCGCGGCCACGATGACTTTGGACCCTTCGTTGAGGCCGCTCCCCGAGTAGTCGAGGGTGTCGATGGTGGTGCGGGTGTGGAAGTGGAGGTCGCGCCGCCAGTCGGCCCGCTCCAGGATGAAGGTGAGGAACTCGTCGATGTGGTGGATGTCCGGCGGGTTGTCCTCATTGGGGGTGATGAAGAGGTACTTGGCCAGGGAGAGCTGACCGTTCCCCAGGATGGCGCTGGCGATGGTGAGGAGTTCCCGCGGCACCCGCTCGGCCTCGTAGGGGACGTAGCGCTCGCTCCCCACGGCCAGGAGCAGGGGGTGGACGCCGGCGGCGTCCACGGCATGGACCCCCTTCACCCCGGGAAGGACCTCGGGAATGAGGGCGCCGGTCAGCTCGTGGATGAAGGCACCGAAGGTGGTGTCCTCCTGGGGGGGGCGGCCGACGGAGGTGAAGGGCCAGATGGCGTCGTCCCGGTGCCAGACGTTCTCCACCCGCAGAACCGGGAAGGGATGGGCCAGGCTGTAGTACCCCAGGTGATCGCCGAAGGGACCTTCGGGGAGGGTCTTGTTCGGGTCGATGGTGCCGGTGATGACGAAGTCGGCCTCGGCAGGCATGGGGAGTTCCCCCCGTCGGCAGACCATGGCCAGCCGGTGCCCGGCAAGGAGGCCGGCAAAGGAAAGCTCGGGAAGTCCCTCAGGAAGGGGCATGACCGCGGCCACGGTCATGGATGGCGCTCCTCCCACGAAGATATTGACGCGCAGGGGCTCGCCCCGTTCGATGGCCTCGGCGTGGTGGACGCCGATACCCCGGTGGATCTGGTAGTGGACCCCCACTTCTTCGTTCAGGCGGTAATCGTTGCCGGCCAACTGCACCCGGTACATCCCCAGGTTCGAGAAACGGAAGCCGGGGCGCTTGGGGCTCTCGGAGTAGACCTGGGGGAGGGTCACGAAGGGGCCGCCGTCCATGGGCCACGATTTAAGCTGGGGGAGTTCGGCGATGGTGGTGCGGTGGCCGAGAATCGGCCCCCGGGAGACCTGGCGCGGAAGGAGCCGGAGCGCCGCCAGGGGGGCCCCCGCGTATTCCTTGGGATTTTTCAGCACGGCGGTCGGGTTGATCTTCAGCTCCACGAGACGGCGGATGTCGTCCAGGGTGTCCCGGAAGATGAACTTGGTCCGGGCCATGGTGCCGAAGAGGTTGCCAAGCATGGGAAAACGGCACCCCTTGACCCGGGTGAAGAGGAGCGCCGGCCCCCCTGCCTGGTAGACCCGGCGCTGGATGGCACCGATCTCGATGTTCGGGTCGGTCTCCACATCAATACGGACGAGATCGCCGCGTGCTTCCAGGTCAAAGACGCAATCCTGCAGGTTACGATAGCCCATGGTTCCGGGGGCCTCCTTTGTTCAACTCGTCAGAGCAATCGTACGACTTTAAAGCCACACCGCCTTCAAGTCAACCGGGGACTTGCGAAAGGAAATGCGCAACCGTCACAGGGGGGATTCCGCCGAGCTTGCAAACAAAAGGGGACGCCATTCTCGCGGCGTCCCCTTCCCTTCTCCTGTGACAATCTCCTGTTTATGGTCAGGCGTTGAGAAACTCCCGCCCGAAGGGGGACATTTCCCGCAGCCTCCGGACTACCGGCGGCAGTTCCCGGATGATGGTCTCGATATCCTCGTCGGTGTTGAAGCGAGACAGGGAGAAGCGGATGGAGCCGTGGGCGCAGGTGAACGGCACCCCCATGGCGCGAAGCACGTGGGAGGGCTCCAGGGAGCCGGAGGTGCAGGCACTCCCCGACGAAGCGCAGATCCCCTTCTCCGACAGGAGCATCAGGATCGCCTCCCCTTCCACGAACTCGAAGGCGATGGAGAGGGTGTTGGGAAGCCGCTCCGCCTGGCCGCCGTTGATGCGGGACCGGGGTATCAGTTCAAGGAGCGTTGTCTGGAGCCGGTCCCGCATGGCCTTCACGCGGGTGTTCTCGTCCTCCATCCACTGACCGGCCAGTTCGCACGCCTTGCCGAGGGCGATGATGGCGGCGGTGTTCTCGGTGCCGGCCCGACGGTTGTGCTCCTGGTGCCCCCCGACCATGAACGGCCGGAACGGAACTCCCTTGCGGACGTAGAGGACCCCGATCCCCTTGGGCGCGTGGAGCTTGTGCCCCGAAATGGAGAGCATGTCCACGGTGGAGGCGGCCATGTTGATGGGAATCTTTCCCACTGCCTGGACGGCGTCGGTATGGAAGAAGGCGCCCTTCCCCTTCTCCTTGACGATTTTCCCCACCTCCTCGATGGGAAAGACCACGCCGGTTTCGTTGTTGGCCCACATGACCGACACGATGGCCGTGTCCTCGTCAACGGCTGCCCGCAGTTCGTTCAGGTCCAGCCTCCCCTCGCCGTCCACGTTCAGTTCGGTGACCCGGTACCCACGCTTGGAAAGGTTGCGGCAGAGGGTCAGAACCGCCGGGTGCTCCACGCGGGTGGTGATGATGTGGCGCCGCTCCGGATGGACCTCGATGGCCGAGCGGATGGCCGCGTTGTCGCTCTCGGTGCCGCAGGCGGTGAAGACGATCTCCTCGGGGGAAGCCCCCAGAAGGTTCGCCACGCGGTTTCTTGCCTCGTCCACCTTTTTCTGCACCTGGCCGCCGAAGAAGTGCATGGAGCTGGGGTTGCCGTAGAGATCGCAGAAATAGGGACGCATCTCCTCGAAGACAGCCTCGTCCACCTTGGTGGTGGCGTTGTTGTCCATGTAGATCTCTTTCATCCCTCCACCTCCTGGACAACGATGTCGTCAGCCACCAGATCCCGCAGTTTCAACTCCACGAACTTGGCGGTGTTGCCCGACGAGGCGCAGCCGGCGCAGGCCTTGCGGAAAGCGATCTGAACCTCGCTCCCCGAGATGTCCACCAACTCCAGGTCGCCGCCGTCGGCCCACAGAAGCGGGCGGATTTCCTTCTCAAGGGTCTCCTGGATGAGCTGCATCTTGCGGAGGTTGGTGAGCTTTTCTGGCTTTTTCCGCTCCTCGGTGGGCTGGGCCCCGAGCACCTCGCTGATCAGCTCCTTGATTTTCGGGATGCAGCCGCCGCAGGCGCCGCCGGCCTTGGTGAAGTGGGTCACCTGCTCCGCCGTGGTCAGCTTGTTGGCGGCGATGACCTTCTTCAGGAAGGTGTCGGTGAGGCCGAAGCACTTGCAGACGATCTCTCCCGGCTCCACCTCCTCGTGGCCGTGGTCGTGGTGGGTCGGCACCGGACCGCCGCGATACTTGGCGATGGCCACCTCAAGGGCCTCCTGCCCCATGACCGAACAGTGCATCTTCTCCTCGGGAAGCCCGCCGAGGAAATCGGCAATCTCCTGGTTGGTGGTGGCCAGGGCCTCGTCGAGGGTTTTCCCCTTGATGATCTCGGTCAGGGCCGATGACGACGCGATGGCGCTGGCGCAGCCAAAGGTCTGGAACTTGGCGTCGACAATCCGCTCCTTGGCGTCGTCGAGTTTGATATAGAGCTTGAGGGCGTCGCCGCAGGCAAGGCTTCCCACCTCCCCCACTGCGTCCGCATCGGGAATATCGCCAACGTTGCGCGGGTTCAGGAAATGTTCCCGAACCTTTTCAGTATAATCCCACATGGAAAATCCTCCTTGGAGTAACGTTCATCGCTACGCAATACTATAGCAAAATTGTCAGGTATTCAAGACTCCATTCTTCTGCATGTCAAAAAACGAATGGCGCAGTGCCGGAAGGAATATCCTGCCGGAGCGCCATTGCTCTTTTATAAAACAGAAATAACACGGAGAGACGGAGAACACGGAGAACTTCAAAATCGGTAGAAAGCAACAAGGAGTTATTCTTACGACAAATTTTGAAGTCTGCCTTGGCTTTCTCCGTGCGCTCCGTCTCTCCGTGTTATTCCCTGCAGTGCCTCACCCCAGAATGAACGCCTTCCCCGCCGCCATGACCGCAGCCAGTTTCTCCTCGCTGGACGCCTCGCCGTAGAGCCGGACCACCGGCTCGGTCCCCGATTTGCGGAACAGGAGCCAGCTGCCGTCCTCCAGGATGAACTTGCTCCCGTCCACGGTCACCATGTCTTTCACCTTCAGGCCGGCAAACTCCGCCGGGGCCTGCCGCTGCTTGTCGGCATACCCGGCTTCCAGGACCGGCGAGAGGGTAATGTTCTCCCGTTTCGTCAAGAATCTCCCCACCTCGCCGTAGAGTCGCTCCAGCAGGGCCTTCACCGACAGCCCCTCCCGGGCAACCATCTCAGCCACAAGGAAGCAGGCAAGGATGCCGTCCTTCTCCGGCACGTGCCCTTTGATGGAAAGACCGGCGCTCTCCTCGCCGCCGATGATGATGCGGTCCTGGCTGATCAGCTCGCCCACGTACTTGAAGCCCACCGGCGTCTCGATTACCTCGATGCCGTGCTTCTTCGCCACGGCGTCGATCAGGTGCGAAGTGGCCACGCTGCGGGCAACGGCGCCGGTCATCTTCCGGACCCGCACCAGGTAGTCGAAGAGCAGCGCAATGATGTAGTTGGGCTCGATAAAGGAACCGTCAGCATCAACGATGCCGAAGCGGTCAGCGTCGCCGTCGGTGGCAATCCCCAGCTTCACCGCCGGGTCACTTTTTACCAACCCGATGAAGTCCTGAATGTATTTCTCGGAGGGCTCGGGGGGAAAACCACCAAAGTAGGGGTCGGGATGCATATTGAGGGTTTTGATCTTCGCCCCGTGCTTCATGAGGGGCTCGTCCAGATAGCCCCGGGCGGTGCCGTAGAGAACGTTCACGGCGATGGTCCCGAGGGAGGCGATGGCGGTGAAGTCGACCTTCGTCTCAATATCTGCCAGATAGGTCTCCCGCGGGTCGATCTCCTCCACGAGCCCGGCGCGGGCCGCCTCGTCCAGGGCCACTTCCCGGTAGCAGACCTCGCCCAGCATCTCGTTGGCCCGCCGCTCGATGTCCTTGGTGGTCTCGGGGAGAGCGGGGCCGGCCCAAGAGGGAGAAAACTTGATACCGTTGTACTCGGGGGGATTGTGGCTGGCGGTAAAATTGATGGCTCCGGCAGCCTTGCGCCGCAGAATCTCGTGGGAGACCACCGGGGTCGGCGTGTCGCGCTTGCAGACATAGGCCTTGATGCCGGCGCCGGCCAGGACCCGGGCGGTTTCCTTGGCAAAACGCTCCCCCATGAAACGGGTATCGTAGGCGACGATGATCCCCTTCTCCTTCTCGCCGATAGACGTCACGTGATCGGCAATGGCCTGGGTCACTACCTTAACATTCTCGAAGGTGAAATCCTCGCAGAGGATGCCGCGCCAACCCGACGTGCCGAAAGCGATTCGATGCATTGTCCCTCCCTTGGGGAAATGGCTCCGCATGGGGCGGAGACCCGATTTTTCATGCAGTGAAAGCCTAATACATACCCCGTGGCGAGTCAACCCTGCCGAGTCTGAATTCGTACCCCCCGACCTCCCTTTAAACGAGGTCCTCCTTTTACGGTCACAGATATTGGAAAGGTCGGATCGACGGGCCTTTTGAGGCATTGTGCGCCGGGGATTTTACAGTTGACTTTTTTCTTTTGAAATTGCTAGATTGGCTAATAGACAGTTCTAGGGAACAAAACGATTCAGGAGGATTCAGTATGCAGTGTCAAACAGTTCTTCCCGGTACCGAGTGTACCTTCTGGGGAAAGCAGGGTTGCATCTTCACCGGCGGTTCCTGCCAGATTGTGGTTGAAAACTGCGAAGGATGTGAGCGCGTTGTCGACGGGAGCATCGGCAAGGTCTGCAGCGCCTACCCGGCACCCGTCAAGAAGTGGTCCGCGGGCATCTGCAACTTCGCCACCCACGTGAAGGTCGAAATCGCCAGCGAAGAACTGAAGGTGAACCCCCTCAAGGCCTCCAAGAAGGCCTCCGGCGGTGGCGGCAAAAAGAAGTAATCCTTCCACTGCTCTCCAAGAACCGGAAAAGGGAGGACTCGTTCCTCCCTTTTCTTTTTCGAGGCTCCCATGTCCTTCGATCACCTCACCTGCCCCCGTTGCGGAGCAGAGGTCAAGCGCTACCGCAACCCCGTTCCCACCGTCGACATCATCATCGAGACGGCGGGGGGAATCGTGTTGATCGAACGAAAAAACGAGCCCAGGGGATGGGCGCTCCCCGGCGGCTTCGTGGATTACGGAGAAACCCTCGAAGCGGCCGCCATGCGCGAAGCACTGGAGGAGACATCCCTCCACGTGACCAACCTGCGCCTTCTCGGCTGTTACTCTGACCCGGCCAGGGACCCCCGCCAGCACACCATATCCACCGTGTACGTGGCCGAGGCATCGGGCGTTCCCGCCGCAGCCGACGATGCCGCCAACCTCGCGGTCTTTCCCTTAAACGATCTCCCCTCAGAACTCTGCTTCGACCACCGCAGGATTCTCGACGACTATCTCCGCTTCCGCGAACGCTCCTCCGCCTGATCCTACCCCCTTCCGGCCGATCTCCCATGCTCCCGCATGAACTCGGCGACCTTCTCCGGCGGCATCGGGGTGCTGAAGAGGTATCCCTGCACCTCGTCGCACTTGTTGTCGGAGAGAAACGATAGCTGCCCCTCCGTCTCGACCCCCTCGGCGATGACCTTCAGGTTGAGACTGTTCCCCATGGCGATGATGGCCGTGGCAATGGCGGCGTCGGCCGAGTTGATCTCCACATCCCGCACGAATGACTTGTCGATCTTGAGCGTATTGACCGAGAACCGCTTCAGGTGCGCCAGGGAAGAATAGCCGATGCCGAAATCGTCGATGGAGATGTGGACCCCGAGATCCCTCAACTGGTTGAGCACCGACACGGCGAAGTCCGGGTTCTGCATGATGACGCTCTCGGTGATCTCAAGCTCCAGGAGATCCGCGGTAAGCCCGGTTTCGTCCAGGATTCCCCGGATCGTTTCCAGAAGGTTCTTCTGCTGGAACTGATAGCCGGAGAGATTCACCGCCACCCGCATGGGGGGGATTCCCTGCCTGACCCACTCGCAGTTCTGGAAGCAGGCGGCCCGGAGCACCCACTCACCTATCGGGATGATGAGTCCCGTCTCTTCGGCCAGGGGAATGAACTCCCCGGGCGAAACGAGCCCCAGAATTGGGTGATCCCATCGTATCAGTGCTTCCATGGCGGTAATTCTCTTGGAGACGATGTCAACCTTTGGCTGGTAGTAGACCCTGAACTCCCTGTTGTCGAGGGCCTTGCGCAGGCTCGTTTCCAGCAGTAGCCGCTTGTCGGCGTTGGCGTCCATCTGGGGAGAATAGAACTGAACGTTATTCCTCCCCTCCCCTTTCACGCAATACATGGCGATATCGGCCTTCTTCACCAGTTGGTCCAGGTTATCGCCATCGGAGGGAAAGAGGGAGATGCCGATGCTCGCCGTGACGAAAAGCTCATGGGTGTCGATATTGAAGGGGGCGGCGAGCGTCTTCAGAATCTTCTGCCCCATTCTCTTTACGTCCTCGACGGTGTCGACATTCACGAGAATGATGGTGAACTCGTCGCCGCCGATGCGCGCCACGGTATCGACTTCCCGCACGCATCCCGCGATCCGGTGGGCCACCTGCTGCAAAAGGTGATCCCCCACGGGATGCCCGAGGGTGTCGTTAATGATCTTGAAGCGGTCGAGGTCAAGGAACAGGACCGCAACCTGGTAACGGTAGCGGTTCGCCAGGGCCTTGGCCTGCTGGAGCCGATCCATGAAGAGAATCCGGTTCGGCAGCCCCGTGAGGGTATCGTGGTGGGCGAGCCGATAGAGCTGCTCCTCGGCATGCTTCCGTTCCGTGATGTCGCGGCAGATGCTCCAGATGACCGAGGATTCGTCCCCTCCGTGAGCGCAGGAGAGGCTCCCCTCCACGATGACTGAACGGCCGTCCTTCGCCGTGAAAACCGCCTCCATTGGGCTCAGGGCATCACCGGAAACAACCCGCTGCAGTTCGGCGCAGCATTGCTCGCGGCTGTCGGGATGGAGGATATCGAAGAAAGGAACCGCGTCCGCCTCTTCAGCCGAATAGCCAAGGGTCCGCTGCCAGGCTTCGTTCACATAGAGGAGCCGACCATCCGGGGTCACACTGTGGATCAGGTCATTGGCCGTGTCGAGGAATGTGGCGAGCCGCTCCTCCCCCTCACGGACCGCGTCGGTTTCCCGACGGATAACCGTCATGAAATAAGAGGCTATGGCCGCCATGGCAGCATTGAGCAGCGAAACCCAGAGCCAGGTCAGGAGCAGATACAGATGATCGTGGTGGAGCTCGGAGCCCACGAAGGGCATCCGCACATAGGGAACGATGTTCAAATGCTCGAGCACCAGCACCGCTCCGTAGAGAAGGCCGCCAAGTCCACCCACGAGCCAGACTTCACGACGATCTTCGATGAGGAAGGATGCCTCTATGGTGACGAACAGGTATGCGGGCCAGAACCAGCTGGCTGCTCCGCCGCTCGTATGGATCAGCACCGACACCAGGACAAGGTCGAGGATAATCTGGAGGAAATTGAGAAGGCGGAAACCACGGGCAAGGCGGTCGCGGGAAAACTGAAGCAGCAGGTTGTAGCAAACAACCGCGGCAAGAGCGGCAAGAAGGAGTATGTGTTGCGATGGTGACAAAAAAAGGCCAAATCGGCTGAAATAGAAGAAACCGCCGGCCATTACACAGTAAACGCCCACAAACGAGAGAAGGATCCAGCGCGTTCTGACAACGATGTGAGTGCGGGACTTCGCCTCTTCCAACCGTTGTGTTTTCTTTAATTCCAGTTTATCCGAAGCCCCTCTCAGGCGGCGTACTGCGACGTCAAACCAATCTGATTTCCATGAAGTATCGAGGCCCATGGGGTGCTTGCATGCAAATCACACGCCACCACTCTCTCCATAGAGCCGCACGTCCGGAGCAGCAGGGAGCACCCCGAGGCTGGCGGCATAATTGTAGAAGAGCCGCACCCCCTTGAGATGTGCAGGAGTAAGATCGTAGGAAATGGTCCGCCAATAGTCGACCAGCACCGCACTGTCGATCCACTCCCGCTCCGGCGCTTGGGCGGCTATCTCTGGATAGGAGTCGTAGGCGATCCGCTTCGCCCGGGCAACATCGACGGCGAGCCGTGCAACCTCGTGGGGCTTGTTCTCCGCAGCCTCTCTCCGCAGCAACCAGAGGGCAAAGACGAAGGGGAGCCCCGTTGCCCGGTACCACAGATCGCCGAGGTCGTAAATGTGGTACCCCCCCCCTGTCAGCGCCCCCTTGAGGGCTCTGTCACCGATGAGGAGAAGGGCCGGATAGGAGTCGAGGGCCTCAGCCAGGGGAAGCGGGGTCCGCTCGAAACTGTTCGTGAAACCCTGGAATGTGGTGAGAATTATCCTGAGGAGATTTACCGACGTGTCGGACTCCGTCGTCATGCCGATAACGGCACCATCAAGGCGCTCCAGTGGCACGCGGGAAAAGAGGAGGACGCTTTTCACCGGCCCCACCGCGCTGATGGAAAGATCGGGGAGAACAAGATAGCGGTCGGGATATTTCCCGTACTCGATGGACGATGACGGGCAGACATCGATTTCCCCCATGGCAAGCAACCGGTTCAGGTGTGCCGGCACCCCCCGGACAAAGCTGTAGCCGCTACAATCCATACTGCGTTGCAGCGCCGTGAATATGGGGGTGCAGTTGGAGTATTCTATGTGACCTATGGTGAGTGACATGGTGACACCGCTCCTGCATCATGAAATGAATTGCTCAAAAACAAAGGCGAGATAGGTAATCTCGCCTTCGCCTGCATCTGAACCTGATTGTGGCTATTCGTCTTCTTCGTCTTCCTGGCTTACGGATTCGGCATAGTCCTCTGCCGACAGAAGGGATTTCAACTCCTCGGGGTCGGCAAGTTCCACCACCGCGATCCAGCCGCCATCGTAGGGGTCGTCGTTCAGGATTTCCGGGGCCGACTCCAGCTCGTCATTAACCTCGGCCACGGTGCCGCTGACCGGCGCATAGAGCTCCGCCAGGCACTTGCGGGCCTCCACCGAGCCGAAGGAGTCGTCCTGCTCAAGCTCGTCGCCGACGGCCGGGAGCTCCACGGCACTGATGGTGCCGAGGCTCTCCTGGGCATAATCGGTAATGCCGATCACGGCACGGTCACCCTCGACCCTGACCCATACATGTTCCTTGCTGTACTTCAGTTCATCAGGAAAATCCATACCTTACTCCAGCACGATCTTCTCAAGGAAGGCGGTATCCACGTTCCCTTCCATGAAGTCCTTGTTGGCCATGATCCGCTTGTGGAACGGGATCGTCGTCTTGATCCCTTCGATGATGTACTCGTCCAGTGCCCGGGCCATGCGGCGGATGGCATCTTCGCGGGTTTCGGCATGGACGATGAGCTTGGAAATGAGTGAATCATAGTGGGGGACCACCGAATACTGGTCGTACACAAAGGAATCGACCCGCACCCCAAGGCCGCCGGGGGTGTGATAGCCGGTGATCTTGCCGGGGCACGGAGTGAACTTCACCGGGTCCTCGGCGTTGATGCGGCACTCGATGGCGTGCCCCTGGATCTTCACATCGCCCTGCTTGTAGCGGAGTTTGTGCCCCGCCGCGGAGCGTATCTGCTCACGGACAATATCGACGCCGGTAATCATCTCGGTGACCGGATGCTCCACCTGGACCCGGGTGTTCATCTCCATGAAGTAGAAGTTGAGGTTCTTGTCCACCAGGAATTCGACCGTACCGACACTGTCATAGCCAACGGCCTTTGCGGCCCTGACCGCTGCATCGCCCATGGCCTTGCGGAGGTTCGGGGTCATGACCGGGCACGGGGCCTCCTCGATGATCTTCTGGTGGCGCCGCTGGATGGAGCAGTCCCGCTCGCCCAGGTGGATCACGTTGCCGTGCTTGTCGGCCATGATCTGAATCTCCACGTGGCGGGGCTCTTCGCAGTACTTCTCGATGTAGACCTCGGGGTTGCCGAAGCCGGCCTGGGCCTCGGCCCGTGCCGTGGCAAAGGCGTTGGGGAGGGTTGCCGGAGAGTGAACGATCTTCATTCCCCGTCCGCCACCACCGGCCGTCGCCTTGATGATGACCGGGAAGCCGATCCCCTTGGCAATCTTTATGGCCTCGTTGACGTCGTTTACCCCCTCCTTGGTGCCGGGGAGGATCGGCACATCCTCCTTGATCACCGCCTGACGGGCACTGATCTTGTCCCCCATGATCCGCATACTCTCGGAGGAGGGACCGATGAAGGTGATGCCGCAGTTTTCGCAGATCTCGGCAAAGGCGGCATTTTCAGAGAGAAAACCGTAGCCGGGATGGATTGCTTCGGCGTCGGTCACTTCGGCGGCGCTGATGATGGCGTTGATATTGAGGTAGCTCTGGAGGCTTGGCGCCGGTCCGATGCAGACGCTTTCGTCGGCCAGCTTGACGTGAAGGGAATCCTTGTCGGCGACGGAATAGACGGCCACCGTCTTGATCCCCAACTCCTTGCAGGCCCGGATGACCCGCAGGGCAATCTCCCCCCGGTTTGCAATCAGAACTTTATGGAACATGTACGAAATCTCCGCTCATGGGTTGAAAGGGCGACTGCTTGTTGCCGTCCCCGTACGTGTCGTCCGTTGTCTCGGGTTAGAGCGGCTCGACGATGAACAGCGCCTCGCCGAACTCGACCGGCTGGGCGTTTTCCTTGCAAATCTCGACAATCTTGCACCGATACTCGGCCTCGATCTCGTTCATGAGCTTCATGGCCTCGACGATGCAGAGAACCTGCCCCTTCTCGATAATCTGTCCCACTTCCACATAGGGAGCGGCATCCGGCGCCGGGGCCCGGTAGAAGGTACCGACGATGGGGGACGTGATTTCATTCCCCTTGGCCTTGGCGGCTGCCGGCGCGGCAGCTTCCACGGGGGCGGCCGATGCAGCCGGAGCAGCGGCCTGGACCATGGCCGGCTGCATGGCGACCATGGGCTGGGGTGCCTGGTACTGGACCATCGGAGCCGTGCACCCGCGCTTGATCCGGATTTTCTCCTCGGCCCCCTCCAGCTCGAATTCGGTGATGTCTGTTTCCGTTACCATCTTTATCAGCGACTTGAGATCCTTGATATCCATACGTTTTCTCCTTTTGGCAGATACCGCCCGGCCTCGATGGCAAACAGACGGTTATTACAAAGTAACCCCGTAAACCAAGAGGGGCATCTTCCCGGCTCACGGATTCAAGATGATGAGTTCCTTGGGCACCCTGGTGAGGAGGCGGTATCCGTTGCCGGTGACCGCAACCGCATCCTCGATCCTCACCCCGCCCCACTGGGGGATGTAGATGCCCGGCTCAATGGTGAAAACCATTCCCTCTTCCGCCACTCCTTCGCCGCGGGGGGAAACGACCGGCTTTTCATGAACATCGAGCCCGACCCCGTGGCCAAGCCCGTGGCCGAAAAAGGCCCCGTATCCCCGCTCTTCGATAAAACCGCGAGCAATGGCGTCCAACTCCTTGAAGCTCACCCCCGGCCGCACGGCAGCCAAAGCCCGATCATGGGCCTCCTTGACAATGCCGTAGATCTCCCGCTGCCGGTCATCGGGCTCGCCGACACAGACGGTGACCGTCTCGTCGGAGTGGTATCCTCTAAAGATGGCGCCAAAATCAATGGTGACGAGTTCGCCGGCCCCGATAACCTTGGTACTGGCCCTGCCATGGGGAAGCGCACCCCGTTCGCCCGAAGCGACGATGAAATCGAACGATTTGTCATCGGTCCCTGCCCGCCGCATGGCGAACTCAAGATCCAGAGCATACTCGCGCTCGACCACCCCTGGCTTTAGTCCGTCAAGGGACGCCAACAGGGCTTCGGAGGCGATGCGGGCAGTCTCGGCCAGCAGATCGATCTCTTCCGCATCCTTCACGATACGGAGTGGAGCAAGCTCCTCCCCGAGGGGAACGAACTCCACGCCGGAAACCTTTGTGGTGAGGGCCGTAAGGAGGGCGACCGTCGTGTGTTCGGCCTCGAAGCCAACCCGCCTGAATCCCTGGCTGGCACAAAGCTCCGCGATGCCGTCGAGCTTCACGCGGTACTCAACCGTGGAACACCCCGTCACCTCACGGGCCGCCTGGGTCGTGTAGCGGGAATCCGTCAGAAACCAGCACGAATCACGGCCGACAACCAAAACACCGTCACTCCCGGTGAAACCGGCAAGGTATCGGACGTTACTCAGATTAAAAAAGAGAATCGCGTCAACATCCTGTTTTTCCGCGCATCCTCGGGCTTTAATAATCCTGTTTTGTAACATGCTTCACGCCTTGGTGACAATCTCTTTTTTAATATAAGTAAAAAGCGCACGTAGTCCGAGCAGATAACTGTCGGCACCGAACCCGGCGATCTGGCCGACTGCCACCGGGGCAATGAAACTGTGGTGCCGGAACTCCTCACGGCGATGGATATTGGACAGGTGAACTTCCACGACTGGAAGGGCCACGGCGGCAAGGGCGTCGCGGATGGCGACACTGGTATGGGTATAGGCTGCCGGGTTGATGAGAATTCCGTCACAGGCGCCGCAGGCCTGCTGTATGGCATCGATGATCGCCCCTTCACTGTTGGACTGGAAGAAGGAGACCGAGCAGCCGAGTTCTTCCGCCAGCGCGGAAATCTCCTCATTAATCCGGTCCAGGGTAAGGACGCCATAAATTCCCGGTTCCCGGGTGCCGAGGAGATTGAGGTTCGGGCCGTGAACCACAAGAACGTTCATCGATGCCTCCATGAACAAGGTAAGAGGGATGGATCGGACGCGGATGCTAGGAAAGGCGCTCGCGCAGCCCGAAGACTTCACGGCGCAGCAGGTAGCGTCCCTTGCCGCAGTTGCCGTCCTGGCCGAGGATGAGGGCAATAAACAGCTCATCGTTGATAGTCCTTACGATGACCTGTGACCGCCCGGTATTCACCGCCATTTCTTCCAGCGAGCCGGTCTTGAGGACGTCAGCCATGCGCTTGACCTCCTTGAGCAGGGAGGCATATTCCACCGCCATCAGGTTCAGGTCCATGCCGGAACCGTCCAGCAAGTACTCGTCGATGGCGATGCCGTCGTCTGCCATGATGACAGCTCCGAGCCCACCCCCGACGCTCTCCACAATACTCTTCAGTGTTTCACTGAACGGCACTGTCTCATCCTCCCGATGGTATCGAGCCACCCCTCCAGGACGGCAACTGCGTCGTTCCGCCCCACGGAATCGGCCTTATCATGAACAGCTTCGGCAAGCTCTTCACCAAAAGGCATGGCTGCGGTGAAGGCATTTTCCCGGGCGCGGGCATCGTCTTCATCGATACAGTGCTTAAGGTCGACGATCCGCTGCCGCAGGTCGTCGTTGCCAGGGTTGGCATCAAGAAGGTCCCGGTAGATCTTGAGGGCCTTCTTCAGGAACCCCTGTTTGATGTAAAGCTCCGCTATGGTGGCCGTTGCGAGGGGATCGGAACCGGGTTCGTCCATTGCCCCGTGCTCCTCCACCATCAGCGGTTCACCGCCGAAACCCGCTTCCGCGGTGAACTCTCCGGCAAAGCTCACCTCATCGACATCCTCATCGATGACTTCGTCGGTTAACTCTTCGATAATCTCTGCATCTTCCAGAAGAAATTCATCAGCAAATCCCGCCGATGCGTCAACCGGAACCTCCCCTGCAGCGGAAAACAGGTCCGTGTCCGTCTCGAAGCTCCGCTCCCGCAGAGCAAGACCGTCAAGGGCAGCCTGGCTTTCCTGATCGCCGGGGTTAAGGACGAGGATTGTCTCTAACGCCTTGCGGGCAAGGGCATTCTCACCGGTGTCACGGTAAATCCGGCTAAGGAGCTTCTGGGCCGTGAGGTTATCGGGAGTTACCCGAACGACCCGCTCCAGGGCGCCCCTGCTCTCCGTCTGCTCTCCCTTGTCGAAGCAGGCGCGCCCAAGGGCCAGATACCCTCCGACGTAGTCGGGATGGAGTTCTATCCCCTTGCGGGCAGTGTCGATGGCCTCGTCGAGGAGCCCCGCCTTACGGTAGAGTTCCGCCAGAGGGGCAAAGCAGTACGACGCAGGATCACCGTTAAGAATATCCTCGTAGCGTTTGATTTCTGTTCGGAATGATTCGTTCTCCGGTGCCATGGTCACCCTCCGATCCCGCAGACGTCGATCACCTCGGAGAGGTCCCGAAGCCTGACGATGGAGAAGCCGCCGATCCCGTTGTTGAGTACGAAACTGAGTCCCGTATCCCGGGCTTTCTTGTCCCGCAGGAGAACTTCGCGATAGGCCTCTGCGGCGAAGACTGGAAGCTCCACCGGCAGTTTCAAGGACTCCAGAAGCGCACGGAGCCGGCCGGTATCGTCGGCAGTGGCCTCACCCCGATGTTCGGCCAGCTTGGCGGCCTGCACCATGCCGATGGCAACCGCTTCGCCGTGGAGGAAGGTTCCGTAGCCCGCAAGGGTTTCGACCGCATGGCCAAGGGTGTGGCCGTAGTTAAGCACCGCCCTCAGCCCCGATTCCCGCTCATCCTTCTCTACCACCGACGCCTTTATGGCGCAGCAGGCCATAATGATCCTGGTGAGGACGTCACGGTCACGGGCAAGGATCGGCGTGATATTCCGCTCCACCTCGGCGAAAAGCTGAGGATCAAGAACGACTCCGTACTTCACCACCTCGGCCATCCCGGCCAAGTACTCCCGCTCGGGAAGCGTCGTGAGGGTCTCCACATCGATGACAACCGCACGGGGCTGGTAGAATGCGCCGATAAGATTCTTGCCCCGGGGATGGTTGATGCCGGTCTTGCCGCCGACGCTGCTGTCCACCTGGGCAAGGAGCGTGGTTGGCACCTGCACGAAGGGGATGCCCCGCAGGTAGGTGGCAGCGGCAAACCCCGCCATATCACCAACCACGCCGCCGCCGAGGGCGACGATGAATGAATCACGGGTGAGCCCGCCGTCGATGAGGGCGTCGTAGATGATGTTCATGGTGGCACTGGTCTTGAACTCCTCGCCATCGGGAAGCTCCACCCGAAGGGGCGAAAAACCCGCCGCGGCGAGAGAGTCGGCCACCGGGCCATAGTAGAGGGGGCCCACCGTGGTATTGGTCACAACCGCGACAATCCTCCCCAGCCCCAACTCCCTGCAGAACGCACCGATCCCCGGGAGGATTCCGCTTCCTCCCCGAATCGTGTAGCTTCTGTCGCCAAGTCCTACCGTCAGCGTTTCCACGCTACCTTCCTTCCAAGTACCCGGTGATTTCAGCGACCACATCTTCCACGCTTTTGCCGGTAGTGTCAATCCTCAACTCCGCATCCGCGTAGAACTGTTCACGTTCCGCCATCATGGCCGCAATCCGCTCGCCCGAACGATCGTCCTTCAGAAGGGGGCGGTCCGTCTCCTCCCGCAGCCGCCTGCATACTTCCTCCACCGTGGCGGTCAGGTTCACCACAACTCCCGCCTTCCGCAAGAGACAACGGTTTTCAGGAGAGATAACCGCTCCGCCGCCGGTGGAAACGACACATCGTTCTTCCCGGGACACGGATCGCACCGCCTCGGTTTCGAGAGCCCGAAAGTGGGGTTCCCCATGTCGGGCAAAGATCTCGTTAATGGAGACTCCCTCCCCTTCGACGATGAGCGCATCCAGGTCGCAGTAGCGGAAGCCGAGCCGATGGGCCAGAAGCCTGCCGACGCTGCTTTTTCCCGTCCCCATGAAGCCGGTGAGAATGACGTTGCGCACGCTAGAAGGAGCGGAGATAGTCGAGGTAGCCATCGTAGTTGCGCCGTATCTCGGCAAGGGAGTCGCCACCGAACTTCTCCAGGAACGCGCTGGCAATCTCGATGGCCACCACCGACTCGGCCACCACGGCGGCGGCGGGCACGGCGCAGACATCGGAGCGCTCTACCGTGGCCTCGAAGGGCTCCTTGGTGAGCATATCCACCGAACTGAGGGGTTTGTAGAGGGTCGGGATCGGCTTCATGGCCGCGCGGATGACGATCTCCTCGCCGTTGGTGATCCCCCCCTCGATGCCTCCGGCATTGTTGGTCTTGCGGAAAAATCCCGTGGCCTCACCGTGGGCGATGCGGGAGGAGTCGAAGTAGATCTCGTCATGAACCTGGGAGCCGGGGCGGCGGGCCGTCTCGAAGCCGAGGCCGATCTCGACCCCCTTGATGGCCTGGATGCTCATGACCGCCATGGCGAGGCGGGCGTCGAGTTTGCGATCCCACTGGACGTGGCTGCCGAGTCCCACCGGGGCTCCCGTCACAACCACCTCAACGACCCCGCCCGCCGTGTCGCCGGCATCCTTCACCGAGTCGATAAAAGCCTTCATCCGCGCTTCCGCCTCGGGGTCGTAGGTGGCAAGTTCGGACTTGGCAGCCAGTTCCCGGAGCCGGTCGGAGGAGAGGCCACGCCGCTCGGCCTTTATCCCCCCGAGTTCCACCACGAAGCCGCTCACCGTGACACCAAAGGAGGCCAGAAATGCCCGGGCAACGGAGCCCACCGCCACCCGCATGGCAGTCTCCCGGGCGCTGGAACGCTCCAGGATGTTACGGACGTCGCGGTGGTTATACTTCATGGCTCCGGGAAGGTCGGCATGGCCGGGACGCGAACGGGTGACGCGGATCTTATCATCCCGGTGGCGCTCGTGGGGCGACATCTTCTCCTGCCAGTTAACCCAGTCGCGGTTCACCACGCAGAGGGTCACAGGGGAACCGATGGTCTCACCCCACCGGACCCCGGAGAGGATCTGGACCTGATCCTTCTCGATGAGCATCCGGCCCCCACGGCCGTAGCCCCCCTGCCGGCGGGCCAGATCCACGTTGATGGTTTCTTCGGAAATTTTCAGGCCTGCGGGAATTCCCTCGATGATGGCCGTCAGTTGCGGGCCGTGGGATTCGCCGGCGGTCAGGTAGCGGAGCATACTCACCTCTTTAGTAAAGAAATGCCAGGGGATACCCCTGGCATGGTAAAAATTGTCTTTATGGAACCCTGTTCATTACAGAACGATTTTAGGAGTAATGAAAATTAGCAGTTCGTTCTTGATTTTTTGCGTATTGCTTGACTTGAACAGCCAGCCAAGCAATGGGATATCTTTAAAGAACGGGACGCCCTGATCAGCCTGAGAATCATTATCCACGTAAATCCCGCCAATAACTGTGGTTTCACCATTCCTTACCAAAAGCTCTGTGGTCGCCTCTTTCTTGTTTATTGCCGGAACAGCCCCTGTCGGTGCTGGCGCAGCAGAGTTGTTAGTCGCCTTGATCTTCATACTGATGCTTCCATCGGAAGCAATGTGGGGCGTCACTTCCAGCGTCAATGCCGCTTCAACGAATTCTGTTTTCGTCCCTTCAGCAGAGACAGTCGAATAAGGAATAGATTGTCCCTGGGATATTTTGGCTGCTTTGTTGTTAAGGGTCACGACTTTGGGCGATGAAATTATCTTTATCCTCTCTCCCGAAGCCAATGCGGACAGTTTCAGGTCAAGGGACCCGCCGGAAATGAGTTTCCCAAATGTTATGCCGGCCGCAGCACCAGGACCGAATGTACCCGCAGTTGGCGCAAGCCCGGTGAGGATTCCACCAAACCCCACGTCAGCATTCGTCACGCCAATAGTATTCGCATCACGAGCGTGTATGCCCCATTGAATGCCGAGTTCCTGAGTGACAGTGGAACTCGCCTCAACGATTCTGGCCTCGATCATTACCTGTTTCTCGGGGATGTCGAGACTCTTCAGCAGATTCCTCATCTCCGCCACCACCGGTGCGATATCCTTGACGATGACCCGGTTGGTGCGGGCATCCTGGGAAATCATCCCCCGCTCGCTCTTGAGGGTGTTGAACTGGGTGACCACATCGCCCACTGCGGCATAGTTGACGTCAAAGACCTCGGTCTTGAGTTCCATCCCCTGTTCGCGGGACTTTTTGGCCTTCTGCTCTTCATCGGCAAGGGTCATGATTTTGGATTTGGGACGGATCTGAACGATGTTGCCGTCCCGCTGCATCCCGAGCCCCTTGTTCTCAAGAATTACGTCGAGGGCCTGGTCCCAGGGAACGTTCACCAGCTTTAGGCTGATGGTGCCGGTGACATCGTCACCGACGATGAAGTTCAGATTGCTGACTTCGGCAATAAGTTGGAAGATCTTCCTGATATCGGCATCGGAGAATTCGAGGGTGACCCGGCGCCCCGTGTAGACCTTTTTCCCGTCCGCGGCTGCCGTCGGTGAAACAGCCTGTGATTTGACGACCACAGGAGCGGACCGTTCAGACTCGGTCTGCTTGGCCGGCTCCGATGCGACCGGTGCCGCAGTGATATCAACCGGATTCTTCAGGTCAAGGTAAATGACTCCCCCTTCCCTGCGCAACTCATAGGAAGTCTGCCTCCGTAACGCGACCTGCACTTTCACGTCGTGACGCCCCTTTACCTTGACCTGGTAGGGGGTCACCTTCTGGACAACGCTGGCAAAAGCGCTCGTGTCGAGATGCCGCTGCCATTTCCGCGGCAGAATGCAGTTCTTGAGAGTAAGCGTCAGACCTTCGGCGGACTTGACTGGCTTTTCAGCGTTGCACGGGGCAGTCGTTTCAATGGCGATGCGGGAGATGGCATCCACCACTTTGAATTCTATCGAATCTACTTCAGGTGCCCCGGCATGCACAACGGGCTTGGCTTCCGCCTTGGGAGCCGCGCCCGTCACAAGGGCGGGTGTCGTCTGCTCGGACTCACGAGACTTCGCCGCGACGGCAGCCGGGGATGATGACGGAACCACGGCGAGGCCGGCGGCGGTCTTCTCCACCGTGAAGGCGGGAAGGGTGTCACCTGAAGCATCGAGGACAAGACGCACCTTGTCGGGATAGGCGCCTACCCGGACGGTCTCGATCCCAAGGCTGTTGACCGGCACAACCTTTTGGGCCAGGGCCGCTTTGACGCCGAAGACATCGAGCACGAGGCGGTCGGGCTTCGTGAGCCGGAACGTCTTGAAATCGGCCACCTCGCCCGTGGTCCGGATTTCAAGGGAGTCTTTACGGGGAGTAATGGCGGTGATGGCATCGGCGATTTTACGTTCTGCAGCTACAGGCGTATTAGCGGGCTGCGGAGCTACCGGTTCCGGCGCAGCGGCAGGCGCCGGCGGCTCGGCTTTGGCCGGTGCGGCAGAAGCAGGAACCGGCGGGGGGACAAAGGCCAGACGCATTGTTCCCTTGTCGGCGGGATCCGTGGCAGCCGTCATCTCCGCATCCCGGGCAAGGAAGACCTCTACCCGGGTCATGGCGGCTTCCCCCTCACCCACACGGGTGGTGGCAATCCGCTTGATGTTTCCGGCGTTGATCTCCATGGGCGCGGAAAAGGCACCCGGTTGCACCTGGGCAAGATCTACGACCGCCTTGGGAGGATTCGCCGCCATGTAAAAAGTGTACGCGAGGGGACGGTTAGCCGAGATGCTTACCTGGGCATTGTCTCCCTCCCCCGTAACGCGGATGTCCCGGATCACCGGAGCCGAGGACTGGCTCGTCTCCTTGTCGCCCATAACGGAGGCGTTAGTGGCGGCACAGCCGCACAACGCGCCCAACAGGGACAGAAAGGCAAGGTTGCGGGATATTGTGAGTTGGATTCTCATGGGGAGTCTCCTTGGCAGCCTGTTAGTTTTTCTTTGGCAGGGCGAGTTTCACCAACCGCCGGCTTATTTTGCCGGTGACGTCGTTCCTGACGCGTTCAGCAACTTCAAGGTATGACGGGGTGATTCTCATTATCACGCCATTGTTGTTGCCCATTTTCATCCCTGCCTTGACCACGTATCCCTTGCCGGCTGGGTCGACGATAAGAGCCTTGTTTTCCTTGAATCCGGCAATGATGCCGGAGACTTTGAACTGCTCCACCGGATAGCCCTGGATGGGAAGTGCGCCGGCGGCGGGAATGGAGCCGCTGGCAGCGGCCGGTTTCTCGGCCTTGGGTTGAATGAACGGCTTGAAGGGATCTTTGCGGCCGGAAAAATCCAGTGACGGATTAACACTTGCCACGGATTGGGCTGACGAGGCCTGAGCCTGCACGGGAGGCTTGACCGGGTTGGCCGGTTTCGCGGGGGGGGCCGGCGGGGGACTCTCTTCGGCCTTTTTGCACCCTCCGCACGCCAGGACCAGTGAGGCCGCTGCGGCAAGGAGGAGCATGCTGGTGCTATTTCTTCTTGTCATCCTTGGTCTCTTTCTTGTCGAGGAAACGGAACGTCGTGGCGAGACAGTTCACTTTGACGCTGGTCTTGCCTCCCGCCTGCTTAATGTCTGCAAAGGAGACATCGGTGATATTGACGATCCTCGGCAGCTTTCCCACGGCGGTGAAGAAATTGGCAACGCTGTGGAAGGTGCCGGAAATGGAGATATCAACCGGCACTTCGGCATAGAAGTCCTTGGAAACTTCAGGTTTCGGCCTAAAGAGAAGGAAGTCGTTACCCGCGCTCTTGCCGACACTGGTGATGCCGGTCAGTAGGGAGGGTATCTCTTTCTGGTTCGGCAGTTCGGTGAGGGCCAGGTCGAGATCCTTCTGCAGTTGCTGATACTCGCGCTTCAGCTTGGGAAGGTTGTTGGCGATCCTCTCCTTTTCCCGCACCTCGTTCTGCAACCCTTCCAGCCGGCCGCGAAGCTCCTTGAGCTCCGTCTGCCGCGGCAGAAAGAGCCCCCAGTAGAGGGCAGCACCTTCAAAAAGCAGGATAGCGACCAGAAGAGCAATCTTCTGTTTCTTGGGAAGCTTCAGCAGTTTTTCGATTCTCGGATCCATGGAGAGTCCTTAACCGGTGGCTATTTCTTCGGCGCGGGCGGCTCTGGGTTCTTGACCGCCTTCAGGGCACAGGTGAGCTCGAACCGCTTGGCCTTCACGCCGCCGACCTCCGTTTGCTCGGACACGACGAGTTCCACGTTCGTGAAATCTTCGGATCTTTGGAGGTTGCGCATGAATGTGGCGATGAGATCCTCGTCGAGAGCAACCCCACCGATGCTGACGCTAGCTCCGCTCTCGGCATACTTGGTGATCCAGAGCTTATCGGGCGTAGCATCGCTCAGGGTCGCGAGTCTGCGGACGGGGCCGGTTTTCCCCTTGCGAAGCTGAGCGAGCACATCGAGCTTCTTCGTGACCTCATCTTTCAGCTTCTTGATGTTTTCCAGCTCGCCGATCTTGACCTTGAGCTGCTGAAGGTCGTTTTCAGCCTTGGAAATCTCTTCCTTGGTGGCTTTGATCTTTGCCTGGGCATAGACATAGAGGCCAAGGCCGGCAACGAGCACGAGAGCCGCCGAGACGCCGAGAATCGCCAGTTGCTGCCTGGCGGTCTCCTTCTTCTTCGACGTTCTGACCGGGAGCAGGTTGATTTTTACCATTTGTCCCCAACCCTCCTTGCGGCCAGCCCCAGGGCAACCGTGACGAGGGGCCCGATCTCCCGGAGATACTCAGGATCGAACTCCTTTTCGCTGCAGGTAATCTTCCTGAAGGGATTGAGCATCTCCACCGGCACGCCGAGCTTGTCCTGGATCGCATCGGCGAGCATGGCGGTTTTAGCCGCGCCGCCGCTCAGGTAGACCTTGCTCACCCTCCCCTCGCCGGCGGTCGTGTTGTAGAAATCCAGGGAGCGGCGCACCTCGATGGAGAGGGTTTCGTTGATTCGCGCCAGTACGCTCCGCAACTTCTCCTGGTCGGGGTGATCACCGGTCAGCTTGACCCGTTCCGCTTCGTCGCTGCTCAAGGCGAACTGTTTCTGAATCTCTTCGGTAAAGAGGTTCCCCCCCATCTGGACGTCGCGGGTGAAGAGCGAAATCCCCCCCCTGACGATATTGAGGTTGAGGATGCTGGCACCGATATTGATGAGGGCCACGACCTCCTCCGGCCCGCTTTCATAGTTGAGCTCAAAGGCGTTCTGCACCGCGAAGGAATCGACGTCGACAATGACGAGTTTGAACCCGCTCTCCGCGAAAACATTCACGTAGTCGTTGATGATTTCCTTCTTGCTGGCCACGAGGAGCACATTCATGCGGGTGGGATCGTCCTCGTCGGGCTCGAGAATCTGGAAATCGATATTGACGTCATTGATGTCAAAGGGAATGTACTGCTCGGCCTCCCACCGGATTTGATCCTCCAGTTCTTCGGGAGGCATGGCGGGAAGCTTGATCTTGCGTATGATCACCGTGTTGCCCGAAATAGAGCAGGCAGCTTCCTTGACCTTGACGGAAAGGCTCTTGCCGAGGTTCTTGACCGCATCGACGATGGCCGAGCTGTCCATGAGGGTATTGTCGACGATGGCCTCGGATGGCAGCGGCATCGTGCCGACATTCAGGAGCTGCCAAGCCCCCTTCTGCTCCCGGAGCTGCACGAGCTTCACGGAGCTGGAGCCTATGTCGATGCCGACGAGATCCTTTTTCTTGGAGAAAAACATAGGTGATTCCCGTTCACAAGGTTAGTCGAGAAAGACCGCTTCCTTCTCGGACAATGAAAAACCAAAGGCAAGAATGATCTTTCTCTTTGTCTCCATCCGGCACTCCTCACCGTGCTCGATCCTGTCGATGGTGGCCGGCGAGACCCCCGCAAGGCGCGCAAGCTCAGCCTTGCTCATGAGCCGTTCTTCTCTGATCTTTCTGACGTTGTTCTTGAATTTCATCGCCCAATCCCGCAAAGCCAGGTAGTTTACGGCGAAATGTACTGAAATTGAAATCAATGTCAAGGAATTAGTTAATATTAAATGAAGTTGAAACGAATTAAGCAAGATTGATACCGTAAACATTTCGATCGTTCTGGCAACGAAACTCCATGAATTGAAGCAAATGACTGACAATTTCCGTCCACTCCTTGCCGATATTTTGACAACCTGTATTTCTGGGTCCAAAAAAGAAATGCCGGGACCGAGCATCACGAATTGTGATATTTCGGCATCCCGGCTGTCTCAGAGAGACCCTGTAGGCTTTCCGTCCCACCCTCGCGGATGGTTTAGTATTGTCGATATCGGAGCTATTCTGTTTTTTCCAGGAACACTCGCGTATATGTCCTCTGGATTAACTAATCGGCCTGTACGTTCGTTTCTTGAGGGGAAAATTCCTCATTTCGAACTTTTTCTCGGGAGGGCTGCCGTACCGAGAGCTTTTAGGGCTACCCCGCGGTACTTGCCGAGCCTGTTGAACTGGTTATCCAGCTTTATCGACTCGGCAAGGTATCCCTTCCCCTCCACATCCCTGCCATGCCGGATAGCATACAACCCTTCCAGGAATAGGGCAAAAACCTTGTCCTTTGTCTCAAGCTCCCGGTGAAGCGCCTCTTCGCCGCGTAAATCACCACGCAGATCGTGAATATAGCCGAGGTAAAGGTAAATTTCCTTGAAAAAGGGAAATGTTACTGCCACATTTTGTCGCAGGTACTGCAATCCCTGGAACGCCGCATCGTATTCCTTCTTGTTGAGCTTCCGTTTCGCATCGAGAAAACGCTTAATGTTTTGAAGCTCCGTCACCCGTGACGGGAAAGGCTTTCCCAATATGCGGTACGTCATCCATCCCACGACGTTATAGGGCCATGTTGCGACAACATAAATCGACGCGGCCCCTAGTATTATGACAACCAGTACGGCAATCGTCCGCCCAGTTTTTCTTACAGGTTTGCCCATATTCAATACAGTGAATCTTCCCTTACTTTATTTCCAGCTCTGAGACGAAATAAGTCTTGTTCGGAAGCCTGTAGACGGTAGCTTTGACCGTGTCCCCCTTCTTCAGGGAAAATTTCGCCTGATTTGCCGGGGTGCCGTCGACATCACTCTCCTGGCAGATAATATAGAGCTTTTCCCGAAGAATAAAGCTTCCCGCGCCCCGCACCTCCATGACCACCCCTTCGTGAGCCTCCGGAGTCATGAGATCGGTGAAATTCACTCCTAGAGAGGAAAGTGTGGGGAGCCCCCGGTGAACGTCCTGTCCAGCCACGGCGAGATTGACACAGAACACAAGACTTGCCGCAACGACCATCAGGTAACGCATCAGAACACCTCTCGCCATGAAATGGGTATGATACCGGTCACGAAATTGAAAATCTCTTGTATTGGCTTCTGGTTGGCACTCCCATCTCCCCCGCCACCTCCCCCACCTGTGGGAGGCGAATCAGGGATGAGGTTTAACAGATTAATGACCCCGCCGCCGGCTCCGACAAAAGCCGTGGTTCCCGTCGGGCGGACGACCAGTACAGCCTCGGTGGGTATGCCGTTGCCGAGACTGTAACGCGAATAGAGGCCATTCAGGTAGCTTACGGCGTAAACCTTTGCCCCGCCACCGATATCACAGAGGGCATTATTGGGAAGGAAGGTATCGAACAGTACATACTTGTTGAAGAGGACCGGCGCAGCCAGCGACTTCTCGCCAGCAGCCGCTATGAGCCGAACATACCAGCCACTTGTTGTCAGGGGCAAGATAGAACTGCTTACCACACCTGTCTGATTGGTCAGGCTGTTTTCCGTAAGGGTGGCGAACACGCTCTGATCGGGGCTGGTGTCCTTCACCCCGTAAAGCCGGTCCACGGCATCCGTCGAACGGGGGTTGTCCCGGTCTCCAGTAGAGAAGTAAACATAGTTATGCCCCGACTGCAAGGCTATCTCGGGCTGATAGAAAATTTTCCGCCCCGAACTGCCGTCGGCTCCCGGGTTGGAGGCAAAGAGCTTGCGGATTCCCCAGTTATCGATGAGGTTGATGTCTTTCTGGGCATCAGTGGGGTCAGTACTGTTGGGCGACTTCCCAATCCGCCAAAGATTGCCCCCCAGGTCCCCCACATATATCCGGTCGACAATCCCATTGGAGTCCATGTCCACGGCGGCTACGTTACTGGGAATGGCATAGTTCATTCCATTGCTGGTTGTGTATTTGAAGCTGCTTATCAACTCACCGGTGAGCAGGTTGGCGATGAATACTCCGCGCCCCTTGGCGGCAGCGGCGACAGCCTTGGTGTTAGCCTGAGCCGAGTCGAAGCCGGCACCGAAGATAACGGCATCATAGGTGACTGGCACCCCGTTGCTGTCATTTTTCTTCACTTTGGCTATCAGCGGTTCTGACCAGGTCTGGCCGATTTCAGAGAAGCCGGTGGATGAACCGTTGATTCTCCAAAGAAATTGTGGCGACGCGGGATTGGTGACATCAAGGGCGTAGTAGTTGTCGCCTCCGGCCCGCTGCCCGAAGATGATGATCGCCTTGGTGATGACACCGGCCGAGTTCCGCAGTTGGTAGAGCTTTACGGAACCATCGACAAAATACGGGTGAGAGCTTCCCTCTTCAAAGAGCTTCAGGCGGGGAAGCGCGTCGGGAGGCACGAAGCCCCACTCTTCGCTTCCGTTCGCATCATTGATGCAGTGGAGCATCCCGTCGTTGGAGCCGAAGAAAATGTGCCGGTTCGGGTCGGTGGCCGTCGGTCCGTTGTAGTCCACCACCAGCGGCACGGAGTGGAGGATATCACCGAGAATGAAGTCCCGCTTTTCGGTCCAGTTCAGGTTGCCATTGTCATCATAGGCGTCCTGGCCGTGTATGTAGTTGATCAGGTCGTCGCGGGCTGCGGTGGCAGCGTTGGCTGCGTTGCTCTTGGCCGGATTGCCGAGTACGGCGGCCGTCAAGGCGGTGTTGGCGATCGTGAAGGCATTGGAGCTGTCCGTGAGGTTACTGTTGGTCCCGAGGTAGGTGTAGATGTTCCGGGCGGTAGACCGGCTCTTCAGCAGTGACGATACGCTCCAGTACGGAACGGCGGTGTCGAGCATGGCTCCCGATGAATCCGTGGCCTGGTTGCCAGCACTGTCGATGATCTGATTGGAACTGGACAGCCCGTATTTGTGGAGGTCGCCGACCCAGAACTTGGAGTAAGCCAGCGGCTTGAAGAACGCCAGATACATCTTGTCGCCGCTTGAGGTCCGGGTTATGGGAACGACCGGAGCGGTATAGGTCTGAAGCTTTTTGGCGATGTCGTCCAGGGCCATGAGGAGGCTGTGCTCCAACTCCGCGGCGTTGTTAGCGGTAAAGTACAGCCCCCCTCCGTTCTGGGCGGTTCTCTGCAGCAGGGGGCTGTCATGGGCGTAGCCGATGGTGTACGTCGTTACATTCTGGGTTCCCTGCAGGTCGGGACGAAGATCGTGGGTATAGAGATACTTGGCCACATCATCGAGAAACGTCTGGGGGACCGTGTCACTGTATGTATCGTCGGCGACCCAGACGTCGTTATTGAGGGGATCGGTGGTGGTAGTGCTGTGCATATTGTAGTCACCGTCCTGGTCCCATTTCTGCCCCCGGTTGGCGTCGGTGATTCCCGTCTGCCCGCGGTCGAGAAAATGGCCGATGATGGTTGTGTCGGTATCGTGGGTTGGTTCACCATCGGTGACGATGATGATGAAGGCTTTCTGGCACCAGTTATTAGAATTCCAGGGGCTGTACTGGCCGGTATAGGTGTCCTCGAAATACTTACCGGCATCGGTCAGCGCCTCTGCGAGAGGAGTCCAGGTGGTGGCGTTGATGGCGCTGATCTGGCCATGCATGGCGGTAATGGTGGCGCCAATTTTCGAGATGATGTTGCCGCCGTCCTCGGTGTTGAACTTCATGAACCCGAAATCGACGTCATTGTACATCAGATCGACCAGGTTATTGAGCACCCCCTTGGCCGTGCTCAGCTTGCTGGTGGTGGGCAACGCCTCGTAGTTGAGACGGTTGCCGGTCTTGAGCGCGGTGCTACTGTCGTCGATCCCGTCCTGACCAGCAACGTCAACGCCGCCATCCCGGTTTATCTGATCGGTAAAGACGCCAGTATACACCTGCCACTGGGTTGCCGTGCACTGCCCCTTCTTGTTTCGCGCCGTGCACGTATACTGGTAGACGGTGTCTTTCGTGTATGTTCCGGCATAGGCCGTGGCGTTGTCGTAGGGGACCGGGTCGCCCATGCTGCCGGAGTTGTCCATAATGATCATCACCATCGGCTTCATGGTGGCTCCGGCAGAATATATTTCGGTGTCATCGGCCCTGGCGATACCCGGGGCCGCAGCGAGATGGGCGATGGTGACCGGAACGGAAAGCATCCGCATGATCTTTTTAAAGAGCCTGCTCGTCAACATGGCTGCTACCTCCCTGCGTTTCGTGCGGAAATACAAAGTTCCGACCCGTTTAGGGTGCGAGACTGAATCCCTCAAACTCGACGATCTTTCGTGAAGTCCCGTTCTCGGCACGGGCAACGGTCCGGCTGCGATAGGGTTTCAGCACCAATGCTCCTCCACCGGCTGTGGGCGCCACATACCTGCTGCTGAAACCGCTGCCGACCAGAAGATTTGAGTCGACCCCCATCCCCGTCAGGTTCAGGAAGGTCACCTTCTGGTTCAGGGGTGCCGGCAGTTGGGCCTGCCCCTGCGCCGTGAGGTTGCCTGTGGAGGACGACGCGGGAAAACCGTTGCTCCCCATGTAGACGAATGTCCCCCGAACAAACTGGAGCCCCGCATCGGCAGCCACGAGAGTACGCTTGCTGACGGTGCTGGCCCCCGCTAGCACCGTTTCGACCATGGTAGTATTGAGCATCATGGTCATCATGGCCATGAGAACCGCAGCAAAGGTAATGACCGTCACCAGTGCCATGCCGGTCTGATCTCCCATGCGCATCAAGAACCACTTTTTTCGAGTTCCGCGGATGACCACTGAACTACCTCCCGTTCTTAGAGCCCGAAGTTTCGGGGGCTGACGGTTACCGAGTACGTACGCCTACGGTATCCGTCGGCCGCCCGCGCTATACCGTTACCAATTGTCGGAGGAGTTGTCGTGGAGTCAGGATCCCTGGCCTGGGATTTCAGGAGAATCTGAAGAGTAACTCTCATGGGGCGGGCCGGATCGACATTCCCCAGATTCACCGCTGAACCGTCATCGTCATAGACCCCGGATATCTGCAGGTCCTCTACGTTTGACGCGATGGGATCCGTTGTCCCGCCCGGCAGGAGATCCTGCCGCATCAACCCCGGGTTGGCAGGGTCCTTACTGACGTAATAGTTGTACGCCCGAGAACCTCTGGTCGACCCGGATGAAATTGCCGTCGAATAACGGATCTGGACAGCATCGGTACCGACACTACACGTTGCATCGTTGGCAAGGGCGTTGTCCGAGGCAGCCAGTCCCGTTGCCTTGCTCACCCCAAACCCGGCCATGCGGATGTCGCGCTCGAGCAGATCCATCACCATCTGACCGCTTATCTGCACATCACTTGTGGCGGACTGGACACTCGCCATCTTGTTCTGTACGATGAAAGTCGTCGTGGCCGCCATGATCACCAAAGCGGCAACAAACATGGTGACAAGGAGTTCGACAAGGGTAAATCCACGGCGACCGTTGAGGGATGATTGGCTCATAACGCCCCTCCTCACCGGGACCTGACGACTGAAAAATTCATGCCGTGCCTGCCGTTTTTGTCGGTCCACGTAGTGGACATATTAATAAAGGCCAAATTGCTGGTGAGATTGTTTACCTGCCACTTTGTGTTGTAACTGATGCCGTTGGAAACGGTCGTTATTGGCGTAAGCTGGCTGGCAAGGCTGGCGAAGGGAGTATTCATGAGGGCTTCGATCCGGGACTGGGCCGTTGCGGTGGCGACATACCGGTTATTGCTCCCCAAACTCCCCGACATCCCCGTGAACAGCATCGAAGCCGTCCCCAGCATCACCACGGATAGGATAGCAATGGCAATCAGTGCCTCAAGCAGGGAGAAACCTGCATTGCTTCGAAAAAATAAGCCATTATTCGCAACGGCCTTCATAGCGCCCTCATTTATAGGTGGAGGTTGAACTGTCCCACGAGGAAATTATCGGCCGGCCGGCGGCATTGACCGCGATCCTTCTCCCATCCGCCGGGTTGCGATTATCCTTGAGGTAGAAATTTCCCGTCGATGCAATTCCGCTGGGCTGAATGACCAGTTGGTTGCTGGTGAAGGTCCCTGAATCGGGAGCAGGGGCGTCGGCATTCAGGCTACCGAATGAAACGCCGGTGAAACCGCCCAAATCAATTGTCTTGAGAACCGTCCCGTTCTGGACAATTCGATAACCGTTTCCATTGGTCGGGAACTGCTCAAGGGTGCACGGAGCACCGTTGCGCAGGGCGCAGATGCGGGCACTCTGGATATCGCTGAACAGTAGGCGCGTTGCATCCTTGAGCCGATAGAGCGGGAGCTCACGCAGGTACATGACCGTCCCGATTCCGGCAAGGATGCCGATAATCGCAACGGTAACAATCAACTCGATGAGTGAGAATCCTCGGTTGTTGTGTGCTTTGGAAATCATCTCTGATCCTGTCTGTTCTGTGGTCGTTTACCAAGGGAAGCAAGCATAGTGCCAGACGATAAACCAGACCTTCTTCCCCCAAACCCCTTAATCTTAGCTGAGTTGAACAATACCTAGATTTGAACATGCCGGGAAAACAAACAAAAGGCTATGCAAATTTTGCATAGCCTTTCCAAGCATTTCCCGGGCGCGAAGGGCTAGATTTCCACCCACGCCCCTCCACGCCACTTGTAGACACCCAGATTAAATTCTTTGGAATTGACCGTTATCACCATGGCACTACCTGCCTGGCTCTGGAGGTAGACGGCGCCCCAATCTCCCGTGATGCCGGCATCGCAGACAAATCGGTTATCCCCGAAGCTTATGCCGTCCTCCGCCTTCGTCCGCCCTTTCAAGGGTCCGCGGCTGCCATAGCCGTACCTAACTCCCTCGGGAAGAGTCAATGTTCTGACAACCGACTCATCGCCGGTTCCCCATTCGTCATCAGGCCCCTTTCCGGAGACAAGCGTTGCCATGCATCTGTCGGGATCGAACAGGATTGCGCACGGTTTGTCCTGGATGCTCAGCAGCTTTGCATCCCGAATGAGGTCTCTGATCTCCCGGGCGACGGATTTGAGCCGGAAGTCACCGTAGAAACTGCTGAACGCCGGCACCGCAATGGCGCTCATGACGCTGATGATCGCCACCACAAGGATGAGTTCAAGAAGCGTGAAGCCTCTATCACATCCGACGTTCCCGCCATGACATGAGATGCGTGCTGGCACCATCCCCGGCACCTCCCCCATGGATAACATTAAAAAAGGCTGCGCAATAATTGCACAGCCCTCGTAAGATTACAACAATTTTATTAATACGTGCCAACATTATTCCATATCATACTCTTTCAGTTTGTAGAGCAAAGCACGGTGGCTGATTTCCAGGATCCGGGCCGCGTGGGTGCGGTTGCCGCCGGTCTTTTCGAGGGCGCGGCGTATGAACTCCCGCTCAAGCCGCTCCTCGGCCTTTTTGATGGAGAGATTGTCGTTGTCCGGGCCCACCATAGCCCACCCCGCGCCACCTCCCCGCAGCCCGTCCGGGAGCGCCCCGGGGCCGACAACATCACCGTCTCCCAGGATGAGGGCCCGCTCAATGCAGTTCTCCAACTCCCGCACGTTGCCGGGCCATGCGTACGCGGAAAGGAGCCGCAACGCCTCGGGAGACACCCGCGCTCCCGGCCTCCCAAGGGAAGTGCCGTGTTTATTAAGAAAATGGCCCGCGAGGAGCGGCACGTCCTCCAGCCGCTCCCGCAGGGGGGGAAGGGTGATGCTGACGACGTTAAGACGGAAGAAGAGATCCTCGCGGAAGTGCCCCTCGGCCACCTCCCGCTCCAGATCCCGGGATGTGGCCGAGATAACCCGCACGTCGACCTTTGAGAGGCGCTCGGCCCCCACGCGCCGCACCTCCCCCTCCTGGAGGACCCGCAACAGCTTCACCTGGAGCGAGGGGGGCATCTCGCCAATTTCGTCCAGGAAAAGGGTGCCGCCGTGGGCCTCCTCGAAGAGCCCGGTCCGGTCGGAGGCGGCGTCGGTGAAGGCGCCCCGCACGTGGCCGAAGAGCTCCGATTCCAGAAGGTGCTCGGGGATGGCGCCGCAGTTTACCGCCACAAAGGGAGCATCCCGGCGGCTCCCGTTGTGGTGAATGGCCCGGGCCACCAGTTCCTTGCCGGTGCCCGATTCGCCCAGGACGAGGACCGAAGTCTTCACGTCGCAGACCTTGCGGATGAGCTCGAAAATCTCCCGCATCCGAGGATTGCGGCTCACGATGGCGCCGAAGGAGTACTCCCGGGCAACCTCAGCCCGCAGCCGGCAGTTTTCCGTTTTGAGCCGCTCCCGCTCCTCGGCCTTCTTGAGCACCAGCAGGATCTCGTCGTTTTTGAAGGGCTTGGAAACGTAGTCGTAGGCCCCCTCCTTCATGCACTGGAGCGCCGTATCGATGGTGCCATAGGCGGACATCATGATGATGGTGCCACCTATCCCCGCCTCCTGGGCCCTGCGGAGGAAACCGAGCCCATCCAGGACCGGCATCCGGATATCGCAGATGATAAAGTCATAGGGATGCTCCCCCGCCATGGCGAGGGCCTGCTCACCGTCCGCCGCCTCGTCGGCATGGTAGCCGTTCTTGCGAAGCATGGCCCCAAGCATGTGCCGCAGGTTCTCCTCGTCGTCGATGACCAGCACCCGTTGTTTCATTGCTCCATTCCTTTGTCCGTCACGCTCCCGGCGACCGGGAGCCAGATGACAAACGTGGTCCCCTTCCCCACAGAGCTCTCCACGGTGATCCGCCCGTCGAAGGAATCGACGATGCGGGCCGAGATGGCAAGCCCGAGGCCGGTCCCCTTGCCGGGTTCCTTGGTGGTAAAGAACGGGTCGAAGATCCGCCCGAGTCTTTCCGGTGCAATGCCGCAGCCGGTGTCGGCCACCTCGATACGGACACAGGGGACCGGTTCACTCTCGGCGGCGAAGGATGCGCGGAACACGCCGTCGAAATCTTCCCTGCGGCGCCCGCTGACATGGAGAGACGAACCGGTGGTCTGAACGGGGGGAGTGAACCAGTCGGCACTGGTTCTGACGTCAAGTTTGCCGCCATCGGACATGGCGTCGCGGGCGTTTATGAACAGGTTGATGAGCACCTGCTGGAGCTGGAATGGGTCAACCACGATCGGGGGAAGCTCCCCGGCGGCGTCCACGGTCACTGCAATCCCCTTGAAGGCCCCCTGCAGTTCGAGCATCTCCAGGGTCGAGGCCACGAGAGCGACCACATCGACGGTCTCCGTGGTCCCCTCGGCGGGGCGGGCAAAATTGAGGAGGTCGCGTACGATCCGGTCGATCCGCTCCGCATCCCGTTCGATGCGGCGCAGGTAGTCGGCTTTTCGGGGGTCATCGGCCACCTCGTCCATGAGAAGCCCCGCATACCCCATAATTGACGTGAGGGGAGTGCCGATCTCGTGGGCTGTACCAGCAGCCAGAAGCCCCACCGATGCCAGTTTTTCGGAACGAAGCGCCTCTTCCCGGGCTTTCTGGAGCTCCCGGTTGGCCTGCTCCAGGGACCGGACATACCGGTCGGCCTCCTCCTGCTTGGCTCGCAGGGCATCGACCATGCCGTTGAATGATTCAGCCAATTCGGCGATCTCCCGTCCGCCCCCCACCGCGGCCCGATGGCTGTAGTCACCCTGACCGATGCGCTCGGTGGTTGCCAGAAGCCTGCGCACGGGAGCCACGATGAAGCGAGAGAGGAGGAACGAGCCAACCGCCAGAAGCAGGAGAAAATCAAGGACACAGTACGCCAAGAAGAGATGCCGCGACTGGGCCAAGAGCTTCTGCTCTCCCTTTAATGACAGCTCAAGTCGGACTGCCCCCACGGATCTCCCGTCGCGCACAAGGGGCGCATAACGGCGCAGTGTCCCGCGTCCCCCGGAAAACCGGGCTAACTCAGCGCCGGACGCGATGGTTTCGGCGAGCATCCCGTCGCCGAGGACTTCCGATCCCAGACTGTACAACACCGTGCCGTCGCGTCCTGACACCGTGAGCCCCACGAACTCCCCTTCCCGGGCGAACCGCTGTGCCAGGGTGCTGGCCGGAGACGACGCCACGGCCGCCGGGTCCCGGGGGACCAGGGCCGTGAAGGACGCGAGGAGAAGCCGCGCCTTGTCGCTTTTCTGCTGCAGGAGGTCGTTCTCGGCAGTCTTGAAGGAGATGAGGCTGAGGAGCACCCAGGTGAGGACCAGGATGAAGGAGAGGGACGAGAGGATCAGGAAGCTGAAGCTGAAGCGAAACTGCTTCACGAAGGCCTCCCTAGCGGGCGCCCAAAGTCAGGTACCAGGTGATGATCGTCTTGCCGAAGAAGATGTAGAGCACGGCCCCCGTCGCCAGGAACGGCCCGAAGGGAATGGCGAGCTTGGAGTCTTTTTTCTGGACGAGCATGAGGGTGACGCCGATCACCGATCCGATGAGGGACGAGGCGAAGATGATGAACGGCACGGAGCGCCAGCCAAGGAACGCCCCCATCATGGCCAGGAGCTTGATGTCGCCTCCCCCCATCCCTTCCTTCTTCGTCAGGAGCTCGTAGAGCCGCGCCACGGACAGAAGGCTTCCCCCGCCGGCCACGATGCCGATGAGGGAACTTTTCCAGCCAAGCCACGGGAGCGCGAAGGAGCAAGCAAAGCCCACCACGATCCCCGGCAGGCTGATGACGTCGGGGATGAGCTGGTGGTCCAGGTCGATGAAGGTGACGGCCACCAGGGCCGAGCAGAAGACGAAGAGGACCAGGAAGGTGGGAGACGGCCCGAACTTCAGGAAAAGGGCGAGGGTGAGGAGGCCGTTCAGCAACTCCACAAAGGGGTAGCGGGGCGAAATGGGGGCGCCGCAGTCGCGGCACTTCCCTCGCAGGATCAGCCAGCCGAGAATCGGGATGTTGTGCCACGGGCGGATTCTGGCACCACAGGCAGGGCAGCGGGATGGGGGAGAAACCACCGATTCCCCCGCCGGCAGCCGGTAAATGCAGACGTTGAGGAAGGAGCCGACCGCGGCGCCGAGGAGAAAAGAAAATAGTGCAAAAATAACCACTGGGGACATGAAATGATCCTGTAAGCAATCATGAAAACGGCAGTCATAATAACACGGAGCAACGGAGCAACGGAGATGTCAATGCTTAACCCAATAATTTGCCAGATCTTCTGTATGTGGTTGAAGACTGGAATGTTAAAGGGTTTTCCCTCAGATTTTACTCCGTTGCTCAGTTGCTTGTATGTTTCAGTAACCGGTTATATGTTCTCCAGAATTGGACACGACAGCTTGGTCGTTGCTTGGGCCAATTGAGCCCGTCACAGAGCGTAATGCGTCGTGTCCATCTTTCCTCAACCCGAACGGTTGCTTGGGCCGAAACGAGCCCGAATTTTCGCAAGAAAGGGACTGGAGAGAATATGGAACCCAATGATGCAGTTGTTGGAGTCGACGTTAGTAAAGAGCATCTTGATGTCTACCTCATGCCAACTGGTGACCAGAAAAGGGTGACTAACGATGATGCCGGTTGTGCTGAGCTGACGACGTGGCTCATTACGAACGCCCCTTGTCGGATTGTTCTCGAAGCCACCGGCGGCTTGGAGATGCTAGCTGTCAGCACCTTATCAGCAGCGGGTCTGCCAGTGGTCGTGGTTAATCCTCGGCAGGTCAGAAACTTTGCCAAAGCATGCGGGCTGCTGGCGAAGACCGATATTCTTGATGCCAAGATCATTGCCCGATTTGCCCAAGCCATCAAGCCTGAAATCAGGCCGCTCAAGGACGAGACAAGCCAAAATCTAGCAGCACTGCTGGCCCGCCGCCGGCAGTTGGTCGAGATGCTTGTGGCGGAAAAAAATCGCGTGATTTCCGCTGCACCTACGGTCCGCAAAGGCATCATGACCCATATTGCCTGGCTGACACAGCAGATCGATGACGTTGATAAAGACATCTCAACTCTTATTCAGTCCAGCGAATCCTGGAAGGCAAAAGAAGAAATCCTTACCAGTGTCAAGGGCATCGGCCCTGTGACTGCGGCCACCATACTGGCAGCACTTCCGGAGTTGGGGACCATTTCCCGACAGCAGCTTGGCGCTCTGGTCGGAGTATGCCCCTATAATCGGGACAGTGGCAAATTCCGTGGAAAGCGCGCAATCTCCGGTGGCAGAGCAACCGTGCGTTCTGTCCTGTACATGGCAACATTGTGTGCCGCCAGGTTTAACCCGGTTATAAAAGCCTTCTATCAACGCCTTACAAGCGCCGGAAAACTTCACAAAGTCGCGATCACCGCTTGCATGCGAAAACTACTCACCATCCTCAATGCCATGGTGAAAAACAACCAGAAGTGGGATCACTCGAAATTCACTCCACTTCTGCACTAATTTGTTGACTGAGAACACGGTTGCTCCGTGTTTCAGATGCTTTTCCCGCTCAACACCACTTGCCGAAGTTGAGATACGGCGTGGCCGCGTGACCGAGCACCGGGGTGAACTGCTCGGCGGGAGCGGGCTCGCTGAAGAGGAATCCCTGCATGTACCGGCAGTTCAGTGCCCTGAGCACTTCCATCTGCTCCACGGTTTCCACCCCCTCCGCAACCACTCCCAGGTTGAGCCCTTTTGCCATGCTGATGACAGCGCCGGCAATGGCCTCATCGTCCGGGTTGGAGGCGATCTCACGTACGAAGGAACGGTCGATCTTGAGGGTATGGACCGGAAACTTTTTCAGATAGTGAAGCGACGAATAACCAGTGCCGAAATCGTCGATGGAAATCCGGACCCCCATTCTATCCAGCCGCCGGAAGGTTCTGATCGTCTCCTCGGCATCGTCCATGAGGATGCTTTCGGTAACCTCGATGACGAGCCACCCCGGGGCAAGCCCGGTCTCCGCCAGGACCCGCGCCACCGTCTCCGACAGGTCTCCCTGCCGGAGCTGGCGGGGTGAGAGATTTACCGCCACCTGCATGGTGGGATAGCCGGCATCCTGCCATGCCCGGTTCTGCTGGCAGGCGGTTCGCAAGACCCACTCTCCCAAGGGAACGATGAGCCCGGTCTCCTCGGCCAGGGGAATGAAGCGGGACGGAGGAACAAGCCCCATGCTGGGATGCTGCCAGCGGACCAGGGCCTCCATGCAGGCGATCTGGCCATGCTCCACGTTCACCTTGGGCTGATAGTGGAGGACGAATTCGTCCCGCTCCAGCGCCCGCCGCATGTCGTTCTCCAGAGAGAGCCGCTCAAAGGCCCGGGCATTCATCTCAGGGGCAAACAGCTGACAGTTGTTGCGTCCCTGCTCTTTGGCGCGGTACATGGCAACGTCGGCGTTTTTCACCAGGGCATCGCCGGAGCGTCCGTCGTGGGGATAGACGCTGATCCCGATGCTCGTGGTGATGAACAACTCATATCCGTCAATGACGAAGGGTGTTCTGAAGACGTCGATGATCTTCTGGGCCACCGTGAAGGCGTCCTTCACATCCGAGATGGCCGATAGGTTGATGATGAACTCGTCGCCTCCCTGGCGCGCCACCGTGTCCCCCTCGCGGCGACAGCAGTTTCTAAGGCGCTTTGCCACCGCCATAAGGAGCCTGTCTCCCACGGCGTGGCCGAGGGTATCATTGATGAGCTTGAAGCGGTCCAGGTCCAGGAACATGACCGCCAAGGGCCTCTTGTGGCGCTGGGCCAGGGCGAGGGACTGCCGGAGACGGTCATTGAAGAGTCGCCGGTTGGGAAGCCCGGTGAGGGAATCGTAATAGGCCATCTGGCGAATCCGCTCCTCGGCCCGGGAACGCTCCGCCACCTCCTCTTCCAGCATGGCGGCGTGGCGCCTGAGATCTTCCATGAGGCGGAAATTGCGCAGCACCGCCGAGGCAGAGTGGGCATACTGCTGGAGCAGTTGCTCGTCGACCTGGTCGAAGGGTTTGTCCATGCGGAACGCGGCGATACAGGCAGCCACCCTTCCCTCGTCGAAGATGGGCACCAGCAGGGCCGTATTCATCTCCACCACCTGGAAGAGCTCGCAGCTTTCCCGGCAAAAGAGCGAAAGGCGGTCGACCCTGAGGGGGGTTCCGCAGGCGGCCAGAGCCGCGCAGATGTTGCCGTTGCGCAGGGGAACCGTGACCCCTTTCATCATCTGGTTCCAGGCCCCGGAAGCCGCCGTAAAGGTAAGGAGACCGGCCTGGCGATTGATGGCCGTCAGGACACCGGTTTCGGCACGGACGATGTCGCACGCCCCGTCGCAGAGGGCGGTGTCGATGAGATCAGGGGCCCCCATGGTCAGGAGTCTCCTGATCCAGAGGTCGAGCTTGACGAGGCCGTCATTGTAGCGCTTGAGATCTGCCATAAATTACGTACGCCGGGCCTTCACTTCCGTAAGATCCCCCAACAGTCACAAATTTGACAACAAGAGGGTCAGAAAACGAAATGCAAAACACCTTCCACCCCATCGACCGAGGGATAAAAAAACGCCGCTGAGATACCCAACGGCGTGTTTTCAATGATTATTTCAGATTTCGAATCTTGTCGAGACTTGCCAGGAGAACCTCTTTCTTCTGGCTGAACTCCGTCAATTTCTCCCGCTCTTTGGCCACCACGTCTGCGGGGGCCCGCTCAACGAAGGAAGGATTGGCAAGCTTCTTCGCCAGGAACTCGATGTCCTTGTCCAGTTTGCCGATTTCCTTGAGGAGGCGCTTCTCCTCTTCCTCCACGTCCACGAGCCCCCTGAGGGGCACCGCCACCTCCACGTCACCGGCCACCGAGATGGCCGCATCGGCCGGGCGCTCCAGCCCCGTGCCGATGGCAAGGTCAGAGACCCGCGCCAGGCTCATGATGTAGACCTCGTTCTTTTTCAGGAGATCGAGGCTTGCCTCTGAACCGCAGTTGAGGATGGCGGCGATCTCCCGGGACGGGGCTACATCCATCTCTCCCCGGATGTTCCTGATCCCCCGGATCACCTCCATAACCAGCTCCATCTCGGCGGCACCGGCGGCGAAATCCCAGGCGGGGTCCGGTGTCGGCCAGGACGCGGTCATGATGGTGGCCGTGGGACGCCTGCCGGGGAGGGCCTGCCAGATCTCCTCGGTAATGAACGGCATGAAGGGGTGGAGGAGCCGCAACAGATGCTCCAGTACCAGCCAAAGGACGTAGCGGGCCGTCCGCTGGCGGGTTTCGTCACCCCGGTAGAGATCGTCCTTCACCAGCTCGATGTACCAGTCGCAGAACTCGCTCCAGGTGAAGCGGTAGAGTGCCGTTGCAGCGTCATTGTAGCGGTAGGCTTCCAGAGCCTCCTGCACATCGGCCGCGGCAGCGTTGAACCGGTAGAGGATCCAGCGGTCGGCGTTGGAGAACTCCAGACCCGCCGGATCGACGGCGTCGGGATCGAACCCTTCCAGGTTCATGAGGGCGAAGCGGGAGGCGTTCCAGATCTTGTTGGCGAAGTTCCGGTAGCCGGCGATCCGCTCCTCGGCCAGCTTGATGTCGCGCCCCTGGGCCGCGAAGGCCGCCAGGGTGAAGCGGAAGGCGTCGGTGCCGTACTGGTCGATGACCACCAGGGGATCAATGACGTTCCCCTTGGACTTGCTCATCTTCTGCCCCTGGGCGTCGCGGACCAGGGCGTGGATGTAGACGTCGCGGAACGGCACCTCTCCCATGAAGTGGAGTCCCATCATCATCATCCGGGCCACCCAGAAGAAGAGGATGTCGAAGCCGGTCACGAGGCACGAGGTGGGGTAGAAGGTCTTCAGCTCCGACGTCTGGTCGGGCCACCCCAAGGTGGAGAAGGGCCACAGCGCCGAGGAGAACCAGGTGTCCAGCACGTCGGTCTCCTGGCGGATCTCGTCGCTGCCGCACTTGGAGCACTTGGTCGGATCCACCTTGGCCACGGTGGTCTCGCCGCAGTGGTCGCAGTACCAGGCCGGTATCCGGTGTCCCCACCAGATCTGACGGGAGATGCACCAGTCGCGAATGTTCTCCATCCAGTCGTAGTAAGTGTTCTCCCACTGCTGGGGAACGATGCGGGTGCGGCCGTCCTTCACCGCGGCCAGGGCCTCTTCGGCCAGGGGGCCCACCTTCACGTACCACTGGAGCGAGAGGTAGGGCTCAACCACGGTCTTGCAGCGATAGCACCCACCCACGGCCAGGGCGTGGTCGTCGATCTTCTCCAGGAGCCCCTGGGCCTCCAGGTCCTCCACGATCTTCTTCCGGGCAGCGAAGCGGTCCATCCCCTCGTACTGGTGGCCGGCGGCATTGATGACCCCCGACTCGTCAAAGACATTGATCACGTCGAGATTGTGGCGCCGCCCCACCTCGAAGTCGTTGAAGTCGTGGGCCGGCGTTATCTTCACCACGCCGGTGCCGAACTCCCGGTCCACGTAGTCGTCGGCCACCACCGGAATCTGCCTGTTCAGCAGCGGCAGGATGACCGTCTTCCCCACCAGGCCGGCGTAGCGCTCGTCCTCGGGGTGGACCGCCACGGCGGTGTCCCCCAGCATGGTCTCGGGGCGGGTGGTGGCAACCACGACGAAACGGCCCGGTTCATCCGCCACGGGGTAGCGGAGATGCCAGAGGTTTCCCGCCTTCTCCTCGTGCTCCACCTCGATGTCCGAGAGGGCCGTGTGGCAGCGAGGGCACCAGTTGATGAGGCGGTTGTCCCGGTAGATGAGCCCTTCCTCGTAGAGGCGGACAAAGACCTCGCGCACGGCCCGGGAGAGCCCCTCGTCCATGGTGAAGCGCTCCCGCTCCCAGTCGCAGGAGGCACCGAGGCGCTTCAGCTGCCCGATGATCTGCCCGCCGGACTCGGCCTTCCACTTCCAGACCCGCTCGATGAACGCGTCGCGCCCCAGTTCGTGGCGGCTCTTCCCTTCGGCGGCAAGCTGCCGCTCCACCACGTTCTGGGTGGCAATGCCGGCGTGGTCGGTGCCGGGCATCCAGAGGACATTGTGGCCGCTCATCCGCTTCCATCGGCAGAGGACGTCCTGGAGGGTATTGTTGAGGGCATGCCCCATGTGGAGGGCCCCCGTGACGTTGGGAGGAGGGATGACGATGCTGTAGGAAGGCTTGTCGCTCACCGCTTCGGCGCGGAAGTACCCTTCCCGCTCCCACGTCCGGTACCACTTCTCTTCAACGGCCTGGGGTTCGTAGACCTTTGCCAGTTCCTTGTCTGCCATTGGGATAACCTCTTTCATCTGCAAAATGAAAAATGGGGATGTGTCATCCCCATTTCAGCGCAACAATTCCTGCCGGTCCCTGCCCCCCGGTCCCCGGTTCCTAACTGCCTTCCTTGATCCGGCGGATCTCTTCCTTGATGAGGGTTTCGGCCAGATCGGGCACCACTTCCCACGCGATCCGCTCGATGACCTCCCGGGAAATGCGGGAGATGGCTGCAGCAAGCTGCTCCTCGGTCAGGGTGATGGTCCCTCCACCCCCCTCGACAGCGGGCGCAGCAGTGAAGGACGCGGATGACGGAACCGGTTTCTCTTCAGGAGCAAATGAAGATACCCCGGCGGCCGGAGTAAATTCCGTTTTCAAGGGCATTTCAAAGGGCTCGATGCCCGGGTCAAACGCTCCGGAAACCGGCGTTTCGGAAATGCTTCCGTACGGCTCAACAACGCTTTCAGCGCTCTCCTCGCCGAATACGAATGACTCATCCATGGGGGGAGCACTGAAGGGTGCCGGTTCGACGGAAGCTGACGGAGCAGGCGTTTCCGCCGCCACGGCAAAACCGAACTCGTCGCTGGCAGAGGCAAAGCCGAAATCGACCGACTCGGCGGCAGGCCCCGTTCCGGCACCAAAGACGTCCGGAGTCTGTTCCAGCCCAAAGGGAGAAACCTCGTCTACTGCGGCGGACGCTCCATCGGCAGCCGCCTGGCTGGACTTGACAGGCTCGTCACCGACAACCTCGTCCTCAAGCTCGAAAGCACCCCAGAGATCATCGGCGGGAGATGCCTCCTCAACCGCGAAGACAAAGGGTTGCGGTTCGGGCACGGTTACCTTGGCGGCCGTGGGTTCGGGGGTGGGAGGTGGCGTCACGGCCGGCTGGGGCTCACTGGACGCGGGTTCGTCGAATTCAATGGCAAAGGACTCAACCGGCCCGGCAGCAACTGGTGCAACGGACGCAATTGATTCAGCCGCCTCTGCCACTGTCGGCGCCGCAGGCGGCGTCACGGCCGTCATAGTCGGTGCTGCTGCCGCCACTGACGGCGCCCCGGCCCGGCTTTTGCCAAGATCAAGGAGAGTTTTGACCTTGTCGATAAGTTGCTGGGACTCGAAAGGCTTGGAGATGAAATCGTCGGCGCCGCACTGGCGGGCCTTCTCCTCGTCAAAGGGCTCGAAGGCACCGGTCATGAGGAGGATGGGGACAGTGCCGAGGGCGGGATCCTTCCGGATGGCGGTACAGACCTCGTAGCCGGACTTGCCGGGCATGAGGGCGTCCACCAGCATCACATCAGGGGTGACTTCGCGGGCCTTCTCCACAGCGGAGTCCCCATTGTCAACGACAGTAAGGTCGCAGTCCTCGTTGGCGAAGATGATCCCCACGACCTTCTGGATTGTGATGCTGTCGTCGGCAAGGAGAATCCTGTTGCCCATGAAAAAACCTCCTCGGATAGGAGCGCCGTAAGTCCTGAAAAACCGCGAACAACCGCGGAAAAACTAGCACAGCCCCCCGGTGGGTGTCAAGATGTTTACCGGCCCTGCGGGGCCTTGAACATGGCGATTTCGGACAGTTCCCGAAGGTCTGGGTGGAGCATGGCAAAGGCCACCGTGGAGAGATCGTTCCTGAGCTTCGAGAATGCCCGCGTGCTCCGGTAGTCGAGTCGCGAGGAGAGGAGAACCACGAAGACGTCGTTCTCGGGATCGATCCAGAGGGAGCTTCCCGAATAGCCGGTGTGCCCGAAGGAGGCTTCGGAAAACCCTCTCCCCTTCGGCGAAGAGTAGGGTGACGCGATGTCCCATCCCAGGCCCCGGCGCACCGTGCCGCCACGGGAGAAATGGGGGGCCGCCATCTGGCGCAGGGTCGGGGCCGCGAGCACCCGCTGGCCGTCAAGCTCTCCATCGCCAAGAATCATGCGGCAAAAGCGGGCCAGGTCGCCGGCCGTGGTAAAGATTCCCGCGTGTCCAGCCACGCCGTCAAGGAGCCTGGCCGTGGTGTCCTGAACCTTCCCGAATTGGGGACCGCCCCCGACATCAAGGGTTGCCGCGCAGCGGCCGGCAGCGGCCGGACCGGGATTGAAACAGGTCGCCGTCATGGCAAGGGGGCCATAGACGGTTTCAGACACGACGCGGTCCAGCGGTGTGCCGGTCACCCGACGTACCAGTTCTCCCAGGAGGATGAAATTGATATCGGCGTACCGGAAACGGTGGCCGGGTTCCCCCTTGAGCTTCTGGCGGGCAACCCCTTCGAGGGCGCTCAGGAGAGGACTTGAGGCTGAAAGCGGGAAGTCGTCGAGCCCCGAGGTATGGGTCAGCAGATGCTCCACCAGGACCCCATCCTTCCCCTTGCCGGCGAACTCGGGAAACCAGCGGGTGACGGGATCGGCAAGGGAAAGTCGCCCTTGCTCCACCAACCCCATGACAACCGGCGCCGTGGCCACCACCTTGGTGAGGGATGCCACATCGAAAATGGTTTCTGTCGAGACCGGAAGGGCGCCGGACTCACCGGAGACCCTGCCGAAGGCCGATTCGTAGACGATGCCGTGGCGATTTCCCACGACCACCACCCCCCCGGCGACGAGCCCGTCGGCCATGGCCTTGTCCATCAGGCGCGAAACGGTATTCTGCCATGGAAAGGGGGCGAGAGGGGTGTCGCCGGCGAACACCGGCAGAGAGGTAAAAAGGATGAGGAGCAGAATGAAGAGCTTACGGCACATAGCGGACCCCATCACCAGACGATTGGTAGCAGACTCCAGCTTTTCTTGCAAAACAGGGGCCATCATTCGGCTCTCCAGAAACGGCAAAGGGGAGTTGCCTCCCCTCCAGAGCGTCTGTGCGAACCGGTCCTCAGTTTATCCGGAACTCAACCGCCTTCAGCAGCTTCCCTGCGCTGTCGAGGGCTTCAACCCGCCATGTGCCGATGGAATCGCGGTCAATGGGACGCTTGCTCCAGGTGCGCCACTTCTGGCCCTTGACCTGAAGCTCCTGCTCGCCCACCACTTCACCGTTCCGGTACCAGACGTGCCGGATGGGCGTCTCCTCCCCCGAAGGATTGACGATCCGGGTGAAGCAGTAGAGGGCGGGAACCGACCGGTGATTGATCCGCCGGACCGCATCGATGGGATTGTTGCGGGAGACCTTGGTCGTAACGGCCATCTCGGTGATCCGCAGGGAGCCGCCCTCGGCAGCCATTGACGCTGTCGCTCCAGGCAGACACAACCAAAATGCCGTCAGAAATGCGAACAGTTTTCTCATGAGCATTACCCCCGTGCCGTAGAAGCAGGTTCGTCCGCGCTTTCCTCAGGTCCGGTAATCGGCGTTGATCTTGACATAGTCGTAGGAGAGGTCCGACGTATAGACCGTGGAGACCCCCTCGCCCAGGTGGAGATCAACCGTCACGCTGAATTCCCTCTTTTTGAGGATCTCGGTCCCCCGCGCTTCCGCATCGCCACCAGTAAAGACCCCGGCTCTAACCATCTGCACGTCATCAAAGAACAGTTCGGTCCGGTCAGGATCCACTTCGGCGCCCGAGTACCCCACCGCCGCGAAGATCCGTCCCCAGTTGGCGTCCTGGCCGAAGAATGCGGTCTTCACGAGGCACGAGTTTGCCACCGCCATGGCTGCCCGCTTGGCGTCGGCATCGGACCGGGCCCCCTTGACGGTGATCTCCACGAACTTTGTGGCCCCCTCACCGTCCTTGACGATGAGCTTGGCAAGAGCCAGGAGCACCTCGTCCAGAAGCCGCACAAACTCGGCAGCATCGTCGCTCCCGGCAGAGAGCACCGGGTTGCCGGCAGCGCCGTTGGCCATGATGAGGGCGGTGTCGTTGGTGGAGGTGTCGCCGTCCACGGTGATGGCATTGAAGGAGCGCTCCACCCCGGCGGCAAAGACCGTCCGGAGCCACGTCGGGTCCACCGCCGCGTCGGTCACGATAAAGGCGAGCATGGTGGCCATGTTGGGCATGATCATCCCTGCCCCCTTGGCGATGCCGGCTACGGTGTACTCCATGCCGCCGGCCTTCCCCGTCCTGACCTCCATCTTGGGAAAGGTGTCGGTGGTCATGATGGCGCGGGCCACGTCGTCGAAGGTGCCCGTGCCGAGTCCCCGGACAAGGGGAGGAATCCCGGCTCGCATCCGCTCCATGGGAAGGGGCACGCCGATGACGCCGGTGGAGCAGACGAGCACCTCCTCCTCCGCGGAACCGACCCCGTCGGCCACAAGCCGCGTCGTCTCCCGGGCATCGGCCAATCCGACAGGACCGGTGCAGGCGTTGGCGTTCCCGCTGTTGACGACAATTGCCCGGCAGGCGCCCTTTTTCGTCCGTTCCTGATCGAGGAGGACCGGCGCCGCCTTCACCGCGTTCGTGGTATAGACCCCTGCCACCGCAGCCGGCGTTTCGGAGACAATCAGTGCCAGGTCCAGGCGCCCCGGCTTCTTGATGGCCGCCTCCACGGCGGAGAATTTGAATCCTTTTATGTTCATCATGCCCTCCGCTTGTTTTCGCGTAGGGGGGTGATTAATCACGCCCTATCCTCACGGCAAGCAATCCGGGCGCAACGAATTGCGCCCCCACATGAAATCCCGATCATTTCCCACAGCACTTCTTATACTTCTTCCCGCTCCCGCAGGGGCACGGATCGTTGCGGGAAGCGCTCTTCTTGCTCCTGGCCGGCTGGGGAGCTGTTGCCGGCTCCTCGCCGAGATTGAATACTATCTTCTTCTGGGCCTGTTGCTGCTGTTCCTCTTCCATCCGTTCCACGTCTTCCTCGCGGGCGATCTGGACCCAGAAGATCTTCTCCACGGTTTCTTCGGCGATGCGGGCCATCATATCCATGAAGAGGCGGTAGGCCTCCTTCTTGTACTCCTGCTTCGGGTCCTTCTGGCCGTACCCCCTGAGGCCGATCCCCTCCTTCAGGTGGTCGATGGAGAGGAGATGGTCCTTCCACTGGCTGTCGATAGCCTGGAGCATGATCACCTTGATGAGGTGATCCATGAGCTCGTCGCCGAAGGAAGCCAGCTTCCCTTCATAGGCCTCATGAACCGATTCCTTGAGGAGCTTGCGGAAGCTCTCGGGGGCGAGCCGGTCCATGGTTTCGGCCGGGATGTCGATCTGGAAGCCGAAGGTCTTGTAGACCGCCTCGACAATGGCCTGCCAGTCCCATTCGGAGGCGTGGACCTTGTCGATGGCGAAGGCCGCGGCGATGTCCTCGATGGTGTCGTCGAGCATCTGGGTGAAGTTGCCGCGGATGTCCTCCCCGGCCAGGATTTCCCGGCGCTGGGTGTAGATGACCTCGCGCTGCTTGTTCATGACGTCGTCGTACTCAATGAGGTGCTTGCGGATCTCGAAGTTGTGGGCCTCCACCTTCTTCTGGGCGTTCTCGATGGCCTTGGTGATCATGCCGTGGGTGATGGCCTCCCCCTCCTCGATCTTGAGGAAGTCCATGATCTTGGAGACCCGCTCGGAGCCGAAGATGCGCAGGAGATCATCCTCCAGCGACAGGTAGAAGCGCGATGATCCCGGGTCACCCTGGCGGCCGGAACGGCCCCGGAGCTGGTTGTCGATGCGCCGGGATTCGTGGCGCTCGGTGCCGAGGATGTGAAGGCCGCCCAGCTTCACTACCTCGTCGTGCTCGGCCGCGCACTCCGCCTTGTACTTGGCAAGGATAGCGGCGTACTCCTCATCCGCGGCATCGGGGTTCTCCCGGCGCCACTGCTTGGCCAGGGAATCGGGATTCCCCCCCAACACAATGTCGGTACCGCGGCCGGCCATGTTGGTGGCGATGGTCAGCATCCCCTTGCGCCCCGCCTGGGCCACGATCTCGGCCTCCCGCTCGTGCTGCTTGGCATTGAGGACGTTGTGGGGAATCCCCTGTTTTTTGAGGAGTTCCGAAAGGATCTCGGACTTCTCGATGGAGATGGTACCGACGAGGACCGGCTGCCCCTTCTGGTGGCAATCCTTGATCTCTTCGATTACGGCGGCGAACTTCTCCCGCTCGGTCTTGTAGATGACGTCGGGGAAGTCGGGGCGGAGCAGGGGCCGGTTGGTGGGGATAACCGTCACGTCCAGCTTGTAGATCTTGTGGAATTCCTCGGCCTCGGTGTCGGCGGTACCGGTCATGCCCGAGAGTTTCTCGTACATCCGGAAGTAGTTCTGGAAGGTGATGGTGGCCAGGGTCTGGTTCTCGTTCTCGATCTCCACCCCCTCCTTGGCCTCGATGGCCTGGTGGAGGCCGTCGGACCAACGGCGTCCCGGCATGAGGCGGCCGGTGAACTCATCGACGATGATGACCTCCCCTTCCTTCACCACATAGTCCACGTCGCGCCGGAACAGGGCATGGGCCCGCAGGGCCTGGTTCACGTGGTGGAGGAACTCCATGTGGCGCGGGTCGTAGAGGTTGTCAATCTTCAAGAGCTTCTCCACCTTCAGCACACCCTCCTCGGTGAGGGTGGCGGAGCGGGCCTTCTCATCCACGGTGAAGTCGCCGGTGTATTCCTTTTTCTTGCCCGAGAGGGTGTTGGCCTCCACCTCCTTCATCTCCCCCTTTTTCAGGTGGGGGATGACCCGGTCGATGATGTAGTACTTGTCAGTGGAGTCCTCGGTGGGGCCGGAGATGATGAGCGGCGTCCGGGCCTCGTCGATGAGGATCGAGTCAACCTCGTCCACGATGGAGAAATAGAAGGGACGCTGCACGTAGTCGTCCAGGGAGAACTTCATATTGTCCCGCAGATAGTCGAAGCCGAACTCGTTGTTGGTGCCGTAGGTGATGTCGGCGGCGTAGGCCTCGCGGCGCTCCTCGTCGTCGAGGCCATGGACGATGACGCCGACGGAGAGGCCGAGGAAGTTGTAGATCCGTCCCATCCAGTCGGAGTCGCGCTTGGCCAGGTAGTCGTTGACCGTGACCACATGTACCCCTTTGCCGGTAAGGGCGTTCAGGTAGGCAGGGAGGGTAGCCACAAGCGTCTTACCCTCGCCGGTCTTCATCTCGGCGATCTTGCCGCTGTGGAGCACCATGCCGCCGATGAGCTGCACGTCGAAGTGGCGCATGTTGTGGACTCTCTTGCCCGCCTCGCGGCAGACGGCAAAGGCCTCGGGGAGGAGGGAGTCGAGGGATTCCCCCTTGGCGCAACGCTCCTTGAACTCGGAGGTTTTATTCCTGAGCTGGTCGTCGGTGAGCGCTGCCATCTGGGGCTCCAGCCCGTTGATCTTTTCCACGATGGGCCAGAGGCGCTTCAGTTCCCGCTCGTTCTTGCTTCCCACGATCTTCTTGATGATGGATCCGAACATTATGAGGTGTCTCCTGGAAGGAATATTTTTTAGGGAAATGCAACGGAGAACGGTAGCACAAAGGGGTGAAATGCTCAACAGAATCCGTGTCGAGTCTGGCGTTCAACGTATGTCGTCACGCAATCGTTGCATGTTGAGCACCGTTAGTACTTCCGGTTGTCATACATCCTTCTGGTCTTCCCCTCCGAGCGGGGGAGCTCGCCGTAGGGGAGGACAACCACCTCACAGGAAACCATGAGGCTGTGCTTGACGGCAGAGGCGACCTTTCGGGCAAGGGCCGGGTCGTCGGCCGGAGCACCGTCCTCGCCCCGCTCCACGCGGATGGTCATGTAGTCGCGGCCGTCGGCGCCATGGTCGAGAACTACCTGGAATTCGCTCCCGACCCCCGCCACGGTATCGAGAATCTCATCGATCTGCCCCGGGTAGATGTTGACGCCGCGGAAGATGACCACGTCGTCGGAACGGCCGAGAATCCGGTCGTGACGGGGGAACGTGCAGCCGCAAGGGCAGTCACCGGGGATCAGCCGGGTGAGGTCCCGGGAGCGGTAGCGAATGAGGGGCGCCGCCTCCTTGCGGAGGGTCGTGAAGACCATCTCACCCACCTCCCCGGGTGCCACCGGCTGAAGGGTTTCGGGATCAAGGATTTCGAGGAGATAGTAGTCGGCCCAGTAGTGGACGGCGCCGTTTGCCCCCGGAGCGGCACAGGAAAGGCCGGTGCCGGGGCCGTAGACCTCGGTGAGGCCGGTGATATCGTGAACCGATTCCGCCCCGAGCCCCTCCCGGATTTTGGCGAGCATCGCCTCGCTGGAGCGCTCGGCCCCGAGAATCACCTTCCTGACCTTTATCCGGTCCCTGAGCCCCCGCCGCTGGACTTCCTCCGCCAGGAGCAGCCCCATGGAGGCGGTGCAGCAGACCACCGTGGACTGGACGTCCGTGAGGAAGGTGGTCTGGAGTTCCAGGTTCCCCGGCCCCACCGGCACAGCCAGGGCGCCGTAGCGCTCGCAGGCGGCCTGGAAGCCGATTCCAGCGGTCCAGAGCCCGTAGCCGACGCAGATCTGGACCCGGTCCTCCCGCGTCACCCCCGCCAGCTCGTAGCAGCGGCAGAACATCCGGGCCCAGTCGTCCAGATCCTTCTGGGTGTAGCAGAGGATCTTCCTCTTGCCGGTAGTACCGGATGATGAGTGGATCCGGACAATCTCCTCAAAGGATGCCGACCGGAGCGGAAAGGGATAGCCGGCCCGCAGGTCATCGGCTGTGGTAAAGGGAAGTCTGCGCAGGTCGTCGAGGGTGCGGATATCCTCCGGCGAGACGCCGGCCTGCTGGAACCGCTCCCGGTAGAAGGGGGAGTTGTTCCAGGCGTGGGCGACGGTCCATTGCACGCCGGCAAGCTGCAGCCGTTCAAGGTCGGCAGGGGAAGAAAAGGGGGCGGGAAAACGTGTGAGCATCGTTTATGAAACCTCCGGACGAAAATCAGCCTGCTGCATTCTCCATCCCCAGACGAAGGGCCGCCAGGGAAGCGTCCCGCAGCTTCCCCTTCTCGACCAGGCGCCGTTCTATGGTCCCGATGACCTGGTCGGGAGAGAAGAAGTCTCCCGAGGCGGCGAACCGCGCCACGGCATAGCCGATAAGGATCAGGTTGAGGGACTGGGGATTGCCGAGCTCCAGGGCAAGGGTATCAGCATCGATGACATGGACCGGATGGCCGTCGAGGCCAGCCGGCGCGGCCTTGGCGTTCACGACGACCCAGCCGCCGGGACGAAGGAAATGACGGTGGATCGCCACGTTCTCCGCCTTCATGGCGATGAGTCCGTCGGCGCGCCCCGGTCTCACGAGGGGGCTCGAAAACTCCCCCGCTTTCAGGTGGGAGATGACCACTCCCCCCCGCTGGGCCATGCCGTGGGTCTCGGAGGTCATGACCGGCATCCCCAGGCTGATAGCGGTTTCGGCGAGGATGCGGGTCAGGAAGAGGATTCCCTGGCCGCCGACGCCACTGATGATGAGCTGCTGACCGGTCATTGTCCCACCTCCTCGATTGCCAGCCGCGGGCAGACGTCGATGCAGACACCGCAGTCGGTGCAGATGAGGGTGTCGATGGCGACCCGCTTCTCCTCCTCGTCATAGACCAGGGCCGGGCATTCGAACTGGGTGGTGCAGTAACGGCAGCCGTTGCAGGCGTCGCTGATGGCAACCTTTCGCCGCGGCGGGCGGTCCCCCTTGAAGGTGCGGTCCACCACGCAGGGCTGGCGGGCGATGACCACGGCAAGCCCGTCGGTCCGGGCAAAGGCGACCGCTTCCTTCATGAGGTCGGTGAACGCCGGAAGGTTGCCGGGGCGCCCCACCTTGCAGAACTTCACCCCGCAGGCCCTCACGAGCCCCTCCATGTTGACCGTGGCCGTGGGGACCCCGCCAGCCCCCCACCCCAAGGCCGGGGTCGGCTGGTTGCCGGTCATGGCGGTGGTGGCGTTGTCGAGGATCACGAGGACGAACCGGGCATCCTGGACTACCGCGTCGATGAGGGGGGGAATGCCGGCGTGGAAGAAGGTGGAATCGCCGATGGTGGCGACGATGTCGGGAACCTCGCCGCCGATCTTGTGGGCGTGGTAGAAGCCGCAGGCCTGGGAGACCGCTGCCCCCATGCAGAGGACGGTGTCAACGCCTCCCAGGTTGATGCCGAGGGTGTAGCAGCCGATATCCGACGGAAAGATTCCCTTGGGGGCGGCACGCTTGATGGCATAGAAGCTGGCCCGGTGGGGGCAGCCGGGGCAGAGGGTCGGACGGCGGCCCCCTTCGGCGGCGGGAGCGGGAGCTTCCGGGGTTTCGATCCCGGCAAAGGAGGCAATGAGCCCCTCGATCAGCTCCGGCGACAGCTCTCCCACTTCGGGGACGAAGCCCGAGCGTTTCCCCTTGACTCGGTAGCGGTCGGCTAACTGCAGTTCCATGACGCCGGTGGTCTCTTCGAGAACGAGGATCTCGTCGTATTGTTCGAGGACAGTGGTCACGAAGTCCCCATGGAGCGGATAGGGCTGTACCACCTGCCAGAGGGGGAGCGTCTCCCGGAGCCCCAGGTCATTCAGCACTTCGCGGGCATGGGCCGCGGCGACGCCGGAGGCGACGATGGCCCGACGGGCCGGGGCAGCAGGATTAAGGAGCCGGGGAGCGGTGGGCTCCCAGGCGGCGATCTTTGCAAGCTTCTCCTCCAGTTCCAGGTGGAGACGGTGGCGAAACTTGGGGGTGGCGGCCCAGCGGGCCGGGTTTTTCTCGAAAAGGGCTTTGCGGTCCGATGGGGCCACGGGACCGGGGAGGATGTCCTGGTTGGCGTGGCAGACCCGGGTGGTGGGGCGGAGCATGACCGGAATCTCGAAGGCCTCGGAGAGCTCGAAACCGACTTTCACCAACTCCCGGGCCTGTTCCGGCGAGTCGGGGTCCAGCACCGGCACCTTGGCGCCCATGGCCATGAGGCGGCTGTCCTGCTCGGTCTGGGAGGAGTGGGGACCGGGGTCGTCGGCGCTGATGACCAGAAAGCCCCCCTTTACCCCCAGGTAGGCGGCGCTCATGAACGGGTCGGAGGCCACGTTGAGCCCCACCTGCTTCATGGCGGTTGCGGCCCGCAGTCCCGCCTGGGACGCCGCATAGGCGATCTCCAGGGCCACCTTCTCGTTCACCGCCCACTCCACGTGCATGGGGAGATCATAACGGGCCCGCCACTGGGCCACGGACGAAAGGATCTCCGAGGCGGGGGTACCGGGATAGGAGGCCACCACGTTGCATCCTGCCTCCACAAGGCCGTGGGCCATGGCTTCATTGCCGAGCAACAGCATTCGTTCACTCACCTGCTTTTCCTCCCAACGCAAAATCAGAGAATTCTCCGCACTCGCCCGGTGTTTGTCAACCTGAAATCACGAAACCGCCACCCGGTATTAATCCGAACATGGCGGTTTCATTGACCGGCCCGGTACTCCGGGTCTGTAATGGCAGCCTACTCGCCGCTCACATCAAGGGCTGCGATCCGCAGCGACGGCGCCCCCACGGTGCCGTAAAGCCGAAGGTCGTTCCCCACCCCTTCCACTCCCTGGAAGAGTTCCAGAATATTCCCGGAGATGGCGATTCCCTTGACCGGAACCGTCACCTTCCCCTCTTCGATGAGGAAACCGGCGGCCCCCACGGAGAAGTCGCCGGAGATGGGATTGGCGGTGTGCATCCCCATGACGTCGGTGAGAAGGATCCCCCGCCCGATGCCGGCCATGAGGTCATCGAAGGGGACGGTGCCGTTCTCGATGAAGAGGTTGGACACTCCCATGTGGGGAGGGGACTTGATGCCGCCGCGGCTGGCATTGCCGGTGGAAGCGACACCGTCTTTTCGGGCCCGGAGAGTGTCGTAGAGGTAGCCACGGAGCACGCCGTCCTCCACGAGGATTGTGTTCTGCTTCGGCACCCCCTCGGCATCGAAGGGGGCAGTCCCCATGCCGCCGGGGAGGGTCCCGTCATCCCGAATCCGGAGGAGGGGGCTGACAATCCGGGTTCCCTTTTTCCCCACCAGGAGCGACTTCCCCTTCTGGACGCTCTCGGCCAGGAAGGCGGAGGCGAGCACCTCCAGGATTTCGGTGGCCACGTAGTTGTCGAGAACCGCCGGACAGCGCATGGTCGGGATCTTCGCGGCCCCCAGAAGCCCCACCGCCTTGGCCACGGCCCGTGTCGCGATCCGGTCAACGGACAGATCGGTGAAATGGTTGGCGAAGTCGAAGTCCCACCCCATCTGGGAATTGCCGCTTTCCTCGGCGATAGCCGAGACGCTGGCCGACACCGACGTACCCCGGCAGGTGGCATCGACGCCACGGGAGTTGACGATACGGGTCTCCACCGTCGACTCGCCGAAGGAGCATTTGCGCACCCGCTTCACCCGCGGGTCGGCAGCCATGACGAGCCGCTCCAGCTCCATGGCCCGCGCCACCTTCTCCGCTTCGGGCACGGCCGCCAGCCCCTCGTCGTAGAGCCCGGGGATCTCCGAACCGGGACGGGGCTCGGGAAAGGCATGGTGCTCATCGGGGGTCTGGGCTCCGGCCCCCACGAGGGCGTTTTCCACCATGCGGGCAAGGTCGGCAGGCTCCATGCTGGTGGAGTACGAGAACCCCATGCCGCCGTTCTTCAGGACCCGGATGCTTACCCCGCCCGGGGCGGAGCACTTGAAGGTGTCCACCTTCTGCTCCTTCACCTCGATGGAGAGTAGGCGCGACGTTGCGGCGGCAACCTCCCACCCGTCCAGGGGACGGTCCTTCAGGAGGGTGGCGACGGTTTCGATCATTTCATTTGTGTTCATGGGCATACCTGTCGAGGACTATTCGAGGTCCAGGATCATTGCGATCTCGTCGCAGTCGGGGAATTTCACGCACTTCATGCAATCGCCCCACACCTTGTGGGGAAGCTCCGACTTGTCCACGATCCGCATCCCGAACGTGCCGAAGAAATTGGGCTTGTAGGTGAGGCAGAAAACCCGCTTGAGCCCCAGTTGGCGGGCCTCGTCGATGCAGGCGTTCACGACCTGGGTACCGATCCCCTTCCGCCCCGTCTCCTCCGCCACGGCCACGGAACGGATCTCTGCCAGGTCCTCCCAGATGATGTGGAGGGCGGCAGTGCCGACGATCTCCCCCCCTTCCTCCCACACATAGAAGTCACGGATCGACTCGTAGAGCTCCGACAGGGAACGGGAGAGCATGTCCCCCTGACTGGCGAAGTGGGTGAGGAGCTTCTGGATGTTCTTGACGTCACCTATCTGGGCCTTGCGGAGCATGGGTGGGTCTCCTTCTGTGGTGTGGATGGGATGGTCCTGCGTTAAATGGCTATTTACGCCGATCCATAACATAACAGCTTCTGTGGGATTTCTTGGCCATCTTTTTCAGTTCCGCCGCCACCTCGGCCACCTTGGCGTAGTGGCCGATCTTCGGCGAATCCATGGGAACAATGGAGATGGCGACCCCCATGAGGGGCACCCGTTCCTCGTTCCCCTTGCGGTCGTGGGCCACGTAGAATCCCCGCGCCTTCTCCTCCTCGTTGAAGAGCTCGGAAACGACGGCGGTGAAGTTGGCGATGATCCGCTCCGACACGGCCTCGGCCTGCTCCAGGGGCACGATGAAGACGAAATCGTCGCCGCCTATGTGGCCCGCAAACCCCTCACCCGCCTCCTTGACGGCATTGGCGATGATGCGGGCAACCATCCGGATCACCTCGTCGCCGTGGGCGAAGCCATAGACGTCATTGTACTGTTTGAAGTGGTTGATGTCCACGTAACAGACCCCCATGGGCTTTCCCACCGCATGCTCGATGGCGCGCTGGATGGAGGTGTTGCCGGGGAGCCTCGTCAGGGGATTGTTATCGAAGACCCGCCTGAGGCGCCGCAGCGACAGGACAATCCGGGTGAAGAGATCCCGGTAACTGAGTGGGGTAGTGACGAAATCGTCGAGGGGATATTCCTCCCAGTCGAACCCTTCGGCAGCCCATTCGGGGATCATCCCTATGACCGGGATGGTGGAGAAGAAGAAATCATCCTTCAGGCTGTGGATGATGCCGAGAAGCGTCTGGTCGGGGGTCGCCAGGTCTATGAGCACCACGTCGGGGGGGTCGGAGTAGATGAGCCCCATGACACTGGGAGGATTATCAAGGGTGACCACCTGGTACCCCTTGCTCTGGAGGCGCAGTTCGAGGCTCCCGTCCCCGCCGCTGGGGCTGGTGACGACGATGATCCTCAGATTAGTTCCCATCGGCGGACTGTATCTCCAGGCTGAAGTTTTTGACTTCCACCAGCCGGTCCTCAAGCTCTTCCACAATGGCGGCAAGGTCGTCCTCGGCCATGCCGAGCCACTCCCAGGCCGTGGGCTGGATGCGGGGTACATAGACTTCACCGCTGAAGCCGAAACCGCTCGCCTTGACGAGCACGTCGGCCAGATGCACCACGGCGGTCTTCATCTTGTGGTGCTGAGCGTTGGCCACGTCGTGGTGGCAGGCAACCGGCTCGCTCAGCTTATTGGGAAGATACCAGTTGTGCACCAGCCACTCCCCGACCTCGGCGTGGTTGGTCTGGAGCACCTGCCGTTCGGCTTCAAGCATGGGAATGCCGTCACGCTCCACCATGTTACAGATCCGCTCATAATCCTCGGCGCACTTCTCCTTGATAATCACCTTGCCGATGTCATGGAGAAGGGCCGCGGTGGAGATCTCCTCGACCTCGGGAAGCTTCAGGTGCCTGGCGATGATATTTGCCGCCACGCCGGCCCCCAGGGAGTGCTCCCACAGCCCGACGATGGTCTTTTCCATAATCTCGAAGATGGAAGAGCTGAGGGCGAGACTCTTGATGACGTTCACCCCCAGGAGGATGAGGGCGTTGGAGATGGTGGAAACCCGGTAGAAACCGTAGGACGGAGAATTGACAAGCCTCAGCACCCGGGCCGACAATATCTGGTCCGAGGATACCAGGCGGGCCATCTCCTCGATGCTGGACTTGCGGTTTTCAGCCAGGGCCTGGAGCCGCGACACAACGCCGGGAAGAGTCGGGAGCGAGTTCGTATCCCGGATGATGTCGAGGATCTTGTCGCGCTTACTTCCCACCTTCACCCCCCATGGAGCGGATAATGTTCTTGCGGTAGATTTCCTGCAACCGACCCATGAGCGGTACGTTCGCCACCTTGCTGAACCGGTGGTCCAGATCCGCCAGAAGGTCCTCCAGGGTCTTCTCCCCCTCGATGACGACCGGATGCCCCTCCACGGTTATGGACTTGATCCCCAGGTTCTTGAGCCGTTCAATGAGCGATTCCGTAAGGGTCGTCCCCCGGCCGCAGATGGGTGGGGCCTGGGGATTGTCGGTCCGCCTCACGTCGCGGGCAAGGGCCATTTCCGGCTCGGCAAGGGCTATGGGTATCGTCTGCATCGGGTTTCGTCTCCGTGAACGGCTGGGTCGTTTCTACGCCCCGGCCCCGTGGGCTATCATCTCGCGGGCATGCTCCAGGGTCCGGTCGGTGATGGTGACTCCCCCCAGCATCCGGGCCATCTCCGCCACCCGGGCCTCCCCTTCCAACGGGGTGACGGCGGTGGCGGTCCGCCCCCCCTCCACCCGCTTCTCCACCAGGTAGTGGTGGTCGGCAAAGGCCGCCACCTGGGGAAGATGGGTTATGCAGAGGACCTGCTGCCCCCTGCTGACCCGCTTGAGCTTTTCCCCCACCAGGGCCGACGTGGCGCCGCCGATGCCGGTGTCCACCTCATCGAACACAAGCGTCGGCACGTCGCTCTCCGGATGGACCTGTTTGAGGGCCAGCATGAGCCGGGAAAGCTCCCCGCCCGAGGCGATCTTCGTCAGGGGCTTCGGTTCCTCCCCCGGGTTGGGGGAAAAGAGAAACTCGGCCCGCTCAAGCCCCGTGGCCCGCGGCTCGGAAAACTCCTCGAAGGCGACCTCGAAAAGGGCGTGTTTCATGGCAAGCTGGTGAATCTCCCGCTCCATGGCCTTTTGCAACTCCTTCGCCACGGCGCGGCGCTTCGCCGAAAGCTCCCCCCCCTTTGCCGCAAGCTCCTTCCGCAGCCTCTCCAGGGCCGCGTCCAGCTCACCGCGGGTTCGCTCACGGTTTTCAAGGTGTTCCATCTCGCGGGCCGCCTCCTCGCCGTAGGCGACGATCTCCTCCACGGTCGGGGCATATTTCTTCTTGAGCCGCCGGATCAGGTCGAGCCGCTCCTCCACCCGCTCCAACCGGGCGGGATCGGCCTCGACCCGCGAGGAGTAATCCCTGAGGGTCATGGCGGCATCTTCCAACTGGGCGGCGGCATCCGCCAGGGAATCCATGAGCGGTCCGAGGGATGCGTCAATGCCGGCTATCTCGGCCACCTTTCCCTTCACCTCGGCCAGCCGGTCGAGCACGGCACCATCGTCCCCGTAGAGGGCCGCATAGGCCTCCTGGCTGGCGAAGAGGAGCTTTTCGCCGTGGGCCAGGAGCCCCCGCTCCCGCTCCAGATCCGCATCCTCGCCGGGGTGCAGGGCCGCCTCACGAATCTCGCTTGCCTGGAACGACAGGAGATCGAGCCGCCGGGCCGCCTCCCGCTCCCCCTCCTCCAGCGCCCGGATTTGATCAAGGGTAGCGCGGTAATCGGCATAGAGGGCGCCATAGGACTCCCGGAGAGGGAGAAGCCCCCCGAAACCGTCCAGGAGGGTCAGGTGGTTGTCGGTCCGCAGGAGGGTCTGGGACTCATGCTGGCCGTAGATATTGACGAGCTCCCGGGCCATGTCGGCGAGAATCGCCTGGGTGGAGAGGCCGCCCCCCACGAAGACCCGGTTGCGTCCCGAGCGGGACACGACCCGTTTCACCAGGAGCTCGCCGTCGCACTCGATCCCCGCATCGGCCAGGCGGGCACCAAGAGGGGAACCTTCGGGGAGCGCAAAGACCGCCTCCACGGTGGCCTCCTCGGCGCCGGTCCGGATCAGGTCGGCGGAAGCACGCCCCCCCATGATGAGGTTTACCGCGTCGATGATGATCGACTTTCCCGCGCCGGTCTCGCCGGTAAAGACCGTAAGCCCCGGCTGGAACGGAACATGGAGAGTATCGATGATGGCGAAGTTTCTGATGGAGAGGTCGATGAGCACTACCGCTCACCCCACTTGAGCTTGGTCCTGAGAACCTCGAAATAGTCCTTGCTCCGCGACATAACGAGGCGCGTGCGGTGCTCGGCCCGGCGCACCCGGATGATGTCGCCGCACTTGAGCTCCATCCCCACCTGGCCGTCGAGGGTGAGGTAGACATCCTCATTCTTGGAGATGAGCCTGATGGTTACCTCAGCGCTGGCCTCCAGGACGATGGGACGGTTGGTGAGGGTATGGGGGCAGATGGGGGTGATGGTGAGGCATTCCAGGTCCGGGTGGACGATGGGGCCATTGGCCGAGAGGCAGTAGCCGGTGGAGCCGGTGGGGGTCGAAATGATGAGGCCGTCGGCCTTGTAGGTGGTGAGGTAGTGGCCGTTGACCAGACTTTCCATGTCGACGATCCGCGCAAGGGCTCCCTTGTTGATCACCGCGTCGTTCAGAACCCGGTGGGAGAAGACGATGTCGTCGCCCCGCTCCACGGTGGCGGCAAGCATCATCCGCTCCGAAACCCGGTAGTCGCCGCCGAGGCATGCTTCAAGGGCTGGATAGAGCTCGTCCAGGGTGACCTCGGTCAGAAAGCCGAGGCTCCCCAGGTTCACGCCGAGAATGGGGATTTCCCGCCCCCCCAGGAGCCGGGCGGCCGAGATGAGGGTGCCGTCCCCCCCCAGGACCACCGCCATGTCAGCGAGGTCGGGAATCTCTTCGGAGGTAACGCCCGATCGCCCCAGATGGCGGGCAAAATGGGCTTCAACGAGCGGAACGATCCTCCGCTGCTCGAGCCAGGTGATCAGTTCCCCTGCCACTCCCTGGCAACGGGGGTCGTGAACCTTGGCGAAGATGGCGATTTTTTTCATCGTGCCGACCCTGTTATTGTGGTATAAGTATGGAATTTACTAGCATAGATCAGGGGGCATGTCCAATGGAATTCCGCCATTTGGGGGTACTGCCTTCTCCCGAACGACCCGGTTTCCACCCCCCTCCCCTGAGGTGACCCCATGACTGATGAAGCGTTTCCGAGCGAATCCGGCTCCCCTGAACTCGACACCATGATGCTCATCATCAAGTCTTTCCTTGAGCACCTGGAGTACACCCTGGGCAAGGACAAGTACTCCGCTACCCGCCACGATATCTTCAACGCCCTCGCCTACGCCGTCCGCGACCGGATGGTGGAACGGTGGCTCGACACCCAGCAGGCCTACTACAACGAGGACCCCAAACGCATTTACTACGTATCCATGGAGTTTCTCATGGGGAAGACCCTTGAGAACAGCCTGGTGAATCTGGGGCTTCTCGCGGAGTTCCGGGAGGCCATGAACTCGCTCGGCTATGACCTCGATGAGTTCATCGAACGGGAGCAGGACGCGGGGCTCGGCAACGGAGGGCTGGGGCGGCTTGCGGCCTGCTTCCTCGACTCCATGGCCACCATGGGGGTTCCGGGGTACGGCTACGGCATCCGGTACGAGTACGGCATCTTCCGCCAGAACATCATTGACGGTTCCCAGGTGGAAATCCCCGACAACTGGCTCCGTTATCGAAACCCTTGGGAGATGGACCGCCAGGAGCACCTCCACCCGGTCAAGTTCTACGGCAGGGTTGTGGAGCGCAAGGACACCGAAGGCAATACCCTCTTCGACTGGATCGACACCGAGGACGTCATGGCCATGGCCTACGACACCCCCATCCCCGGCTACGGCACCAACACCGTCAACACCATGCGGCTGTGGACCGCCAAGTCGACCCGGGAATTCGACCTCTCCTTCTTCAACGAAGGGAATTACATCCGTGCCGTCGAAAAGAAGATGCTCACCGAAAACATCTCCAAGGTCCTCTACCCGGCCGACAACGTGCCGGAGGGGAAGGAACTCCGCTTCAAACAGGAGTACTTCCTGGCCTGCGCCACGGTTCACGACGTTATCTACCGCTTTCACAAACAGCACGAGGACCTGCGGCGTCTCCCCGAAAAGGCTGCCATCCAGTTGAACGACACCCATCCGGCCCTCTGCATCCCCGAGATGATGCGGGTCCTCATCGACCACCACCGGCTCGATTGGGAGACCGCCTGGAATATCACCACCAGGACCTTCGCCTACACCAACCACACCATCCTCCCCGAGGCCTTGGAGAAGTGGCCGGTCTGGTTCTTCGAACATATCCTCCCCCGCCACATCCAGATCATCTATGAAATCAACGATCGTTTCCTGACTGCGGTCCGCACGCGCTTTCCCGGCGACACGGGCAAGCTGGAACGGATGTCCCTCATCGAGGAACACTGGGAGCGAAAGGTGCGGATGGCGAACCTGGCCGTGGTGGGGAGCCACTCGGTGAACGGCGTGGCGGCACTCCACACGGAGATTATCAAGGAACACGTCTTCAAGGATTTCTTCGAGATGTACCCGGAGCGGTTCAACAACAAGACCAATGGCATCACCCAGCGCCGCTGGCTCAAGTGCGCCAACCCGGACCAGGCGCGCCTCATCGGCGACACCATCGGCAACGGCTGGACCACCGACCTCTACAAGCTCACCCAGCTCCGTCCTCTGGTCGACGATCCGGCCTTTATGGCCCAGTGGCAGCAGGTGAAGCGGACCAACAAGGACAAGCTTGCCGAGTATATCCTGAAGCACAACTGTATTCAGGTGAACGCCGACTCCCTGTTTGACTGCCAGGTGAAGCGGATCCACGAATATAAGCGGCAACTGCTGAACGTGCTCCACGTCATCACCCTGTACAACCGTATCAAGGCGAACCCCGACGGCGACTTCGTCCCCCGCACGATAATCTTCAGCGGCAAGGCGGCCCCGGCCTATGCCATCGCCAAGCTGATTATCAGGCTCATCAATGCCGTGGGAGATGTAATCAACAACGACTCCCAGGTTGGGGACCGCCTCAAGGTGGTCTTTCTCGCTAACTACAGCGTTTCCCTGGCTGAGAAAATCTTCCCGGCCGCCGATCTTTCGGAACAGATCTCCACCGCCGGAACCGAGGCGTCGGGGACTGGCAATATGAAATTCGCCCTGAACGGGGCGCTCACCATCGGCACCCTCGATGGCGCCAACATCGAGATCATGGAGGAAGTGGGGCGCGACAACATCTTCATCTTCGGCATGAACGCCGACGAGGTGGAGGACCTGCGCCGCAGGGGCTACAACCCGAGGGATTACTACAGCCGCAACCCCGAGCTGAAAAAGGTTTTGGACATGATCGCCGAGGGGTACTTCTTCCCCGCCAACCGCGACCTCTTCCGCCCCATTGTCGACTCCCTCCTCAACCAGGGAGACCACTACATGCTCCTGGCCGATTACGCCTCCTACGTGGCCTGTCAGGAGGAGGTCAGCCGCCTCTACCTGGACCGGGAACAGTGGGCCCGCAAGGCCATCCTCAACTGCGCCGGCATGGGGAAGTTTTCCAGCGACCGGACCATCGCCGAGTACGCCCGGGAGATCTGGGACGTGGAGCCCTTTGAAGTCCACCCGGTCCTGGAGTACCGCCAGCACGACGTGATACCCGACTGAGCAGAATCAGACCGATGACCGATCTTTTCGACGCCACCGCCGCAACCGAAACCGGCAGGGATGCCCCCCTGGCCGAACGGATGCGCCCCCGCACCCTCGACGACTACGTGGGCCAGGAGCACCTTCTGGGCGAAGGGAAACTCCTGCGTCGGCTCATCGAGTCCGACACCCTCTCTTCCCTCATTTTCTGGGGTCCTCCCGGTTCGGGGAAAACGACCCTGGCCCGCATCATCGCCAACGCCACCAAGTCCCACTTCATCTTTTTTTCCGCCATCCTCTCCGGCGTGAAGGAGATCCGCGAAATCGTCAAGGAGGCGGAGAACGAGCGGAAGTACCGGGGTTCCAACACCATCCTCTTCGTTGACGAGATCCACCGGTTCAACAAATCCCAGCAGGACGCCTTCCTCCCCTACGTGGAGAAAGGAGTCTTCACCATTATCGGCGCCACCACCGAAAACCCTTCGTTCGAGGTCATCGCGCCGCTCCTCTCCCGCTGCAAGGTCCTGGTCCTCAACTCCCTGACCGATGAAGAGGTGACAACGATCCTGCGTCGTGCCCTTGTCGACCCGGAACGGGGGCTTGGCAACCGGAGCCTTGCCGTTTCCGACGAGGCCCTCGCTTTCATGGCGGAGCAGGCCCAGGGGGACGCCCGGATCGCCCTCAACACCCTGGAAACGGCGGCGCGACTGGCGAAAAACGGCGAGATCGACCTGGACTCGGCCCGGGAAGCGGCCCAGAAGAAGGCCCTGCTCTACGACAAGGGGGGTGAGGAGCACTACAACGTCATCTCCGCCTTCATTAAGTCCATGCGGGGCAGCGACCCCGACGGCGCCCTCTACTGGCTGGCGCGGATGATCGAAGCGGGGGAAGACCCCCTCTTCATCCTGAGGCGGATGGTGATCCTCGCCTCCGAGGATATCGGCAATGCCGACCCGAGGGCGCTGCAAGTGGCGGTTGCAGCCCTTCAGGCGTTCCAGCTTGTGGGGATGCCCGAAGGACGGATCATCATGGCCCAGGCGGTGACGTATCTCGCCACCGCACCCAAGTCCAACGCCTCCTACGCGGGAATCGACGCGGCCCTGGCAGAGGTAAGGAAGAGCGGCGCCCTCCCCGTTCCCCTCCACATCCGCAACGCCCCCACGCGGCTCATGAAGGATCTGGGATACCACGCGGGATACAAGTATGCCCACGACTACGAAGGGGGGCACGTCTCCCAGGAGTATCTCCCTGAACAACTCCGGGGGAAGACCTTTTACGCCCCCCGCGGGCATGGCTACGAAAAGACGATCAAGGAACGGATGGAATATCTGCGGACTTTACAGGAGAGGAACAAGCAATGAAAAAGATCGGCATTCTCACGAGCGGCGGCGACTGCTCCGGCATGAACGCCGCCATCCGGGCGGCGGTACGGACCGCGATCCGCCTGAACATCGAGGTGGTGGGATTCAGAAAGGGATATCTGGGGCTCATGAAGGGGGATGCCATCCCCCTCGACACCAAGGCGGTTTCGGGCATCCTCCACCGGGGTGGGACGTTCCTCCAGTCGGCCCGCTCGCCGGAATTCAAGACCCCCGAGGGGCAGCAGAAGGCCATCGACAACCTGAAGGAGTTGGGCGTCGAAGGACTCGTGGTGCTCGGTGGCGACGGCTCCCTAACCGGCGCCCTGGCGCTCCACCGGCTCGGCCTGCCGGTGGTCGGCATCCCGTCCAGCATTGACAACGACATCCCCTACACCGACATGGCCCTCGGTGTTGATACGGCCCTCAACAACATCATCTACGCCGTCGACTGCATCAAGGATACGGCCAGCTCCCACGCCCGGGCCTTTGTGATCGAGGTCATGGGGCGCAACTCGGGGTACCTGGCCAGCATCTCCGCCATCGCCACCGGTGCCGAGTTCGCCCTGGTCCCCGAACGGGAATACGACCTGGCCGAGATCTGCCAACAGCTCCGAGCACGCTTCGAGGAGGGGCGCGATAACGCCATCATCATCCTCGCCGAAGGCGCCGGCCATGCCCGGGAGATCTCCGACAGCATCAAGGACGCCATCGGCTTCGAGACGCGGATCACGGTGCTGGGCCACTACCAGCGCGGCGGCGCGCCGACCGTCTTCGATCGGCTCCTGGCAAGCCGTTTCGGCAAGCGGGCGGTGGAACTCCTCATCTCCGGCAACTCCGGGGTGATGGTGGGACTTTCCTGCAATGCCATTCTCGCCACGCCCCTGGAAGACGTCATCAAAGGCGAGAAACGCCCCCAGGACGAGGTATTGCGGCTGGCAGAGGTGTTAGGTGTTTAGTGTTAGGGAACCATGTGGGAGCGGTTCAGGATCGCACAAGGGCGACCAGATCGCCATGGTGGTCGATGCACGTCATGGCGGGGAGGTCTGCCTTGTAGGCGACAAAAGGCACGCCGGCTGCTTCCGCGGCCATGGAGTCCACGGCCGAGTCCCCCACAAAGAGGGCCTCACCGGGTTTGATGCCGAAGTGTTCAACAACCCTCAGAAGCGGCTCCGGGTGGGGCTTCGGGTTGGCCACCTTCGAGGCGGTCATGACGAGGCCGAAATAGGAAGCGAGGTCGAAGCTTTCCAGAACGGTGTCCATGGAGGTTGACCGATTGGTGCAGACGGCCAGCTCAACACGACCCTTGAGCACATCGAGGGTTTCGCGAAACCCCTGTTCCATGACCATCAGAGGGACGAGGTCCCGGTAGTCGATCCGGCCGGCACAGCGGACCGCCTCTTCCCACTCCCTCGGGTCGGGGAAAAAATGAGCGAGGACCTCCCGGTTAGCATAGGTATGGAGGATGCGCATCTGCTCCTCGTCGGACCGGTCGAGGGGCTTGCGCCCCATCATCCCCATGATCCGCTGGTAGAAGGCGAGATTCGCCTCGAAGGAGTCGAACATCACCCCATCACAATCGTAGATTACTGCCTTGTAACGCACGCTTACCCCATGCCGCCCGCTGGCGGAGGTTACCCTTCACCGTCGGACGGTTCGCTTTCCAACGAATCCAGATACTCCTCCCACTCCACGGGGAGGAGATACTTCTTGCGGTTGTTGCACTCCTTGCAGGCCGGAACCACGTTGCCGCGGGTGCTCTTGCCGCCACGCACGACGGGCACCAGGTGGTCCATGGTGAGCTCCTCGGGCGGGAAGATTTCACCGCAGTAGTGGCAGATGCCGCGGGCAATCCGGTTCTTCCACCACTGGCTTCGGCGAAGCTCCCGGGCCTTTTCCTTCTCCCGCTTCACCTCCTGCTCCGACACCTCAACGATGAAGTAGTTCACCGCCGTCCCTGCCCCTTCTTTCTGAGCTCGTCAATGGCCCCCCGAGCCAGGGCGTCACAGCGCTCGTTCTCGGCATGGCCGTTGTGCCCCCGAATCCAGGTCCACTGGATCCGGTGAGTCTTGGAGAGTTCCAGGAGCCGTTCCCAGAGATCCCGGTTCAGCACCGGCTCCTTCTTGCTGTTGACCCACCCCCGCCGGATCCACCCCGAAAGCCATTCGGTCATTCCCTTTACCAGATACTGGGAGTCGGTGGTGACGACCACCTCACAGGGACGCGTCAGGGCCTCCAGCCCCCGGATGGCGGCGGTCATCTCCATCCGGTTGTTGGTGGTCTCCCACTCGGCGCCCGATAATTCCTTTTCCGTAGCGCCACACCGAAGGATGCCCCCCCAACCGCCGACGCCCGGATTACCGCTGCAGGCACCGTCGCAGAAAAGTTCAACCCTTGTTGACATAGGCCCCTTCCGTCTTCAGAAGATCAGCTATGGCTGTCATGACACGCCCGACAATCAACTGGTGAGTTTCCTTGTTGTCTTCGCGGCCATACAGGTCTGCAAAATCGAGAGGTTTTCCGAATACGATGGCGGCATCCTGGCCTACACCGGGGAACTTCCAGCGATTGAGGCCCACGAGGGCCGTCGGCACGACCGTGGGGCGCGTGTCGTAGATAATCTTGCCCACACCCCGGTTGCCAGGGCCGAGAACCCCGTCCTTATGGCGGGTCCCCTCGGGGAAGAGCATCACCTTTTCGGTCAGGAGAAGATCATTGATGACCTTACCGGCGCGGATGTCGCGCCCCCGCTTGACCGGAAACGCCCCCCACGAACTGTAGAGCCACTGCTGAAGACGGCTGGTGAAAAGCTCTTCCTTGGCGGGAGCCCAGACCATCTGCAGGGGATAGTGACGCAACACGGCCCAGGGAATGAAAATGGTTTCATAGGCCGAGATGTGGTTGGAGGCGATCAGCACCCCACCATCCTTCGGCAGGTTTTCAATCCCTTTAACCCGGAACCTGTTGAGAGTGGATGCATAGAAACCGATTACATGGGCAGAGAATGTAACCCAGACACGGCGAACCAGGGAAGCCTTCAAGAAAACCTCTGAATCATGTGGAATGAACTGGTTATACCATCTTTTCGAAATCAGGGGCAACCGTGAATACCAATGCGCCCTCAAGGGTTGCGGCAAAAAGAAACGGGGAGGCGTCCGCGACACCTCCCCGTCGTTCATCATACGAAATCACAGCTTTGCTTACAGCATCATATCCTCAGTTCTTCACTTGAGGGGAGCAAATGCGCGCATCCAGCAACGTCACGGCACCATCACCGTCCATATCGAGAGTGAGGTTGTTAGTCCCCCTCCCGGCAATGATCGCCTTGACATCATCGATGGTTACAAGACCATCACCGTTGACATCGCACGAATTAACGGACAAGGGGATAGCTGACACATCTGCCGTCACAACGGTAATGGTGAAATTCTGGTATGCAGAATTCCCTTTCGAATCGGTGGCCTTCACCGAAACATTGTAGGAGCCGGTTCGGGAGGCATACCAGTTGATCAAGCCCGTGGAAGAATTGATCGACATACCGTCAGGCCTTCTGGCGAACGAATATTTAATAGTGTCGCCATTCGGATCAACGGCGTCAGCGTTATAGGTGTAATACTTCCTGACAACTGCAGTGGTCACGGGAGTGGAAGTGAATTGAGGAGCCCCATTGTTCGTTGTACTCCCCGTGACCGATACGGTGAAGCTCTGGGTGTCGCTTCCTCCCTTGCCATCAGTCACCTCGACCGTCACACTGTTGGATCCGGTCTGTGAGGACGAAGGAGTCCACGAAATGACACCGGTGTTTGCGTCGATGCCCATGCCACTGGGGGCGGTGGTCAGCTTGTAGGTCAAAGTATCCCCATCAGCGTCAGTTGCATTGACATCATAGGAGTACGAACGTCCCACGGTGGCAGTTGTTACCGGCGAGGTAGAAATCACCGGTGCGTTATTGGTACTGGAGGACTGTGACACCGTAATGTAGAAGCTCTGTGACGTTCTTCCTCCCTTGCTGTCGACCGCCTGGACACTCACATATTTCGAGCCGGTCTGGGATGAAGTCGGCGTCCAGCTGATGAGACCGCTTATCGCGTCGATCGTCATCCCTGACGGTGCCGATGACAACCTGAAGTACACGGTGTCGCCATTGGAATCCGTTGCATTCACATCATAGTTGTACAAAGTATCAACGACTGCCGTGGTCACAGCCGTCGAGGTGATCTTCGGCGAGCTGTTGGAAGAGCTGTCGGCTACGGAAATCTTGAAGCTCTGGCTTGCGTAAAGACCAGTTGTGTCCTTTGCTCTCACCGTTACCGAATAGGTGCCGGTGCTCCCCGGACGCCAGTAAATGAGTCCCGTCGTCGAGTTGATGGTCATGCCCGACGGATAGGTGCTCAACGAGTAACTGACAGTGTCACCATTCGGATCAGAAGCCACTACCTGATAGTAGTAGTAGCCGTCCTTATATCCTGTTGTCACCGGAGACGATGTGATCACGGGGGGCTGCTTGGTGATAACGGCGTTCACGGTGAGGCTCACGCTCGCCGTTGCCGTGGTGTAGTTGACGGTGTCGGTCGGCGTGAAGGTGGCGGAAAGAGTTACGGTGCCGGCGGTGTTCAGGGCTGTCCCGGCTGCCGGGGTGTAGGCGAAGGTACCCGGAACGTTGGCAGTGGCGTTGAGTTGGGTGCTGCCGAGGGTCGTACCCTCAGACACTGCCGCCGGTGTTGCCCAGGTAATGACCGGAGTCTGCTGGGTAACGGCGTTCACAGTGAGGTTAACGCTCGCCGTTGCCGTGTTGTAGTTTACGGTGTCGGTCGGCGTGAAGGTGGCGGAAAGAGTTACGGTGCCGGCGGTGTTCAGGGCTGTCCCGGCAGCCGGGATGTAGGTGAAGGTGCCCGGTACGTTGGCTGTGGCATTGAGCTGAGTGCTACTGAGAGTCGTACCAACCGACACTGCCGCCGGCGTTGCCCAGGTAATTACCGGAGTTTGCTTGGTAACGGCGTTCACGGTGAGGTTAACGCTTGCTGTTGCCGTGCTGTAGTTGACGGGGTCGGTCGGGACGAAGGAGACGGACAGTGTCTGGGTCCCGGCGGTGTTCATGACCGTCCCGGCAGCCGGGGTGTAGCTGAAGGTGCCGGCAGTATTGGCTGTGGCGTTCAGTTGGGTGTCGTTGAGGGCAGTGCCGACGGGAACGGCAGTCGGCGTGGCCCAGGTGATGGTAGACGTCGCTTTGGCAATAACCAGGGTACCCGTGGCGCTACCGGTGTAGTTGGCGTCGGTGACGGTGGCAACTACGGCGTAGGAACCGGCTGCGGTCGGCGCGGTGGCGCTGCCGGCGTAGGTGATGGTGACGGCCTTGCCCGCAGGGTTGGTGGTAGCGGTGACGGCCTTGGCGCTGCCGTCATAGGTGGCGGTAAGGCCTGCGAGGGTTACCGTGGCGCTGGCCGGGTTCACCGTCAGGGTGACGGTCTTGGTGGCCGTGGTGTACGTGGCGGTGTCGGTCGGCGTGAAGGTGACCGACAGGGTCTGGCTGCCGGCGTTAAGCACGGTGCCGGAGGCCGGGGTATAGGCAAAGGTACCGGCAACGTTGGCCGTGGCGTTCAGTTGATTGATGTCAAGCGCTGTGCCATAGGCGATCGCCGCAGGCGCTGCCCACGTGATGGTCGGTACCTGCTTGGCAACTACCGAGAGGCTCACGCTCGCTGTGGCGCTGGTGTAGTTCGTGCTGTCGGTCGGCGTGAAGGAGACGGACAGCGTCTGGGTCCCGGCTGTGTTCACAACCGTCCCGGCAGCCGGGGTGTAGCTGAAGGTGCCGGCAGTATTGGCTGTGGCGTTCAGTTGGGTGTCGTTGAGGGCAGTGCCGACGGGAACGGCAGTCGGCGTAGCCCAGGTGATGGTAGACGTCGCTTTGGCAATAACCAGGGTACCCGTGGCGCTACCGGTGTAATTCGGGTCGGTGACGGTGGCAACTACGGCGTAGGAACCGGCTGCGGTCGGCGCGGTGGCGCTGCCGGCGTAGGTGATGGTGACGGCCTTGCCCGCAGGGTTGGTGGTAGCGGTGACGGCCTTGGCGCTGCCGTCATAGGTGGCGGTAAGGCCTGCGAGGGTTACCGTGGCGCTGGCCGGGTTCACCGTCAGGGTGACGGTCTTGGTGGCCGTGGTGTACGTGGCGGTGTCGGTCGGCGTGAAGGTGACCGACAGGGTCTGGCTGCCGGCGTTAAGCACGGTGCCGGAGGCCGGGGTATAGGCAAAGGTACCGGCAACGTTGGCCGTGGCGTTCAGTTGATTGATGTCAAGCGCTGTGCCATAGGCGATCGCCGCAGGCGCTGCCCACGTGATGGTCGGTACCTGCTTGGCAACTACCGAGAGGCTCACGCTCGCTGTGGCGCTGGTGTAGTTCGTGCTGTCGGTCGGCGTGAAGGAGACGGACAGCGTCTGGGTCCCGGCTGTGTTCACAACCGTCCCGGCAGCCGGGGTGTAGCTGAAGGTGCCGGCAGTATTGGCTGTGGCGTTCAGTTGGGTGTCGTTGAGGGCAGTGCCGACGGGAACGGCAGTCGGCGTAGCCCAGGTGATGGTAGACGTCGCTTTGGCAATAACCAGGGTACCCGTGGCGCTACCGGTGTAATTCGGGTCGGTGACGGTGGCGGTTACGCTGTAGCTTCCTGCCGCTGTCGGGCTGGTTACCGTGGTTTTACCGTTCTTATAGGTTAGGGATACTGCTACTCCGGCAGGGCTGGTTGTGGCGGTTGCGGCCTTGGTGGTGCCGTCGTAGGTGGCGCTGAGCCCTGAGAGAGTTATGGTGGCGCTGGCCTTGTTCACCGTGAGGCTGACGGTCTTGGTGGCCGTGGTGTACGTGGCAGTGTCGGTCGGCGTGAAGGTGACCGACAGGGTCTGGCTGCCGGCGTTAAGCACGGTGCCGGCGGCCGGAGTGTAGACGAAGGTACCCGCTACGTTGGCGGTAGCGTTCAGTTGGGTGGCGTCAAGGGCTGTGCCATAGGCGATCGCCGCAGGCGCTGCCCACGTGATGGTCGGTACCTGCTTGGCAACTACCGAGAGACTCACGCTCGCCGTGGCGCTGGTGTAGTTCGTGCTGTCTGTCGGTGTAAAGGAGACGGACAGGGCCTGGGTCCCGACGGTGTTCATGACCGTCCCGGCAGCTGGGGTGTAGGTGAAAGTACCGGCAGTATTGGCTGTGGCGTTCAGTTGGGTGCTGCTGAGGGCAGTGCCGACGGGAACGGCGGTCGGCGTGGCCCAAGTGATGGTAGACGTCGCCTTGGCAATAACCAGGGTACCCGTGGCGCTACCGGTGTAGTTGGCGTCGTTAACGGTGGCAACTACGGCGTAGGAACCGGCCGCGGTCGGTGCGGTGGTGCCGCCGGCGTAGGTGATAGCCACGATCAGCCCGTTCGGGATGGTGGTAGCGGTAGCGGCCTTGGCAGTGCCGTCATAGGTGGCGGTAAGGTTGCCGAGGGTCACGGTGGCAGCGGCCTTGGTGATGGTGAATGCCGTGGCGGAGGAGGAGGTGCCGTTGTAGTTGGCGTCAGCCGCTACGGTGGCGGTTACGGTGTAGCTACCGGCATTGGTCGGTTTGGTGGCGCTTGCGGGATAGGTAGTGGCTCCGGTCCCGGCGTAGCTGTAGGTCACCGCGCCGGTCGAGCCGGTCACGGTGGCAGTGCCCGGACCCTGCGGGGCGCCGGTGTAGGTGAAGCTGGTGGCGCCGGTCACGGTTACGGTCGAAGCGCCTTTGCCGATGCCGATGCTCTGCTGTACCTGGGCTGCGGCGTTGTAGTTGGTGGTGCCCGCCTGGTTGGCGTCGATCACGCAGGTGCCGGCCCCGGTGAAGGTCACTACGCCGGAGGCGAGTGTGCAGCCGGTGCTGGCGGCATCAAGGGTGATGGCTACGGCGAGCCCGGAGGTCGCGGTTGCTGCCGGGGTGTAGGTGCCGCCTATCGCGGGACTCGCCGGAATGGTCGAGGTGAAGCTGACCGTCTGGCTGGCCTTGGCGATGTTCAGGGTGCCCGTAGCGCTGCCGGTGTAGTTGGCGTCGTTAACGGTGGCAACTACGGCGTAGGAACCGGCCGCGGTCGGTGCGGTGGTGCCGCCGGCGTAGGTGATTGCCACGGTCAGCCCGTTCGGGATGGTGGTAGCGGTAGCGGCCTTGGCAGTGCCGTCATAGGTGGCGGTAAGGTTGCCGAGGGTCACGGTGGCAGCGGCCTTGGTGATGGTGAATGCCGTGGCGGAGGAGGAGGCGCCGTTGTAGTTGGCGTCAGCCGCTACGGTGGCGGTTACGGTGTAGCTACCGGCATTGGTCGGTTTGGTGGCGCTTGCGGGATAGGTGGTGGTTCCGGTCCCGGCGTAGCTGTAGGTCACCGCGCCGGTCGAGCCGGTCACGGTGGCAGTGCCCGGACCCTGCGGGGCGCCGGTGTAGGTGAAGCTGGTGGCGCCGGTCACGGTTATGGTCGAAGCGCCTTTGCCGATGCCGATGCTCTGCTGTACCTGGGCTGCGGCGTTGTAGTTGGTGGTGCCTGCCTGGTTGGCGTCGATCACGCAGGTGCCGGCCCCGGTGAAGGTTACTACGCCGGAGGCGAGTGTGCAGCCGGTGCTGGCGGCATCAAGGGTGATGGCTACGGCGAGCCCGGAGGTCGCGGTGGCTGCCGGGGTGTAGGTGCCACCAAACGCGGGACTCGTCGGAATGGTCGAGGTGAAGCTGACCGTCTGGCTGGCCTTGTTCACCGTGAGGCTGACGGTCGCGGTAGCCGGGGTGTAGATGGTCGTATCGGTCGGCGTGAAGGTGACCGACAGGCTCTGGGTGCCGGCGTTAAGTACCGTGCCGACGGCCGGGGTGTAGGTGTAGGTGCCGGGGACACCGGCCGTGGCGTTCAGCTGCGCGGCGCTGAGCGCGGTCCCGTAGGTGATCGCCGCAGGCGCTGCCCACGTGATGGTCGGTACCTGTTTGGCAACTACCGAGAGGTTCACACTCGCTGAGGCGCCGTTGTAGTTTGTGGTGTCGGTCGGGGTGAAAGTGGCGGACAGCGTCTGGACTCCAGCGGTGGTCAGCACCGTCCCGGAGACTGGGGTGTAGGTGAAGCTGCCGACCGTGCTGGCCGTGGCGTTCAGTTGAGTCGAGGAAAGCGCCGTGCCGACGGGAACAGAGGCCGGCGTCGCCCACGTAATGGTCGGGGTGGCCTTGTTCACCGTGAGGGTGGTGGTCGCGGTGGCCGTGGTGTAGGTGGTCGTATCGGTTGGCGTGAAGGTGACCGACAGGGTCTGGCTCCCGGCGTTAAGGACGGCGCCGGAGGCCGGGGTGTAGGCGTAGGTGCCGGGGACGTTGGCTGTGGCGTTCAATTGCGTCACGCCAAGCGCGGTCCCGTAGGTGATCGCGGCAGGCGCTGTCCACGTGATGACAGGGGTCTGCTTGGTTGTCGCGCTGACGGTTACCGTGAAGCTTTGTTGGACGAAGAGATAGCCGTTATCCGTAACTTGAACGACAACATTCTGGGGGCCGACCTGCGTCGCATCCGGTGTCCAGGAAATAACACCGGTGGTCGAATTAATGGTCATCCCGCTGGGGGCAGCCGGCAATCCGAAGGTGAGCTTGTCACCCTGTTTGAGGTTCGGGTCGGTTGCGACCACGGTGTAAGGATAGGAAACCCCGACGTAAGCACTCGTCACCGGAGAAGAGGTGATGGACGGTGCGGCGTTTACATAGGCAATGAAGAGCGTATAGGTCTGGGTAGCGGCCAGAGTACCATCACTCACCCGGACGGTTATCGTGTTATTACCGGTCTGGGCAGACGTAGGAGTCCACGTGATAAGGCCGCTTGAATTGATCGTCATCCCGGCAGGAGCGACATCAAGGGAGTAGCTTAGCGTGGTCCCCGGGTCGGAATCAGTGGCTATCACCTGGTAACTGTATGCCTGGCCTTCGGTGCCGTTCTTGCCCGGAAAGGAAGAAATTGAAGGGGGGTGATTACAGAGAGTCAGCTTGGCACTCACGCTCGTGGGGAATGTCTCGTCGCTGACTATCTGGGACGTCATTGTGAAATCGGCGGCGGAGTTGACGGTATAGGTCCCCTGGACCGTCTGCTGCGCTGCACCGGCCGCCATCTGGAGAATCTTCCAATCGACGGAGCCGGTTGTCGCGTTGTAGGCCCCGCCGTCGGTCGCTAACGAGAGAGAGATGTCGCGGGCCAGCTTCTCTCTGATGAGGGTGTTATCGGCAGGAGTGGCAAGGTTTCGTGTGTTGTCAAACGCATAGGTGTTCGTGAAGGTCTGACCATAGTTTACACAGGTGCTGGGCGTGGAGGCTTTTGAGAGATAGAGGGCCTTGGTCGGGTAAAAGTCGTCTGTAATCGTAAATGAAGTCGGTGTCTTGGGGTCTACGGTCAGATCCCATTGGAAGGCGAACTGGGAGTCACCATTGGAGGGGAACGGTCCGGAAAAATTGTCGAGGTTGTATGGTGTGGCCCCGTTTGCCAGGGAGCCCAGGAACTGGGCGTTATCGATACCGACGCGACTGGGAGGCACTGTTGCACGTTCAACAAAAGTCGCCCCGTTACCGACCGTGTCGGTGGTGTTAGTAAAACTGGACTGATACGCCTTGCCGTTGACAATTGAGGCATTCTCGAAATTATAGGCGCCAGTCTTGAGGTCGTAATCCGAATAGCTGAAAAGATGGAGGTCAAGAGGAGCCGCCGTGAGGTTGGTAACGACCACCTTCTTGTTAAGCGTCGAGCGACCAGTGGTTCCGCCAATCAACTCATAGGTGACGGCAATCGAGAACCTTCCGGCTTTTTCGGTAAACGTCAGGGTTACTGAGGAAGCGGTCTGGTTGCTGGCAGCAACAGTGAAAGGAGCAGTGGCATCAAGAGTGTCACCACTCACGCTGACCTCGGGCGATGTCGTCCCGATCCTGTAGTAGAACGCCTGCTGACTTATCCGTTCAACGTTGTCTAATAGCCAGGAATAAACGCCGGGACTAGTTCCGGGCATTGCGGAGTCATTAAGCGTTACCGTTGAATTCCCACTGGTAAGGTTCCAGTCAGCAGCATAGGCTGATGAGGTGAGCGCCGTTACCAGCAGGAGGCAGAGTGTCACGAATACCCATTTGATTTTTCGAGCAATGCCCATGACCGAGTACCTTCTCCCTTTCAATTCCTAATAAAAGCTTGAACAAAAATACGACTATAGACGACTGACTTTGTTTAGTGCCGTACTGCGTTCCGCACACCCTTTCAATCGAGCAGAACCTCGATGGTTGCTTTCTTCCGCAACTCCAGCGTGTGTGCATTCAAACGTTTTTCATCGTCGAAACGTTGCAGGTAGCGGGAAATGAACTCTCGAACTTCCGAGTACGGCCGTACCGTCACCGGCTTTTTATCCAAAACTTCCATAATGTGGAAACCAAATTTAGTCCTGACCGGTTCGCTCACCTCATTGAGCTTGAGTGAAAAGGCGACCTTATCGAACTCAGCGGGCATGGTTCCTCGCGAAACATAGCCCAGATCCCCACCGGACGAAGCGGTGGAGCACGCCGATACCTCCTTGGCAACTGCGGCAAAGTCCTTATCCCTGACAACCCGATTACGGATTTCACCGGCCTTCTTTTCGGCCTTGGCAACAGCCTCAGCGGTGCTACCATCGGGCTCGATCAGAATATGTCTGACCTTGATCTGCTCCGGAACACTGAAGCTCGTCGGATTGTCGCGGTAGAACTTCTGGATCTCCTCATCGGGAACCGGAACGCCAATGACCTTCTTGCTCGTAAGATATTCGTCGTAGCGAATCCCGTCCCGAAGTTCAGCCACAAAGATGTCGAGGGTCTTCCCTCTGGCCTGGAGATTTTTGAGAAACGCCTCTTCGTCGGGAAACTTCCCTTTAACTTCCTGTAACCGCTTGCTCACCTTGGCGTCAAGGTCGGTAACTTGCTGCTGGTTGCTTGCCTGGCGAAGCAGTTCTGCATCAATGAGGGAATAGAGTGCTTTTTTCTTTTGGTAGTCGTTCATCTTTGCTGGATCACGCGCGAATCCGGAAGCTCTTCCCTTATTAGCCAATGCGGCAAGGTGCGACTGCAAAGCATTCTCGTAGATCGGAACCCCATTGACCCGGGCTACTACTTTCCCGGTTTTATTCACCTCATCCGCGGAGACAGGCGTCTGAAGCAGATGAAGAGTGAACATCACTCCCAAAAGGAATAATCCAAATGTTAGCGAACGATTTAATCTCATTTTTCCTCTATGCGTCACCCGTTACCGGGCGAGTTTCGTGATGGTGATGTCAGCTGAGGAACCAATGTCACCGGACGGGGTAAAAACAAGCGTCGTTTGAGAGCCATCGAGAGTCACACTGGCATTCAGTTCCTCAAGAGGAGATGTGAAGCCGGTGGCAAAGACCCGCTCGAATTCCTTGCAGCTTCCAACGACAGACTTTACCGCCAGCCGCTCCAAGCCGTTATTCCTGACCTGCAACGAATAGCTCCCCTTGTCGAGGGTTATGGATTGTGTGCTGAGCTTCGGCATGCCTTTTTTCTTCTCGATATGTAACTTGTAGGTCTGGTCCGTAGACGCAGAAAGGTCAACCAACCCCCAGCCGAAGTACTTGTCACGCCCTGGATCCCCCAAATCCTTGGCGGTTGCGTCCAGCCTTGCCCGTACCTCGTCGGCACGACTGCCGTTACCGTTTGCGTCGGCAATGCCGCTGGAAAGAAGAACCGCAGCCGCTCCAGCAACATGGGGTGAGGCCTGGGAAGTGCCGCTCAGGAGTGCGTATCCACCACCGCTGACCGTGGATTTGATATAGGTGCCCGGCGCGGCCAGTTCCACTTTTGCACCATAACTGGATGCAGCGACAGTGTTAAAGACGGCACGCTGGTCATTCTGGTCAGTGGCCGCAACGGCAATGACGGAATCGAACGCCGCCGGAACGGAAATAGTTTCCCGGTTGTCGTTTCCTGTTGCCGCAACCAGAACGATGCCTGCCTGGTAGGCCCGGTCGCAGACATCCTTGAGAGGCTTGAAAATGTCGGGATAGATGGAATAGATGTCGCCGGAATACCCGATGCTGAGGTTGATCACATCCATCTTGTTGTCAATGGCCCACTCAATCCCGGCAACGACGGTATCCATGTCCCCCCCGGCGGTGGCACTGAAGACCTTTACCGCGTAGAGGGATGCTTCCGGCGCCACACCGACAACGCCGGTGCCGTTGTCCCGGGCCGCGATGATCCCCGCCACATGGGTTCCATGGCTCTGGGCATCGTCGTCAAAGGGATCTGCTGTATTGTTTACAAAATTGTATCCACCCCGATAGTTGTCCTTGAGGTCGGGATGGTTGTAGTCAATTCCGGAGTCAACAATGGCGACCTTGATTCCCGCCCCTTTATATCCACGGGAGGCGGCAACATTGGAGCCGATCCGCAGAACACCCCACGAATCCACATATTCGGGTGACGGGACACTGAGCGGCTCTGCCGGTCGAATCAGAGTAAATTTAATATTATCAACAACATAAGCAACCGAAGGGTCCTGCTTCAGACGCGCTATCTCTTCCTCGGGAAGTTCCGCGGAAATGGCACGGATGTGCTGGTGAGTCCGGTGGATTCGGCCTCTTGCGCCATACACCAGATTTTTTTCATGATCTTTTGGCGCGCGAGTGAATCCGACGATCACCTTCTTCGTGGCAGCAAACGAATCAAGTGGTAAGCAAAGCATCGCCCCCATAACAGCGACAAGAAGGGTGCGTAGTATGTTCATGGTGTACCTCTTAATCAATGGGAAGCAGCCGGTAAACAGGTAAAAAGTGGGATAGGGGAGAAACTCCCTCCCCTATCCCGGAACATCAAAAATTACCGCTTGGCCTTCTTGCCTGCGCCGGTAACGAGGGCGCTGGTAGGTCCGTAAAGGGTCTTCACGGTAACGGTGCTGCCTGCCTTGACGGCAGTGCTTGAACCGACAATCTTACCATTACCCCAGAACGAAACGGGGATCTGGCTGCCGTCCGCGGCGAAGAGGCCAAGGCCGGTGTTCACGTCGGTAGCAGGAGCATCACCGAAGCCGCTACCAGTGATGGTAACCGTGCCGCCGCTGACCGAAGCCGACTTGATGGTGAGGAGCGGAAGTACGGCAACGCGAGTCAGGTTGCTCTGCTTGTCGCCCTTGACCACGAGCAGGTCGTAGGTGCCGACCGGAAGAGCCGGGATGTTTACCTGAATCTCGCTCACGGTAATGGAGGTCGGCTGGACATTGACCGTGACCGAACCATTGGTAAGGGTAACGGATGAAGTGAAGTCTACGCCGTTGCTCTGGTTGGTGAAGCTGCCACCAGTGATGGTGAGTGCGTTAGACTGGTTGGCGATGAGGACCCTGGTGCTCAGGTCGGATACGAACGGTACAACCGCACCGGCCGGAGACGGATCGGTTGCATACTTCTTGAACGTACCGTGGCAGCCCCAGCAATCGAAGTCAGCGCCGATGTGGCCGTAACCGAGCGGCATGGCACCCGGGACGACGTTGGTTCCGAGCGTGGAGCCGTTAGGCCCGGCACCGGAGGGGTTCTCAATGTTGTGGAGCGACTTGATGCCATGGCAACGCTCGCAGGTCCGGATGTCAAGGAAGTTGACGTCGCCCGGCACACCGCCGTGGCACCAGGTGCAGTCACCGACCTGGATCGGCTGGCCGGTCGTGGAAGTCGGAGCACCGAGGCCGGTCCCGTGGTGGTTATCGGCGTTGCTCTTGATGTCCTTCGGTCCGACGGTGGGGGAGGCTACAGCAGCCTGGTGGCATGCCGCGCAACCGCCGTAGTTCTGCGGGGAGGTGGGGTTGTTGCCGCGCCACTTGGTTTCGGGAGTGACCGAAGATTTGGCGTAGGTCGGGATGGTATGGCCATCCAGCGGATTGTCAATGAAGCTGCCGTGGCAGAACTTGCAGTCCTGCTGCTGGGCTTGGGTTGTGATATGGTGCGGAGTCTTGGAGTGGCAGCGGAGGCAATCCCGGAAATCAGCAAAGGTGAATCCGCCCGCCCCGTCGGGGACCAGCTGGTGGCAGCCGGTAACCGGGTTGGCGGTCGGGTCGCCGTAGCAGCTCAGCTGCCGCGGCGGCAGTGTCAGGTTGTGGTGACGGGGAACCACGACCGTATCACTCACGTGACACGGGGCGGCCTGCAGACAGTCAGCACGGGTCAACGCCGAAAACGTCGTATCGTAGATGCCTCCATTCTGGTTAACCGGCGGCGGGGGTACCACAGCCCAGTTGACAGCGGCAAAACCAAGAATTGCCGTTACTGCGAGCCCAGCGCTCAACAAAATCTTCTTTTTCATCCCTTTCTGCTCCTTTCGCGTAATTAACTGCAGAGAATTTTCATTTACGACAACAGTTGAATCAAAAGACCTCCTGTCATCACCTCCTTCGCGTTAAGATTGTGAAAACCCTGCCTACACGATCAACCATCACATTTCATGAACCGGGAATGAAGTAGCGCCCTATCCTTCCAGCCAAAAAGCAAAAAACATCACTCAAATCTGCGAAGCATTCCCTGTTTTAGAATCGTTCATATTCTGCATCTGAATTGCTCGTCATATCCATCCTGAAGCACTAGATTTCGGAGGAAGTCATCCGAGCACTGAATAGCATGTCAATCCCTAAAAGTCCTCCCCACTGATTAACACTCACTAACCAAGTGAATTACTTTAACGTGCAGAAATGTTTTGTCAAGGCGGATTTTGTATACTGCATTCTATAGGCACCGCCACAATTATCAAATAAATTTTATTGCCCTTCAAGTTGGCATTTTGACACAGCAATGTGAGCCGCATTCGTAAGAGGGCAAAACTTCTTCATTTTTTCCACAACGCATTCATTGTCGTAACGCTCCCACCCACGCAACACTCGTTAAGCCACCGTCAAATAACCGGACATCCGGTGAAATAGCTTACCCCTTCGCCGGAGCACCACACGAAAGAACTGGAGGCTGCTCAAAAAAACCTTTGTAATCATGCGCTTTTCCTCTATCCAGCGGGCCCACTGGCAGTAGTCTTTTCAACAGACTACCAATTAAATTGCAACCTTCGGACCCAAACAGAAAACTGATCAAAGCGCCGTTCCCGACGGTCTCAGGAGATGCATTCATGCGAGGCTTGAGGGGCTGTCTACCGGGAGGAGAGTACTAGAACATGAACCTGCGCATGCTGATATTGAGCAGCACTCCCACACCAATCATGGAGGTGATCATTGAGGTGCCGCCATAGGAGAAAAGCGGGAGGGGAACGCCGACAACCGGGAATACCCCGATTACCATGCCGATATTGATGATGGTATGCCAGAAGAGCATGGCCGTCACCCCGACGGCCATAAGGCTGCCGAATCGGTCGTTACACCTGCCGGCAATGTGGAGTCCCCAGAAAATGAGGAACAGGTAGAGAAGCAGCAGCGTCAGACACCCGATGAACCCCCACTCCTCGCCGAAAACCGAGAATGCGAAATCGGTGTGCTGTTCGGGGAGGAAACGGAGCTGGGTCTGGGTCCCGTGGGTAAACCCCTTGCCGAATATCCCCCCTGAACCGACTGCAATCTTGCTTTGGATGATATGGTAGCCCGATCCGAGCGGATCGCGTTCCGGATTGAGGAAGTTGAGGATTCTGTTTTTCTGGTAATCACGTAGGTAATAGCGCCATCCCAGGTAAATCGCGGGGACGGTTGCCGCAAGGCAGGCGACGAGGGTTGCCAAGCGGACTCCTACATAGGCAATCATGGAACAGGCAATGAGAATTATGACAATGGCAGTGCCCAGGTCGGGCTGCTTCATGATGAGGATTGCCGGTCCCCCCACGAACAACAGGGGATAGACGAGATCCCGCACGGTTAACCCGTCGACGGCCGGGTACCGTGAAAGGAACCGTGCGAGGGTCATAATCATGACCACCTTCATCGGTTCGGATGGTTGGATGCTGAAAAATCCGAGGTGAAGCCAGCGAGTGGCCCCCATGGATGTCTTTCCCATCAGCAGGACGGCAACCAGCACAACGCAGAGTAACCCGTAAAACCAGTAGGTAACGTCCTCCAGCAGATGGTAGTCGACACTGCAGGCGAGCACCACCAGGAACATGCCGGCAACGATCCAGTAGAACTGCTTGAGGTAATAGGGTGCCCCCACCAGGGTATAGGAAGCGGACGCACTGTAGATATTGACTATGCCCATGGCGCTGATGAGGAACACCAGCACCAGGAGAGTCCAGTCGAAATTGGTAAAAAGTCTGCGATCGATCATTGCTCTTGCTGTCCTTGCGACGCACTGCCGCCTTGCTCGGATGCCGGTGTTTCCTGCCCTGCCTGCTCTCCCGTCTCGCTGGGAACATCTTTCCTGACGGGTTTCCTGATGGATCCCTTTCCCTCGAAATAGGCCCTGAGGATGTTCCCCGCTATAGGAGCCGCTGCGGAGCCGCCGTGCTCGCCATGCTCAATAACCACGGCCACCGCCACTTCGGGTTTGTCGTAAGGGGCAAATGCGACGAAGAGGGCATGGTCCCGGTATTGATAGGGGATCCCCCCTCTGTTGTCACGGAGCTTCACCACCTGCGACGTACCGGTCTTACCCGCTACCTGCACCTGGTAGAGCCGCGCCCTGGCACCGGTCCCCCCGGGATCGTTGACGACGGCGGAAAGCCCCTCCTTTACCAGTCTGAAACTCCTGGCACTGATTCGTGGCCTGGCAATGACCTCCGGCTTGAACTCCTGGAGGGCCCTGCCGTCCTGGTCGATGATGCGTTTGACAAGGTGGGGACGGTAGACAACACCGTCGGTGGCGACGGTAGCAATCATTGACGCAAGCTGGATAGGCGTCATGAGAACGTACCCCTGGCCAATGGCAGCGGGAAGCGTATCCCCCTGGAGCCATTTCTTCTTGTGGCGTTTCTCCTTCCACTCCGAGGTGGGGATAAGCCCGCCCTTCTCGTTGTCCAGCCCGACCCCCATGGGGGAACCCATACCGAGCGCCCGGGCATAGGCTGCGATCTTGTTGATGCCGAGCCTTTCACCTAACTGGTAAAAATAGACATCGCACGACTCCTTGAGCGCACGCCTCAGATTCACCGTGCCGTGACCTTTTCGCTCCCAGCAGCCGAACTTGCTCGCGCCGAGGGTGTAGGTGCCTCTACAGACGACCGAGGTTTTCTCGTCGATGAGCCCTTCCTCAAGCCCCGCAAGGGCGGTAATGATCTTGAAGGTGGAGCCGGGGGGATACTGCCCCTTGAGGGCCTTGTTCTCCAGGGGGTGGCGTTTGTCCTCCAGGTACTCTTTCCACTTCTCGGGGGGCATCCGCCCGGTGAAGAGGGCGGGGTCGAAATCGGGATTACTGGCAAAGGCAAGAATATCCCCGGTGTTGACATCCATCACCACGGCCGCACCCGCCTGCTCGCCGAAACTCTGCTCGGTCCTTTTCTGGAGTTCCGCGTCGATGGTCAGAACGAGGCTCGAACCGACCGTGGGAGGAGTCTCGGAGAGAGTCCGCAGGATTCTGCCCCGGGCATCCACCTCGATCTGCCGGCCGCCATCCTTACCATGGAGAACCCGCTCCCAGTTGCGCTCAATACCGCTCTTACCGATGTAATCACCCGAATTATAACCGGCATAGGCATCGGACTTCAGCTCATCATCGGATACCTCGCCAAGATAGCCAAGGAGGTGTGAAGCGAGCACTCCCGCCTCGTACTGGCGCACCGGCTTGACCTCAATCTCAAGCCCCGGAAGCCAGAGACGTTTCTCCTCCAGCAGCTCAAGCTGGTCCCGGGTAATCCCCGAAGCGAGGACGATGGGATGGTACCGGGCCCTACCCTTGCCCTTTTCCCATTTTTCCAGGAGCTCGGCCCGGTCGATGTCGAGATATGCAGAGAGCTGGTCCAGGAGGGCATCGCGGTCCTTCACCTCCTGGGGAATAACGGCAACGCTGAACGAGGGGCGATTGCTGACGAGCACCGTGCCGTTGCGATCAAAGATGGTTCCCCGGGACGCCGCCACGGGAACAAGGCGGAGCCGGTTGCTTTCGGACTTGTTCTGAAAATCCTCGGCCTTGACAATCTGGAGATACCAGAGCCGGGTCAGGAGCAGAAAGAAGAGTGCGGCCACGAAGCATGACAGGATGATTATCTGCTTTTGCTTCCGGGGATCATTGGGCTGCCGGATGTAGGCCTTCCCGTTCATCGGGCCTCCCCAATCCGCGCAAGGGGGGGAACGGTGAAGATAACGGAGGCGACCAGGGCATTGACAAGGGCCTGGGGGACGAGGCTTTCGAGGAGGGTTGCGTAAATCCCCTGGGCTGAGGAGAAGAGAAAGAGCAGAAGCAGGTTCAGGAGGCCATTGACGATGGTTGAGGAAAAGACCCCGAGGATCATGAGCGAGCGCCGGTCGGTGAAGAGGCGGTCGGCCACCATGGTGAGCCCCAGAAAAATGATCAGGTAGGAAAAACCGTTCAGTCCCAGATAGAGACCGCTGAAACTGTCATGGATGAGGCCGAGAACGTAGGCGAGCGCCCCCCAGGCGACCCCCTCCCGCAGCCCCATGTAGACCACGAAAATAATCAGGAGGTTGGGCTTGAAGGGATCGGCAATATGCGCAGGAAAGAGGGTTACCTGCATGACGAGCGCCGCGAAGACAAGGATGGCGTACCAGAGGAACTTGATCATGGCGCCTTCTGCAAGAGAACGAGAACTTCCTCAAGCCTTGCCATATTCACGGCCGGACGAACGCTGATGGTCTGGAAGATGCCGTATTCTCCCTTCCTCACCATGGTCACTTCGCCGATGACGAGCCCCTTGGGGAAGATCCCCCCGATGCCGGAGGTCACAACCATGTCGCCGACCTTCACATCTTCCTCCCGGAGGGAGAATTCGAGGAAACAGAGACCGCCCCCCTTCCCCTTGACAACACCCCTGGCCCGGGAACGCTGGACCACCGAGGCTATGCCGCTGGCGGTGTCGGTGAGGAGCAACACGCGGGAACTCCCCGCCGCCACCTTGATCACCTGGCCCACCACGCCGTTGGCGGCCACCACCGGCATCCCTTCCTGGAGGCCGTCCACCGCCCCCCGGTTGATGACCAGGGTCTTGAACCAGGGGGAGCTGTCTTCACCGATCACCATGGCGGCCACCGACGGCGCCCGCTGGATCGCCTTCAGGTCCAGGAGCTGCCTCAACCGCATGTTCTCGTGGATTGCCTCCCGGTTCTCGATCAGGCGGGAGTTGAGGGTCTTCACCGACTCGCGCAGCTGCTTGTTCTCTGCCCGGACGTCAACCAGGTCGATGTAGTCATTCCAGACGCCGGAAAAAAAACCGCTGACACCGGCACCAACGTTGTGAACCGGCGCAAAGAGATCGATGACCATGCGTTCAAAGCCGCTTGCGTGCTCCCGATCCCGCAGGCTGAGGGAATAGAAGGCAAGGGCCGCCAGCAGGGCCGCGCCGGTCAGCAGGTGGAACCGGTATTTCCTGATCAGTTCGAGCATGGAGCGATGTTCTGGCCTCGGGAACCGCAAACGGTCCGTTCGGCCGAAAGATTCGAGGGTAGATCGGCATATCGCCGATCAAGGGCAACGGCTGTGACGTCCTTGATCAATCGAGCGTAAAGGGAGACCCCTCCACCTCTTCGTGCCGGATCTCGTCCACCGGCGATTTCTTCCCTTCGCCGGCATAGAGACGGTTCGGCGCGTTGAAAACGATCCCGTTCTCTCCGCCGACGTTCTTGTAGGCGTGGACCACGCCGGGAGGGACAATCATGGCAAGGGGGGCATCGATGCCGGCATAGATGGTCTGCTTGACCCCGAAAGTGGCAGAGGTGGGCCGGGCATCCCAGAGATAGACCTTGAAGTTGGAGGGACCGATAAAGCAGAACCAGTCGGTCTGGTCCACGTGCTCGTGGGGTCCCCGGGCTACCCCCGGCTGGGTCATGGAGAGATAGGCCATGGCCGGCATGGTGGCAGCATCGGTTTCATCGCTGCGGAACAGTTCGGCGAGCCACCCCCGCTCGTCGAGGAATTTCGTCAAGGGGCGCACCGCTACATCGTGAATCTTCCCTTTCTTGAACTCAGGAAAGTTTTGCATCGTCATGCCCTCCGCACAGGTTTGTTTCGTTATGGACCCGCACCAGGTATTCCCGGTACGAGGAGTTGGGAGTGGCGGCAATCACCTCCGCCATCTTGCGACAGTCGATATACCCCATCCTCAGGGCTATCTCTTCGAGACAGGCGATCTTGAGACCCTGCCGGGCCTCCAGGGTGCCGATGAAGTGGGATGCCTCCAGGAGACTCTGGTGGGTGCCGGTGTCGAGCCAGGCGATTCCCCGGCCGAGCTTTTCCACCATGAGTTCGCCCCGCCGCAGGTACTCCAGGTTCACGTCGGTGATCTCCAGCTCCCCCCGGGCGGAAGGGGCAAGATTGCGGGCGATCTCAGAAACCTTCCCGTCGTAGAGGTAGAGCCCTGGCACGGCGTAGTTGCTCTTGGGGGCAGCCGGTTTCTCCTCGATGCCGATGGCCTTGCCGGAACCGTCGAACTGCACCACCCCGTACCGTTCGGGGTCGTTCACGTAGTAGCCGAAGACAAGGGCGCCTCCGGCGAAATCGCGGATGGCCCGGTCGAGCCCCATCTTGCCGTAGAAGATGTTGTCGCCGAGGATGAGACAGACCGGATCGCCGGCAATGAACTCCTCCCCCACCAGGAATGCCTGGGCAATTCCCTTGGGCTCGGGCTGCACCTTGTAGGTGAGCCGGATCCCCCAGCGGGAGCCGTCGCCGAGGAGCGACTGGAAGCGGGGGGTGTCATGGGGGGTAGAGATGATGAGGATGTCACTGATCCCTGCCATCATGAGGGTGGCCAGGGGATAGTAGATCATCGGCTTGTCGTAGACCGGCTGCAACTGCTTGCTGGCAACGAGGGTAAGGGGATAGAGGCGGCTGCCGGCGCCGCCGGCGAGGATGATACCCTTCTTGATGGCCATTACGAACTCCATACCGGGGATTGAATCAAAATGGTCCTTCTGACAAGCGGTTATAGCACAGCAGGGAAAAGAGCGTCAAACCGTAACTCCCCCCTTCTGGGGCTGTCCATCATTCTTGGGTTCTTGCCAGAATCACCCGGGCCGCGGCAAGGAGGTCGTCGCAGACCGTCACGTCAGAGGGGACCTGTCCAGCCTCCGAAATACCGTAGCCGGTCCTGACCAGCAGGGGGCGGCAGCCGGCGGCGATACCCGCTTCCACGTCGGCCGCCTTGTCGCCGACGATCCAGGAGCGGGCAAGGTCTATGCCCAGATCCCGTGCCGCGGCGAGGAGCATGCCGGGAAGGGGCTTACGGCAGGCACACTCGGTGAGGTATGGGCCGATGCCGTGGCGGGGATGATGGGGGCAGAGATAGTAGGCGTCGATGGAGGCGCCGGCCTTTGCCAGCTCGTTGTCCACGAAGCGGTGGAGACGGTGGACCGCCGCCTCGTCGTAGTAGCCGCGGGCAACCCCCGACTGGTTGGTCACCACCACCACCAGAAATCCGGCTTCATTCAGGAGCCGGATCGCTTCCGGCGCCCCGGGGACGAACTCGAACTCCTCGGCCCGGTGGAGGTACTCCTTCTCCACGTTGATGGTGCCGTCCCGGTCAAGAAAGACGGCCGCGCGGCCCTCCTCACTCCTCACCATAGGCCCTCAGAATCTTATCGATGATGTTCGTGGTGGAGCGGCCATCCACGAAGGTCACGAGCTCGACCCTGCCGCCGTAGGACTCCACCACATCCTTCCCCACGACCCCTTCCGGCGTATAGTCTCCCCCCTTGACGAGGACCGCCGGCTTCAGGGTTTCGATGAGGCGCAGCGGGGTGTCCTCGTCGAAAATAACCACGTAGTCGATGCAGTCGAGGGCCGCCAGGATGTGGGCCCGCTCGGCCTCGTCGATGAGGGGACGCTTCTCCCCCTTGAGCCGGCGGACCGAGGCATCACTGTTGAGCCCCAGCACCAGAACGTCGCCATAGCTTTTTGCCTTCTGGAGATACTTTACGTGCCCCACGTGGAGGAGGTCGAAGCAACCGTTGGTGAAGACGATCTTCTTCCCCCTCGCCTTTTCCGCTTCGATGATCCCGGCCAGGCCGTCCAGGTTCTTGATCTTGGCATCGCTGTCGGAGTGCTGGAACCCCATGGAGCCGATAACCTCGGCGGGCGACACCGTGGAGGTTCCCACCTTCCCCACCGCTATCCCCGCCGCCACATTGGCGAGCCCTGCCGCATCGGCGAATCCGACCCCGCAGGCAAGGGCCAGCCCCAGTATTGCCAGCACCGTGTCGCCGGCGCCGGTCACGTCGAACACCTCCCGGGCGAAGGTGGGAATGTGGACCACGCCGCCGTCGCGCAGAAAGAGAGACATCCCCTCCTCGCTTCGGGTAATGACGAGGGCCGTGAGGTCGGCCGTTGCCAGAAGCCGCTCGCCGGCCCTGCAAAGGCTCGCCTCGTCGCGAATGGCGATCCCCGACGCTGCCTCGGCCTCCTTGCGGTTCGGGGTGAGGAGCGTGGCGCCCCGGTACTTGGTGTAATCGTTCCCCTTGGGATCCACCACCACCGGTATCTTCCGCTCCCGGGCAACGGCGATCACCGCGGCCAGAAGCGTCGGGGTGAGTACCCCCTTCAGGTAATCGGAGATGAGGATCACATTGAACCGGCTTCCCTGCTCCCGGAGGAAACCAACGATCTTCTCCTCGTAACCGGCCCCGATGGGATCGCGGGACTCCCGGTCGATCCGGACGATCTGCTGGTTGGCCGCCACCACGCGGGTCTTGCGGCTTGTGGTCCGCTGCGGGTCCTCAAAAACCCCCGACACGTCGACCCCCTTGCCGGAGAATGCATGGAGAAGGATCGTGCCGTTCTCGTCTCCCCCCACGACACTGGCGACGCTCACCCGGCACCCCAGGGCCACCAGGTTGTTGGCCACGTTGCCGGCGCCTCCGATGCGGACTTCCTCCCGGGTCACGTCGAGCACCTGCACCGGGGCCTCGGGGGATATGCGCTCGGCCCTTCCCCAGAGGTACTCGTCAAGCATCAGGTCGCCGATGACAAGGGCGTTGATATCCCGGGCATGGGCGAAGAGCGATTCGACGTTTTTGCGTTCCATGCGTCCTCTCTCCAAGGGCGCCCTCAGGGCGCCCCTCGTTCAGTTCAACCGGTCCAAGATCGCCGCGGCCAGAAGCGGAAGCATGATCTCGTGGTGGCCGGTTACGGTGTAGCCGCGCCCCTTTCCCGATGTGGGACGCTTCACCACGTTCTGGAGGGGGCGGTAGTGCTGCTGCATGTCGAAGTTGGCGGTGGAGAAGTGATCCACGTGGTGCCCCAGGTTCTGGGCGATGGAGAGGGCCTTGAGAAAGACCTCGGGGAGCAGCACGGCGCTTCCCACGTTGAGGTAGACCCCGCCGTCGCCGAGATCGGCCACCACAGAGGTGAGAAGCCGGAAGTCCCGGAAGGTGGCCTCGCCAATGACCGCGCCGTCGGCGGCCGGATGCTGGTGGATGATGTCGGTGCCGAGGGCCACGTGGACCGTGACGGGAATATCCCGCTCCACGCAGGTGGCCAGGAGGCTCCACTCCCGGAAGGGGTTCCCGTTGTCGATGATGAAACGCCCCACCGACTCGCCGTATCCCATCCCCCGGGCGATTCCCTCCTTCAGGGCCCGGTTGATGTCACGGCCGGTCTCCTCTGCCATACCAAAGGTGCCGCAGTGGAGAACCGCTCCCACGTCCTCGCTGGTCTCACCGATGAGCGACAGTTCGTAATCATGGATGGAACCGGCGCCGTTCAGGGCCACCGCCGTGATGGCGCCGGCCTCGATGAGCGTTTTCAGCACCGGTTGCAGGCCGCACTTGATTACGTGGGCGCCCATGGCGAGGATGACCGGCTTTCCCTTGGCCCGGGCATCAGCCACGGCATCGGCAACCCCGATGAGGGCCTCTCCTCCCAGTTGCCGCGGCAGCGAGCCCATAAGGTCGGCAACGCTCATCCCCGCGGAAACCGGGCCGGCGAAGTCGTTTTTGATGCTCACCTTGTTCTTCCGCTCGGCAAGGGGGTAGGTGGAAACTCCCGAAAGGTCGACGGGACGGTATTTCATTTGAACAACCCCTTCTCCACGAGATCGCAGACGATGTGGATGATGGTGATGTGCCCCTCCTGGATACGGGGGGTATCGCCGCTCGGAACGGTGACGTCGAGATCGACGATATCCTTGAGGGTCCCGCCGTCGCGCCCCAGGAGCCCCACGGTGATGCACCCCCGGTCATTGGCAAGGGCGAGGGCGTCGTACACGTTCCGGGACGAACCGCTCGTGGAAAGGCCGACAACCACATCCCCCTCGTCGGCCAGGGCCTCCACCTGGCGGCGGAAAACGGCGTCGAAGCCGTAATCATTGCCGATGGCGGTCAGGATCGAGGTGTCGGTGGTGAGGGCCACGGCCGGCAACCCCCGGCGCTCCATCTTGAAGCGGCCGACGATCTCGGCGGCAAAGTGCTGGGCATCGGCGGCAGAGCCTCCGTTCCCCATGACGAGGAGCTTCTTCCCGCCTTTCAGGGCGGCAACGAGCATCCCGGCAAAGGCGGCGATCCGCGGCGTCAGCTCCCGTTCCACCGCCTCCATCACCTCCCGGTGGGACCGGAGCTGGGTCATGATTTCCTCATTCATTGCATCCTCCTGGAAATCTGTATGATCTTCAAATTTATCCGAATCGCCCGGAGGTGTCACCCGGTTTCACTCAAGGGGATTCAGGGCGGTACAGGGACTCGTGCCGGCGCCGGATTTCATCCGCAAGCCAGCTGAAGGACCTGGCCCCCTCCACCCCTGGAATGGAGAGGCCGTCGACGCCGGCGACCGTTACCGTATCGCCGCGAACGGAAGCAAGTTTCCCGATGATTTTGCGAATTTCACCGGTGGCGAAGAAGCGGGGAAGAGGCGCCAGGGCGATGTTGCTGTGAAGGGGGGCGTGGCCGGTTTCCATGAGGGATTTGTGGAGCCCCGGGTGGAGAATGAGGGTAAAGCACTGCCCCATGCGGGCTCCCCGGAGGATGACGTCGAGCTTCCCATGAACCGCTTCGGGCTCGGCATCCTTGGGGAAATAGATGCAAAAGGCATCCTCCCGTCCCCACCGGGCGCGGCACGTTTCGGCGCTCCGCCGGACGGTCTCCTCCCTCCGGGCAACGGAGCCGAGGGGAACCTCTTCGGCATAGGTCACCACGGCCCCATCGAGGGCTAAGGTCAGAAACCCGTTTCTGAAGGCACGGCGGGAATAGTCCCTGAGGCACCAGGGACCACCGTCGAGCTCTTCGTCGAAGCCCCCCTGGCGTTCCACGAGCTCTCTCCGAACCATGGAGGCGGCAAAGGACCCATGGGACACCTCGGTGACCGGCCCGGCAGGTGGCGCGGCTTTCGGCCTTCGCCCCTGTCCGTCCTCAAGCTCCAGGCGCGGCACGATGATACCCGCATCGGGGCGGGAATCGGCCAACTCCACCATCGGCTCCAGCCACCCCCTTGTCACCAGGGTTGTGTTCTGCATAACGACCGCATAGGGAGCTTCCACCTGGGCGAGACTGCGGTTCACTGCCCTGACGAAGCCCTGATTGGCGCTGGTCTTCAGGAAGAGCGCACGCTCCCCGAGAATCTCGGAGAACTCTTCCAGAAGCCGTTCGGTTTCCCGGTCGCTGCCGTTGTCAATGAGAATGAGGCGGGCGGAAGGGGTGGTCTCCATGAGGGTGACCAGGCAGTTGCGAGTTTCAACGGGCCGGTTCCAGATGGGAATGAGTATGTCGACAGTGAAGGGTGTCATGGGAATCGTCACGCCTGCGGGTAGCATGGTGAACTGCGGGTCGGAAAACGAGCAAACCGCATGGACGGCCTGTCGACGGGGAAGTCAGTTCTTCCCGGCGACGCGTCATCCATGCGGCTTCTTATAACGGGCCTGTCCGCGGCGCTTCTCCCGCACGGCGGACAGGGGTCGAATCAGGACGAGACGGCAACCCGGCGAAGGAGGTTGAGTTCGTCGAGGACCTTGCCGGAACCGAGAACAACACAGGAAAGGGGATCCTCGGCGGTCACGACCGGTAGTCCCGTCTCCTCGCGGAGCAGCGCATCCAGGTTGCGGAGCAGGGCCCCGCCGCCGGCCAACACGATCCCCTTGTCAACGATATCGGCGGCAAGCTCGGGCGGGGTCCGTTCGAGGCAGATCTTCACCGCATCCACGATGGCATTGACCGGTTCGGAGAGGGCATCGCGGATCTCGTCGGAATTGATCTCCACCGTCTTCGGGATACCGGAAACCAGGTCGCGCCCCTTCACCTCCATGGGACGCACGTCCCCGATGGAGTAAGCCTCGCCAATCTCGATCTTGATGAGTTCAGCGGTCCGGTCGCCGATGAGGAGGTTGTACTTGCGCTTGATGTACTGGACGATCGCCTCGTCCATCTTGTCGCCACCCACCCGGACGCTCTTCGTGTAGACAATGCCTGCCAGGGAGATGACCGCCACCTCGGTGGTGCCGCCGCCGATGTCGACAATCATGTTGCCGGAGGCCTCGGTGATCGGCAGCCCCGCCCCGATGGCAGCCGCCATGGGCTCCTCGATGAGGTAGACTTCCCGGGCGCCTGCGGACTCGGCAGACTCCTTGACGGCCCGCTTCTCCACCTGGGTGATCCCCGAAGGGACGCAGATGACGATCCGCGGCCGGACCAGAGTCTTGCGGTTGTGGACTTTGTGAATGAAGTAGCGGAGCATTTCCTCGGTGATGTCGAAGTCGGCGATGACCCCGTCCTTCATGGGGCGGATGGCGGTGATGCTTCCCGGTGTCCGGCCGAGCATCTTCTTGGCCTCCATGCCGACGGCAAGCACCTTCTGCTGGCCGCTGTTCGTCTTCTGCACGGCAACCACCGACGGCTCGCGGACCACAATACCCTTCCCCTTCAGGTAGACGAGAGTATTGGCTGTTCCGAGGTCAATTGCCAGATCGTTCGAGAAAAGACCGAAGAGGGCGTCGAATATTTTAAGCATGCGCTAATCCCTTTCATAGTGCGCGAAAGTGAGCTTTTTCGAAGCGTTGCATCGTAGCAGAAACCCCCTGGGCATGCAAGGGGGAAAAGCTTGACCGGGAGTATTCAATGTTGCTTTTGCAAGGCAGGTTATAGTACTATGCGAACCCGTTGTTTCAGGGGTTACGGCACCGATTTCCCTCACGCAAAGGAGTCCTCGCGAATGCTCGGCATCATGCGAAAGTACAAGCAGTCCATCGTCATCAAGGTGGTCTTCGGCCTCATCGTCCTCAGCTTCATCGGCACCATTTTTCTTGTCTGGGGCAAGGGTGACGGGGGACTCACCCCGTCGAGTTATGCCGTCAAGGTGGATCGCACCAAGGTCAGTTACGAAGAATTCCAGCGAACCTACTACCGTCTGCGCGACATCTACACCCAGATTTACGGTCCGGCCCTCACTCCCGAGGTGGAGAAGCAGCTCAACCTGAAGAAACAGGCCCTGGACTCCCTCATCGATGCGGCGCTGTTGCGGAAGGCCGCCAAAGACATGGGGGTAAAGGTATCCGAAGAAGAGGTGCAGAAGGCCATCGCCGCCATCCCCGCGTTCCAGAAAAACGGCGCCTTTGACTCCGCCCAGTACTTCGCCGTCCTCAAGGCGAACCGGCTCGCTCCCAAGGAGTTCGAGGCGGGCCAGAAGGACGAGCTCATGGTGAAAAAGGCCCAGGACCAGATCAAGGCGAAGGTCCAGGTCACCGATGATGCGGCGCGGCAGCTCTACAAAAAAAGGAACGACCGGCTCAATCTCCAGTTCACCTCCTTTTCGCCGGAAGAGCTCAAGGGGGAGATCAAACTCTCCGACCAGGAACTCACCGACTTCCTCGCCAAGAACCAGAATGAGTTCAAGACTCCAGAGCAGATAAGCGTCTCCTACGTCCTGGCCGACCCGGCCAAGCTAGCAGGAAAGGTGGAGGTTACCGAGGCCGACATCCAGTCCTGGTACCAGAAGAACATCGACCGCTACCAGGGCAAGGGAGGCATCCTCCCCCTGGCCGAGGTCAAGGAGCAGGTGAAGGCCGACGCCCAGCGTTTCTATGCGGGTCAGAAGGCCTACGAGCTTGCCGCTGCCTCCGTGAACAAGCATAAGACCGCAGGGGATCTGGCCGCCGTGGCCCGGGAACTGGGAGTGGCCGTCAGCGAAACCCCGCTCTTTACCGCAAAAGCTCCCGCACCGGCCCTGGCCGGCGAGAAAGAAGTGCTCACGCGGGCATTCCTCCTCAAGCAGAATGAGTTGGGCGGCCCGGTGGAGACCCCCAAGGGGATCTACATCCTGAAGCTCAAGGAGCGCAAACCCTCCGACGTGCCGCCGCTGGCCCAGATTCGCGCGAAGGTCGAAGAAAGGGCCAAGGCCGTCAGGGCGGTGGAACTCGCCAAGAAGAAGGCCGAGGAGGCCCAGGCGAAGCTCGCCAAGGGAGACACGGCCGGCCTCAAGCTGCAGGAGACCGGAAGCTTTGCCTTTGACGCCAAGGGGAACGTTCCGGTGATCGGGACATCGCCCGAACTCATGGAAGCGGCCTTCACGCTGACCGACAAGGCCCCCGCCCCCCAGGCTCCCGTCAAGATCGGCAACCGCTGGGTCGCCTTCAGGCTCAAGGAGCGCACCGAGCTGAACGCTGCCGCCTTCCCGGCCGAGAAGGAAAAGATCAAGCAGGAACTCCTCCCGAAAAAGCAGGAGGAAGAGTTGCAGAAGTGGCTCAAGGAGCTGCGCGCGAAGGCGAAGATCGAGATCAACCCTGCCCTCAAGGATCAGTAGCGGGCACTATCACACGATTTACGAAAAAGGAGACTGAGCCATGGCAAACCTGGTCCTCAAAACCGACTTCCCCGATCTGAAGCTTGTGGCCCGCGGCAAGGTCCGCGACATCTATGACCTGGGCGAAGCATTGCTGATCGTTACCACCGACCGGATTTCCGCCTTCGACGTCATCATGAACGAGGGGATCCCGGACAAGGGGTACGTCCTCACCCAGATCTCCGCCTTCTGGTTCCGCCAGATGGAGGACATCATCCCGAACCACATCATCTCCACCGAGGTAAAGGACTTCCCGGCCGAGTGCCAGAAGTACGCCGCCGACCTGGAAGGGCGCTCCATGCTGGTCAAGAAGGCGAACCCCCTCCCGGCGGAGTGCATCGTGCGGGGCTACATCTCCGGCTCCGGGTGGAAGGACTACAAGGCCACCGGTTCCATCTGCGGCATCAAGCTCCCGGCAGGGCTCGTGGAATCCGACAAGCTGGAGGAGCCGATCTTCACCCCCTCCACCAAGGCCGAGCTCGGCACCCACGACGAGAACATCTCCTTCGACAGGATGGTCGAAATGATGGGGAAGGAACTGGCCGGGAAGGTGCGCGACGTCACCATCGCCATCTACAAGCGGGCCCGGGACATCGCCGACGCCAAGGGGATCATCATTGCCGACACCAAGTTCGAATACGGCATTTACAACGGCGAACTGATCATCATCGACGAGTGCATGACCCCCGACTCATCCCGCTTCTGGCCCAAGGACAGCTACAAGCCGGGCGGGGCGCAGCCCTCCTTCGACAAGCAGTTCCTGCGGGACTACCTGGAGACCCTCGACTGGAACAAGACCGCTCCGGCCCCGCCGCTCCCCGCCGAGATCGTCAAGAAGACTGGCGAAAAATACATGGAGGCCCTGGTGCGGCTCACGGGGAAAGGGAAGTAATCGCCAACTCCGATTCAAACCGGTACGCTCCCGACACACGAAAGCCCCGACCTTTTCAGGCCGGGGCTTTTTTCATTTCCTCCGCGATTCGCCGTCGTTCAGGTAATCCCCCAGCACCCCGCGGCTGTGCTCGTCATCGTGGCACCAGACGCAGAGATTCTCCCAGTTGCTCCCGTCGGGGGGATTATTGAGATGGTTCCCATCCCGGTGATGCACTGTGAGGAGATGGAGGTTTGCGAGATCGAACTCGCGGCCGCACTTGGCGCAGATCCAGCCGTGGATTTTCAACGACTGCTCCCGGTAGCTGCCGGAAGCGCTCTGCTCCCCCCGCATCCGCCGCACCATCTCGTCAAGTTCTGCCTGGCTCTTTTCGGCCGGCTTTCCCGATCGGCGGGGTCTAAACGTCTGTCCCATGGCTTTCACTTCCCGGCAAATGGGCCTTTTCAAAATAGAGAGGGACGATCCCCCTTTTCTTCTCTATTTGTTGTGCCCCTTCCCTCTTCCCTTCCCTTTGCCGTAGTCATCCCTTTGCTCCCACGTGCTGCCCGGCCTTCCGGTCAGGGCGAAATCTCCCCTCTTGAGGGCGTGGAACTCGGCCGAACCGGGCTTGATGCCGAGACTTCTGGCAATCACGCCCCATCCCTTTCCCCGATTGGACTGATAGGTCTGGAGTACCCTCTGGTATGGTTGATGGGTCATCTGGCCCAACTGGTAGATCATGAAGGCATCGGCCGGCTCCTTCACCGTGCCCAGGGTGGCACTCACCTGAACGCCGGGCACGCCGAACTGGGCGCTCAGCCTGCCGGCAAAGCCGCTCATGTCGGCACGGGCCTGCACGTTGAGGTTGCCGAGAAAGTAGTCAAGACCACCGGCAGCCAGGGCAGCAGTAGCAGTGAAGGTCAGCGCAAGCAGGAACAGAACGATTTTTTTCATGGAAGTCCTCCGTAGTGTATTTGCCCAAAGGCAAGTAATAGACTACCACAAAAAAACCCCCGCCGAAGCGGGGGCTTTTTATGCAGGATATGGCAGAAGTTACGGACGGGCTGCCACGCCTGTTGTTGCGTCGGCCCTAAACCAGGCAGCTGCTTCTGGATATGCCGCAACATCGGCAGGACTGAGAGTGATGGTGCCATCGAATGTGCCGTTATCAAGCCAATCCAGGGAGTCGAAAATCAAACGCTTGACATACTTACGATTGTGGGCGTAGCCGCCCGGCTCGTCTGAAGTAAGGAACGAGTTCTGCCATGCACCGTAGTCGTTGGCTGCAAGACCTGCGATATAAGCAGTGGTGCCACTAGACGGAATTACGATCCCCTTGGCCGTCAGTTTGGCTTTCAGCAAGTTGCCGGCTTGCTGGTAACCGGCCGACTCCTCTTCGAGTTTTGCCGGGGTCAAGGCATATGTACCGGCATGGCAGGCATTACAGGTAGCGATAGTGTTGATTGCAGTGATTGCACCATTGGAATCCTTCGTTACGACACCGAAGGTGTGACCCTTTGTGCTCTTCATGTGACAACTGACGCACGGCCCGGAACCATCAGTCATGCCAATAGTGTCATGTTTAAAGCCAGCATACACATAATTCTGTCCGGCAAACTCATAACCAACGTGGGTCTTCGCGCTGAACAATACTGCGCCGGCAACAGCGTGGTGGAATGTAGAGCCATTTCTCGTCGGCCTTGCGGATTGCATATTGCCGCGGCCAGAGTGACATACGAGACAAAGATTGGAGTCCCCTGCATCATCCAGTGTGATGGCGGCAGCTGCATAGGTGTACTCAAGGGTCTGTGCCCCCGGAGTACGCCTTGCCCAGCTGTAGTCGCTATGGCAGGCCGAACACATTATGGCTTCGTTTTTCTTGTTATTGCTCAGGAACGGAGCAGTACCACCAGCGATGACGTGCTTGTAACCCGAAGTTGTATGGCACTTGGCGCAGGCGTCACGGCTGGCTGTCGTCCAGGGATAGTGGGAGTTGACGCTGCTGGCACTGGCGTTACCAGCTACATACTCGACACTGCCATGGCCTGACTCAGCCCAGTCCCTGTTGTACTGGATAAGAGAAGTTGTATCGTGGGGATTGTGGCACTGGCGGCACTGCACGCCGGCGGCATCGGTCTGGCTCACGTATTGGGCCGCGAGGCTGGTGGTGTAGTTGGCGAAGTGCGGATATGCCAGCGATGCGACCGTGTGGCAGGTGGCGCACTGGGTATCCTGAACTGCTTTAACAATAGTGCCGCCGTCAGGGTGACCGCTGTTGGTGTGGCAGTCGGTACAGGCTGCGCCGGATCTGGTGTTGTGCGCAGACTTTTTCCACTCTTCAACGATAAGGGCACCGGTGACCGGTGAGGTCTTGTTCGTTGCGTGGCAGCTGATACAGCCAGCCGACGCCTGGAAGGAAGCACTCTGCTGATCGATGGCGCTTTCGCGATTGCTGCTACCGCAGCCGTACAGGCCAACCATGGCCGCTGTTCCCAGCAAAAGAGTCAGACTTTTAGACAACTTCATGTGGCATACCTCCTTGTTGTGGTGTGAGACTAGAGGGTGTGGCACTTCCGGCAGGACCGGTCGCTACGATCGATGATGTTGCCACCCTTAAAGTTTCTGGGGTGCGGGCTGATGCCGGTACCGCCCTTGCCGCTGGTGGCGTGGCATTTCAGGCAGACATCGCCGTCAGGGTGACAGGTCTGGCATGACTGGAGGTTCCTGCGGGCCTCGGTGGCATGCTCGCTGTTCCAGATGAAAGTCTGGGTGGTGCCGCTCCTCAGGTGCGACTTGATCCGCAGGGACCCCTTCGGGAACCGGCTGTGGCACTCGTTGCAGTAGGACGGCTCGTGGCAGCGGTTGCAGCTCTGGGGATTGTCCAGGGCCTTGATCGGGTGGATGCTGATGAAATCCGTCCGGTGGCTCTTGGGTACATAGTCACGCTGATAGTTGCGGGTCGACAGCTTGGCATCTATCCCGCCCCCCTTGTGACAGTCGAGGCAGAACTGCTGGGTGTGGCACTGGTAGCAGTTGCTTCCCGCCTTGCCGGCAAGAACCCGGTGCCCACGGAGCCAGTCCGTGTCATGGTTCGGGGCAACCCCCTCTCCCTTGTGGCACGAATTGCAGTCGGCGATGGGGGTCGAAGCGTACTCCTTGTGCGACATCTTGTCAGCCAACGCCATTTGAACTGAGAAGGTCGACGCCGCGAGGAGCAGTAGTGCGATTAACCATTTCTTCACGGATTCTCCCCCTTTCTAGAAATCGTAGTCAAAGACGAAGCGTCCTTGCGTGTCGTTCTCGTACCTGGCATTCACGTTGTTTTCCACGCGCAGCGAGGCGGTCATGCTCTTGGCCAGTTTGTACTTGCCGCCGAGCCAGTAGGTCCGGGCGATCTCATCGTTGTTCATGACATCACGCTTGTAGACGTCATAGCCGAGGCCGCCGGCTACCTGAAGGCTCTTTGTTACATCATAGAATGCATCGACCAGAACGCCGTTGGTCTTGCCGTTGTAGCCCTGGTTGTTGTCGAACTCGACATTGATCAGCAGCGGCTCGAAGGGCCGCACGCCGGTCCCGAGATGATAGATATGACCACGCCCGCCTTCCCCGAACCACTGGGAGGTGTACCCGCCGTTGACGGATACCATGTCATTGAAGGTGTAGTCGGCGCGGAAAACCGCCTCCTGGTAGCGGTCAACGGCGAAAACCGAATAGATCGACGTAGTGTCGAAGGTCGGATAGCTCTGATACCACTCGCCGGTGAAGACCAGGTTGCTGAGCGGATAGTACTTAACGCCTGCAAGCACTTCGTTGAATGTTTCCGAAACCAGGTCGAATCTCGTGTTGCCGTACAGCCGGACACTGTTGAACAGGTACTGCTTGAAGCTCGCCCCGAGGGTGTCGCGGGCGATGTCCCACTGGTCCCACTTCCGGAGCCAGCTCACCTCAAGATCGGTATTCTTGAACCCCTGAAGGTAGGCAGCGGCGCCAAAAGCGAGATCGCCGCCGTGACCGGACTCGTTGTCCAGGCCGAAGATGACGTTGCGACCGCCGTACACGGACAATGCGACGGGACCGACATTTTTGAGATCAATCTGGCCGCCGTCGATAATGGCCGATCCCGCTGCCTGGTTGATAAACTGCCGTCCCAGCCGGATGTCGACCTTGTCGTACAGATCGCGATACTCGCCATAGAGGTAGTAGAGCCTGCTGTTGAATCCTTCGCCGTTGTTCAGGTCCTGAGTGATCCTACCGTAACCGTAGATCGAGGCCTTTCCCTCTTTGTCGAGGTTCGTGACCGACAGGCGCAGGTACTCACCAAGCTCAACCTGTTTCTTGTCGTTATAATAGTTGTTGAACCAGGAGAGTTGAGTCGAGCTTCTGCCGTGGATCTCGGCCGCAAGACCGCTCGATGCGCTGAGGACGCCGGCCAGCAGGAGCAGGCGGGTAAACCCTTTGATTCCCATTCAGTGGACCTCCTTTCTCTCAAAATCTGCAACATCACAATTTGCGAACCCGGTTGGCCCCTCTCACCTCCTTCGATCCGGTGTTCGCCCTCTTGAATCGATTCAAGCTGAATGTTCCGTTCAACAGCCGCCCTGCGTTGCAACCAAGGTGCAGGCCGCTAATTTACACGAGTAGACAAAAAAATGACCGCTCGCCGGCACTCAGTTATTAATGAAGCAAAAACGACGCCACGTTCACACAGACAGAATGAGAATTTAAACGATTGTTCGACAAGGAGAGGTTGCGCTCAGGAATGGTTGAAAGGGGCAGAGGGGGAAACAACACTAAAACGATAATAATACCCATCACTTTGGCCAAAGAGAATAGATCAGGAACGTTCGTCACTAGAACTTTATAGTTTTATTGCAATAACTCTATATCAAAGAAGTCAAATGTCTAAATACATTATATTTTTTGACAGTGCCTGACAAAAATTGCTCTTCAACCCTGACAAGCCTGCGAGGGGAGATATGAGGCTTTGGCGGGCGAAAAAAGCCCCGGATTGCTCCGGGGCTTTTTTCGCTACTTCAGGTAGGCGTGGACGCTACCGCACAGGAGTGTGGGCGAAGTCCGGCCCCACAAGCAGTCCGGTACGGTGGCACTGGACGCAGGTTTCGGCACCGCCGACAACCTTGTCCGCAATATGGGTTGCGGTGCCGGCGCCGTCATGGCACGACGTACATGCCGCGGTAATCGGCTGAATCTTGGTGTCATCGCTGTTGTCCAGGGGGTTCGCGCCGGTGGCGGTGGTGGTGCCGAGGGCGTTGGTCGGCAGCGGCAGACCGAAGGTCCCGTCGAGGTGGCAAGCGGTGCAGATCCGCCGGTCGTTCGGATAGCGGACGTGGGAGAAGATGTTGGGCGTATTGCCGAAACCGTAGACGACGTACGGCTTGACACTGAGCTCTTCGCCGGTATGGATCGAGTGAATCATATCCTTGAGGTTGATAGTCCGCTCGGCAAGTCCGTCAAGGAACGGTCCGCCGACCCGTCTCCCTTTGTCGGTGGCGTTCGGGTTGTGGCAGATGACGCACTCTTCGATGCTGTTCACCCGGTTGGCACCGTGGAGCGATAGGCGGCTGTGACAGGCGTTGCACTTCTCAACCGAGACCACTTTCCGGCGATGGAGGGACTGATCAGTTATCCGGGCACCGTTGGCAAGGTTGAAATACCATTGGACCGCAGTGCCGCCGACGTTATAGGTCCCCTTTGGAGTCGTGTAGGGGATACGCCCTTCAAGGCCGATCACCCCCACCCCCGCGGTGAGGGCCACCGGAATCGGGGTGGCAAAGGAGATGGTGTAGCTGCCGTCGCCGTTGGCCGTTGCCGCTGTCGTGGCCTGGCTGAGGGGTTGTCCGTAGTTGGCAAGGCCGTTGTTCAGATAGTCGAGCTGGGTGAAGTAGCCGAACTTGAGGCTGAAGCTCGACGGAGCTGCTGGAGAGATGGCGGTACCGTCATCCTTGGTGATCTTGAAGGTAACCGTCGGCGCGTTTCCGGCAGTGGCGTTGGCAACGTTGATGATCTGGAAGTTGATGCCGGTATAGTAGGATGGGGCCTTCTCCAGGATAGTGTGAGCCCCGACAACCGAGAGCGTGTACTGATCGGTCGGCGTGGAATCGATGTGACAGCCGGCACAGACTGCATCGGTGGCATTACCACCGGAGTGCGGTGCTGATGTGATGGTGACGGGGTTGGGGGCGGTGTCGCCCGAACGGGGATTGTTCACCGTGAGCGTGGCACTTCCGTCAAAGGTGGTGGTGTCGTGGCAGGTGGTGCAGTTGGCGATCTTCGGGGCACCCTTCCACTTGTCCACGTCCTTGCCGAAGGTACGACCAACCAAGTCAGTACCCTGCTTGTGGCACTTGGTGCATTCGATCGGCGTGCCGGTGATCCGGGAGTCCCCTGAGATGAACGGATAGCCGACCGTGGAGTAGCTGTTGAAGGAGTTGCCGAAGCCGATGATTGCATAGCCCACACCTTGAGCCACGCTCGGGAGTTTTTCTCCCATGTGGATCTTGTGGATCAGCACCTTCATGTCGACGGAGTTGCCGGTCTGCGGATCGATTACCCCCGGATAGTGGCAGACGATGCAGAGGGCGATATCGCGCCGCCCGCCGCCGTGGAGGCCGAGGCTGCCGTGGCACTCGTTGCAGGCCGAGATGGAGACGACTTCCCGGGTGGCAGTCACGGCACCGCCGTCGGGCCTGAAGTTCAGGTACGGGTTGCTCGCCTGCTGGAACGACGTGCCGCTGACGGAGGTCACGGTCCGGGTAATCTGGGCAGCAACGGTGTGGGTCAGCGTCGGATCGAACGCCAGGTTCCCCAGGGTCTTGGTGGGGTCCTTGATGTCGGTCTTGAAGGTGTAGGTATAGATTCCCGGGCTCACGGTGGCGAAAGTCCCGCCGGAGTCGTACCCCGGCTGCGTCGCCGTGGTGGTGGGAATGTAGTTTTTGTAGTAGCCGTCAGCACCGAGCTGCGCCATGGTGAAGCGGACGCTGTTGGCGGGCAGCGAGGTCGGATCGAGCGGATTCCCGTTTTCGTCAAAAAGGGTAAAGGTGACCACCGGCAGTGGGCCGCTGGTGTTCACGCTCTGGACACTTGACTGGATGTTTCCGGTGGGCGTTGCCTGGGCGGTACCCGCTCCGGCGCCTTCTTTCTTGCTGCTGCCGCAGCCGTACAGCATGGCGGCCACGGTAAGGAGGCAGACGCCCAGCAGCAGTCTCCGTACTGAGTTACCGTACATACGCTACTCTCCTTTCACTGGGGGCTAAAAATGGTCATGGCACTTGACGCAGCTTCTGCCGTTGCTCTTGTCCCGGTAGTTCCCCTTGACCGAATCCCAATTGCGCGGATGGGGGCTCACCTTGAGACCGGTACGGGCACTGTGGCACCTCATGCAGACATCCCCTTCGCTGTGGCATGTCTGGCAGGCCTGAAGGTTCCGGCGTGCCTCCACGGCATGGTCGGCCGACCATTTGTGGGTCGGGAGCATGCCGCCCGGATGGCAGCTCTGGCACTGGGTCGCCGAGAAGCCTTCGTGCTTGGGCCCGACGTTCGAGAGCTGAATGTCGCTGAATTGGCGGCGATGGGACTGGAACTGAAGATCGTTCGCCCGGAACCGCTCGTGGCACTCGATACAGAATTTCTGCTCGGAGTGGCAGCGGGTGCAGCTCTGGGGATTATCCATTGCCTTGATGGGGTGGATCTCGAGGAAATCACTGCGGTGGCTCTTCGGCTTGTAGTCGCGCCGGAAGGTCTGGTTGGACGGTGAGGTGTCGATACCGCCGCCGGTGTGGCAATCGAGGCAGAACGCCTGATCGTGACAGTCGTTGCAATTCCTCCCCGGCTTCTGCGCCACGAGGCGGTGTCCCCGCACCCAGTCGGAATCGTGGTTGGGGGCTACCCCTTCGCCCTTGTGGCAACTGCTGCACTCTGCAATGGACGACGAGGCGTAATCCTTGTGGTTTTCCTTGCGTTCGGCTGTCGCCTGCCGTGAGTAAAGTGCCGCCATGGCCAGCAGCATAGTGAACATCAGCCATTTTCTCACAGGTATCCCCCCTTTCTAGAAATCGTAGTCCAGAACGAAGCGGCCGTTGATATCGCTTTCGTCCCGCGCGGTGATGGCGTCTTCCACACGCAGAGACGCCTGCAGATTCCTGGCAAGCTTGTACTTGCCCCCCAGCCAGTATTTCTGGGCCGTTTCGCGACTGCTCCCGTCAAGATAGAAGTCGCGTTGGTAGACGTCGTAGGTGAGTCCGCCGCTGAGCTGGAGCCCCTTCGTGACGTCCCAGGCCACATCGAGCTGGCCGCCATCGAGCTTGCCGCCGTAGCCATTGCGCTTATCGTAGGCGAGCCCGATCTCCACGGAGCTGATCGGATGGAGCCTGCACCCCAGTTCGTACACGTTGGCAATGCCGTCATCGCCATAGTCCTGACGGCTGTACCCGGCGTTGACGGCGATCATGTCGTTGATCGTGTAGTCGACCCGGAAGACCCCCTCCTGGTAGCGGTTAACGGCGAAGACCGAGTAAATCGAGGTGGTGTCGAAGGTGGGGTAGCTCTGATACCACTCGCCGGTAAAGATGAGGTTGGCCATCGGGAAATACTTGACCCCTCCCAGCACTTCGTTGAAGACCTCTGCCGTCACGTCGTACCGGGCGTTGCCATAGAGCTTCAGGCGGTTGAAAAGGTATTGCTTGAACGAGGCGCCGAGGATATCGCGGGAGACGTCACCGTCATCCCACTTGCGGAACCAGCTCACGTCCAGGTCGGTATTCCTGAATCCGGAAAGGTACGCCGACAGCCCCATGGCGTAGTTTCCGCTGTGCCCCGCCTCGCCGTTGATCCCGAAAACGACGTCGCGGCCGCCGAAGACGTTGAACCCGATGGGGCCGATGTTTCTCAGGTCGATCTGACCGCCGTCGACAAGGGCGGTCCCGGCGGAATTGTTCACAAACTGCCGGCCGAGCCTGAAGTCGACCTTGTCGAACAGCCCCCGGTAGTCGGCATAGAGATAGTAGAGTCTGCCGTTCAGTCCGTCGCCGTTGTTCAGATCCTGCGAACCGCGGCCGTAACCGTAGAGGGAGAACTTGCCGGCCTCGTCGATCTTCGTCACGGAAAGCCGCAGATACTCCACCAGCTCCACCTGGCGCCCGGAGTAGTAATCATTGAACCAGATCAGTTGCGTTGAGCTCCTGCCGTTGATCTGGGCCGCAAAACCGGTTGAAGCACTGACGACACCCGCAAGCAGGAGAATGTGGGTAAACCATTTGATTCCCATTCAGTGGACCTCCTTTCTCACAAAATCAGCAACATCACCTTGTGCGCCCCCCGGGTCATCTCTCTCACCTCCTCTGTTCCGGGGTCCGCTCTCCGATTGTAGCCGGTACCTTGATGGGCAAAACAATAAGACGCGCGCCGGCGCCCGGAACCCCTCGACAGGTCAAGGACAGCGGTTTGACAACAGAACGGTAATTGCAGCAGAGGGAGAAAAATCTTAAGGAAGGTCAAATACAGCCAGGAAGGAACATGAATACGTCATAGAAACAGCAATTGAATACCTAACCTGTCTCCCACACATATCCGTCGCTTCAAACGACGCGAGCATGGAATAGCAACCGTAAACCTCAGTCGCAGACGGCATCCCGTAGAAGGCTCATCCGCGTATCCGCTTCGATCTGCTCCCAGGGAGTCTTGCCGGCGAGGAGGTACTCCTTGATGGTCCTCCCCGTGCTGTCCCGGTGGACAACCTTTTCCAGCCGGCTCATGTCGTCGGAGCAGTTGATGGTGTAGTAAAAATTCGTGTCGGCCAGGTCCTCGAACCCCTTGGGATGACCGATGGTGTCAAGGGCGTCGGCCTTCCCCTCTGCGGTGTAGACCGCCTTGGTCCGGACGGTGACACTATCTTCATCATCCTGGACGATGGAGGTCGTGTCATAATAGTAGCGGGAGGTGGAGGGATCCTCGTCGAGGAGCACCCACTGGTCGTCGGCGGCATATGCCGGAGAAACCGGAACCGCCGATGGGGCCATGATGGTCAGTGCTGCCGTCAGCGCCCATATTCCCCATGATCTTTTCATTGAAAATCCCTTCCGTTTCCCTGAACTTACCTGAAGCAAACGTCATGAAGAATGATAAAGGCAAGCTTTGCGTTGTCAAGCCACCCCCTTATTCATTCCCGCGCCGGGGCCCTCACGAGGGAGAGGAGCAGCACGGCCGCAAGGGCCGCCAACGCCGCCCCGAAGCCGAAGGCAGCCACTCTTCCCGCCTTCTCCCAGACGGCGCCGAACAGAAGGCTTGCCGGAAGCGCCCCCGCCCCCACGGCGAAATTGTACCAGCCAAAGGCGCTCCCCCGCTCCCGGGATGGGGCGAGGTCGGCCAGGAGCGCCTTCTCGGCACCTTCGGTCATGGCGTAAAAGAGCCCGTAGAAGGCGAAGAGAAGCCAGCAGGCCACCTCGGTTTCGGCCAGGGCGAATCCTCCGTAGGAAAGGGCATAGACCCCCCACCCCACGACGATCACGCCGCGGCGTCCGATCCGGTCCGACAGGGCGCCGAAGGGAGTGGACCCGGCCATTTTGACGAGATGGAAGAAGGCCCAGAGGAGGGGAATGCGGGCTGGGGTGACACCCAGTTCGCCGGCCCTCAGGAGGAGGAAGGCGTCGGATGAGTTCCCCAGGGTAAAGAGAAAAAGAATCAGGAGGAATCGCCGGAGATCGCCATGGGGGACGATGCGAAGAAAGGTGCCGTCGCCGGTGCGGACCCGCGCCGTCTCCCGCACCTTCCAGATGATGAGGACAACGGCCAGGAACCCCGGGATGGCCGCGAGCCAGAAAACGGTCCGCAGATCCTTCACGAACCAGGCAAGGAGAAGCGTGGCGATGAGGGGACCGACGAGGGCTCCGGCGTGGTCCATGGCCCGGTGGAAACCGAAGGCCTTGCCCCGGAAGGCGGGATCGGTGGAATCGGCAATGAGCGCGTCGCGGGGCGAGGTGCGTATCCCCTTCCCCACCCGGTCGGCGAAACGGATGGCGAGGATCGCCGATGGAGCCGTGGCGGCCGCCACCAGGGGACGGGCAAGGCTCGACAGGGCGTACCCGCCGAGCACCAGCCCCTTGCGGCTCCGGACGCGGTCGGAAAGGATCCCTGACACCAGCTTCAGGAACGCTGCCGTCGACTCGGCCACCCCCTCGATGAGCCCGAGGAACGCCGGCCCCGCCCCGAGGACCGTCGTGAGGAAGAGGGGGAGGAGCGGATAGATCATCTCGCTCGACACATCGGTGAGGAAGCTTACCAGCCCGAAAATCAGGACATTGCCGGAGATGCCTCTAAACATTCAAAACCTCGGAAAAGCCGGGACCGGGGATCGGGGACCAGGGACCAGGAAAGGCGAAAATGTAAAGACCGGAAAGATAGGGTTTTGCCGGTCCCCGGTTCCTGGTCCCTGGTCCCTGTCTTTACGCCGGAACCGCCCGTTTGAAGGCCCAGGCCTCGATCTTCTTGATCTGCTCCGCCATGGTGACGGAGAGGGGAACCGTGCGGCTGATGGCGGCCATGAGGTCCTGCTGGGTCATGGGGCGCTTGCCGGTAAGGGCCTCGAAGGCGGCCGCCTGTACCGCCTGCTCGATCTCGGCCCCGGAGAACCCCTTGGTGGAACCGGCCAGGAGCGGCACGTCGAAGGCGCTCAGGCCAATCTTCCGGCGCGTCAGGTGAATGCGGAAGATCTCCTCCCGCCCCTTCGTTTCCGGGAGCCCGATGTAGAAGATCTCGTCGAAGCGCCCCTTGCGGATGATCTCGGCCGGGAGCATCTCGATGGCGTTGGCGGTGGCGGCCACGAAGACCGGGGCCCGCTTCTCCTGCATCCAGGTGAGGAACGAGCCGAGGATGCGGGACGCCGGCCCCCCTTCCGCCTTGAACCCCTGGGTGGAGATCCCTGCCTCGATCTCGTCGATCCAGAGGACACAGGGGGCCACCGCCTCGGCAGTCCTGAAGGCCTTGCGGAGGCTCGACTCGGGGGTGCCGTAGCTCCCGTCGTAGACCGCCGCCATGTCGAGCCGGATGAGCGGCAGCCGCCACGTGGCCGCAATGGCCTTCACAAAGAGCGACTTGCCGCACCCGGCGATCCCCATCATGAGCACCCCCTTGGGGAGGTTCGCCCCCGAGGAGATACCCTCCAGGCCGAAGGCCTGCTCCCGCCGGGCCATCCACTGTTTCAGGTTCTCCATCCCCCCCACCTGGTCGGGGGTGACGTCGTTCGCCACGAACTCCATGATGCCGCCCGTGCGGATGATGGCCCGCTTGGTCTCGAAAATGGAGCGGACCAGCCCCTCGCCCCCCGCCTCCCCGGCGGCACGGGCTCCCCGCATTCCCCGCTCCACATCCAGAAGGTCGAGCCCCTGGGCCGCCACCACCAGATCGTTCAGAAGGCCGGGCCGCTCCTGGCACGCCTGGGCCAACTGGGGGTCCCGCGCCCTCGCCTGCTCGAAGAAGGCCTTGATCTCCTCCATGGCCGGAAGCCCCTGCTGGAGGATGACAAACTCCTCGCGAAGCGCCGCCGGAATCCCCTCCTGCTGGCCGAGGACCACGATTGCCTTCGCCTTGGCGCGCATGGCGAAATCCTTCAGGGCACGGATGAGATAGGGGTTGTCTCCCCAAAACCAGGGAAGGTCCTTGAAGAGAAAGAGAAGCGGTCCGGGCTGGGCCAAGGCGAAACCGACGGCCGCCACCGGATCGTCGATCCCCTCCACCACGGCGCCGTCGCGGCTGAAGCCCTCGGTGCAGGTCCAGACGTAGGGAGAGCCGGCCCCCTTGAGCCGGGCCGCCGCCTGGGTGGCGATCTGCTCGGTCCGCCGTTCGTTGTCGGTCACCACGTAGATCATGGTGGCCCCGGCTCCGATGAGGCGCACGAGACCTGTTACGGTGAGATTTTCCACAAGTCCCCCCCATGTGAATGCCAATACATCTCTAATTAGACAGTGTACCGTACAAATACCACTTTTGCCGCCACTGGGGACGAGTTTCCGGAAACAAAAAGCCCCTGACAATCCGAACCCGGAGCATCAGGGGCATCTTCCCTTCCCATAATCCGCTTGTTCACCGGGATATCATTCCCCCAGGTACGTATACCCCAGGAGGGTCCGGTCCAGCAGTTCCAGGAAGTGGCTGCTCTCCTCGATGGAGACCTTGCGCAGGGCCACATCCTTCTCCATGGTGTCGCGGACGTGTTTGAGGATCTCCGGTCCCTTGTACTGGACGTATTTCAGGCTCTCCCACGTGGCGTCGCCGTTGATGACCGTGTCGATCTTGTAGCCGGTCTTCTTGTTGAAAGTGACATGCACGGCGTTGGTGTCGCCGAAGAGGTTGTGCATGTCCCCCAGGATCTCCTGGTAGGCGCCGATGAGGAAGAAGCCCACGAAGTAGTCCTCGTCCTTGCGGATCTTGTGGAGCGGCAGATACTTCGTCCGGCCGTTCTCGCCGACGAAGCTGGTTATCTCCCCGTCGGAGTCGCAGGTTATGTCGGCGATGGAGGCCATGACGTCGGGCTTCTGGTTGAGCCGCTGAATCGGCACGATGGGAAAGAGCTGGTCGATGGCCCAGGAGTCGGGAATCGACTGGAACAACGAGAAGTTGGCAAAGTAGGTCTGCCGCAGGCTCAACTGGAAGTTCTGGAGCTCCTCGGGGATCGGTTTAATCTTCTCCACGATGCCGTTGATCTTGCGCAGGATCTTGCCGTGGAGCCACTCGGCCATGGCCCGTTCGGCAAGGGTCAGGTACCCCAGACTGAAAAGGCTCACCGCCTCCTGGATGAGTTGTACCGTGTCGTGGTAGTCCTCCCGAAGGGAATAGCGGTCAATGCTCTTGTAGATGTCCACCAGCTTCTTGACCGTGGGGGCCAGCTTCTCAGCGCCGTTGAGGGTTTCCTCAAAGTCCGGCATCAGGTTCTGGGTATTGGTGTTGAGGAGGTTCGTCACCAGCACCGAGTAGTGGGCCGCCGTGGCCCGGCCCGATTCGGAGATGATATTGGGGCATTCGACACCGGCGTCCTCGCAGATGTTTTTGATTTGGTAGATGACGTCGTTGGCGTACTCCTCGATGGAGTAGTTGACGCTGGAGAAGTAGCTGGACTTGGAGCCGTCGTAGTCGACCCCCAGGCCGCCGCCGATGTCCACGTACTCTATGCCGACCCCCAGCTTCCGCATCTCGGCGTAGACCCGGGTCCCCTCGATGAGGGCGCTCTTGATCTTGTCGATCTTGGTGATCTGGCTCCCGATGTGGAAGTGGATCAGTTTCACGCTATCAAGGAGTTCGTTCTGCTCCAGAAGCCCGATGGCAGCGATGATCTCCGACATCCGGAGGCCGAACTTGGCGTCCTCGCCGCCGGAGGTGGCCCATTTGCCGGTCCCCTTGGAGGAGAGCTTCACCCGAATGCCGAGCTTGGGCTTGATGCCGGTCTTTTTGGAGAGGGCGATGATCTTCTCCAGCTCGAACATCTTCTCCACGACGATGGTGATGTCGTAGCCGATCTTGGTGGCGTAGAGGACCGTCTCGATGTACTCCTTGTCCTTGTAGCCGTTGCATATGATCGGGATGCCGTTCCCCGTGGCGAAGGAGATGCCGATCACCAGCTCCGGCTTGGAGCCCACCTCGATGCCGATGTTGTAACGCTTGCCGAACTTGGCGATGGCCTCCACCACCTGCCGCTGCTGGTTCACCTTGATGGGGTAGAAGGTCTGGTACGTGGACGGGTAGTCGTTCTCATCGATGGCGTACTTGAAGGCGCGGTTGATGGCAGCGATCCGCCCCTGGAGGACATCCATGAACCGTAGCAGGATCGGGGGCTTGATCTTGCGCTTGATGAGATCGTCCACCAGCGCCCGCAGGTCGATGGAGTGCTTCGACGTGGGGGAAGGGTGTACGCAGACGTTCCCCTTCTTGTTGATGGAGAAGAGGTCAGCCCCCCAGTTGGGGAGGTTGTAAATCTTTGCGGAGTCGTTGATCGACCAGCGTTCCATAGTGGTCTCCTGGCGACGCCATATTTGCGCCCTTCCGCCGTCGGCTCGTCGTCAGGCTCCTCTACGTAGCGCTGCTACGCCTGCGGGCCTTCCTCCTCTCCGCCAACGGAATCATCGCAAATCTGACGCCGCTGTATGATATGCAATTTTGTGTTTTATTTACCACCGGGGTGAGAGATTTCGGCCAGATCGGCGCACCCGCAGGAAGCCCGGCGGAGGCATAGCAGCGCTACGCCGCACAACGAGGCTTACGAGGACGGCGTCGAGATGGTCGGAAGATATCGCCCCTTTAAGACAATCTGCTCTTGAAATCCTCGTACCCGAAACGCCGCACCACCCTGAGCTCCCCGGTTTCCGGCTCAAAGGTACAGATGGCTGGATGCTGGATGCCGTTAAAGGTGGTGGTCTTCACCATGGTGTAGTGGGACATGTCCTCGAACACGAGCCGGTCCCCCGGTTTCAGGGGCTTGTCAAAGGACCAGTCGCCGATGACGTCCCCGGCCAGGCACGACGGCCCGGCAAGCCGGTAGGTGTGAGCCTTCTCGCCGGGGTCGAAGCCGCCGGTGATGCCGGGGCGGTAGGGCATCTCCAGCACGTCTGGCATGTGGCAGGTGGCGGAGACATCGAGGATGGCGATCTCCATCTCGTTGCGCACCACGTCCAGCACCTCCCCCACGAGGACGCCGGTGCCGATGGCGATGGCCTCCCCCGGCTCCAGGTAGACCTCAACGCCGTACTTCCCCTTGAAGTATTTGACCAGCTCCACCAGGGCGTCGATGTCGTACCCCGCGCGGGTGATGTGGTGCCCGCCACCGAGGTTCAGCCACTTCATGCCGTGGAGCAGCGGCCCGAACTTCTCCTCGAAGACCTTCGCGGTCCGCTCCAGAGGCTCGAAGAGCTGTTCGCAGAGGGTGTGGAAGTGGAGCCCCTCGACTCCGGCAAGCGACTTCCCCTCAAACGCAGCGCGGGGGATGCCGAGCCGCGACTTGGGGGCGCAGGGGTCGTAGATGGGGGTATGCCCTTCGGAATGCTCGGGGTTCACCCGCAACCCCACCGACACCCGCCCCCGCTCCTTCTCCCACAGGGGGCGAAACCGCTCCAGCTGGTTGAAGGAGTTGAAGACCAGATGGTTGGAGACGGCAAGCAGCTCCACCACGTCGCTCTCCTTGAAGGCGGCGGCAAAGCTGTGGACCTCCCGTCCGAACTCCTCCCGACCCAGGCGGGCCTCCCACGGCGAGCTGGCGCAGACCCCCTGGAGGGTCTCCCGGATGATGGGAAAAACGCTCCACATGGCGAAGGCCTTCAAGGCCATGAGGATCTTAGCGCCGCTACGCTTCTGGACATCGTCGAGGATGGCCAGGTTGTGGCGCAGCCGCCCCAGGTCCACCACGTAGGCGGGGGACGGGGCCAGCTTCAGGATTTTTTCAATGTCGATGCCGGTCAAATGCAAAACCTTTTCAAAGCATTAACCACAGAGGTCACAGAGGAAGACAGAGTAAGCGCCTTAACCGCCGGAGCGCAAGATTTCGGCCAGATCCTCGCACCCGCAGGGATGCCGGCGGAGGCGTAGCAGCGCTACGCCGCACAACGAGCATTCCGAGGACGGCGGGGAGATGGTCGGAAGATTGCGCTCCTCCTACAGTTCAGGCCACTCGCCTTCCACAGCCACTTCCGGCAGCCCCATGGGGCCCAGCTCCTTGAGGAACACCTCCGGATCGAACTGCTCCATGTTCCAGACGCCCGGTGCGTGCCACTTGCCGGTGAGCATCATAATAGCTCCGACCACTGCCGGAACGCCGGTGGTGTAGCTGATAGCCTGGGACTGGACCTCTTTGTAGCAGGCCTCGTGGTCGCAGATGTTGTAGATGTACACCTGCTTGCGCTTGCCGTCCTTGAGCCCCCGGGCAATGACGCCGATGCAGGTCTTCCCCTTGGTGAGGGGGCCGAGGGAGCCGGGATCGGGAAGGAGCGCCTTCAGAAACTGGATCGGGACGATCTTCTGCCCCTGGAACTCCACCTCGTCGATGCGGGTCATCCCCACGTTCTGGAGCACTTCCAGGTGCTTCAGGTAGTTGTCGGAGAAGGTCATCCAGAACTGGGCCTTCTTGATGGTCGGGATATGCTTGACGATGGACTCCATCTCCTCGTGGTAAAGGCGGTAGATGTTCATAGGGCCGATGCCCTCGGGGAAGTCGAAGACCCGCTTGGTGGAGAGGGGCGGCGACTCCACGAACTGGCCGTTCTCCCAGTGGCGGCAGACGGCGGTCACTTCACGGATATTGATCTCCGGGTTGAAGTTGGTGGCGAAGGGCTGGCCGTGGCTGCCGGCGTTGGCGTCGATGATGTCGAGCTCCTCCACCTCATCCAGGTACTTCTTGGCGGCTAGTGCCGTATAGACGTTGGTGACGCCCGGATCGAAGCCGGAACCCAGCAACGCCATGAGCCCCGCAGCCTTGAAGCGCTCCTGGTAGGCCCACTGCCAGGAGTACTCGAACTTGGCGGTGTCCAGGGGCTCGTAGTTGGCGGTGTCGAGATAGTCCACGCCGGTTTCCAGGCAGGCGTCCATGATGGTCAGATCCTGGTACGGCAGGGCCACGTTGATGACGAGCTTCGGTTGCTCCTTCCTGATGAGCGCCACCAGTTCGGGGACGTTGTCGGCATTCACCTGGGCCGTGGCAATGGTGTTATTCAGCTGGGCAGCGATGGCGTCACACTTGGACTTGGTCCGAGAGGCCAGGGTGATCTCGCTGAAGATGTCCCGGCGCTGGGCGCATTTGTGTGCAACGACCTGGCCGACGCCGCCGGCTCCGATTATCAGTACCTTGCTCATGTTTCCTCCTGAACGACGCCATATTCGCGCGCTAACGACGTCTGCTCGTCGAGAGGCTCCTCGACGTAGCGCTGCTACGCCTGCGGGCCTCTCTCCTCTCATCCGCCGTTATCATCACGAATCTGACGCCGCTTGAACTAATATAGTAGGCAAAATCCGTGTAACGATTCTTGAGAACGCGATATTTTCGTTAATAATCAAAGGTAGGCGGGGTTACGACCCATAGTATTCGGGCCGACCCCTTGCCGATATTCTTCACCGTGTGCCGCTTGTCCGAGGTGAAGTAGAAGCACTCGTCCTTCTTCACCGTGTAGATCTTGTCATCCAACCGGAGTTGGATCTTCCCGAGGAGGACAAAACCGAATTCCTCCCCCTCGTGGAAATTCTGCTCGTCCATCTCCTCGCCCGGGGCCAGGGTCACCAGGGCCGGGTCCATCTCCCGGTTCTGGGCGCCGGGGACAAGAAGCTCCACCGTGACGGCCGCGTCGTCGGCCGAGGGCTGGACCCGGGCATCCTTGCCGTAGACCACATCCTCGCCGATGGGGTCACTGAAGAACTCCTGCATACTGACGCCGAAGACGTCGAGGATATCCTTCAGGGTGGCGATGGAGGGAGATGTGGCGTCGTTCTCCAACTGGGAGATGTACCCTTTGGTCAGGTCGGCCCGATTTGCCAGTTCCTCCTGGGTGAGGGAGTTGATCATCCTGAGCCGCTTCAACCGCTCGCCGATCTTCACGTTCTAGTCTCCTGGTCCAGAAACCCTAAACATTCTATCCAATTGCGCTGTTTAGCATTTCTAAACTTTCTGTAAAGCAGCTGGTTTAGCATTTCTAAACTTTTAGTTTAAACCCGTGCGCACAAGGGGTGGTATATAATACAACAAAAACAGAGTGTCAACGATTTTTTCGACTGTCACAAAATAAGTGTAAACCGGCACCATTGCTTCCTGCCGCAAGGATCACCGGCTTGACTTTTCCGGGCGTATGCCGTAGGAGGGACTATACTTTTTTGCCTCGTCCGCAGAATCTGTGGGTAGTTGGCTGAAAAAATAAGGGCATTGCCCCTCCGTGAAGGATAAGATTGTTTTTGCGAGAAACGATCAAGTCCGACACGGGAGAAGCAATGCTTATCAAGACTGTACTGAACAAGTTCGAGCGTTTCAAGTCCTTCATTTACGGAGATTGCCGACTGGCGAAAGTCGGCGGCTCAGAAGCACTAGTCATTGACATCAAGGCTCGTCGCAACAGCAAGCCCGAATGCCCGGAATGTGGCAAGCGAGGCAAGACATACGACACGCAACCGGCCCGACTGTTCGAGTATGTGCCGATCTGGGCGTTCAAGGTCTTCTTTCGCTACGCTCCCCGTCGGGTTCTGTGCCCAATCCATGGGGTAAAGGTTGAATCCCTCCCCTGGGGGTATGGCAAAGAGCAAATGACGATCTCGTACCAGGTCTATCTTGCCCGGTGGGCTCGGCGACTCTCCTGGAAGGAAGTTGCCGAAATCTTTAAGACCAGTTGGGACAGCATCTTTCGGGCGGTGCAGTATGCTGTCGATTACGGCCTGGCAAACAGAAACCTTGATGGCGTTACGGAAATCGGTGTTGATGAAATTGCCGTCTTCAAGGGCCATCAGTATCTTACGATGGTCTATCAGCTCAATGCCGGCGTCAGGCGTCTTCTCTGGTGTGGTCCGCAACGTCGGATAAGAACGCTACTGCGCTTCTTTCGGGAATTCGGCAAAGAACGCAGCGCCAAGCTCAAGTATGTCTGCAGCGACATGTGGGCACCGTATCTCAAGGTTATCGCCAAGCGGGCACCCAATGCCGTGAACATCCTCGACCGCTTCCACATCATGCGGAAGTTTAACGAAGCGATTGACGAGGTTCGGCGCACCGAAGCCAAGGAGTTCAAGGCCGTAAAGCAGGAGAACGTCCTGGAAAAGGGCCGTTGGTTGCTGCTGAAACGGCCGGAAAATCTGTCCGAGAAGCAGACGTCACGATTGGGAGATTTGCTCAAGCTCAACCTCTCATCAATCAAGGCATATCTGCTGCGCGAGGACTTTCAGCAGTTCTGGGACTACCAGCGGTCTGACTTTGCTGGCAAGTTCCTCGACGACTGGGTCATCAGGACAATGCAAACTGACCTGGAACCGATGAAGAAGGTTGCCAGGATGTTACGCAACCACAAACCGATGATTCTCAACTGGTTCAAGGCAAAAGGCCGACTTTCCAGCGGCGCGGTAGAGGGTCTGAACCTCAAAGCAAAACTGACTATCAGAAAAGCGTACGGTTTCCGAACCATCAAGTGCCTGCAAGTGGCGCTATATCACACACTTGGCGACTTGCCAGAACCCCTGTGTCACCACAGATTCTGCTAAAGAGCCACTTTTTTTTGAGGAGGAACGGCGATGCTGAAGGGATGCAGAGTGGGGTTCATCGGCGGCGGCAACATGGCGGAGGCGATCATCAGGGGACTTCTGGCCGGCGGGGTAACGGCGGCGGAACTGGTGGTGGCGGAGCCCATGGCCGAGCGGCGGGAATTTCTGCGGGAGACCTACGGTATTGATGCCCGTGCCGACAACGGCGAGGTGGCCACGATGACCGACGCCCTGATCGTTGCCGTGAAGCCCCAGGTATTTCGGGGCATGGCTGCGGCCCTCGGGGCAGCAGGCTTTGCCGGGAAGCTCGTCATCTCCATCATGGCGGGGATATCCATCAACGGCATCGAGGAGGTCTGCGGCGACTCTTCCCGGGTGATCCGGGTCATGCCGAACACGCCGGCCCTGGTGCTGGAGGGGGCCTCGGCCCTCTCCCGAGGGAAGAACGCCACCGACGACGATTTGTTCTTCGCCCAGGGAATCTTCGAGCTGGTGGGAACCACCTGCGTCGTGGACGAGAAACTCATGGATGCCGTCACCGGCCTCTCGGGGAGCGGGCCTGCCTACGTGTTCATGTTCATCGAGGCCCTCTCCGATGCCGGCGTGAAGAACGGCCTCCCCCGCGACGTAGCAACCCGCCTTGCGGCCCAGACGGTCCTGGGCTCCGCGAGACTCCTTCTGGAGACCGGCGACCACCCCGGAGTCCTCAAGGAAAAGGTCACCTCCCCCGGCGGCACCACCATCGCCGGCGTAGCCGCCTTGGAACGGGGCTCCTTCCGGGGGACGGTCATGGCGGCCGTGGACGCGGCCACCGCCCGCTCTGCCGAGTTGGGGAAAAAATAACGACTTTTAGCCACAGAGGACACAGAGGGCCACAGAGAAGAACCTTCAAGGAATAAGGACGTCTATCCGCACCGCCGATGAATCCTGTATTTGATCAGGGTATCGTTAGCAAGAATCCGGTTGTTACTCTGTGTCCTCTGTGCCCTCTGTGGCTGAAGCTTTTGAGTTCACCTTCTCGAAAAGCTCGATCTGCTCCGCCAGGGAGAGCTTCTTCCCTTTTTTGCCCCCCCTGAGACAGAGCGAACAGCGGTCATCCCCGCACCACTGGCAGCACCGGCAGTCGGGACAAGGATGCTTCTTCGGGGGCTCAGTAGGCGGCACTTCGCTTGGCCCCACGCCCGACCAGAAGCTGGGCAAAGGCCTTCCCCTGGTCGCCGTTGCTCACCAGAAACCGGGGGAGCTTCATCACGCTGTCGGCCTGGGTGACAGGGTGCGGGTCAACGGTGAAGGTGGCCCGGTACCCCAGGGCACCAGCCCGGCGCAGCAGGTCGTCGTCGTAGATGCCGAAGGGCCAGGCGAGCATGTCTACCGTCACTCCCAGCTCCTTCTCGATCCTACCCCGCGATTTCCGCAGTTGAGTCTCCACCAGCTTGTCGAACTCCGCCGGTTTCAGCTTTTTCCGATCCTTCCTGAAATTGGGATGCCAGAAGGTGTGGGACTGAAACTCGAAGAGTCCCGTCTTCTTCAGCTCCCGGAGCTGGTCCCAGGTCATGGCGTATTTGGCATTGGAAACGGCCGACGGGTAGATGAAGACCGTCACCGGCACGTGGTACTTTTTGGCCAGCGGCAGCATGTCGGTGTAGACCGACTTGTGGGCGTCATCCTCCACGATGACCACCGATTTCGGCGGAGGCGCCGGCCCATTCTTCAGGTAGAAATCCACCACCTGGCGCAGCGGGATCACCCGGTAGCCGTTATCCCTGAGGTACTTCAGGTGCTCCTCGAATACGGAGGTCTTGATGGTCATGCTGTCGGCAACCGTGGGGCCGAAGCGGTGATAGAGGAGAATGGGGACGCTGAATTCACGGGGGGGCAGGCTTGACGAGACGATGGCAGGGAAAAGCATGCCGAACAGAACGGCAAAGATGATGCGCACTTTCATGAAACTGAGAGACCTCCGGGGTTAATGGTTTAGAGTGGTTGCAGCAAGAAAGCTGCCGGAAGGATTGTTGCAACAGACAGAATTTCGGGAAGACGGTTTACCGGCGGTATTCCCGCTCGCCGAAAAGGGAGGTGCCGATGCGGACCAGCGTGGCCCCTTCCTCGACGGCGGCCTCGAAATCCCCCGACATCCCCATGGAGAGCTCATCCATGACGACGCCGGGGATGCCCGCGGCGGCGACGACGCCGGCAAGCCGTTTCAATTCGCGGAAGTAGGGACGCGCCCCCTCGGGATCGTCGAAGAAAGGAGGCATGGTCATGAGCCCCCGCACCCGCAGGTGGGGAAGGAGCGCCACCTCCCTGACAAGGGTCAGGAGTTCCCCGGCGGTGGTGCCCGATTTGGTCGCCTCGCCGGCGATGTTCACCTGGATGAGGACGTCACAGGTGGTGTCGAGTTTTGCCCACTGGCGCTCGATCTCCTGGGCCAGAGAGAGGCGGTCCACCGAGTGGATCATGGTCACGAGGCCGGCAATCTGCCGCACCTTGTTGCTCTGGAGGGCACCGATGAAATGCCATTCCACCGGCTCCCGCACTTCGCCGGCCTTGGCAGTGAACTCCTGCACGTAGTTCTCGCCAAAGAGCCGCTGCCCCGCCCGGGCCGCATCCTCCACCGCCTCGGCCGGCTTGGTCTTGGAGACCGCCACGAGGCGCACCGATTCCGGGTCGCGGCCGGCCCGACGGGCCACCGTAGCGATGCGTTCCTGGAGATGGATAAGGTTCGAGGCAATCGTCATGACGCTTTACAGAGCCCCCATGGTACGAAGATCCTCCACCACCTCGCAGAGGGGGAGCCCCACCACGTTGGTGTAGGAGCCGTCGATCCGCTCCACCATACAGGCGGCTCCACCCTGAATGGCGTAGGCGCCGGCCTTGTCCATGGGGCAGCCGGTGGCCACGTAGGCGGTAATTTCCTCGTCCCGCAACGGCTTGAAAAAGACCTTGGTCACCACCGCCTTGCAGAGGATGCCGTCCCGCGCCTTGTCATAGATCGCATAGCCGGTGATGACCTCATGGGGGACTCCGGAGAGCTTTTTCAGCATTCGCACGGCATCGGCCCCGTCCGCGGGTTTTCCCATGATCTCGCCGTCGCAGACCACGATGGTGTCGGCGCCGATGAACCAGCGTCCCTCCGACCGGGCGGCGGTTGCCACGGCCTTGTCCTTTGCCAGGCGAACTGAGAAGTCGGCCGGGGCCTCGCCCGGAATGGGCTCCTCAGGGATATCGCTGGCAAAGACGTCGAACTCAATGCCTGCCGAAGCCAGAAGCTCCAGCCGCCGGGGCGATGCCGACGCGAGAACGATTCTACTGTTTTCCGGCATCGTCATGCTCCTTCGGCTGCTCTTCCTGGGCCTTCATCCGGGCCTCGTAGCGGCGCTGCGCCCCCTCCATCTCCTCCCAGTGCTTCTTCCAATCCTTCTTTCGCACAAAGGAGAGGACCACTGCCCCCACCAGAATCATCACCCCCCAGAAGATGCTCATGACCTGGGCTCTTGCTATGCCATAGCCAAGGGAAGCGATCCCCATGAGGATCAGAAGCGCCTCCATGGAGAGGATCCTGCCGATGAGGGATATTTCCTGTTTTTCCTTGTCGTCCATGGGTTCCTCGCAGGGGCGCTGCTTGCCGCGCCCATTTTCGATGCGGGCGCGGCAAGCAGCGCCCCTACACTGTTCCTATCCAACGGTCCAGCTCAGCCAGTGCCCGCTCCGCAAGCTTCCCCCGCCGCTCCTTCTTCTTCACCTTCCCCTCCAGGGGAGGGAAGAGCCCGTAGTTGACGTTCATGGGCTGGAAGTGCTTCACGTCAGCGTTGGTGATGTGGGTCACCAGGGCGCCGAGGGCAGTGGCCAGCGGCGGCACCACCGGCTCCTCTCCCCGGACGAGCCGGGCAGCGTTGACGCCGGCCAGGAAACCGCTCCCCGCCGACTCCACATATCCCTCGACCCCGGTGATCTGGCCGGCAAAGAGAATACGGGCATCCCCCTTCAGCTGGAACGTGGGGGCCAGGAGGGCTGGCGCGTTGATGAAGGTGTTGCGGTGCATGGAACCGAGCCGGACGAACTCGGCGTTCTCCAGGCCGGGGATCATCCTGAAGATCCTCCGCTGCTCCGGATAGGTGAGCTTGGTCTGGAAGCCCACCAGGTTGAACATGGTCCCTTCACGGTTCTCGGCCCTGAGCTGCACCACGGCATGGGGCTCCTCCCCGGTGCGGGGATCCGCGAGCCCCACGGGCTTCAGGGGGCCGAAGCGGAGGGTCTCACGACCCCGCTCGGCCATTTCTTCAACCGGCATGCACCCTTCGAAGTGTACCACTTTTTCAAAATCCCTGGCAGGCACTTTCTCGGCGGCAAGGATCGCGTCCACGAACCCCTCATACTCTTCCTGGTTCAAGGGACAGTTCAGGTAGTCGTCGCCGTCCCCCTTGCCGTAGCGAGAGGCCCGGAACACCTTGGTCATATCGAGGGATTCGGCGGTCACGATGGGCGCGATGGCATCGTAGAAGTAGAGGTTCGGCCCGGTGATCGCCCTGATTCTTTCGGCCAGCCCGTCGCTCGTGAGGGGGCCCGTAGCCACAATCACGATATCCTCGGAAGGAATATCCGCCACCTCTCCCCGCATGAGGTCGACAAGGGGATGGTTCTCGATTCTCTCGGTGACAAAGGCGGAGAAGAGCTCACGGTCCACCGCCAGGGCTCCGCCGGCCGGCACGCGGGTGGCGTCGGCCGCTGCCATGATGAGGGAGCCGGCCCGCCGCAGTTCCTCCTTGAGGAGCCCCACGGCATTCTCCAGGGACTCTCCCCGGAGCGAGTTGGAGCAGACGAGTTCCGCGAGCCCCGCCAGGTGGTGTGCCGGCGAAAAGGCATGGGGCTTCATCTCGTGGAGCGTGACCCGCACCCCGCGCTCCGCCGCCTGCCAGACAGCCTCGCATCCGGCGAGCCCTCCGCCGATGATGGTAATAGCATCCGTCACTGGGCGTTCCCCTCCTCGTCGGGTATTTCGTAGCGCTGCAGCGGATGCCCCGCCACGAGCCGCGCCTTGGCCCGCTCCTCGTCCCAGATGGTGAGGTACCCTTTCCAGCCCCGGTCCAGGAGTGCCTGAATGTGCCGCACCACCTCCGGCGTCGGCGGTTCGTGGAAGGCGTTGTAGCCCGAGAACCCGCCGGGAGGGATCAGGCGGTAGGCGCCATGGCCCCGTTTGACGCTCCGCTTGGTAAGGGTGGCCGTCCCGGAGCCCCACGAGTGTTCCTCGTACTTGGTCCAGCCGCAGATGGGGCACATAACCCGGCGGGCCCCCTGCTCGCCCCAGCACTCGGTATCGATCCGCGCGTAGGCGAAGCGGCACTGTTCGCAGGCTTCGTGCATGTCGTTAGGCATCATTGATTCCTTCATCGTGAAAAAACATCCGAAACACAGAGCAACTGAGCAACAGAGCAAGAAATTCTTTTTGCCTTAACTTGTGAGAACCTCTCTGCAATAACTGTTAAAGGTTTTGCGGGTTTTCTCAGTTGCTCAGTTGCTCTGTGTTATTCAAACTGAAACTGCCGCTTCATGCTAAAAAGGCGGGGATCGCTCCCCGCCCGGTCAGTCTCTCGGCTACTTCTTCCCTTCGGTCCGGTAGTCACACCCCTCTTTCGGGCACTTGAGGAACTCCCCTTCCCGCTTGTAGACCTTTTTCACCAGGAGCGGGAAGCCACATTTGGGGCACGGCCCCGGCTGGGGGGGATCCCAGAGGGCGAACTTGCACTGGGGGTAGCGGTTGCAGGAGTAGAACATCTTGCCGTAGCGGGACTTCTTCTCGGTCAGCTCCCCTTCCTTGCACTCGGGGCACGTGTGGCCGGTCCCCTTGGGCTTTACGAGGGGCTGGATGTTCTTGCAGGCGGGATAGGCGGAGCAGGCCAGGTACTTTCCGAAGCGGCCATCCTTGATGAGCATGGGGCTGCCGCACTTGTCGCACTTCTCCTCGGAGAAGACCGGTTCTGCCGGCTCCTGCTGCTCCCCCTGGGCGATGTTGCGGGTATAGGTGCACCCTTCCTGGTAGCCGGAGCAGGCGATGAACTTCCCCCGCTTCCCAAGCTTCACCACCAGCGGCTTGCCGCAGTCGGGGCAGAGTTCGTCGGTGGCCTCGGTGGTGAGGTCCGCCTTGCTCACCTCCCCCTCTTTCTGTTTCAGGAGGGAACTAAAGGGGCCCCAGAAGTCATGAAGGAGGGGCTTCCACTGCTTCTCACCCCGGGAGACCCGGTCCAACTCCTCTTCGAGGCTGGCGGTGAAATTGTAATCCACGTACTGGGTGAAGTGGTTGGTGAGGAGATCGTTCACCACCATCCCCACATCCTCGGGAACGAAGCGCTTGCTGTCGAGGCGGGCGTATTTCCGCTCCAGGAGCGTGTTCATGATGGAGGCGTAGGTGGAGGGACGGCCAATACCGTACTCCTCCAGGGTCTTCACGAGGCTCGCCTCGGTGTACCGCGGTGGGGGCTGGGTGAAATGCTGCTCCGGAACGAGCTTCTGGAGCTTCAGGAGTTCCCCTTCCGTGAGGGGAGGCAGAGTCCCTTCCTTCTCCTCGGCCTGGTCGTCGACTCCCTCGATGTAGAGCTTCATGAAGCCGGGGAAGCGGATCACGGTGCCGGCGGCACGGAAACGATAGCCCTCGCCGGCGCCGATGTCGACAGAGGTCTGATCCAGAAGCGCCTCGGCCATCTGGCAGGCCACGGTCCGCTTCCAGATGAGATCGTAGAGTTTGAACTGGTCGGAGGAGAGGTACTTCTTCACCTCGACCGGGGTGCGGGCGATGGAGGTGGGGCGGACCGCCTCGTGGGCCTCCTGGGCGTTCTTCGCCTTGTTCTTGTAAAAGCGGGGCTTGGCGAGGGCGTACTCCTTCCCGTAGAGGGAGGTGATGACCTCGTGGGCCTCCTGGAGGGCCTGGTTCGACAGCACCACGCTGTCGGTACGCATGTAGGTGATGAGACCGACAAGCCCCTCGTCCCCCACGGCGACCCCTTCGTAGAGCTTCTGGGCCGTGGACATGGTCTTCTTGGCCGAGAAGCCGAGCTTTCTTGCCGCCTCCTGCTGGAGGGTGGAGGTGGTGAACGGCGGCGCTGGGGTCCGTTTGCGCTCGCTCTTCGCCACTTTGTCGACGGTGTAGGCACCGTTCTCCAGGGCCTTCACGAGCCGGTCGGCCGCCGTGCCGTCGGGGATATCGAACTTGCCGAGTTTCTTCCCCTCGGCCTCCACTAGGTTGGCGGAGAACTTCTGCCCCTTGCCGGTGCCCAGCTCCGCGCCGATGGTCCAGTACTCCTGTTCCTGGAAAGCCTTGATCTCCTTCTCCCGCTCGCAGATGAGCCGCAGGGCCACGGACTGGACCCGTCCGGCAGAGAGGCCGTAGCGGATTTTTTTCCAGAGGAAAGGGGAGAGGTTGAAGCCGACCAGGTAGTCAAGGATGGAGCGGGCCTGCTGGGCGTCCACCAACTCCAGGGAGATGTCCCGGGGGTTTTCCACGGCGTGGACGATGGCGTCCTTGGTGATCTCGTGGAACACGACCCGCTTCACCGGCACGGCGTTTTTCTTTTTGTCCATGCCGAGGGCCGCCAGCAGGTGCCAGGAGATCGCCTCCCCTTCGCGGTCGGGGTCAGTGGCCAAGAGCAGGATGTCGCTCTCCTTCAGCTCCTTCTTGATGGCGTCGATGTGCCGCTTGCTCTCGGGGAGAATGGCATATTTGGGTTCGAAATCGTTGGCGACATCCACGGACCCCTGCTTGCTGGGGAGGGCGCGTACGTGGCCGTAGGAAGCCATGACCCGAAAGTCCTTGCCGAGAAATTTCTCGATGGTCTTGGCCTTGGCCGGAGATTCGACGATGACGAGGTGTTGTGGCATAAAAAAAATCCAATAATAGGTAAGTAACGCCTGGCATGCCAGGCGGGTCAATTTGTGCAAAAATACTTGCCGGGAAGCTGAGTTACGGCCCCCTTGAGTTCCAGGCGCAACAACATAGCCGAAAGCTCCCCCACTGTCAACGCGCTTTTGGCAATGATCTCATCGATATGGAGCGGCTCAGGGGCCAGGAGCGCAAAGACCGCCGCCTCGGCAGGCGGGAGGTCGGGCGCCGGCGCCGGCACTCCCCTGCGGGCCACCCTTCCCCCGGGGAGTTCTTCCAGGATATCCTCCACGCTTTCCACCAGCTTCGCCCCCTCGCGGATGAGGCGGTTAGCCCCCCGGCTCCCGTCGCTGGTGATGTTGCCGGGAATGGCGTAGACATCGCGCCCCTGGTCGAGGGCGATGCGGGCCGTGACCAGGGAGCCGCTCCGCTCCGCCGCCTCCACCACGAGGACCCCGTGGGAGATGCCGCTGATGATCCGGTTTCGACGGGGGAAGTTCTCGGCCAGGGGGGCGGTCCCCAGGGGGAACTCGGACACCACCGCTCCCTGTTCGGCCATCTCTCGGAAGAGCTGCCGGTTCTCGGCCGGATAGACCACGTCCACGCCGCACCCGAGCACCCCGACGGTTGTCCCATCCCCTTTCAGGGCTCCCCGGTGGGCCGCGGTGTCGACCCCGCGAGCCAGGCCGGAAATCACGGTGACACCGTTCCGGGCAAGCTCCTCGGCCATGCGCTCGGTCACCGTCCTGCCATAGGCAGAGGCCCGACGGGAACCCACCACCGCCACGGAAGTGCCGATACCGGCGAGGCTTCCCCGCACATAAAGGAAGGGGGGCGGGTCGGCGATCTCCCGCAGGAGCGGTGGATACTCATCATCGAGGATGGTTACGATGCGGCACCCCGTGCGCCTGACCGCCGCACACTCCCGGTCGGCAAAGGGGTGCGGGTCATGGCTTCGGAGGGAGGCCACCACCGCCGGACTCACCCCCTTGACGGAACGGAGATCGACATCGGACGCTCCGAAGACCGCCTCGGGGGAGCCGAAGCGCTCCAGGAGCCGCCGGAAGAGGACGTTCCCCACGAGGGGGACGGATTTGAGGGCAAACCAGTGATAATGATCCATGGGCAAGAACGAGAAGCGGGGACCGGCCGGACCGGCCCCCGCAAAGAAGGGGTTATCTGTTTGTCCTGGCCTCTACCCGGTCCCCCCGGTAGATGGTGTCGATGCTTTTCACCACAAGCCCCGTGGAGGTGTTCTCCCCCGACTGCACCACCACGAGGGCACCGACCACCTCGGGGGGGAGCTTCTCAACGGAGATGTCCGCATACTGCTGGTCGGGGACCACGTCCCGCAGGATATAGAGGAAGTATCCCGGCTCTATCCCCTGCTTTTTCCCCAAGTCGATAAAGGCGATGTCTCCCTCGCCGATTGCATTGTTGCCACTCTGGGTCTCGACGATGTAGCCAGAGAGGTCGTGGTCGGCAGCCTTAAGGGAAATCTGCCGGCGCTTGTCCCGATAGGGAAGGAGGATGGAGCCGGGACCGATTTCCCGGTAGGATTTGGTAATGATGGCCTTGGAAACCTTCTCCTCCACCTCGGTAAGCTGCAGCGTGCCGAGGGGGATCACCTTCTCGCCGAGAATCACGTTGGAGACGGGATGGCTCACGGCGTCAAGCTTCTTGTAGATGGAGAACCGGTCCCCCTCCTTGGCCCCGTGGACAGAGCCGATATCGGTGTAGACAATGTCGTCCTCACCCACGATCTGGCGGTTCTGGCTGGTGGTAATGATGCGGCCGGCGGGGTTGAGCCCCTTTTCCATCAGGAACCCTTCGCTGCCGCTTACCAGGAAGCTCCGCTCGGCAACCGGCTCCTCGGAGGGGCGCTGGACAGCGGGGGTGCCGGGGGAGACAGTGCGGGGTTCGATCTCGATCCGGTCCGGGTAGACGCGGACCCGCTGGCCGGGATAGATAAAGTGGGGATTGCCGATGGCGGGGTTCCTGGCCCAGAGGTTGGGCCAGTAGTAGGGATCCTTGAGGAAGCGGTCCGAGAGCCCCCAGAGGGTGTCCCCCTTCTGGATGACGTAGATTGTCGGCTCTTCGGACGCGGCCCGGACGGTGCCGACGGTGAGAAGCGCTCCGGCGAGGAGCATGCAGCCGATAGAGAACACTCTTTTCATGGTCGCCTCCCGTGCAGACGCGAACTAAATTCGTTCGGATACTAAAGTTCAGGTTACGTTTTTTGTCAAGGACAAACAGGCCGCAGGGGTTTCATTCAACCGACGGATATGCTAGGATTTCCGCGGTCGAAAGCACCATCTGGTTTCCGGGATGATCCCGCGCCACTGATTGAACCCCACTAATAAAGCATGCATCATGCCAAGAGGCCTTCCATGAAGATTCCCGAGCTCCTCGCGCCGGCCGGCAACCTGGAAAAGCTGAAGGTGGCCATCCACTACGGCGCCGACGCCGTCTACCTGGGAGGGGAGAAGTTCGGGCTCCGCAGCCTCGCCGACAACTTCACCCTGGCCCACATGGCCGAGGGGATTGCCTATGCCCACGACCGGGGGGTAAAGGTCTACCTGACGGTCAACGCCTTTCCCGACAACAGCGAACTGGAGGACCTGGACCGCTACCTGGAGGGGGTTGCTACAGTCCCCTTCGACGCTTACATCGCCGCCGACCCGGGGGTGATCGCCGCCATCCGCCGCATATCGCCAGATCGTCCCATCCACCTTTCCACCCAGGCCAACACCACCAACTGGCGCAGCGTCCTCTTCTGGCAGAAGCAGGGGATCGCCCGGGTGAACCTGGCCCGGGAAATGTCCCTGGATGCGATCCGCGAGACCCGGGAGCGGGTCACGGCCGAACTGGAAGTCTTCGTCCACGGCGCCCTCTGCGTCTCCTACTCGGGTCGCTGCCTCCTCTCCAGCGTCATGACCGGCCGCAACGCCAACAAGGGGGAGTGCGCCCACCCCTGCCGCTGGAGCTACGCCCTGGTGGAAGAGACCCGACCGGGCGAGTACTTCCCCGTGGTGGAGGACGAGCGGGGGACCTTCATCTTCAACTCCAAGGATCTCTGCCTCATCCGCCATATCCCTGAACTGGTGGGGGCCGGCGCCGATTCCCTCAAAATAGAGGGGCGCATGAAGGGAATCCACTACGTGGCCTCGGTGGTGCGAGTCTACCGGGAGGCCCTGGACAGTTATGCCGCCGATCCTCGCGCCTGGCACATGCAGTCCGAGTGGCTCGAAGAGCTCTCCAAGATCAGCCACCGGGGGTACACCACCGGCTTCTTCCTGGGAAAACCAGTGGATGTGGACCTGGAATTCGACTCCCGCTACCGGCGCAGCCACGAATTCGTCGGCGTGGTGGAAGAGGCGCACCCCGACGGCACCGTTACCGTGGAAGTCCGCAACCGGATCGTGGCAGGGACCACGGTGGAGGTCATCGGCCGGCGGATGCGCTCCACCCTCCACCGGCTCGACGCGTTCACCGACATGGATGGCAACAGCCTCTCCGAGGCCCATCCGAACCAGCGGATCCGCGTGAGTCTTCCCGTAGCGGCGGAACGCTACGACCTTATCCGGCGGGAAAAGCCATAGCCCCCTCATCCAAGAAAGACTACTCCATGAAAACTGCCTTCACCGTCTCATCCAACCGGGAGCAGAGCCTGTTCAAGGATCTCATCATCCTTGCCGTGGTCTTCGGCTTTGCCTTCTTCCAACGGCTCGGCCAGATTCCACTTCTCGATTCCGACGAGGGGCGCTACGCCGAAATCCCGCGGGAAATGCTCGAACGGGGGGACTTCATAACCCCCTTCCTGAACTACGTGAAGTACTTCGAGAAACCACCGCTCCACTACTGGCTGGAGGCCATTTCGTTCAGGATATTCGGCTTCAGCGAGTTCGCGGCCCGGGCTCCGGGGGCGCTCATGGGGCTCTGCGGCGTCCTCTTCACCTATCACGTGGGACGGACTGTTTTTGGTCGACGCGCAGGACTCCTGGCGGCGACGGTTCTCGGCACCTCCCTCGGCTTTATCGTCATTGGCCGCTACAACGTCATCGACATGACCCTCACCTTCTGGATGACCGCCACCCTCGGCTGCTTTCTCCTGGCGGTTCACGACAGGGGCCGGCGCGCCGGCCTCTACTACTATCTCTTCTACGTGGCGGCAGCCCTCACCGTGCTCGCCAAGGGGCTCATCGGCCTCGTCCTCCCCGGCGGCGTGATCGTCCTCTTCATCCTCCTCACGGGGCGCTGGCGGCTTCTTCGCGAGATGCGGCTCCCCACGGGCACTGTCCTCTTCCTTCTCGTCGCGGCACCCTGGTTCATTCTCGTCTCGCTCCACAACCCGGAATTTCCACGGTTTTTCTTCATCCATGAACACTTCGAACGCTTTCTCACCAAGGTTCACGGCCGCTACGAACCCCCCTGGTTCTTCATTCCGGTCCTGGCCGGGTTCATGCTTCCCTGGTCCTTCTACCTTCCGTCCGCCATTCGGGGCATGTGGCAGGAGCGACACACTCCCACGGGCGAGGCGCGTCTCTACCTCATCCTCTGGGGAGCGGTCATCTTCACCTTTTTCTCCCTGTCGAGCTCCAAACTGATCCCGTACATCCTCCCGGTATTCCCGGCGGTGGCGCTTCTCGTTGGCGAGTTCTTCTCACGCGTGGCCGACCGCCGCGCCACCTTTCCCACCCTGCCGACGGCCATCGCAGCGGCGGTGCTGACGATCGGCGGAGCCGGCGGCATCCTTTTCCCCCACCTGGCCAAGAACCCGAAACTGTCGGTGCTCGCCGGGGCCGTGATCGGCTCCTGCCTCCTTGCCCAGGGGATAGCCGCCTTCGTGGGCCTGCGCCGCAAGAAGGCCGCCGTGCTCCTAGTCTCCTTCGGCCTTTTCTCGTACCTTCTGGGCATCGCCGGCCCGCCGTTCATCCTCGCCCGCACCGCCGAACGGAAGTCATTCCGGGAACTGGGGCAACTGGTGAAGGAAAAGGCGGGACCGGATACCGCCGTTGCCAGCTTCCAGCTCTACCAGCAAGGATTTTCCTACTATGCGGGACGGCGGATCATCATTGTGGGAGAGCGTGGAGAGCTCGATTTCGGGAGCCGCCAGGGGGACCAGAGCCAGTGGTTCTTGGACGAGCAGGGCTTTGCGCGCCTCTGGGACTCGGGCCGACCGGTCATCGTTCTCATCAAGGAGGATGCCCTTCCCGCCTTGAGAAAACTCGTCACGACCCCGCCGCGGGAGTTGGGGAGAAAAGGAAAGGTTCTTCTCATCGCGAACCACTGACCCGACGGGGACAGCGTAAACGGTATGGCACTTCGCGCGGTTTTGTGCCATCATGTAGCGTTTTTCCGGAAGGAGGCAACCGTGCGCAGCGAATTTCTCCCCTTTTCCAAACCAACCATAGACGACGACGAGATCAATGAGGTCGTTGCATCCCTGAAATCCGGGTGGATCACCACCGGCCCCAAGGTGAAGCGCTTCGAGGAGGCGTTCAAGGCCTACGTCGGCGCCTCCTACGCCGTCCCCCTGAGTTCCGCCACCGCCGGGCTCCACCTGACGCTCATCGCCCTGAAGCTGGACGAAGGGGACGAGATCATCACCACCCCCATGACCTTTGCCTCCACGGTGAGCATGATCGTCCTCTGTGGGGCAAAGCCGGTGCTCGTCGACATCGAGCCGGGAACCCTCAACATCGACGCGGCAAAGATCCGCGAAAAGATCACCCCCCGCACGAAGGCGATCATCCCGGTCCACTTTGCCGGCCAGTCGTGTGATATGGACCCCATCTTCGCCCTGGCCAAGGAGTTCGGCCTCACCGTCATCGAGGACGCGGCCCACGCCGCCGGCACCGAGTACAAGGGGAAGAGGATCGGCTCCCTCGACAGCATCTCCATCTTTTCCTTCCACCCCAACAAGAACATCACCACCGGCGAAGGGGGAATGGTCTGCACCGCCGACGAGACCCTGGCCGAGGAGATCTCGCTCCTGAAGTTCCACGGCATGAGCCGCGAGGCGTGGAAGCGCTTCGCCGCCAGCGGCACCCCCAACTACGACATCCTCCTTCCCGGCTACAAGTACAACATGATGGACATCCAGGCCGCCATCGGCATCCACCAGCTCCCGAAGCTGGACGGGTTCATCGAGAAGCGCCGGGAAATAGCCGAATTCTACAAGGCCGCCTTTGCCGACGTCCATGAACTGGCTACCCCGGCCCTCGCCCCCTACGACCAGCGCCATGCCTGGCACCTCTACACGCCGCTGGTCCGGGTGGAGAAGCTCACCATCGATCGGGACACCTTCATGGCCGAGCTGAAGAATCTCAACATCGGCACCGGCCTCCACTACAAGGCGATCCACCACCACGCCTGGTACCGGGAGAACATGCCGGTCCCCGCGGGATCCCTTCCCAACGCCGACTACGCCTCCGACCGCATCCTCTCCCTCCCCCTTTTCCCGGCCATGACCATGGACGACGCCCGGGACGTGGTGGCGGCGGTGAAGGATGTCATTGCCCGGAACAGGAAGTAGGCCATGAGCAAGCCCTATATCTCCATCATCATCCCTGTCTACAACGAGGAACCGAACCTCCAGAAACTCCTGGCGCGGCTCTACCCGGTCATGACCGCCCTCGGCAAGCCCTTCGAGATCATCTTCACCGACGACGGCTCCCGGGACCGCTCCCTGGAAATCCTCCGGGAGATGGCCCAGAGCCATCCGGAAGTGAAGGTGATCGAGTTCAACGGCAACTTCGGCCAGCACATGGCAATCATGGCAGCCTTCGAGATGAGCGCCGGCGAGATCGTCGTCACCCTCGACGCCGACCTCCAGAACCCCCCGGAAGAGATCCCCAAGCTCGTGGCCGAGATGGAGAAGGGACACGACGTGGTGGGAAGCGTCCGCCAGAAGCGCCAGGACACCTTCTTCCGCCGGGCCGCGTCGCGGATCGTCAACATCACCACCAACAAGATGACCGGGATGCAGATGAGCGACTACGGCTGCATGCTCCGGGCCTACAACCGCACCGTCATCGACAACCTGAACCGCTGCCAGGAGATGACCACCTTCATCCCGGCCCTGGCTCAGACCTTCGCTTCGAACCCGTCGGAGGTGCCGGTCTCCCACGCAGAGCGGGCCGAGGGAGAAAGCAAGTATTCCCTCTACCGCCTCATCCGCCTCAACTTCGACCTCATGACCGGCTTTTCGGTGGTGCCGCTCCAGCTCTTCGCCCTTCTCGGCATCCTCACCTCGGTGGCGTCGGTCCTCTTCGCCCTCTTCCTCCTCGTGCGCCGCTTCCTGATCGGCTCCGAAGTGGAAGGGGTCTTCACCCTCTTCGCCATCCTCTTCTTCTTCGTCGGCATCATCATCTTCGGCATCGGCCTTGTGGGGGAATACGTGGGGAGGATCTACCAGGAAGTGCGGCGCCGGCCGCGGTATGTGGTCAGGAGGACCTATGGCTTCGAGTAGTGGGAGAGGAACGAGAGTGGTCGTCTGCGCCTACCACAACGTCGGCTTCCGCTGTCTGGAGGAACTGCTGAAGCAGGGAGCCGACGTGCGGCTGGTCTTCACCCATGAGGACTCCCCCACGGAGGAGATCTGGTTCCAGTCGGTGCGGGAACTGGCGCAACGCCACGGCATCCCGTACCTGACCAGCGACATCAACGAGCCGGCCAACGTGGCGAAGGTGCGGGAGATCGCCCCCGACTTCCTCTTCTCCTTCTACTACCGGAACATGATCACACCAGAGGTGCTGGATATCCCCCGCAAAGGCGCCCTGAACCTCCACGGCTCCTACCTCCCCAAGTACCGGGGACGGGTGCCGGTCAACTGGGCAGTGATCAACGGCGAAACCGAGACCGGCGCCACCCTCCACCACATGGTGGAAAAGCCCGACGCCGGCGACATCGTGGACCGGGAGAAGGTTCCCATTGCTTTCACCGACACCTCCTTCGATGTCTTCACCAAGGTGACCGATGCGGCAGTGACGGTCATCTCCCGGAGCTACCCGCTCCTGGTCGCGGGGACCGCCCCCCGCATCCCCATGAACCTGGTGGAGGGGAACTACTGCGGCGGCCGGCGGCCGGCCGACGGGCTCATCGACTGGACGAAAAGCGCCGTGCAGATCTACAACCTCATTCGCGGCGTCACCCACCCCTACCCGGGCGCCTTCACGTACCTGGACGGGAAGAAGATCCTTGTCTGGAGCGCCCGGCCGCTTCCGGGAAGCGCAGAGCCAGGGGTGGTGGTCACGGAAGATCCCCTGGTCGTCGGAACCGGCGAGGGGCTCCTGGAGATCACCTCGTTACAGCTCGAAGGGGGAGACGAGGTTGCGGCCGGAAGCTTTTCCGCCATCGTCCACCCCGCAGGGAAAAGGTTTGCAAACCCATAGCATCACCGTCGGCAGGATTGCCGCCGGTCACATTTTACCCACTGGAGATACCATGAAAATCCTCATCCTCGGCGTCAACGGCTTCATCGGCAACGCCCTCACCAAACGCATCCTCGACACCACCGACTGGGAGGTGTACGGCCTCGACATGAGCGACAACAAGCTCGAGCACTCCATCGGCCACCCCCGCTTCCACTTCCTGGAAGGTGACATCACCATCAACAAGGAGTGGATCGAGTACAACATCAAGAAGTGCGACGTGGTCCTCCCCCTGGTGGCCATCGCCACGCCGGTCACCTACGTGAAGGACCCGCTCCGGGTCTTCGAGCTCGACTTCGAGGAGAACCTCAAGATCATCCGCCAGTGCGTGAAGTACAAGAAGCGGGTCATCTTCCCCTCCACCTCCGAGGTCTACGGCATGAGCCCGGACCGGGAGTTCGACGAGGAGAACTCGCCCCTCATGCTCGGCCCCATCAACAAGCAGCGCTGGATATACTCCTGCGCCAAGCAGATGCTCGACCGGGTGATCTACGCCTACGGCGAGCAGGAGGGGCTGCGCTACACCCTGTTCCGCCCCTTCAACTGGATCGGTCCGAAGCTGGATTCCATCTCCACCGCCAAGGAGGGAAGCTCCCGGGTCCTGACCCAGTTTCTCTACAACATCCTGGCCGGCGAGCCGATCCAGCTCGTGGACGGCGGCAACCAGCGCCGCTCCTTCACCTTCGTGGAGGACGGCATCGACTGCCTCATGAAAATCATCGAGAACAAGGACGGGAGCGCCGACGGCGGCATCTTCAACATCGGCAATCCGGGGAACGACCTGTCGGTGAAGGAACTGGCGGAGAAACTGATCACCCTGGTAAAGGAGTATCCCGCCTACCGCGACAGGGCCGAGGCATGCAGGATCATCGAGGTTTCCTCCGGCCAGTTCTACGGCAAGGGGTACCAGGACATGCTGACCCGCGTCCCCTCCGTGAAGAACGCCAAGGCGCGGCTTGGCTGGGAGCCGAAGACCGTCATCGACGACGCACTGCGGAAGACCCTCGACTTTTATCTGATAGAAGAAAAAGAGAAGATCGAACACCTGCTGTGAAAATGCCGCTTTTCCGCCATCTCGGCGTTGTCGTTCGGAATCACCTTGTGCGGCGTAGCCCTGCTACGCCTCCGCGGGATCCCTCCTCCGCCTTGACCTTGCGAAAAATCGCCATTTTTCATGATTGGTTCATGACCTGATGCCCACCATAGCCCTCAAAATAGACGTCGACACGTACGTCGGCACCCGCGACGGGGTACCGCGGCTCTTGGAGATCTTCGACCGCTTCGGGATCAAGGGAACGTTCTACTTCTCCATGGGGCCCGACAACAGCGGCAAGGCGATCCGCCGCATCTTCACCCGCAAGGGGTTCCTCCGGAAGATGCTTCGGACCAGGGCGCCGTCGGTCTACGGGCTGCGGACCCTCATGTACGGCGTGCTCCTGCCGCCGCCGATCATTGCGGACAAGGTTCCCCACGTCCTGCGGGAGACCGAGGCCCGGGGGCACGAGGTCGGCATCCACTGCTGGGACCACGTCAAGTGGCACGACCTCCTTCCCTGGATCCCGCGAAACATGATCGCCCTGGAGCTGGGGCGGGCCTTCGCCCTTTTCGAGGAGATCCTCAACAGGAGGGCCAAGACCACGGCGGCTCCGGGATGGACCGTCACTGCCGACTCCCTGGAGATCCAGGATGCCCTCTACCTCACTTACTGCAGCGACAGCCGGGGGATCCACCCCTTCTACCCCGTGATGGACGACCGGCGTTTCCATACTCTCCAGATTCCGACTACCCTTCCCACTATGGACGAACTCTTGGGGGAGAACGGTATCACGGCGGAAACCGTGAACGACCACTACCTCTCCCTGATCCAACCGGGGCTCAACGTTCACACCATCCATGCCGAACTGGAGGGGGGAGTGCTGTCCCCCGTCTTTATCGACCTTCTGGAGCGGCTCCAGGCGAAGGGCTGCCGCTTTGTCACCCTTGCCGAAGCGGCTGAAGAGGCCCATCGGGGAGAAATCCCCTGCTGCAGGCTGGCGATGGGAGAGCTTCTCGGCCGGGCCGGCGAAGTGGCAATCCAGGGGAAGATGACAAGAGAGCCGAGGAAGAAGATTCGGGATTGAAAAGACGGCATACATGGACAAGGAAGGCGTACCGGAGTGTACGCCTTTTTTCATTTCTCCAGGGGAGGTCAGGATTTGCGTCCACGTATCCCGTCGGGTAAGCTTTTTTCAGGAGGATGCGATGATCGATTTCGCCGCCTATGCCCTTTCGGGGGAACTGGACCTGAACCGCTTGGCGGGGTCCCTCGGATTTCCCCGGCGCTATCGCTGGGAAGAGCCCATGGTGCTCGACCTGACAAGCCTCAGACCTCTTCCGGGGGATATGGGAGAAACCAAGAGGGTCTATCTCTACTACTTCGGCGGGGTGGTCTTCGTGAACTGCACGGAGGAGGAGATCGGCTCTTTCTTCTGGAGCATGGGGCACCATGGGGAGGCATTTAAGGAGTACCCTGCCGTCCGGTACCGGGACGAGTATTCCCTGAAGCGGGGGGAGGGGGAACGGGTTGAGGTCACCAACGACGTGGCGACCATGCCGGGGTACGATCCGGCCTACGTGGACACCATCTGTTTCGTCATCGCCAAGTCGGTGGCCCTGGAGCGGATCGAGGAGCGGGTTGACCAGGTTCTCGACGAGATGGAAACCATCATCGCCCTTCTCGACCGGGGGAAGTTGGGAATCTCGGACCGGCGCCTGGCAAAGCTGGCGGCCAACGTCCTCACCTACAAATACCAGTCCATCTCCCACATCATGGTCCTGGAGAAGCCGGAATTCACCTGGGAGAACCCCGTGGCAGACCGGCTCTACCTGACCATGGCCAACATCTTTGAGCTGAACCAGCGCTACAACGAGATCAAGCACAAGGGGGAGACGCTCCTGGACATCACCGGCGTCTTCACGAGCCTCGCCCACGCCCGCCGCGCCTCACGGCTGGAATGGATCATCATCATCCTCATCTTCATCGAGATCGTGATCTACATCTTCGAGCTGATGCGCAAGACAGGCTAAAATCCGCCGCACAGGGCGAAATGCTCACCCTCCCGGGCAGTTGTGTCGAAGTGCTTGTGGCAGGCTCCGCAGCTCACAACACCGACAGCGAATTTCTGCTGAAGGGTAAGATTGCGCGTGTCGCACCAGTCGCAGTACCAGACGTAGTAGTCACCGAGGAGCTTGATGTTCATGTTGGACCTCCTATCAAGGGTTTTACCCATCATAGCCGGTCCATGTTGCGGCGCCGTTACGATCGCCTTAACTCTGGGTGTGCTCTGCCACGAGGAGAAGCCGCTTCCTGAACGCCTCCTCGAAGAGATCACCCTTAATCTTCCCGCCGAAGAGCTCCACCGAGATATCCTCGCTGCTGGCGATGGTGACGATGACCGTGCCGTTGGAAACGGAGCAGGTGACGCCGGAGACGACACCGCTGCGGCGCCGGTCGAGGCCGTCGGCCAGCCGAAGAACCCCCCCCAGGCGGCTCACCAGCTGCCGGTCGGGCTCGGCGAGGCGCACGTAGGCGTCGTGCTTCTTCTTGGGGAGAGCCTTGCGGTGATAGCGGGCCGCGTTGGCAATGATCTCCCGCTCCCGAGGGGTGAAGCCGAAGAGGTCGGCGTGACGGATGAGATGGTAGGAATGCTTGTGGTGGCTGGAATAGTTGATGAAGTACCCCACGTCGTGGAGGATGGCGGCCGCCTCCAGCATCCGACGCGCCCCGGCCCCCAGCCCGTAGGCCGGCTCCAGCGCGTCGAAGAGTTTGAGCGCCAGCTTGGTCACGTGGAGGGCATGATCCTCGTCCATGTGACAGGAGCGGCCGAACTCCAGCACCGCGTCGCGCCAGGTCCGGGGCTCCGCCGCGCCGGGGATGAGGCCGTGGGTGCGAAGCGCCTTGACGATGAGCCCTTCCCGTATTCCCCGCTCGTTGACCCGCAGAACGTTGGCGTCGAAAAAGCGCATGAGCTCGTCCACCACCGTGACCCCGGCCACGATGATGTCGGCCCGGTCCGGGTTGAGCCCCGGCACCTCCCGCCGCTCCTTTACCGTTTTGCGCGCCAGCATGGCGAGGAGGTGCACCACCTCGGAACGGAGCACCTCGTAGCGGTGGACCGAGCCGTACCCCTCCCCCCGCATGGCCATGACCATGGCTGCGATCGCGGTGATGGTGCCGCCGGAGCCCACGAGGCACTGGAACTGGGACCGCTCCCCGGCAAAGACCTCCTTGAGGCTTGAGCGGACGTATTTGCGGAGCTTATCCTGACCGGGCTGCCGCGCGGAATCCCCCGCCATGAACTTCTCGGTGAGAAAGACCGCCCCCAGCTCCAGGGAATAGATCTCCTCGATGTGGGTGCCAAGGGCCGACACCACCTCCAGGCTCCCGCCGCCGATGTCGACCATGGCGTAACGGGCGCCTTCCATGTCGAAGTGGTTCCGCACCGAGAGGGCCGCCAGCTCCGCCTCCTCCTCGCCGCTGATGACTACCACCGCAACCCCCACCTGCTCGGCGATGGCAGCGATGAACGCCGCGCCGTTGGCGGCCTTCCGAACCGCGCTCGTGGCCACCGCCTCGATGGCCTTCACGCCGTAGCCGTCCACGATCTTCTTCATCCGCGTGAGAGCCGTCACGGCTCGCTCCCAGGCGGCCTGCGAGAGGGAACCGCTGGCGGCCAGCCCCTCCCCCAGGCGCACCGTGGCCTTCTCGTCGTCCAGGACGCGGAAGGAGCCGGTCTTCGTCACCTCCACCACGATGCAGCGGATGGAGTTGGTCCCGATATCGATGGCTGCAAGCCGGTTCTTCTTCACAGCGCTCTCCTCACCTCTTCTCCGATCAGTTCGAAGGGATGCCCTCCGAGCAGTTCCCCGAAGCGGGCAAAAGACTTCCCGCGCCGCTCGGCAATGGCATTCAGGATGACACATTCAACTTCCGGAGGCAACCCCCCGTGCCGCACCATGTCGACGAAGACATCCAGGTCGTGCATGGTTCCCAGGCAGTCCTGGTAGGCCTTGATCGTGGCGTGGATATCCCCGTACCCCTCCGCGGCCATGAGGAACGAGAGAATCTCGACGCGGTAGCGGTAGTGCTTGACGGCGATCCGTAGCGCGTGCTGGGCCGCCGCTGCTTCTTCGTCACGCGCTGAAGGCACCAGGGGGAGAAGATCGGCGAGGCTTCCATCTAGGGCCGCGGCGGCAAAAGAGCCGATGGGGGTGAAGGGATCGACGGCGACAGGGGGTTGCGGAAAAACGGCCGGCCGTGCCATGGCCCGGACAAAGGCGGAGTTGGTCTTCCCCGCGCCGAGACTCTCAAGCCCCTTCGCGAGCCGCCGATGTTCTACGTTCCTCAGGGCCTCCTGACGGCCCATGAGGACGCCGAGACTTTCCCTGCACGGCTCCGGAAGCGCCACGGACAGCTCCCGGAAAAAGAAAACAGCCTCGTCGGCATTGCGGAGGGGGCCCAGGAGCCTCGTCACCTTCCGCACCCGCCGGATGACCCGGGCGAGTCCGTCCGGGTAGAGGGGAGAGAAAAGGACACATCCCTCCCGGAGCCGACGGGAGGAGACCCGCAGATCGTGAATATCCTCAGAATCCAGGGTCTTCAGTGCCCTGCGCCACCGGCCGAAGAAATCATCGGTCCGGGCCGCCAGAAGCGCCGGTGCTGCGACCCAGAGAGGCGTTTCGTCCGTGATCGTCAAGGGCTTCCCCTTCCCTGCGCCGGTCAAATTTTCGAATTTCACCGAACCTTAACCGGGTTCGGGAAGTTCACGAAACTTCTTGCCCCGCTGAATCATCCACAGGAACCGGGCAGGCGTTCCGCTCTCCGCCGAATCCAGCCTCAGTGCCACAATCGCCCCTTTTTTGAGGGGAAGCGCGCCGTCGCGCCCCAACAACCGACCGAAAACCTCACCCAGGTCGGGCTCGTGCCCTACCACAGCCAGGCTCCGGGGCGATCCGCGGACACCTGCCAGGCGGAAGAGCCCCTCTGAACTGAACCCCGGCGCCAGCTCCTGCGATACGGTGACTTCGCCGGAAAAACCGAGAACCTCGGCGAGGATATCGGCCGTCTGCACGGCCCGCACCAGGGGACTCGTAACGATTACTTCGGGAGCGACCACCTTCTTTGCCAGACGTCGGGCGTTTGCCCGGAACCCGTCACGCCCGACGGCGGTAAGCCAGCGGTCCTCCTCCCGGACCGTCTCGCCCCGCTCGACGGCCTCCCCATGGCGGATCAGATAGAGTTTCACGTTTCCTCTCCTTTCCCGGAGAAGGCCCCGCGGGGACTCCTCCGGCATCCAGCCGACCTGCTCCCTTCGCTGGTTAAGTAAAACAGAGCCCGGGGAGTTTTCAATGGCCGCTTGCCCCCCTGTTGCGGGTCCGAGGGTATTTTCACCGTTGTAACACAGTCCCTGCCGGTGCCGTCAGCCGGCATCATCCGTTGACAGGTTGACGACCCTTCCGGTATCCTCACCCCATGAAACAGCCCGACAACCACGACGCCGCCTGGGAGTCCCTCTGCCGACAATGCGGCCTCTGCTGCTTCGAGAAGATCGAGGACGACTCCGGCACCATCTTTTTCACCCAGACCCCGTGCCGCTACCTAGATGTGGCCACCCGCCAGTGCGTCATCTACGAACGCCGCTTCGAGATAAATCCCGAATGCGTCAAGCTGACCGAAGAACTGGTCCGAGAGCTCCCCTGGCTCCATGACGACTGCGCCTATCGCCGGGCGCTGGGGATAAAGCGTACGCGGACAACGATGAATGGGCGGCCGAAACGGTCCAAGACAAAGGAGTGATCCGATACATGGGAAATAATGACACGATAGCCGCCCTGCGGGAACTGCCGGCGAAGCAGCGGATGGACCTCATCCTTGCCGATCCGGAGGCGAAGTCCCTTGCCCGGTCGCTCCCCGAACAGGAACTCTATTGGCTCATCAAGGAGATCGGCGAGACGGACGCCATGGGGCTCTGGGAACTGGCGTCACCCGAACAGCGAACCTTCATCCTCGACATGGAGCTCTGGGACAAATGGAACTTCACCGCCGACAAGTCCTACGAATGGCTCGGCCATCTTCTTGAGGCGGGGGAGGAGGTGGTTGCGGAGCAGCTTCCTCACCTGGACCTGGAGCTTCTCCTCCTCATGCTCGAAAAGGAGATCAGCGTGGGGGGCGGAATCGGCGAGCTCCTGCCGGACGAGGAACGGACCGCCGACTGGGACCATACCTTCGACAACCTCTATTTCATCACGTTCAAAAATGACAAGCACGCCCGGACCGTCGGCAGTTTCCTCGACATCGTCTATCGCACCAATCACGAGTTCTACCTGGGAATTATGGAAGGGGTGAAGAGTGAAGTCGAGGATGAGCTGGAAGAACTCGCTTTCCGCTTCCGCTCGGGGCGGCTCGCCGACCTGGGGTTCCCCGAACAGGAGGAGGCCCAGTCCCTCTATGCCCGCATCGATCCGGCGTCCTTCGTCCTCGAGGGAGGAAAGGAACTCTTCCCGGCGGCGGTCCACCGCCACCTTCCCGTCCGCCCCGGCGCCGCCGAATCGCTCCTCGGACGGCTCCTGGCACGGCCCGGCGCCGAGGAGATCAACCAGGAGCTCACGTATCTGGTGAACAGCGCCCTGGTGGTCGACGGCACCGCCCTCCACGACCGGGAGGCGATGCTGGCGATTTTCGAGCGGGTCCACGGCTACCTGAACATAGCCCTGGAATTTCTGGCCCGCAACGACGAGGAAAAGGCCGCCGCCATCCTGGCCGGCGAACGCCTCAAGCGCCTCTTCCGGTTGGGTTTCAGCATCGTCATGGACCTGGCGAAACAGGCCCGCGGCCTCACCAGTGACGATTACGCCACCGGCAAGGCACTGCGTGCCCTCACTGCCACGCCCCCCCGCTACCACCGGGCCTTCGACCCCGATGGCGTTGATGGATTCCGGGAATTCCGGGAGATGGCGGACGTGGAACGGGTCAGGGAGTTCCTGGTCCGTGTCTGAATCACTGCTGGCTAACCGGGAATTCTCCAGTCTGCCATGACCAAACCGCCACTGGGCAGAAACTGGTAAACAGAGAATAGGGAGGCACTGTTTGACGGGAGAGACGCTTCGCATCCTCCACCTGGAGGACGATTCGATGGATGCGGAACTGGTGCGGGCGAAGCTTGCTTCAGAGGAAATTTCGTGCACCATAACGGTTGCACCTGATGGGAAACAGTTCGCCCGCGTCCTGGAGGAGAGTGCAGACTGCTTCGACCTCATACTGGCGGATATGAGCATCCCCGGCTACGATGGGGTCGCAGCCCTGAAACTGGCTCTGGAACAGTGCCCGGACACCCCATTCATCGTCATTTCCGGAACAGTGGGCGAGGAACGGGCCGTAGAGACCCTCCGCAAGGGGGCGACGGACTTCATTCTGAAGGGTAACATGGGACGCCTTGGGTCGGCGATACGACGCGCCCTCAAGGAAGCGGAGGAACATTGCAATCGCCAGCGGGCCGAGGAGTCCCTGCGCCGCCTTAACGCGGAACTGGAGCAGCGGGTCCAGGAGCGAACCGCCCAGTTGGAAGCGACCAATCAGGAACTACAGGCCTTCAACTTCTCAGTCTCCCACGACCTCCGGGCACCCCTTACCATCATCGACGGTTTCAGCAAGGCGATCCTGGAGGATTTCGGCACCGATCTTCCCTCCGAGGCGCTGGACTATCTCCAGCGGATCCAGAAAGCGGGCCAGCGGATGACCAGGCTCATCGATGCGCTCCTGAACCTGTCGAGACTTGGCCGAGAGCCCATTACCCCGGAACAGACCGACCTCTCCGCCATCGCCGGCACCATCGAGCAGGAACTCCGCTACATCCACCCGGACCGCACCGGGGTCACCATCCGGATCACCGACGGCATCACCGTCCGCGGCGACCGGCGGCTCCTGCGGTCGGTCGTGGAAAATCTTTTGAGCAATGCCTGGAAATATACGGCAAGGCGGGAACAGGCCGAGATCGAATTCGGCGTCATGAAACAGGGGGAGAAACCGGTTTACTTTGTCCGGGACAACGGCGCCGGCTTCGATATGCGCTACGCCGGGCAGCTTTTCACCCCTTTCCAGCGTATGCACCGGTCTGAGGAATTCGAAGGGAACGGCATCGGGCTCGCCACGGTCCAGCGGATCGTTCACCGCCACGGGGGAAGAATCTGGGCCGAAGCAGAAGAGGGCAAGGGTGCAACCTTCTTCTTTACCCTCGGATGATTCCCCCCACTCCGTCCGGCGTCACCTCCGTGACCATGACCGTCGCCTCGGCGTTCATCTCCCCTGCGTAGCCGGGCACCCGGACCGGCAGGTAGTTGCGCGACAGCCCCACAGCTTCGCCGTCACGGCCCCGGTTCTGCATCAGGACCGCCAGCTCACGCCCCACGAACCGCTCGCAGAAAGAGCGCCGCTTACGCTCGCCAACCTCCCTCAGGATCTCAGCCCGGCCGCGAATCACCTTCCCATCCACCTGTCCCTCCATCCGGGCAGCCGCCGTCCCCTCCCGCCGGGAATAGGGGAAGACGTGGAGGGAGGCCACCGGCAGTTCCTCGATGAGACGTACGGTGTTCTGGAACTCCTCGTCAGTCTCTCCCGGAAAACCGGCAATGACGTCGCAGCCGATGAAGATGTCGGGGACCACCGCCACGAGCCGTTCCACCCGTTCCCGGAAGAACGCCGCCGTGTAGCGCCGCCCCATCCGTTCGAGCACCCGGTCATCGCCGCTCTGGAGCGGGATGTGGAGGTGGGGGCAGACCGTCTCCGACCGGGCCAGGAAATCAACGAGAGCGTCGGTCAGTTCATTGGGCTCCACCGACCCGACCCGGAGCCGCGGCACCGCCTTTTCCGCCTCGGAGGCCTCCAGAAGCGCCAGGAGGTTCGTCGGCGGGGCAAGGTCAAGGCCGTAGGCCCCCAGGTGGATGCCGGTCAGCACCACCTCCCGGAACCCCTGGGCGGCGAAGTTCCTGATCCCTGCGAGGGCTTCGCTGAAGGAGACGCTCCGGCTCCGCCCCCGGGCATAGGGGACGATGCAGTAGGAGCAGAAGGCATCGCACCCGTTCTGGACCTGGAGGAAGGCCCGGGTATGCTCGGCAAAGCTTTCGAGACGGAGCCCCTCCGCGGTCCGCTCCCGGGAAATGTCCGACACCATGACCTTTTCCGCCGGGGCAGCGTCCCGCAAAAGCTCGCCGATGCTCCGCTTCTCGCTATTCCCCACCACCAGAGCCACGCCAGGAAGATCTTTCACCGCATCGGGGGCCACCTGGGCGTAGCAGCCGGTCACCACCACCCGGGCCGCGGGATTGCGGCGCAGGGCGCGACGAATCAGGCGCCGCGACTCGGCATCGGTTTTCGCGGTCACCGTGCAGGTGTTGATCACGTAAATGTCGGCATCCTCGTCAAAGGGGACCACCCGGAACCCTTCCCTACCGAGGCTCTCGGTCATGGCCGCCGACTCGAACTGGTTGATCTTGCAACCCAGGGTTGAAATCGCCACTCTCTGCATGAATCCCTCTTCCGCTACCCCTCGGTCATCGCCGCATCGATCCAACCGCCACCGAGCACCTCGTCACCGTGGTAGAAGACCACCGCCTGCCCCGGCGTGACCGACTTCTCCGGCTCCCGGAACCGGACCTGTGCCCGGTTGCCGGCAAGAACCGTCACCGTGCAGGGCACGGGATGGTGCCGGTAGCGGATCTTGCACGCTGCCTCCAGGGTCTCCGTTGCCAGGGCAATGACCCACGTCACATCCGTGGCCACGAGCCCCGGGGCCAGGAGTTCCTCCTTGGGCCCGACAATCACCTGCCGCCGCTCCGCATCGACCCCCACCACGTAGAGGGGATGGGGATGGGCAATGCCGAGCCCCCGGCGCTGCCCCACGGTGTAGCGGTAGGTCCCTTCGTGGTGTCCCAGTACGGTGCCAGCCCGGTCGACAATCTCCCCGACCAGTTGACCTGCGCCCCGCTCATCCTCCAGAAACCGGACGTAATCGTTGTCCGGGACAAAGCAGATCTCCTGGCTCTCCCCCTTCTCTGCCACCCGCAGGCCGAACCGGGTCGCCAGCTGCCTCACTTCCGGCTTAGTCATCCCCCCCAAGGGGAAGGTGACCCGGGCAAGCTGCTCCTGGGTGAGGGTGAAGAGGAAGTAGCTCTGGTCCTTGCCGGGATCATCCCCCCGCAGGAGATGGAACAGACCGTCACCACCACGCTCGATCCGGGCGTAGTGGCCAGTGGCCAGGAGGTCGGCTCCCAGCTCCCGGGCCTTCCGGAGCAAGAGCTCAAACTTCACCCGCTGGTTGCACCGCACGCAGGGGTTGGGGGTTCGCCCCCGAAAATACTCGTCCACAAAGTCGTCAATGACCAGCCGCTGGAACTCCTCCTCGAAATTCACCACGTAGAAGGGGATCCCGATCTGCTCCGCCACCCGGCGGGCGTCGTGGATGTCATCCAGGGAGCAGCAGGTGTCGAACTTCTCTCCCTCCGGGGCGCTGAATTTGGAGTAATCCCAGACCTGCATGGAGATGCCGATGACCTCGTGCCCCTCCTCCTTCAGGAGCGCCGCCGTCACCGACGAATCGACCCCGCCGCTCATGGCGACGACAATCCGTTTTCTCGCTTTTTCCGTCATGATTCTCCCCGCAACCGGGCAACGATGGCCGGCAGAACCGCCAGCACCCGGTCTATCTCCTCGACGGTATTCCCCTTCCCCAGCGAGAACCGCACCGAACCCTTGGCCTCCTCGGGAGTGCGTCCCATGGCGGCCAGGACCGGCGAGAGCTTGAGGGTGCCGGAACTGCACGCGGAGCCCGATGACGCAGCTATCCCCTCCAGGTCCAGTGCCATGAGGAGCGAATCGGCCTCCACACCGGGAATCGTGATATTGGTAGTGGTGGGGAGCCGCTGCTCCCGGTGGCCGTTCACGCAGGCGCCGGAAACCCGTGACAGTATCCCCTCTTCCAACCGGTCGCGCAATCCTTTAATCCGCCCCATTTCGCCATTCATGGTTTCGCGGGCAATGGCGCACGCCCTGCCAAAGGCCACGATGCCGGCCACGTTCTCGGTCCCTCCGCGGCGGTTGCGCTCCTGGGAGCCACCATGGATCAGCGGGTGGCACTTCACCCCGCGCCGCACCACCAAGGCTCCTATCCCCTTCGGGGCATAGAGCTTGTGCCCCGAGAGGGCCAGAAACGAGATGCTGTCATCCCGGACCGAGAGTGGAATCCTGCCGGCCGCCTGGACCCCGTCGCAGTGGAAATAGACACGGCGGCACGCTGCAATCTCACCGATCTCGCGTACCGGGAAGAGGACGCCGGTCTCGTTGTTGGCGGCCATGGCCGAGATGAGAATGGTCCGGTCGGTGATGGCCGCCTCCAGCCGCTCCAGGTCCAGAAGGCCGTCCCGGTCCACGGTCACGCGGGTCACCTCGAAACCGAGACTCTCCAGGTAGAGGCAGGGGTTTGCCACTCCTGGGTGCTCCACCTGGGTGGTGACGATGTGGTTGCCGCGCCCCCCAAGGGCCGCAGCGACCCCCTTGATGGCCATGTTGTCGGCCTCGGTTCCCGACGAGGTGAACACCACCTCACCCGGCTCGCATCCCACGAGCGCCGACACCTGTTCCCGGGCCTCCTCCACCGCCCCCTTCACGGCCCGACCGGCCCAGTGGATGCTGGACGGGTTGCCGAACTTCCCCTGCAGAAACGGCAACAACGCCTCCACCACATCAGGGTGGACCGGCGTTGTCGCATTGTGGTCCAGATAGATCATCATGCAGTCTCAAATGCGGGCAATACCGCCCTCACTCCTCGCCTCCGCGCCCCCGTGCCTCGATTACCAGGTCCTCCAGGGTAATGGAATCGAGAAAGGTTCTGATCCGCTCGCCGAGCATCTCCCAGACATTGTGGGTGGTGCAGGCGGCCGTCCGGGTGCAACGCCCCTTCCCCTTGTCCATGCACGAAACCGGCGTCAGGGGTTCCTCAACCGTGGCCACGATCTCCCCCACCCGGATTGCCGAACTCTCCCGGGCCAGGAGGTATCCTCCCCCGGGTCCCCGCACACTCTCCACGATGGCACCGCGGCGCAGCCGGTTGAAGAGCTGCTCCAGATAGTTGAGGGGAATATCCTCCCGCAGGGCAATATCCTTGAGCGAGACCGGTCTCCCCTCCGAGTGGAGGGAAAGATCCACCATGGCCCGAACCGCATACTGTGCCCGTGTCGAAAGCCGCATAAATCAGCCTCTTCTCCTTCTACGTTGTCACCTTTCCCACCACTGGTTCCCGGAAGGGGCGGAGCTCTCGCGGAGAACCGATCCCCGCAAGAAACCACCTCCGGTATCAGCGGAGGGAAAGCCTCGGGAATAGCTGTTCACATGCCACGAAGACCGGCTAGTGACGCTGGATCGGTTCGGAGCGAGAGCTCCGCTCCTTTCCGACGCCATCCGCCGACACAAGGTGACACAGTAGAACTACTTCCCTGACTCCACCCGACGCCTGAGCGCGGCATGTTCGTCCGCAAGATCGGCATACTTGCGCTCCAGTTCCCGCAGTTGATCGAAGAGGCACGAAATGGCTTTCGCTTCCGGGTCGGGAAGCTTCCCGTGCTCGAAGTCTGCTTTCTTGGCCGGCTCATCGGCAGCCATGACCACCCGTCCCGGAATGCCGACTACCGTTGCGTTCGCCGGCACCTCCTTCACCACCACCGAGTTGGAGCCGATCTTCGCCCCCACCCCAACCGTAAAGGGGCCGAGCACCTTGGCGCCGGAGCCGATGACTGCATTGTTATCCACCGTGGGATGGCGCTTCTTCTTCTCCAGGCTCACGCCACCAAGGGTGACCCCGTGGTAGATGGTGACATCGTCGCCGATCTCGGCCGTCTCGCCGATCACCACCCCCATGCCGTGGTCGATGAAGAGCCGCCGCCCGATGGTGGCGCCGGGATGGATCTCGATGCCGGTAAAGAAGCGACCAATGTGCGAGAGAAATCGGCCGAGAAAAAAGAACTCACGCATCCAGAACCAGTGGGCAAACCGATGGAACCAGATGGCGTGAAGGCCGGGGTAGCAGAAAAAGACCTCAACGCTGCTGCGGGCGGCGGGGTCCCGTTCTTTGACCGATTGGATATCCTCATGCAGGCGTGCGAACATTGGCGATCCTTCCCGGGGACAGCGTCCCCTCAACGGGAGTGGAAACAGAACGAGTGCCGACCTTCTCTGGCAGACACTCGTCTCACTGAATAGCTGTACATATGTCAGGTATCATACCTTACAAAATCTGTCAACTATAGTTTCCCTCACTCAAGATTCCACTCTCCCCGCTCCCAGCGCTCAAGGGCCATGCCTGCCCGAAAACCCAAGAGCCCCTCTTCAGCGGAAAGCCTGCGAAGCACGGTAATGGCACGCTCGGGGCAGTAGCGGAGCGAGTAGACTGCCGCCATCCCCGCCACAGCCTTTCGGTCGCTGTCCACAAGGGCAAGGAGACCCTCTCTCCCCGCTTCCCCTGTCAGCACTATTTCGCGATAAAGCCCCTGGAGCACAAACGCGTGCCGGTTGACCTTATTCTCGTCCATGGCTTCCATGGCAGCGGCATGGGCCTCGGCAGCAGCAGCGAAACGGTGCAGGAACCTGGTCATTCGTTCATCGGTCATTTATCCCATCCAAAAAGAGAAGGGGCTCAGCCACTGAAAGCAAAGCCCCTTCACGCCCATCCATTGGTGCCCGAAGCCGGGGTCGAACCGGCACAACACTAAGTGTCGAGGGATTTTAAGTCCCTTGTGTCTACCAATTCCACCATTCGGGCTAAGAAAATCTACTCTTCCTTGGTGTTGACCCGCTCGCGAAGTTCCTTGCCGGTCTTGAAGAACGGCGTTTTCTTGGCGGGGATCTTCACAACATCACCACTCTTGGGATTTCTCGCTTCGCGGGCGCCGCGCTCGCGGACGGTAAAACTGCCGAAGCCGCGAATCTCCACCTTTTCGCCCCTCTTGAGCGCATCGCTGATGCTGTCGAAGACAAGGTTCACTATCATCTCCGAATCCTTGCGGGTAAGCCACGTATTCTTCTCTGCCAACTGTTCTACCAGTTCACTTTTCGTCATTCATGCACTCCTTGCTGCAAGGTTCCGTGAGCCGGGCCAGCGGCCCGCCCCCCTCCTGCGGAAGTTCCGCCGGGATTGCCTACCCGGTCGGCTCATGCTCATTCACGTTAACAGCACCAGCGCGGTTAGTCGTTTCCGTCACCGTTTTTCCGGAACCCCACCTTGAGAAGCTCGCCGAGGTTGGACGTGGCCTCACCCTGGGCCTGCATGTACGACTCGATCTCTGCTTTTTCAGCCGCCATCTGGAGAGATTTGATGGAAAGGGCAATTTTCTTTTCCGACTCGTCGACGCTGAGCACCACCGCGTCAAGTTCGTCGCCGACATTGGTGAACTCCTTGGGAGATGCCACCTTTTCCCGTGAAAGTTCAGACACGTGAATGAGCCCTTCGATCCCTTCCTCGATCTCCAGGAAGACACCGAAGTCGGTGACCGACGTGACCTTGCCGTGAACGCGGGTACCGGGACGATACTTGACCGGAATCTCGCTCCAGGGATCGAGCAGAAGCTGCTTGATGCCGAGGGAGAGGCGCTCGTTCTCGGGGTCGATGTTCAGCACGACAGCCTGGACCGTCTGCCCCTTGGTGAACACTTCACCCGGGTGCTTGATCCGTTTTGTCCACGAGATGTCGGAGACATGGACAAGACCGTCGATCCCCTCTTCGATGCCGATGAAAACACCGAAGTCGGTGATGCTCTTGATCTGCCCCTCAAGCTTGGTGCCCACGGGGTACTTCTCCTCAAGCTGCGTCCAGGGGTTCACCTGCACCTGCTTAAGGCCGAGGGAGATACGGCGATTGCCCATATCGACACCGAGGACCACCGTTTCCACCTCGTCGCCCACGGTAAGGATTTCCGAGGGATGACGCAGCCTGCGGGTCCAGGACATTTCAGAGACATGGACAAGCCCCTCTACCCCGTCCTCCAGGGCGATAAATGCCCCGTAATCGGTCAGGCTCACAACCTTCCCCTTTACCCGGTCGCCCTGGTTGTACTTCTGCTCTACGGAGACCCAGGGGTCAGGGGTAACCTGCTTGAGGCCAAGGGAGATTTTCCCTTTTTCCTGGTCGTACTTGAGCACCTTGACATTCAGCTTGTCGCCCGGCTTGAGAATCTCGGAAGGATGCCCGAGGCGGCCCCACGACATATCGGTCACGTGGAGGAGGCCGTCAACACCGCCGATGTCCACAAAGGCGCCATAATCGGTAATATTTTTGACCACCCCTTCACGGACCTGCCCTTCGGCAAGGGTGGCGAGGGTCTCTTTGCGCGAAGACTCCCGTTCCTCCTCCATGAGTACCCTGCGGGAGAGAACGATATTGCCCCGCTTTTTGTTGAGCTTGAGGACCTTGAACCGGTCGGTGGTGCCGATGTATTTGTCGAGGTTGCCCCCGGGCCGGAGATCGACCTGGGAGGCGGGAAGGAAAGCCTGAACGCCGATATCGACGGTAAGCCCACCCTTTACCTTACCGGTAATCTTGCCTTCGATGATGCCACCTTCGCCGCCGGCTTCATCGATAACATCCCAGACGGCCAGACGCTCGGCCTTGCGCCGCGAGAGAACCGCATACCCCTTTTGGTTCTCCTTCCGCTCGAAGAGCGCCTTCACTTCGTCGCCGACCTTGACGGTCAGATTGCCGTCTTCGTCAAGGAATTCGTCTATGGCAATGCACCCCTCGGACTTGTAGCCGATGTCGACAAGCACAAATTCATTGCTGATGTGAACAACCTTGCCGGTGACGACCTCTCCCACGCGGTGCTGCTTGATGCTCTCCTGGAAAAGCTCGGCGAACTCCCCCGACCCCCCGTGCTCCCCATCCTCCTCCACATCGACGAATCGCTTGATCGTCATGGCGTTGCGGTTCTTCATGTCCTTGTCTTCACTCATTAAAGCTGGCCTCCCTGAATCGTTTGTGGATTAGGATATGCAAACGTAACACATATCTATTTGAAAATTCAACTAGTTTTAGCACTATCAATCTCTCTGATCCGCTCGATCACCTCATCGATGAGCCACTTGGGAGTTGACGCTCCGGCGGTCACCCCCACCTTGGCTACCCCCTCGAACCAGGCAGGGTTGATCTCCTGGGCCGTCTCAATCTGATGGGTCCGGGGTTGGAGTTCAGCGCAGACCTCGGCGAGGCGTTTGGTATTGGCGCTGTTGTAGCCACCGATAACGATCATGCAGTCAACCGTGCGGGCCAAAGCCGTCGCCTCCTGCTGGCGCACGGCCGTCGCATCACAGATGGTGTTGAAGATGCGAATTTCTGCCCCCTTGCGAAGACATTCGAGGACCACATGCTTCAGATTATCGAAAGATTGAGTGGTCTGGGCGACTATGCCGATCTTCTTCATCTTCGGCAACCGTGCCGCTTCCTCCTCGGACCCGACCACGCAAACCTTCCCCTTGGCGTAGGAAACGATCCCCTGGACCTCGGGATGATCGGCATCCCCCACAACAACCACTTCGTAACCGGCCTCGGAGAGATTCTGAACATTCTCTTGGGCCTTCTTGACAAAGGGACAGGTGGCATCGACGACTTCAAGTTCCTTCCGGACCGCCTCTTCCAACTCCTCCGAAGTCACGCCGTGGGAACGGACTATGATGGTCCCGTCGGTTATTTCGCCGAGCCCCTTGAGAACCTTAACACCCATCTCCTCAAGCCGGTGCACCACCTGAGGCGAGTGGATTATGGGACCGAGGGAGTAGGTTTTCCCCTCTTTTTCGGCCGCCTCGAAGGCCATCTGGGTGGCCCGTTTAACGCCGAAGCAAAAGCCGGCCCGCTTGGCCAGAATTATTTCCATATGATTGAGACTCCAGAGTGTTCTTTATTCGTTGGTTTTTCAGGGGGCGCAGACGCTGTGGGCCTGCTCCTTTTCCCGGACCATCCCCTCCATGATGGCGATCACCTGATCTATGGAAAGGCCGGTCGAATCGACGTCTATGGCGTCATCGGCTCGCCTGAGGGGAGCATGCTCGCGCCCCGAATCCTGTTTATCCCTCAGGGCGACGGCCGAAACCGTGTCTTCCAAGGTGACATTCACGCCCTTGCCCGTCAATTCGAGCCAGCGGCGTCGTCCGCGCTCCTCCACCGACGCAGAGAGGAAGAATTTGACATCAGCATTGGGGAAAACCACGGTGCCGATGTCCCGCCCCTCCAGGATCACGCCCCCTTCATTCCCCATACGGCGTTGGAGCGTCAGAAGAAAATCACGGACGACCTTGCGGGCCGAGATGGCCGATGTCAGGGAACTGATGTCCGGCGTCCTGATGGCTTCGGTCACATCCTCGCCGTTGACGATGACGCGGCAGCAGCCGTTGTTGCGAAAAAAATCGATCTCTATCCCACGGCACAACCGCTCAAGGGACTCGTCGTCGGCACCGTCCAGGCCTGCCCGTTTCGCAACGAGAGCCACTGCCCGGAACATGGCGCCGGTGTCGATGTGGACATAGCCGAGGCGGTCGGCCAGGCGCTTGGTGATGGTGCTCTTCCCTGCGCCGGAGGGTCCGTCAATGGCTATGATGAGTCCCCGTCTTCCCACGCCGCTCACCGGGCCGCAACCTTTTCGAGCAGCGGGAAGAACGTGGGGAACGACGTGCCGATACACTCGGTGTCGGTAACGGTAATATCGCCCCCTGCCGTGAGGCCCGCGATGAGCATCGACATGGCGATCCGGTGATCGCCGAAGCTCTCCACGGTGCCTGCGGCAATCTGCTCCGCCCCCTCGATATCCATGCCGTCTTCGCTTTCGGTGACCGTCACACCTACCGCCCGCAGGTTGGTGGCCATGGCGGCAATCCGGTCGGTCTCCTTGACACGGAGTTCCCGGGCCTCCCTGACGACAGTGCGCCCCTCGGCCACGGCAGCGGCGACACAGATGACGGGGAATTCATCGATGGCCCGGGGGACCACCTCGCCGGCAATTTCAATCCCCTTGAGGCGAGACGAGCGTACCAGTATATCGGCAACCGGCTCTCCGGAAACCTCCCGCTGGTCGAGCAACTCCAGGGAGCCTCCCATGGCGGTCAGGATGTCGATGATGCCGGTGCGTGTCGGGTTCACCCCGACCCCGCGGATGAGAAGCTCGGAGCCGGGGACGATGAGGGCCGCCACCATGAAGAAGGCGGCAGACGAGATATCTCCGGGAACTATAATGTCCCGCCCTTCCAACTCCCGGCCGCCGCGGACGACTACTCCGGCGGGGCCGTTCTCGATGTCGGCTCCGAAGTGGCGAAACATCCGCTCCGAGTGATCCCGGGAAAGGTGCGGCTCGGTAACCCGCGTCTCACCTTCTGCATAGAGCCCGGCCAGCATGAGCGCCGACTTCACCTGGGCACTCGCAACGGACGACGTGTAGGAGATCCCTTTCAGGTCCCGTCCGACAATGGCAAGGGGCGCCTTTTCCCCTCCTTCACGACCATGAATGCAGGCACCCATCCGTGAGAGGGGCTCCACCACCCGCCGCATGGGACGGCGCCGCAGGTACTGGTCGCCGGACAGCACCGAGTAGAACCGTTGGGGAGCCAGAAGACCGGTCAGAAGCCTCATGGAAGTCCCGGAATTGCCGCAGTCAAGGACGTCCGTCGGTTCCGCGAGGCCACGAAGTCCTTTCCCGGCGATGCGGAGCGTCTCGCCGTCGTCGTCGATGACAACGCCCATGGCCCGGAAGGCGTTCAGGGTGGCAATATTGTCCTCGCCCCGGAGAAAGCCGCGCACCGTGGTTTCCCCGCGGGCAATGGAACCGAGCATGATGGAACGGTGGGATATGGACTTGTCGCCGGGAACGGTGATCTCGCCACGAATCCCCTTGGCCGGCCGAACGGTATAGCTCTGCACGATTAACCACCTTGGCTGAGATTTAGGAACTGCCTTCCCTACAGAATAGCGTCTCTGCTTTCCTTCGATTCCCGGAAGAAGCGTTCGAGTCCAGGGGCGTCGGCCGCTGCCACCAACTCCCGGAGTCTCGCAAAGTATGCGGCAAAATGGTCCATCATTTCGATGACCGCTTCCCGATTCATGAGGGCGATGTCCCGCCACATGGCCGGGTCCGACGAGGCTATCCGGGTAAAGTCGCGGAACCCGCCGGCGGAGTAGCGAAGGATACTCTCCTCGAAGCGGTCGTACCCTTCAACGGCATTCACCAGAGCATAGGCAACCATGTGGGGGAGATGGGAAATGGCCGCAAGCACCCGGTCGTGCTTCTCCGTATCCATGATGACCACTTCGGAACCGGCGACCTCCCACATCCGCACCACCTTGGCAAGGGCATCCTGGCTGGTACGGGAGGTAGGGGTCACGATGCAGCGCTTTCCCACATAGAGGGAGGAAAACGACGCTTCCACACCCGAGTGCTCGGTGCCGGCGATGGGGTGCCCGCCGACGAAATGAATCCCGTTCGGCATGAGGGGTTCGCAGGCGGAAACAATCTCTTCCTTCACGCTCCCCCCGTCGGTCACCACGCAACCGGGAGCCAGATGGGGGGCAATCTCGGCCGTTATGGAAGGAATGGAGCAGACCGGCGTGGCCAGGAAAACGACGTCAGCACCCTCGACGCCGGCTACGGAATCCAGGGAGTACCGATCGATAACCCCAAGTTCCACCGCCTTGCGCAGGTTTGCTTCGCCGCGCCCGATTCCGACAATCTCCCCCACCGCCCCCTTCTCTCGCAGGATGCGGGCCAGGGAGCCGCCGATAAGGCCAACGCCGATGATGGCTAATCTATGGATGAAGGGCATTGTATCCAACGGCTATTTCGCCCGGGGGTATGATCCGAGGATCTTGACAAACTGGCAGTAGTTCTTCAGTTCCTGGACCGCGTCGGACACCACCGGATCTGAGATGTGGCCGGCCAGATCGAGGAAAAATATGTACTCCCAGGCCTTTTTCTTGAGGGGGCGCGACTCGATCTTGGACAGGTTGACCCCCCGTTTGGCAAAGGGCTCCAGCATCCGGTGGAGGATTCCCGGCTCGTCCTTGACCGAAAACATGAGGGAGGTCTTGTCGTCGCCGCACCGATCTGCCATTTTCCGCCCCACAACCAGGAAGCGGGTGAAGTTGTTCACCTGGTCCTCGATCCTGTGGCGCACCACTTTCAGATCATACAGCGCCGCAGCAAACTCGCTGGCAATGGCGGCGGCGGTATAGTCCTCCCCGACGATCTGGGCCGCCAGGGCCGTGGAGGCCACATCCACCACCGGCACGCCCGACAGATTCTCGTCGAGCCAGTTGCGGCACTGGGCAATGGCCTGGGGGTGGGAGTAGACCTTCTTCACATCCTCCAAGCGGCCGGTGCGGGAGAGGAGATCATGGGAAACCTCCAGGAGTATCTCCGCGTTGATTTTGAGATCGCTCTCCATGAACATGTCGAGGGTGTGGGAAACCATCCCCTCGGTGGAGTTTTCCACCGGAACCACGCCGTAGAGGGAACGCCCCTTGCTGACCTCCTCGAAAACAGCAGGGATAGACTTCTGGGGGACGAGTTCCGCCGACAGGCCGAAATGCTGCAGGGAAGCAAGATGAGTGAACGTCGCCTTGGGGCCGAGAAAGGCAACCTTCATGGGGGATTCGAGGGCAAGGGAAGCAGAAATGATCTCCCGGAAGACGCTCCGGACCGCCTCGTTCGGGAAGGGTCCAGAATTCCCGGCCGCAAGCCGCTCATAGATTTCCCGTTCACGGCTCGGGACGTGGAAGTCGCGGTTCTCTCCCGCTTTGACCTTGCCGACCTCTATGGCCAGCCGGGAGCGGCTGTTAAGAAGATCCAGGATCTGATCATCAATGGCGTCGATATCACGACGCAGCTCTTGGAGCGTTTTCATGGTGCGTATGGGACCATCCGGTGGGGAGTTAGCGGACATGCCGTGGAGGGGGTAATGTATAGGAAAGATGGCAAAAATGCAAATCTTTTCTGGTTTACACAAACATCATTTCAGACAAACCTTGCGGACCTCGTGGATGTCGGTGAGGCCCTGTAAGACCTTAAGTATGCCGTCCTGACGAAGGGTCGTCATCCCTTCGTCCATGGCCAGGCGGCGGATAAGTTCGGTTTCAGACCGCTTTTTTATCAGGCTTTTCAGACCATCCGTACATTCGAGCACCTCGTGGATACCGAGGCGGCCGCGGTAGCCGGTCTGGCCACAGGAAGGGCACCCCACTGCCCGGGCAAGGACGAGTTCGTTTCCCACGAGGCCGGTGGCGGCGAACTGCTCCTCGCCGTACTCCGCGATGATCTCTGCAAGCTCCTGCCTGTCAGGACGGTAGACCTCGCGGCACTCCTCGCAGAGACGCCGGGCCAGGCGCTGGGCAACGATACAGATAAGCGAATCGGAGAAGCTGAACGGATCAAGCCCGATCTCCAAAAGGCGGGTCACGGTTTCGGGGGCCGAGTTGGTATGGAGTGTGGAAAGGACCAGGTGTCCGGTCAGGGAAGCCTCCACGGCGATGGAAGCGGTTTCCTCGTCCCGCATTTCCCCCACCATGATGACATCGGGGTCGAGCCGCAGGAACGAACGAAGCGCCGCCGGGAAGGTGAGGCCAATCCGGGGGTTGACCTGCACCTGCCGCAGTCCCTTCTGAGTGATCTCCACCGGGTCCTCGGCGGTCCAGATCTTCACCTCGGGACTGTTTATCCGGGAAATCGCCGCGTGGAGCGTGGTGGTCTTGCCGCTCCCCGTGGGGCCCACCACGAGAACCAGGCCGTAGGGCTTGCTTACGGCCTCGCTGAAGATGCGCATGTTCCGTTCGGTCAGGCCCAGTTTATCAAAGGAAAAGGTCTCGCCGGTATTAACAAGCCGGATCACCACATCCTCCAACCCGCCGGCGGTAGGCATGGTGGCGATGCGAAGCTCCATGTCGAGGGGACCGAACTTCTTGAAATTGATCTTTCCGTCCTGGGGCTTGCGTTTTTCGGCAATGTCGAGCTCGGCCATGATCTTGAGGCGGGAGGGGATCGCGTACTTATAGCGGTAGGGGATGCGCTGGTAGACCTTGCACCGACCGTCCACCCGCATCCGGACAACAATATCGTTCTTGCCGTGGTACGGCTCGATATGAATGTCGGAGGCACGGCTCTGGTGGGCGTCGAAGATGATCTTGTTGACGAGCTTCACAATAATGCTGTCACGCTCGGATACCTTCTTGACCTCGTCCTCGATGTCGGGTTCATCGTCGGCATTGGCCCCCAGGATTTCCGAGATGCTTCCCGGACCGATCTCAAGGTCAGCCTCATCGAAGGTGGCAACAGAACTGGCAGCGGTCCGGTAGAGGCGCTGTTGGGCCTTGAGGATTTCACTCTCCACGGCGATAACGGGAATAATCCGCGAACGGATGCTCTGCTCGAGATCCTTCAGCTCCTGGAGTCTTATCGGATAGGCCATGGCCAGGGTCAGGGTATTGCCAATCTTGGAGATGGGGACAATCCGCTGCTTCTGGGCATAGGAGGGGTTGATGTAGCGGGCAAGCTCCGCTTCAATCTCAAGGGTATTGATGTGCACGAAAGACAGATCGTACTGGACGGCCACCGCCTTGGCGAGGGGTTCCTCCTCCACAACGCGAAGCTTGCGCAGAGCCCTGGCGAGGGGGATGCCGTCCCGCTTGGCGACCTCGCGGGCCTGGCCAAGACGTTCCTGGTCGATGAGCCGCTCACGCACGAGGATATCGCCAAGCTTCTGGCGCTTGCCGGTCTGTTCAAGGATGTAGGAGAGATCGCTTTCGGTAAGGAAGCCGAGCTTGCAGAGGAGCTGCCCCACGGGCTGATCGGGGAAGACCTTCTGAAGTTCCAGGGCCTCCCGCAGCTGATCTTCGGTAATCAGCCGATTTTCAACAAGTATCTCTCCGACCTTCTTTACGGACATGGCAGCAGGAAACCCTCTTTAATGGGAAATGACCGAGTAGCCGCTGTAATCGAGGAGATCCCTGAAGAGCGGATCGAGCTCGACATTGGTAAGAAAGACCGACTCTCCCCCTGCCCCCTGGGCACGCATGCGGACCCCCGACATCTGGATGCCGTAGGGCGCGTCCCGGTACTGGAGGAGATCGTGCTGGGCGAAAACACCGGGAAGCCGGAGCCTAGCCAGTAGTTTTTCGGAAACCTTCCGGAAGTCGTCCTTCGGGTCAAGGACAACGACCCGATACCCCCGGGTCTCAAGGAGCCTCGTCAGGGTATAGGAAACCGGATCTCCATCAAAGTAGCTCACGACATAGCGGTCGCGCCCGTCCTCGAAGTAGCGGTCGGCCCGCACTTCGAGCCTGAGCCCGCCGTCGGACATACCGTAGAGCTCTACGCTGCGGTCAGCCTCGTAGCGCACGTCGAGTGCCCGCAGAAGACCATCGACGATCCCCCGGGTATCGTGGGCAGTGATCTGGTGAAGGGTCCGCCCGCCACGGGGCAATGCCTGGTCACCGGCGGGAAAGGGCTCCAGAACCTGAAACCCCTCGCGGCGAAGAAACTGGACCAGAACCGGCGGCATACCGCGCCGGTACTCCTCGACGCTCATCAGCACCACATCGTGATTCAGGACGCTTTCCGGGGTCTTTTCGATCTTGAAATCGGCGTTGACCGTCAGCTTGGGATCGGCGCCAAACGAGAGGGCGACATTGTCCGCCACCGAATAGAAGCGGGCGCCTTCCAGAAGCGACGCCATAAAGCGCTTGCGGTTGCGGGGGCTCTCGGAAACGATGCGCACCGACGGATCCTTCTCCTCAATGAGGGATCTCACGAGAGGAGGAATCTTCCCCCCGGCATCCACAAGCACTCTTCCCCCATCTGCCGCGGGGAACGAGGGGAATGATTCCGGGTCGAGGGACAGGGAAAAGTTCTTGTCCTCGATGGAAATCGGCCGAGAGGATACCGGCCGGGAAGGGACAAGGCCACCCCAGACTTGACGAACCGCGTCGAGATTGGCCGGTTCCTGCTCGGGGGAGAGATTCATCATCCGCATGGTGTGACCCGCGGACTTCCCGTCACTGCCGGCTGAGGCTGCGGCAAGAGACCCCGGCCTTTTCCCTCCAGCACCGTCAGTCCTTGCAGGCGCCCCGCGGACAATCTTCGATTCCTTCCGCTCAGCCACATCGGCATGTTCGCGCCGGTGCGTCAGCGGGATGCGCAGGGACTGCCCCGCATGGAGTCTCCTGATGTCCGTGATTCCGTTAAGACGCTTCACTTCGGGCACGAGGGCTTCGGCCTCGGCATTGGAAAGACCGTACTCCTTCATGAGAATTTTGAAAATGTGGTCCCCCGGCTTAACGGTATAGGTATAGTGAGACGCCCCGGTCGCCGACCGTGCCGCTTTTCGAACCGGCCGTTCCTCCCGTTCCTTGGCAGGTGATTCAGCGGTCTTGTCAAGGAAACGCGGATCGAGCTCAAAGCGCGGGTCAATGGCGCGCACCTGCGTCGGCAGAGCGCCGAAGGCCAGCATCGCGAGTGCGATGGCAACAGCTTGTCGGGGGGGGGTAGCTATCATTGCATCTCCCGTTTTCAAGTACTTGTACAAAATTATTATAGGAAGAACAGAAAAAAGCTCCCCCGTGTATCGCCGCAAAAATGCAGCTGTAAAGCTCAGGCCGCAAAAACAGGGGCAGGCATTGATTATCCCGGGGCATCATGCCTCAGTTGAGGGTTACAACAACCCCCCGGACGCCCCCTCCTTTGCGGTAGATGACGACCTCGCCCTTTCCGTCAACCTTGCCTACCTGACGCAGGTACCCCCCCTTTTTTGTCTGGGACGATACTGCGCCGAGGCGTTCGCTCCCCGTCAATTCCCTGACAACGGCAACAACGAGGGTATCGGGGACAGCAGTGCCACGGAGGGCAATGACCTGCACCGCCTTCAGGCGGCCGTTCTCACGGAATAGACGGTACTCTGTTCCCCTGCCGAGATATCGCTCCCAACCGGGATGGACCTTACCAAAACCCTCATCCTTCCCCGATGCGGGGATAAAAGAAGGAAGCGCCGCGGGGGTAGTCTTCAGAGGGATCGCCTTTGCGGGAGGGGCCGGCGCAGGCGAAGTCCGGGTCGGGGCCGTTTGCATTGCTTCCGGTTTCGGGGAAGGTTTTTTCTTATTCCCTTCTCCCTTCAGCAGTAAAGCCCCGCCCACCATCGCGCCAAGGAGGAGCACCACAATGGCGGCAGCCCATACGGTGAGACGCTGTCCTGTCGCCCCTCCGAGTTCCCGGTCCGGCGGAGGAATGGTCACCCACTCCGCCTTTGCCTCTTTAGTCATCTCTGCGCTGAAGTCGGCCATGGAGGCGGCGGTTCTCTCACGGGAAGATTCGACCGCTTGAAGCGGAGAAGGTTGACGTAAAGGGGCTGGCTTCGGCTCCGCTTCGCGCAGTGGAGTCAGTGGCGGAGAAGGGGTGGCCGGGGTCGAGGGAATCTGTTCCGAAAAGGTAGACTGGGTGGTGGCGGACTCTTCGATAATCGACGGCATCACGTTCCGAAGTTCGGACCCTGGCGAAGGCATCCCAGGGCCGGTTGTTGCCGCTCCCCTGCCGACCAGAACCTGCGAGACATCCGGCAAAGAATCGCTTTCATCCCTCTCCTCAACTTCGGAGTGCGCCTGATGACAGGGTGGCTGAACGGCATGGGGAACGGCATCCCCGGGCGCCTCCCAATCAAAGGGTTCAGCCTCTCCATGAGAAGGTGCAGGGTGGTCCGACACATTAGGGGCAGCAGCGGCGACGTTTCCAGCATGACGAGTCGGCACGTCATTCGTTTCAATGCGGAGATCGGGGGCAATCTCCATCAGCCGAAGCTTAAATTGATCAGCAAGCTCCGCCTGCGGCAGAGAGAAATCGATTGCATCATCGAACCATTTTTTCACTCCCTGCGTCGGCAGGGGTGCTGTATGTATGAGCACAATGCGGGGTGCATCACCACGGAGGAGGGTTTTTATGTGGCGCGCAACGGTCTCACCGGAGATTCCCGAGATGTCACCCTGGATGAAGACTGCAGAGGGCCTGTTGTCAAATACCTCCTTGAGCCCCTGATCGAAATCGGTAGCGAGCCTCATTCTGGCCTTGAGCTGGGACTGCACCCGGGCAATGAGGTCAGGAACCCGAGTATCGTCGGAGATGAAAAGTATCGTTATCATCGTATTCCCTGAGTGTCCGTCACTGGCATGAGTCAGATAGCGACATTGACAACTACGGCACGTAAATTAAGTTGTCATCAATATCCATAATAGCATGACAATGTCAATTGCAACCGTTACAGCCTGATCAGATCCTCATGTTCTTCGTCATGGGGATTAATGTGGATCATCACGTCTCCCACATTGGGGAATTGCTCGAAAATAAGCCGCTTAACCGTTGTGGCGATGTCATGGGAGCGCTTGACGGTCATCTCTGGGTCCATATCGAGTTTGAGATCAATAATGATGTACTGGCCCGATCTCCTCCCCCGGATTTCATGGACGTGCTCCACTCCGTCAACCGCTTCGGCCACTTCGGAGATCGATTGGATAAGATCACCGGAGGGGAGGCCATCCATGAGGTCATGGATGGCTCCCATGCATGTTTCATAGCCGATGTGAAAAATGAAGAACGCCGTGAGTCCGGCGGCCAGGGGATCCATGACGCCGGCCCCCAGGTAGGCGCCGAAGACGCCAACGAGGGTGGCGATGGACGTCACAGCATCCTTGCGATGATCCTTGGCAACCGCCGCCAGTGCGGGGCTCTCAAGATGCTTTCCGGTCGATACCGTGTAGCGGTACAACCATTCCTTGACCGCAATGGTGACAAGAGCAGCAAGCACCGCAATCAGATCAGGGGTCTGATAGGTGCGGTCCATAATGGTGTGGACGGCCTTAACAAGAATCCCTATGCCCGTTGAAAAGATGACCAGCGAAACAAGGACTGCCGCGATGCTCTCCGCTTTGCCGTGCCCGTAGGGATGTTTCGGGTCGAATGGTTGACGTCCGACCTTAAGCGCAATCATCGTGGAGAGAATCGCAATGAAATCACAGGCGCTCTCCAGGCCATCGGCAAACACCGCTTCCGATTTCCCGAAATAGCCGGCCAGGAGTTTCATGATCATGAGCCCTGCGTTGGCCCAGAATCCGACCGCGATAATACGGTCAGCTTTATTGAAACGCTCTTCCCTCAGCATGGCTCAAGCACCTGACCGGACTCCCTGATGTCCTTGAGGCTCAGTTGCAGGGTTTTGCGGCCGTTCCACTCGTTCCAGCCGAGCGTAAAAACGATATCCACGAGATCTGGCAAGCTGTCCTCCTTCGTTGCAAGATTAAAACCAATGGCGTCAAAAGTGAATCCTCCACCAGAAAGCCGTACTTTGAGATGGTTGCCGCGAACGGCCCACCGCCGCACGATCTCCATATCTTTCAGCACGAACAGCGGTTCGGGATTTCCCGCGCCGAAGGGCTCCAGGGACGAAAGCGCGTCCGCCAGACCAGCTGTCACCTGCTGGGCCGAGAGTACAGCATCCACGCGGAGCACCGGTATCAGGTCGTCGGCGGACAGCAACCCCGCAGCAACTTCTTCGAAGCGGTCCACGAACAGTTCCAGCGTTGGCTCATCAATTGAAAGCCCGGCAGCGTAACGGTGCCCGCCGAACTTCACGAGTTGGTCGGCGCAGGCGCCGAGGGCATCGTAGAGGTGAAAGCCCGGAATACTGCGCCCCGATCCCCGGCCGTTTCCTTCCTGCAGAGCAATGAGCACGGTCGGACGATGGAAGAGATCGACCATTCGCGAGGCAACGATCCCGATGACCCCCGGATGCCACGCAGCGGAGGCGAGAACGATACTTTTTCTCCCCTCCATGGCGGTATTCCCTTGAACCCGTCCCAGGGCGTCCGTCAGAATCTGCCGCTCCAGGGCCTGGCGCTCGTCGTTATTCGCATCCAGTTCCGCGGCAATGGCCGCGGCACGGCCAGGCTCGGTCTCAAGGAGAAGTTCAACCCCGGCAGCGGCATCCTCCATTCTGCCGGCTGCGTTAAGTCGCGGTGCAAGCCTGAAGCCGACAGCACCACAACTCACGGCGCCGGTGACTCCCGCCACATCCTTAAGGGCCTTCACTCCAACCCGCGACGAAGCGGAAAGTTCCCGGAGCCCATATTTAACGAATATCCGGTTCTCTCCCACGAGAGGAACCACATCGGCAATGGTTCCGAGGGCGACGAGGTCGAGGTATTCCCGCAGATTCGGTCCGTTTCCTCCGGCGAATGCCCCTTCCGCCCTGAGACGCCCCCGAAGGGCGACCATCACGTTAAAAGCGACGCCCACGCCTGCAAGGGATTTAAAGGGATAGGAACAGCCCGGCTGAAGTGGATTGATAACGGCACAGGCTTTCGGGATGGCCGGACCAGGGGTGTGGTGGTCGGTGATGACGAGGTCAACCCCTAACGTAAGGCAGAGTTCCGCCTCGGCCACGGCATTCACCCCACAGTCGACCGTAACGACAACCTGCGCCTGCTCGGCCACCTTGCGCAGGCCGTCCACCGAAAGGCCGTATCCCTCTTCGAGGCGTTTCGGAATATGATAGAAGCAGCGGATACCAACCGCACGAAAAAAGCTTACCAGCAATGCCGTGGCAGTAATCCCATCCACATCATAATCGCCGTAGACGCACACAGTTTCACGTCGTGCCCGTGCCGCACAGAGGCGGGCAACTGCCTCTTCCATTCCCTTCAGAAGGAAGGGATCGCTCACGTCCCCCAGGGAAGAGGAAAGAAAGCGGCGCGCGGATTCGCCATCCGCGATGCCCCGGTTGGCGAGCAGCGCTGCCAGGAAGGGGTCGACCGAAGAGTCCGAGGCAATTCTCTGCGCAGCCTCCTTGTCATTGGTCCGTAACTCCCATCGCTTTTCGGCAACCGCTTTCATTCTCTGCCACCCCACCTCGCACAATGGCCACAAAAAAACCCCGCCGAAGCGGGGAATTCGATGCCGTCAAATCACTTCCTGAAGAGTTGCCCCTGGGGGGATGGGGTCTGCGCCATCCCCTTGGCCTCCTCCAACATCGTCCGAATTTGCTGGGAGTTGGGCCCCATGGGATCCAGTTCAAGGTAGCGTTCCCAGTATTTCACCGCCTTGGCGGGTTGTTTCAGGTCGCTCATATAGACAACCCCGAGATTGTAAAGACTCTGCAGGTGTTTTGGATCGAGCTGTTGCGCCTTCTCGAAGTTGGCAATGGCCTTATCGAACCACCCGACCCGCTTGAACATGATCCCCTGGTCAGTAAGTACGTTGGCGTTGGTCGGGTCGAGCTCCAGGGCCTTGCCGTAGGCGTTGATAGCCTTCTGGGCCTGATCGGTGTCGAAATAGTCATTGCCCAGCTGGATCCAGGCCTGGAGGTTCTTGGGATCGTTGGCAACGACTTTCTCGGCCTCGGCAATCCGCTGCTGGTAGTCGACGGGAGATCCGCCGCCGGCGGGAATGCCTGCCGTGGCCGGGGCAGGTTTCTGCTTGTTGACCACGCCGACCACGAGAACGGTGCCGAGGATGCCGACAAGAAGCGCAATGACCACGTAAAGCACAGTTTCCTTATTCATCATCGTCTCCTCTTGACGTCAAGCCTTGCTGGCCTTGGGACGACGCCCCCAGACCTCGACAATGGGACTCGCCACGAACACGGATGAGTAGACACCGACGAGGATGCCGACCACAAGGGCCAGGGCAAAGTCATGGATAACCTCGCCGCCGAAGAAGTAAAGGGAGCCGGCGGCCAGGAAGGTGGTAAGTGCCGTAATAATGGTCCGGGAAAGGACTTCGTTGATGCTGAAGTTGAAGATCGTCTCCAGCGAATCCTTGGTGTTCTTATGGAGATTCTCCCGGATGCGGTCAAAGACGACCACGGTATCGGTGAGTGAATAGCCGGCGATGGTGAGGACCGCCGTAATGAAGAGGAGATTGACCTCCTTGTCCAGGAGGAAAAAGACGGCAAACATGGCGAGGACGTCGTGAAGCGTTGCAACGAGCGCTCCCACGCCGAAGGTAAAGTCGAACCGCCAGGCAATGTAGATGAGGATGCCGATCATGGAGATGGCCACGGCGACCAGGGTGTCCTTGCGGAGCTTGTCGCCGATGGCAGGGCCGATCTCGGTGGAGCTTTCAACCACGAAGGTATTGCCGGTCAACTCTTTCTGGAAGGCAGTCTGGATCAGGTCCGCCGCGTTCCCCTGGGGGAGTGAGGTCTTCCCTACCTTCACGAGGAGTTTGTTCCCCGTCTTGAGCTCCTGAAGGTTGGCGTCATGGATACCGTGCTTCGCCAAGGCCTCACGGGCCCGGTCGATATGCACCGGCTGGGCGAATTTGAGCTGCACGGCGGTGCCTCCGGAGAAGTCGATCCCCATGTTGGCTGTCCCGAGGGCAATCCGCACGATGCCGATAATGCCGAGAATCGCTATGACAATGGAAATGGCGAAGGAAAACTTCTTCATCCCCATAAAATCGATATGTGTCTTGCCGATAAATTCCATGGACTCCCCCTAGATGCTCAGACGCTTGATCCGCAGGCGCGAAAGGGCGAAGTCGAAAATTGACTTGGTGCCCACGAGAGCGGTGAACAGGTTGATGATAATCCCCAGGCTCAACGACACGGCAAATCCCTTGACCGGTCCGGTGCCGAACTGGAAGAGGACGGCGGCCGTGATGAGCGTCGTCACGTGGGAGTCCATGATGGTCAGGAACGCCTTGTCATAGCCGGCATCCAATGCCGCTTTGGGAGGTTTGCCGAGCCGCATCTCCTCCCGGATCCGTTCGAAGATGAGGACGTTGGAGTCAACGGACATGCCGATCAGCAGGACGATGGCGGCGATGCCCGGCAGGGTCAGGGTCGCTCCTAGGGCCGCCAGGGCGCCCATGAGGTAGAGCACGTTGAGCACCATGCCGAAGTTGGCCACCAGGCCGGCGAGCTTATAGTATATCGCCATGAAGACAACGACGAGCGCCACCCCCACGAGACCGGCCATCAGCCCCTTGGTGATGGAGTCCTGCCCCAGGGAAGGACCAACCGTCTCGTTCTGGATCACCTTGACCGGTGCGGGGAGAGATCCCGCCCGGAGTACGATGGCCAGGTCAGCGGCCTCTTTCTCGGAGAACGAGCCGGAGATTTGGGCGCTGCCACCCGAAATCCGCTCCCGGATCACCGGCGCGGAGTAGATATTGTTATCGAGCACAATGGCGAAACGTTTCCCCACGTTGGCGGCGGTTACCTGGTCGAAGAGGCGGGCGCCGGTGGAGTTGAACTCGATCGCCACGTAGGGCTGGTTGAACTGGGAATCGATCCGGACCTGGGCGTTGGTGAGGAGATCACCGGTAATCATCGCCTTTTTCTTGACCACCAGGGGTATTTCGGTTACGGCGCCGGTGGTGGGGTCGGTCTTCTTCTCCATGAGGAGCTCGGAGTCTTCGGGGATGGTGCCGGGAGTTGCCGTGGCCGGATTGACCGTCTCGTCAACCAGCTTGAACTCCAGCCGGGCCGTCCGGCCGATGAGCTCGATGGCCCGCTTCGGGTCTTTTATGCCCGGAAGCTGGACCACGATATGGGTGAGCCCTTCCCGGGCAATGACCGGCTCGGAAACGCCGAACTGGTCTATCCGGTTGCGGATCGTCTCAAGTGCCTGGGCAACGGCCCGGTCCTTGCGCTCCTGGGCTTCCTTCTCACCCATGCGGAGCTGCATGCTGACGAATCCCCCCTCGTCATAGGGAGGGACGAGCTCCAGGGTCGGATATTTCTCCTTGACCATCTTCTGCACCGTGTCGGCGGTGCCCCGGTCGTAGAACGTGAGCTGGATCCGATCCGATGCGATCCGCCCGATCTTCTTGAACCGGATGGTCTTGGCGGAAAGGCTGTCTTCCAGATCGCTCGCGATGAGGTCGAGGGCGCCCTCCACCGCCTTCTGGATCTCCACCTCCATCACCAGGTGTGTCCCCCCCTGAAGGTCAAGCCCCAGGTTGATCCGGTCCTTGGGAAGAAGCCCTTTCCACCACGACGGAAGGGGAGACACAAAGGTCGGGGTCAGGTAGATACCCGACAGAAAAATGAACAGCAGGATAAGGCCAAAGCGCCAGGTAAGCCCCTTTGACATGCGCGAAGCTCCTTTCAGATCCCCGTAGGTTCTAATCCTTCTTCAGGGTGGCGATATAACCCTTGGAAATCTTGATGGTGACCCCCGAGGCAATTTCGAGGAGCACGACGTCGCCGTCTATGGCGCCCACCTTCCCGTGGATGCCGCCGGCGGTAACAACCTGATCCCCCTTCTTGAGGGAATCGAGAAGCGTGCGGTGATCCTTGGCCTTCTTCTGTTGGGGGCGGATCAGAAGGAAGTAGAAGATGGCGAACATGAAGACGAGGGGCAGGATAGCCTGAAAAGCGCCCATGGCGCCGCCGGGCTGGGCTCCTCCCGGTTGTGCAGCCATTGCAAAAGCAACTCCGAACATTGTGTAACCTCCGGACGATTTATAGAGAGGAAGCCCGAAGCCCCCTCTTTTTTTATGGAGCAATCTCTAGGATTGCCCCTGCAACTCCCTCTTGGCGTAAAACTCCTGCCGGAACGCGGCGAACCGTCCCTCGGCAATGGCGGCCCGCGCCTTTGCCATGAGGGACAGATAATAGTACAGGTTATGGTACGTGTTGAGCCGCGACGCGAGAATCTCCCCCGAGCGGTACAGATGCCTCAGATAGGCCCTGCTGTAGGTGCGACAGACGTAACAGTCGCATTCGGAATCCAGAGGGCCGGCGTCCTCGGCATAGGCCGCCCCCTTGATGTTGACCCTACCAAAGGAGGTGAAGAGCATCCCGTTGCGGGCGTTTCGCGTGGGCATCACGCAATCGAACATGTCGAAGCCGTGCCAGACCGCCTCGATGAGATCCTCCGGCGCCCCGATTCCCATCACATAGCGGGGCCGGTCTTCGGGAAGCATCGGCGCGGCGTACTCCAGCACCTCGTGCATGACTTCCTTTTCCTCGCCAACGGAGAGCCCTCCCATGGCGTAACCGTCAAAGCCGATCTCCCGCAGTTCCGCGGCGCTTCGCTCCCGCAGGTCCCGGTACATCCCCCCCTGAACGATCCCGAAGAGAGCCTGATCCTCCCGCGTCTTCGCATCCTTGCAGCGCCTGGCCCACCGGGTGGTCATCTCCATGGAGCGGCGGGCGTAGTCGTGGGTGGCCGGGTAGGGAGTACACTCGTCGAAACACATGGCGATGTCGCTCCCCAGAGCCCCCTGAATGGCAATGGCGTCCTCGGGAGAGATAAAATGATAGGAACCGTCCAGATGGGACCGGAACTTGACCCCCTCCTCGGTGATTTTGCGCAGTTCGTTCAGGCTGAAGACCTGAAACCCGCCGCTGTCGGTAAGGATCGGCCGATCCCAGTTCATGAAACGGTGAAGCCCGCCCATGCGCCTCACCAATTCATGGCCGGGGCGAATATAAAGATGGTACGTGTTGGCCAGGATGATCCGGGCACCGATGGTCTTCAGCTCCTCGGGGGTCATGGCCTTCACTGTGGCCTGGGTTCCGACCGGCATGAAAATCGGCGTCTCGATGGTGCCGCGGGGGGTTGTCAAAGAGCCGAGACGGGCTGCGCCGTCTTTCTTTATAAGTTTGAAATGGATCAAAATCCGTCCTGATTATCTCGCGGTCAGCCGGCAACGGCAAGCGGCCTAATGTACAAACATCGCGTCGCCGTAGCTGAAAAACCGGAAACGCCGAGTCACCGCCTCATGGTATGCCCTGAAGAGAAGCTCCTTCCCGGCAAAGGCCGAAACGAGCATGAGCAGGGTCGATTTGGGGAGGTGAAAATTGGTAATGAGGGCATCCACCGTTTTGAAGTGGTAGCCCGGATAGATAAAGATGCCTGTTTCTCCCGCGCCGGCTGCCACGCGGCCATCGTCACGGGCGGCATGCTCCAGGGTGCGGCACGTGGTGGTTCCCAGAGCGATTACCCTCCCTTTGCCCCCCTTCCGGGCATTCACCGCGTCGGCGGTCGCAGAGGGGATGATATACCGCTCACGGTGCATCCGGTGCTCTTCCACCCGTTCAACCCTGATTGGCATAAACGTACCGAGCCCCACATGGAGGGTAAGGGTGGCAATCTCTACGCCTCGCTCCCGTAGCTCATCCAGCAGTTCGGGAGTAAAATGGAGGCCTGCCGTCGGTGCGGCGACCGCGCCACGCTGGCGGGAAAAAACCGTCTGATACCGCTCCCGGTCTGCGTCAGCCGCGCTCCTCCTTATGTAAGGAGGCAGAGGCATTGCGCCGTTGCGTTCCAGCCATTCATCGAACCCTGTCACGGGGGTAAACGAAACACACCACGTATCCCCGTCACTGCGCCCGATGACCTCCGCGGACACACCTTCCGCGAGCACTATCCGGGTACCGGGTCGCGACGGCTTGGAGGAACGGAGCAGACACTGCCACCGTTCTCCCACGGCGGCAAGCCTCCTTTCCAGGAAAACCTCCACACGGCCACCACTCTCCTTGACGCCGAAAAAACGCGCCGGAATGACACGGGTGTCGTTCACCACCAGGAGGTCTCCCGGCCGGAAAAGCCGGGTTATTTCGCGGAAAGAGACCTCGCCGACCTCTCCCTTCAACCGGTCGACGGTCATGAGTCGGGTGGCGTCACGTCGGTCCAAGGGTTCCTGGGCTATCAACTCCGGAGGCAGTTCATAGTCGAAATCGTCAACGCGCATCGACACCCTGCCCCACCGGGAGCTTGCTCAGGAGCGCACCGGGATAGTAATAGGCAAGAATCTCCCGGTAGGTGAAACCATCGGATGCCCGTTGTTTCGCGCCCCACTGACAGAGGCCGACTCCATGCCCGTAACCGGTACCGGTAAAGCGAACCAAGTCGCTGGTGACTCTAACCGTAAAATTGGTGCTCTTGATGGCGGTATAGCCGACGATCTTGCGGAAGTTCACCGCCGTCACGGTCGTTGTCCCCCCGCCTGAAACAAGAGCAAGGTCAATGAGCCTGCCACTCTCGTTTCGCTTCCCTTCCCTGACATCCCGAAGGCCTGAAACATGGGTTCCCGATCCTCTGAGAAGCGACTCGAGCTTCTTCAACGAGATGGCGTACTCCCAACGGATAGAGGGGTTCGTGGAACAGTAAGCGCAATCTACACTCTTGAGATAGGGTAGCCGGACCCCCCAGACGTTCTCGGCGACTTCGGTTCGGCCGCCACAGTTGGAATGGTAGAATGCCTGGATCGGTTGGCCTCCGTAGGTGAGAATCTCCCCGGCAGTTTCCCGTACCCCCCGCGCAGCACGGCTATCCTCGATCTCGCACCCGTCATAGACCTGGTCAAGCACCGATGACTCCAGGTGGTACGGGGCGTTAGCACGTGCCCGCTTCTGGTATGAGGCATAGGTGCGTGCCACCACCGCCTGGGCCTTCACCGCCTCGATGGGCCACTGGGATGAGATTTCGCAATTGATGAGACCAACCAGATAATCCTCAAGCGGGAGGTCATTCACCACGAGGATCCCTCTGTCGGCGGGAGAAACCTCTATGGTGCCGCGGTAACGCTTGCCGTTAACCTGTATGACCAGGGGAGAAGTAACCGTGAGTCGGGCAACCGTCTGCCCCCCCACGGAGAGAGAGCCTCCGACACGCCTGACCTGCGCGGGGAGAGTCAGACGTAGCGGTTCGCCCCTCCCATCGGTGGCAAGCACGCCGTCACCGTCGATCCTTACGCTGTCGACTCCCTTGATAATGGCAACCCGAACGGCCTCCTGCCGGGGGAGGGTCGCTGCGGAACCATCCCCAGCAAGGAGCAGGAGCAGAGCCGCTATGGCAAACAGAAACCTCACGGTGACAGAGAGACCTTCCGACACTGACTTTCAACGACACAAAAAAGAAAGGAAGGGTAAAAGCCCCCTTCGAGCATAGTATACTTGGCAACCAAATTGCTTATGCAGTACGAAGAACAGGGACATTAACCAGATACTGCAACGGATGGTCATCATAGGTGCAGGCCAGTTCAATGTCAAGCATTTAGGGGGCGAAAACCACTGTTCATGCCGGTTTGGACTGACATCCCCATCCCGCGGACGGCAACCGAAATACGCCTTCGCGACAAGCACAACACACAGGATTAGCACAAACTAACCGCCATATAGCCATATTTCAGACCCAAAACGGCCACGATAAACACCGGCGTTGCCAGGGGCAGTCGGTATATTGACGCTATGAATTCACTGAAAGTCAAAATACTCGGGACGATAACCCTTATTGTGTGCTTACTCGTCTCCGTAGTCAGCATCCTGGAATACCAGCACCAGAAACGGCTAATAACGCAGATATCCGCCCAAAACGCCGTCCTTCTTACCACGACGCTTCAAAGCACCATTGAGAACGTGATGATGAGTGGCCGGACCGACGAGGTGCAACGCATCCTCGGCCGGCTAAAGGAAAAGGACAAGATCGAGAACCTGCGGATTTTTGACGAAGCGGGACGTATCCTCAACTCCGCCATCAAGCCGGAAATCGGCCTTCAGGTCGGTCCCGCCGACCTTGCGATGTACAAGGAGGGAAAACGAATCGCTCTCGTTAATGTCGGCAACGAAGACAGCGACAAGATTTTCAAGAGCATTGCCCCCATATATAACAAACCGGCGTGCCACGCCTGCCACGATGCCGGCACCACGCTCCTCGGCGCCCTTGAGGTTGAGCTCTCCATAAGGTACCTTGAGTCGTATCTGGACCAGGACAAGTTCTTCATGTCGGTCTCGATGCTCACCATGGTCGTCCTCATCCTCGCCACCATTTTCATTTTCCTCCACGCCTACGTGAACCGTCCGCTCAAGGCCATTATCTCGTCCATGCAAGGGATAGAGCGGGGCGATTTCGACGTCAAGACCGATATTGCCAGCAGCACCGAGATGAAAGCCCTCTCCGACAACTTCAACATGATGGTGAGCAAACTCCGCTACTTCGTAGACACCACCATCGGCCACGAACGGGAACTGGCACGGGCCCAGTCAAAACTTGCCCATCACCACGAGATGCACCTCATGAACCAGAAGCTGGAGGATCAGCTCCGGGAGATCGAAAACCTCAACGTCGGCATGGAGGAGCGGATCGAGGAGATCGAGGAGGCCAACTACCGCATCGCCGACCTCGCCAGCGAACTCGAAGACAAGAACGTCAACCTGGAGCGGGCCGTGGCCCGCCTCTCGACCCTGTACAAGGTTGGCCTTGCCGTCAACTCCACCATGGAGAGTAAAAAGATCTTCGACCTCATCGTCCGCACTGCCGTTGAGACACTCAATGCTGAGATCGGTTATATCATTCTCTACAACCAGCAGGGACGGAACCTGCTAGTCACCACGCTCCTGGGGCACGAAGTGACGCCGGAAGCCTCTACCATCCTGCAGATGAAGCCGTCGAGCGTCTCGACCTGGGTCGTTGAAAACCGAACTCCGCTCCTCATTCCCGACATCAACGAGTTTCCCCAGTTCGACCGCTTCAGCGCCCTGGGCTATGAGCGCAAAAACCTCATCTGCGCGCCGCTTATGATCAAGGACGAGATCATCGGCACCATCACCGCCGTCAACAAGCGGGACAGTTCCACCTACAACGCGGAAGAACTGGAGCTTCTCGTCACCATCGCCGCCCAGGCGAGCATCGCCATCAAGAACGCCCAGCTCTACGACGAGCAGCAGGCCACCTATCTCCATACGATCCAGGCACTGGTCTCCGCCATCGAGGCCAGCGACAGCTACACCCGTGGCCATTCAGAGCGGGTGACCCGCTACTCTTTGGAGCTAGCCCGCAAACTGACGCTCCCCCCCGAACGGCTCAAAATTATCGAGCGGGCCGCCATCCTCCATGACATCGGAAAGATCGGCATCGACCTGAACCTTCTCCACAAAGAAGGAAAGCTCTCTCCCGAGGAAATTCACGACCTCCAGCAGCATCCAGTCATCGGCATGAGGATTCTGGAGCCCATCGACTTCCTCCAGGACGTCCGCATCTGCATCGGCCAACACCACGAGCGGTACGACGGCCGGGGCTACCCGAACCGCATCCCTGCCGGCGAACTCCTTCTGGAGTCGCGCATCCTCGCCATCGCCGACGCCTTTGACGCCATGACATCAGACCGCCCCTACCGCAAAGCGCTTCCCGTTGAAGCGGCGGCAAAGGAACTGATCGACCATGCCGGAGCCCAGTTCGACCCGGAACTGGTGCCTCACTTTATCGAACTCATCGAGAGCGGCACCTTCGGCTTCTCCTGCGATAAATCCGACATGGAAGAGACCCCGATGCGGGAACGGCGCAAAGTGGTCCCCCTCAGCGACTACGGCATCCGCATCGGTTGACCCCTTCCCCTAATCCGTCATCGCATTACGATTTGCCCCCTTCCCGTGATCGTGGTATAAGGTCTCCCTGACCACCACGCCACTCCGACAGCACAACTATCCTCTCAGGAACCCCATCGTGCCGGACCTTCTCACCGTCAAAGGGCTCACCACCCGCTTCCGCCTCTCAGTGGGGGACGTTCATGCCGTGAACGGCGTCGACTTCACCGTGGCCGAAGGCGAGACCGTGGCCGTCGTGGGGGAATCCGGATGCGGCAAGAGCGTGACCGCCCTGTCGCTTCTGCGCCTAATCCTCCCCCCCGGCGTGATCACGGCAGGCGAAATCGTTTTTGAAGGACGCGACCTCCTCCGCCTCAGCGACGAAGAAATGCAGGACATCCGCGGAAACCGGATCGCCATGATCTTCCAGGAGCCCATGACCTCCCTGAACCCGGTATTTCCCATCGGCCGGCAGATAGCCGAGGGGTTGATCATCCACCGGGGAGTCTCCCGGCGGGAGGCGCTGGAGGAAGCGGAGCGACTCCTGGCACAGGTGGGGATCCCCTCCCCAGCCGAAAGGCTCCGGGACTACCCCCACCAGCTTTCGGGAGGGATGCGCCAGAGGGTCATGATCGCCATGGCCCTTGCCTGCAAACCCCGGCTCCTCATTGCCGACGAACCGACCACCGCCCTCGACGTAACCATCCAGGCCCAGATTCTGGAGCTCATGGACCGGCTCAGGGAAGAGCACCGGATGGCGCTTCTCCTCATCACCCACGACCTGGGGGTGGTGGCCGAGCGGGCCAACCGGACCCTTGTCATGTATGCGGGACAAATCGTGGAAGAAGGCCCGACGGGCACGCTTCTCACCACCCCCCTCCACCCCTACACCGAAGGGCTCCTCGCCTCGCTCCCCCAGCGGAGCGAACCGGGCCGCCCCCTCACGACGATACCGGGCCACGTGCCGAGCCTCTTCGGGGATCTCCCCGGTTGCGGTTTCTGCTCCCGCTGCCCGCAGAAACAGTGGGAATGCGACCGTGAAACACCTCAGCTCAGGGAAATCACGCCGGGACACCGGGTCCGGTGCTGGAAATACCGATGACGACACCTCTCATCGCACTGGAAAACATCTCCAAGACCTTTATCGTAAGACCGAGCCCCTTCACACCCAGCAAGGTGCTGCGGGCCGTTGACGGCGTGTCGCTCCGGATAGGAGAGGGGGAAACCCTGGGGCTTGCCGGCGAATCCGGCTGCGGCAAGTCCACCGTGGGCAAGCTCCTCATGGGTCTTCTTGAGGCCGACGGCGGCGCAATCCGGTTCCGGGGCGCGGATATGGCCGGGGCAACGGCCGATGAACGGGCCGCCTTCCGCAAGGACGTGCAGATGATCTTCCAGGACCCCTTCTCGTCTCTCAACCCACGGATGCGGGTCGGGGACATCATCGGGGAGCCCCTGGCCATCCACGGCCTCGTCCCGAAGGAGAGGCGCCGGGAGCGGGTCATGGAGCTCATGGAAATGGTAGGACTCACGGCGGAGCAGATCAACCGCTACCCCCACGAGTTTTCCGGTGGGCAGCGGCAACGGATCGGCATTGCCCGGGCACTGGCGGTCTCTCCAAGGTTGATTGTCGCCGATGAGCCGGTGTCGGCCCTCGACCTCTCCATCCAGGCCCAGATCATCAACCTGCTGGACGAACTGAAGCGAACCCTGGGGCTCTCCTACCTCTTCATCGCCCATGATCTCTCCGTAGTCCGACACCTGAGCGATCGGGTCGCGGTCATGTATCTGGGAAGGATTGTCGAGACCGGCCCCCGGGACGCAATCTTTGCCCGCTTCCAGCACCCTTACACCGAGGCGCTCCTGTCGGCGGTTCCCCGGATCACCCCTTCCGAGGGGAAGAAACGGATCATCCTCAAGGGGGACCCCCCCACCCCCCTCAACCCGCCGACGGGATGTCCCTTCCACCCCCGCTGCCCCTATGCGGAACCGGTCTGCGCCACCTCCTCCCCTCCCCTCGAAGAGAAGCGCGCAGGCCATCTGGCAGCCTGCCATTTCAGTCATAAACTGTTTTGCTGATCAGTACCTTTTCCTTGACAACACAGGTCGGGAACAATATAAATATATTTAGATTTCTCCTCAAACGTGAGGGGAGTTGCACTCTGCATGGCAAGGGTTCTCCCCCGGCCACAGGACGGAATCCATGGACTTCGACATCAGCAGGAATTTCTCCGAGGAAGCGGAAATCTTCAAGGTGCTCGGCCACCCGATCCGGCTCAAGATCGTTGCAGGGCTCTGTACGCGGGAGTGCAACGTGAAGCATATCTGGGAGTGCCTCGGACTTCCCCAGGCCACCGTCTCCCAGCATCTGGCCCTTCTGAAGAACAAGGGAATCATCGAGGGGAAGCGGGACGGGGTGGAAGTCCACTACTCGGTGGTACATCCCCTGGCCAAGAAACTCATCGAGGTTCTCGGCTGAACGGCAGCCTGCATACCGACACCACACGAATCCCCTCCCGGCGAGGGGATTTTTTTTGGAGATGACCATGGAAACGACCACTATCCGCGTGACCCTCAACCGTGGCGAAGACCGCCGAATCAAGGGAGGCCACCCCTGGGTCTTCAGTAACGAGATCCGGGAGGCAAAGGGGGAACGGATCCCCGGCGCCACCGCCGAGGTCTACGATGTGGGGGGCGGGTTTCTCGGCACCGGCTACTACAACCCCCACTCCCTCATCGCGGTGCGGCTCCTCTCCCGGGAGCGGGAGGAGATCGACTCGCCGGCGTTTTTCAAGGAGCGAATCAACCAGGCGTTGAAACTGCGTCGCAGCCTCTACCCGGACATGGCCACCTTCCGGGTCGTCCACGGCGAAGGGGACTTTCTCCCCGGTCTCGTCGTCGACAAGTACGGCGACCGGCTTTCGGTCCAGATACTGACCGCGGGGATAGAGGCACGCCGGGGAGCCATCGTGGAGGCCCTCGTGGAACTTTTCGCCCCCAAGGGGATCATCGCCCGCAACGACGTGGCCGTGCGGTCACTGGAGGGGCTGGCGGAAACCGTGGAAATTTTGTATAGAGAGATCCCGGAGACGGTGGAGGCGGAGGAGCACGGTCTGCGCTTCCGGGTCGACCTGGCCGGAGGCCAGAAGACTGGCCACTTTCTGGACCAGAAGGAAAACCATCTCGTACTGAAGGGAATGGCTGCAGGAAAGAGGGTTCTGGACTGTTTCTCCTACTCGGGGAGTTGGGGAGTCCATGCCGCGGCCTTTGGTGCCGCGGAAGTGACCTGCCTCGACATCTCGGAGCGGGCCGCGGCCCTTGCCCGGGAGAACGCGGCCCTGAACGGGCTTGAAGGAGTGGTGAGCGTGGAGGTCTGCGACGCCTTTGACCGGCTCCGGAGCCTGAGGCACGAGGGGCGGCGCTTCGACGTGGTGGTCCTCGATCCCCCTGCCTTCGTGAAGAACAAGAAGGCGTTGAAGGAGGCGGAGAAGGGATATCTCACCATCAATCGGCGTGGGTTGGAACTCCTCGACGCTGGAGGGTACCTGATCACCTGCTCCTGTTCCTACCACATGGGGCGGGAGTTGTTCAGGGATCTCCTGGCCCAGGCGGCCCGCCAGGCGGGGCGTCAGGTGCGGATCGTGGAGACCCGCTCCCAGGCCCCGGATCACCCCGCGCTCCTGGCCGTGCCGGAGACCGAGTACCTCAAGTGTTTCGTGCTGCAGTGCGTGTAACGAAGCGAGATGGTGAGATAGCGAGATAGCAAGCAGCAAAACCATCTCGCTACCTCGCTACTTGCGCCCACTCTTCACTCCCACCCCGTAAATCACCGTGTAGGTGGCCGGAATCCCCCGCTCCCCGCCGTACCGTTCCCCGTAGACCCGCATCATCTCCACCATGACCCGCCGCTCCGCGAGGCCCCGGCCCCGGAGCGGCGAGGCGTTGCCGGCACCGACCCGCTTCACGGAGCGGAGGAAAGCCGGCACGTCCGGGTGCCACTCCACCTCATCCTCGACGCAGAGGCGCCTCACCCCGAAGCCGGTCCGCTCCAGGGCCGCTCCGGCCTCGGCTTCGGTGAAAAAGCGCTGGGTCCGGTCCTCATCCTCGCGCCCCACGGCGGTCAGAGCAGACCGGTAGGAGTCTTTCAGCTCGTGGAAGGTGCCGTGGCCGAAGAGGGCGAAGGCGAAGAGCCCGCCGGGGGCCAGCACCCGCCACACCTCGCCAAAAGCGGCGTCGAGGGTGGTGAGCCACTGGAAGGTGGAGGTGGAGACGACGCAGTCGAACGAGGCGCCGGCAAAGGGGAGGTGTTCCGCATCTGCCACGGCCACCAGTGCCCGGGAGCCGAGGCGTTGTCGCGCCGTTGCGGCCATGCCGGGGGCCAGGTCGACGCAGGAGAGAAGCGCCGCGGGGTGACAGTCGGCAAGCTGACGGGCCAGGAGTCCGGTGCCCGCCCCCACGTCGAGGATCCGGAGGGGAGAGCCCACCTCGTCGTCCAAGATCTGGAGAAACCGTTCCACGACCCGTTTCTGGACAGCTGCATGGGCGTCGTACTCCAGGGCCTGCCGGTGGAAGGAATGTCTCACCCTGCGGCGGTCAATCACGGTCGATCACCTCCGTAAGGAAGCGGCTCAGCTCCTGGTTGAACCGCTCTGGCTGCGAGAGGAACGGGGCATGCCCTGTCCCCTCCAGGGAGAGGAAGCGGGCGCCGGGAATCCCCTCGGCCAGGTACCGGCCAGCACTGGGGGAACAGATGGCATCCCGGTCGCCGTGGATGACGAGGGTCGGCGCGGCGATAGCGGGCAGGAGATTGCGGTGGTCGCCGCCGGCGAGGGTGACGAGGCATGCCTGCACCGCGCCGGGATCGGGGAGGTGCCGGGGAATCACGATCTCCCGGACGATGCGCTGATACTGATCGTGGGACAGCTCCCCCTCCGCGAACATCTGCCGGAAAAAGTCCCCCAGGGTGGCGTCATAGGCCCGCTTCAGCCGCAGGCCGAGCCCTCGTGCCTCATGTGGCGGGAGGCCGTGGGGCCAGCCGTCTGCGGTGGTGAACTTGGGGGTGCCGGCCACGAGCACCAGGGCAGCAACGCGGTCCTCCAGGAGCGGAACGGCCTCCAGGGCCACCTGGGCCCCCAGGGACCAGCCGACAAGTGCAGCGCGCTCGAGTCCCAACCGGTCGAAGAGGGCTGCCAGGTCGGCGGCGAAGTCGGAAAAGGCGTAACCGGGAGCAGCGGACGATTTTCCGTGCCCCCGAAGGTCCAACGTAATGAGGCGAAAATGGTCAGCCAGGGGCTTCTGGAAGGCCCAGACCTTCCCGGACATGGCCCAGCCATGGACGAAGACAAGGGGAAAGCCCGAACCTTCGTCCTCATAGTGGATCGTTACCTTCTGAGCGGTTTCCACAAAGGGCATCGGTCAGATTACCCCCATCCCTTTGCCAATTGCCGCCATGAGCGCCACTGCCCGAGCCAGGTCCTCCTCTGCATGGGTCGCCATGAGAGTGCAACGGAGCCGGCAGGTCCCGGCCGGGACCGTGGGAGGGCGTATCCCCTGGGCAAAGACCCCTGCCTCCAGCAACCGGGCCGTGAAGGCCATGGTCTCTTCGGCTCCCCCCACGAAGAGGGGAACGATCTGGGTCTCGCTCCCCATGGTGTCGAAACCGGCGGCGCACAAGCCCTCTCTGAAAAAAGCGGTGTTGCGGGCAAGCCGCTCCCGGAGCGCCGCGCCATCGGGGGAGTCGACCAGATCGACGGCGGCAAGGGATGCGGCCAGGACCGCCGGTGGGAGCGACGTGGAAAAGATGAAACTGCGGGCCTTGTTCGCCAGGTAATCGATCACGTCCTCCGAAGCCGCGGCGTAGGCGCCGAAACTGCCGAGGGCCTTGCCGAGGGTTCCCATGTGGATGTCGATCTCCGCCATCACCCCCTGAAGCTCGGCGCTCCCCCGGCCGGTCGCGCCCAGAACGCCGGTGCCGTGGGCATCGTCCACCATGAGGAGGGCGCCGAATTCCCGCTTGAGGGCCGCCAGCTCCCGCAGCGGCGCCATGTCACCGTCCATGCTGAAGACCCCGTCGGTGACGAGGAGCCGCCGGCCCGCGGTTTCGTGCCGCTCCATAAGCCGCCGCAGGGCAGCCGTGTCGTTATGGGGATAGCGGACCATGGTGGCCCGGGAGAGGAGGCAGCCATCCACGATGCTCGCGTGGTTGAGCCGGTCGGAGAAGACCACGTCCCCCTTCCCCACCAGGGCCGGGATGATGCCGCTGTTGGCGGCATAGCCCGAGTTGAAGACCAGGGCCGCGCCGGTCCCCTTGAAGCGGGCGATCCGCTCTTCGAGGAGGGCGTGGAGTTCCATGGTGCCGGAGACGAGACGCGATGCGCCGCTGGAGGTGCCGTAGCGCTCCACGGCCCGGATGGCCGCCTCCGCCAGGCGGGGATGGTCGGCCAGCCCCAGGTAGTTGTTGGAGCAGAGGAGGAGAGCCTCCTTCCCGTCCACAACGGCCCTGCTCCCCTGGCTTCCGGCGATGCGGCGCATCCTCCGGTGAAGCCCCTGGGCCTTCAGCATCTCCAGTTCTTCGGCAAAGCTTTTCGACACGGGTTCTCCTTTCATCGGCGCTCCGTTTGTAGCACATTCGCCGCCTTTTCGTCAACCAAGCCAGACACAAAGGTTGACAATCAGTGACCGTTTACTTGACAGGGGTCCGCATGGTATAAGGGGTCATTACTTCGAATGAATTTTGCTTCCCGAATGGTATCGCATTGAAAAGAACCCAACTCTCCCGCCGCTTTGTCATCCCCGATATCCACGGCTGCGCCCTGACTCTGGACCGCCTTCTCCGGGAAGTCATCCACCTGAGACGCAGCGACGAGCTCTATCTCCTGGGGGACTACATCGACCGGGGCCCCCGCAGCAGGGAAGTCCTCGACATCCTCATGGGGCTCACCCTGAAAGGATATCGGGTCTTCCCCGTGCGGGGAAACCACGAGGAGATGCTCCTGGAGAGCTGCGGCGACCGCAACATGTTCCGGATGTGGTTCGAAAACGGCGGTCGCGCCACCCTCGACAGTTTCGGCGTGGAGGATGCTTGCGAGATCCCTCTCCCTTACCGCCGCTTCATGGCCGAGATGCCCTACTATCGCATTCTACCCGACTTCGTGCTGCTCCACGCGAGTCTCAACTTTGCCATCCCCTCCCCCTTTGCCGACACCGAGGCAATGCTCTGGAGCCGATCCCTGGAGGTCCGCAAGGAGGTGATCGGTGGCCGGCGCGTCATCGGCGGCCACACCCCCATGAGCCGCTCAGAAATTCTCAGGGGACTTTCCACCGACCGTATCGTCCTCGACAACGGCTGCGTCTACCGGGAGCGGGCCGGCATGGGGTGCCTGGCCGCCCTGGAGCTGGACTCAATGACCCTCTCTTTTCAGGAAAATATTGATTAAGCCTTCTAAAGTTTTCTCATTTTTCTCCGATATGTTTGCTTAGGACCCATCAACCAGGAGCCTTTGCAGCATGCATGCTCTTTCAATGAAAAACCTGACCATTTTCCTTATTCCCGCTGCGTTTCTCACAGCCACCATCTGGTTCTTCCCCCAGGTGGCAACGCTACCGCCGGGGCGGCTGGAGCTTCTCCCCTTCATTCCCTATCTGACCATGGCTTTGGGCATGATGCTCTCGTTCCATTTTCACCGGGGGAGGGCATTTTTCGTTTTTCTCGTTCTGATTGCCGTTTACTGGAGCTTCCGGGGGCACCTGAACGGCGCTCCGACCGGAATCACGGCCACGGTCCTGTTCCAGTCCGTTTGCGTTCTTGTCCCCCTGAACATCGCGCTCTTCTCCCTCATGCGCGAGCGGGGGATCATGACCGTTGCCGGCCGGCTCCGTTTCGCCTTCCTGGCGCTCCAGGCCCTTTTCGTGGGATGGGCCATGGAACCGGGGCATGTGGCGGTCCAGCAACTTCTCTCCTGCCGGTTCACCGAGAGCCACCTCCTGGCTGGGCTCCAGCTTCCCCAGCCGGCACTGCCGGTAATCGTCCTCGGGACGGCCGTGGTAATCGGTCGGGCCGCCAGGGGCCAGTCTCCCATAGACGCAAGCCTTCTGGGAGTCATGGCGGCCTTTGTGGTGGCCTGCAACGGCATCGGGACAGAGTTCGTCACGCCGGTTTTCATGGCTGCCGCCGCCGCCATCCTCACCCTCGGGGTTTTGAAGGACTCCTACAACATGGCCTTCAGGGACGAGCTGACCGGCCTCCCCTCCCGCCGCGCCCTCAACGAGCAGCTCACATGGCTCGGGCGGCGCTACACCGTGGCCATGGTGGACGTGGACCATTTCAAGAGGTTCAACGACACCTACGGCCACGACGTGGGGGACCAGGTGCTGCGGATGGTTGCATCGAAGCTGCGGGGCGTGGGCGGGGGCGGAAAGGTCTACCGCTACGGCGGTGAAGAGTTCACTATCCTCTTCCACCGCAAGGAGCGAGAGGAGGTTCTCGCCGACCTGGAAGGGCTGCGCCGCACCATTGCCGACTACCAGATGCGCCTGCGCGGCACCGACCGCCCCAGTTCGTCCAAAGAGGGGAAAAAACTCCGCTACGGCACCGGACGCGGCAACGCCACCGTCTCAGTGACCGTCAGCATCGGCGTTGCCGAGAGCAGCGCCGACCGCCGCCGCCCCGCCGACGTCATCAAGGCGGCCGACCAGGCCCTCTACCGGGCCAAAGGTGGCGGTCGCAACCGCGTCTGCAGCTGACGGCACGCCCCCCCTCCATTCACTCCTTCTCATCCTCCCCCCCGTTGCATTCGTTTCCCTCCCCGCTATACTTTTTCCGTTACTCACCAAACAAGTACGCGCGATGACGGGAACACGGCACCGCCAAGGAGGGAACCCATGAAAATCAGGCTGATTTCACTCGTTACGCTTGCGGCATTCACGTTGGGGGGCATCACGGGGTGCGTCACCATTCAGAAGGAACACGAGGGAGCGGCAAAGGGGGCAGGCTACGGCGGCGCCGCCGGCGCCCTGGCCGGTGCACTGCTGGCCGGAGAGGGTTCACGGACCAAGGGAGCCGTTCTCGGCGGTCTGGCCGGAGCGCTCATCGGCGGCGTCATCGGCAACTACACCATCGACAAGAAGCTCACTGCCGAGGAGACCGCCGCTAAGTACAACGTCCAGCCATCGTCGGGGACCATGGTGCGCCTCGAAAACGTGACCACCACCCCCATAACCGTGAACCCCGGAGAACGGGTGGAGGTCCAGACCACCTACGCACTCCTCACCCCGTCCACCACCGAGCAGGTAGGGCTGACCGAGTCCGTCGAAATCTACCACGGGGGTGAACTCGTCGGGAATCCCGAGGCCATGGTCACCCATGGCGGCGGCACCTACACCTTCACCATCCCCATCGTCCTCCCCAAAGACGCTAAGACGGGGAACTACCGGGTAATCTCCACGGTCAAGAGCGCCACGGCAAAGGATAGCCGCGAAACCAGCTTTACGGTGCGGTAGCCGCACCCCCATCCACGGAAGGAGGGAAAACGCATGATAGCTCTGACTGTCAACGGCACGCGGCACCAGGTGGACGTTCCCCCCGACACGCCGCTTCTCTGGGTGATCCGGGAGGTGATCGGCCTCACGGGAACCAAATTCGGCTGCGGCATGTCCCTCTGCGGCGCCTGTACCGTCCACGTGGAGGGGCGGGCGATCCGCTCCTGCGTCACCCCCGTGTCGGCCGTGGCCGGCAAGGAGGTAACCACCATCGAGGGGATTCCCGAGTCTCACCCGGTGAAGCAGGCGTGGATCGCCGATGATGTCCCCCAATGCGGCTGGTGCCAGCCGGGACAGATTATGGCTGCCACGGCCCTTCTGGCAACTAACCCCAAGCCCGACGATGCCGCCATTGACGAGGCCATGGAGGGAATCCTCTGCCGATGCGGCACCTACCAGCGCATCCGCCGGGCAATCCACCGGGCCGCCGGCACGCCGGCGAAAGGGGGTGCGTCATGAGCGGAATCGTCATCGTGAGCCGCCGTGATTTTCTGAAGGCAGGCATCGTTCTGGGGGGCGGGCTGATCATAGGGGTCCACCTGCCGGGAGGAACCGCCGCCGGCATGGAGCCCCCCCGCGAGACCTTCGCTCCCGACGCCTTCATCCGGATCGGCACCGACGATTCGGTGACGGTGATCGTCAACAAGTCGGAGATGGGCCAGGGGGTCTATACCGCGCTTCCCATGATCGTTGCCGAGGAACTGGAGGTGGATCCGGCCACCATCCGGGTTGAGGCGGCGCCGGTGACCCCGCCCTACAACCACGCCGAGTGGGGGATCCAGGCGACCGGTGGCAGCACGAGCGTGCGGTCCGAATGGGACCGTCTCGCAAGAGCGGGGGCAACGGCCCGGATGATGCTCGTGGCTGCCGCCGCCGAAACCTGGAAGGTGAAGCCTGGTCAGTGCCGGGCCGAAAAGGGATTTGTCCTCCATCAGGCCAGCGGCAGGCGCCTCTCCTACGGGAAACTGGCTGAACGGGCCGCCCGGCTGAAGCCCCCGGCGGAGGTGCAGCTGAAGTCACCCAAGGATTACAGCGTCATCGGCCGGCCGGTCAAACGGCTCGACACTCCTGCCAAAGTGGACGGCACCGCACTCTTCGGCCTCGATGTCGCCATACCCGGCATGCTCACCGCCGTGGTGGCGCGGCCGCCGGTCTTCGGCGCCAAGGCCATGAAGATTCACCATGACAAGGCGGAAAAGGTGCCGGGAGTGAAGAGGGTGATCCCCATCGATGCGGGGGTGGCGGTCATTGCCGAGAGTTTCCCGGCTGCCGTCAAGGGACGGGAGACCCTGGAAATCGAATGGAACGAAGGGCCCCTGGCAGGCCTCGACAGCGGCCGCCAGCGGGATGAGTACGCGGAGATGGCAAAACGCCCCGGAGCCGTGGCTGCCCGCCGGGGAGACCCGGACGCCGCGCTGAAGCAAGCAGTAAAGCGGATCGACGCCGTCTACGAGCTCCCGTACCTGGCCCACGCCCCTCTGGAGCCCTTGAACTGCGTGGCGAGGGTGGAGCCCGGCCGCTGCGACATCTGGACAGGCACCCAGATGCAGACCGGGGACCGGAACGCGGCGGCAAAGATCACTGGCCTTCCCCCCGAGAAGATAACCCTCCGCACCATGTTCCTGGGGGGCGGGTTCGGGAGGCGGGCAGTCCCCGATTCCCACTTCGTGCGGGAAGCGGTGCAGGCATCCAAGGCCATGGGCAAGCCGGTGAAGGTGGTCTGGACCCGGGATGACGACATCCACGGCGGCTGGTACCGCCCCACTTTCCATAACGAGCTCTCCGCCGGCCTTGACGCCGCCGGAATGCCCGTTGCCTGGAAACACCGGATCGTCTGCCAGTCCATCGCCATCGGCACCCCCTTCGAGAAGGGAATGGTGAAAAACGGCGTCGACGACACCTCCGTGGAGGGGGCCGCCGATTCACCCTACGCGGTGCCAAACTTCCTCTGCGACTACCACATGGCGCCGGCCGGAGTGCCGGTCCTCTGGTGGCGGTCGGTGGGGCATTCGGCCACCGCCTTCGTGAAGGAGAGCTTCATCGACGAACTTGCCCACCTGGCGGGGAAGGATCCCTATCAGTACCGCCGGCAACTCCTGGGGAAGCATCCGCGACTCGTGGGAGCCCTGGACCTGGCTACGGAAAAGGCTGGGTGGGGAAAAGCGCTGCCCGAGGGGCGGGGACGGGGAATCGCCGTCCATGAGTCCTTCGGGAGCATCGTGGCCCAGGTGGCAGAGGTATCGGTCGGTGCGAAAGGAGAAATCCGGGTGCACCGGGTCGTCTGCGCCGTGGATTGCGGCCGGTTCGTGAATCCCGGCATCATCGAGGCCCAGATGGAGTCGGGGATCGCCTTCGGCCTCTCGGCGGCCCTTCACGGAGCCATCACCTTCAAGAACGGCCGGGTGGAGCAGTCCAACTACCATGACTACCCCATCATCCGGATGAATGAGATGCCCCGGGTGGAGACCCACATTGTCCGGAACGGGGAGAAGCCGGGAGGGATCGGCGAGCCGGGAGTCCCGCCAGTGGCTCCTGCCGTGGCTAACGCCCTGTTCGCCCTCACCGGAGCCCGCCTGCGGACCCTGCCGATGACGCCGGAACGGGTTCTGGCTGCAACGGGCAAGACATGAACGTCGCCGCAATCCTTCTGGCTGCCGGCAAGTCGCAACGGATGGGACTCTGCAAACAACTCCTGCAGCTTGCCGACCGCCCCGCCGTGGCCCATTGCCTCGACACCCTCACCGCCGTCGGCTTGCAGGAGATCATCGTCGTGGTCAGCCCCGGTGGAGACGAGGTTGCCGCGGCCGTTTCCCGCTACCCCGTCGTGGTGGCCGTTAATGAATCAGACTCCTGTGACATGGCCGACTCGGCCAGAACGGGCCTTGCCCGGCTGATATCGGATCCGACGGGAGTTCTCGTGGCCCTGGCCGACCATCCCCTTGTCAGGCCCGACACGGTACGGGCCCTCGTGAACCGCCACGGAGAGGAGCCAGACGCCATCCTCATTCCGGTCCACGACGGTGCGAAGGGTCACCCGACCCTCTTCCCCGCCGCCATCCTCCAGGAGATTGGCCAGGTGGCCACCCTGCGGGACATCATCGGACGGCACCGCGACAAGGTTCGGCTGGTGCCGGTGGCCGACGAGGGGGTGGTCATGGACATGGATGTGTGGGAGGACTACCTGGCGATGGCGGAGCGGCTCAACCCGCCGGGGTGAGCTAGTGGGGTCGTTTGCGGGCAACAAAAAGCGGGACCCGGCAGTGCGCCGGAGTCCCGCTTTTTGTCGTGTGACCTCGGGAGAACGTTAGTCGTCGTATTCCCTGCCCCATCGGTCGGTGAACGTCAGGCGGCGAAGCCTGTTCTGGGACATAACCTCGTCGGTGATGGCATCGGCCTCCTCCGGGCTGAACCCGACGCTGGGCCTCACCCCCATCCAGTGGGAGGCATCGGTCGTGGGGTTGTCCAGGGGACGCGGCACCGGCGGTCCCGGCTTGTATTTGCCGTTCAGGAACAGGGCCGCCTCGTACTGGCGTGGCCGTTTCACGAGGCGCACGTCGACGAGGAATCCATTCTTTGTTTCTTTGGACAGAATCGAGTCCAACACGTCCATATCCCGCGGTACATCTGAAAATTCTGGCATACCTTCCCCCACCGTTCCGGTTGATTGACTGGAAAGCTGATGCTTCCCCCGGTTAACTATATCGGATTGCAACGCATTTTCTTGAGAAGAAATTCGCTCATTTCCTTGTCCACGGCGAGAATATGGAACTTGAGCCAGTCAATGAGCGTCTGGTTCACCCTGAGAACGAGGTCCCGAGTCGGGGCCGCGGCGGCCACCTCTTCCACAAAACGGTTGATTCGCCGCATGAATTCTTCGTGCTCGGCCCGGTGTTTCTCGTAGCCGGGATAGCCGTACTCTTGCTGCAGCTTCTCCTCGGCGGAAAAATGGGCCACCACGTACTGATCGAGGAAGCAGAGCATGGTCACCACCTCTTCCCGCTCCCCCCCGGCCACGCATGCGTCCAGAAGCTTATCCAGTTGCTCGAACAGCGCCTTGTGCTGGCTGTCAATTTCATCGATCCCCACTGCCAGATCATCGGTCCACATGCAGCTCTCCCTGAATTGAAATGTAGAACTTGGTTCACACAGCAAAGTATGGGCCATGACGACACCTCCTTCGCCGCCACGACATCAGCAGATGTCATCGCTGTTCAAGCATCACGAAACCGGCTGCGGGAACCGTCACCTGTATCGCCTGAACGGCATCGTTGATCCGCTGGACAGCGGTTGTTCCGCGTACCTGCCCCGGATCGGTGGAGTAGCGGTAGGCGAAGCGGTCACCCTCCCGGTGGAGGCTCCCGTCAACCAGCACCCAGGCGGTGCGGGGGGAGTCGGCATCGGTGTTGATGGCAAGAACCATCTCTTCGGTGTCAAAGATGCGGGACCAGGGGACCACCGAGCGAATCTCGCCCCCGATGACATAGGGAAGCCCGAAAGTGACCCCGTCCCCCGAGATCTCCCGCAGATACTGGCGCCCGCGCCGCAGGGGGAGCTTCTCCCGGCGCAGGGCGAGAATCTTCGCGAACTCGCGGTAGACCGGGTTTTCCTCGTCAAAAAATTGGACGCCCCGGGTTCTGAACGCGCCGAAAGGACCGCCGAACATGCACTCGCGCAGATACCGGTCATCGCCCCCCTCGCCGTCAAAGGCCTGCTCGGTGCCATAGTAGACGCAGGGGATGCCGAGGGTGGTCGTGTTCAGGGCCAGGGCGTTCAGCACGAGCCGGCGCCACTTGGGATCGCCGGCGCAGAAACGCTCCTTCTTGGCCCCCCGACAGACCTGGTCGTGGTCGTCGATGACCGTCACCACCTTGTCCCGGAACCAGACGTGGGACTCCTTCCGCACCAGGAGGGAGTTGCGGAAGAGGTTGAAGTAGTCGGCGGGGTTTGCCCTCCCTTTCACCAGGTCCTCAAGGCGCAGCGGAATGTCGTCCACGCCGAGTGCCGCGTTGAGGCCGGTGGTCGCCAGGGTGTTGAAGGCATTGTCGCGGCCGCCGGTGATCTCGCCGATGAGGTAAAAGTTCTCCTTGCCGATGGCCTGGGCGAACTCGTGGATCACCGAGGCGAAAAACCGGGTGGCCCCGGCACCCATGTGCTTCACCGTGTCGATGCGGTATCCGTCCACATCGGAGAGGGCAATCCAGTACTTGTAAACCTCGCAGAGGGCCAGGAGTGCCGGCGACGGACGGAAAGCATCAACCTCGCCCTCACCCAGGTGGATGTCCTTCAGGTCGAAGAAGTCACCGTCCAGGTATTCGTGGTAGCTGTCCCAATCCCGGATGTGGCCCATGCGGGTATAGGCGTTGGCCGCCTGAAGCTCCCGGGGCCAGACCGCGCCATCGGGCCAGGCATCGGGGTTGGCCTTGGTATCGATGGGGCCGAAGGGGAGGTTCGGCGTGCCGTCGGCGGAGCGAAACCCCGTCACCGGGTAGACGGTGGAGCCGTCATAGGGGGTATAGCCCCGGTCGTAGGCAAAGATATTGCCGGCGTGGTTCAGGATGATGTCGAGGATGACGTAGATGCCGTTGGCATGGGCAACATGGACCAGTTCCCGCAGGTCGTCGGCGGTGCCGAAATGGGGGTCCACCTCGAGGAAGTTCTGGATGCCGTAGCCGTGGTAGGTAGGGACGAAGGAGCACTGCTTGAAGAGGGGGCTGACCCAGACGGCGGTCACTCCCATGCGCTTGAGATACCCCATCTTGCTGGCTAGCCCCTTCAGGGTTCCGCCGCACCAGCGGCTCCCCGACTCGCGCCAGACGGCAGCCTCGGGCTCGGTGCGGATGGCATTCCCCGCGTCGCCTGGCTGGTAAAGGGGCGTTTCCCCCTTCGCGACCCGCCTCCCCCGGTTGTCGCGGTATCCGGTCTCCTTCCCGTCGGAAAAGCGGTCGAGCAGGAGAAAGTAGAGCACCTGGTCTTCCCAGGCCACGGGCGAAGGGTGAAACGTGCGATTCGTGAGGTTCTTGAGATCCAGTTCCGTGATCGATTGCGGTACCGTCATGGCGTCATCTCCCCAAGAGGAAAGGGGCGCCGTTCGCCGCGCCCCTTCCTGTGTCGTGTACCCTACGATATCTTCAGCACGATCTTCCCGAAGTGCTTGTCTTCTTCCATCATCCGGTGGGCTTCCACCACCTGGTCGATGGTGAACACCTTCTCGATGATGGGGACAATGGTCCGGTCGGCGAATTTCGGCAGCGCCGTTCTGGTGAACTCGGCAACGATCTCCCCCTTGTCCTTCACGGGGCGGGAGCGGAGCACGGAACCGATGATCTGCTGCCGCTTCACCATCATGAGGGCCAGGTTCAACTCCGCCTTGATGCCGCTGATGACCCCGATGATGACGAGGCGGCCGGCATAGGCCAGGGAGTTCATGTTGGGCGCCAGGTACTTGGCCCCCACATGGTCGAGGATCACGTCAGCCCCCTTCTTGTTGGTGAACTCCTTCACCGCCTCCGAGAAATCGGGGGTCTGGGTGAAGTCGATGACCAGGTCGGCGCCCAGTTCCTTCACCCGCGCCATCTTGCTCGGATGGGAGGTGACGATGATCTTCGTATTGGGAACCAGGGCCTTGCAGAGTTGAAGGCCGGCGGTATTTACCCCCCCGCCGCCGCCGTGGAGGATGACGGTGTTGTTGTCCTTGAGGCCGCCGATCATGAAGACGTTGAGAAACGCCGTGATGCACGATTCGCAGACGCAGGCCGCCTCCTCGAAGCTCATGGACTCGGGGATCCGCATCAGGTGACTGGCGTAGGCCACGGCATACTCGGCGTAGGCGCCGCCACCCACCAGCGTCATGACCCGGTCCCCCACCTGCCAGCCGGTCACGCCGGGGCCCAACTCTTCAACGGTGCCGGAAACCTCCAACCCCAGGATCTCAGAATCGCCCGGCGGAGGGGGATACTTCCCTTCCCGCTGCACCAGGTCCGGACGATTGATGGACGTTGCCACCACTTTCACAAGAACCTGCCCCTCCCCCGGTTTCGGCCTCTCAACCTCCCCCACCGTGAGCACATCGAGACCGCCGAAACCATTGAGCAGAACTGCTTTCATACGCCTTTTCCTCCTTGCATTGGATAGCTGACAAAATCAATCCGGCAACTCTAGCGAAGTGGCGGGATTGTGTAAACAGGAAATCCGGAGAGCGGTCATAATGCCCGGCTACCGCTTCAGGCGGAGGACGGGAATCTTCGCCAGAGCCCTTCCGCGCTTGTCCGGATCGGGGTTCAGCCGGACCGTGTCCATCATGAAGCCGACGGTTTCCACAAAGGCCAGGGCGTCCCGCACCACCTTGGCGCACTCGCCGGCATCCGCCGGCTGCTTCTCGGGAGAGTAGACAAGGGTGGAGTGGTCGGCGGTGAGGCTCCAGGCCACGTGGACTCGAAAACACTCTCTTTTTTTGAGGGCAACGATATAGGCGCCGCAGGGCTGGGGAGTGTGCCCCGCCGGGGTGATGTTGACCACGTTGAGGGAGTTGTGGACCTCGATAACATCCGCCGGGCCGTCGTACTCGATCGTTTCCAGCCCTTTGTCGAGACTGAACCCCACACCCGCCCCGGAGTCCCCTCCTCCACCGGCGGCGCCGAACGAAACGAACTCCTCCCCTTCCCCCATGAAGCTGAAGGGATCGGTTTGCCCTTCCGCAAGGACCTCTCCCACGACAGCGGCCACTTCATCGTCCCAATCGACCGACGTTGACGCCTCCGAAGCCGCTGCGGCCTCTCCTGTCGCGGCAATAACCGACTCCGGCTTCTCGGGCTCATGCTTGACCTGCTCCCCGTGGCCACGGCGCGCCGAAGCCGGGGGCTCTCCCTGGGAGGCAAGCCGCGTGACTTCAGCCTGAAGGGTCGAAACCCGCGCGGTGCTCGCCTGCGTAGCAAGGGTCTTCTCCGCCGCCAGCCGTTCGATTTCCCTCCTGAGGGTTGCCGCTTCGGCCTCGGCCCGGGCCAGGGCTCCCGCCATCTCGCCGCCCCCCTTCCGGGAGATAACCTGCTCGACGGCCTCCCGCTCGGCCACAAGAACCTCGACCTCGGCGGCCAGCCGAACGAGCCGGTCGACTGCCAGCTTACGGGCCGCCTCCTTCTCCGCCGCCCGTTTCTCGATCACCGCCTCCAAAGCGGCAATGTCCGCCGCGGCCTTCTTTTCGGCAGAGGCAATCTCGGCCGTCAGCCGCTCCGCCTCGGCTTCAAGCTCCTTGATCCTGGCCGCATTCCCCTTGGCGGCAGTTGCCTGTTCCGTGGCAAGGTCGGCCAGCCGCGTCGTGAGGGATTCAATCCGCTTGGCCGCTGCGCTTGCCCCCTTATCCCGCGCTGCGGCAAGTTTATCCACTTCCGCGCGTAACCGCTCTTCCTCCCGAGCGGTTTCCTCGCCGGCCTTGTCCTTCTCGGCCTTCAGCCAGGCAATCTCATCCCGCAGGGAAGCGGCAGCCGACGATCCCCCCTTCCCCAAGGCCTCCAACTCTCCCTTGAGACGTTCCACCGTGCTCCGGAGGGAAGCTGTTGCCTGGGCGTGCTCCTGGCCGGCCTCCTCCTTCTCCGCGGTCAAGCGCGCAATTTCACCCTGCAGGGCCGCTTCCTGGGCCGCCATGGCGGCGTCCTGCTCCTTCCGCTCTGCAAACAGACTATCGACGCGGGCCTTGAGCTCCGCAAAGCGCTCCCGCGACTCCCGCTCCGCTGCGGCCTTTTCGGCGGCAAGGCGGTCTGCCAAAGCCGTTGCTTCGCTCTCGTCCTTGGGCGAAGGTTTCTCTTCCCGCTTTTCCGCAGGGGGGGGCTCCTCCTTGTTCTCCTTCGGAGCCGCCTCTCTCTTTGCATCGCCGGGAGCATCCTTTGCCCCATCGGCGCTCGCCGGTCCCGTGGCGGACGGGCGGCGAAGGACCGGGATATCGCGGATGACCACTTCCCGCATCGCCTTGCCATAGCTGAGATTGACCTCCTGCATGGTGAACCCGAGCGACGTTGCGAAGGCCAGTCCTTCCTTGAGAAGCGGGAGATATGCCTCACCCACCGGGATACCCTTGGGCGAGGCAAAAACCCAGCGTCCCCTCCGGTCAGCGTGTTCAAGGACTACGTAGACACGGGTCAGCCCTTTGCGTTGAATGGCACAAACATATGCATTGCACGGGCGGGGGGATATCCCTTCAGGGGCTGCGGAGGCCGACCCCAATGAACGGTGGACGGCGGCGACATCGGCCTCCTCAGCCTCAACGAAAGACAGTGACGAATCATGGACAAACATGACAGACCTCTGGGAAGTTGGTGAAGTTGGTGACATTTTGGCTGCGGAAGGCGCAGGAGGGGTCGCGACCTTGGGAAGGACCCACCGACTACACTCTACCCGATTTTCCCGCCATGGCAAACTCCGGAGATGGAGAGGGTGGGGATAACAAGCTGCGGGGAAGGGATGAACCGGGAGAGAAGAACCGTCCAGGGACGCGCGTTACGGAATTTCGACGAGGAGGCCATCGCCCTGGAGGGCTTCCAGCTTCTTCTCGATGGACTTGCAGAGGATAATTTTACCGTCGTAGGAAGAATCGCTCTCGTTAACGATCATTACAGGGAAAATATCGAAAATTCCGTTCACCCTGTTGGTGATCTTCAGCTTCTTGAAGGCCTCCCTCTTGTAGAAGGAAGAAACCTGCCGGGCAGTGGCAGGCGTAAGGGCTGCCATGCCGAACTGTTCGAAGGAACTCCCCTTTGTCCCGTCAGCGAGATGGCATACCGCAAGCTCCAAGAGATCGGGAGCAGCTGCAGCGGGTTTCTGCCGCTCTCCCCGTGCAACAAGGTGCGATTCCAGCTTTATCTTTGCCACGTTGAGGGAAATGGCGAGCACCCCGAGGTTGACCTTTTTGGTGCAGAGCAGCAGTACAAAGGCATCCTGCAGGGGTTTAATGATAACCCTTCCGTCGCCATAGCGGAAATCAAGGAGCTCTGCCGGTCCTGTTGCGTCAAAGACTCCACGTGCGGAATCTGTTACGGCGGCCGTAACCCCCTCGATAATGGCTGAGTCGAACAGGGGAGGAAACGCACAGGCAATGGGATCGCCATCGCGCCCGCAGACGAGGCTTCCGATCACTCCCGGAACAGCATTGAGTTGTTGAAGAACTTCGTCCATCCGAATCTCGTACCCTGTCCCAGCCCGCTATTTCCTGCTCCCGAAGGTGGCGCGGATATCCGATTCCACCTGAGCAAGGGAAGTCTCTTTATTCACCGCAATGGAGATGTAGTGATTTTTCGCCTCAAAGAGGAGTTGCTGCTCCCCCTTTGCCTGAACGGCAGCGGATTTCACCCCGCCGAGGCCCAGCAGATCGCCAAGTCTGTTGCCGAGGCGCGACAGCTCACTCCCTTTTTCGGCAAGGGCCTTGGCCTCGGCGCCTTCGTCGTCGACCGGCAAACCGTCCTTCTTGAAAAGCACCGCATACCCAACTCCGGCGATTTGGAGCAGCCGTTCCGCGATAACGCTCATCCTCCGCTGGGCAGCCCCTGCTCCCTCTCCCTTCGGCCGCAGCCCCGCATTTTCCTCATCAATAATGCGGTGGGCCTCAAGGAGAAGATACGCGATGCTCTGCTGGATGGATCGCCCCGTAGTGGTCACCTTCGGCTGAACGGCAAAGCGCCCGCCGGGCCAGCGGAGGATCTCGTACAGGGCCTGCTCGCCTACCACGCCCTCCTGCTCCGCGTGGATGATCTCGCCGTCGCGGAAAAAAATCATCCCCTGCCGCTGCCGGTACTCCACCGAAATGGCGCCGGTAAAGCGGTTATGGCCCTTGAGCTGGATGACGTCGGTCAGCGGAAGACCGGCGATCGATCCTTCAAAGCCGCTCTGTTTTTCCGGTCGTGATGATTCGGCCATCATGGCGCTATCCTCATCGGTGGAATATTACCACCTTTCGACAAGCACATTTTATGCCTCGACATTCAAATGGGCTGCACATGACATACCTTGCAGTCCCGTATGATTACAAACTGTAATTCGCCCCCAATAAATCTGAAATGACAGAAGCCACAGGAAAAGCGGTTCGTGATTGCCTCTGAGTGATGGATATTGGCGTTCGCTTCCTGATTATGGCAATATACACAGGTATCCTGCGGATTCGCGTCGGCAAAGACGTAGCCCAGGGCATTGTGATTCCGGGGAAGGGTGGGGCTCAACCGGTTATGGATCGAGCCGGACTTGACCCGGTCGATGAAAGCCTGGCGCGCCGCCGAGTACTGGGAAAACTGCGGTGTCGTTGAGTACCGGGCGTAGAATTTCTCATAGGGACCGGACGACACTTGATCTGGAAACCGGGAATCGACAATAACCCCCCCGTGGCATGAATAACATCCAGCAGGATATCTGACCGGGTCTGCTATGTGGCAGTCGAGGCACGCCGGCCCCGCAGCCCCCCCGCCGGCCCCGAGAAAGCTGCTTCCGTGGCAGACGCGGCACTGGATCAGTTCGTCTTCGCCGTAGGTGGCGTTGAAGGTGGCTTGCGTAGCCGACGAAATTACCCGAAAGGTTACCATCTCTATGATCTTCTTGGGGTGCGTCGTGACCCACGTGCATTCGTGGGCGTTGACCGACGACGGTGCGTCCGGGTTCGACGCATTGAGCCCGCCGCCACATCCCGCCAGTACCATGGCACAGAGGAAAATCCCGGCCGTTAGCTTCAGCTTGGCTTGCATACTCATACCCTCTAACCGTGGCATGGCCGACACGTCTGGGACGACTGGGGATTGCCGTGGCAACGGTAGCACGAGGTGGGGTCGAGACGACCGTCGATCCGGTGGCGGGAGAGGTACTCGCCCCGGTGCTGCATCCGCCGGTAGTTCTCCGTCTGGTTCTTGACCGACGGTTTCAGTTCCGTGTGGGTCACGTGACAGTCGTTGCAGAAGCTCTGCTCGTGGCAGAGGGCGCAGATTCGCTGGTCCTGGTAGGCCACAAGGCGATGGGACTCGGTGAAAAGCGGGGTATGGTTGTACCGTTCGAAATCCACCGGGGTCTTCTTGTAGCCGTGGCACTTGGTGCAGAACTCGCGGCGGTCGCCCAGCTCATAGATGTTGGGGTGTTTGGCCGGCAGCCGATAGGCCGGGGTCGAGGCGCACGCCGCCAGGAGCGCGAGTATCAGCCCTGTCGCCAAGAGGGTTAGAATCATTCCTTTTTTCATGGGTAGGTGCTCCATCTATGGCCGTCACTTGCCAAAGGCATAGGAGGCGGCCAGCGTGCCACGGTAATCCTTGTCGAAGTAGGGGTCCTGACTGTAGTCGAGGGAGAGCTTCACGGTAAGGGCCTTGCCGAGGAACTTGCTTCCCCCGCCGACCGAGGCGAAGAAGGCGCTGTCCTTGCGGTACATGCTCCAGACATTGCCGTCGTCGTAGTTCACATAGACCACGTCAGCCGTGACAAAGGCCGGCGCCACATCCCAGTAAACATAGGCCCGCCCGAGATAGTACCGGTTCTGGGCGATATCACCCTCCACCCGGCCGAATTCCACCCCCGCCTCGGAAAAGATCTTGCGCCGGACAGCGGCCAGAACCGTGTACATGTCGGCGGAACCATAACGCTTGCCATACTCGTAATGCTTGTAGCGGGCGCCGAACTCGATATTTTCCGCCGGGTACCAGAAGGCCTCGGTCCCCGCGATGTCCACCTGCTCCCCGAACTGGGATGTGTACAGGAAGGGAGTGGCACCACCCGATTTCCTGTTGAGGAAATCCTCGTACCGGTAGTGCTGGTAGAAGGGGCGAAGCTCGAAGGCCTTGAAGGGAAGCCTCAGCTCGTAGGACTGCTCTCCCAGGCCGCCGGTGACGAGATTCCAGGTGGTATGGCCGAGCAGGGTAATGTTAGCGGGAAGGAGGAGGGTGGCGTCGGCCCCTAGGAGTTGCTCATCGGTAGAGCCGTCATTTCCCGTGTGCTTGTAGGCCAAGGCAACGTCGTAGCGGCCGGGAATCCCCTGGGCGACCCGGGCGCCGTAGATCCAGTCGCCCCCCATCCCCTTGACATCCTGCAGATTTACGGGGAAGCCGGCGTAGGCCGAGGCGGTCACGGTCGGCACCAGGTCGGTCTTGACGTAGACGCCGTCGATGCTCTCCCTCATCACCCCCTCGAAGATGTACTGGCGCCCGAGGCGAACCTGGTAATCACGGTTCTTCGGATCCAGATAATCCAGATAGGCATAGAGGAGTTCACCGTCGGTAGTGCCGTCGGCATTGCCAAAGTCGTCCCGGAGGTTCGCCCGCCCCCACCCGTAGGCGTGGAGCGAGAGCCCCGGCGTTTTGGGAACGGTATAGTCGAAGCGGAGGAACTCGTAGACCGGCAGGAGGGACCGTTGCCGCCCCCCGCTCTCGTTCCGTTCGTAGAGGCGGACGATGGTGTCGGAGGTGATGCCGAGATCGGCGGCCGAACCCGGCGCCGACGCCGCAAGCAGCGCCGCCAGGATCGTCACCCCCAGGGTAAAGCCTTGGTGAAGCTTCACGCATCCCTCCTTAATAAGATCACGACATTAAAGGCAAATCGTTCGAGATCTCCTCCCCCAAGGGAGAGGAGATCTCGGCATCTGCTGTCAGCGCTGGCGCACCGGCGGGTTGTGCGCATCCTGGTGGCAGGTGAGGCACTTCGGGAACCGCTCGTGGAGCTGCTTGCTGTGGGGCAGTCCGTGGCAGTCGGTGCACTGCGGGATGAAGCCGTGCTTGGTGTGGCAGAGGGCGCAGCTGACCTTGCCGTGGCGGCTCGGAGTCTTGGTCCAGGTGGCATAGACACCCTCGTGGCAGGCTCCGCAGGTACGGGTTCCAACGTCCTTCTTGTAGGAAATTTCCTTCGGCTTGTGAACCGGATGGCATTCGCTCGCGCAGGTCTTGAAATCCTGCCCCTCGTAGTGGGGCTTGTGGCACATGTTGCAAGATGGTATGAGGCCGTGACGGGTGTGGCAGTCGGCGCAGGAAAGCTTGGTATGCTTGCTCGGGAACTGCTTCAGGTCCGCCGGCGGTCCGGCATGGCAGGTGGCACAGGAGGCCAGAAGTTTCTGGCTCATGGGCATGACCTTTATCGAGTGGGGATTTGAATGGCACTCGGCACACTGGGTGAAGACCTGCGCATGGGCCACCGTTGCCGGCGAGTGGCAATCGGAACATTTGGGCATGATCTGGTCCCAGTTGTTCTTCCGGGGACTATAGCTGTGGAAGCTCTTGTGGCAGTTCTGACAGGTGAAGGCGTGGCGCCCGCCGTCCTTCTTGATGTCCTGAAACACGCCGGGGTGGCATTGGCCGCACTGGGTAACGGTGAGTGGAGGGGGCTCGACGGCGTAAAGCTCGGGCTGCTTCTGGATCTGGACCGTTGCCACCGGCGACGACGACCGTTTTCCCATCTCAGTCGCGCCGGAGGTCTGCTCGGCGGCAAATGCGAAACCGGCACTGGCCGTGGCCCACCCCAACAACGCCACACTTACCAGCAATCTACCGAACCTGTTCACTCCCTGTTTCATCGGATACAGTCCCTTTCCGAGAGATCAAGAACCCCTCTTGCACCTTTTCAGCATACCAAACACTGTGAATTAGCGCGTATTAATACCCCTTAACTAGCCGTCATGTCAACCGAAAACCGGGAATTCCCCCCGTGGCAAACCGGAGAAAACGACGCAGTATCAACACGCTATCCTCTTTTATGCCCTAAAGAAAAATGACGGACTGCCGAAGAGTATATCAACTACGCATTTGCTCCATGTTTTGCGATTTCAGCCCATATCCTGCGATGGTATACACTATGGCGATCGACACCCTCCATACCCGCATTCTCGGCTATTTTGAAAGCGAGATAGAAGCTCTCCGCAACCATCTGGAAACGGGACAGTTCAAGAGCTTCAAGGATCAGGTCATCGCCGGCCTGAAAATCGCCGAGGCCTTGGATCTCCTTGCTCCCTACGCCCGGCGGAACCACAGGGCGCGTCGACTTGTCAGAAAGGGAAAAACCCTGATCAATGATCTGCTGTCGGTTCGGGAGGTTATCCGCAGGGGCAACAGTTCGCCCCACCTCAGGCAGTTACTCCTCATCTCCAAGGTGATGTCATCGGAACGCTATCTGCAATAACCCCTTTGCTGCCGCACTCCCCGACTATTTGGCAACGCTTGCCTTCAGACCATCCTGGAGGGTCGGGTACAGAAGTTTAACCTCTAGTTTACCCACCATTTTCGCGTTGTCCATCCGCCGCGACTCCGTAACATAGGAAAGCATGAGGGGTGTCATGACTTTCTTCGCCTCCTCCATGGTCACCTGCCGGGGGCGCGGAAAACCGAGGGCATCGGCGCAGGCGTTGAAGTACTCGGTCATGGTGCCCGGGTTGCCGTCACTCACATTGAATATGTCGCCGTCCTCGCCCTTCTCGGCAGCAGCCATGCAGACCCGGGCCAGGTCCTCGGAATGGATCCGATTGGTATAGGAGGCCTCACTCTCGAAGAGAACCGGCTGGCCGCTCGTCAGCTGCTGGAGCGGAAGCCGCCCCGGACCGTAGATGCCCGTGACCCGAAGCACGACGATCGGAACGCCTCGCTCCTTGCCCCAGGCGCGAAAGACCGTTTCGGCGTCGTAGCGGCGCTTGGCCCGTGCCGTCTGGGGATTGGCAGGCGTATCTTCGGTCACGATCATGTCGCCGCAGTCGCCATAGACGCCGCTGGTGCTGAGGTAAACCACCTGTGCCGGCTCGTCGCCCGGCCTGACGGCTGCGCAGAAGGCCCGAACCCTCGGCTCGGTTATCCCTCCACCCGGCGGAGGGGCAAAGTAGAACACGGTCGCCCCCCGGAGGGGGAGGCCCGCAAGGGATTCGGGGTCGTCAAGGTGCCCTTCCACCGTTTCGATGCCAAGTTCATGCAGTTTGGCGGCGCTTTCCTCCGAACGGACAAGGGCTGTCACCGCAACTCCCTTATCCATGGCAAGCCGTGCCACCCGTTTTCCGATATCGCCGCACCCGACGATGAACACCTGCGCCACGTTTGCTTCTCCCATCCCCGGTGTCACGACACCGGCACCCCATAACCGCCGCTCATTAGCGAATCAGCTCTAATACCACCTGAGGAGGAATCATGTCAATACTACTCACGGCTGGCTGTTCTCCCCAATCGCTCAGTTTTTCCTGAAAGCCCGGCGTCCCCACACCACCATGTAGTCTCCCCCCGAAACCAGTGTCATCGCGAGCGCAAGAACAAAGAGGGGCTTCAGCACAACTCCAAGGAATTCCATCCCCGCCCCATGGGCGAGCACCGTCAGGATCAGGGATATCTGCACAAAGGTATTGGCCTTGCTGGCAATGCTGGGATCCATCTCCAGGGTTCCCGTGCGGCCGTAATAGGCGATTGCACCGGCAACGATTACCAGGTCACGGCCGACAATGACCAGAGCGAGCCACCATGGCAGCCGCCCGATGGCCGCAAGAACAAGGGATGAGGTAACCACCAGGAGCTTGTCGGCCAGCGGATCGAGGAACGAACCGAGGCGGCTTTGCTGGTTGAAGCGCCGGGCGATGAAACCGTCGAGGGCATCGCTCACGCCTGCCACGAGGAAAACCGTCAGGGCCGCCCGGAAGTTTCCGTCCAGAAGAAACGTGATGAGAGCGGGAACCAGGACTATCCGGAGCGCCGTCAACGCGTTGGGTATGGTCACAATGCCGTTCACAGTGGCGGCGCCTCGGCCTTCGGATTCATTGACTGATACAGTGCCCATTGATGGTATTTTGTTACACTTTCAGACCTTAAAACGTTGTTCTTATGATACCCAAAGAAACATCATCCGTCTACTCTCGCCACTTCGCGCCCTTATTTATTCCTCTATAACCAGCATTAAATGACTGTAAAATTTTCTCAAGCCCCGCAAACTTTTACCGATAAATACTACTGAAAACTGAACTTTTTCCTCGTAATTCCAAGGAACTAACTGTGCGCAAGAACATCAGCCAAGGAGAATGACATGTTACATCGTATGAAGATCGGAACGCGGCTCGGTCTGGGGTTCGGACTTGTGGTGCTGCTGCTGGTGATTACCGGGGGCGCGGGATTTCTGGGAGTCGAAAAGATCGACAAGGCCAGCAACGAGATTCTCTCCCAGGAGGTCAAGATCGGTGAATACTTTTCCCGGGTGAGGGCCAATATCCTCTACATGAGGATGTATGAAAAGGACGCGTTCATCAACATAAACAATCCCGATAAGATCGCGGAATACGAAAAGAAATGGACCGAGAAAAAGGGGCGTCTCGATGAGTGGCTTGGCAAGTTGGGCAAACTGAAGCTGGACGACAAGGAAAAGGGTCAGTACGCCGCGATACAGGAAAACTACAAACAATACGTTGACGGTTTCGGGCAGCTCATGGGGCAGATCAAATCCGGCGCCATCACCAGCACCCAGCAGGCAAACGAGGCGATGAAACCGGTCAAGGAGGCGGCCCAAGCCATTGAAAAACTGTCCACGGAAGGAAACCGGGCGGCCTACGAGATGAGCGACAAGAAGACCAAGGAAGTCGACGCCATCGGGCAGAGATCGGTTACGACAATAGTCATCTGCCTGTTCGCTGCTCTAGTGCTCGCCGTGGTTATAACCGTGGTCATTACCCGCGGCATCACCAAACCGCTGCGGGCGATGAACGTCATGATGGACGACATTGCCCAGGGGGAAGGCGACCTGACCAGGCGGATCGAAGTCCGCTCCGACGATGAACTGGGGCACCTGGGGCGCTCCTTCAACCTCTTTGTCGAGAAGCTCCAGAAGACCATTGCCATGGTGGCGGATAACACGGCCCAGGTGGCTGCGGCAGCCGGCCAGGTCTATTCCTCTTCCGAGCAGATGGCCACCGGCGCCGAGGAAGTGGCGGCCCAGGCCGGAACGGTTGCCACCGCCAGCGAGGAGATGGCGGCGACATCCAACGAAATCGCCAACAACTGCATGCTGGCGGCGGAAGGATCGCGGGAGGCAAGCGGTTCGGCATCAGGCGGCAGCCAGGTGGTTGAGCAGACCGTAGCAGTGATGAACCGCATTGCCGAGCGGGTGAAAGAGGCAGCCCACACCGTTGAAGGGCTGGGAGCCCGCGGGGATCAGATCGGCGAAATCATCGGCACCATCCAGGACATTGCCGATCAGACCAACCTGCTGGCCCTGAACGCGGCCATCGAGGCAGCCAGGGCCGGGGAGCAGGGGCGAGGGTTTGCCGTGGTTGCCGACGAAGTGCGAGCCCTGGCCGAACGGACCACGAAGGCGACCCGGGAGATCGGCGAGATGATCAAGGGGATCCAGCAGGAAACCGGGCGGGCAGTCTCTTCCATGGAAGAAGGGGTCAAAGAGGTGGCCAGCGGCACCGCTGAAGCGGCCAAGTCGGGCGATGCCCTGCGGGAGATTCTCGACAGGATCACCGGCGTAACCGGCCAGGTGAGCCAAATCGCCACAGCAGCGGAAGAGCAGACCGCCACCACCGCCGAGATCACCAACAACATCCAGCAGATCACGACGGTGGTGGAAGCCACGGCTCGCGGCGCCCAGGAATCCGCCACGGCGGCAAGCAGGCTGACAGACCTGGCAACGGAACTGCAGGGGCTCGTGGGGCAGTTCAAGGTATAAACGACGTATTATGTCGCACCTCTCGGGTTTACTGTCATTATCACACAACCGGGAGGTGCGTCATGATCTATCTCACCACAGACCAGTTCGACCAGGCAGTCTACTTCGATCTCCGCAAAACGGAGCATCCCCGTCGGGCCGGCGGACAGGAGCATATCCTCCACGGCCTCCTGGGGAACGGGGTCAGCGAGGTGCCGGTCACCATTCGGAGCTGGCGCGACTGGACCGACGTGAATTTCGGCAAGGGGGACCTCTTCAGCTTCGTGGACGAGCGGACCATCCGGCGGATGCTGGGCCAGGTGGCGCGGGAGATGGAGCTGCATTAAATCCGGGTTTCCCGTACGGAAATTCTTTGGTATCATCGCGGTCCCATTACTCGTTGAAAGGAGACCGCCATGAGCAGTTCGTGGAAGATCGAGACCCAGGCCATCCAGGGGGGATACACCCCCAAGGCGGGCGACCCCCGCGTCGTCACCATCTGCCAGAGCACCACCTTCAAGTACGACAATGCCGACCACGTGACGAAGCTCTTCGACCTGGAAGAGCCCGGCTTTTTCTATACCCGCCTGGGCAACCCCACCACCGACGCCTTCGAGCAGAAGCTGGCCATGATGGAGGGGGGAGTCGGGGCCCTGGCCACCTCCGCCGGCCAGGCGGCCACAACCCTTTCCATCTTCAACATTTGCCAGGCGGGCCAGCACTTCGTGACCGCCAGCACCCTCTATGGCGGCACCTACAACCTCTTCGCCTGCACCCTCCCCAAGATGGGGATCGAAGTGTCCTTCGTGGACCCGGAGGCCCCGGCCGACGAGATCCTCGCCGCCTTCCGCCCCAACACCAAGGCCCTCTTCGCCGAGACCATCGGCAACCCCGGCCTGAACGTCCTGGACTTCGCCAAATTCAGCGCCATCGCCCAGGAGAAGGGGGTGCCACTCATCATCGACAGCACCTTCGCCACTCCCTACCTCTGCCGCCCCTTCGAGCACGGGGCCAACGTGGTGGTCCACTCGGCCACGAAATACATCGACGGTCTCGCCACCAGCGTCGGCGGCGTCATCGTGGACGGGGGGAACTTCGACTGGGGGAACGGCCGCTTCCCTGAGCTGACCGAGCCCGACTCCTCCTACCATGGCCTCCAGTACGTGAAGACCTTCGGGAACCTGGCTTACATCATCAAGGCCCGGGTCCAGCTCATGCGCGACATCGGCACCACGCCGAGCCCCTTCAACTCATTCCTCTTCACCAACGGCCTCCAGACCCTGCCGCTCCGGATGCAGCGCCACAGCGACAACGCCCTGGCCCTGGCCCAGTTCCTGGAAAGCCACCCATCGGTCAGTTGGGTCAAGTACCCCGGTCTCTCAAGCCACGCCAGCCACGACCGGGCGCAAAAGTACCTGCCGCAAGGATGCAGCGGCGTCCTCACCTTCGGCATCAAGGGGGGCACCGAGGCCGGCAAGAAGTTCATGGAGGCGTGCCGGCTCGTGGCCCTCGTGGTCCACGTGGGGGACGCCCGCAGCTGCGTCCTTCACCCGGCCAGTACCACCCACCGCCAGCTAACCGCCGAGCAGCAGACCGCCTCCGGTGTCACGCCGGACCTGATCCGCCTCTCCGTCGGCATCGAGCACATCGACGACATCATCGCCGACGTGGACCAGGCCCTGGCTGCAAGCCAGAAGTAGCCGACTATTTTCCAATCCAGACGCAGAAAAGCCTGCCAGTTATCCGGCAGGCTTTTTCTATTGATGCAAGCAACTGGAGATCAGTATTCCGTGGGCTTCTCGATCGTCAGCTTCGGCTGACCGAGGGGATTGCGCGGATGCTCGGACGACTTTTTCGGCAACGTCACCGCATCCTCAGGGGCTCCCGATGTGGGAGGGTCTGCGAGCCGGGCAGGAGTCGACCAGATCTGCTCCGGAGGGGTGAGATGCTTCGAGGGTTTCGTAACGCCGGCCTTCACCTTCGGCACCCCCACCGACTGCGCAAGGACGATCCGCTGCTCGTTGCGCAGCCCCATGGCCTTTGCCAGGGCCGGGGAATCAATGGATGCCCGCGCCACGGTGGCAAGCCCCTCGGAGGCGCAGAAGAGATAGACGTTCTGGCTGATGGCGCCGGCATCGGCGGCTGCATAAAAGGCCTTCTCCTCCAGGGAGGCCTCTCCCATCTGACCATAATCGGCCACGTAGATGAGATTTACCGGGGCTTCTGCCACAAAGGGCTGCCGGCCGGTCAGCGCCCTGATATCCCTGGTCCCCTCCTGGATCAGCCGGTGCCCCCGGGCGTCGTAGAGATAGAGGCCATCGGAGGTGGCCACGTAAACGTCGATCTCCTGCCGATTCATGGCAGAGGGGGCGGTGCGCCCACCCTTCTCAGGGCGATTGATACCGAAAGCGGCCCAGAGAAGGTCCGAAAGTTGGCGTGGAGAAAGAGCTTCTCCACTGAACTCCCGCACGCTCTTGCGCTCCCGCAGGGCATCCATGAGGGGCACACCTCCCTCCTTACGGGGGGGCTCCAACTGCGTCACCTTCGCTCCGTCGGCAAAGGTCGCCAGCGGAATCGCCAGGAATAGACAGAGGGCTCCTCCCGCCACCATCCGTGAAACGTTCGTCATCTCGGTTCTCCTTCCGGCAGAGTTTCCCGGCATGCCGGGACAAAAAAGGGGAGGCGGCACAATCACCCCTTCCCCTCATCATTCCAGACTTAGTGCTGCACGCCCTCACCGCCGGGCTGCTGGGCCGCGGCGCGCATGGCTGCCTTGTGCTGCTCCAGGGTCTCCAGCTCCCGGACCTTCTCGCCGAGCCAGTGGTGGAGTTCGCGGGCGGTCTGGTAGTTGAGGACCACGCCGGTGGGAACGAAGCGCACGAGGCTCTGGGCGAAATCCTCGGGCTCCACGCCGGTCTCGGCGCCGATGGTGCCGTTGGGGTTCACCTCGTGGGTGATCTCGTTGGGGAGCGGCGGTCGCTCCAGGTAGAAGTTCACGACCAGGTCGCCCCGGGGAGAGACGCCGCCATGGGCGCCGTTCACGTAGACCGGGTTGTAGTCGTAGGTGAAGATGTACTTGAAGGTCACTTCCGGTTTTTTGGACACGTTCTGTATCTCCTTCCTTGCATGGTAGTGGGATTTGTCCCCGTTATGGTCGTAGAACTAAATTCCCGTTATAGAAAAAGGGGAACCGCCTCATGGGCGGCCCCCCTTTAATACCACGTTACCGCGGCGGTTTCGAGTGTTTTCCGTTAGGAGCGGTTTACCCCATAACGATGAGAAGATCCTCCTTCTCCACCTTGTCGCCTTCCTTGAACTTCACCTCGGCGACGATGCCGTCCTCCTTGGCTTTGATGTTGGTCTCCATCTTCATGGCCTCGGTGACCATGAGGACATCGCCGGCCTTGACCTCGTCGCCCACCTTGACGTTGAGCTTCAGGACCTTCCCCGGCATCGGCGCCCCCACGTGCTTGGCGTTCCCCTTGTCGGCCTTCTCGCGCACCGACTCGTCGGTCTGAACCGACTGGTCGCGTACCACCACGCTCCGGGCATTGCCGTTCAGCTCGAAGAAGATGTGCCGGGTGCCGTCGGGGTGGACCTTGCCGATGGCGTTCAGCTTGATGATGAGGGTCTTGCCCGCCTCGATCTCGATGGAGGTCTCCTGCCCCGGCTCCAGGCCGTAGAAGAAGATGGGGGTCGGGATGACCGAGGTGTCGGAGTACTCATGGCGGTGCTTGTGGAACTCCGGGTAGACGTGGGGGTACATGATGTAGCTCATGAGCGCCTTGTCGTCCACGGCGTGGCCGACCTTCTCCTCCACCTTGTCCCGCTCCTCGTCGAAATTGGCCGGCTCCAGGAGTTCGCCGGGGCGGCAGGTGATGGGCTCATCTCCCTTCAGGATGATCTTCTGGAGTTCCCGGGGCCATCCCTGGTAAGGCTGGCCCAGCATCCCCTTGAACATCCCGATGACCGACTCGGGGAAGGCAAGCTCATCACCCTGTGTAAAGACATCCTGTACATCCAGGTTGTTCTTCACGAGGAACATGGCCATATCCCCCACCACCTTGGAGGACGGCGTGACCTTCACGATGTCGCCGAAGAGGAGGTTCACCTTGTGGTACATCTCCTTGCACTCCTCCCAGCGATCCAGGAGGCCGAGGCCGGCCACCTGGGGCTTGTAGTTGGAGTACTGGCCGCCGGGAATCTCGTGGTGGTAGACCTCGGCGGTGCCGTTCTTGAGCCCTGACTCGAAGGGGGCGTAGTAGTCGCGCACCGTCTCCCAGTAGTTGGCCAGTTTCTGGAGCCCGTCCTCATCCAGCCGGGTGTCCCACTCGGTCCCCTTCAGGGCCGCCACCAAGGCGTTCAGGTTCGGTTGGGCCGTGAGCCCCGACAGGGACGACAGGGCCGCGTCGACGATGTCGACCCCTGCCTGGCAGGCCATGAGGAGCGTGGCGCTCCCATTGGAGGAGGTGTCGTGAGTATGGAGGTGGACCGGGATGCCGATGTTCTCCTTGAGGGCCTTCACCAGTTTGTAGGCGGCGAAGGGCTTCAGGAGGCCAGCCATGTCCTTGATGGCGAGGATGTGGGCCCCCATCTGCTCCAGTTCCTTGGCCATGTTCACGTAGTATTCCAGGGGATACTTGTCCCGGGTCGGATCGGTGATGTCGCCGGTGTAGCAGATGGCCGCCTCGCAGATCTTGCCGCTCTTGCGGACCGCCTCCATGGCTACGGCCATGCCGCGGGTCCAGTTGAGGGAGTCGAAGACCCGGAAGATGTCTATGCCGGAGGAGGCCGCCTCCTCCACGAAGCGCTGCACCACGTTGTCCGGGTAGTTGGTGTACCCCACGGCGTTGGAGCCCCGCAGGAGCATCTGGAAGAGAACGTTGGGGATCGCTTCCGAGAGCTTGTGGAGCCGCTGCCACGGGTCTTCCTTCAGGAAGCGCATGGAGACGTCGAAGGTGGCGCCCCCCCAGCACTCGATGGAGAAAAGCCCGGCACCGAGATAGGAAGTGGGCTCGGCAATCTTCAGGAGATCATAGGTGCGGACCCGGGTGGCTAGGTTCGACTGGTGGGCGTCACGCATGGTGGTGTCGGTGATGAGAAGCTTCTTCTGCTCAAGGATCCACTTGGAGAGCCCTTCGGCCCCGAGCTTCATGAGGAGGTCGCGGCTCCCGGCGGGGCGGGGCTGGGTGAGATCCACCTCCGGCACATGGGCCTCCATGAGCTCCGCCGACTTGAGGGGCTTCGTGATTCCCGGCGAACCGTTGACGATGACGTCACCGAGGAAGCTGAGAACCTTCGTGGCCCGGTCCTTCTTCTCGATAATCTGCAGCAGTTCCGAGTGTTTCTCGATGAAGGAGGTATCACACTTGCCGTCGAGGAAGACCCGGTGGGTGATGACGTTCTCCAGGAAGCCGATGTTGGTCTTGACCCCCCGGACCCGGAATTCCTGGAGCGAGCGGTTCATGATGTGGGCTGCTTCGTCGAAGGTGAGCCCCCAGGAGGTGACCTTCACGAGGAGCGAGTCATAGTGGGGAGTGATCACCGAACCGGTAAAGGCGTTGCCGGCGTCGAGCCGCACTCCAAAACCCGCCGAGGAGCGATAGGTGGTGATGGTGCCGAAGTCCGGGGCGAAGTTGTTGTTCGGGTCCTCGGTGGTGATCCGGCACTGGATGGCGTACCCCCGCATGGCGATGGCTTCCTGGTTGGGGATGTTGATGGGGGCATCGGAGAGTTTTTTCCCCTCGGCCACGAGGATCTGGGCCTGGACCAGGTTGCGGCCGGTGATCATTTCGGTCACCGTGTGCTCCACCTGGATACGGGGGTTCATCTCGATGAAGAAGAAGTTCCCCTCCTGGTCCAGGAGGAACTCGACAGTACCGGCATTGCGGTATCCCACCTGGCCGGCGATCTTGAGGGCCGCGGCGCAGATCGCCTCGCGGGTCTCCTGGCTCAGGCAGAGGGCCGGGGCGAATTCCACCACCTTCTGGTGGCGGCGCTGGATGGAGCAGTCCCGCTCGAAGAAGTGGACCAGGTTGCCGTGCATGTCGCCCAGGACCTGCACCTCGATATGCTTCGGATTCTCAATGTAGCGCTCCAGGAAGACCGCTGGGTTGCCGAAGGCCGCCTTGGCCTCGCTGCGGGCCGCCACGAGCCCTTCGAGGAGCTCCTTCTTGGTCCGGGCCACCCGCATGCCGCGCCCGCCGCCACCGGCCGCCGCCTTGATGATGATGGGGTAGCCGTAGTTCTTGGCGAAGATGAGGGCCTCTTCCTCGTGCTCGATGGGGTCCTCGGTGCCGGGGACGGTGGTGACGCCGGCGGCCATGGCCACCTTGCGGGCCGACACCTTGTCCCCCAGGGCACGCTGCATCTCGGCCGTGGGGCCGATGAAGGCGATCCCCGACGCTTCGCACTTCTCGGCGAACTCGGCGTTCTCCGAGAGGAAGCCGTAGCCGGGATGGATGGCGTCCACGTCATACTTCTTGGCGATGGCGATGATCTCGTCGATACCAAGATAGGCGTCGATGGGATTCTTCCCCTTCCCCACCAGATATGCCTCGTCGGCCTTGTAACGGTGGAGCGACAGCTTATCCTCCTCCGAGTATATGGCAACGGTGCTGATCCCGAGCTCCGTGCAGGCCCGGAAAATACGAATCGCAATCTCGCCGCGGTTGGCGGCCATTACCTTCCTGAACTTTCTCTTCTCCATCCGGTCCTCCCCAGTGTTTTTACGTAAAATAAAACATCTACAAGCAAGATAAAACTTTATTCAAACTAAAATTATTTCGTTATTTTGAATAGTTATGCGCACATTTATAGTTTCTGCATAAAAACAAATCGAACAATTGTTGTCAAGAATAAACTTTTGTTTTACCTGATTGCAAAACCGCCTAAAGACAGTAAAATTTACCCTTAACAACCCCGTCAAGGGGTGGTACGATTTATCGTGCTTTCATTTCAGCCAAGGAGATAACACCGCATGAACGTATTCAAAACAGCCCGCAGACAGATCATCGCCCTCTCGGCGATCGCCCTTCTTGCCGGCACTGCCGGGGCGAACGCTGCCCCCACAGCCAAGGCGGACGCGAAGGCGGGTGAGGCCCCGTCTGCCACGACAGCGGTTGCCCGGGTGAACGGCGTCGACATCACCAGAGCCGAACTGGAGCGGGCGAAGAAGATCATCCTCTCCCGGAACCAGATGGCGAGTGCCGCCATGAACGACGAGATGTCGAAGAAGGTTGAGGAAGCGGCCCTCAACCAGCTCATCGCCAAGGAACTCCTCTTCCAGGCCGGCAAGAAGCAGGAGATCAAGGATCTGGACAAGAAGATCCAGGAAAAGGTGGCCGAGCACAAGGCCCGCTTCAAGTCCCAGGCCGACTACGAGAAGGCCCTGAAGGAGATGGACATGACCGAGAAGGAGGTCGAGACCTTCACCAGGGAAGACATGGTCATCGGCAACCTGATTGAGACGAAGATCGTCGCCAACACCAAGATCACGGACGACGAGGCGAAGAAATTCTACAACGACAACAAGGACAAGTTCCGCCGGGAGGAAGCGGTCCGCGCCAGCCACATCCTCGTGAGCGCGGATCAGAAGGCATCTCCGGAAGAGAAGAAAAAGGCCAAGGAGAAGGCCGAGGCCCTGCTCAAGCAACTGAAGGGTGGCGCCGATTTTGCCGAACTGGCCAAGAAGGAATCCTCCTGCCCCAGTTCCGCCCAGGGTGGTGATCTGGGCTTCTTCGGCAAGGGGCAGATGGTTCCCGAGTTTGAGAAGACCGCCTTCAACCTCAAGCCGGGTGAGGTGAGCGACGTGGTGGAGACCCAGTTCGGCTACCACATCATCAAGCTGGCCGAGAAGAAGGATGCTGAAACCGTCCCCTTCGAGGAGGCCAAGGAGCGGATCGTCCAGTTCCTCACCCAGCAGAAGGTGCAGGCCGGGATTGGCGAGTACGTGGATGAGCTGAGGAAGAAGGGGAAGGTCGAGATCCTCTCCAAGTAACCGCAACTCTTCCCAGAAAACAGAAAAGGCCGCGCCGGACGATCCGGACGCGGCCTTTTCCTTTCCGCCCTCGACAGCTTACCCGTTCCTGTCTCCCATCTTTTCCAGGAACATCTTGATGAGGTCGATCGGTATCGGGAAGATGGTGGTGGAATTCTTTTCCGCCGCGATCTCGGTCAGGGTCTGGAGGTAGCGCAGCTGCAGCGACGTGGGTTCGGCGGCCAGAACCTTCGCCGCTTGGGCCAGCTTCTCCGACGCCTGAAATTCGCCGTCGGCATGGATGACCTTGGCGCGCCGCTCCCGCTCCGCCTCGGCCTGCTTGGCAATGGCCCGGAGCATCTCCTGCGGAAGGTCGATGTTCTTCACCTCCACGGCGGTCACCTTCACCCCCCACGGCCCCGTGTGCCGGTCGAGGATCTCCTGGAGCTCCTTGTTGATCTTCTCCCGGTTGGCCAGCAGCTCGTCCAGCTCCACCTGCCCCAGGACGCTCCGCAGGGTGGTCTGGGCCAGCTGGCTCGTGGCGTAGAGGTAGTTCTCCACCTCCACGATGGCCTTCTGGGGCTCCATGACCCGAAAACAGATGACCGCCGACACCTTCACCGTCACGTTGTCATGGGTGATCACATCCTGGGGGGGGACATCCAGGGCCACGATCCGCAGTGACACCCGAATCAGTTTGTCGATTCCCGGGATGATGAAGAAGAGCCCCGGACCCCGAACGCCCGCCAGGCGCCCGAGCCGAAAGAGAACCCCCCGCTCGTACTCGGGAAGGACTCGGATGGCACTGGCCGCGAACATGATCAGCAGGATGAGGATGAACACCACCGGCACGTAGTTGAAGATGTCGAACATGGAAGCCTCCTGTTGAGGCCGGGACCCGGGACCGGGGACCGGCAAAAATCGAAATCAAGATCAAGGGACGGAATTACGCAATAATGACAGCATCACATGGCAGTCCTTGCCTAAAGGCCTTTCCCGGTCCCCGATCACCGGTCTTTCTGACCTTAACCCGCATCCCCTCAACCGCCACTACCGTCACCCTGTCCCCCTCGGCCAGGGGCTCGTCGCTCCAGGCGTCCCAGTACTCGCCGTGGATGAAGACCCTCCCCTCGGGAGAGATGGCGGAAAGGGCCTTGCCGCTCTCCCCCAGGAGCCCCTCGCCGCCGGTGGTGGGCTTGCGGCGGTGGACCCTGACCGCCATGGTGACGGCAAAGACGGAAAAGGCGGAGATGGCGATCACCGTTATGGCAATGACCTGCCACGACACCCGGAGATAGGGCTCTGGTGATTCGAACAGCAACAGCGACCCGAGTACCATGGCGATGACCCCTCCGACCGTCAGCATTCCGTGGGAAACGATCTTGATCTCGGCGATGAACAGGATGAGCGCGAGCAGGATCAGGAGCACGCCGGCGTAGTTCACCGGCAGGGTCTGAAAGGCAAAGAAGGCGAGGATGAGGGAGATGCCGCCGATCACCCCGGGAAGGATCACCCCAGGATTGGAGAGTTCGAAAAAGATCCCGAGGAACCCGAGCATCATCAGGATGTAGGCCACGTTGGGATTGCCGATGACATCGAGAATCCGCTCCCGCGCCGTCATCGGCTCCTCCCTGACAACGGCGCCGGCAAGCCCGAGGACCACGTCTCCGCCGGGGCGAGCCACCCGACGCCCCTCCAGTTGAGCCAGGAGCGAGGCACGGTCGGCGGCGATCAGATCTACCACCTTCTCTGCAAGAGCCTTCTCAGCGGAGAGCGACAGGCTCTCCCGCACCATCCGCCGCGCCACGGCGGCGTTTCTCCCCCGCCGGTTCGCGAGCCCCTCGGCGTAGGCCTCGGCATCGTTCACCACCTTCTCTTCCATGACCTTGTCCTGCTTCTCGCCGATGGAAACGGGATGGGCCGCGCCGATAGTGGTTCCGGGTGCCATGGCGCAGATGTCGGCCGCTAGGCAGATAATGGCGCCGGCCGATGCGGCCCGCGCCCCCGACGGGGCCACGTGGACCGCCACCGGCACCGGGCTCGCGAGGATATCCTTCACGATCTCCCGCATGGCAGTATCGAGGCCGCCCGGGGTATCCATGTCGATGAGGACGAGGCGATCTCCCCTGCGGGCGGCGTCGACAAGGTTCCGCTTGAGAAACGAAGCAGTGACGGGATTGATGGCCGAGCGAACGCCCAGCACCCGCACCGTCGCCGAATCGGCAGGGAGGGCGACGGCTGGCAGTAGACAGCACAAGAGGATACAGAGCGTAATTATCCGATGCATACGCTCACAGTATACCCGGCGCGGCGCGGCAGTCAACGTGACGGGAGGCTTGCCAAGGGCGACCCATTGGTGCTATGTATCAAACCTGCTCACGGGAGGCACCAATGAAAGAACGGACCCGCATCCTCCTCATCGATGACGAAGAATCGGGGCGCGAAGCTCTCACCCTCATCCTCAGGAATGCCGGCCACCACGTCACGGGGGCGGCATCGGGGCGGGAAGCGGCCCAGCACCTTGCTCGGGACAAGTTCGACATCATCATTACCGACCTCTTCCTTCCCGACACCAACGGCATTGACATCCTCAAGGACGTCAAGAACGATTCCCCCCTCACCGAGGTGATCCTCATCACCGGCCACGCCTCCGCCGAAACCGCCGTGCGGGCCATGAAAGAGGGGGCCTACGACTACATCACCAAGCCCCTCAACATCGACGAACTCAGGATCATCATCGCCAAGGCCGTGGAGAAGCACCAGCTCCTCTCCGAAAACGTCTACCTCAGGAAACAGCTCCGGGACAAATTCGAGTTCGCCAACATCATCGGCGCCTCGCCTGCCATGCAGCAGGTCTTCGCCCTCATGAAGCGGATCGTCAAGACCGACTCCACGGTCCTCATCGCCGGCGAGTCGGGGACCGGTAAGGAAATCGTGGCCAAGGCGATCCATTTCAACGGCTCACGGCGCGAGCGGCCGTTCATCGCCGTCCACTGCGGCGCCATACCGGAGAATCTCCTGGAGTCGGAACTGTTCGGCTACGTGAAGGGGGCTTTCACCGGCGCGGTGAGGGACAAGATCGGCAAGTTCGAGGCGGCCAACGGCGGTACCATCTTCCTGGACGAGATCGGGACCATGCCGCTGCAGCTCCAGACAAAGCTCCTGCGGGTCCTGCAGGAGCAGGAGGTGGAGCGGGTCGGTTCCACCCGTCCCATCAAGATCGACGTGCGGATCATCTCGGCCACCAACCTGGACCTGGCCGAGGAAGTGAAGAAGGGGACCTTCCGCGAAGACCTCTACTACCGGCTCAACGTCATCCCCCTGGGCCTGCCGCCGCTCCGGGACCGGGTCGAGGACATCCTCCCCCTGGCGAAGCACTTTCTCGCCAAGTACTGCAAAGAGATGCAGCGCCGCCGGATGACCCTCGCCACGGAAGCGGTGGAGGCCCTTGAAGGGTATCGATGGGGAGGGAACGTGAGGGAACTGGAGAACGTCATGGAGCGGGTCGTGGCCCTCACCGAGGCGGACACCATCACCCTCCACGACCTCCCCCCCAACATCCGCGAGGAATCCCTCACTCGGGTCACCGAACGGGGTGTCGACCTCGTGAAAGTGATCGCCGAAATCGAGCGGAGCATGATCACCGACGCCCTGGCCCTCACCGACGGTGTCAAGGCCCGGGCCGCGGCGCTCCTGAACCTGAACCGGACCACCCTCGTGGAAAAGATGCGCCGGCTCGGCATGCCGCTGTAACGTTTACGAATCTCCCTTCCCGTCAGAATAAATTCCCACGGTTTTCATCAATCTCTTTCCGCATTCACTGCTCCGCTGGAAACCGTCCGAAACCGAAAAGCCGTGCTGCCGCCCCCGAAGATTCGGAAGCGACAGCACGGCCCTGGCTAACCATACCTTTGAAGCGGAAACTTACTCTTGCCCGGGAGCGCCGCCCCCCAACACTTTGTAGAGGGTCGCCACGTTAAGGAGGCGGACCAGGCGGACGCCGATCAGGTTCTGCTGGGCTCCGTAGAGGGCCCGCTGGGAATCGAGCACCTGGAGGTAGCTGTCGACTCCTTTTTCGTACCGTGCCTGGGAGAGGCGGTAGCTTTCGGAGGTGGCGTCGGTGAGGGACTGCTGGGCCGAGAGTTGATCGTCGATGGTTCCCCGCTGGGCCAGGGCGTCGGCCACTTCCCGGAAGGCGGTCTGGATCGCCTTCTCGTACTGGGCCACGGCGATATCACGGTCCACCTCCGCCACCTTGAGGGTGGCCTGGTTCGCTCCGGCGGTGAAGATCGGCAGTGTTATCCGCGGCGCAAAGTTCCAGGTGAAGGAATTCCCGGAGAAGAGCCCCGTCAACTCGTCGCTCCCGAAACCGACGCTTGAAAGCAGGGTAATGCGGGGGAAGAAGTTGGCCCGGGCCGCGCCGATGTTGGCGTTGGCCCCCTTCAGGAGGTTCTCTGCCTGGAGGATGTCGGGACGGCGCAGTAGCACGTCGGACGGCAGCCCCGGCGCCACATCCTTCATGGCGGAAAGGTTCTCGGTGAGGGCAGCGGGGAGGAGCGCCGTCGACACCGGCGATCCCACCACGAGATTGAGGGCATTTACGTCTTGGGCTATCAGCGTCGTGTAGCGGGCTATGTCCACCCGGGCCGACTCCACGCTGGTCCGCGCCTGGTTGAGATCGAGGAACGAGGAGACACCGGCCTCGAAGCGACTCTTGGTGAGGTTGTAGGAGGACTGCTGGCTCGCCAGCGTATCCTGAGCCAGCTTCAGCCGTTCCCGGTCGGCGGCCAGGGTCAGGTAGTTGGAGGCCACCTCGGCCACCAGGCTGATCTGCACACTGCGGCGGGCCTGTTCCGTGGCCAGGTACTGCTCCAGCGCTTGGTCCTTGAGGCTCCGCACCCGACCGAAGAGATCCAGCTCATAGGAACTGACCCCAAGACCGACGCTGTACTGGTCGACGGTGCGGGCCTGGCCGGTAGCAGAGAGATCCTGGGGGATTCTCTGGACGCTGCCATCGGCGGTGGCGTCCACCTTCGGAAAGAGATCGGAGCGTTGAATCCGATACTGGGCCCGGGAGCGCTCTATGTTGAGGGCGGCCACCCGCAGGTCCCGGTTGTTCTCCAGGGCCAGGGCAATCAGCTTCCGCAGCTTTTCGTCCTCGAAGAACTCCTGCCACGGGATGTCGGCCACCGGCTTTCCGGACCTGACGCCAGTCTCCTTATACGCCGGGCCTTCCGGCCATGCAGCCGAAACGGGTGCGGCGGGACGCTCGTATTTGGGGGCCATGGTGGTGCAGCCGGCCAGGGTCAAAGTCATAATTGAAACACAGAGCAACTGAGCAACAGAGAAAGGCTTCGACGTGGAACCGCTAGGACTCGGCGACCGCTGTTGGGTATTGAGGTAAAATTGTGCCGCGAAATCCGATTTCCCCTCTGTTGCTCTGTTGCTCTGTGTTATTTCGAATTTTTCCATAGTCATATCAATTCACCTCCGACGCTGCTTCAGCGGCCGGCTGAACGGAAGGCTGCTTTTTCTTGGCAAACACCTTCGACACCATCACGAAGAAGAACGGGATGAAGATCAAGTCGATGAAGGTAGCCGAAAGCAGCCCCCCGGTCACGGCGGTGCCGATGGCGTTCTGGGCCGCGGCCCCGGCCCCCTTGGTGAGTGCCAGCGGCAGGGTGCCGAAGAAGAAGGCCAGTGAGGTCATGATGACCGGCCGCAATCGGATCTTCACCGCCGTCAGGGTCGCCTCCACCAGTTCATGCCCCTGGTGCATCTGGTCCTTGATGAACTGGATGATCAGGATGGCGTTCTTCGTCGACAGGCCCACGGTGGTGAGAAGCCCTATCTGGAGATAGACGTCGTTGGGAAGCATCCGCAGCTTCACCGCCGTGACCGCCCCCACCAGGCCGAGGGGAAGCATCAGCAGGTTGACGAAGGGGATGGTCCAGCTTTCGTAGAGGGCCGCCACGGAGAGGAACACCACCAGGAGCGAGATGGCGTAGAGGGCGGGCGCCTGCTTGCCGGCCTGTTTTTCCTCGTAGGAGAGTCCGGTCCACTCGTAACCGATGCCCGGCGGAAGCTGGGCCGCCATCTTCTCCATCTCGACCATGGCCTCGCCGGTGCTCACCCCGGGCGCCGCCTGTCCCATGATCTCCACGGACGGAATGCCGTTGTAACGCTCAAGCCGGGGCGAGCCGTACTTCCAGTGGGCGGTGGCGAAGGCCGAGAAGGGGACCATCTCGCCGTTTCTGTTGTTCACGTACCAGCTGTTGATGTCCTCCGGCAGCATGCGGGACCTGGGTTCAGCCTGGAGATAGACCTTCTTCACCCGACCGTTCTCGATGAAGTCGTTGACGTAGGAGCTTCCCCAGGCCGTGGCCAGTACGCTGTTGACATCGGCCAGGTTGACCCCCAGGGCCCCGGCCCGCACGTCGTCAATGTCGAGCTTGAACTGGGGCGAATCATCCTGCCCGTTGGGGCGCACCGCGATCAGCTTGGGGTTCTTCATGGCCATGCCGAGGAGCTGGTTGCGGGCCTCCATCAGCTTCTCATGGCCAAGGCCGGCACGGTCCTGCAGCTGGAAGTCGAAGCCGTTGGCCTGCCCCAGCTCCACCACCGCCGGCGGTGAAAAGGCAAAGGCGAGGCCGTCGCGGATCTGCGAGAAAGCCTTCATGGCCCGTCCGGCAACGGCCGGCGCCTTCATGTCGGGGGTCGGGCGCAGCTTCCAGTCCTTGAGCCTGACAAAGGCAAGCCCCATGTTCTGGCCCCGGCCGGCAAAGCTGAAGCCGGCAATGGTAATGATCGTCTCCACCGACTTCTTCTCCTTCTCCAGGAAGTGGTGTTCAAGCTGCTCGAGCACTGTGATAGTCCGCTCCTGGGCAGCCCCTGCAGGGAGCTGGACCTGGCAGACGATGAACCCCTGGTCCTCGTCGGGGAGGAATGCGGTGGGAAGGCGCAGGAAGAAGAACGCCATGGCCGCCACGATGACCCCGTAAATCACCAGGTAGCGCACCGGCTTGCCGAATGAACGGCCGACGATCCCTTCGTATCTGCCCCGGCACCAGTTGAAGCATTTGTTGAACCAGCGGAAGAAACCGCAGAACCAGCCAGTCTCGCACGCCTCATGCCCCTTCTCCACCGGCTTGAGCAGGGTGGAGCAGAGGGCCGGCGTCAGAATCTGGGCCGTCATCACCGAGAGAATCATGGCGGAGATGATGGTGATGGAGAACTGGCGGTAGATGACGCCGGTGGAGCCGCCGAAGAAGGCCATGGGGAGGAAGACCGCCGAGAGGACGGTGGCGATCCCCCAGAGGGCACTGGTGATCTGCCCCATGGATTTGACGGTGGCGTCGTGGGGCGAGAGCCCCTCCTCGGACATGATCCGTTCCACGTTCTCCACCACGACGATGGCGTCGTCCACCAGGAGGCCGATGACGATGACCAGGGCGAACATGGTCAGGGTGTTGATGGAGAAGCCGGCGGCCGACAACGCCCCCATGGTGCCGAGCAGGACGACCGGAACGGCGATGGTGGGGATCAGGGTGGCCCGGATATTCTGCAGGAAGAGGAACATGATGATGAAGACGAGGAAGACCGCCTCGATCAGGGTCTGGACCACCTCTTCAATGGAGACCTTGACGAAGGGGGTGGTGTCGTAGGGGTAGACCACCTCCATGCCGGCGGGGAAGTATTTCGACAGTTCCGCCATCTTCGCCTTGACCCGGTCGGCGGTGTCCAGGGCGTTGGCGCCCGCGGCCAGGCGCAGCGCCATCCCCCCCATCGGTTTTCCCTTGTACCGTGCTTCGATATCGTAATTCTCGGTGCCGATCTTACATTCGGCCACATCCTTCAGCCTGACCGTGGAACCGTCGGGGTTGGTCCTCAGGATGATGGCGTTGAACTGCTCCGGTGTCTGGAGGAGGGTGCGGGCCGTGATGGTGGCGTTCAACTGCTGTCCCGGGGGCGCCGGATTCCCGCCGAACTGGCCGGCTGACACCTGGGCGTTCTGGGCCTGCACCGCCGCGATGACGTCGTTGGTGGTGAGGTGGTAGTTGTTGAGCTTGGCCGGGTTGAGCCAGATCCGCATGGCGTTCTGGGAGCCGAAGACCGTTACCTCGCCGACCCCTTCCGTCCTGCTGATGACGTCCTGGACGTTGGCAACCAGATAGTCGGTCAGGGCCGGGCGGTCCATGGAGCCGTCCTCCGACACGACCCCGACGATCAGGAGGAAGTTCTTGGTGGACTTGACCACCTGAATCCCCTGTTTCTGGACGATCTGGGGGAGGAGCGGCGTGGCGAGCTGCAGCTTGTTCTGCACCTGCACCTGGGCGATGTTCGGGTCGGTGCCGGCCTTGAAGGTGAGGTTGATGGCCACGGCGCCGGCCGAATCGCTGGTGGAGGACATGTAGATCAGGTTGTCGATCCCGTTCAGCTTCTGCTCGATCACCTGGGTTACCGTATCCTGCACCGTCTGGGCCGAGGCGCCGGGATACATGGCGTTGATGGTGATCTGGGGTGGTGCGATGGGAGGGTATTGGGAGACCGGCAGGGTCTTGATCGCCAGGAGGCCGGCCAGCATGACCATGATGGCGATTACCCAGGCAAAGATGGGTCTGTTTATGAAAAAGCGGGACATGGAAGAGCTCCTTGGAGTCTAGTGAAAAAAGAAAAACTACTAACGGCGACACGGAGACACAGAGAAAGGCAAAAAACAAACTTCTAATTGCTCAAAAACTGAATTCTCCGTGCTCCGTGCCACCGTGGTGAACTTTCAGGTTATTTTTTCACGACGGCTGGGGCCGGAGCCGTCTCCGGCTTTGCTCCGAACGGCACCGCCTTGACCGGCGTGCCCGGCTTTGCCTTCTGAATCCCTTCCAGGATGACCCGATCACCGGCCTTGAGCCCGTCGCTCACCAGCCAGTTGTCCCCAACGGTCCGGGCGACCTTGATGACCCGTGACTCCACCTTGTTCTCGGCCCCCACCACCAGAGCCGTGGCATCGCCCTTCGGGTTACGGGTGACGCCCCGCTGGGGGACCAGGATCGCTTGTTCGCTGACACCATCCTCAACGATGGCCCGCACGAACATCCCCGGCAGGAGGGTTTGCTTCGGGTTCGGGAAGACCGCCCGCAGGGTGATGGAACCGGTGCTCTGGTCAACGGTGACTTCCGAGAATTTCAGGGTTCCCGACAGCGGATAAGGGCTGCCGTCCTCCAGCAGAAGCTTGACCCGCGCCTGGGCGGCACCGTCGTGTTTCATCAGTCCGCTGGCCAGGTTCTGCTTCAGCTTCAACAGATCGGCGTTGGACTGGGTGACATCCACATACATGGAACTGAGCTGCTGGATGGTGGCCAGGGCCGTGGGCTGGTTGGCCGTCACCAGAGCCCCGTCGGTCACGGTGGAACGGCCGATCCGGCCGGAGATGGGGGCGGTCACCTTCGTGTAGCCCAAGTTGATGCGGGCCGTCTCAACCGCTGCCTTGGCAGAGGCGACGTCGGCCTCGGCCTGCTTGAGGGCGGCGTTGGCGTCGTCGTAGTCCTGCTGGCTCACGGCCTTGATCTTCACCAGATCACGGAAGCGCTCTTCCTTGAGGCGCGCCGGGATGAGATTGGCTTCCGTCCGGGCAAGGGTGGCCTTGGCGCTGGCAAAGGCCGCCTGATAAGTGGAGGGGTCAATCTGGTACAGGACCTGACCCGCCTTCACGTCGGATCCCTCGGTGAACAGGCGCTTCTGGATGATGCCGCTGACCTGGGGACGGACCTCGGCGATCAGGTGAGGCGAGGTGCGGCCCGGCAACTCAGTCGTCAGCTCCACCCGTTGGGGCTGAATCGTAACCACTCCCACTTCGGGAGGACCGCTGGGAGGAGGGGCGCCGTTGGATTTCTTGCCGCACCCTGCCACCATCATCCCGATGGCAAGAAGCCCCGTAACGGTAATCAGTCGTGTTCTGTACATGGCTTGCATAGACACCTCTTCACGGTAATTTGAATGAATGTTCATTCCTAAACTTGATTCAGCCTATCGCCTGACCGCATCCCAGCAGGCCTCGATGGTCCGGACGATAAGGGCGTCATCCAGCACAATGAACCCGAGGATATGGTCCCGGGCCACGGCGAGGAGGGGACCGAAGGTCAGGGCGAAGAATATTGGCAGGGGGACATTTTTCAGGACCTGCTGGGCAATCCCCGTTTCAAACAACTCCCGATAGACGTCGCACCCTTCACGTTCCCCCAGAAGCCGTTCCCGGCGGTATTCCAGGCCGTACGGAGAATTATGGAACTGCTCCAGGTACCGGAAATCGAGGGGGTTTTCGATGAAGTACCGCAGGAGTGCCGAACCGAGATGAATAAACCGTTCCCGAAATGCCTTGACCTCCACGTACCCCTCGGTGATGAACGGATAGATCCTTCCTTCCATATCCCGATAGAGTTCCCTGATCAAGACATCCTTGTTCTCGAAGTAGCGGTAGATCGTCCCGGCCCCAACCCCGGCACGGTCGGCGATCAGCGCCATGGGGGCGCCATGGAAACCGTGCTCGGCGATGACCTCAAGGGCCGCGCGGACTATCTCGTCGCGCTTTTCAACTTTCGACATGGCAGACCTCTTTGTCCACAATAGCGGAATGAACGTTCATTCCATTTTTAAACAATCCACCAAGTCGTGTCCAGCTATATTTTATTTTTTCCCGCGGGGTATCGCCGACTCGCACGGTACGCGGGTCTGGCAGAGCCCGCAACCGGTATGGGTGACACCGTAGCGCTCGCCCACCGCCTCGGGAACGGCGCCGTAGACGTAATCCCGGCACCGGGACTTGTCGTGGCCGTTGAAGGTGATGGCCCCCACGGGGCAGCGGCCGATGCAGACGCCGCAGGTCTCCTCGCGGTACCAGAGGCAGTTGTGGCGATGGTCCGGGGTGGTGCGGGGAGAGGGAGGAAGCACCAGGTCGGTGATGACGCTCCCCACCCGGTGGGCAATTCCGCGAGCAGTGATGAGGCCGTCGGAGAGGCTGAAGGTACCGAGTCCGGCTGCGTAGGCGGCGTGGCGCTCGGACCAGGTGGAGGCAATGCCCACGGGGGTATCGGCGAATTCCTTCCAGGCGGGGGCGTACTGGGGCACCACGGCCCGGTGGCCGATCCCCTCCAGGTGCGCCACCAGATGCCGGCGAAGGGCGCCGTTCAGGGTCTCGCCGTGACTCCGGGTGAAGGCCCACTTGCGGGAGGGCCATTCTGTCTCCAGCCGGTTGCTCATCCGCGTCCCCTCCACAATCGGGAGGATCCAGACAATAACCGTTGCCGCCCCGTCCAGCAGCTCGGCCGGCGTCAGGTGGAAATCGCCGATGATGTGCTTGTAGTCAGTGAAAAGCGGGTCGTCAGCCGCGGCGAAGCCCACGAGGGGGTCGTCGAAGTAGGGTCCGCTGCCATCAGGGAAGCGGTTTTCCGGGCTCTCCGCCACAAAACGTCCGATCTCGGCACGTAGTGCTTCCTCCATCTCGACCTCCTTTATGCTGCTGCCGGCTCGGGCCGACGGTAGAGAGTGACGAAAAGCAGTAACGTCGCCACCCCGACCACGCCATTCAGGAAAAAACCGATCCTGAAGCCTTCCTCCCGGATGAACGCCCCCATGCCGGCCGCGCAGAGCATCATCCCGACATAAACGCAGGTATTGTAGCAGCCCATGGCGAGCCCCCGCTGCTCCCGGGGCACCACATCGGCGATCAGCGCACAGACGGCGGTGAAGGCTACCCCCATGCTTATCCCCATGACCGCCGCGGCCCCCATGAGCGGGACCACGGACCGGCAGAGGCCGAAGGAGGCGAGCGCCAGGGCGAAAATGGCAAGCCCTCCAGTTACCAGGATACTCCGGTCAGCCACCCGGTCGCTCAGTTTCCCCGAGGGGAGGCGTGAAATGGCGTTAGCCAGGGCCTGGGCCGCGAAGACAAACCCCACGTGCCCCGAGTGCATCCCCTGGCTCCGGATATAGAGGGGCATGAAGGTGACGAACATGCCGAAACCGAAGCAGGTGCCGAGGGTTGCCACGAGGCAGGCGACGAGCCGGCGGTTGTGCATGAGCCCTGCCAGGGTCGGCAGGATGGCGGGACGGACTGCGCTGCGGTGCTGGGCCGAGGAAGGCGCGGGGAGAAAGATGAGCGCCACGACGAACATGGCGAGGATCAGCCCCCCCGCCACGAGAAAGACCGGCCGAAGCCCCAGCGCCGTGCCGAGGAAACCGCCGGCAGCGGGGCCGAGGGTCATGCCGCCGTACAGAGCCATGGTGTACCAGCCGTAGGCCTGGCCCAGGACCTCCGGCGGGGTAACGTCGGCCACGTACGACATGAGGGTCGGCGAGAAGGCCGACAGCCCGATGCCGAAGAGGAGATAGACCCCCCCCATTTGCAGGGGAGTGTTGCTCCAGTAGAGGAGAAACGACGAGCCGGCCAGGAGGATCAGCCCTCCCAGGAGCGGTATCCGCCGCCCCAGTCGATCCGAGACGAGTCCCGAGGGGATGGAGAGCGCTCCCGCCATCAGCATGAACGCGCTGTTGATGAGTCCCACCTGCGCCGTGTCGGCCCCCAGCGACGTGGCAAAGAGGGGGACGATCGGTATCCTCATGTAGGAGCCGAAGAAGCAGACAAAGCTGATGACGCAGGCGAGCAGCAGGAGTTTTCCCGCCCGGTGTTCCCGTGATTCCATGGGCACCTACCCCTTCAGCCTCTTGGGCGAATTCATAGCTTTTTCCCCACGGCAAGCGCCTTGCCCAGCAGCGGACCAACACCGTGGTAACCCCGATGGCTGGTGTCGAAAACGAGGGGCTTGAGCTTCAGGATGTCGGGGAGGCCGTCGTCGCCGAGCACTTCGGCGTCTGCCTTAACGTCCACGATTTCGCCGACGAACAGGGTGTGAAGGCCGATTTCCAGGGTGTGAAGCAGCCGGCACTCAAGGGCGAAGGGGAACTCCGCCGCGTAGGGGGCGTCCACAAGTTCACTTTTTACCGGCGTAAGTCCAGTAGCGGCAAACTTATCCGTGTCGCGCCCCGAGACAATGCCGACGTAATCGGCCGCCTTCATGGCGGCTTCCGACGGAGTTCCAATAGTGAAGGCCTTGCGCTCCACGATCGAGGCGTAGGAATAGGTCGCCTTGCGCAAGGATACCGCAACGCACGGGGGCTGGGAACAACAGATTCCGCCCCAAGCGGCATTCATCAGATTTGGCTTCCCCTCGTGGTCATAGGTGCCGACCATCAGGACAGGAGCCGGAAAAAGGAGGGTCTTGGCCCCCAGGGATTGTTTCATGGTATTCTCCTCTCGTGAATCAGATTTTCAGCTCTCCTGCAGGTTAACCACGACACGCCCCGTGATCCCCCCATGGAGAATCGCCTGGGTCATCACCTCCAGCCCCGCCAGGGTGCACTCCGTCACCATCTCGCCAAGCCGGGAGGGCTTCCAAGCGGTCGCAAGCCGCTGCCAGACCTCCTCGCGAAGCCCCCGGGGGCACTGGACCGAATCGATCCCCAGAAGGCTCACCCCCCGCAGGATGAACGGGTAGACGTTCATCGGCAGTTCCGGCGACCCCACGAGACCGCAGCAGGTGACCGTACCGCCGTACTTCGTGCTCTTCAGGACCGCAGCCAGGGTCTGGCCGCCGACCACATCGACCGCGCCGGCCCAGCGCTCGGCCAGGAGTGCCTTCTCCGCGCCGGCCGTCACGTCGTCACGGCCGATCACGGCTGTCGCGCCGAGCCCCTTGAGAAAATCCTCGTCGAACTCCTTGCCGGTGGCTGCCGTCACCCGGTAGCCCGCCCGGGAGAGGATGGAAACCGCGATGCTCCCCACCCCGCCGGTGGCGCCGGTCACGAGGATATCGCCGTCATCGGGCCTCACCCCGGCCCGCTCCAGCTTCAGCACCGACAGGGCCGCCGTGAAACCGGCGGTGCCGAGGGCCATGGCTTCGCGCAGCGTCAACCCCTCGGGCAACCGCACCGCCCACTCCGACGGGATGCGGATGTATTGCCCCCAGCCGCCGTCGGTTTCCATCCCCAGGTCGTGGCCGGTGACAACAACCTTGTCGCCCGGGGCGAAGGCACCGCTTTCGCAGGAGACCACCTCACCCGCCGCGTCGATGCCGGGAGTGTGAGGGAACTGCCGCGTCACCCCGGGGTGCCCCGTGGCCGAGAGGGCATCCTTGTAGTTGAGGGAGGAGTAGTGGACCCGCACCACCAGGTCGCCGGCCGGCAGGTCGTCGATGCTCCGCTCGCGGATCTCCCGCACGAACTGCTTCTCGGGGGTCTTCTCCACCACCAGCGCCTTGAATACCGAGTTTCCCATGCTCCCCTCCCCTTCTCAAATTAGACCAGTCGTCTAGTTGCCGAAAAAAATTTTCACACCTGCTCGCGCAGCACCGTTGCAAAAAGCGTGGCGATGAAATCCCGCAGGGGCTGGGGCGACTTCATCACCTTGGCCCGGAGGACAGCCCCTTCCCAGCCGGAGAGAATGAATCCCGCCACCACGGACGGGTCAAGCTCCGGTGCCAGTTCCCCTGCACGCTGGGCCTCCCGCAGGCAGGCGGCGTAGCGCTTCTTCCACGAGGTAAACACCTCTTCGAGCCTCGCCCGGAAGCGTTCGTTCTGGTCGGCCAGCTCCTGCCCCAGGTTGCCGATGAGGCATCCCTTGGCGCACTGGTTCTGCTCCAGGCGCGCCAGGCCGCTCTCCAGCAGATTACGGAGCCGATTCAGCGGTGTCACCTCATCGTCGTTCAGGAAGGTGTCGAGCCGCTGGTCGTAGCGCTCGGCAAAGTGGTCAATCACCGCCAGGCCGAACTCCTCCTTGCTCCTGAAATAGTAGTAGAATGAGCCCTTGGGTACACCAGCCTCCCTCAGCACCGCATCAATGCCGGTGGCGTTGAACCCCTGACGGCCGATGAGGTCGGTGCCGATGCGGATGATGGTTGCTCTCGTTTCGTTCTTATCCATGGGGATCATTATTAGACCGGTCGTCTACAAAGTCAAGGAGGGAATTTAGAGTGAATGGTTGTTCCTATCACAAACGGAAAAGCCCGCACATGGCGGGCTTTTCCGGGCGCTACCGAATAAATCTAGAACTTGACCCTGAGCCCCATCAGCGCATTGTGGCTCTCGAACCTGAACTTGGTCGCCGTCACCACACCTTCGTCGAAGGTGGCCTTTGAAGTGCCGAAATAGCGATATCCCAGGTCAAGGGACATGATCGGGTTGAGGGCTATCTCCACCCCGGCTCCCGCCTGGTAGGCGAAAACGGTGTCATCCCCCTTCTCATAGAGGGGGTCCAATTCAGTACTGGTGGTATTACCCAGATTGAGCACGGCGAAGCCGACGCCTCCTCCCACGTAGGGGGTAATGGGGCTCTGGTTGTGCATATCGACAAAGGCGTTGGCCATGACCGCCAGGGCACCGAGATCACCATCCACGCCGTGGAAGCGGTACCCGTCCGAAGCAGTGACGGACTTGATCTCAGAATGCCGGTAGGAAAGCTCCCCCTCCAGGCGGAGAAAGCCGTAATCATACCCAGCGGTGCCACCCACGACAATACCGGGATCGAACTCCACCCGGTCGTTGAAGGATGTACCGGAATCGGTGCCGGCAACGTCGGCGTCCCGGGGGATGCTCACCCCGAGGAAACCGGAAAAATACCCCCCGGGCCGGGCAGGCGTTGCCTGGCTCATGGCGGGCATCCCCCAGATGGCGATGGCTGCAGCGGCAATGAGAATTCTTTTCATGGTTATCCTCCTTGAATGGTATGCCAAATGTAATCAGTATAACGCAAAAGGAGGGGTGCAGTTTACATCCCGGGCCTGAATGGAGGCGAACCAGTCATTTACGCCTTCTTTACGAACTCCGATTTCAACTGCATTGCACCGATCCCGTCGATCTTGCAGTCGATGTCATGGTCTCCTTCGACGAGACGGATATTCCTGGCCTTGGTTCCGACCTTGATCACCGACGACGAGCCCTTGATCTTCAAGTCCTTGATCACCGTAACCGTGTCACCGTCACTGAGAACATTGCCATGGGCGTCACGCACCACGCGACTCCCGTCCCCGCTCTCCGCTGCCGTTTCCTTCCCCCATTCATGGGCGCATTCCGGACAGACATACATGGTTCCGTCTTCGTACGTGTATTCTGAACTGCATTGTGGACATTTTGGCATATCGCTCATGGCGCATCCTTTCTGATTTATTATGGGGGCCATATTGGGATCAGCCCACCATAGATGTCAAGCTGCTTCCGCCGCGCCATTCCCACTCAATGCCGCCCCAACCAACACTTTTTACTACAGCGGCGAAGCAACCTGCCGATAAGTACCAATGACAACCATATTGATCAAGAACTATCAGGAGAAAGTCATGGGCTTTTTTTTGGTTCTTCAGGGAATTCCGGGGAAGATTAATAAACAACAACGGCAGCACTGCGGTATCTTGATGGTTCCCCAACCAAAAAAGATCGCAGGAGGCTGCCGTTGTCGTATTCCGATGTTATCGCAATTGCGGGAGGGTGGGAAGGATATCGTGTTGCTGGGACACGCACTATCGTCACAGGTGATGCCAAACGGATCGAGGTAGAACTGATTGCCCTGTCCCAGGATGAGATGGTGTGTGGCTCGTGCGGCGGGCGTTGCACAAGCGTCCATGAAACGACCAAGCGCGTAATTCGAGATTTGCCGATTCTCGATGCTCAGACTTATCTGATCGTTCACCGCCGCAGGCTGCTGTGCCCTCAGTGTGGGCCAACGCTGGAGCGTCTGTCATGGCTGGCGAAATACGCCCGCGTGACGCGCAGGCTTGCAGAGAGCGTAGCGCGACTGTGTGGTGTCGTGTCTGTGAAGCACGTGGCGCAGTATCTGGGGCTTTCTTGGGACCAGGTGAAGGAAATCGACAAGCGCTCACTCACAGAGCGGGTCGGCACCGTCGACCTCTCAAACATCGAAGTTCTCGGGATGGATGAGTTCGCCCTTCACAAGGGGCACCGCTATGCGACGGTTATCATCGAGCCATACCGTAAGGAAGTCTTATGGATCGGCAAAGGCAGGAGTCGCGAGAGTATCCGTCCTTTCTTCACGCAGCTTGGCCCACATGGCTGTAAACGGCTCAAAGCGGTCGTGATGGATATGAACGCATCATATGAGGAGGAAATCAAGCAGCACTCGCCCCAGGCAGACATAGTCTACGACCTGTTCCATGTGGTGGCGAAGTATGGCAGGGAAGTGATCGACAGGGTGCGAGTCGATGAGGCAAACCGCCTGAAGGAAGACAAGAAGGCACGGAAGGTAGTCAAAACATCGCGGTGGTTGCTGCTACGAAACAGCGAGAACGTCAAGGGCGACGACATGCTTCGCCTCCAGGAACTGTTGGAGGCAAACCGCAGCCTCCTTACGGTCTACCTGCTCAAAGACGATCTGAAGCAACTGTGGAAGTTTACCTGCATTGAAGAGGCGGGACTATTCTGGGAGCAGTGGCACCAAAGGGCGATGGAGAGTGGAATACCGCCACTCATCCTGTTTGCCCGCCGGCTAAAGGGCTATCTCCAAGGAATCCTCAACCACTGCCTCTGGCCCCTTCACACCGGAATCCTCGAAGGCATCAATAACAAGATCAAGGTGATCAAAAGAATGGCCTACGGCTTCCGGGATCACGAATACTTCTTTCTCAAGATCAGAGCCGCTTTCCCCGGAATTCCCGGATGAACCTTTTTTTTGAACCTTTATCTTCACCTGAATATCCGAACACGGATCGTGCTGCTTTGCATCTGCTACAGCACCTGCATCATCCTTGCAGTCATAGCTGGGCGCTCGTTATCGACGGCAGAGGCAATCGCATCCACAACCGTTTTTGTGCTGCTCGGGGCCTTATTCAGCTCCCTCCTTTTCCGTACGGTCAACGATGCGCTCAAGCGCATCCAGGGCTACCTGGCCACATTGACCGGGGGAGACCTGATGCAAACTATTGCGCCCAAGCGCAACAACGAGATCAGCAGTATCATCCGTTCCATCGCCAGCCTTCAGGCAACCATCCGCGAAATCGTCTCCCAGATATCGCAGACGTCGGAAGAGGTTGCCATGGCCTCGCGGCAACTCCAGTCCAACGCCGACCAGATTGCCGCCGGGACGGACAATGCCGCCTCCCAGACCAACACAGTGGCCGTAGCTAGTGAAGAGATGGCAGCCACTTCAGGCGACATCGCTAACAATTGCATGAGAGCAGCGGAAAACTCCACCCGCGCTGTCAACACCGCCCGATCGGGAGCCGAAGTTGTCCGCCAGGCCACGGATTGCATGGAGCGCATCGCCAGCCGGGTTAGAGACGCGGCAAAGACCGTCGAAGAGTTGGGCTCCCGGTCCGATCAGATCGGACAGATCATTGGGACAATCCAGGACATCGCCGATCAGACAAACCTGCTGGCGCTCAACGCGGCCATCGAAGCCGCCCGAGCGGGGGAGCAGGGCCGAGGGTTCGCTGTTGTGGCAGACGAAGTCCGTGCCCTCGCGGAGCGCACCACTCGCGCCACCCGCGAAATTGGTGAAATGATTAAGACCATTCAGAATGAAACAAAGGGAGCTGTTTCAGCAATCGACGAAGGAGTGGCAGAGGTCGAGAGGGGGGCCGAATACTCGGATAAGTCCGGCCAGTCTCTGGAACAGATACTCCAACAGATCAACGACGTCACCATGCAGATCAACCAGATCGCCACCGCCGCAGAGCAACAGACCGCCACGACCGGGGAAATATCATCCAACATCCAGCAGATCACCGCGGTGGTCCAGCAGACCGCCCGGGGTGCCACGGAAACAGCCACCGCGGCGGCCACGCTTTCAAGACAGGCTGACGAACTTCAGGGCCTGGTGGGGCATTTCAGACTGTGAGATTCCGTTTAAGAGTTATGCACATCCCCTTGTGATGGCATGGAAAAATTGGTGAATACTATTGGGGCTCTGGTTTATGCGACCAGGGCTTTTTTTCTAATCTTGCACAGAAGGGTACGGTCGGCTATAACAGCCAGACAAGGAGGGGGAACCCTCAATAGCTTTGTGCCGCGACACGATTCGGAAACAAGCACTTTAACAGCGCGCTCCGACTGTCTTCCGCGGAAGGGCCCCCCCATGACCCTCTATACCCTGCTCTGTTTCCTCGGCGCCTCCATCGCCCTGACCGTGGCCCCCGGCCCTGACAACATCTTCGTCATGACCCAGGGGGTCGCCCGGGGGAGGAAGCCGGCCATCGTCACGGCCCTCGGCATGTGCAGCGGCGTCACCGTCCACACCACGGCCGCGGCCTTCGGGATCTCGGCGGTGTTCTATTCCTCGGCCATTGCCTTCACGGTGGTGAAGTCCGCCGGCGCGGCATACCTCCTCTACCTGGCCTTCAAAACCCTGAAGGAACGGTCCGCCATCAGGCTCTCGGCGGCCGACGACCTCCCCGCGGCGGCCCTGTTCCGGCGGGGATTCATCATGAACGTGCTCAACCCCAAGGTGGCCATGTTCTTCCTGGCGTTCCTCCCCCAGTTCGTGGCCCCCGCCGCCGGCCGCGTCCCCCTCCAGATGCTGCTCTTGGGACTCATATTCATGGTGCAGTCCGTGGTAATCTTCTGCCTGCTCGGCTACTTCGCCGGGAGCATCGGCAGCTTCATCCTAGCCCGCCCCCGGATCGCACGGTATTTTGACTGGTTGACCGCGGGGGTTTTCCTGTCCCTGGGGGTAAGGCTGGCCCTGGCGGAACGGTAATTTTCCCCTGTTCCGGAAATGAATCCTCCCCCTCCAGGGATTTAAATAATAATATTTTCATAAAAAATGGTTTCATGATACAGAAAGACGCCTTGCGATTTACCATCAAGGACACATAACGTGGCATACCATGCAGAGGAGGGCATACTGTTGAAAAAAGGGATTTTTTCATTTTTGGTCACGACTTGGCTGTTGACCGGCACGACCGTGCCGGCATCGGCGACAACCTTCCAGTCCCATACGCTGAACACGCTCAGCTTCAGTTATGTGGAGAACCTTTTCGATTCGAACGGAACCATGAAGAATGGACTGGAACTGGCGCCGGGAGATCACTTGGTGGGAATCATATCCGTCAACCGGATCGTAGCGGGAGGGGAAACGATTTTCACGGCAGGCCCAACGTCGCAACTGACCGGGATTTACGCCCATAAGGTGCTGAGCATCCCACCGTATCTGGTGAACGGGCAGTATGCATACGATCCCCTCAACCCTTCGTCATTCCAAGTGCACACGGAATACGGCAACCCTGACCTGGGGGCATTTACTGTCGGTTCAAGCACTGTCAACCTTGCCAGCATCCTGGACCCGGGTGCGGTTCTGGCCCTCTGGCTCGACCAGGGGAACAGCGCCACCAGCTTCACGACGGAGGGAACCCTTGCCGACAGCGTGGCCCGGGCAACCGACGGACTCCCCTTTCTCTCCGCGGGGATTGGGAATTCGGGATATTTTTACAGTCATACCAACCAGTCCGTCACCATGGCCGAGTTGCTGAACGGAGCCTTCATAGGCCAGGCCTTCGCCGGCCTGGAAGTATTGACCAATGCCACGGGGCACGGACTCTCCCCCATCTTCAACCCCGGCGACCTGGAAAAAGGTACTGCAACGCCGTTGGTCCTTTCCTGCGACCTCGGGATCAATCCGGCCTTTTTTTCACCGGAGCCGGCCTCGCCCTGGGTTCTCGCCGGCACAGGCTCGGTGCAAGTCTATCCGGCTCCAGAGCCATCCACCCTGGCCCTCTTTGGCGTTGCCGGGAGCGTAATGGCCCTGTGCAGACTGAGGAAACGCACCCTCAATGACCGGGAAGATACTCCATGATTTTCACCACACTGCGCGCAACCCTGGCAATGCTCGCCGCCATGGCCATCGCCTGCGCCCTGCCGGTGCGGGCCTCGGCCGGGGACAATCTGGCGCGGGGGGTACTCGCCGAACTGAACGCGGCCCGAGCCAACCCCAAGGCCTACGCCGAACACCTGCGCGTCTACCGGTCCCAGTTCACGGGAACGTACCATATCCCGCCGGGCAGCAGGATTCGATACATCACCAGGGAAGGGACCCGGGCCGTGGACGAGGCGGTGCGGTTTCTGGAGGCGCAACGCCCCCTTTCCCCGCTGACGTGGTCGGAAGGGCTTTCCCGTGTTGCCGCAGAGCTGAACCGGGAGCAGGCACGGACGGGCGCCCTGGGCCACGCCTCGGGCAGGATGGAGATGCGGGCCCGGGCCGAACGGATCGGCCGGTGGCAGAGCACCATTGGCGAGAACATCAGCTACGGCCCCGACGATGCCCGTCGCGTGGTGATGCAGCTCATCGTCGACGACGGAGTGCCTGACCGGGGTCACCGGAAGAACATTTTCGCCCCCGATTTCAGGGTGGCCGGTATCGCCTGCGGTCCCCACCCGGTTTTCGAGACGAGTTGCGTCATCGACTTTGCCGGTTGGTTCACTGAGAGGTAAAACCACCATGGCACAGCAATTCAAGGACTATTTTTCCGAGAAATCGGACGTCTATCGTTCCTACCGCCCCGGCTACCCCACCGAGCTCTTCGCCTGGCTGGCGGGACTGCCGGCGCGGCGCGACGCGGCCCTGGACTGCGGCTGCGGCACCGGCCAGGCATCGGTAGCCCTGGCGGAACACTTCGCCCGGGTCTACGCCGTCGACCCCAGTGCCGGGCAGATCAAGAGCGCCACCCCCCACAAGCGGGTGGAGTACCGGGTGGCACCGGCGGAAGAAACCGGCCTCCCCGACGCCAGCGTCGACCTGGTGATCGCTGCCCAGGCCCTCCACTGGTTCGACTTCAGCCGCTTCTACGCCGAGGTGCGCCGGGTAGCCCGGGGAGGTGCTGTCTTTGCCGCCTTCACCTATGGGCTCCTTGCCATCGATGATGAGATCGACCGGATCATAGGCCGCTTCTACCGCGACGTCATAGGCCCCTACTGGCCCCCCGAGCGGGCCCACGTGGACGCCGGCTACCGGACCCTCCCCTTCCCTTTTGCCGAGATCGAGACCCCAACCTTTGCCATGAAGGCGGAATGGGACCTGGGGCACCTGATGGGCTACTTCGAGACATGGTCTGCGGTGAAGGAATACCGGCGGCTGAGGGGGGATGATCCGTTGGAGCTCGTGGCAGGGGACCTGGCAACAGCCTGGGGGGACCCGGCGCTTGTCAGGCAGGTCTCGTGGCCCCTGGTTCTCCGGGCGGGGAGGATAGAATAAAAAAGTTTTAGTTCTCCCCCTTCTTCCGGAGAACCACCCGGCGCCCCTTGGCAATGCGCCGCTCCTTCCCCTTCCGTTCCTGCCGGGCAGCCACGTCGTCGCGTGCTGCGGCCGCCTCATCCTCTTTCCTGAGCTTCAGATAACTGGCGTAGCGCCCCTGGTCGATCTCTCCGCCGGCCAGGGCATCGCGCACCGCGCACCCGGGCTCGTGGGCGTGGCTGCAGTCGTGGAACCGGCACTGCTTGGCCAGTTCGGCGATCTCGGGAAAGGAGGCGTCGAGCCCCTCCCCCGCCTGCCAGAGGCCGAATTCGCGCATGCCGGGGGTGTCGATGACGATGGCGCCGCAGGGGAGGAGGATCATCTGCCGGTGGGTGGTGGTGTGGCGCCCCTTGGCGTCCCGCTCCCGCACCGCGCCGGTGGCCATGACCTCTTCCCCGGCGAGGCGGTTGACGAGGGTCGACTTCCCCACCCCGGACGAACCGACGAAGCAGGCAGTCACCCCCGACGCCAGGACTTCCCTCACCGCTGATACCCCTTCTCCGGCCAGAGAGCTGACAGGCACCACCCGCACGCCAGGGCCAAGGGCCGCCGCCTCCGCAACCCGCTCCGCCGCGTCGGGACAGAGATCGGCCTTGCTGAGAATGACCACCGGCTCCGCGCCGCTCTCCCGGGCCGCCACCAGATACCGTTCGAGACGCCTCGGGTTGTAGTTGCCGTCGAGCCCCATGACGATGAAGACCAGATCCACGTTGGCGGCAATGGGCTGCACCTCGCCCCCGCCACCCGCGCCCCGGCGGGCAAGGAGGGTCCGGCGCGGCAGGATGTCGTGGATCGTCACTTCCGACCCGCCGTTCACCGGTTCAATGACGACCCAATCGCCGACCATGGGGCGGTCAAGGCGGTCCGCAGCCCCCTTGCGGAGTCGGGGGGCAAGCTGCGCCGGGAACTCCCCCGCGGCGGCCCTCAGCCGATACTCCCCCCGAAGCTCGGCCGTCACCCGCGCCACGGTGCCGGGATCCGCCCCCCCCTCGGGGCCCGTTTCCGCAAACCAGTCGCTCCATCCCAACACTTTCAACTCATCCATGAAAAACCTCGCCCTCCGAATAGTCGCACGACGGCATTGTACGCAATGTGGAGGGAAACGCAACCGACGGATGGTGCTCCAGGAAGAGAACCAAAGGGAAAAATCGCTGGCAGGGTGTGCCGGAATGGCAGGGCGTGGGGTATCAGGCGGCTACGCTCCGGATGGAGCCATCCTGGCGGTTGGCGCGACAGTGGTCAAAGACATGGAGGTGGTTGGGTTCTCCCCTGAAGGGGGGAATCTCGTCCCAGGTCCGTCCGTCCAGAAGCCCTCCGCTCCCGGTGTAGAGGAAGGGTATGCCGCGTTCCTCTGCCTGATCGCGGAGATCCCGCGCCCAGTCGGCATGGTGTGGAACGTCGCCATCCCCGGCCCCCCCGCAGACCACCCAGTCGATGGCGCCGAACCCGGCAAGGCAGAGGCTGTTCACCTGCCGCAGGTTCAGTCCTCCCCGAAGGGGCTCGGCAAGGATGCCGACCATGGGCCACCGGACCCCGTCGGCCACCCAGCAGTTCTTGAGGGCAATAGTGGCGGGGACGCGGAGATCCGCCTCCTCCTGGTCCCGTATCCGGACCAGGAACCAGAGGTTGTTGAGGGTATCGTCCTCCTCCAGGAGGCGATAGGGGGAATCTGGCGAGGTGGCGTAGAGCCTCTGGAAAGAATGCTCGGGGTAATCGGTGACGGTGATGAAGAGATGCTGGGGAGACGAGGCCACGACCGAAAGCATGGCGTCCAGTTGCTCCACCGGAAGGGAAGGATGGAAGGGGTCGCCACCCACGCTCCAGACCTTTCCCTCCTTCTCGCCAAAGGGACGCCAGAGAATCTCGCGGTCCACCGTATCCCGCCGGACGAGCACCTCCCAGGCGTCATCCCAGAAAATCCCTTGCCTCAGCCGATTGAACATCTCAACCCTGCCTGACTCTTACCCCATTGATAGTTGAGGCGCACGATGCGATCCGGCCCATAGTTCATGTATCGGCGTGCTGGAGCGAGACTTGAGAATTACCGTAAATGTTTCACGCGGATCCGTTGATTTTTCGTCGAGGTGATTTAAAATACTGTAGCGCTGTCCCGCAGATGGTTCGAGATACTCAGACACAGCACAAGGAGAGGCGTTGGAAGACATAAGGTGCCATGGGCAGAAAAGTCCGGACGAACCTGCGCGGAGCGGTGCAATGAGCCGAGGACGCGTCATTTTCTCCCACGGCAAAGAGAGCGGCCCCTGGGGAACCAAGATCTCGGCCCTGGCCACCGTGGCACGGACGCAGGGTTTTGCCGTCGAGAGCATCGACTACACCGACCTCGCCGATCCCGATGCCCGGGTCGGCAGGCTCGTGGAGCGGTGCGCCGGCGAAACGGGCACCCTTGTCCTCGTCGGTTCCAGCATGGGGGGCTATGTGGCAACGGTGGCCTCACAGACCGTCAATCCGACGGGGCTCTTTCTCATGGCTCCGGCCGTCTACCTTCCCGACTACGCCGAACCGGACCCCACCCCATCGGGGAAAACCTACGTCGTTCATGGCATGCACGATGAGGTCATCCCCATGGAGAATGCCGTCCGCTTCGCCCGGCGCCACCGCGCACGGCTCTTTCTGGTGGATGGCGACCACGCCCTTGTCGAACAACTCCCCTTCATCGAAGAGCTCTTCGGTTTGTTTCTGGAAAACGTGAACTCCTAGGGACAGGAATAGGTCACATCGACATAGTTGGGTATACAGCGCTTGCCACTTTTCCTGATGGCCACCAGATGATAGGGCTGGCTCAGTGACTGGGCCGTGAAGCACCCCCTGCCCGGCGTTCTCCGGATGATGGTAAGCCAGATGGCATCCATACCCTCCTGCGCCTCCTTGACCTCGATGCCGTACCCCCCGGTCGGCCGGACCATGTCCACCACGGCAATCACGTCATTACGCGAAAAATCGACGGAAGGAAGCGGCGGCGGGGGTGTCACGTTCCGGTGGAGCGAGTTCCAGAACGCTGTAAATCCCCCCTGGTCGGAAATGACACGGATCTGGGGCCAGACGAGCTGGGTATCGGTTCCGGGCTCGGAGTAAGCGCCGCCGACCCCCTTGGCGACCGTCTCGACGGGCACCTTGATGGCGGCGGGAGGCGGCTGTACCGGGATGGCGGTGGCGCAACCGGCAAGGGAGATGACGGTGAGAACCAGGAGCAGAGACGTGCGAATGGAGTTCATAGGTGGACCATCCTGTTCGTGTGAATTTCAATCCGGTTGTCGCAAGGGACTCTATCGTCCGAACACTTCCCGGAAGAAGCGCTTCATCTCCTCCCACGAATCCCTGTCGGCGGCGGCGTCATAGGCGAGAGGGAGGCCGAATTTCCGGGCATAGACATCGGCGTCGGGGTTCGTGAAGGCGTGTTTCGCGCCCGGGTAGGAGAAGAACCGGAAGGCGGCGCCTGCCCTGGTCATTTCAGCGGTAAAGGCCCCCACCTGTTCGGGGGGCACAAGGGTGTCGGCCCCGCCATTGAAAACCGTCACCTTTGCCTTGACGGTTCCCGGCCCGGCCGGTTTTGCCGTGGCGAGGTTCCCGTGGAAGCTGGCCACCCCCTTGAGGTCAAGGCCCTGGCGGGCCATGTTCAGCACCACGGCCCCGCCGAAGCAGTAACCGATGGCGCCGATGCGGACGGCATCGACGGTGGGCTGTTTCTTGAGAAACTCCATCGCCGCCCGGAAGCGGGCAGCCATGAGGTCCATGTTCTTCATTACCGCAGAGGAAAACGCGCCGGCATCGTCGGGATGGGTGGCTTCTTTCCCCCCGCCGTACATATCGACCGCCAGGGCCGTATACCCCAGCTCCGCCAGCATCCGCGCCCGCTTGCGGGCGTAGTCGTTGAGCCCCCACCACTCGTGCACCACAAGGACACCCGGACGTTTTCCCTTCACCGTATCGTTCCAGGCGAGATACCCCTTCATGGTCACCTCGCCGTCGCGGTACTCGACCACCTTCCCCTGCACCGCGGCATCCGCCGTCGACACGCCCAGGAAGCCGCCGGCCAGTGCGACCGCCACCCAGACAAATTTTCTGATTCCGCCCATGCCGCACCTCCTCTCCCGCCGCCCGAAGGCGGTTCCAACGTCTGCGGTAACTTTACCAGATTACGGAGAAATTTCCCGCATGGCGTCGTATGCGCCTCCGGCTCCTTGATTATCGGGGAGTCTGCATTACCCTTTTCCTTGTTGCCTTGAGTCCAGGAGGAGGTTCCCATGACCATCAGTGAAAAAATCGCAACCCTCTTTCCCGCATCGGAGGATATCCCGCCCCAACACCGGCTCCCGGCCCCGGTGGAACTGCGGACCTACCTCGTGGCAGGGGAACTTCGCCACTGGGAGGGTGCATCCCAGGAAGTCTTCTCCCCGGTCTGCGTCAGGACCCCGGACGGACCCGAGCGGGTCAGGATCGGGAGCTTTCCCCTCATGGGGGGGGACGACGCCATGGCGGCCCTGGACACGGCAGTGGCCACCTATGACAACGGCAGGGGTGAATGGCCCACCATGACCGTTGCCGACCGCATCGGCCACGTGCAACGGTTCGCGGCCAGGATGAAGGAACGGCGGAGCGAGGTGGTCCGGCTCCTCATGTGGGAGATCGGCAAGACCGAAAAGGACGCCGCCAAGGAGTTCGACCGGACCATCACCTACATCGACGACACCATCGATGCCCTCAAGGACTTGGACCGGGTCTCCTCCCGCTTCGTGATCCACGAGGGGATCATCGGGCAGATCCGCCGGGCACCCCTCGGCGTGGCCCTCTGCATGGGGCCCTACAACTACCCCCTCAACGAAACCTTCACCACCCTCATTCCGGCCCTCATCATGGGGAATACGGTGCTCCTGAAGCCACCGCGCCACGGGGTCCTCCTCTTCGCACCGCTGCTCGAAGCCTTCCGGGACTCCTTCCCCCCCGGCGTGGTGAATACCCTCTTCGGGGCCGGCCGCACCGTCACCCCGCCGCTCATGGCGTCGGGAAAGGTGGACGTCCTCGCCTTCATCGGCACGAGCCCCGCGGCCAACGCGCTCCACAAGGAGCACCCCAAGCCCCACCGGCTCCGGACGGTCCTGGGGCTCGAGGCCAAGAACCCGGCCATCGTCCTCCCCGACGCCGACCTGAACCTGGCGGTGGAGGAGTGCATCGCCGGAAGCCTCTCCTTCAACGGCCAGCGCTGCACCGCCCTCAAGATCATCTTCGTCCACGAATCGGTGGCCGACCACTTCCTGAATCTCTTCTCCCGAGCCCTCGCCGCCCTCGGCTGCGGGATGCCGTGGGAGCCGGGCGTGATGATCACCCCCCTTCCCGAACCGGGAAAGGCGGTCTATCTCTCAGAGCTGCTGGAAGACGCCCGGAGCCACGGCGCCCGGATCGTCAATGACGGGGGAGGCTCCGTGAACTGCTCCTTCTTCTCCCCGGCCGTGGTCTATCCGGTGACCCCGGCCATGCGCCTCTACGCCGAGGAGCAGTTCGGCCCCATCGTGCCGGTGGTTCCCTTCACCGACGTCAGCACCCCCATCCGCGCCATCGAGGAGTCGGACTACGGCCAGCAGGTGAGCATCTTCGGCCGCGATCCCCAGACCCTGGCGAACCTCGTGGACCACCTGGTGAACCAGGTCTCCCGCGTGAACATCAACAGCCAATGCCAGCGGGGCCCCGACATCTTCCCCTTCACCGGGCGGAAGGACTCGGCTGTGGGGACCCTGTCGGTCTCGGACGCTCTGCGCTCCTTCTCCATCCGGACCCTGGTGGCGGCCAAGGAAATAGATCTGAACAAGGAGATCATTGCCGATATCGTCCGGGAGCACCGCTCCAACTTCCTCTCCACGGACTTCATCCTCTGAGTGTGGCTTTACTTCGGCGACTCTTCGTCATATACTCTGTCGCACCTATCAATTTTATCGGGAGAGAACCGTGCTCCGCACCTTCCTCGAAAAACTGGGCGCCGTCACCATCTTCATCTTCCGGGAAATGGGCCGGATGCTGATCTTTCTCGTCATGGCCCTCGTGAACATCATCATCCGGCCCGGCAGGCCCTTCCATATTTTCAAACAGATCCACTTCATCGGCACCAAATCCCTCTTCGTCATAACCCTCACCGCCTCGTTCACCGGTATGGTCCTGGGGCTCCAGGGGTACTACACCCTGGCCAAGTTCGGCTCCGAGGGGATGCTCGGCTCGGCGGTGGCCCTCTCCCTCATCCGCGAGTTGGGGCCGGTCCTCACGGCCCTCATGGTGGTGGGGCGTGCCGGCAGCGCCATAACCGCCGAAATCGGGATCATGAAGATAACCGAACAGATCGACGCGATGAAGACCATGGCGCTGGAACCGTTCAAGTACCTGATCTCGCCGAAGATCGTCGGGGCGCTGGTGGCCGTGCCGCTTCTGTGCGCCATCTTCGACGTGGTCGGCATCTACGGCGGGTACCTGGTGGGGGTCAAACTCCTGGGGGTTAACCCCGGCGCCTATTTCCACGAGATGGAGCGGAGCGTGGAGTGGAAGGACGTCTGGTCCGGGTTCGTCAAATCCATCTCCTTCGGCGGCATCCTCGCCTGGGTCTGCTGCTACAAGGGATACCACGCCAGCCACGGCGCCGAGGGGGTGTCGCGGGCCACCACCGAGGCGGTGGTCATGTCGTCGGTCTTGGTGCTGGTGTGGGACTACTTCCTCACGTCGGTGATGCTGTAATTTATGATCAAACTCGTTGACATCCACAAGTCATTCGACTCCCAGACAGTGCTGGACGGCCTTTCCCTGGAAATACCCGAGGGGAAGATCACGGCGGTGATCGGCCCCAGCGGCGAAGGGAAGAGCGTGCTCCTGAAGCACATGATTGGCCTCATGAAGCCCGACCGGGGCCAAGTCCACGTGGACGGGGAAAACATCACCGCCATGCGCCGGTTCGAGATGAACCGGGTCTGGGAGAAGTTCGGGATGCTCTTCCAGAACGCGGCCCTCTTCGACTCCATGACAGTCTTCGAGAACGTGGCGTTCCCCCTGGAGGAGAAGACCCGGTTCTCCCGGGCCGAGATTCGCGACCGGGTCCACAACGCCTTGGAGAACGTGGGGCTCAGGGGGATCGACAAAAAGTACCCCGACGAGCTGTCAGGGGGGATGAAGAAACGGGTGGGGCTTGCCCGGGCGCTGTTGCTGAACCCGCGGATCATCCTCTTCGACGAGCCGACCACGGGGCTTGACCCGATCATCTGCCGGGCCATCCACCAGCTCATCAGGGATACCCACGAACGGTACGGCTACACGGCGGTGATCGTCTCCCACGAGATTCCCGAGATCTTCGACATCTCGGACCAGGTGGCCATGCTCTACCGGGGACGGATCACCGAGATGGGGACGCCGGAGGAGATCCGGCGCTCGGAGCACCCGGTGGTGCGGCAGTTCATCAGCGGCAGTCTCGAAGGACCCATCAAGTTCATCTGACACAGGCAGGGGATTGTTATGAAGAAAGTCACTCTCGAACTCATTGTCGGCATTTTCGTGGCCATCGGCATCCTCTGCCTCGGGTGGCTCTCGGTGAAGCTGGGCAAGATGGAGCTGGTCGGCGGGGACCACTACGAGGTCTACGCCGAATTCGACTCCGTGTCGGGACTCAAGGAGGGGGCAGCGGTGGAGATTGCCGGGGTGGAGGTCGGCCGGGTCGACAGGATCGCTCTCGATCCGAAGTTCAATGACCGGGCACGGGTCTCCATGCGGATCGCCAACGGGGTAAAGCTCCAGGACGATGTCATCGCCTCGGTACGCACCAGCGGCATCATCGGCGACAAATTCATCCTGCTGAAGCCCGGCGGCTCCGATAACTTTCTGGCCGACAACGGCAGGATCAGGGAGACCGAATCGGCAGTTGATCTGGAGGAACTGCTGAGCAAGTACATCCACGGCAAGGTGGAGTGACTGAGCCGCATTCCAGGAGGGAAGGAAATGAGAACACTTCGCGCAGTGGCACTGGCATGTCTGACGGCACTCCCGCTATCCGGGGCGCTGGCCGCCGAACCGGCAACGGCACCGAAAACCCTCAGCCTTGACGAATGCATCCGGGGCGCCATAGCCACGGCGCCGGAGCTGGGCGAATCCCAGGCAGACATCGAGCTGGCCCAGTCCAGGCTTGAGGAGGCCAAGGGGTACCGATTCCCGCAGATCGAAATGAAGGCCCTCTTCGGGCCGGTCCCCGAAGCCCGGGGTAACCAGGTCTGGTCGCCGGACGGGTCCAACGACACCGATTCCATCACCTGGTTCGCCCGGGCCGACGCCACCCTGGTCCAGCCCCTCTACACCTTCGGCAAGATCAGCGAAAACATGAAGGCGGCCACCCACGGCATCGAGGTGGACCGGGCCAAGAAGGACCAGCGACGCAACGAGGTGGCGCTCCAGACCAAGGAGTACTACTACGGCGTTCTCCTGGCCCGGGAAATGAGGGAAGTGGTCCTGGAGGTGCGGGAGAACCTGGACAAGGCCCGCAAGAAGGCCCAGGAGCTTCTGGAAAAGTCTTCCCCCAACGTGGAGGAGCTGGACATCTACAAGCTCGACGCCTTTAACGGCGAGGTGGGGAAATACCTGGCCGAGGCCGACAAGGGGGAAACCCTGGCCCTCTCGGCGCTCCGGAGCCGCGTCGGCCTCCCCCCGGAGGCCCGGATCGACATTGCCACCGAGCGACTCGTGCCCGACGAGGGAACCGCCGGCGATCTTCCGGCTTACATCGACGAGGCCCGGGCAAAGCGCCCCGAGTTCAAGCAGCTCAAGGAAGGGCTCCAGGCCCGGGAAGCACTCGTGGAGGCGGCCAAGGCGGCCTACTACCCCGACATCTTCCTGGCGGGGCTCCTGTCCGGCGCCTATTCCCCCGAGCGGAGCCGCATCGACAACCCCTTCATTACCGACGAGTTCAACCACTTCTGGACGGGAATCGCCCTCGGGGCCAGGTGGAAGCTCGATTTCGGCATCACCGGCTCCAAGGTGGCCGGCGAGCGGGCCCAGTACAACCGGCTCCTCTCCACTAAGGTTTACGCCGACACCAACATCCCCCTCCAGGTGAAAAAGGCGTGGCTGGAGCTGAAGGAGGCGGAGAAGAGCATCGACGCCACCCGGGACGCATACAGCAATGCCAAGAAGTGGATCGTCTCCGCCATGGCCAACTTCGACTTCGGCGTCGGCCCGGCCAAGGAACTCTTCGACGGGCTCCAGAACTACGCCCGGATGCGGGCCGGCTACTTCCAGTCCATTTACAACCAGAAGATGTCCCGGGCCAACCTGGACTACGCCGTCGGCGCCATGCCGCTGGAGAAATAACCCCGGAGGAACATTGTCATGAAATGGTTTGCCCTGCCGATTCTCTTCATCACCCTCGCCCTTGGCGGGCCGGTCTTCGCCCAAGGAAGCCCCACCCAGACCGTCAAGAAGACCGTGGATGAGGTGGTTCGGATCGTCTCCGACAAGGAGATGAAGAAACCCCAGAACGAGAAGAAGCGCCGCCAGGAGCTGAAAAAGGCCATCGGTGCCGTCTTTGACTACGGCGAGATGGCCCAGCGTGCCATGGCGCGCAACTGGCGGGACCGAAGCGCCGCCGAGAAGAAGGAATTCGTCTCCCTCTTCGAGACGCTCCTGGAAAACTCCTACGCTGACAAGATCGAATCCTACAACCAGGAGAAGATCGTCTACCTCAACGAAAGGATCGAGGGGGAGTACGCCGAGGTGAGGTCCAAGGTGGTCACCGCCAAGCGCGACGAATACTCCCTCGACTACCGCCTCATGAACAAGGGTGGACGGTGGATGGCTTACGACGTGGTCATCGAGGGAGTGAGCCTCGTATCCAACTACCGGGGCCAGTTCAACAAGATCATCACCAACGAGGGGTACCCCGCCCTCCTGAAAAAGCTCAGGTCCAAGCGTGCGGAGATCAAGGCGCCGTAGCCGACCGCCATCGATCGATCACAAGAAAAGGGCTGCTTCCCGCGGGGAGCAGCCTTTTTTGTGCGCATTTCCCGCATGGGAATCTGTTAAACAATTCGACAATTACTGTAAACTTTTTTGAATGGGATAAAGTCGCCCCACGGACTGCTTGCGTCATGGGGCACGTGCTGCCTATTCTATAGCTATCTGCTGTAGGACAGTGTCCATACCATCAGAACAAGCACACCACCCTCCTCGCAACGTGGCCACTTCAGGTTGAACCCTTCCCCACCCATTGTCCGTACCTGTCGAAAAACATTACATCTGCCAATTCCAATTTAATTAAGTTCAAACATAACAATAAGTTATAAAACGACACAGTTATTGCAACTACTGAGTCAGATCGGCCAACAAAACGTTCAGATTCATTCGGGAGGGAATGAGATGGCAAAGAGGATTCGCTCGGGGTTCGGGGCTGGCGCGGCTGCTTTGCTTATCCTGCTGTGCCAGAGCGCTCAGGTTTTCGGATACGCTGAATACTACACGTATGGAGATTATAATCCTACGTCCTCGTCGAATCCGGGTTACTACAGGGAATACAACGATTCTGCCGCGCGCGTCTCTTTCAGCCGGCCGGTGGGAGACATGCTTTCAATTGGAGACAATAAATCGTATGCCACATCCTCCGGGTATGCCGATGCCGGAAAGCTTCGCATGGGGATTTCGGCTTCGGCGGTTTCAAGGCCCCAGAATAATTATTTTACGTCCTCATACATAGCTACCACCGCGACAAACAGAGCCACAATCCTGCCGGGGACCTCAGGGCTTTCGGCGGGGGACACTACCCGCCTCCAGTTAACAATGAAGCTGGACGGGACGCTGGGAGCTGATGCGCGATCCTATCCGGGCAAAGGATGGGCCCATGCCGAGTTCGACGCCGGGTTTGCCATCAGTGACTCCAGCGTCACCATATGCGGACCGGGTGAAGTAGGATGCTGGTCGCCCCAACTGGCCTTTTTCGGCGCCTCCGGGGAGGCCGAAGCCTATGATGTCTATGGGCCCGGTTGGGGCTATAATTACTCCAACCACTGGAGCGAGTCCTGGAGTTACGGAAGCAACATCACCCCGGAAACCTCCCATGATCTTGCCGGGGGAACCAAGGAACAGGGCGTAGGCATGTACTACGACTGGGGACGCAGTTTCGACACCGGCTACCTGACGCTCGTCTTCGAGGCCATCGTAGGGCACACGCTGGATATCGAGTCGTACCTGGAGGCCTATGTCGACGCCAACAACGATGCGGAATCATTTGCCGATTTCGACAAAACCTTGGCTTTCGGCCTGACGCCCACGAATGGAGTGGTATTGGGGTGGGAGATCGGAAATCCGGTACCCCCAGCAGAAAATGCGGTACCCCCCGGTCCTGAAGCAGTTCCCGAGCCAAGCTCGATGCTTCTGGTGGGTGCCGGGCTCGTTTCCCTGCTCGGGCTGCATCGGGTGAGGGCACGAAAGGAACAATAACAACGAGGAATTGCCCTCGGATTCTTAACAGGAGAACATTCCGGGGACGCTGCCGGCCAGTTTACCGGCCCGCCTTTCTTCTGGGCCGACAGCGTCCCGTAATGCCGCCCAAGAGCGCAAGAATCAAAGCGCCGCAGGAAGAGTGCAAAGCCTCACGTCCCGCAGCAGTTCAACGAACTTTTCTTCGGGCAGCGGGCGGTGGAAGAGGAACCCCTGCATCTCGTGGCAGCCGAGATCCAGAAGCAAGTCCCGCTGTTCGCGGGTTTCAACACCTTCCGCCACAACATCGAGGTTGAGTTTGTTTGCCATGGCGACAATGGCTTCCACGATGGACCGGTCGTCGGGATCGTCGCAGATATCCATGACGAACGAGCGGTCGATCTTGATGTGATCGATGGGAAAGTTCTTGAGATACGCCAGGGAAGAATACCCCGTACCGAAGTCGTCGACCACGATCCTCAGATCCAGTTCCTTGAGTTTGTAGAGGGCGCTCACCGTGGCTCCGGCATCTTTCATGAGGCTGGTTTCCGTAAGCTCGAACTGAAGCGCGCGGGCATCGACGCCGGTTTCCTTCAGAACTTCATCGACCAACGCAGTGAAGTTGCGCTGCTCAAACTGCCGCCCCGAGATGTTGACCGACAGCTTGACGGGCGGGAGTCCGGCATCGCGCCACTCCTTCATCTTCTCGCAGGCTTTCCGCAACACCCACTCGCCCAGGGGAATGATCAGGCCCGAGCTTTCCGCAAGGGGGATAAAGGTTCCCGGCATGACCCTCCCCTGTGCAGGATGCTGCCAGCGGACAAGGGCTTCGGCCCCCACCAGGCAGTCTCCGCCAACATTGATGATGGGCTGGAACTCCAGGAAAAACTCATCCCGCTCCAGGGCCTGCCGGAGACTCATCTCCAGTTCCATCCGTTCATGGGCCTTGCGGTTCATTTCCGGCGAATGGAAATGGTAGCCGTTGCGCCCCGCTTCCTTGGCTGCGTACATGGCCATGTCGGCGCATCGCAGGAGCGTCTCTGCGTCGCGCCCGTCATCGGGAAAGATGGAAATACCGATGCTTGCGGAAGTGTAAACGACACGGCTGCCGATCTCGTAGGGAGGCGAAATCCTCTCCAGAAGGTGCTGGGCGAGGTGTGCGGCATTGCGTTCTTCGCCAGCGTAGGAAATCAGCACCATGAACTCATCGCCCCCCAGCCGGGCAAGGGTGTCCTTGCGGCGGATGCCTTCCCTCAGCCGTTGCGAAACCATGGTGAGGAGCAGGTCCCCCTGGGCGTGTCCCAGGTTGTCATTGATGACCTTGAAGCCGTCGAGATCGATGAAGAAAAGGGCAAACTTGCCGTTATCGCGGATGGCCCCGGCAAGGGCCTGTTCCAACCGGTCGAGGAAGAGGGTTCGATTCGGTAACGCCGTCAGGGTGTCGTAGTAGGCAAGTCTCTGGATCTGTTCGTCCGACTTCTTCCGCTCCGTGGTATCCTCGAACAAGGTCGCAAACAGACCGCTATCCGGATAAAACACCGACACATCAAAAAAGAGGTTTTTCTCCGGCAGGGGCAATTCGAACATCAGCGCCTCGCCGCTCTCTGCTCCGCGAACTATCTCGGCAAAACGGGCCATAAGCGCACCGCTGAAAAACTCTTCGCCCCCCATGCCGATAATCGCCGATTTCTCCATGCCGAGGATCGACGCGAACGAAGGGTTTACGTCGACCACCTCGAAGCCGACGGAATTGCCCTCCATGTCGGAGATGATCCGGTGCAGCGCCATCCCCTCCTTCATCGAATCGTAGAGGGAACGATATTTCGCTTCGCTCTCCGCCAGGGACTGGTGAGCCTGGTTGACGGCCCGCAAGGGGATTGTGCGGAGCATGACGAAACCGAGCCCTCCCACCAGCAGCGCGCAGGCGGCCACCAGGGCCGTTTCGAGCAGCAGGGGGCCGAGGGAACGGGAAATTTCCAGCTGAGCTACCGCGTGACCGGCGTCATAGATGGCATAGCGCCGCGACACCACCGGCGGACGCAAATGGTCCGCACTCGCCACGATGGTTTTCCCCTGGAGATCCAGAACCCGCCGCACCTCGGGGATATCCCGCCGGCTGCGGCGCTCCAACAGCTCCATGAGCCGGACCTCTTCATACCGCCACATCTCGGGATTTGCCGTTACCAGGCGGGTGACGGCCCGAGAGTTGACTTCGGCCTGGGTATCGAGGCTGCCAAGCAGATACTGGTAGGAAACCAGAAAATAGCCGGCAGGGACCAGAACCGCCACGGTAATGGTTATGGCCCCCGCAAAGAGAGTGGTGAGACGGGCTATGGATCTGTAGAGTGTTGTCACAGGCCCTTTTTACCGCCCCACGGGAACGAGAACCCCTGCCTTACCGGCGATGGCCCGGCCCTGAGGCGAGTAGATGAAATCGATGAATTTGAGGGTGGCGGGCGGAGTATGCTTCGTGGTGATGAAGCGGATATCCTTGGCAAGGGGATACGTCCCGTTGGCCAGGGTCTTCACGGAGGGCTTGATTCCGTTCAGGGCGAGAACATTCAGAGGGGCCTTCTCCACCAGGATCGACGACAGGGCGGCGGTACCCAGGGAGCCGGGAGTCTTTGCGACCGCTTCATCGGATTCGGGATCCGTCACCGCGACAATCATGCCGGGATGGGAGTGGGCCGCCTTCATCGCCTTGCCCATGGCAGGGGAGAGCCCCGCAAGGATCGTGGTGTCGATATCGGCATCGGGCCGCAGCACCAGCCGGATCGGCTCGCCATTGGGCCAGGTTCTCACCTTTCCGGAATAGATATCCTCCAGTTCCTTCGTGGTGATATCCCTTTTGGATACCTGCTTCCCTGTCACGACGACCAGAGGCATTTTGCCGTATTCCCGGGAAATGCCTCCCTGCGCCGCCTCTTCCGACTTGAGCACCTTGCTGCTGACAACCATATCCAGCCCCCCTGCAAGAAGGGCCTTTACGGCCCCGGAACTCCCCAGGGGCTTTTCCATTTCGATGCGGACTCCGGGGTGGGCCTTGAGATACGCCTTGATCAGCGGCCTCATTACGTACAGGGCACTGCCGGAACCATTCACCCGGATGGTTTCGGCCCCGGCGGCTTCCACTCGGCACGGCCCCGTCAGCAGCGCAAAAAACATCAATGCGGCAACCAGTGACAACGCTGGACCAATCGAATGCCTCATCAAAGACCCTCCTCAGGCTGATTGCGGTATAGCCACTCTGTCGGTCATGACGATTACAGCGTATCCATGGCAATGCCATGGCCAAAGCGACAAAACATGCTGTTTAATAACATTTTTCTATTCGCTTTTCAGCGTAAAAGTGAGGAACTGCTCTGCCACTATTCATTTTTTTGATTTCATGGGGTCTCCCCCTTTCTGAGGACTTGAACGACGAGGCTAACCGACAGGGATTTGCTATCGCTATCCACACCTGTTATCTTGCCAATCACCACTGCTGCGGATATTATTTTTAACTCTAACGAAACGTTACGGAGACCATAGATGACAAAAAAGTCCACCAAGACCTCCGTTGCGGGGAAAAAGCCCCCCACCCCCGCCCCTTCAGCTCCCGAACCTGAGCGGAAAAGTGATGAAACGCATTTCCCCATCGTCGCCATCGGGGCGTCCGCCGGGGGGCTGGAGGCCCTGACACAGTTCCTTGAGCACGTCCCCCAGAACAGCGGCCTGGCCTTTGTGGTGATCCAGCATCTCGACCCGGACCATATCGCGCTCCTGCCCGAACTGCTGCAGCGGGTCACCAGCATGAAGGTAACGGCGGTCAAGGACCGGAGTCGAGTCAGGCCTGACTCCGTCTACGTCATCCCCCCCAATCGCGACATGTCGATCCTCCACGGGGTGCTGCACCTGTTCGAGGCCTCCGAACCCCGGGGCCAGCGCCTCCCCATCGACCACTTCTTCCGCTCCCTTGCCGAAGACTGCAAGGAGCGGAGCATCGGCGTAATCCTTTCCGGCATGGGATCGGACGGCACCTTAGGGCTGAGGGCCATCAAGGAGAAGGGGGGGCTCACCCTGGTGCAGGACCCCGACTCGGCCAAGTTCAGCGGCATGCCCAACAGCGCCATCAGTTTCGGTCTTGCTGACATAGTTGCCCGGGCCGAGAATATCCCCGGGAAAATCATGGACTTTCTCCAGCACACCCCCGCACCTTCGCAGCAGAAGACGAAACTGGAGGACAAGGAGCTGAGTGCCCTCGACAAGATCGTCATCCTGCTCCGGAGCGAGACGGGGAACGATTTCTCCCTTTACAAGAAGAGTACCCTCTACCGCCGGATAGAGCGGCGAATGGGGATTCACCAGATAGATTCCATCGCCGGCTACGTGCGCTACATCCAGGCGAATCACCAGGAACTGGAACTGCTCTTCAAGGAGTTCCTCATTGGCGTGACCAGTTTTTTCAGGGACCCTGCCGCGTGGGAAAACCTAAAAAACGAGGTAATTCCGGATTTGCTGGCCAGCCACCCGGAGGGGGGGGTACTGCGGGCATGGTCGGCCGGGTGCTCCACCGGCGAAGAGGCCTATTCCCTGGCCATCATCTTCAGGGAAGTCCTGGAGCAGGTCAAACCCAAGGCCCATTTCAGCCTGCAAGTCTTTGCCACCGATCTCGACCGGGACGCCATAGACAAGGCCCGGCTGGGGCTCTTTCTCCCCAACATTGCCAGTGATGTTTCCGCCGAGCGGCTGAACCGTTATTTCGTCAAGGATGAAGACGGGTACCGGATCAAGAAGGAAATCCGTGAAATGGTCACGTTCGCCACCCAGAACGTTATCACCGATCCCCCCTTCACCAAGCTCGACATTCTCATCTGCCGCAATCTGCTGATCTATCTGGACGTTGAAATGCAAAAGAAACTCCTCCCCCTCTTCCACTACGTTCTCAACCCGGGAGGGGTGCTGTTTCTCGGCAGTGCCGAGACCCTCGGCGCCAGTGCCGAGCTTTTCACGGCCGTCAATGCCAAATTGAGGCTTTTCAGACGGGACAACGGCGTCAGCCGGGCGAGTCTGGCGTCGTTCCCCTCAACGTTCCCCCTTGCGACAGCCTCCCACAAGGAGCTCTCGCCCGTGAAACCCGAGATCAACTTCCAGGTCCTGGCCGACCGAATCCTGCTGCAAAAGCACTCCCCCCCCGCTGTTCTCGTGAACGAGGAAGGGGACATCGTCTACATCAGCGCCCGGATCGGTAAATATCTCGAGCCGCCGGTGGGGAAAGCGAACATTAACGTTTTCGCCATGGCCCGGGAGGGGTTACGCCCCGAACTGCTCGCCGCATTCCACAAGGCAATGCGGCAGAATGCGCCGGTTATCACGCGGAACATCCGGATCAGCGGCAACGGGCATCCCCAAACCCTCGACCTTATTGTCCAGAAGATGGAAGAGCCGGAACTGCAGGGGATGGCCATGATCATTTTCAAGGATCTGGAGCCCTGTCAGGAATCTCCGGTCAAGAAACGCGGCGTCAAGTCATCGGATGCCGTAACCGCCCGGATTGGCGAACTGGAACTGGAACTGCAGCAGACCCAGGAGAAGCTCCGGATTACCCTTGAGGAATTGCAGACCACGCGGGAGGAGATGCAAACCTCACAGGAAGAGTTGAAAGCCTCGAATGAGGAGTTACAATCTATAAACGAGGAGTTGCAGTCCACCAACGAAGAGCTGACCACCTCCAAGGAGGAGATGCAGTCCATGAACGAGGAACTGCAGACGGTGAACTCCGAGCAGCAGGCCAAGGTGGATGAACTGTCGCACCTGAACGACGACATGCGGAACTTCCTCAACAGCACCGAGGTGGCCACCATCTTCCTGGACAGCAAGCTGAACATCCGCCGCTTCGCCAACGCCTCCAGCAAGCTGTTCAAGCTGATCCCAAGCGATGTGGGGCGCCCCCTCACCGACATCGTCAACGATCTCAGCTACCCTGAACTGACCGACGATGCCGAGGCAGTGCTCCGGACGCTGGTCTATTCGGAAAAGCAGGTGACCACCAACGACGGACGTTGGTTCTCGGTTCGGATCATGCCGTACCGCACGGTGAGTGATGTGATCGACGGGGTGGTAATCACCATGACCGACATCACGCCATTCAAGAAGCTGGAAGAGGAACTCAGGGATGAGGTCAAAAAACTGCTGCAGGGGCGGAAAGAAGAATGATGCCCCACCTGGCGCGCCGCAGGACGTAACGCTCCGCCGCGGCGCGGAGAGACGCCTCATGGAGCTTCCCCTTCAAAGCGTTGTCCCCAGGACGGAGGGGGACGCTTTAACACTCCTCCATGAGTTGCAGGTCCACCAGATCGAACTGGAAATGCAGAATGAGGAGCTGCACCGGTCACAGGATGAGTTGCGAAGTTCCCGGGACCGTTATTCGCTCCTCTATGATTTTGCCCCGGTGGGCTATTTCACCCTCTCCCGCAACGGAACGATCCTCTCCGCCAACCTGGCCGGGGCGACCCTGCTGAATACGGAACGCTCCCGGCTTATCAGGCAGAATTTTGGCCGTTTTCTCGACAAAATCAATTCCGCGCGCTTCAAGGAATTGCTGGACAAGGTGTTTTCCGGCAATAACACGCACACGTTCGAGCTGCTCATGTCGAAGGGGCTGCAACAGCCGCTCTTCGTGCAGATAGAGGGGACCACTGTCGTCCCTGGTGACGAGTGCCTTATGGCGGTGATCGATATCACCCCCAGGAAACAGGCGGAGGATAACCTCCTCCGGGCCAGGGAGGAGTTGGAGCAGCGCGTTTTGGAACGGACCGTGGAACTGGCCCGATCCATTGACCGGGAAAAGGAGGAAATGACCGGGCGGCTGCAGGCGGTGGAAGAGCTCCGGAACAAGGAACTGCTGCTGGTTCACCAGGGGAGGATGGCCGCCATGGGGGAGATGCTCGCCAATATCGCCCACCAATGGCGGCAATCGTTGAATGTCATGGGGCTATTGATTCAGCAACTAGGGTTGTTCAGCGAATCCGACTGCCTTGACAAGCAGTTGGTCAGCGTTAACGTTGCGAAGGCGATGGAAATCCTCAAACACCTGTCCCAAACCATCGATGATTTCCGGGCCTTTTCCGAACCGGACCGGGAAAAGATCCCGTTCAGGATAAACCAGGTCATCAAAAAAACACTGGAACTCGTTGGCGAACTCTTCACGCAGCAAGGCATTTCAATCCAGTCCGATTTTGTCCAGGATTCGCAGGTGGCGGGATTCCCCAATGAATTCAGCCAGGCGCTGCTCAATCTCCTGTTAAACGCACGGGATGCGCTCGTTGCCGATAAATGGATAAAAGTGAGTTCCCGGCCGGAGAACGGCAGGGCTGTTGTCACGATCACCGACAACGGCGGCGGGATCGATGAGAACATTATCGACAAGGTTTTCGATCCCTATTTCACCACCAAGAAACTCGGCAAGGGAAGCGGCATCGGACTTTTCATGTCAAAAAACATCATTGAACGAAACATGGGAGGCCACTTGACCGTTCGCAACATCAAAGAATGCGCCGAATTCAGGATCGAGGTCTGACATGGAACCAGCCCGCAATCCAGCCAAATCCATCAACATTCTCTTTGTGGAAGACGACCGGTATGCGAGAGAATTGATTCCGCTCATGATCTCCAACAAATTCCCGGGGGTTGCCATCATCCTTGCCGATAATGGCGAATCAGGGTTGGAACTCTGCCGGGCCAATGAATTCGACATCGTCATAACCGATATCAACATGCCCGACATGGACGGCATCCGGATGGCCGGGGAGATCAGAGGCCTGAAACCGGACGCCAAAATCATCGTCATGTCCGGTTATAGCGAAAAGTGCTACTTCGACCAGTTGCAGGATATCGGCATCACGGACTATATCCTGAAACCGGTAGACACCAAGCTTTTGTTCCTGGCTATCGGCAAATTCATTGACCAGGTCATGCTGAAACGTCACAGGCCTGCGGTGATCAACTAACCGGCACCATGCAGAAACCGGAGTTACCAAGCCCCCCTAGAGAAAAGAGGCACCGCAGATAACCACCGGTGCCTCTTTTCTCATTTTCGAGACCGCCCTTCGGCAAATCGCTCCCTTGCATTAACGCTCCCGTTTGTATAAAGTGACCCTGTTGCATTTTTGCCACACCAAGGATTCCCCATCAATGGTTGAAAACCATCACCAGCAGCCACCCATCATTTCCCCTCCGGAACAGGAGCGGAAGAAGCGGCGGCGGGAAGCGATTATCATCGCCATCTCCGTCCTGCTGATCCTCGTGCTGACCCGGGCCGAGATCCACCTCTCCCGCATCAGCTCCGAAGTCCCCATGGGGAGCAACATCCTCATCTTCGGCATCATCAACATCATCATTCTCCTCATCATTCTCCTCATCTACCTGGTTTTCCGCAATGTGGCCAAGCTCCTCATGGAGCGACGAAGCAAGGCCATTGGCGCCAATCTCCAGACCAAGCTCGTCATCGCCTTCATGGGACTGTCGCTGGTACCGACCATGCTCCTCTTCGTGGTGTCGGCCTCCTACGTCAACATGAGTATCCGCAACTGGTTCAACACCCAGGTCGAGAGCTCCCTGTCCGAGTCCCTGGAGGTGGCCCAGACCTACTACAAAAACTCGGCCGCCAACGCCCTCTATTACGGCCGGCAGATCAGTTCCATCATCCGGGACGAGCGGCTCCTGAACGAGGAAAACCTTCCCCGGCTCCGGGAGCTGGTCCGCCGGAAGCAGCAGGAGTACAACCTCGGCATCGTGGAGGTCTACTCCTCCCAGAACGAAGAGCTGGTCCGGTCGTCGAACCCCGGCGTCCCCCAGGGGGAATTCACGAACCCCTCCTCCGAGGACATCAAGATGGGGCTCAACGGCAAGGAACTGAGTCGCGTCAACACCGTGGGGAAAGCCGACCTGATCCGCGGCATCATGCCCATCTACTCCACCTACCGGGCCGACGAGGTGGTGGGGGTGGTGGTGGTGAACTACGTCGTCCCCTACTCCCTCGTGGAGAAGATGCGGGAGATCACCAGCTCCTACGAGGAGTTCCGCCAGCTCAAGATCCTCAAGAACCCCATCCGCTCGGGGTACATCCTGACCCTCTTCCTTGTCACCATGGTGATCGTCTTCCTGGCGGTCTGGTTCGGCATCTACCTGGCCAACAGCCTCACGACCCCCATCAAGGAGCTGGCCGAGGCGACCCGCCAGGTGGCCGAGGGAAACCTGGACGTGCAACTGGGGCAGCGCTCGAGCGACGAGTTCGGGATGCTCGTGGCCGCCTTCAACAAGATGACCCTGGACCTGCGGAGCCACCAGCAGGCCCTGCGCCAGACCAACATCGAGCTCGTCCGGAGCAACCAGGAGCTGGACGAGCGGCGCCGCAACATGGAGATCGTGCTGCGCAACGTGGCCGCCGGCGTCATCTCCGTGGACAGTCATGGTGTGATCACCACCATCAACAAATCGGCGGAGGAGCTCCTGCAGGTCGCCGCCCGCGACGTGGTGGGGAAGAACTTCCGGGAGGTTCTCAAGCACGAGCAGATCGACACCCTCAAGGGTATCCTGCGCGACATGGTGATGGCGAAGCAGGACACCATCAGCCGTCAGGTGACGGTCCCGATCCGCGACTCCAGGGCGACACTCCTCTTCAACCTGACCATGCTGCGGGACGAAAGCGGCGAGTTCCTGGGAACGGTGGTGGTCTTCGACGACCTGACCCAGCTCATCAAGGCCCAGCGGATGGCGGCCTGGCGGGAAGTGGCCCGGCGCATCGCCCACGAGATCAAGAACCCCCTGACGCCGATCCAGCTTTCCGCTCAGCGGCTGAGAAAGCGCTATCTCCCCCGCTTCGGCGACGAAGACACCGTCTTTGACGAATGCACCGCCATGATCGTCAAATCGGTGGATGAGCTGAAAAACCTCGTGAACGAATTCTCCAGCTTTGCCCGGATGCCGGCCGCCAACCCGGCCCCCAACGACCTGAACGGGATCATCCGCGAGGCCCTCACCCTCTTCAGCCAGGGGCACAGGGCCATCTCGTTCGGCTTCCGGGAAGACCGCCGGCTCCCCCATCTGCAGCTCGACCGGGATCAGATCAAGCGGGTCTTCATCAACCTCCTGGACAACGCCGTGGCGGCCGTGGCCGAAGAGGGGGAGATCGAAATCGAAAGCCGCTTCGATCCCGTCCTGAAGATGGCGGTGATCACCGTGGCCGACACGGGACACGGCATCGCCCCCGAGGACAAGCCCCGCCTCTTCGAGCCGTATTTCTCCACCAAGAAGTCCGGGACCGGCCTGGGGCTTGCCATCGTCAGCACCATCATCGCCGACCACAACGGCTTCATCCGCGTGCGGGACAATCTTCCCCACGGGACGAAATTCATCATCGAGCTGCCGGTAACGGCGTAATAATCCAAATAACACGGAGAAACGGAGGACACGGAGCAAATCAAAAACCGGCGTTCAGAATCATTTCTGGTAGCCTCTCTGTTTTTTTCTCTTGGTTTCTCCGTGCTCTCCGTCTCTCCGTGTTATTGAATCACTGCTTTCAATACAAGAGGATCCACCCATGAACGAAACAATACTCGTCGTCGATGACGAACAGAACATCCGCACGGCCCTGGCCGGCATCCTCGAAGACGAGGGATACCGCCCCGTCTTCGCCAAGGACGGCCTGGAAGCCCTCGACATGGCCAAGAAGGAGAACCCCGACCTGGTGCTCCTCGACATCTGGATGCCGCGGCTTGACGGCCTGGAGACCCTTCAGGCCCTCAAGGAGTTCCACCCCCTCCTGACCGTAGTGATGATGTCGGGCCACGGCACCATCGAAACGGCGGTGAAGTCCACGAAGCTCGGGGCCTATGACTTCATCGAGAAACCCCTCTCCCTGGAAAAGGTTCTCGTCACCGTAAAAAACGGCCTCGACGTGGGGCGCCTCAAGGCCGAGAACGACACCCTGCGCACCGTGGCTTTCAAGGGACACGACATGGTGGGGAACACCCCGGCCATTCTCCAGCTCCAGGAGCAGGTGAGGCGCGTGGCGGCCACCAACGCCTCGGTGCTCATCACCGGCGAGAACGGCACCGGCAAGGAGCTGGTGGCCCGGGCCATCCACCACTGGAGCCCCCGCAAGGAGAAGCCCTTTGTGGAGATCAACTGCGCCGCCCTCCCCGAGGAGCTCATCGAAAGCGAGCTTTTCGGCCACGAAAAAGGAGCCTTCACCGGCGCCGTGGCCCAGAAGAAGGGGAAATTCGACCTGGCCGACGGCGGCACCATCTTCCTGGACGAGATCGGCGACATGTCCCTGAAGACCCAGGCCAAGGTGCTCCGCATCCTCCAGGAGCGGAAATTCGAGCGGGTGGGAGGGACAAAGACCATCGAGGTGGATGTGCGGGTGGTGGCGGCCACCAACAAGGACCTCCCCGGCGAGATCCGCGGCGGCACCTTCCGCGAAGACCTCTTCTATCGCCTCAACGTGGTCCCCTTCACGGTGCCGCCGCTCAGGGAGCGGCGGGATGACATCCCGCTCCTGGTGGAGCATTTCCTCGCCATCTTCGCCCAGCGGGAGGGACAGGAGCGCAAGAAGATGCTCCCGGAGACGGTGGAACTCCTCAAGGGGTACGACTGGCCCGGCAACGTGCGGGAGCTGCGCAACATCATCGAGCGGCTCGTCATCATGACGCCGGGAAAGGTCATCACCCCCGACCAGGTCCCTGACACCATCGGCAGCGCAGCCGGCGAGGCGCACCGCCCCGGAGCTCCCCTTGAGCTCAACTCCCTCCGGGAAGCCCGGGAGGGGTTCGAGCGGGAATTCATCCTCCAGAAGCTGGAGGAGAACGGCTGGAACATCTCCCGCACCGCCGAGGCAATCGAGCTGGAACGGAGCAATCTCTACCGGAAGATGAAGAGCTACGGGATCGACGCCAGGAAATGAGCTTTGGGTATCCCACCAAGAGAAAAGGCCGTCCCCCACTAGGGAGACGGCCTTTTCTCTTGAAGAAGAGAGTTTATTTCTTACTTCTGCTGCAACACGCAGTCGATGATGGCGTTGATCCGCCGGTTCATGGCGCGTCCCTTCGGGTCGGAGTTGTAGCCGATGGGGCGGGTATAGCCGTACCCCTTGGCGGAGAGGCGGGATCTCTCGATGCCGAACTTGTCGGCCAGATAGGTCACGACACTCTCGGCGCGGCGCAGGGAGAGCTTCATGTTGTAGTCGTAGCTCCCCACGCGGTCGGTGTGCCCTTCGATAACTGCGGTTGTCGTGGGATTTTGCTTCATGAACTCGCCCACCTTGGCTATTTCGTCATGGTACTGGGGCTTGATGGTGTACTTGTCGGTGTCGAACTGGATATTGAGGCTCACACAGAGCCGGTCCGGAAGCTTGGCGATAACCTTGGGATCCTCCAGGGTGCAGTCGATGACCGCCTGGATCCTGCGGTTCTTCTGTTTTCCCGCCTCGGTGGCGTTGGAGGTAAGGGGCTGGGTCTTCCCATACCCCTTGGCGGAGAGGCGTGAGCGGTCAATCCCGAAATCATCCACGAGGGAATTCACAACGGCTTCGGCCCGCCGCTGGGAGAGCTTCATGTTGTAGTCGTCGCTCCCCACGTCGTCGGTATACCCTTCGATGACCGCCGTGGTGTTCGGATACTGCTTCATGTAGTCGGCGACACGCTTCACCTCGTCCTTGTACTGGGGCCGGATGTCGGCCTTGTCGATGTCGAACTCGATCTTGAGATCGGTGCAGTACTTCATGAGGCCAGGGCGCGGCTCGGCAGCCATGACTGCGGGAGGGGCCTCGGGTGCCGGGGTCGCTTCAGCAGGAGCAGCCGCGGGGGCTACGGGAGCGACAGCCTTCTTCTCGCCGCCAAACAGGAAACTGAGGCCGACGGTGTATTCCCAGTTGCTGAGCGTCCGGCTCAGGTCGAGGATGTAGCGGCCATCGGTCCGCACCGCAAGCGCCTCGTTGATGAAATACTTGAGGCCACCACCGGCCGTGACGATGCCGTCGGTACGGCTCTTCACCCCGGCGCCCTCACTGTCGATGGTGATTCCGCCGCCGCCAACGGCCAGAAACGGCACCAGATCCTTTTCCGGCATGAAGTGATAGAGCCCCTCAAGACGGTAGGTGATGGCATCAACATCGGACTCGCGCTTTGTCTGCTCGGTGGGGGTATAGCCGAAGACCCCTTCAAGCCCACAGTTTTTCGTAAAATTGTACCCACCACGGATACCGAAGGTGGGGCCCGTCTTGATGTGCTGCTCGCCATCGAAGGTGTATCCTCCCACGTAGGGAGTGATGGCAAATGAACCCGGCTTCACCTCCGCCATCGCCGTCGTGGCAAAGGCAAGGGCGAAAAGTGCGCATCCTGCAGCCAATAGTCTCTTCATCGCGGAACCTCCTTGTTCTGTGTAAGGCAGCCTCAAGTCAATCTCGGAAAAACTATAGACCGGCATTACCGCTTGTCAACGGATGCAAATGCGCGAAGCTCGTCATGAAAACGGTTGACAGGTCGCACCACGGCCGGGTTATATAGATGCACGCTCAAACCATGCGAAAACGCGAGGTGCCCGATGACCCTTCTCGACACGATCCTCGACGCCAACAGGGAGTTCGTCCGCCCCGGGGTATTCCCTCCCCTTCCCAAGAACCCGAGGAAGCAGTTCGCCATCTTCACCTGCATGGATACCCGGCTCGTGGACTTTCTGGAACCGGCCATGGGAATCAAGCGCGGTGATGCTAAGGTCATCAAGAACGCCGGCAACACCATCGTCGACCCCATGAGCGGCGGCGTGGTGAGGAGCCTCGTGGCGGCCATTTTCATGCTCGGCGTGGAGGAAATCTTCGTAATCGGGCACCAGGACTGCGGCATGGCCAGCGTCGATGCCAAGGCCCTGAAAGAGCGGATGATTGCGCGGGGCGTGGATCCTGCGATCATCGAAGCCCAGGTGCCAGACCTGGCCCAGTGGATGGGGGCCTTCTCCTGCCCCGAGGAGAACGTCGGGCGGGTGGTTTCCGTTCTCCGCCAGAACCCTCTCATCCCCCGGGACGTGCCGATCCACGGCCTCATCTTCTGCCCCAACGACGGTCACCTGGACGTGGTAGTGAGGGGCTACTGAGCCCCGTGAGGAGCGACATGACCCACGACTCCCTCTTCAGCACCGCCGAACTGGAAACGGTTCCCCTTTTCCGCTTCGTCCCCCTGGAGTGCATCGAGGGAATCTTGGCCCACTGCACGGCCCAGGAACTCCCCCGGGGCGAGCGGTTCGAACCTGACGGCCCCCTCGACCGCAGTCTCTCGGTGCTCCTGTCGGGGCGCCTTGCCCTCCACTATGACGTTCGGGAGACCAATGATCCCCTCTTTCTGGAACCGGGGGATATCATCGGCGAGACGTTCTCCGCGGGAGAACCGGGCGTCCCGTGCCTGCTGGTGGCTGCCGAGCCCTGCCGCGTCCTCGTCATGGAGGAGGACCTCATCTGGTCCCTGGCCCAGGCATCCCACGCCGCCGCCTGCAACCTCCTCGGCATCCTCCTGCGGCGGCGCCACGACCCGAGCCGCGAGAGCTTTGCCGGAACGGCGCGCGAATACGCCCTCCACGACCAGAGCATCGTCGACCCCCTTACCGGTTTCCAGACCCGCCGCTGGTTGGAAGGGGTCCTGGAGCGCCAGGCAGGCCGCGCCGCCTCCAGCGGTAAACCCCTCTCCCTCATGATGATCGACATCGACCACTTCCGCGCCTTCAACGAAGAGCACGGCCGCATCGGCGGAGACCGGGCGCTCCATGCCGTGTCCAAGGCCCTGCGCAACTACCTCCGTCCCACCGAGGTGGTGGCCCGCTACGGGGGGGACACCTTCGCCATCCTCCTCCCCGAAACCGGAGTCGCCACGGCCCGGATGATCGCCGAACGCCTTCGCCAGCGGCTGACCAACACCGTCATCGACATCCATGACGGCCGCATGCTTCCCCCCCTCACCATATCGGTGGGGGTTGCCGAAGCCGCCGTCGGCTCGGACAGCCTCACCCTGCTCAGGGGCGCCCTTGAGGCCCTCGACGCCGCCAAGGCCTCGGGGGGGAACGCCGTTTCCGGCTGATTCGGCGACCGTCACCGTCACCTATGCTCTTCAGGCTCTTCCTCATCTTCAGCGTTGTCCCGGTCATCGAACTCTATCTCCTCATCAGGGTCGGGAGACTCATCGGCGCCCTCCCCACCGTGGCCCTCCTTCTCCTCATCAGCTTTGCCGGGGCGTGGCTCGTCCGGCACCAGGGATTCGCCATCCTCCGCACCATCCAGAGCGAGCTGGCCGCAGGGCGGCTTCCGGCCGCCAGCATCCTGGACGGCGCCGTCGTCCTTGTGGGAGGCATCCTGCTCCTCACCCCCGGCTTCTTCTCCGACTTTCTCGGCCTCTTTTTCCTCATCCCCGCCACCCGCACAATAATCAAGCAGTTCTTGGGGCTCTGGCTCCAGAAGAAACTCGCCAGCGGCCAGGTCATCATCCGCCGCCACTGACCCTCCCCGCCGACCTCCCTTCCGTTGCATCAGCCCCGTAATGCGGTACCCTTGATGATGCCGAACATACTTGCATCAAGGAGGACTCACCCATGAAGGTACTCATTCCGTTCTATTCCATGTACGGCCACATTTACCGGATGGCCGAGGCCGTGGCCGAAGGGGTCCGGGAGGTCTCGGGCGCCGAGGCGGTGCTCCGCCGTGTCCCGGAAACCCTGCCAACCGACGTATTGCAGAAAATGGGGGCCGTCGAGCCCCAGAAGGCCTTTGCCCACATCCCCGTCTGCACCGTGGACGAGTTGGCCGCCGCCGACGCCATCATCTTCGGCACCCCGACCCGCTTCGGCAACATGTGCGGCCAGATGCGCCAGTTCCTGGACGCCACCGGCGGCCTCTGGGTGAAGGGAGGCCTCGTGGGGAAGGCGGGAGGGGTCTTCACCAGCTCCGCCACCCAGCACGGCGGCCAGGAGTCCACCATCCTCACCTTCCACACCTTCCTCCTCCACCAGGGGATGGTGCTCGTGGGGCTCCCCTACGCCTTTGCCGGCCAGATGCGGATCGACGAGATCACCGGTGGTTCCCCCTACGGCGCCTCCACCATTGCCGGAGGCCAGGGAGAGCGTCTCCCCAGCGAGAACGAACTGGCCGGCGCCCGCTACCAAGGGAAGTACATTGCGGAAATCGCGGCGAAGCTAAAAGGATAAACCCCTCACCCGGCCTACGGCCACCCTCTCCCCGAGGGAGGGGTTTGGTGTCTCCCCTCGCCCTCGGTGAGAGGGGCTGGGGGCGAGGGGCAACAGGGAGGTTCCCCCATGACCTGGATCCGCTGGTTCTCCGCAATCACCATCGACGACGTCCCCCTCGTGGGAGGTAAAAACGCCTCCCTCGGGGAGATGTACCGGGAACTCCGCCCCCTGGGGGTGAAGATACCCAACGGCTTCGCCATAACCGCGGAGGCCTACTGGTACCTGGTCCGCTCTGCCGGGGTGCTGGACGAGATGCGGCGGACCCTGGCGAAACTCCACAAGGAGGACGTGGACGACCTGGCCTTGCGAGGCCACCGGGTGCGGGAGCTTATCTGCGGCGCGCCGCTCCCGGCGGACCTGGCGGCGGAAATCACGGCCGCCTACCGCCGGCTCTGCATTGAGTACGGCGAGAACTGCGATGTGGCGGTCCGCAGCTCCGCCACCGCCGAGGACCTCCCCACCGCCTCCTTCGCCGGTCAGCAGGAAACCTACCTGAATATCCGGGGCGAGGTGCAGCTCCTGGACGCCTGCCGCCGCTGCTTTGCATCGCTCTTCACCGACCGGGCCATCTCCTACCGCATCGACCAGGGGTTCGACCACTTCAAGGTGGGGCTCTCCATCGGGGTCATGAAGATGGTCCGGTCGGACCGGGCCTCCAGCGGCGTCATCTTCACCCTCGACACCGAGACCGGCTTCCGGGACACGGTGCTGGTCACCGGCGCCTGGGGCCTGGGGGAGAACGTGGTCCAGGGGGCCGTGAACCCCGACGAGTTCACCGTCTTCAAGCCGCCCCTCCGCCAGGGATTCCGCCCCATCGTCCGGCGCAAGCTCGGTGAGAAGAAGATCAAGATGATCTACGGCACTGGCACCTCCAAACACCTGACGAAGAACGTGGAGGTGCCCAGGGAGGAGCGGCGCCACTACTGCCTGGCCGACGCAGAGGTGCTGGAGCTGGCCCGCCAGGCCCTTCTCATCGAAGAGCACTACTCGAAGCGGGCCGGCCACGACGTCCCCATGGACATCGAATGGGCCAAGGACGGGGTTTCGGGGGAGCTCTTCATCGTCCAGGCCCGCCCCGAGACGGTGGAATCCCAGAAGCGGCTCGACTTTCTCGAAACATATGTTCTGGAGCGCAAGGGGGAAGTCCTTGTCACCGGCACCAGCGTCGGCGGGAAGATCGCCGTCGGCCCGGCCCGGGTCATCACCGATGTCCACAAATTGAACGAATTCAGCCCCGGCGAGGTCCTGGTGGCCGACACCACCACTCCTGACTGGGAGCCGGTCATGAAGACCGCCGCCGCCATCGTCACCAACAAGGGGGGGCGTACCTGCCATGCGGCCATCGTGAGCCGCGAGCTGGGGATTCCGTCGGTGGTGGGGACCGGCGACGGCACCGGGCGGATCGCCCCGGGCCGGGAGATCACCGTCTCCTGCGCCGAAGGGGACGTGGGGCGTATTTACGACGGCGCGCTCCCTTTCCGGATTGAGCGGGTGGACCTCTCGGGGATGCGCCGCCCCCGGACCAGGATCATGATGAACCTGGGGAACCCGGAGGAGGCCTTCTCCCTCTGCCGGATCCCCAACGACGGCGTGGGGCTCGCCCGGATGGAGTTCATCATCACCAACCACATCAAGGTCCACCCCATGGCCCTCGTTCACCCGGAGCGGGTAGAGGACGAGGCGTCCCGCCGCGAGATCGGGCGCCTCACCGCCGGCTACCCCGATCCGCCCGCCTACTTCGTGGAGAAGCTGGCCGAGGGGATCGGCACCATCGCCGCTGCCTTCCACCCGAAGCCGGTCATTGTCCGGATGAGCGATTTCAAGTCCAACGAGTACGCCTCGCTCTTGGGGGGGCGGGCCTTCGAGCCCGCTGAGGAGAACCCCATGATCGGCTTCCGGGGGGCTTCGCGCTACTACGACGAGCGGTACCGGGAGGGGTTCGCCCTGGAGTGCCGGGCGCTGAAACGGGTGCGGGACGAAATGGGGCTTGTGAACGTGATCCCCATGATCCCCTTCTGCCGGCGGATCGTGGAGGCGGAGAAGGTCCTGGCGGAGATGGCGGCAAACGGCCTCGTGCGGGGAGAGAACGGCCTCGGTGTCTACGTCATGTGCGAGATACCGAACAACGTCATCATGATCGACGAATTCTCGCAGCTCTTCGACGGCTTCTCCATCGGCTCCAACGACCTGACCCAGCTCACCCTCGGCATCGACCGGGACTCGGCCCTGGTGGCCCACGTCTTCGACGAGCGGGACCCGGGGGTCATGCGCCTCATCGCCAGCGTGGTGGAAGGGGCGCGGCGCAATCACCGCCACAGCGGCATCTGCGGCCAGGCCCCCAGCGACTACCCGGAGTTCGCCGCCTTCCTGGTTCGGGAGGGGATCGACTCCATCTCGTTAAATCCGGACTCGATCCTGAAGATCACCTTGCGGGTGCTGGAGATGGAAAAGGAGATAGAGAAACCATGAACCGCGACTGGACCCTCATCGAGACCCTCCTCCCCCAGGACACCAATTCTGCGGGAAACATCTTCGGCGGGGTGCTCATGAGCCTCATGGACAAGGCGGCGGCCATCACCGCCTGGCGCTACGCCCGGTGCGACATGGTCACCGCCGGGGCCGAGGAGATCGCCTTCATCCGGCCGGTGCATGTGGGGGAGGTGGTCAAGGTGGAGGCCCGGGTGGTCTGTACCGGCCGAACGTCCATCGACATGGCGGTAATGGTTGAGGCGGAGGATGTCTTCACGGGGCAGAGTTACGAGGCGGCCCGGGGATACTTCACCATGGTGGCCCTGGACAAGGGAGGGAAGCCGACGGAGGTCCCGCCGTGGGAACCCCGCACCGAGGAGGAGCGGCGCCGCTGCGAAGCGTCCGGGGAGCGCCGGGCCAGGCGCCGGGAGAGGAAGTGACCAACGCGGCAATTATCGCAGCCCAAGAGGGCTTCTCCGGAGGCCCTCTTGCTTTTATGGGACAAACACCGATTAATCCCTTCCTGATTAACCTACGAAAAATGCGGCAACTCCCCTCCAGTTCTGGGATAATGCCATAGCGGCCGGCAAGGACGTCACCAGGCTCAAGTGCGGCAGTGGCGGCATGGGCGGTGGCGGTATGGGTGGCGCCATGGGATGTCCCGGCAGCGGAACGGACCCCGACCGGTGGACTACCACTGGCGTGCGGCCATGGATAGCGGCATGTGCGGCGGCATGGGAGGCGGTGGCGGCATGGGCGGAAACTGCGAAGCCATGGCCACCATGTTCCCGCCGCCGGAAGTGGACCAGAACCGCACCGCCATGGGATTTTTCCCTCGGCCCCAGGTGGACAACATCGTCCTCTTCCTGAAGACGCTCTCGGACGGCTACTTCACGAGATAGCGGCATTCCGGATGCTATCAAAAAAAGGGCGACCTGGAGGGGTCGCCCTTTTTGCTGTTTCCAGCACCGGCATGCTGTTACCGCCGCCCTCCGCCAAAGAGGGATCCCAGCCCCCCCCGGATAATCTGGCGTCCCACCTGACTGCCGATGGCGTGGGCCGCGCTCTTGGCAAAGGCCCCGAGCACCGTCCCCACCTGGCTTGCCACTTCGCTCTTCCCCTCCTCTGGCGCCGGCGCTGCCGCCTCGGTCTTGGCCTTGAGCGTCTCGTAGGCCGATTCCCGGTCCACCGCTTTCTCGTAGAAACCGGCCAGGGGCGAGCGGGCGATGACCGCGGTCCGCTCGGCACCCGCGAGGGGGGCGAAGCGGCTCTGGGGTGGGCAGACCAGGGCCCGCTCCACCACGGTGGGGGCCCCCTTCCCGTCCAGGACCGATACAAGAGCTTCCCCCACCTCCAGCTGGGTGATGACCGTCTCCACGGAGAAAGCGGGGTTGGCCCGGAAGGTTTCCGCAGCAGCCCTGACCCCCTTCTGGTCCTTGGGGGTGAAGGCCCGCAGGGCGTGCTGGACTCGATTCCCCAGCTGCCCCAGCACCGTATCGGGGAGGTCGACGGGGTTCTGGGTCACGAAGTAGATCCCCACCCCCTTGGAGCGGATGAGCCGCACCACCTGCTCAATCTTCTCCACCAGGGCCTTGGGGGCGTCGTCAAAGAGGAGGTGCGCCTCGTCGAAGAAAAAGACCAGGTTCGGCTTCTCCGGGTCCCCGGCCTCGGGGAGCTGCTCGAAGAGCTCCGACAGCATCCAGAGGAGGAAGGTGGCATAGAGCTTGGGCGACTGCATCAGCTTGTCGGCGGCGAGGATGTTGATCACCCCCCGGCCGTCGGAGTCGGTCTGCATGAAGTCCTGGAGGTTCAGGGCCGGCTCCCCGAAGAACTGCTCCGCCCCCTGCTCGCCCAAGGCCAGGAGGTTCCGCTGGATGGCGCCGATGCTGGCGGCGGAGATGTTGCCGTAGGCGGTCTGGAACTCGGCGGCGTTGTCCCCCACGTAGCGGACCATGGCCTGGAGGTCCTTGAAGTCGAGGAGCAGCAGGCCGTTGTCGTCGGCCACCTTGAAGATGACGTTGAGGACCCCGCTCTGGACGTCGTTCAGGTTCAGGAGCCGCGACAGGAGAAGCGGCCCCATCTCAGAGACCGTGGTCCGGACCGGGTGCCCCTGCTCCCCGAAGACGTCCCAGAAGACCACGGGGAAACCGCTGCAGGCGAATCCCTCAAGCCCCATCTTCGCCACCCGTTCGGCCACCTTGGGGTTCTCGTCCCCCGGCAGGGCCAGCCCCGACAGGTCCCCCTTCACATCGGCCATGAAGACCGGCACGCCGATGGCGCTGAACCGCTCGGCCAGCACCCGCAGCGTCACCGTCTTGCCGGTGCCGGTGGCGCCGGCCACGAGCCCGTGGCGGTTGGCCATCCGCGGCAGGAGGCAGACTTCCTTCTCTCCCTTGGCTATCAGCAGTGCGTCCAGTGCAGTACCCATATATCTTCCTCCCTTTCCTTCATGGCATCCTCTTGAAGTGTTGCCGCTGAACTACCGCCAACCATTTCTCCAACCGGAACGCACCCTCACCCCAGCACCCACCCATAGAGTTCCCGGTACGCCTCCGCCTCCCGCCCGGCCGAAAACCGCTCCTCCACGAACCGGCGCCCCTGCTCGCCGAGCCGCCGGCGCAGCCCGTCGTCCTGCAGCAGGTCCCGGGCCTTTTGGAGCAACTCCCCCTCGTCCCGGTAAAGGAGCCCTGTCTTCCCCTCCTTCACGATGGAGCGGTTCCCCTCGATGTCCGCCGCCAGGACCGGCCGGCCGAAGGCCATGGCCTCCAGCACGCTGTTGGCCATCCCCCCCTCGAAGATGGAGGTATTGAGGACCACGTCGGCACGCCGGTAGATGGCACCAATGGCGTCATGCCCCACCTCCCCCAGGTAGCGGGCGAAGGGATGGCGCACCATCTCCGCCAGAACCGTTGCCCCATACGTTTCGTCGAGGACCGGGCCGGCCGCCACAAGCCGGACGCGGGAATCCTCCCCGTGGAGTTCCGCCATGGTAGCCAGCGGGAAGCCGACGTTTTTCACCGGCCGAAGCCCGGCCGGCAGAAAAAAGACGATTTCTCCGGCGTCGAAGCGCTCCTCTCCCCAGCAAAAAATCTCGCCGGGAAGCTCAACCCCCTGGGGAATGATCCGGGTCTTTGCCGCCAGACTCGGGTGGTGATCGACCACGCGGTGCTTGACGCTGGGGTCAAAGGCAACGATGGCAGTCGCATCACGCAGGACAGCAAGGGATTCTTCCCGCCGATCGTCAGCAAGGGCTTCGTAGACATCGGAACCGGTCAGGGTGACGATGTAGGGGATACCGACGACGCGGGCGATCTCCCGGGCCACCCGCCCCCCGAGATAGGCGTGGAAACCGTGGATCGCGTCCGGCTTCATCTGCCTGATCTCCTCAAGGATTTGGGCCGCGGTCAGACAGTCGAGGGAGTAGACGGCCGCCTCGCACCCGGCAGTGGCAAGATGCGCTGCAATGCGCCTGACGGTAACGGCGTTCCCCCGCACCGGCGGGGCATAGTAGGGAGTGATGAGGGCAATTTTCATGTATGCGGGAGGCTCCTCTCGGAGCGAGGATAGTAGCCTGACTGCGCCTTCCGATGCAAGGACAAAGCCCTTGCAGGGCTGCTCCGGCTCATGGTATTTTTCGTAGATATTTTACAGGGAATTCACCACATGAAAATAACCATTCTCGGCAGCGGCACCTCAACCGGCGTCCCCATGGTCGGCTGCCACTGTCCCGTCTGCTCGTCAAGCGACCCGAAGGACAAGCGAACCCGGTCCTCTATCATGATCGAGACGGCGGGGAAGTACATCCTCGTGGACACCTCGCCGGACCTCCGGCGCCAGGCCCTGCGTCAGCGGATTCCCTACATCGACGCGGTACTCCTCACCCATCCCCACGCCGACCACATAAACGGCATTGACGACCTGCGCGGTTTTCACTTCATCCACCGCCGGGTGATCCCCTGCCACGGCAGCCGGACAACCATGGAGGCGGTGCAAAGGAACTTCTCCTACATCTTCCGGGGGCTGGAGGTGGTCGGCTACTCTCCCCTCATGGAAGCCCACATTGTGAACGAACCGTTCGCCCTTTTCGGGCAGAGCATCGTCCCGATCCATCTCTACCACGGCGCCATGCCCGCCACCGGCTACCGGATCGACGGCGCCGCCTACCTCACCGACTGCAGCCGCATCCCCGACTCGTCGCTATCGCTCCTGACCGGCCTGGACATCCTCATCATGGACGCCCTCCGCTACACTCCCCACGAGAACCACTTCAACATCGAGGGGGCGCTCAGGATCGTGGAGCAACTGAAGCCAAAGCGGGCCATCCTTACCCACCTGACCCACGAGGTGGCCCATGGGGATGAGTCGCGGCTCCCCGAAGGTGTTGAGTTTGCATACGACGGCATGGAGATTGCTTTGTAGACGGAGCTGACCAAACAAGCGGCATAAGGTTCCCATGAACAAAGACATCCGCCTCCACGGACATATCGACGATCGAATCGAGTATTACGCCATCGTGGCTGGCGAGGATGCCCACCGGCGCTACTTCTTCAACGCCGCCGAGAGCAACGGGGCGCAGCTTCGCTTCTTCTCCCCCGGCAACGAGTTCGTCATCGGCCGCGGCGGCATACGACACGCAGGCAATGGCGGCTCATTCTGCGAGTACATGTTCGGCGTGGACCAGCCCATGGCTGACCTGGCCAAGGGGGATGTCATCAACCGGCTCGTGGTCTACGGCGCCCGCTCCGGCGACGAGGGAGGGACGCTCCACTTCAGCGAACAGACCAGTGGGGAGTTGGGCTTCGACAAAATTTTCTTCGACGGCAACGCGGTGGCGAACTACTTCTTTTTCCTCGCCTCGGAACGCCTCGGCGCGAGCCTCCGCCAACAGCAGACAGCCATCGTCCGCGCCGTCGGCAAGGCCCTCAAGCGCTCTCCGACCGTGGGCGCCCATGACGAGAACACCCTCATCGACGAGGTGCTCGGGCTCCTGAACGACCCCGGCGCCCTCTTCTTTCTCTTCAAGCTGGTGAACATCCATCACCGGGAATATTACGACACCTTCCGCAGCCTCTACTTTGCCAGCAAGAAAATCTCCGACGAGGATTTCGCCGGGCTTTCGGACATTGCCGAGCGTCACAACATCGACCGCTACCAGCAGGAGCGGATCCGGATCGATGTCATGTACAAACATCCGGCCAATCGGCGGATCGTTGACGAATACAAGAACATCCTCATTGGCTGCCACCTCAAGGGGGAGATCAGCGCCCTGGAAAACGCCCGGCTCACCCGCCTTAAGACCCTGTCGGTGCGAAACAAGATTCCTGGTGCCCTCTTCTACGCCCTCGACGACATGCTGAAAAAAGACAAGAAGATCGGGGGGACCGAGGAGCACGAATCCATCGCCGAGACCCGCCAGATCCTCGAAGGGCTCTTCCTGCGGGAACGGGAGATCGAGAGCGCCATCGACCGGGAGGACATGGTGAGGCTTCTTTTCGCCAAAAAGCGCGCCTCCGAGGTCAGGGACCACACCTTCGAGGAGATTCTTCTGGACGCCAGCAAGGGGTGCGACGAGAGGATCCGCGACGGGGCGGACATGGCGCTCCTGGAGGGATTCTCCCACATCATCACCTATTTCGACCGGTTCGACGCCACGTCCCAGGCGGTGAACCAACTCGCGTTCATGGAAACCGTGCGCATCTCCGAGGAGATGATCCGGAGCCTCCTGGGAAACCGGAGCGCCTTCGAGGAGTTGCGGCCGGGGCTCTTCACCGAGATCTTCATTGACGGGATCCTGGAGAACAAGTATCTGGGCCGCTACGGACGGAGGAAGGTTACGGCGCTCGTGGCGGGGCTGCGGCTTATCGAGGAGAACCGACTCACCGTGGCGACGCTGCTGGACGAATTGCTGGCCATCGACCGCGAGGAGCGGCTCGCCATCGCCCTCCTGAACCATGTGCGGGACCGGATCAGGAACTTCTACTCCAACTACGCCACCCGGGACGACCAGGCGACCATGAAACGCGAGGTGACCGAGGATCTGCGGAAACGGAAAATCATAACCGGCTCCATCCCCTCACGGCTTTTTGACGAGACCATCGTTACCATCAAGAAGGAGGCGGTCTACCTCCATAACCTCCTCCCCCAGATCATCGGCGAGAAGGACAGCGCCCTGCGGGAGGATTTCCTGGAGAACTCGGGCCTGGACCGCTTCTACGTGGAGGAACTGGAGCGGGAATACTTCGAGCTGAACCGGCTCGACCTCGAACAACTCTACCAGATACGCAAAGGGCTCAGTTAAGGCCGGGACCAAGGACCGGGGACCAGTAAAACCCACTTCCCAAAGCCGCGTTAGCCATGCTGCCACACCAGCCGCACCCATGTGAACATGCGCTTCCCGGTCCCCGGTCCCAGATCACCGGTCCCCGATTTCCTTGACTTCCCTCCCCCCCTTCTCCTACACTGCTTCTGAGTACATTTCCTACACTCAGAGGCATCCATGACCAATCTCAGCACCCAGCTCAATGCACTCCGCGACCGCATCGCCGACTATGGCAAGGAAAACCTGGAGGAGATGCTCCATGCCGTTGCCGAGGGAATCCGCCTCGTCTCGGGCCAGGACCGTATCCGCATCTACCTGGAGGACCTGACCCGCGGAGTCCTCTCCTGCGTCTACGCCTCGGGCCCTCTGGCAGACGAGATCCGTGCGGTAAGCTTCCCCATCATTTCCCGGGAGGCCACGGTCTCCAGCGTGTTCGTCAGCCAGTACCCGGCTGAGTTCCGGCATGACCCGGCCGGCCCGAGCACCTTCGACAACGGCTTTGCCGAGCGGTTCGCCGTCGGCATCTCCTCGCTCCTGCCGGTGGTGAGCCAGGGGAAGTCCATCGGCGTGGCCTGCATCGACCGCTTCCAGCCGGCGGATCTCCTCAGGGGGAAGGATAAGGCCCTCCTGGGCGAGTTCATCACCTCCGTGGCCGACCGGATCGACTCCGCCCGCATCTACCACCAGCAGCTCCTGCTGGCCCGGCGGGTTGACGAGTACAAAAAACGGGAGGCCGCCTCCTTCATGGTCCAGTCGGCGGTGCGCCTCATCGACAAGCTGGTGCTCGCCTCGGTGCTCGTGCCGGTCATGGGCGACGACGGCACGGCGCGACTCGCCATCCTTGCCAGCCATTCGGAAGACCCCCGGTTCAAGTCCCGTTACGACGAACAGGGAGAGATCGCGCTGCAGCGGGGCACCTCCCTCATCTCCCGCTTCATCGACGACAACGCCGTCATTACTGACGAACGGCTCCTGCGCCCCCTCTTCATCCCCGACCTCACCCAGCACTCCCTCCAGAAGAAGGCCCTCACCGAAGAGATGGCGCTCCGTTCCCTCTACGTGGTCCCCCGCTACGAGCCGTCCAGCCGCAAGGTCATCTGCCTCGTGAACTACTTCACCGTTGAGCTCTACCGTTTCTCCGACTTCGAGATGGGGCTTCTCCAAACCCACGCCGAGATGGCCGAGCGGGCCGTGAACGAGATCGGCGGCGAGCACCTGGAGATCCGGGTCCTGGCCGAAATCACCGAACTCCTCCAGGAACGGACCGAAGAGCTGCAGCCCTTCCTCACCAAGGTCCTCTCCAAGGCGACAGAGCTCATCGGCGCCGACACCGGGAGCATCGCCATCGTGGAGGAGCGGGAAGGGGGTAAGTGGCTCCTGGTGGAGGACGAGGAAGGGACCATCGTCGGCGCCAAGAACAAGGCGTGGATGAAGAAGCACATCCCCCCCTTCCGGATCGGCGGGGGGGAGCTCCCCCCGGAGGAACGGAGCCTCACGGGGTACGTGGCCTGGTCGAAGCAGCCCAGGATCATCGCCCACGTGGCCGACGAACAGCAGGGCGAGGGGTTCCACCGCTCCATGCACGAGCAGATCCAGAGCGAGATCGCCGTCCCCATCGTCTGCGACGACGAGGTGATCGCCGTGGTCTGCCTCAACTCCCTGAAGCCGGCCTGGTTCACCGAGGAGCACAAGCGGATCCTCCAGATCATCGACCGGCTCACGGCCCGGCACATCTCGGACCTGACGCGGATCGAGCGGCTCCAGAACGAGGTGACGCGACTTAAAAGCGACGTGGCCTACAAAGACCCCCAGATCTCCTCCTACCGCCTCGGCAACATCATCGGCAACAGCCGCAAGGCCCAGGAGATCGTCGACTTCATCGAGACCGTGTCGGTTCCCCTCTTCAACCGGATCACCCTCTGGTCCAAGAACGTGCTCCAGGAAGCCACCATCGGCCTCCCCTCCATCCTGGTCCTGGGGCAGACCGGCGCCGGCAAGGAATTCTTTTTCAACAACCTCTACAACAAGCTGAACGAGATGTACCGGGAGAAACTGAACCCCAGCGGCCAGCTCCCGGTGAAAAAGACCAACATCGCCGCCTACAGCGGGGACCTCACCTACTCGGAGCTCTTCGGCCACAAGAAGGGGGCCTTCACCGGCGCCTACAGCGACCGGAAGGGGATTCTGGAAGAAGCGGCGGGGGGAATCGTCTTCCTGGATGAGATCGGCGACGCCGACCCCAAGACCCAGGTGCAGCTCCTGCGCTTTCTCGACAACGGCGGCTTCGTGCGCCTGGGGGACAACCAGGACCGGTTCAGCCGGGTGCTGCTGGTGGCCGCCACCAACAAGGACCTGACCGAGGAGATCCGGCGGGGAAACTTCCGGGAAGACCTCTACCACCGCCTCTCGGAGCTGTCGATGCGGGTGCCGTCCCTGAATGACCGGCGTGAGGATATCCCCGACCTGGCCACCCACTTCCTCGGCAAGCTCTACCGCACCTATCGCGGCGACGAGCCCAAGGAGGACACCCCCACCCTCACCCGCGACGCCAAGCAGCTCCTGATGAACCACCACTACCACGGCAACATCCGGGAGCTACGGAGCATCCTGCTGCGGGCGCTCTTCTTCCGGAAAGGGAAAGTCCTTACCGCCGACGACATCCGCCGTGCCCTAGCCGCCGGCATGCGGGAACTCCCCCCTGCCAACGCCGCCCAGGAGCTCAACGAACGGCTGTCAGTTGACATCATGCAGCAGATCGCCAACGGCGCGACCTTCTGGGAAGCGGTCTACGAGCCCTACTCCGCCAACGCCATCTCCCGGGATGTGGTGCGGCTCGTTATCGAGCGGGCAAAGGATGCGGCGGGCAAGGCCATGCCCCAGGTGGCCCGTTATCTGAAAGCGGTGAACGGCGACGACGAGGAAAACGACGATGAGCGGAAAAAATTCTTTAAATTCAAGAACTTTTTATACAAGACCGTGAAGCTGTAGGCAAAAAGACGAAAAGGCTGCAGGGGAGTAACCCAGCAGCCTTTTCTCGAGACGGTGTCGACCCGGCACTAGCCGGATGTTTACGGTAGGCCGAAACCTACCTCAGGTGCTACAGCACTGGTTTTCGGACCGCTGTTTCGACCTGCGCCTCCTTTCGAACATCGAATGCCTGCTCTGGTTATCTCTTCGGCCGTCGCGAAAAAAACTTGAGGGGAAAAAAGGATTCAGCGCCGGCGCCGAAGGTGGGTCGCAAACTCCTCCCGCGTCAGCTCTTTCTTCCTTACCAGATGCTCGACCTGACGGCTCAGCGCCGCCCTCTCCCCCTCCTTCATGGCATCCTTGACCAGCACGAAGAAGGGAACGTTGCGCACCTGGGGAAAGAGGCGGAAACGCTCCATGAGCTCGAACGCCGACATGTCGGGAAGCATTACGCAGCAGAAGACCATGAAGGGGCGGCCGATGGTGGCAAGGGCAACCGCCTCTTTGCCGGTGTATGCGTTAACCACATCGAAGCCGAGGGACGTTAGCGCCTTGGCCAGATGCTCCTCACCCCGCTTCGACACCACCATCACCTGCAGGTCCCAGGTCTCGGCATCCTCCGTGAGCCCCAACACCGCCAATTTCGTCAAGAGGTAGTCGGGATCGACAGGAAGGGTGAAAAATCCGACAGCGGGGAAAATCCCTCCCACCTTCCCCTCCTGGCTGAGATAGACCGGCAGTATCGGCACGTCACGGGTGGCCGCGTTATTCTTGATGTCGAGCAGAATCCCCCACCCGTCCCTGGAAAAGGGCGAGAGGTCGAGAACCACCCCGAGGGGCCTGCCGTCGGCAAAATCATCCATCCCGTGGCAGGTCACCCGGTATCCTGCATAGGTCAGATAATCGCGCACCTTCGCCGAACGCTCCTCATCACATCCCAACCCCATCAGCCAGATTTCGGGCTGCCGTTGCGTATCACTCATGGAATCCCCCGGACTGCGCACGTGAACTGTTAATGAGTAAAATAACAAATTTTCATGCATCTGCAAGGGGACAGGGCCAGAATCTCCCAAATATTGAAAACCAGAGCCCCTTGTGTTAGCGTTTCAGGGAGACGACGACAGACACACCAGGGAGGACATGACAATGCCGAACACAGTCTATTTCGCCGACATGCGGGCCGGCCACAAGGAAAACCTCTTCGACAAGATCGGCAAGCTCATGATCCTGGCCGGGGTCAGGGAGCGGGTTTCCACCGGGGATCTTGTGGCAGTCAAGGTCCACTTTGGCGAGCGGGGGAACCACACCTTCATTCGCCCGATCTTCATCAGGCGGATGGTGGAGGAAATCAAGGGATGCGGCGGCAAACCATTTCTCACTGATTCGTCCACCCTCTATCCCGGCGAGCGGAAGGAGGCCGTCTCGGCCCTCACCTGCGCCGTCGAGAACGGCTTCGCCTACGCGGTGGCCGGCGCCCCCCTCATCATGTGTGACGGTCTCCGGGGAAACTCGGCGACCGTCGTGGAGGTGAACGGCGAAATCCTCAAGAAGGTTCCCATCGCCTCCGCCATCGCCGAGGCCGACGCCATGGTGGCGGTCTCCCACTTCAAGTGCCACGAGCTGACCGGTTTCGGCGGCGCCCTCAAAAACCTCGGCATGGGATGCTCCACCCGCGAGGGGAAGATGACCCAGCACTCCACCGTGGCCCCGAAGATCGCCGAGACGTACTGCACCGGCTGCGGCCTCTGCCTCAAGGCCTGTGCCCATGACGCCATCGCCATCATCGAGGGGAAGGCAAAGCTCGATCCCGCCCACTGCGCCGGCTGCAGCCGCTGCATCACCGTCTGCCCCACCAAGGCGGTCCAGATCCAGTGGAACGAGGCCGCCGATCTCGTCATGAAGAAGATGGCCGAATTCGCCAAGGGGGCGGTCGTGGGAAAAGAGACGAAGACCCTCTTCATCAACTTCATCACCCAGGTCTCCCCCGCCTGCGACTGCTACGGCCACGCCGACGCCCCCATCGTGAACGACATCGGTATCTGCGCCTCCACCGACCCGGTGGCCCTGGACCAGGCCTGCGCCGACCTCGTCAACGACGCCCAGGGTAACCAGAACACGGCCCTGGAAAGCGGCCATGAACCGGGGGGGGACAAGTTCCGGGGCGTGCACCCGGACATCGACTGGGAAGTGCAACTGGTGCATGCCGAGAAGATCGGCTTGGGGACAAGGGAGTATGAGTTGGTGAAGGTGTAAGAAGATCGCGAACTACCGAGCCAACCATCACACAAAGCACATATTCAATAATTTAGAGCAGTTGCGGACAGAGGTTACCATTCAAAGTGGGGCGTCGGCGCTGCGGGTGTGGTGCTGGCGCCACGACCAGTGTTGCATTAATGCAACAGCAAGGATGTAGCTACAGCCTGCCGGAGCGGATGATGGCGAAGACCCACCAGAGGCCGATGAAGCCGGCGATGGTGTATCCCATGAAGGCGAAGATGGGAAATTCGAAGATCTTCGGCCCCTTGTCGGTCTGCATGATGATGGATGAACCGACGATAAGGGCGGCGATGATGAGGCTGGAGGAGAGGCGGTTGATGGACTTGTCGAAGTCCCTGAGGGCCCGGTCGAGCCCCCGGTGCTCCAGATCGATCTTGAATTTGTTGCGATTGATCCGGTTGAGGAACTCCTTCAAATCCTTGGGAAGATTGCGGAACAGGGTCACGTAGGAGGTGATGTGCGAGCCCATTTCGCGCACGAGGTGTTCCGGCGAGAACCGGTCCCGCAGGGCCTTTTTCATGAAGGGACGCAGGTGCTCCACCATGTCGAAGTCGGGGTCCAGCTCCCGCCCCATCCCCTCGATGGCCACCAGGGCCTTGGCCAGGAGCATCAGGTCGGGCTGGAACCGGATGTGGTAGGTGGTGATCACCTCCAGGAATTCAAGGAGCATCCGCCCCACCTCGATCTGCTGGAGCGGCACCTCGTAGTAGCTGTCGATGAGCCCCGACAGGTCCCGCCGCAGGGCCCGGGTGTCGAGGGTGTCGGTAATGTCCCCGGAGTAGAGCAGCAGCGAGATCACCTCGTCCACATCACGCTGCACGATGGCCAGGAGGATGTCGGTCAGGTACCCCTTGAGCTGGGTGTCGAGGCGCCCCACCATGCCGTAGTCCAGGAGGCAGATGACGTTGTTGGGGAGGATCAGGACGTTGCCCGGATGGGGGTCGCCGTGGAAGAAGCCGTGGATGAGGACCATCTTGAGGAAGGCATCGGCCCCCCGCCGGGCGAGGAGCTTGCGGTCGAGCCCCGCCGCATCCAGGGCCGCCGTGTCCGAGACCTTGATCCCGTCCACGTGCTCCATGGTCAGGACCCCGCCGGCGGTCTGGCCCCAGTAGACCGTGGGGAAATGGAGGGTGGGGTCGCCGGCGAAGTTCTCGGCGAACTTCTCGATGGTATGGGCCTCCCGGGAGAAATCCATCTCTCGCCGGATGGTGCGGGCAAACTCCTTCACGAGCCCCACGGGATCGTAGAGGTCGCTGCCGGGGAGGTGCCGCTCGGCCAGCATCGCGAGCCCCATCATGGCGTCCACATCGGTCTCCACGAGCCCCACGACGCCGGGACGGCGGACCTTGATGACCACATCCTCGCCGGAGACGAGCCGGGCCCGGTGGACCTGGGCAATGGAGGCGGCGGCCAGGGGCTCGGAGTCGATAAAGGAATAGCACTCGGACGGCTCCCGTCCCAGGTGCTTGCGGATCTGGTCCTCCACCGCCTCGAAGGGGAACGACGGCACCTGATCCTGGAGCTTGGCGAATTCCAGGATGAAGCTGCGGGGAATGACGTCGGGTCGGGTGGAGAGGATCTGCCCCAGCTTCACAAAGGTGGGTCCCAACTCCTCCAGAGAGAGGCGCATCCGCTCGGCAGGCGAGAGGAGAGCAAGCTCCGACGCCGGCCTGCGGAAGAGCTTGCGCCCCCGGGCCACGAACTGGGAGAGCCCCATGAGCTCCAGCGCATGGTCGAAGCCGAACTTGAAGAGGACGCGGACAATCTGCCGGTAGCGCCGCAGGCTCCGAATATTGCGGTTGAGCTGGATGAACGTCAGCATTCAGTGCCGGGTTCGGTGCAGGTGGAGAGCTTCGCCTCCAGGACATCCACCCGCTTCACGAGACGGTCGTACTCTTCGCGTGGGACGAGGCCGAGCCGCTCGATAGCCCTCTTGACCTCCTGGTCCGCCATCTCGGCGACCCGCTCACGGGCATCCTTGGCCATGTTCTGGAGTTTCTCCACGAGCGCCTTCCCCTCGTCTTCCCCCACCTTGTACTTCTCCTTCAGGTCGGACACCAACTCCTCGGCCTTCTTCTGGGAGAGGGACACAACCCCCAGGCCGGTCAGAACCGCTTTTTCGATAAGCTCGATCATGGTCGAATCCTCCTCAATGGTCTGTCATCACACGGTTAAAACGTAGCAGGAATGGCGAAAAAGACAAGCATCTTCCCTATATCTCCAGATCGAGATCGGGCTGATGGAGCCTTCCTTCCCGGTCGTCGAAGGGGATCGAGAGGAGTCGGCCGGCCCCGCACCGAACTGCAAAAGAGTCGAGAAACCGCTGGTTCACGCGCCGCTCCGTGGCGACGGTGGCGAGCACCACTGCTTCGGTCAGGGCACGGGCATCGGCCTCACGGAAGACGATGGGGGCAATGCGCGAAGGGACGCCGGCGGAGCGACCAAAGGCGGGGGATCGGAGGGTCAGGAGGCGACCGGCCCTGAGAAGCGAGGCTGACTTGGCAGCGAAGGCCGGTACAAAGACCAGGGGAGACTTCTCCCCCCGGCCCGGCGAGAGCGGGGAGACTGAGCCCGCCAGGGCCAGATACTCCCGGAGGGTGGCCACCTCACCACCGACCGTGACCGCCCGGAAGGGGAAGACCCAGAAGGGGAGCCGCGGCATCTCCCGCCGCGCGGCCGGGGGAGCGTCCAAGTCGGGGCCTGCCACGTGGACAATCTCCCGCTGCACCAGCTCTTCCCCCACCAGTTCCCGGTAGGAGCCGCACGGCTTGCAGGGATAGATGACATCCTCTCCGCCCGCTTCAAGGGTGGCGCCGCAGGCCGGACAGCGGAGAGGGATGACGCGGAGGTCGTGCCGGTCAGCCAAGCTCCACCTCCCTCTGCCGCTCCACGAGGGCGAAAAACCAGCCGGCAAGCCGCTCCGGAGAGAGCCCGCCGTTGGCGGCCAGCCACCCCAGGAACCCCACGGCGACGGCGGCGCCGAGAAGCTGATGGAGCGTGAAGGCGAACACGAGGAGCGTCACCGTAAGGAGGGGGCGCAGGAGCGTCAGGCGAGTGCTCCCCGGAAGCCGCCCCGCCAGAACCCGGCCGTTCACCCCGTCAACGGTGACGGGATAGAGGCGTTCGTCACGGGCGAAGGTGAGGCTCCAGACCGGGTACGAGATGAGGGCGAGGCGCTCCCCGCAGAGGGAGAAGCGCCCCGTGGAGCGGATCACCCCGTTTCCCCCGCCCCTGGCCCTGGCCTGAGCCACCGCCTCCCGCCGCACCTCGTCGGGGTCCTTCACCGGGTCGAACACCGTCCCCCGGCCGGAGACGAGAACGAAATCCATCCCCCGGAGGGGAAGGACGGCGCCGGCCACGGCGATCCCCCGCAGGCCGAAGCGCGACACATCGCAGGCCGGAGAGCTGTAGTCCACCGCCACCATGACGCTCTCGGTGGCGCACTGGTTGGGGCCCCGCACCTCCCGCACCGTCTTCATGCCGTTCTCGTCGTACTCTTCCTCCCGCGTCACCGTTTCCCGCTCGGTCCAGAGCCAGCCGGCGGCGTGCCCCCGCAACCGCCAGAAGGGGAGAAAGCAAAGCTCGCCCCCCTCGAACCGGAGCCGCTCCACCACATCCGGGTCGCCGCCTGCCGCGGCCACGGCCCTGCGGGCATTGGCCCGGGCCTGGGCCAGGTCGATCCGCTCCTCGATCCAGAATCGGGAAATCCCCGCCTCCCCCGAGATGGCAAGGGAGGTGCCGCAGGAGGGGCACCGGGCGTTGCGGTCACCCTCCCGGAAGGAGAAGGGGCTTGCACACTGGGGACAGGAGATGGTGACGGTCTGCTGCTCGGCCATTCAGGCCTCCCGCCGGAGAAACGCATTGAAGGAGAAATATGCCATTCCGAAGATGATGGCGAAGGCAATGGCCCGGTGGAGGTGGTTCTTCACCGCCATGCCGACGATGACAAGGAGCAGGGAATACCCCACCACCAGCGCCACGTGGCGCAGCGGAAGCGTAACGGCGCTCCGTGGCAGGGGATCCAGGAGATACGCCCGGCGGTCCACCGCCGATACCACGGCCCGGCAATCACTGCCGCCAACGCGGAAGGTGAGGAGATAGAGGGGAAGATGGACGAGGGCCAAGGAGCCGGGCTCCCTCCCGGCCCCGTCCCCCCAGGGCCTCGGCCACGGGGATGTCGGGCGGGGTGAAATCGCTTCCCTTCGGTACGTAGAGGAGATCCCCCCCGGGGAGAACCAGGGATGCCATCCCGAACCACGGGTGCCGCAGGGCCGGGACGAGGCGCGTTCCGCCGCCGGAGCGGGAGAGCCAGAAGGGGGCCACGAGATACTCGCAGCCGAGCCGCTCCACCGGCGAATCATCCCCCCCACCCTCCAGGGTGGAGGCGAGGGTGCTCCATGCCAACCGGTCATCCCGGCTGTGGGCCAGGTAATATTCGACAATCCCCCTTCCCTCTTCCGCCACAAAGGAGGAGGTGCAGAAGGGGCAGTGGTGGAAGCGGGTCTCGGTGCGGGCCTCGACCGAGGCGCCGCATTGGGGGCAGGACACGGTCACCGGCTATCCTCCGGCGGGCCGTCCGCACCCGGGGCAGAACCGGGCATCCCCCGGCAGCTCCTTGCCGCAGCCGGCGCAAAAGCCGGGTTCCGCGGCAGCGCCGCACTGGTGGCAGAACCTGGCCCCAGCCACAAGCGGCGTTGCACAACGGGGACACCCCCCTCCCGCAGGAGCCGGTGCCGGTTTCGCCCCCCCTCCCCCCATGGCGTTGGCCACCATGCCGGGGAGGATCATGCCGAGACCGGCCCCAAGGCCGAGCCCCATCCCTTGGGCCGCCTCGCCGCCCCCTTCCGCCGAGGCCGCCTTCTCCAGGCTCTGGGCCGCCTTGAACTTCAGATAGCGGTCCACGTCCCCGGCCGCCTCCATGGAGCTGCGCTCGTCAATGACCTTCTGGACCTCCGGCGGCGGCGTAATCGCATTCACGTAGAGTTCGGCCATCTCGATGCCAAAACCGCCGAAATCCCCGGCAAGACGCTCCTTGAGGGCTGAAGCCATCTCGTCGTACCGGGCCGGGAGGTCAAGGACCGTGTCGATGGTCTCACCCAGGTAGTCGTTCAGCCGCGCCACGATGATGTCCCGGAAGAACTCCTCCAGCTCGGCGGCCGTGTAGAGCCCCCGGGTCCCCACCAGGGCGTTCACCAGGAGCTGGGGCTCCACAACCCGCAGGGTGTAGGAGCCGAAGGCCCGCAGACGTACCATGCCGAAGCGGCTGTCACGGAAGGGGACCGGCTCCTTGGTCCCCCAGCGGAGATCGGTAAAGGTGTGCATCCCCACGAAGCAGACTTCGCAGCGGAAGGGTGAGGTGAACCCCCAGGGGAGCGCCAGGAGCTTGGTCAGGATCGGGAGGTTGGCGCTCGTGAGGGTATGACGCCCCGGGCCGAAGCAGTCGGCGACCTTGCCGTCCTTGAAGAAGACCGCCCGCTGGCTCTCCCGCACCACCAACTGGGAGCCGAATTTGATCTCCGCCGACCCCTGGGGAGGTATGCGGCGGACCATCTCCCGGCCGCTGTCGTCGAACCACTCGATAACTTCGAGAAAGACCGCGTTCATGTCATTGATCGCCACGGGGACCTCCGTTCAAACAGCCGTTTCACGTTGTTGCAGCTTGTAGCACGTATCGGGCAACAGTGACAAAACTTGAGGGATTTTAACAGAAGATGCTCACTTCCTCAGAAGCCAGAGGATGAGGGAAAGAATCACGGAGATGAGGATGCTCGTGGCGAGGGGGAAGTAGAAGGTGAAGTTGTCGCGCTTCACGTAGATATCGCCGGGAAGCCGGCCGAGCCAGGGAATCTTGCCGGCGAAGGTGAGGGCGACTCCGATGGCGGCAATGATGAGCCCGAAGACGATGAGCGATTTGCCGAGCCCCTGCATCACTTCGCCCCTTCCCGCGGATGATACCGTTCCTTCTCGCTGTAAATGCAGCCGCAGTACTGCTGGCGGTAGAGCCCCAGCTCCTTGGAGAGGCGGATCCCCTCCTGCCATCCCCGCCGGTAGTCGTCGTAATGGAAGGCCACGCCGTGACGCTCTGCCGCCCGCTCGGCGCAGTCGCGGATCGCGTCATGCTTCTGGTAGCGGCTGTAGAGGAGCGTGGAACTGAACGCGTCGAATCCTCCTGCCGCTGCTGCGGCCGCGACAGCATCAAGACGAGAGAAGTAGCAGTAAAAGCAGCGATCGTCCGGGTTCTGGGCCACCGCGGCCAGGAACTCCTCCAGCCGGTACTCGTCGCGCCAGATCACATCGAGCCTCACCTTTTCCGCATACGCCCGCACCGTGTCGCGACGACGCATGTACTCCTGATAGGGGTGGATATTGTGGTTGAACCAGTAGCCGGTCACCGCCGCGCCTTGGCCCCGGAGTTGCTCAACCGGATAGGCGGCGCACGGCCCGCAGCACATATGGAGGAGGATTTTCATGACTTAACCCTTGAGAATGACGTCTGAACGATACTCTATGCCGATAGTACCCCAAACGGTACAGCAGGCTCAAGCATTCATACGCGAAGCTGACGGGCGATAGTTCTGCAAAGGCACCTCAATGAGCTATTAATAATTTCTGTGACAACCGTCACGACTCCTTGATTAACACACTATTATCTGGTATTTTTTGCTCTGTTTTATAACAAACATGTTTCCGAGAGGGCAAACTTCGGGTAACCGGAGGACGCAAAGCCACGGGTCCTGACTCCATGGTCAGGATAGCCGGGTTGTCGAAGAGCAACGCCCGCCTTCCATAGGTACGGGGGTCTGTTTCTGAGGTAGGAAGCAAACTCAACCCATGGAGGTGGCGCATGCGCTGCACGAAACGAGTTTGTGGGAAGATCACCCTTCACCTTGGCACCCTCGGTATCCTCTGCCTGGCAGCGGGAATGGCCGGTGCCGCCCCCCCTCCCCAGAAGTTCGTAACCGATGAGCTCCTCGTCCAGTTCAAGGCTGGCGTCCACAAGGACAATTCAGACACCGTCCTCAAGGGAGCCGGCGCCCAGGAAGCCGAGGAAATCGCTCCGATCCGGGTAAAGAGGATCAAGGTCCCTGCTGCTGCCCGGGCAAAGGTCAAGGCTGCTCTGGCCAAGAATCCCCACGTAACGTTCGTCGAAGAGAATTACCTGGCTGAGCAGACAATGGTTCCCAACGATCCCTCCTACGCCTCCCAGTGGCATCTCCCCAAGATTGCCGCTCCGGCGGGATGGGACATCTCCACCGGCTCCAGTTCCGTTGACATCGCCATCCTGGACTCGGGCGTCGATCCATCTCACCCGGACCTGGCCGGCAAGCTTCTCCCCGGTTTCAACTTTGTCTTCAACAACACCGATACCCACGATGTGACCGGGCACGGGACAAAGGTCGCAGGCTCGGCCGGGGCCATGGGTAATAACGGCGCCGGGGTTGCCGGCGTGGCGTGGCAGAACCAGATCATGCCCCTGGTGATCGCGGATTCCACCGGCTACGCTACCTACTCGCGCATGGCCAGTGCCATCACCTACGCCGCCGATCATGGGGTCCGCATCATCAATCTCAGCTACGGCGGCTCCACCAGTTCCTCGACTCTCCAGAATGCCGTGAACTACGCCTGGAACAAAGGGGCCATTGTCTTTGCCTCGGCAGCCAACTACAACACGAGCACCCCCTACTATCCGGCCGCCTGCACCAACGCCGTGTCGGTGGCGGCCACCGACGCCAACGACGCCAAGGCGAGCTTCTCCAACTACGGTTCCACCATCGATATCACCGCCCCTGGCGTCTCCATCCTCACCACCGCCAACGGCGGCGGCTATGCGAGCGTGAGCGGCACCTCCTTCTCCTCTCCCATCGCAGCGGGGCTCGGCGCGCTGATCCTCTCCGTTAACCCGACCCTGACCAATGCCCAGGTGGTGGACATCATCACCAAAAATGCCGACGACATCGGCACCCCCGGCTTCGATCAGTACTTCGGCTACGGCCGGATCAACGTCCTCAAGAGCCTCACGGCTGCCCAGAATGCGGTGCCGGTCGGCGACACAACTGCCCCGACAGTCTCAATCCCATCGCTCAACGCCGGCTCGACGGTCAAGGGAACGGTAACAGTCAACGTTGCGGCAGCCGACAACATCGGTGTCACCCGGATAGAGCTTTACATAAACGGCGCACTGTACGCCTCCAGTAACACATCCCCCTTCAGCTTCTCATGGGACACAACCACCCTGCCCGACAGCATCTACACTATCGCGGTCAAAGCCTATGACGCCGCCGGGAACGTGGGAGAATTGAGCCTAGCGGGAATCGTCGTGTACAACTCACTGGACACCATTGCGCCCACGGTCTCCATCACAGCGCCGGCAACGGGCATCACGCTCGGCACAAAAACGACGGTCAGCATTTCAGCAAAAGACAATCTGGCGGTCAGAAAGATTGAACTTTACTTTGACGGACTCCTCCTCACCACGGCAAGCGGCACCAACACCCTCACCTATGCATGGAACACCCGCAAGGTAGCCACGGGCACTCACACAATTCTCGCCAAGGCCTTCGACTGGTTCGGAAACGTCGGTACGACCACCATTACCGTCTACAAGTAATCAACTCCATTGCGGGTTAACGAAAAGGGGAGAGGGCAGAGTCAGCCCCTCCCCTCTTTTTTTGTCTGTTACCCTGTTACGTGTATTCATCTTCAAGGCTGCTATACTTGCATTATAATCCGGCAACCGACAGGTATCTCACCATGAACTCCAAGAATCCACGTACAACCATACCGGCCCCTCTCCAATCGATTCTGAGCGCCATTCCGCTCTTTGCCCCCCTCCCACCCGATGACATCAATACGTTAAGCAAGCTCATTGAGATCCAGGTCTTTCCGAAAAATCGCACCATCCTTCATGAAGCCGATACAGCCAACTACATGTACCTCGTCCTTGCGGGAAAAGTGCGGGTAGTCCAGCACAGCAACGACGGCACGGAACAGGTCCTTGCCATTCATCGCAAGGGGGCGTTTTTCGGCGAAATGGCCCTCCTTGACGGCCGCACGTCTCCGGCAACGCTCATCGCCCACGAAGACGCCACCGTCGGCCTCATTGCCCGGACAGCCTTTGAAAACCAGATTCTCACCAACGACCGGATGCTGCGGCAGATCATCAGCGTGCTTTGTTCGCGGCTGCGCGAATCATGGTTCCTCATGAAGCTGTCACGCTTTTCCTCCGCCGAGCAGAAGGTCAGGGGAGTCCTCAAATATCTCGGAACCCAGTATGGCGTGGACGATTCTCGTGGCAAAATTCTCAGCATCAAGCTAACCCACCGCACCGTCGCCGGTTACGCATCGGTATCCCGGGAGACGGCAAGCCGCATTTTGGGCCGCTTCTCCCGTGCTGGAGAGATCGAACTCCTCGCCAGCAGAAGAATGCTCCTCAAACCTACCCTCTTTCTCAATCCCCCGTTTTTGTGATTCAAGTCACATTTTTTCCCCTCAAGTTATCCATCCTGACGCCGAAATGTAGTAACAGATAAAGAAGAAAGTTTCCGAAAGGGCAAACTTCGGGTAACCGGGGGACGCAAAGCCACGGGTCCTGACTCCATGGTCAGGATAGCCGGGTTGTCGAAGAGCAACGCCCGCCTTCCATAGGTACGGGGGTCTGTTTCTGAGGTAGGAAGCAAACTCAACCCATGGAGGTGGCGCATGCGCTGCACGAAACGAGTTTGTGGAAAGATCACCCTTCACCTTGGCACCCTCGGCATCCTCTGCCTGGCAGCGGGAATGGCCGGTGCCGCACCCCCTCCCCAGAAGTTCGTAACCGATGAGCTCCTTGTCCAGTTCAAGGCTGGCGTCCACAAGGCCAATGCCGACACCGTCCTCAAGGGAGCCGGCGCCCGGGAAGCCGAGGAAATCGCTCCGATCCGGGTAAAGAGGATCAAGGTCCCTGCTGCTGCCCGGGCAAAGGTCAAGGCTGCTCTGGCCAAGAATCCCCACGTAACGTTCGTCGAAGAGAATTACCTGGCTGAGCAGACAATGGTTCCCAACGATCCCTCCTACGCCTCCCAGTGGCATCTCCCCAAGATTGCCGCTCCGGCGGGATGGGACATCTCCACCGGCTCCAGTTCCGTTGACATCGCCATCCTGGACTCGGGCGTCGATCCATCTCACCCGGACCTGGCCGGCAAGCTTCTCCCCGGTTTCAACTTTGTCTTCAACAACACCGATACCCACGATGTGACCGGGCACGGGACAAAGGTCGCAGGCTCGGCCGGGGCCATGGGTAATAACGGCGCCGGGGTTGCCGGCGTGGCGTGGCAGAACCAGATCATGCCCCTGGTGATCGCGGATTCCACCGGCTACGCTACCTACTCGCGCATGGCCAGTGCCATCACCTACGCCGCCGATCATGGGGTCCGCATCATCAATCTCAGCTACGGCGGCTCCACCAGTTCCTCGACTCTCCAGAATGCCGTGAACTACGCCTGGAACAAAGGAGCCATTGTCTTTGCCTCGGCAGCCAACTACAACACGAGCACCCCCTACTATCCGGCCGCCTGCACCAACGCCGTGTCGGTGGCGGCCACCGACGCCAACGACGCCAAGGCGAGCTTTTCCAACTACGGCTCCACCATCGATATCGCGGCCCCCGGCGTCTCCATCCTCACCACCGCCAACGGCGGCGGCTATGCGAGCGTGAGCGGCACCTCCTTCTCCTCTCCCATCGCGGCGGGGCTCGGCGCGCTGATCCTCTCCGTTAACCCGACCCTGACCAATGCCCAGGTGGTGGACATCATCACCAAAAATGCCGACGACATCGGCACCCCCGGCTTCGATCAGTACTTCGGCTACGGCCGGATCAACGTCCTCAAGAGCCTCACGGCTGCCCAGAATGCAGTGCCGGTCGGCGACACAACTGCCCCGACCGCATCGATCACCTCCCCCGCGAGTTCCAGTATCGTGAAAGGAAACGCGTCGGTGGCGGTGGCGGCTTCTGACAACGTCGGCGTGGCCAAGGTGGAGCTCCGCATCAACGGCGCCCCCTTCGCCACGGCAACCACCGCGCCCTACGCCTTCTCGTGGGACACCACCACCACGGCGGACGGCTCCTACACCCTGGAGGCCGTGGCCTTCGACGGCGCGGGAAACATGGGGCAATCAAGCGCTGTTTCGGTCAAGGTTTCAAACACTCCCGACACCATCGCCCCGACCGTCGCCATCACCTCCCCGGCCAACGGCGCAAAGGTCGGGACCAGTGCAACGATCACCATCACCGCCGGCGACAATGTGGGGGTAAGCCGCATCGAGCTCTACATTGACGGCAAGCTGGCAACCAGCAAAACAGGCGTCACCAGCCTGTCTTACAGCTGGAATACGCGAAAAATCGCTACCGGTGCCCACACCATACTGTCCAAAGCCTTCGATGCCGCCGGCAACACCACAACCACTTCCATAACGGTTTACAAGTAACGCCGCTTCGACCACTATTCAGAACAAAGGGGACAGCCAATTGACTGTCCCCTTTCTCATTTCATCCCCAGGCGCACGAAGGGGAGACAGCGCGTGCCGTCTCCCCTTCAACGTATCCCTTGGATTGTAGCTGTGTGTTACTTCATCCGTCTCCTGCCATAAAGCGCAAGGCCGATCAGACCGGTGCCGAGGAGCATAATCGTGCCCGGTTCGGGAACGACCTCCTGCTGCCCGCCGCCGCCATTCTCCGTATCGGGAACCAGTGCCCATGCGCGACCGGTCGCTTGATCGAACGCGTTGCCATCGGCAATGACAGCAGCAGTATCGAAGCCGAAGCCGGTATTGTACGCATAGACATCTGATCCGCCAGTCTTTCCATCACGGGCATATACATCGCCCCACATGGGCTCACGATCGGTAACGATACTGAAATTGAAGACAGTTCCCTCAGCATTCCACTTTATGCCCCAAATGTCAGCGGGAAGGCCATCATTGGATGCATCAGAAGGAGAATAGGTTTTAGGGGCATCCCCATCATACCCGCTGGAAATTTGCATAATGTTGTCTTTAGTAAAAGTATCCGACACTTCAATGACGATGTGGCTCAATCCCTTACGCGTTCCGGTCCAGATGTAGTTGTAGGTCCAGAGACCGGTATTGGTCGTATCGTCAACAGTCCAACTCAGGGAAGAATTAGGAGCACCGGCAGTGGTTATCCCTGCCCAGTCCAGAGTTGCAAGCAATCCACCACCAGGACTGCTGGCTAGTGAACCAGTATACGTAATAGCCCAGCCAGATGTTGCCACTGATGCAACCAGCGCAAGCGCAAATAGTATCCTTTTCATAAATGCCTCCGTTCTTCTATGCGATCAAATCGCTACTTCTTAAAGCTTAAAGTGAGAACTTTGGATTTTTAATTAGCACAGAGTATGCCATTCGTAACTAGTTGAAATCACCAGCCATATCAACAACACCATCCATCAACCTGAAAGCAAATCCGACACAGCACGACACCAATCACATAATAGCAAGTCATTTCGAACAGTTACGACAACAAAACGCGACAACACGCATGTAAAGTAATCCGACAATCCAACAAGTAAACTTCAACAACGATGAAAAATTTTAGGAGTGAAAAGCCAGCGCCTCCCGGGCCAGCCGCACGGAAACCTTCCGCTTGGCGGCCAGGGCATACCGGCTGATAGCGTCCAGTGCCTCAATGAGGGAGGGAACGTCGCGGCGGACGTGGAGGAGGAGGTAATCGATGACGTCGGCGGGGAGGACAATCTGGCGGTCATCAGCGAGTTTTTTCATGATGAGACGGCGGGAGTCGTCGTCGGAGATGTCGACCCGGGCCACGAGCCCCCAGAGGAGGCGGGAGATGAGGTGGTCATCAATGGTGGGAAGTTCTTTCGGGGGGTACAGGCCGGTGATAGCGATGGGGCGGCCGGCCTGGTAAAAGTCGTTGAAGAGTTGCCAGAGCTCGACCCGCACCGCCTGCTGGTCGGGGATGAGGTGGAGGTCGTCCACGAGGAGGGCCGGAGCGTTGCGAAACCGCTCGGCCAGTTTCGACACCGCCTCGGCCGGGTATTCTCCGCCATACACCTCGTCCACGTCCTTGAAGGAGATGCAGGGAACCGACGAGAGTCCCGCCCGTGCGCTGAAGTGTGCTCCAATCGCCATGAGAAGGTGGGTCTTTCCGGACCCGGAGGGGCCGTGGAGGTAGAGGAGGTTCTCCGCCCCCTCGTCGTCCGTGAGCCGCCGGACAAAGCGGTAGGCGGTTTCGTTGCCGGAGCAGATGACGAAATTGTCGAGGGAATACTTGGGATTGACGGGAAAGTCGAAGACAAGTTGCATGGGACGTTAGAAAAGATTCCCCTGGGACGATGACGGCGGAGCGATGCGGCCGAAGTGCTCGTAGGCCGCCCTGGTCGCCACCCGTCCGCGGGGGGTGCGGTTGATGAAGCCGTGCTGGATGAGGAACGGTTCGTAGACGTCCTCGATGGTGTCCCGCTCCTCGCCGATGGCGGCAGCGATGGTGTCGAGCCCCACGGGACCGCCGCCGAACTTGTCGATGATGGTGAGCATAATGGTCCGGTCCATATGGTCGAACCCCTTCTCGTCGATCTCCAGCAGTTTCAGGGATTCGTCCACCACCGGTGCGGTGATGACACCATCGGCCCGGACCTGGGCGAAGTCCCGCACCCGGCGCAGGAGACGGTTGGCGATGCGGGGGGTACCGCGGCTTCGGCGGGCCAGTTCCCGGCCACCCTCCGGTTCGATGCCGATGTTCAGGATACGGGCGGAACGGGTGACGATGGTGGTAAGCTCATCATCGGTGTAGAACTCCAGCCGGGAGATGACCCCGAACCGATCCCGAAGCGGCGAGGAGAGGAGGCCGGCCCTCGTGGTGGCCCCCACGAGGGTGAACTTCGGAAGGTCCAGCTTGATGGTCCGGGCGCTGGGTCCCTGGCCGATAATGATGTCGAGCTGGTAGTCCTCCATGGCCGGATAGAGGATCTCCTCCACCACATGGGAGAGACGGTGAATCTCATCGATGAAAAGGACGTCGTGGGGCTCCAGGTTGGTGAGGATCGCCGCCAGGTCGCCGGGGCGCTCAATGACCGGGCCGGAGGTGGACTTGATGTTCACTCCCATTTCGCAGGCGATGATGTTGGCCAGCGTCGTCTTTCCCAGCCCCGGCGGGCCATAGAGGAGGACGTGGTCCAGGGCCTCGCCCCGCTTCCGCGCCGCATCGATGAAGACCCGCAGGTTTCCCTTGGCCTTCTCCTGGCCGATGTAGTCGTCCAGTGCCCGGGGGCGCAGGGACGATTCGATCAGGTCGTCTTCGGTTATGTCGGGGGTAACGAGTCGGGTCATAACGGGTGTCTACCCGTAAGGGCAATTCATGAATTGCCCCTACATTGTCATTTCATCAGAATCTTCAATGCCTGCCGGAGGACCGCTTCGGTGGAGGCGCCGGATTCGATGGCCATTTCCGCCAGCACCTTACGGACCACCGCCTCCTTGTAGCCCAGGTTCACCAGGGCGGAGGCCACGTCATCGGCCACTTCGGGGGGTGCCTCGCTGGGGGCCGCCTCCTTTGTCGAGGGAGCTACATCCATCTTCCGCACCTTCTCCTTCAGCTCCAGCACGAGGCGTTCGGCGGTCTTCTTCCCGATGCCGGGAATCGACGAGAGCCGGACCAGATTCCCCTGGAGGATGGCTCCGGCCAGCTCGTCGGGCTGGATGTTGGAGAGGATGTCCCGGGCCATCTTGGGGCCGATGCCGGAAACGGAGATGAGAACCTGGAAGAACTCCTTCTCGGCAACGGTCCTGAACCCGAAGAGGCTGATGGCGTCTTCCTTGACGTGGGTGTAAATGGAAAGGGAAACCGTCTTCCCCTCATCGGGAAGCTCGTAGTAGGTGGAAAAGGGGATCTGGACCCGGTAGCCGACACCGTTCACGTCGATGATGATGGCGTCGGGGGACTTGTGGGCGAGCATGCCGGTGAGACGGGCTATCATCTGATGCTCCGGAGGATGTTTTTCATGCCGGCCGAATTGGCGTGACAGACCGCCACGGCCAATGCGTCGGAGGCGTCGGCCTGGGCGATCTCAGGAAGGTTAAGGAGGGACTTGACCATCTGCTGCACCTGCTCCTTGCGGGCATGGCCGTAGCCGACAACCGCCTGTTTGACCTGCATGGCCGTGTACTCGCTGACCGGGAGCCCCGCGTTCACCCCGGCCACGATGGCGGCCCCCCGGGCCTGCCCCAGCTTCAGGGCGCTCTGGGCGTTGTGGGCGAGGAACACCTGCTCCACGGCCATGGCGTCGGGACGGTATTCTGCGATAACCTCGCAGAGTCCTTCGAATATCCTGTGGAGGCGGAGCGCGAACTCCTTGTGGTTATCGGTATGGATGGCGCCGTTGTCCACATGGACGAGGCGGTTGCCGACCTTTTCTATGATGCCGTAGCCGGTGATGCGCGACCCGGGGTCAATGCCGAGAACTCTCATGGGGAAGCATTCTGCCACAGAGGGCACAGAGAACACAGAGAAAAAACGCGGAAGGAAAGGCTGGCTTCCGGCTTCCGCGCTTGAATAAGCATGCATGTAAAACGGGAGAGTACTCCTCCGTTCCGCTTACATCAGTTTTTCCATCTCCTCCATGGAGATGTCGAAGTTGGCATAGACGTTCTGCACGTCGTCGTTGTCCTCGAGCCGGTCCATGAGCTTCAGCATGTTCTCGGCGTTCTTGCCGTCCAGCTTCACCATGGTCTGGGGGATCATGGTTATCTCGGCGGACTCATGAGCGAACCCGGCCTTCTCCAGGGCCTCACGCACCTCCATGAAGGAGGACGGGTCGGTCAACACCTCGTACTGCTCCTCCTCGTCAGCCACGTCCTCGGCGCCGGCCTCCAGGGCCACCTCAAAGAGCTTCTCGAAATCGGCATCCTTGCTGACGACGATGAGCCCCTTCTTGTCGAACATCCAGGAGACGCAACCGGTCTCACCCATGTTGCCGTTGCACTTGGTGAAGGTGCTCCGCACATCGCCGACGGTCCGGTTGCGGTTGTCGGTCATGCACTCCACGAGGACCGCCACGCCGCCGGGGCCGTACCCCTCGTAGACGATCTCCTCGTAGTTGACCCCCTCAAGCTCGCCGGTCCCCTTCTTGATGGCCCGCTCGATGTTGTCCTTGGGCATGTTCTCGGCCTTTGCCTTGTCAACGGCGCTGCGTAGACGGGGGTTTCCGTTGGGATCGCCGCCACCCAGCTTCGCGGCCACGGTGATCTCCTTGATGATCTTGGTGAAGACCTTCCCCCGCTTGGCGTCTGCGGCACCCTTCTTGTGTTTGATCGTGCTCCATTTATTATGTCCAGACATCGCGACTGCTCCTTCTGCTAAACTGTGGGCCGGCGCCCGAAATCGGCAGATAGTAGCATGGGAAAATCTTGGTTGTAAAGGTTGAAAGTTTATGTAAAATGGGCGAATCGGACTCCATGACACCCCACCCACAATGATCCGCGAGGTACGCCCATGACTCGTCCTGCCCCTATTACCGGTTCTGCTTCCCCCCGCCTCGGCAGACTCGCTCGTCTTCTGGCGGCCTCTGCCCTCCTCACTGCTGCCTGCGCAACCCTCACCCCCACTACCGCTCTCGACCCGAACAAACTTCCTCCCATCCTCGCCCAGGATGAGATCATCCGCCCCTACACCAAAATCGGCACCGTCGAGGTGAGCCGTGAGCGCCTGGGACACATCGACGACCTAAAGAACGAAGCTGACGAATGGGCCTACGACGCCCTAGGAGCCGAAGCCGCAAAACTGGGGGCCGATGCCATCATCCTCCCCGAAGTCCAAGCGAAAAAAGGGTCTTACCTCTTCTTCCCCTCAACCTCCATCAAAGCAAAGGGGATAGCGATCAGATTCAACTGACCGCCACCCCTTCCACCCGCCCCCTTATTATCTTTTCCTATCCTTACCCCCACTCGCCCTTTATAAATTCATTCAAACCCCATTACACCCGCCACAGAATCAACAGCATAATCAAACGCACCCCGACAAACCCAGGCACTACCATAAACCACGTTCTATAAAGCAAACAAAACGGCGCTCCAGCGTCTATATATGGTAACTCATGTTTTTAACGCACCGGATTTACGTATTATTTTTTTAAATTTAATTTTTTTATTGAAATTGATGTTGACGCAAGTAAAACGTCGTGCTAAAAAATAATCACACAATATAACATTGTTTATAAAACAGCCTTGCACACCATTCTTGACGGAAGGTAACGATGACCAGGGAAAAGAGTTCATACGCGGTACAAACCGTTGAAAAGGCCCTGGATATTCTCGAAACGCTCACCGAGGAAAGCCGGCACGCCACCCTTCCCTACCTTGCGGAGAGGCTCGATCTCTCCCGCAACAAGGCTTTCCGTCTTCTGGCAACCCTCGAGAGCAAGGGGCTCGTGGAGCGTGACGATGCCAGTGGCATCTACCGCCTCGGGATTTCGTCGGTGGAACTGGCCCAGAGGCTCCTCAACAGCACGAGCCTCATCCGGCATTCCCACCCGGTCATGGAGAAGCTGGCGCGCAAGCATGACGAGGCGGTCTACATCGCGGTCCTCAAGGGAGAGGAAGTCCTCTTTCTCGACATGGTCGACTGCGATCAGGCCATCAAAACCGCCCCCCTTGTCGGCAAGCGCTTCCCCTTCTTCACCAACGCGGCAGGCAAGGCCATCAAGTCGCTGGAGTCGGCTGACCTCCTGGAGAAATTCTTCAAGAAACGGAGAAATGGCGGGACCCCTGATCCGGCCCTTCTCCAGACTGAACTGACGGCGATTCGGGAGCGCGGTTTCGCCGTCGATTTCGACGGGCTCGGCGAAGGGATCGTCACGGTCGCCGTGGCGGTACGGGATTACGCCGGCAAGGTAATCGGCGCCCTTACCATGCTCGGACCGTCGTTCAGGCTGATGGCCTCGCGGCTGGAGGAGGAGATCATCCCTTCCCTCCGGGAGGGCGCCGAGATGCTTTCCCTGAAGTTTGGCTACGCAAAGCTTTAGGACCAGAGGAGTAACGGGACCAACTATTCGACGAAAGGAGGGGAGACACGACGGATACGGAAGTTGATACAGAATCGGAGCGGGACGCCGCTCCATGGATGTGTGATTATTTTGGAGAAAGGAGTAACAAACCATGGCTGAAAAACAGTACGACTGGGGCGCAATCGCCAAGAATCCCAAGTTCGTCGAACTCCACCGCAAGAAAACTACGTTTCTCGTCGGATGGTGGGTATTTTCCACCGTCTTCTACTTCCTCCTCCCGATTGGTGCCGCGTACGCTCCCGGCCTCTTCAAGATCAAGATCCTGGGGCGGATCAACTTCGGTTACCTCTTCGCCCTCTCCCAGTTCTTCGTTTCCTGGGGGATCGCCATGTACTACGCCCATGTGGCCAACAAAGACTTCGACCGGCTCACCCGCGAGCTGGTGGATGAGCTCAAATAAGGAAGGAGGACTGAGATGAAAAAACTGCTTGCTGGTATAACTCTGGCCCTCTCCCTGGGCTCGTTCGCCGCCTTTGCCGAGGAGCCTGCCAAGGCCCCCGCGTCCCCCGGCGCTCCGACCGCCGTAACCGCACCGGCAGCCACAACCCCTGCCCCGGCAGCCACGGCGCCCGCAGCAGCCACCGCAGCCAAGGTGGCAACGCCGGCCGCAACTCCCGAGAAGAAGACCATCAAGGCCAACCCGATGGTCACCATCCCGATCTTTTTGATCATCATCGCCGTGACCATGGCCGTCGTCGTCTGGTCGGCCAAGCGGACCAAGTCGGCTGCCGACTTCTACACCGCGGGCGGCGGCATCACCGGCACCCAGAACGGCTGGGCCATCGCCGGCGACTACATGTCGGCCGCCTCCTTCCTGGGGATTTCCGGCATGATCTCCCTCTACGGCTATGACGGCTTCATGTACTCGGTGGGATGGCTCGTGGCCTACATCACGGTGCTCCTCATCGTGGCCGAGCCGTGCCGCAACGCCGGCAAGTACACCCTGGGGGACATCCTCTCCTTCCGTACCGAGCCGAAAGTGGTCCGGGCCGTCTGCGCCCTCTCCGTCGTGGCCGTCTCCACCTTCTATCTCACCGCCCAGATGGTCGGCGCCGGGAAACTCATGCAGCTGCTGATCGGCATCCCCTACAAGTTCGCCATCATCGGCGTCGGCATCCTCATGGTCGGCTACGTCGTCTTCGGTGGCATGACCGCCACCACCTGGGTCCAGATCATCAAGGCCGGCCTCCTCATGACCGGTGCATTCGTTCTCTCCATCCTCGTGGGCATCAAGTCGGGCATGAACCCGTTCCAGTTCTTCAACGACATCGCCACCAGCCCCAACATCATCGAGCACGTGCAGAAGGTGGTCCTGAAGGATCCCGTGGCCGTGGCCGGCTTCGACTACGGGCAGCGGTTCCTTGAACCGGGTCTCTTCATGAAGAATCCTCTTGACCAGATATCCCTCGGCATGGCCCTCGTGCTCGGCACTGCTGGCATGCCCCACATCCTGATGCGCTTCTTCACCGTGCCGACCGCCCAGGCAGCCCGCAAGTCCGTTATCGTTGCCATGTTCATCATCGGCTTCTTCTACATCCTGACGACGCTCCTCGGCTTCGGCGCCGCCATCCACGTGACCCCGCAAGGGATCTCCGCCGTGGATAAAGGCGGAAACATGGCCGCCATGATGCTTGCCCAGAAGCTGGGCGGCGACATCTCCCCGTTCCTGGGCGACCTGCTCCTGGCCTTCCTCTGCGCCGTTGCCTTCGCCACCATCCTCGCCGTCGTGTCGGGCCTCGTTCTGGCTGCCTCCGCCGCCATCGCCCACGACATCTACGTGAACGTTATCAAGGACGGCCACGCCGACCAGCATGAGCAGGTCATGGCCGCCCGGATCACCTCCCTCTGCGTCGGCGCCGCCGGCATCCTGATCGGCATCGCCGCCGAGAAGCAGAACGTCGCCCACCTGGTGGCCCTGGCCTTTGCCGTTGCCTCCTCGGGCAACCTGCCGGTCGTCGTCATGTCCCTCTTCTGGCGCAAGTTCAACACCGCCGGCGTCGTGTCGGGCCTCGTGGTCGGCACCATCGCCTCAATCGCCCTGGTGATGGTCTCCCCCAACATGACCTATCCGAAGAAGGTTGCCGCCGACGCCAAGAAGGTGGTCGTGAAGCTTGAAGAGAAGCAAGCCACCGGCGCGCTCCTCTCCGATAAGGAAATGAAGGATCTCGACAAGGCCAAGAAGGATTACGAAACCAACAAGGACGGCAAGTCCTTCATCGGCCTCGACAAGCCCCTCATCGACCTGAAGAACCCAGGCATCATCTCTATCCCGCTCGGCTTCATCGCCGCCATCATCGGCTGCCTCGCCTTCCCGAGCCGCCGCTCCGAGGAGATGTTCGACGAGATCTACGTCCGCCAGAACACCGGCATCGGCATGGCCAAGGCCATCGACCACTAGAACGGCTTTTTAATTCGGTATAATTTGTGCTAGGATTAGGGGAAAGCGTTGCTTTCCCCTTTTTTATCCCGCGCGAGGATCTGCATGCATAACGACATCATCCAGACAGCCGTAGCCGAAACCATGGCCCGGATCAACGCATTCGTCCGGGTCCTGGAACAGGACGAAATCCCGCTGATCCTCAACCGGCTCAAGGAAGAGGTCGATCATGAAATCGCCCTTACGGGGCAGATAGCGGGACGGCGGCGGGAACTCATGGCCCGGGTGAAGGGGGAAACCGACTACGGTGCGCTGCGGGAAATCCACGACGAATTGAATGGGCTGGAACTGGAACGGTTTCTCAAGATTCAGTCGGTGACCGCCCTCCACGCCTCATGCACGGAGTACCGGGATGTCCTGGCGGGACGGGCGCTGGAACTGGTGGAGCAGGAAATGGCAGCCACCGGCAAAGGAAGCCCTCCGCGCTCCTACGCCCTCTGCAGCATGGGGAGCGACGGCCGGGAGGAGCAGACCCTCATCACCGACCAGGACTACCTGATCGTCTACGGCGACGAAGGCGGCGAGGCGGCCGACCAGTGGTTCAGGGAATTCTCGGAGACTCTGGTGGAGCGCATGGCGGAGATGGGATTCAAGAAGTGCACCGGCGACATCATGCCGTCGAACCCCACCTGGCGGGGCTCCTACGGCCAATGGAAGAAAAAGCTCCTGGCCATCGTCCGCTACGAGTACGAGGATTACGCCAAAAACCTCATGGACCTCATCGTCCTCTCCGACGCCCGCCACGTGGCGGGGGACAAGGACCTGGCCAACGACCTGGTGGGACTCATCCGGGGACTGGAGCAGGACTACTTCCAGGTACTCTGGGGGATGGCCAAGGCGGCAACGGAGATGAAGCTGGCCCTCGGCTTCCTGAACCGGCTCTGGACCGAAGGTTCAGGGGAGCACAAGGGAGAGTTCAACCTGAAGCTCCTCGCCTGGGCACCACTCGTCATGAACGTTCGGATTCTCGCCATCAACCAGGGGATACCGGCCACGAACACCGTGCGGCGAATCGAGCTGCTCCAGAAGGAGGGGAGCTTCTCGGCGACCTTTGCCCAGGGGCTCGTTGACGCTTACACCACCTTGACGAAGCACCGGATCCTCCTCCAGATCAAGGTCATCAAGGGAATCGACAAGAGCTCCTACTACCTGAACCCCTACACCCTCCCCGCCGACGAACGGGAGGAGATCCGCCAGGCTCTCATCAAAATCGAGGATCTCCAGCGCACCATTCATACGAATTTCTCAATCATGTAACTTCTGTCACTGCGGCAGCACCGCTAAATGGACAGAAGCTGCCTCCAACTCCGCAGACCGAACTGGTGGGTCCCGCTCTCATCTTGCTTAGGTTCAAGACCTGTGTCGATTTTTTGGATGATATCCAAATCATTCGTTCCTCCTGGTGGTGCCACAGTCCCAGAAGAGAGAAGCATCCCCGAGGGCCTCCGAGAGCTGTCACCCACAGGGACAGTGCCGTCCGGCCTTCCTGGCACCACAAACACCGACTTCTTCGGCTCTCCACCCGTCTCCATATTGACCTGCATGCGCCAACCTTTACCTCCCGGCTCACAGGGATCGGTGGATGGAATAAAAGTTGTGAATTTGACCTTGCCGGCATCATTGGTCCCGGTAGCTTCAGGTTCCGCGATAACTCGTTCGCCTTTACCGGGGAGATCAAGATACCACCCATCCTTGCTGCCGACCGTAAAGCTTGAAAGGGTCCGGTACACGGCTCCCGAATACGTCACCTCCGTTATGGTCTGACCGACCAGATCAGCTTGCGTCAGATTTTTCGTCGAATTATCATCCTTTACCCCGTAAAAGCTTTGAGTGAATGATGTGGTCTTGTCACCCTCGTCAAGGTATTTCCCGGTGCCGAAGAAGACATACTGATACCCGAGGCGCACCACCACGTCAGGAGCGGCGGTTATCGGCTGGGTGACCCCGGCGGAAAAGATGCAGTCAGCCTTCCACTGGGCCATCTTGGCGCTGCTCACGTCAAACCGCCACATGTTCCCTTTGAGATCCCCGGCATAGAGGGTGTCGGCGAAGCCGTCCATATCCCTGTCAATGGCAGCGGGAGAGGCAAGCCCATTAGGGGAGACACCACTGAATGCCGACTTGTCGACAACGATCTCGTTGATGACCGCTCCCGTGGCGAGGTCGGCAATGATGAGCGAAGCGGCCTTGCTGCTTGTGGGTCCCTCATAGCCGTTCGCAAGGGCCGCAACCCAGCGGAATCCGCTGGTTGCCGCTTCATCCCTCAGTTTGAGGATCAGGGGGGTTCCAAACGAGTACCCCAGACCGTTCGGTGTTGCCGATGATGTGGCGGTAAGCTCCCATAACGGTATCGGATTGGCCGAATCAGTGATATCGAGGGCGAAATACCCCTTGCCGCCGTCGCGGAGGCCGCAGACGGCTATGGAGCGCCACCCCGCGGTTCCGGCAGTGGTACCGTCGGCATTTTTCGTCTGGATATAGGCGTCGGCAACCGTGATCGCGCCATTGACGTAACTTGTGTGCGTATAGGGATCATTTCTCAGGAGCTTCAGCTTGCTTAAGAGAATATTCGGGATGAAAGCCCATGCCTCGTCACCGGTCGCGGCGTCAAAGGCGTGGAGCATCCCGTCGTTGGCCCCCGCCAGAATGAGCGATGTTCGGGTTGCCCAGTCCCTCTTGAATGCTTTGTAGGCTGCATCGGTGTAGACACCGTCGGGAGGGCCGTAGACGACGGGTGATGATGAGATGATGTCCCCGAGCTTGCTCGTCCGGTTGCGATACCCAGCGGGGTTTGTTGTTCCGTAGCGATCACCGCGGATATACCCGATGAGATCGCTGGCCTTTGCGGACGAAAAATTCATGAATCCCGCACCCGCCAGTTTGGTCCCGTTGGCGGTACTGTACTCAAGCCGCTTGTACGTGCCGCCATCCACGCCGGCGGTATAGATTGCCCGGGCAGATGAGCGACTATTGAGTCGAGAGCCCGCCTCCCATTCGGGAGAGTTCGGATATCCGATGATAGCACCGGTGGCGGCGTCAAGCTTGAAGGCCTCCAGATAACCGTTCCAGTCCGGTGACTTGAATCTTGCCCGATAGAGCGTGCTGTTCGAGTTCAGAAACGGGGTATTCACGGCGACGCTGCTTCCTGCCGCCATTTTGGACACAATATCGGCCAGGGCATTCTGGACGGCCGTGGCAAGACTGATTCCCGACGTCGTCGTGAAGTATTTTCCCCCTCCGTTCACCGCTGTCTGATCGAGGAGGGCGCTGTCCAGCGTCAAGCCGATGGTGTAGGTGGAGACATTCTGCACCCTGCCACTGAACGGCGATGCGTTGCCGTCATGCATGTCTTTCGCCACATCGGCCAGATGGCTCGGAGCGTTTTCGTTCTCTTTGTCATAGGGGTCCTTGGGACAGCCGTAGGAAGCAAACGGCCCTTGATAACAGTTGTCGTAGGTCGGCTCCCCGTCAGTCACGATAATTGTGTAATTCTTCTGGCACCCGTTGGTAATGGGGGTCGTATAGGTTCCCGAATTATAGAGGGAATCCCCCCCCCTGAAGTATTGCCAGATTTCCGAGAGGGTCTCCCCCAAGGGGGTCCAGGTTTCTGCATTGATCCCGTCCACCGCCGCATCGACGGTTGTCGGGGTCAGGGCGCCGCAATCCTTTACCTTGCTCCCCCCCTGGCTGTTGTTCAGCTTGAACAGGCCAAACCTGACACCCGAGACATTCTTAACCACGTCGCTGATGACAGATCTGGCCGTCTGGATTCTTGTCACCCGGATCGATGCATCGGTGGCTAGGCTGCCGTACTGGGCCGCAGTCGCATGAAAAAAAAGCCAGTTCAGGTAGTTGCCATTCCAGCGGGTGTCAACATAGGGAAACGGAAGCGTGATCGAGCGGCCATTGACTGTGTACTGGTTCTGATTGTTACCATCGACGGTGTGCCCCGTGTCCCTGCTCACCAGGTAATAGGGATTTCCACTTTTACTGTAGTCAATTCTGTTAAAGTAAATTTCGCCCCCCCTGAACGAGCCGGAATACACGGTACCGGGACTGTAGTCCCGATGCTCCATGATCGTATTCATGCTGCCGGAGTTGTCCAGGAGAATCATGACGTTCGGCTGCACGCTGCCGGTCAGGAACAGAGGGTACTGGGAAATCGCCGCAAAGGACATGGCCGCGAGAATGCCGACAGAGCAGAGAATTGCGGCTAACAAGAGGATTTTGCGTGCATGAAAATTGCTGATTCTCATTGCATGTCACCAGTAGGCGGTCGTCACGACCTGGACCTGCCTGTGCACCAGATAGGTGCTGTTGGCCCCGTCGACCGTTATGCGGTAGTAGTGCTGGACGCTCTTCGGCCCCTTGGAGTTCTTGCCGATGGTGCTACTCATGTTGTAATTCGGGGCGTCTTTCAGGTGTTCGATATAGTACCGGAAATGGATATCCTCCACTGTCTGCCAAGAGCACCACGTGGCGTCCTTGCGCGCCACGGTCCCGTCATAAAACCAGCCGGGGGGGGTGATGGTGGTTTCCGGCGGGGAATTCTGCTTTCCGAGCCATTCCAGGGCATCGCGGACCCCTGTCTCGGCTGCGTAGAAAGCCCGCTGGGATTCCTGATAAGTGCGGCTTGAAATCATTTCATACAGGGTCGCATGATTCAGTACCGTCATCAGGATGGTGAGGACCATCAGCAGTATGATCGCCACGACCAGCGCAGCCCCCCGCTCATTCAGCACCCGTCCCCCCATGCAACTAGTCCCGGAACCCAAGATTGCGCACATAGATGATCGTGCTCATGGCCATCCTGCGGTAACCTGCCGAATTTTTCACTCCGCCATTGCCATAGGAGCCCGTCAGTTGAAGAGATTGCCCAGGATAGCGGGGATCGGGCTTTTCGGTCCTGACAATGATGCTCACCTGAATCGCTCGAAGGTCCTTCGCAACGAAACCGGGATCGCCGGCATTCTTCCACGTGCCGTCCTTAAACTGATACCGTATCTGAAGGTCCTCGACGCCGGATGCTACTATTTTCGTGCGTTGATTTGCCGGAGGGTCAATCAGGCTGAGGTCTTCGACGGTCTTGATCAGGTTCTGCCGGGCATCCACTGAATATGACACACTTTTCGCCTGCATCAGCCTCAGGTTGAGAACCTTGCTTCCAACGCCGTACGCGACGTCGAGAGTTCCTCCTGAAGGATTATACCCTCCGGGGTTGTGATGGATCTTGTCGGGAGCTGTAACATTCGTCGCCTGAAAGCGCGTAGCCGGCTTCCCCGGATCGCTCGGATCGTAGACGAGAAACAGGTCTCCTTTTATGAAATCGTCATTGAGCGTGCGCGAGGGGGGGACGGAGCCAACGGCGCTGACCAGCATGAGCGCTGAACTTGTAGGGTGATCCACGGAAACGATATAATCATATCCCACGTCGCTCTCGGCCCCGCTGTACAGGACCTTGATCGAGTCGGGCTCAGTGCCGCCATCCGACGCCTCGACCACCTGCCAGGAGGGAATGGCCCCGCTAGACTTGTAAACTTTGACAGTCAGGTCGCCCATATCCATGAGGCCGTAGCCGGTGTTTTTAAGTTCCCGCTCCATCTCGTTCATGGCCTGCCGTGCCTGCTGCTGCATCCTGATGGTAGCCTCACGCACGCCATACTCTTTCTGCCCGGTGATGAACACAGTGGACAAGCCGGCACTGATCACCGCCAGAATAACGATGACCACAAGCACCTCGACAAGCGTGTACCCCCCCATAGACCTTGGCTGCGCCGTCAACGCCTCACACGTCATTGTCTAGTACTCTTTCCGCCTGACCATGGTGAAATCCCTTGTCTTCCTGGCGCCGTTTTTGATCCACGATATCCTGGCGGTCACGATCTTCATGCTGCCGGCCGAAGATATCCGCCACTGTCGCGCCTCGAAGGCAGCGGCAGCCAGGCTCTTGTCGCCGAACGGTTCCGGATAGTTCTGAAATCCGCTTGTTTCAGGCAAATCGTCATACTTCATGGTACCGATCCGCTCCAGCATATCCTGGCCAAGGTTTGCCGCGGTCGTCATGTCTCGACTGAAACGCCCCGACGTTGTAGAGGCCCAGAGCACCAGAAAAACCGACAGAAAGCCAACCACCAGAAGAAACATGGCAATCAGCATCTCAACGAGGGTATACCCTTTCTGGTTCAAACGGCTGGTCATAACAGTCCCACTATTCCTTCGCAACGGCTACCGTTTTATTGACTGATATGCCGAACAGCGTTTCTCAGCCGCAGTCAGACGGTTCATTGTTTCTTCGGCAGAAATGGGAGGCGGTTCTTTAAGCAATGATTGCTCCATGCACTCCTCATAACTTCGGAAATGCTCTTGGGAGACTGCCGCAGAAACGCTGGAAAGCATTCGCTGTTTGGCGGCAACTCGTCCTTGATGTTTTGCTGGATGGATTACACCGGCACGTGACGGCGCAGGACGGCTACCTTGCTTTTTTCTCAAAACCGGAACACTTTCCTGCCGGATAGGATTATCGGTGAAGTAGACGCTCCCGTCCCGTGACGGCAGACGATAGACAACCGTGGGCGGAGGTGGCGGTTCTTCCTCCTCCTCCTCTTCCTCCTCTTCATTTTTGCCCTCTCCGGGGCCTTTAACCGACGCCTTGGGGGCACCTTCGCCGGCGCTGTCACTCTCCTTGCCGGTCACTGGGGGTACAGCGGCAGAAGCGGCCGTATCTTTCTTCGCTGAGCCATTCTGTCCAGGCAGCATGAAACCGTTCTTGTAAAACGCCACACCGAAATCGTTCAGTTCCGGAATCCTCTGGCGATGGCATGAATCACATTTCATGCCGTATTTACGCGAAAAAGCCGACATGGCATGGACGGACCCAACAAAGGGTACACTGCCAAGCATGACCGCCATGAAACACAGCATTATCAGGAAGGATCTCATTCTTCTCTCACAATCGGTATTGTATTGGACCATCGGCAAAAAAATCAGCGTATGGTCCACATGCATGAAAAGTTATGCAAGATTTTTTCCAGATCTGGCACTGAATGTAAGGGACAAAACGCCAATCGCGACCCGCGAAGTATCGGAAGATTGGCACGATTCCAAGCTTAAAACAACTGCATTCTTGCCCATTGATCTAGTCCTGTGCTACAAATTCGCATATCCATTTTACAGCGAGGTTGTCACCATGCCCATCGCCACAAAAATCGCCGGCCACATCTCCAAGTCGTCCTGGATCAGGAAGATGTTCGAGGAGGGGGAGCGGCTGCGCCAGGTCCACGGGGCCGAGAACGTGTACGACTTCACCCTCGGCAATCCCGACACGGAGCCCCCCCGGGAGTTCCAGGAGGAGTTCGCCCGCCTCGCCACCAATCCCATCCCCGGCATGCACCGCTACATGAACAACGCCGGCTACCAGGAGACCCGGGCCGCCGTGGCTGAGGTGCTTGCCGAGGCGTCCGGCCTCCCCGTGGAAGCCGGGCACGTGGTGATGACCTGCGGGGCCGGCGGCGCCCTGAACGTGGTCCTAAAGACCATCCTCAATCCGGGCGAAGAGGTGATCATCCTCACCCCCTACTTCGTGGAGTACAAGTTCTACATCGACAACCACGGCGGGGTGCCGAAGGAGGTCTGGACCAACAGGGAGACCTTCCAGCTGAACATCCCGGCCATCGAAGCCGCCATCACCAACAAAACCCGGGCCGTCATCATCTGCTCCCCCAACAACCCCACCGGCGTCATCTACCCGGAAGAGAGCCTGAAGGAACTGGGCGAAATGCTTGCGCGGGCAGAGCGGCGCTACGACCGACAGATTTACGTCATCTCCGACGAACCCTACGCCCGGATCGCCTTTGACGGCAAGCATGTGCCGAACATCTTCCGGTACGTGGAGAGCTCGGTCATCGTCACCTCCCACAGCAAGGACCTGGCACTCCCCGGCGAGCGGATCGGCTACCTGGCCGTCAACCCCAGTGCCCGGGGAGTAGAGCAGTTCGTGGAAGGGGCGGTCTTCAGCAACCGGGTCCTCGGCTACGTGAACGCGCCGGCCCTCATGCAGCGGCTCGTGACAAAGCTCCAGCGGGCCTCCGTGGACATCGGCGAGTACCAGTCCAAGCGGGACCTTCTCTACGACCGCCTCACCGCCATGGGCTTCGAGATGGTGCGGCCCGACGGCGCCTTTTACCTCTTTCCCAAGTCACCGCTGACCGACGATGTGGAGTTCGTGAAGATGGCCCAGAAACACCGGATTCTGCTGGTTCCCGGGGCCGGCTTCGGCGCCCCCGGCTTCTTCCGGATTGCCTACTGCGTCGACCGGGGAATGATCGAGCGGAGTCTTCCCGCCTGGCAACAGCTGGCCCGGGAGACGGGGCTGGGGGGATAGCGTTGGAGGGAAACTCCACGAAAAAGAGCGGTGCCTGAAGGGGCATCGCTCTTTTCGCTTCCGGCATGACCGGGGCGTCACGCCGGGGGGAGCGTGAACGAGAAGGTTGCGCCCCGGTTCGGCGCCGCATGGGCCCAGACCTCGCCGCCGTGGCGATGAATGATCCGCTGGACCGTGGCAAGGCCGATGCCGGTCCCCTCGAACTCATCGCTGCCATGGAGCCGCTGGAAGGCATTGAACAGCTTGTCGACGTAAGCCATGTCGAAGCCCGCGCCATTGTCCCGAACGAATAACACGCCCCGCCCGTCGCGCTCTTCCCTCCCGAACTCGATCTCCCCCTCCTCGATCTTTCCCGTGAACTTCCAGGCGTTGCCGAGAAGGTTCTCCATCACCACCCGCAGGAGACGCGCGTCTCCCATGGCCCTGAGCCCCTCCTGAATGGTGATCGTTACCTTCCGCTCAGGATTGCTCTTGGTGAACTCACCCATGATCTCCCTGGTCATGTCGCTCAGGTCAACCGGCTCGAACGTCATGTAGTCCCGGGTGTAACGGGAAAGCCTGAGAAGGGCGTCCACCAGCTCATCCATCCGCCTGGTGGCGCGGACGACACGATCCAGATACCCCTTCCCCGTTTCGTCGAGCCCCTCGGCGCAATCCTCAATGAGGATGCTGGAGAACCCCTCGATATGGCGCAGCGGAGCACGCAGGTCGTGGGAAACCGAGTAGCAGAAGGATTCGAGTTCACGGTTGGCCGCTTCGAGTTGGGCGGTCCGTTCCATGACCCGGAGTTCGAGTTCGGCATGGAGCCTCCGGTTTTCCTCCTCAACCCGCTTGAGAGCCGTGATATCGCGGTTGCTGGCGCGGCGGCCCCGGCTTTTCCCCTCACTGTCGTAAACGGTCTGGCACACATGGAATATCCAGCGGGTTTCGCCCCCCTTGGTGATGATGCGCAGCTCCATTGCACTCTTTTCGTTGGAGGACATTGCCTCCTCGTTGTGCCGCGCTATCATCTCCCGGTCGTCGGGATGAACGATTGCCGCGTTCAGGGAGGGGTCAGCGTAGAACTCAGCAGGGGCATAGCCGGTAATATCCAAGCAGGCAGGCGAAACGTATGAAAGGGTACCCTCGGGCGAGAGCCAGAAATCCCAGTCGGAGGAATAGTCGGCCACGATCCGGTACCGTTCCTCGCTCTCCCGCAAGGACTCCTCAGCCCTTTTGCGCGCGGTGATGTCGGTGGCGATATGGATGATCTTGTCCACCTTTCCCCCATCGTCGAAGACAGGGGTGCACGACACGAGAAAGACACCGCCGAAGGCCTCGGCCTCCACCTCGATTGTCTCCTCACCGTTCGACAGGAGCATCATCTCCATGGGGCACACCCGTGGCGGCTCGGTGCATCCCGAATTGTGGAAAACCTCGTAACATTTCCTGCCGATAATTTCCCCTTCGCTTGTCCCTGCGGCCTTCACCACGGCCCGGTTGGCGGCAACGACCACGTGCCGGGAATCGAGGATCACCGTCGGATGGGCAATCCCCTGAAAGATACTCTCCCACTCGCGGCGGGCACGGAACAGTTCCTGATGTACCAGGATGCATTCGGCTTCCCGCGCCTCGAAGTCCCGGATGCGCTCGCGTAACGCTTCAATCTCCCGCTGCAGCTCGACAATCACGCCTGACTCTTCCCCCATTGCTCCTCCATGCCGCTACCCCATCCTGCGAAACACCTGAAGTGTTTGCCTCCAGGGAGGATACACAAAATCCCGGCAAAAAAGAAGGGCCATGCCTTCCTGGCCATAGCCCTTCCCAATCAATAACGGAACGGAACTCCTTACTTCTTGCCAAGGGCCTCCAGCATGGCCGCCCCCATTTTCGTGGGGCTCGGGGCCACGACCACGCCGCACTCGCCCAGGGTGCGAATCTTGTCCTCCGCCTTTCCCTTCCCGCCGGTGATGATGGCGCCGGCATGGCCCATCCGCTTTCCCGGGGGGGCGGTGACCCCGGCGATGAAGGCGGCCACGGGCTTCTTCATGTTCTCCCGGATCCACTCGGCGGCGTCCTCTTCGGCGCTCCCGCCGATCTCGCCGATCATGAAGACCGCCTCGGTTTGCTTGTCCTCGTTGAAAAGCTTCAGGACATCGATGAACTGCATGCCGATGATGGGGTCGCCGCCGATGCCGACACAGGTGGACTGGCCGAGCCCCGCCTCGGTGATCTGCTTCACCGCCTCGTAGGTGAGGGTGCCGCTGCGGGAGACGACGCCGATCTTGCCGGGCTTGTGGATGTAGCCGGGCATGATCCCCACCTTGCACTCGCCCGGGGTGATGACGCCGGGGCAGTTGGGCCCCACGAGGCGGGTCTTGCTCCCCTGGAGAATCCGCTTCACCGGCACCATGTCGCGCACCGGGATCCCTTCGGTGATGCAGACCGCCAGGTCGACCCCCGCGTCGGCCGCCTCAAGGATGGCGTCGGCGGCCCCAGGGGGTGGAACGAAAATCATGGAGACATTGGCGCCGGTGTACCGCACCGCCTCCTCCACCGTATTGAAGACCGGAATCCCCTCGATGTGGATCCCCCCCTTGCCCGGGGTGACGCCGGCCACGATCCTGGAGCCATAGTCCCGGCACTGCTGGGTGTGGAAGAGGCCGCTGCGGCCCGTGATTCCCTGGACGACTATCTTTGAATCCTTGTTGATGAGTATGGACATTGATGATCTCCGTGTTGTCTGTAATGTAATGGCCGTCAGCCCAGCATCTGCACGATCCGCTCCGCCCCCTCACCGAGGGAGTCGGCGGTCTGGACGTTGAGCCCCGAATCCACCAAGAGTTGCTTCCCCTCCAGCACCTTGCTCCCGTCCATCCGGACCACGATGGGAAGGGTGCAGTGGACCTCGCTTGCCGCCTCGATGATCCCTTGGGCGATGACGTCGCAGCGCATGATCCCGCCGAAGATGTTGACAAAGACCCCCTTCACGTCCGCATCCTCCAGGATGATCTTGAAGGCCTCGGCCACCTTCTCGCGGGTGGCGCCGCCCCCCACGTCCAGGAAGTTGGCCGGCTCGCCGCCGTATTCCTTCAGCACGTCGAGGGTGGCCATGGCCAGGCCGGCGCCGTTCACCATGCAGCCGATGTTGCCGGAGAGCTTGATGTAGGAGAGATCGTACTTGCCGGCATTGATCTCCAGGGTGTCCAGCTGGGAGTAATCCATCATGTCGGGGTATTCCCGGTGCCGGAAGACGGCGTTGTCGTCGAAGTTGATCTTGGCGTCCATGGCCATGAGCCAGCCGGCCCGGGTCACCACCAGGGGGTTGATCTCCACCAGGGAGCAGTCCTTGTCGAGCACGACCTTGTAGAGGTTCAGCATCAGCTCCACGCAGTCCTCGCAGAGGCTCCCCGTGAGCCCCAGGGCCAGGGCGATCTTGCGGGCCAGGTAGGGGCGAAGGCCCGTGTAGGGGTCGATGGTGAGGACGTGGATCTTCTCGGGGGACTTCTGGGCCACTTCCTCAATGTCTACCCCCCCTTCGGCGGAGGCGATGAGGCAATAACGGGAGGTTGCCCGGTCCAGAGTGATGGAGAGGTAGAACTCCCGGGCGATCTCCACCGCCTCCTCCACGAGGATGCGGCGGACCTTCAGCCCCTCGGGGCCGGTCTGGGGAGTCACGAGACGCTTGCCAAAGAGCTCCTTGCCGTAATCCTGAGCCTGCTCCGGGTGATGGACCAGCTTCACCCCGCCGGCCTTGCCGCGGCCACCGGCGTAGATCTGGGCCTTGATGACGCAGCGCCCCCCCATCTCCTTGGCAGCCCGCTCCACCTGGTCGGACGTGAGTGCCACCCGCCCCCGCGGGACCGGGATGCTGTACGAGCTCAGGATCTCCTTTGCCTGGTACTCATGAATGTTCATGCCCCCTCCTTTTTAGTTTAAATAAAAGTATTTTAGGTATACCACAAAATAAAACAGTGGTTAAGAATAAAATTCAATATACCGCTTCTCCGTATAACCACCAGAAAAAGAAAAGAAAAAGTGTTTACACCTCCCGGTGAACTTTTATAATACTACCAGACACTTCATCAGGAGGAAGCCGTGGCCGGCACAAACGTCGAGGAGCTTATTGCCAGGGGCATCCGGGCCGTCAACAGCGGCAAGACATCCCTTGCCCTCGAATGCTTCGAAGAGGCGGTAGAACGCAGAAATACCCCCGCCAACTGGTCCTATCTGGCCTTCTGCCTCGCCAAGGAGCGTCGTCAGTTCGATCGGGCAATTCAGCTTTGCCAGGAGGCGATCCGCAAAGATCCCCAAAACGCGGTTCACTACCTGAACTTGGGACGAGTGTATCTCCAAGCGGGAAGCACGAAAGACGCCATCCACGTGTTCCGCCAGGGGCTCCTGTACGAGTCCAACAGCCACATCGAGGCGGAATTGCGCAAGATCGGCCTGCGCAAACCGCCGGTAGTCGGCTTTCTCAGGCGGGACCACCCCATTAACAAGTATCTCGGCATAGTTATGAAAAAGTTGAGACTCAGGTGACGAACAAACCATCGGGGAGGGACGGGGCCATGGTCAGATACCTGGAAATCAGGAGCAGGGCTAAAGCGGAGTTCATCGACATCACTTCCATGGTACGGGAGCAGGTGCGGGGTTCCGGCGTCACCTGCGGCATCTGCCATATCTTCGTCCTCCACACCACCGCCGGCCTGACCATCAACGAAGGGGCTGACCCGGCCGTCCAACGGGACATACTGACCTACCTCGACCGCCTCGTCCCCCGCGACCCGTACTTCACCCACAAGGAAGGGAACTCCGACGCCCACATCAAGTCGACCCTCACTGGGACTTCCCTGACGGTCTTCTTCAACGAGGGGAAGCTCCTGCTTGGCACCTGGCAATCCATCTACCTCTGCGAGTTCGACGGGCCGCGCCAGCGCAAGGTTGCCCTCAAGATCGTCTCCTGCTGACGCCGCCATGGGCGACAGGCTCACCTTCGTCTACGGTCCCGGCGTCGACATCAGCTATCGCGTTGTCGGCCACGGCCCGACGCCGGTCGTCTTTGTCCACGGCTTCGCGGCTGCCCGCACCACGTGGAATGACATCGTCCCCCTTTTCCCGGCAGAGCGTTTCACCCTCTATCTTATCGACCTGAAAGGGTTCGGCTTTTCCTCCAAGCCCCGCACCGGCTCCTACGCCATCGAGGAGCAGGCCGCGGTGACCACTGCATTCCTGAAGGCAAAGGGACTTTCGCGTGTCATCCTGACCGGGCATTCCCTCGGCGGCGCCATCGCCCTCCTCGTCACCCTCCAGGCACGGGACCGGGGAGACACGGGCCTCGTAGCGCGGCTCATCCTCGTCGCCTGTTCCGCCTACCCCCAGAAGCTCCCGCGGCTCATGGGGTGGCTCCGGATTCCGTTCCTGGCACGTATCGGCATGGCCCTCATCCCGGTGCGCACCATTGTCCGCTACACCCTCGCCCGGGTCTTCCACGACACGAGGGCCATCACTCCCGAGCGGATCAGGCGTTACGAGCACTGCTTCGGCCGGCGGGGCATGGCAGGGGTCCTGATCCGGAGCGCCCGGGCCATCGACCCGGACAGCTACGGCGCGATCACGGCCCGCTACCGGGAGATCGACATACCTACCCTGATTGTCTGGGGAAAGGAGGACCGGATCGTGCGGATCGGCCAGGGGAAGCGGCTCGCGGAAGAGATGCCGGATGCCCGGCTCGCGGTGATCGATGGCTGCGGCCACAACCCCCACGAAGAGCGTCCCCGCGAGACCCTTGCGGCGATTATGGAGTTTCTGGGGAACGGAGAGGAGCGGGAGGAAGGGAGTGGCCGGTTCTGGCGTGAAGCTCGTCGATGAAATGCCGGTAGGCCATTTCGCCGGCGATGAACTTCGTGATCATGACCCCCATGCCGCTCTTCTTCACGAGATGGATCATTTGAGGAGGGACCTTCTTGGTCCAGCGGACCATCCCCTCCAGGAAAACCGGCTCCTCGTCGGGGAGGGTCAGTTCGATCTGGATGCGGGTGCCCGGCGGGCAGAGGTTGGTGGTTTTAATGAAGAGACCGTGGGCCGAAACATCTTCGGTGTAGGCGAGGCGTGTGGGAGTAGTCGTGCCGAACCGCAGCGACAGCCGCTTCTTGTGCCTGGTGATGTCCCGTTTTTCCGCCATGGGCCCCTTACCTTTCGACAACTTTCATTAATGGGCGGATAGTAGCACACCTTACCCCCCGAAATGCAAGGAAAAGTGCCACCGTGACGGCCCATTTCACCTTTCGCAGCCACGCCGTTCCTACTGGAGGACCACATGCCCCCCCTGTTCCACCCGACCCCCGTGAACGGCCCCTTCGATGACCCCGGCGTTTACGTGGATTTCCTCTTCGAGCGCCGGGCCATCCTCTTCGACCTGGGAGACATCACTCCCCTCCCCCCCCGGAAGGTTCTCCGCATCTCGGACATCTTCGTTTCCCACACCCACGTGGACCACTTCATCGGTTTCGACCGGGTGGTGCGCCTCTGCCTGGGGCGGGAGAAGCGGCTCCGCCTCTACGGCCCCCCCGGCTTCACGGACCAGGTGGCCCACCGACTGGCCGGCTACACCTGGAACCTGGTGGAGAGCTATCCCACCGACTTCACGGTGGAGGCCACGGAACTGGCTCCGGGCGGCGGGGTAAGGACGGTGGAATTCCACTGCCGGCGCGAGTTCGTGCCGGAAAACGAGAGCTGGGAGCAAATCTCCAACGGTGTCATCCTCGACGAAGAAACCTTCCGGGTGCGGGCCGCTTTTCTGGATCACGGCACCCCCTGCCTCGCCTTTGCCCTGGAGGAAAAGCTCCACGTGAACGTCCGCAAGAACCGCCTGGAGGAGATGGGACTCCCCACGGGGGAGTGGCTTCGGGAACTGAAGAACGCGATCCTTCGGGGAGAGCGGGACGATCTTCCCTTCAGGGTCTGGTGGCGTGAGGGGGGCCAGGTGCGGGAGAAGATCCATCCCCTGGGAGAACTGCGGGAGCGCTTGGTGGGGATAGTGCCGGGACAACGGGTTGTCTACGTGACCGACGCAGGGCTCACCCCGGAGAACGGTTCGCGGATCGTGGAACTGGCCCGGGAAGCCGACTACCTCTTCATCGAGACGACGTTTCTCCATGCGGAGGAGGAGCGGGCCCGCGAGCGGAGCCACCTGACCGCCCGGCAGGCGGGTGAGCTGGCCCGAGAGGCGGGAGTGGCACGGGTGGTGCCGTTTCACTTTTCACCCAAATATAGGGGGATGGAGGAGATGCTCCGGACGGAGTTGGAGGAGGCGTTTTTTAGCGAAAAAACACCTGGAACACGGAGCAACCGTGTTCTCAGTCAACAAATTAGTGCAGAAGTGGAGTGAATTTCGAGTGATCCCACTTCTGGTTGTTTTTCACCATGGCATTGAGGATGGTGAGTAGTTTTCGCATGCAAGCGGTGATCGCGACTTTGTGAAGTTTTCCGGCGCTTGTAAGGCGTTGATAGAAGGCTTTTATAACCGGGTTAAACCTGGCGGCACACAATGTTGCCATGTACAGGACAGAACGCACGGTTGCTCTGCCACCGGAGATTGCGCGCTTTCCACGGAATTTGCCACTGTCCCGATTATAGGGGCATACTCCGACCAGAGCGCCAAGCTGCTGTCGGGAAATGGTCCCCAACTCCGGAAGTGCTGCCAGTATGGTGGCCGCAGTCACAGGGCCGATGCCCTTGACACTGGTAAGGATTTCTTCTTTTGCCTTCCAGGATTCGCTGGACTGAATAAGAGTTGAGATGTCTTTATCAACGTCATCGATCTGCTGTGTCAGCCAGGCAATATGGGTCATGATGCCTTTGCGGACCGTAGGTGCAGCGGAAATCACGCGATTTTTTTCCGCCACAAGCATCTCGACCAACTGCCGGCGGCGGGCCAGCAGTGCTGCTAGATTTTGGCTTGTCTCGTCCTTGAGCGGCCTGATTTCAGGCTTGATGGCTTGGGCAAATCGGGCAATGATCTTGGCATCAAGAATATCGGTCTTCGCCAGCAGCCCGCATGCTTTGGCAAAGTTTCTGACCTGCCGAGGATTAACCACGACCACTGGCAGACCCGCTGCTGATAAGGTGCTGACAGCTAGCATCTCCAAGCCGCCGGTGGCTTCGAGAACAATCCGACAAGGGGCGTTCGTAATGAGCCACGTCGTCAGCTCAGCACAACCGGCATCATCGTTAGTCACCCTTTTCTGGTCACCAGTTGGCATGAGGTAGACATCAAGATGCTCTTTACTAACGTCGACTCCAACAACTGCATCATTGGGTTCCATATTCTCTCCAGTCCCTTTCTTGCGAAAATTCGGGCTCGTTTCGGCCCAAGCAACCGTTCGGGTTGAGGAAAGATGGACACGACGCATTACGCTCTGTGACGGGCTCAATTGGCCCAAGCAACGACCAAGCTGTCGTGTCCAATTCTGGAGAACATATAACCGGTTACTGAAACATACAAGCAACTGAGCAACGGAGTAAAACAAGAGCGAATCACCTGCCACAAGCAACCAGCTATATTCCTGCCTGATAGCCCTTTTTTCTGCTTTTGATTTCTCCGTGTGCTCCGTTGCTCCGTGTTATTCAAAGGTTTTCAGGGGCACGGTATCCCCTACTTACCGCAGCACTTCTTGTATTTCTGGCCGCTGCCGCAGGTGCACGGATCGTTTCGCCCCACCTTGACGCTGGTGGCCGGGGCGGCCTTCACGCCGACGCCGTCGGTGAAGTACCAGGCTCCGTCCAGCTTCTTGAACTCGGCCAGCTCGTGGTGGGTCCGTCGCACATCCTTGTCGCGGTAGCGGGCGATGAACTCCACCTTCCCTTCCGTATCGTCGGCCCCGCCGGCCAGGGTCGAGACAATCTCAAGCCCCTCCCAGCGGGAACTCTCGGCCCACTCGCGGGTCCCCTTCTCGTCAAAGTCTCCCCGGTGTTCCGGATGGGTGGTATCGTGGATGTAGCCGATCTCCACCTTCGTGTAGGCGGAGTAGCGGGAGCGCATGAGCTCCTCGGCGGTAAGGGGGGCTCGTTTCCCCGTGATGAACGGCTCGCAGCAGTCGGCGAAGGGACGGCCGGTGCCGCAGGGACAGGAATCTGACATGGGATGCTCCTTGAAACGGTGTAATTGGTGGTCCGGTTCGGACCGGGTTATTGATACCGTCCCCTGCCGGCCGTGTCAACCGTTAAGCTTTTTTGCCGGTCCCTGGTCCCCGATCCCCGGTCCCGGATTTTACCGAAACGCCACCAGAAAGAGGGCATCGAGGAAGGGGCGCGCCCGTTCACGCTCTTCCGGGGCAAGGGAAGCCACCGGGACAGGGGAGATGAAACGGCGCAGGAAGCGTTTTTCGGCAAAGCCGAGGGGGGAGTTGGGCCGGCCAAGCCGCGGAGGTATCACGATCGGAGCCAGTCGCAAGGGTCCTACCGCCGTGCGGAGGGCCGGGTTGAGCATGAGGCGGGCATCAGGGGAAAGGCCGCACTCTCCGAGAGGCTGACGTCCCAGGTAGAGGATGAAGTTCGGTGTCTCCTCCCCTTCCCGCTCAAGGCGCCGCAGCCGCGCCATCTCCTCGGACATAGAAGGGAGGGCACTGTCATGGGCGAGCATGAGGGGGGTAAGCCCCGTCTCCGCCACCAGCGCCATGAGCTCGTCGATGCGGTAGGTGCGGGTCCGGGGATGGAGGAAGGCGTCAGCAATGCCGGCATCAAAGGCTGCCTCGCTGGAAGCGTCCACGTATCGCCGGAAGCGGGACCCTGCTGGCGCCCGCCTGATGAGGCGTTTCACCGTTGCCACATCTCCTATCTTCAGGATCCGCAGGGCCGTGCGGATCGATTCAGCCTCCCGCCGGCCCCCCCGGCTGTAGACCATGAGCCGCAGAATCCCCCCCGGCGCCAGACGCCGCTCCAGGGCGCGCAGACCTTCCAGGGGGTCCGGCAGGTGGTGGATAACCCCGAAGGAGTCGATGAAGCCGTATTCCCCCGAAGCTGCTGCAGGGTCAAGGATGTCCCCCCGCTCGAAGTCGACGCCGAACCGGCCGTGGACCAGGCAATGGAGCCGGGCCCGCCGCAGGTTCGCGGCCGACAGGTCAAGGGCGGTGATGGGGACGCCGGGGTTGGCCAGGGAGGTGGGGTACGGTGAAAAGCTCCCGCACCCGGCCAGGAGGATGCGTCGGGCATGGCTGCTGGGGAGCGCGCCGTTGAAGCGGGCATGGAGGGTGTCCAGGTTCAGGGCATAGGTGTCCCAGGGGCGAACCGAGGCAAGGAGGGGATAGCGGGGGTAGACCCACCGCTCGTAGTGGCGGCGAAGCTCGTCGTTCATGCCGATCACACCCTGCGTGCCCGATACTTCTTCACCAGTTCATCCGGATGGTAGGAGAGCTTCGCCGCCCGCAGCCCCGGTTCCCCCAGGTCCTGCTCGCGGTTCGTCCAGGTGCAGTCGGTGAAGAGGAGCCGGTTGAACTCCCGGTCCACCAGTTGGGAAACCCCTTCCATGAACGGATCGTTCTTCTCGAAATGGCAGACCGACGTGTCGCGATTGAGCCGCTCCCCCAGGGCGAAGGCAGCCACCCCTCCCTCCACGAGCACCACCACCCCTTCGAGGCCGAGGCGGTCCGCGAGCATGAGGGCCTCCGCCCCTGCCTTCGTCTCCAGTTCCAGGGAAGGGCTGTCGATACCGTTGCGGACCCGGCGCCACTCGTCGAGGAGCGCCAGGCAGCCATCGCGGTGGGCCTCGCCGTAAAGAACCACGCTGAAGGAATGCCGAGCGGTGAAATAGTTGATCCGGTTTTTCTTTTTGTGGAAGCGGTTGCCGGGGAGTTCCGCCAGTGCCTGCCGGAGGTGGAGGTAGTCAAAGGCATCCCGGTCTTCCTCCACGGCCACCCCCCCGACGGCCAGGTACCGGGACACAAAGGGCTCGTCGGCCCCGTAGAGGGTCATCCCTGCATCAAGGAGCACCCGGAGGGCACCAGCCACATCTCCACCGAGGGGAGGGAGGAAGTACTCCTCGCCGTCGTACCCCTTTCCGAGCACCACGGGGGAGTCACCCACCCGGGTGAGCCGATAGTCATGGGCCTCCCGGAAGAGGTAGAGATTGGCAAAGGTAAGCTCCGAGACCCGGGGCTGGAGTTCGGCAAAAACGGCGGCGAAGAAGGGCTTGTCGGCGAGGAAAAGGGGGCGCGCCGCCGGAAAGCCGGGGATGTCGGTCATGGGGTCCATGGGGAAAGAGTATAGCAGACGCGGAGAGGAGAGCGGCGGACAAATTTCCCCTGAGGCGGTGAGGCAAGAAATCAGCTCGGGCCGACCCCGACCCGGATATTGCCGTTGGAGACGCTGGCACTGAGACGAAAATATATTTTGCGGGGGACGGTGGTAGCCGTCCCCCGCGCTCTTTCAGTCCATACTGGGCTGCATGATCAGCTTGACGATGGCTGCCTTCTGCTCGGCGGTTATGGACGTGGTGCCGTTGGTGGTGGCGGCAATGTTATTCTTGATGGAGGCCAGGTTTTGCTCGAATGCAAGCTTTGCGGCAGCTTCTTCCGCTCCGGTCGGGTTTGCCCCCGCCCCCTGCCAGATGCTCATCCGTTCAAAATCAATGATATTGATGTCTTCCTGCAAGGCGAGCAGATCGCGGAATGCACCCATCTGGGCCGGCATTGACGAGTAGTCGGTGCGAGCGGTGGTCCAGGTCCCTCCAGCGATACCACACGTGTCCTGCATTTGTCCCATCACGACGCATTTGCCACTGGCTGCGTCGTAGTACGATCCGCCCTGGCAGGCACTCGCCCCTAGCGCGTCGGTGCTCACCAGGCAACTGCTTCCCGACCAAAAAAGATTAGAGCGTTGTTCGCAGGTTAGCTGGTCAGGTATGGGCGTCACGCAGTTGTTTCCGCCCCAAGTCATGCCAAAACTCGCACACGCCGTAGCCAGATCAGCGGCCTTGGTGCAACTTCCCATCCACGTTACCCAGTTGGGAATGGGGGTATCGTCCCGGTTGTTCAGGTAGCTGAACGTCCCACCCCCCCCCATCAGGTCTCCCAGCCATGAAACCATGACCGTCTGGGGAATGGGCCAGTTGATGCTCTGACTTTCCGAGTTCATGAATTTCCCGAAATCAGACGGCAACTGGCCCGGTGAAAAACCGAAGCCGGCAACCACCTTCGCCTTCATGGCGGTTATGTCATCATCGGTGGAAGCCATGGCCGTCATGAAATTGTTCCAGACAGTCTGGTATGCGGCGTCTATGTCCGCCTGCGCCGCGGCAATACGCGCATTTGCATCTCCCGCCCCGGGGTAATTGGCATCCGCATAGGCCTGAGGGTCCACATAGAAGCCGGCATATTGTGATTCCACCGCTCCCATGGCCGTTGCCACGTCATTAACGGCGGCAAGGAACCTGTCTCTTTCGGCACCGGAAGCATTCAGGGCGGCGAGGGCCTTGCTATACTCGCCGGACACCTTGACGATGGCAATCCTCTTGTGGAAGGTGGACATGGCCTGCTCAATGGCAATTTGAACCGCCGAACTCAGGCCGGTCATGATGGGAGTGCCGGGAGGATCCTCAATCGCCTCGGCGGCGTCTCCCGCCGCATTGTGGGCCGCATTGATGAGCCCCAGGTCGATATTGGCGCATTTGGCCGCATCCATGAACATCTCGGCCATGAACCCGCCGGCCTTCTGCATCTCTTGGTCGGCAGCGGCATCGCTGGACGCCGCGTTGGCATTGTAAAAGCTTTCGGTGAAGTCACGGAGAGTTTTGGCCCCCTCGGTTTCGTTGTATACCAGGCACTCTTTGAGCTTCGCCAATCCCTCGGTGCTCACGTTCCCCTTGGCCGGGTCCGTGAGGAACGCCTCGAATCCCCCAATGATTGCCCCCTTGCCCAGCTTGCCAATGATGGTGGTGTCATCCGCCGTCGCATTGGGAGAACGGAGCAGCGTCAGGGCATAGGCCATCATGATCGGGTCGTCACTGCCGGCTTCGGCAGCCGCGGCCAGGAGCGCCTTCGTCTGGACTGTGGAGAGGTTGTTGATGCCAAGAAGGTTAGGGTCGTTTTCCGGGGGAGCCGGCGCGATTCCCTGCCGGACGGTACTGTTGGTATCCTTCACCTCGAAGACAATGAAATTGGTATCGGGCCTGGTGGGCATTGTGGTGAAGTTGAAGGTGAGTTTGCCATCGGCATCGGTGGTGGCGTTAGCCGAATCAACCAGCGTCGTAGAGCCGTCGCTGTTCATCTTTTTGACCAAAACGGCATACTGAGTGTTGGCTGCCAACGGGTCGGCTGGCGCGGCCGAGGCTGGCCCGACCAGGGCAGTAGCAAGGGCGGCGGCACCAATGGACGTCATGAGATTTCTTTTCACTGTTTTTTCCCTCCTTGTGCGCGACGTTACTTGGCAGTCCCTGAAATCGTTCCCGTCGTTCCGCCGCCCGAGCCGCCACTACTGCCACCACACCCGGCTATAAGAGCGCAGGCCATGACAACCATGCTGATCATAACCAACCATTTCTTGTTCATCGTTCCGTACCTCCTCTTTCGCTATTGAACTGCAACTGTTGTCTTCGTTCCAAGTTGATGACTGTAGATTTTGATTCGGCATATATTGGCAAAACTTTAGAAAAAAATTGTTACAAACACACACAACAGCTCCAGTTAACGCACTTGTCGCCGTACAAAACCAGAAACGAAATAACCAACCGCAATCAGGAGTTACCAAACGTTATCAAGCCGCACAAAAAACAAAACACCGTTCACTGCTTAATGAATAGCGCCAGACTGCACTGACCCTGTGCATTCAAAACAAAAGGCCCCCCAGCGGATGCCGGATGGGCCGTAAAATAAACGGAGCGGATAGAGATCGCTGCCGTAGAATAACCAACGCCACCCCGCCAACGATGACCGACAGGTTGCATGCGGCGGATCATGGAAAACTCCCGGCGCATGAGGTGATCCTTGGGGCGCTTGTTGGCAAGGGCAAGGGGGCGCGACACCGGGAGGCCGAGAGTGTCGGCCGTGGAGTCCATGAGGTGATAAGGAAAAATCAGATCGGACCGACCCCGACCCTGATTTTGCCGTTGGAGACGCTGACCGTACAGGCGACACGGGAAATGGGGAGGGAAAACTGGCGCGGCGCCGGGAGGAGGCTCCAGTCGATCCGGTCACGGAGGAGGGAGCGGAACTGCTCGTCCTCCGACTCCACCGAAAGGGAGGCGACAGCGCCGTCCTGGAAGGTTACCAGAACGGTACCCCGAACCTCGTCCGGCCGCTGACGCTCTTCGGCGGGAAGGGCCTGCGAGACCATCCCCTTGAGAGCCAGACCCGAAACCCTCCGGTAGTTCCCCAGCTGCGCGACTATGGCCTGGGCATTCATGGTGTTGCGAAACCCTTGGCTGAGAAAGGCGCCGGTCAGGGCAACGGTATTGACAGGGGCGCTCGCCTGCCCGCCGGTTCCAGTTGAGCCGACTGATGGATCGGCCTGGCTGGCGGGAGGGACAGGCGCGGGGGGGGCGTCAGGGGGGAGTTCCGCAGGGGCAGCAGATTCAGGGGGCGGCTGCGACTGCGGTTCATCCTGGGATGGCAGAACTTCCTGGTCCTGAACTGCCGCGCTGTTATCGGGCCCCGCCTGCTCGCTGCGTATGTCCGTAATAACGTCCACAACCCAGTTGGCGGTCTGAACCCTGTGGCGCCTGGCTGTCATGGAATCATACGAGGAAACGGCGGCGAGAATCACCCCGTGGAGCGCCAGAGAAGCTATAATGAAACGCTGAATCGTGTCCATGGTAAAGAAGCGCGGGCGGATCATGCCGCCCGCACCCGCCGGTTGCCTACATGTTCGGTTGCCGCATCAGGGCGATGATCGCCTGCTTCAGCGCCTCGGTGAGAGGGGTTGTGGCGTTGGTCCTGCCGGTTATTTTGCCTGCGAGCGTTGCCAAGCCATCGACAAAGTTCTTTTTGGCCTGCATTTCGTTATATTGTTCTTCTTTCTCGCTCGCTGCTATTGTCTCCCGTTCCGCCTGCCGCTTCATCTCCAGAATCGCGATATCTTCCTGGATCCCCTGGAAGGCATTGAATGCGGCGTTGCCCGATGAGAACGTGTGCCGGGCGCTCCAGGTGCCTACCCCCTCGCACATCCCCTTCTGCGTCATAACTACGCAGGTGCTGGCCTGGGTCCACATGCCGCCATTCATGGTGCAGGCGGCCTGATCCGGCGCGGCTATGGTGCACTCGCCGTCCCAGAACCCCTCGGCGAAAGACTGAAGCGGCGTCGTGTCCCGCGTATAGGCAAAGTCGCCGCCATTGCCAAGAATGCCTGCCAGCCACGTCACCATGACCGTCTGGGGAATGGGCCAGTTGGCGACACAATCCCCTCCCCACGTGCCGCCGGCGGCTTTACACGTCGCCTGGTCCGGGGCGGCAAACATCGTATAGGTCCCGAAGGTATTGGGTAACGTCGACCCTGGCGGCAGCATCGTCAGGACACCCGTTTTCATTGCACTGATATCGGTAGCCTTGGAAGCAATGGCCCCCTGGAAAGTAGTGAATGCTGCCTGGAAGGCATCCTGGAGTTCTGTCTGGACAATGTCCACTGTCGTTCCCTTGGATGCCGCGTAGCTCTCCGGATCCGCGTAGAACCCGGCATACTGGGCGTCAAGGCTCTCGAAGCTTGTCATGAGGCTCCGGCTGGCATTGAGGAAATCGGTTACCTGGCTGCCGGAGGCACCAAGGGCAGTCAGCGCCTTGGAATATTCGCCGGCAAGGTTCGATGCGGAAATCCTCATGTGGAAGGTGGTCATGGCACTTTCCATGGCGCTGGCAAAGCTGGGATTATGGGCCGTTAGGGCTGCCATGCTCTCGTCGTCATAAACGGCCACACCTGCGGCATTGTGGGCGGCAAGAACCAGGTCGGGCTTGATCCCGGCACAGGTGGCGGCATCGATGAATATTTCACCCATCAGCCCCCCGGCCCTCTGCATTTCCTTCTGCTCGTCCGCTGTCATCATGTTGACAGCGTCATAGTACCCTTCCGTGAAGCTCCGGAGGGTTTTTTGGGTCCCATCGCTGTTGTAGATGAGGCAATCCTTGAGAGATTTCAACTGATTGGTGGTTGTGTTTCCACCTGACGGGGATGTCAAAAAACCTTCAAAACCACCGCTACCCAAAATTCCCGCCTTACCCATCTGGGCAATCATGGAGATATCATCATCATTGATATCGGGAGAGCGGAGCATGACCAGAAGGTATGACATCAGGATCGGATCATCGCTCCCTGCCAGGGCTGCCGCTTGCTTCACTACCTGCGCCTGCTTGTCGGACATCTCGTTTATGCCGAGCTTGTTGGTGGCACTCGCCGGCGGTGCCGGAGCGAATCCCTGCCGCACAACCGTTCCGTTGACACCTTTCAACTCGAAGAAGAGAAAATTGGCATCGTTCCTGGTCGGCATGGACGGGAGGGTGAAATCGAGCTTTCCCCCCGTCGCAACGGCAGAATTCGACGACACCGTTGAGAGCGTACCATTGGAATTGAACTTGCTGACCGTGATCGTATAGGTGCCGTCCGCTAATGGCGCTGTTGCCGCAAAGGCCGCCGGGGCAACAGCGGTCGACAGAAGGGCGGCGGCAGATGCAAAAGAGAGCAGTTTCTTTTTCATGTACCTTATCCTTTCCTGTTCCCTACTTGGCCGTCCCGGTAACTGTTCCGGTTGTTACGCCGCCGCCTCCTCCGCCGCCCCCTCCCCCACTGCCGCTACCGCCACCACCACACCCTGCGAGAAGAGCGCAGGTCATGGCAACCATGCCGATCATCACCAACCATTTCCCGTTCATCATTGTGTCCCCTTTTTTCCATGGTTTCTCGATTTCTGGCGGTGTCCGGCAATGGCCATACATAGTGACTTTTTTGGCGCAAGTTCATAACAGCTTAGAAAAACAAAGGTCTCAACAACGCAAATCATTCAACGAAATTATCAATCAAAAACACCACGTAGCGCTATTTTGCAAAATCGGCGCCACAAGAGACACCATTCGTTATCAACGAACAAACAAAAAGCCCCGCCCGGCAGATACCAGGGGGGCTGTGCATAAAAAAGGAATATCCTGAAAATTTGTTACAACAAGATTATAAGCACCACGCCGCCGGCGATGACCGATAGATTACAGACGGCGGAGATGCCGTGGAGTTTGGAGAACTCCCGGCGCATGGGGTGATCCTTGGGGGTGGTTTCGAAGGAAGGAATCTGCTGTTTGATAAGAGCGGCCTTCGGCTCCACATGGAAGGCCTGGAACGCGGTGACTGCCAACATCACGACCAGGAGGACCGCCGCCGGCATCCAGTTCTTTCCCCGCGCGAGCAGAAGCGCCAGGAGGGCCACGGCGCCACAGGCCAGCCCCCAGCGGAAGTAGCCGGGGAAGAGGTAGCCGACGATGCGTCCCGCCACGTCGCGGGTTTCGGTTCTGAAGATGGTGGGGGTGAGCACGAAGGTGAACAGGGCGGCGCCTCCCACCCAGAGGGCGACGGCCAAACGGCAGAGAACTGAAAAAAATGACACGGCAATCCTCCTTAATCTGAATGGTATTATGGGTTTTCCCGGCCCCTGGTCCCCGGTCCCCGGTCCCCGATCGCGAAGCGATCGATGATCCACCGGGCGATGCTCCGCCGGGGGGGGATCGACTCCGGCATGGCGTCAGGGCTGAACCAGCGGGCATCCTCCAACTCGGCATGGTCGACGCATATCTCGCCCCCGGCGTACTCGGCCACGAACCCCGCCATGAGCTGGCTCGGAAAGGGCCAGCACTGGCTCCCCACGTAGCGGATGGCGCCGATCTCCAGCCCGGTTTCCTCCCGCACCTCGCGACGGGCGCACTCCTCCAGGGATTCGCCGAAATCGAGAAATCCCGCCACGAGCCCGTAGCGCCCCGGAGCCCAGTCGGGCTTGCGTGTGAGGAGGAACTCGTCCCCCCGCTTCACGAGGACGATGGCGCAGGGGTGGATGTGGGGAAAATGCTCGACGCCGCATGGAGGGCAGCGCTTGCCCCAGGTGCCCGGCAAGCGCTCCTGGGGAGCGCCGCAGCGGGCGCAGAAGCGGCTGTCGCGTTCCCAATGGAGGATCTGCTGGGCCATGCCGCCGATGGTGAGAGTCGCGTCATCAAGACGCTCACCCGTTGCGTTGAAGGGTTCGGCCACGAACGGGGAGGGAAGCGGGTCCTGCGCCGACATCCGGGCGACCCTGAGGGGACGACCGTGCCAGCGGCCGATAGTGATTGTCTCCCGCCCGGCGGAAAGCCATTGCGGCCGCTCACCCTCGGGAAGCGCGAGGGTTCCCCTCCGCTCTTCCACCACAAGTGAGTTTCCGCGGAGAACGGCCCAGACGCCCGGCCCGGCACCTCCCCCCGAATCGGGAGGTTCGGGAGTGAAACCGTCAGCGATGACCGTCGCGTTAAAGGGGAGATTGGCCGTGTCGGGATAGGGCATGGGAAGACCTCCGGTGAACTCGCTCAAGGATACCTGCCGGCGTGCGGCGACGCAACAACCGATAACCATTTCACCGGCCCGGCGTGAAAAAATCCCTGTTGCGCCCGACAGCGGCATATCTGTATACTCTAGCCGGATTAGCGGTTTCTTTCCGAACAGCGACGCCACCGTTTCAATAAACAACGACGGAATCCATCTTATGACCGAGAAGACAACCGTCCCGTGGCCCAGTGCCGCAATGGCGGCGGCAATCCTCGCCGGACTCTGGATCGCGAGTCGCGGCAACTATCTCCTCTTCCACACGGTGACTGAGATGTTCTCGGTGCTGGTGTCGGGGGGAATTTTCGTCATCGCCTGGAATGCCCGCCGTTTCCCCACCAGCCCCTATCTCCTGTTCATCGGCATAGCCCATATCTGCGTGGGAGGGGTCGACCTCCTCCACGCGATGGCATACAAGGGGATGGGGGTATTCCCCGGCAATGGCCCCAACCTTCCCACCCAGCTCTGGATCGCTGCCCGCTACATCCAAAGCATCTCGCTTTTCATGGCCCCTCTTTTCATCGGACGCACATTTCGTCCCGGGGCCACGCTGGCAGCCTATCTGGCTGTGACGGCGACCTTGATTGCCGCAATTTTCGGAGGAATCTTCCCCCCGTGCTTTGCGGAAGGAACCGGGCTCACCCCCTTCAAGATCGGGAGCGAGTACTTCATTTCGGTAATATTTCTGGCCGCCCTTGCCTTCCTGAGAAGGAAGCGGGAGTTCTTTGACCGGCGCATCGTGAACATTCTCTCCGCCGCCATCGTGCTCATGGCCATGGCCGAACTGGCCTTCACCATTTACGAGGACGTCTATGGCCTCAGCAACCTGGTGGGACATCTCCTCAAGGTTGCGGCGGTTTTCCTGATCTACAAGGGGACGGTGGAGACCAGCCTGACGCGCCCCTATGACCTCCTGTTCCGGGAGTTGAAGGAGAGCGAGGAAAAATTCGCCAAGGCGTTCCATACCGCCCCGACCATCATGGTTATTACCTCTCTTGCCGAGGGGAGGTACCTGGAGGTGAACGAGGCCTTCGAGAATACGCTGGGGTGGCGGCGCGAGGAGGTGCTTGGCCGCGCTTCCCGGGAAATGGGCATCTGGGTCGATCAGGAACAACGGGACGAGATCATGGGGACCTTGGAGAGGGGGGAGAAGGTACTCAATCGGGACGTCACCCTCCGCAAAAAACAAGGAGGAACCATCGAAGGACTCTATTCGGCGGTGGGGATCGAGCTTGACAACAGAAAGTGCCTCCTGGGGATCGTGCGGGACGTTACCGCACGGAGGCGGGCCGAACGCGAGGTGAAACTCCTCAACGCCGAATTGACACAACGGGCCCAAATGCTGGAGGACACCAACGGCGAACTGGAAGTGACGGTGGAACAGCTGGAAGCGGTCAACCAGGAACTGGAAGCTGCCAACAAAGAGTTGGAGGCCTTCAGCTACACGGTGTCCCACGACCTGAGGAGCCCCCTCACCAACATCAACGGCGCCGCCCAGGTCATTCAGGAGCTGTTCGGCCAGGAGTTGGACCCGCAATGCGGGAGACTCGTCGATATCATCCACCGGGAGACGCTCCGCATGAACCGGCTCATCGACACGCTGCTCAGATTCGCCCACATCTCCCGGGGCGAGATCTCCCCCGAGACGGTCGACCTGAGCGCATTGGCGAAGGAGGTGGCCGGGGAGCTTCAGGCACGGCATCCCCAACGGCAGGTGTCATTCGCCATTGCCGGCAACCTGACAACCCACGGCGACCCACGGCTGATGAAAATCATCCTCGACAATCTCTTCGGCAACGCCTGGAAGTACACCGGCACACAGGAAGCGGCCCACATCGAATTCGGTACGATTCTGCAGGACGGCAAACCGGTATTTTTCGTGCGCGACAACGGCGTCGGTTTCAACATGGCCGACGCCCACCGCCTCTTCTTGCCCTTCCAGCGCCTCAACACGGAAGCATCCTTCAAGGGGGAAGGGATCGGCCTTGCCACGGTGGCCCGAATTGTCCAGCGCCACAACGGACGGATCTGGGCGGAAGGAGAGAAGGGAAAAGGGGCCACTTTCTACTTCACTCTCTGATTTACCGCCCTTGTCCAGTCAAAGAAAAGCCCGCGAGATGATTCGCGGGCTTTTCTTGATAGGGCCTTAACACTGTGCCGACGACGGGGCAGCTCCCTCAGGCCGGAACAACGGGTCTTCAGGCAGCCAACGTGAACTGCCCCACCAGAACCTGGAGGTCCTCGGCCAGCCTGGCAAGCTGCTCCGCGGCCTGGGCCGACTCCTCTGCTCCCCGGGCAGTGTGCCCGACAACATCGGTAATCTGCCGGATATTCTCGCTGATTTCGCAAGTGGTGGCGGTCTGCTGTTCGCTGGCCGTGGCAATCTGGCTCACCTGCATGGTAACGCCGCCGATCTGCTCGAGGATCGCCTGGAGTGCCTCACCTGACAAGGAAGCGTCGGTGGTCCCCTTCTCCACCTCCTTCACCCCTTCCTCCATGGATGTTACCGCCCCTTTGGTTTCTCCCTGGATGGCCTTGATCATCTGGGCGATTTCCTTGGTGGCTTTGGTGGTCCGCTCGGCCAGCGCCCGCACCTCGTCGGCGACCACGGCGAAACCGCGGCCCTGCTCGCCGGCCCGAGCCGCTTCAATGGCGGCGTTCAAGGCAAGCAGGTTTGTCTGGTCGGCAATATCCTCGATGGTGCCGACGATTTCTCCGATCTGGTCGCTCCGCGCTCCGAGGCTCCCCACGGCCTGGGACGATGAGCGGACCCGGTCGGCAATCCGGTTCATGACCGTAAGGGTCTCCTGCACCACCGACGAACCTGTTTCCGCCCGCGCGTTGGCGTGGCGGGAGCTCTCGGCGGCCATGGTGCAGTTCTGGGCGATTTCCGCCGATGTGGCGGCCATTTCCTCACTGGCAGTGGCCACAGTTGCGGCTTGCTGGGCAACTTCCTCAGCACCGGTGGACATCTGGATGGCAGTGGCGTGGAGTTGCGTTGCGGCAGCAGTCACCTGGGAAGCATTCTGGGTAACATGTCCGATAATCTCGTTCATTTTCTCCGCCGTTGTGTTCACTTGGCGGGAAAGAATTCCCATTTCATCGCCGGTATCAACTTCGGAGCGGGCGGTAAGGTCTCCGGATGCCACCCGGCTCAAGATGGCGAGCACCGTATTGAGGGGGCGGCTGATGGAGGCGGCAATGGCCCCCCCACCGGCAAGCGCCAGGAGAATGGAGACAATCATGACCACCGACATCTCCACAAGGGCACGCCGATAGGACGCCATATCTTCCGCATACATCGCTTTGCTATCCTTGACATTGGCGTCCACAAGGGAAGCGATGATTTTTGCCGGATTGTCGTAAAGCGGGGCAACACTCCCGGTTGCAAACGCCACGGCTTCGGCGCGGGAAGCGGCGTCTCCGGATGCAGCGGCCGAACGCGCCATCTCTGCGAGTTTGGCCCCACCCGCCACATAGGCATCGTACCCATTCTTGAATTCCGCAATCTGAGCCTTCTCCGCATCGGTTATGCCGGATTTCAGAAACTGGTCAAGGGACTCTTTGATCGAGGCCGCGCTTTTCTTGAACTCGCCTTCCTTCTGCTCAATCTTGTCGGCATCCGTCAGTGCCAGCATATACACCAATGCGAGCCGCATCTGCAGGAAATCACTTTTCATTTCAGAAACTTGGGCAATATGCTCAATACCGGAGCTGATATTCCCCATATGCTTGGACAAGCCTCGCATATTGACAAGACCGAATCCCCCGACCACTATGAGCGAGAGGCACACTCCGCACACCATGATCAGCAGCTTCGCCTTTACTTTGAGATTGTTCCAGAAACTCATACAGGAACCCCTTTCAGCAGTGATATTGTAGAGATGAGAAGAGCTTTAACTCACATTCAATCCTCTCCACTCCGTTCCTTATCGGACAGGATCTCCGCACCTTGAGCGTTAAATGGAAAAAAATTGCAAAACACCGGTTCTACTAATATACAAGATGTCTCAGCGAACAACCCCATGAACCATTGGGCACATGAAATCATCCATTGTATATTCACCCCACTTTTTATAGTATTTCTTGTCTTTACCGGCAACAGCCCCAAAGGAATGAAACATGATCACACGCCTCCCGGCCGAATGGGAAGAGCAGGACGGCGTCCTCCTCGCCTGGCCCCACGCGGAAAGCGACTGGCTCCCCTGGCTTCCCATGGTGGAACTGGTCTTTGCCCAGATAGTCAAAGAAATCGCCCACTTCGAAGCCGTACTCCTTGTCGCTGCCGAAGGGGAACGGACTTCCGCCATTCTCTCCGCAGCAGGAGCATCGATGGAGCGGGTGCGAATAGTGGAAATTCCCACAAATGACACCTGGGCAAGGGATTTCGGCCCGCTCACCGTGGAGCGTGATGGCAATCCCGTGCTCCTTGACTTCGGATTCAACGGCTGGGGGTTGAAGTTCGCCGCAGACCGCGACAACCTCATTACCGGCCGTCTTCACCGGACCGGCGCTTTCGGAAATGCCGCGCTGGAAACCGTAGGCCTCATCCTGGAAGGCGGAAGCATCGAGAGCGACGGTAATGGGACGATCCTAACCACCGCCGAGTGCCTCCTGAACCCCAACCGCAACCCCCACCTGTCGCAGGAGCAGATCGAGATCAGTCTGAAGGAGCAGTTCGGCGCAGATCGTATCCTCTGGCTGGAAAACGGCTGGCTGGCTGGCGACGACACCGACTCCCACATCGATACCCTGGCACGGCTCGCCCCCGACGACACTATCGTCTACGTCCGGTGCGACGACGCCGCCGACGAGCATTATCCGGCCCTCTTCCTCATGGAGAAAGAGTTGAAAGCGATGCGAACGAGTGAGGGAAGCCCCTACCGCCTGATTCCACTCCCCTGGCCACGCCCCTGCCACGACGAGGATGGTGAGCGGCTTCCGGCCACCTACGCCAACTACCTCGTCATAAACGGCGCCGTCCTGGTTCCCACCTACGGCGATCCAGGCGACGATGCCGCCCTGGCGGCCATCGGCCAGGCATTCCCCGGTCGGGAGATCATCGGCATTGATTGCCGCCCCCTCATCCTGCAACATGGCTCGCTCCACTGCGTGACCATGCAGCTGCCGAAGGGGACCCTTGCACCGGAACCACGAAACGTCACCAGAGAGGTATGAAAATGTCAAAGCTTACCGTCGGCCTCGTGCAGCAGAGCTGCACCAGCGATAAAGACCTGAATCTGGCTAAAAGCATCGAGAACATCCGCAAGGCTAGCGCCCTGGGCGCTAAACTCGTGGTGCTGCAGGAGCTCCACTGCGGCCCCTACTTCTGCCAGAACGAGGACACCGGCCACTTCGACCTGGCCGAGGAGATCCCTGGCCCCACCACCGAACTACTGGGGGGCGTTGCCAGGGAGTTCGGCGTGGTGCTTGTCTCTTCCCTCTTCGAGAAACGGGCGTCGGGGATTTACCACAACACCGCCGTGGTCTTCGAGAAAGACGGCTCCATCGCCGGGAAATACCGTAAGATGCACATCCCCGACGATCCCGGCTACTACGAGAAGTTCTACTTCACTCCCGGCGACCTGGGTTTTGAGCCCATACGCACCTCGGTGGGAAAACTCGGCGTCCTCGTCTGCTGGGACCAGTGGTATCCCGAAGCGGCCCGCCTCATGGCCCTTGCCGGAGCCGACCTCCTCATCTACCCCACGGCCATCGGCTGGGACCCGAGGGACGAGGACGAGGAGAAGGTACGCCAGAAAGAGGCCTGGATTACCATCCAGAGGGGGCACGCCGTGGCCAACGGCATACCGGTGGTGAGCGTGAACCGTGTGGGGCTCGAACCCGACCCTTCCGGCGTGCTGCCGGGGAGCCTCTTCTGGGGTTCCAGCTTCGTGGCCGGCCCCCAGGGTGAAATCCTCACCCAGGCCTCCAACGACCGGGAGGAACTCCTCTCTGTCGAGCTTGATCTTGACCGCAGCGAGGCGGTGCGCCGCATCTGGCCGTTCCTGCGGGACCGGCGAATCGACGCCTATCAAGATCTGCTGAAGCGGTACCGGGACTGACCGCCATGGCACTTCAGGACAAGGAACTACTCGAAGCCCTCGCCAGCACCAAGATTCTCACCTCCATGATCACGCCGGCGGTACTCATCTCCGCCGCCGGCACCCTCATCTTCTCCACCTCCAACCGGCTGGGGCGGATCTTCGACCGGGTGAACAGCCTGAAGAGCGAGCTGGAGGCGGTACTGGCAGGGAAACTCTCCCATGCCGAGGAGCGGCTCGCCGTAATCCGCACCCAGGTGGAGATCCAGCACGTCCGGGCCGGTCTCATGCAGAAGGCCCTGTCGGCCCTCTACACGGCCACCGCGTTTTTCATTGCCGCGAGCCTCGCCATCGCCTTCAACGTGGCCTACGGCAGCTTTGCCACCAGTTGGATTCCCACGGCCCTGGCCCTGGCAGGAGGACTCTTCCTCTTCGCCGCCAGCGCGCTGCTCCTCTACGAGAGCCGCTACAACCTCACCTTCATCAACCGGCATATCCGGTTCATCAAATACCTGGAAGACCGCCACGAGGAGGAACGCGGCAAGCACACTTGATCCCACACGAAAACGGGGGAGCGGGCATCGCGCCCACTCCCCCGTCATGTTTTCTATTCCCTACATGTTGAGTGCCACGACATCGTGGACAACTTTTTGTGCCATGACATCGTGGACACTCATCTGAATCACCGCAGTTTGTAATCGAATTCCTCGACCTGATTTTTATCCAGGAAGAGTTTCAGTTTCTGTTCTTTGACATCGATAGTCGCCACCACGTATTCAAGCGCTGTCTCCGGTGGAACCGAGAAGCATTCGCCGAAGATGTTCAGCTTCAGGTCACTGCGGATAAGGCGGACAGCATGATATTTTCCGACTTCTGGCTTCTTCAGGCGATGCCTGGGAGGTTCATCCTCAGTCGGGAACCTCAGTTGCACATGCGAGGTGGCCAGTGCTTTCAGCGGCGTACTCCCCTTTAGCTTGCTGTAGCGATACTTGCTGTTGTGTCGCTGCTCAAAGGTCAGTGAGCCGACTTTCAATTCCTCTTCTGAAGTCATGATGACTTTGCCGAGGAACCGTTGTTGGTACCGGTCGTTGAACTTTTCGATCATGCCGTTTCTCCATGGTTCAGCCATGGGTATGAACCATGGTTCGACATCGTTATGCAGGCAAAGACGAATCAGTGGTCCCATGCCGCGGGGATGTGTCGGGCTGCCGAAGAATGACATGGCATTGTCAACCTGGAGTCGTTCTGGGATGCCTAGTCGTTTCCAGACTTCCCACAAACCGTCAATGACCATCTGACCAGCTTTGGACCGAGATGAGTGCAACCCGCACCTGACGGTTGCTGTATCGACAACATTCAGGCTGTAGAAGCGAATTGGCCCTGTCAGATAGCATGGACCAACGAGATCAGCTTGGTGCGTCTGGTTCGGCAACGCTGACGGCAGAACTGGGTAAAGCGTCCCTTTGGCTTCGTATTTGCCGGTGCGCCGATGTGTCAGTTCATTCCTTGCAAGAATCCGATTGATGGTTCTGGTAGAAGGCAACGGCTTGACACCCAGGTCCTCCAACTCCCACAGGATGGCCTGTGCACCACAGAACAAGCCCTTGTTGTAGAGATTGAGGCGAACCATTTTGACGATTTCTTCAATCTCTGCCGTTGTACGGTTCGGCATGGATTGTGGGCATCGGGATCGCTCGTCACTCCATACAGGGTCATCTCCATTCTGGCGAGCAACCCATTTGTATAGCCAGGAACGAGACTTGCCGAGTGATGTGCAAATTGATTCCGGGGTTTCGCCGTTTCTGAACCGTTGAACGGCCAACACCCGAAGCTGCTTGTTTTTATCTTCCATGAACACCTCCGAGTTTGATGTGGTGTTCACAGAATGCCGTGGCGACTATTCGATTGTCAGAGAACTTTGTCTACGATGTGCTGGCACATTTTTCTGTCCACGATGTCGTGGCACTCAACACCTACAACCTGCTGCAGGATTACCCCTTGCCGTACCGCCGGGCAAATTCCTTCTCGCCCAGGCGCTTGCGGAGGGCCCGACCGTAGAGATCCTCGTACCTGGCTGCCGCATCCTCCCAGGTGAAGCGCTTGGCCATGGCATTGGCGATGAGCCGCTCCATGGCGTCCTTGCGGTGGTACCAGGTGTGGACCGCCCAGCCGACGGTGTCGAAGAGGGCCCCGGCGTCGCGACTCCAGAACTTGAAGCCGGTGCCGACAAGGGTCTTCTCGTCGAAGTTCTCCACGCTGTCATCGAGCCCCCCCGTGGCCCGGACAATGGGAAGGGTGCCGTAGCGGAGCGAATACATCTGGTTGAGGCCGCACGGCTCGAAGGCGCTCGGCATGAGGAAAAAGTCGGCCCCTGCCTCGATCTGGTGGGAGAGGGGGTTGTTGTACCCCACGAAGATATTGAACTTGTCGGGGTAGGCGTTCTTGATATCGCCGAAGTAGAAGTGGGTCCAGGGCTCGCCGGCCCCGAGCATGACAAATTGGACATCGAGAGCGAGGATGCGATGGATCGCCTCGGCCAGGATGTCTACCCCCTTCTGCTTCACGAGCCGCGACACCATGCCGAAGAGGGGAACGTCATCCCGTTCCGGGAGGCCGAAGGTCCGCTGGAGATCCCGCTTGCAGAGCTTCTTCCCCGAGAGGTCGGCGGCCGAATAGCGGGCCGCGATATAGGGGTCCACCTCCGGGTTCCAGTCTTCGTAGTCGACCCCGTTCAGAATGCCGTAGAGGTCGGCCGCCCGCTCCCGCACCACCCCGTCGAGCCCCCAGCCGTATTCGGGGGTCTGCATCTCCCGGGCATACCCCTCGCTCACGGTATTGAGGACCGTGGCGTGGTAAAGCCCCCCCTTGAGGAGGTTCGCCTCGCCGTTGTTTTCCAGCCCCAGGAAGGTGAAGTGCTCCCAGCCGATGCCGAGGACATCCATGAGCCCCTCGTAGAAGTTCCCTTGGTGCTGCATGTTGTGGACGCTGAGGACCGTGGCCTTCCCCCCCACGTAGGGGTCGGCGGCGTAGGTGGTATTGACGAGGACCGGAATGGCCGCCGTGTGCCAGTCGTGGGCGTGGAGGAGGTCCGGCTCGAAACCGATCATCTTCGGCAGCTCCAGGGCCGCCTTGGAGAGGAAGACGAAGCGGTTGTCGTTGTCGAGGAATCCCTCGTTGTTCACCTCGTAGAGACCGTCGCGGTCGTAGTATCCCTCGTGCTCCAGGAAATAGACCGGGACATCACTTCCCGGAATCCGGCCTTCCCAGACGCCACAGTATTGGTTACCGATGACCCCCATGGGGACCACGAGTACGCCGGGAAGCTGCTTCAGACCATAGCGTTCCCGATCCACCCTCTTGTAGCGGGGCATCACCACCCGCACGTCGTGCCCCATGCGGGCCAGGTGCTTCGGCAACACCCCCACCACATCGGCGAGTCCCCCCTCCTTGGCAAAAGGAACGCATTCGGAGGCGGCCATGAGGATCTTCAGTTTTTTCATCGGATGGGAACTCCCTCGTTACACTAGAAATCGATAGCAAACGTGTGAATTGTACCCCGAACCGTTATCCCCAGCCAAGGCAAAACATGGCGCCGATTCATTCTGCCGTTGGTGCGGGAGGCGTTCTGTGGTATCACTCGAAAAAGAACCGAACAAGGAGAACCGATCATGACCGACATCCCCAAATCATCGGGCGAGCGCTTCATCGAACGCATCATGGGGGAGCTGGACCCCACGTCGGAACGCTTCCAGGTCCTGGAGACCGCCAAGCGCTTCAAGTCATCATGGGTGGAACTGGGGGACCGGCTCCTGGCCGTCAGCTCACGGGACCTCTACAAGGAATGGGGCTACGGAAGCTTCGAGGATTACTGCACCAAGGAGATCAGGATCAAGAAGGAGACGGCCCAGAAGCTGACTCTCGCGTACCGCTTCATGGAGAAGAACGAGCCGGAGCTCATGGCGCGCCGCGAAGAGCCCCGCCCCTTCCCCGACTACCGCTCCATCGACCTCCTGCGCCAGGCCCGGGAGGAGAAGGGGTTCTCCGACGAGGAGTACGCGGATCTGCGCAAGAGCGTGGTGGAACAGGAACGGAGCCATCCCACCGTCCTAAAACAGTTCAAGGAAGTGGCCAAGACCCGCGAGGAGCCCGTGAGCGACCCGTCGGTCCCCCTGAAAGCGGCCCTCGGCGCGGCGCGACGCCTCGACACCGCCCTGCGTGGGGTAGAGGAGCTTCCCGGCGACTACCGGGAGATGGTGGAGCGCCTCATTGCATCTCTGGAAGAAGAGCTGGAGGGGCTGCAGGTGGTCGTGGAACACCGCGCATAAGAAAGCCAAGACGGCATAAACGCGAAGAGGCGACGGGAAATCCCGCCGCCTCTTCTGTTTTTCAGGTTTTTCCCGGTCCCGATCCCCGGTCCCGGGTCCCTGCCTTAATGCTTTTGTTCCACCGCACTCTTGGCCGGACCGTTCATCCGGATGGCCGCGGAGAATTCCATCCAGAAGATCAGGTAGATGGAGATCATAAGGGAGAGGCCGATGTTCTGGTTCTCCACGCCAAGGGCCTTGGCCAGAATCGGGGAGGCAAAGCCGGCGCCGAGGTTTCCGGTGAACCGCTCCAGGAAGTAGAAGGCCACGAGGGTCAGGGCCGTGCCGACGAACATGATGGCGAGGCCGCGGCCACGCTTGAACCAGTACTTGGGAGAGAAGCCGAACATCCGCATGAAGATCACCACCCAGATGAGCCAGACCGAGTAGTCGACTGCCGCGTCGGGGAGGGCAAGCTTGCCCTTCACCAGGAAGAGCTCAAGCACGGTCACGGCGCCAAGGAGAATGAACATCCAGGAGAACTTCTCGTTGGCCTGGGTCTGCCACTGGCGGCTGTCGGGAGCGCTCGTTTCCTGGGCGGAATGGGCATGGGTTCCCAGGGCCGAGAAGAGAATCGCGAACCAGATGCCGGCATTATGGAACAGAAGCGATGCGTGGTTGCCTGCCACGTTGGCGATGCGCGACATGGGATCGGTGGCGAAGTCGGCGGTAATACGCATCAGGAAGAGGTTCACGACAATCGAGCAGCAGGTGATGACGGCAAGGGTGAATATCTTACGCGGCAACAGATACGGATCAACCCGGTCAGGGAAGCCAAGGATGAAGGCGAACCAGATCAGGTACATGATGAGGGGGATGCCGTAGCAGATCCCGTAAACCGAGTTGCCGGCAAAATCCCCTGCCTGGGCATAGATCTCGTAGTTGTTGCTCTTGTCGGCGTCGGTGTTTACGGCCTTGACCACATCCTTGGCCATCAGCTTCACATGGGGGAGGAGCCCCATGGCGTACCACCCGTGGTCTCCCTGGGTGGTGTCGACGACCCAGTACTGGTCGCCCATCATCTCGTCGAGTCCCTGGAATATCCTCATGCTGAATGCGGCGCAAAGGGCCACCACAACAAAGAGCAGGATTGCGTTCTTGATTGACATTGGCATGGCTATTCTCCTAGTTCTTATGGGTTGTCCAGAACATGGACACCGCATTCGCCGCGAACAGGCCGTAGAGCCACATGGTGTTCCAGGCCGGTCCGCTCCAGTGGCTCCCGTGTCCGCCCCCCACAACCCCCGAGGCGATGAAGAGACCTATCATGGCAGTGCCGGCCACCATGGCTACCGCACGGAGGATGGCGCTGTTGCGCCAGGTGTGCCGCTCCAGTTGCTCAATTCTAGCCAGCAGTTCAAGCTCTCTTTCGCTCATCTCTCTTCTCCTTTACCAAAGAAATAACCGTTAAGGCCGCCACAATCGTCAGGGCATACAGGATATACGGTCCATCAAGGTGCAGACTCAGGTTGTACAGCATGACTTCCTCCTTTTATTGCTCAACACTTTACCGGTGTAAGTACCTCGTGGGGAAACCGTTCCGACAGCTCCTGGTACTTCATGCACTCGCGGTACCGGCAGCTGCAGAACTTGATGATCATGTTGACGTCGTGGGGTGAGATGTAACCGCACCCCACGTCGCAGATGTCATCGCTTTTGCCGTAGAAGGGGCAGACAATTCCGTCCTTCATGGGAACCTCTATCACTAAACCGTTTCGGTTTTTCTGCCGCGCATGGGAGGAGTGCCGGTTCATCTGGTCGTCACCATCCCCGGCTCCGACCCATGCTTTTCGAAGGAGTAACTGATTTTGGTAAGAGCAACCTGTATACCAAATCGGTGAAAATATTTTTACAAACCAAATATCACAGTAATTACAAACACTTAAAAACAGTATTCAGTTCGCTGTGAACCAAAAGCGAGGAGAGATATCTAACGGTGTTTTTGCAGGCATGCAAGGAGAGAAGTGGCGGCGAGTCGGAGAGAGGCGGCTACGGAGACCGTCAACAGAGCATAACACATTGACATTGCTGTCATTTGCAACATTGCGGCCCTTCCCCTCGCAGGGGTGCGAGGGGGATTCTTCGGGGTTTTGCAAAAATGCAAAGATGAGAGAGGGAGCTGGAGCTATTCTTCGCGGCGCAGGTTGTACTTCTTCATTTTCCGGTAGATGGTGGCCATGTTCATCCCCGCCTCACGGGCGGCTGCCTCCACATTGCCACGGTTTTTCCGCAACAGTCCCCGGATGTAGTCCATCTCGAAGCGGGAAAGGGCCTGGGCGTAGGCACCCTCCTCCCCTTCCGCCTCCACGGCCGGCTCGTCCCGTGGCTCGGGAAGCTCGATGAACTGGGAGAGGACCGACAGCGTAATGTATTCGCCGCTCTCCATGGCTGTGCAGGCCTCGATCACGTTCCTGAGCTGGCGGATGTTGCCGGGCCAGGCATAGCCAACGGCCGCTTCCAGGGAGTCGGGTGACAACCCCTTGATTGCGGTGTCGAATTTCTTGTTCTGCTGGGCAATGAAATGGGCCGCCAGGAGCGGGATATCCCCCTTGCGCTCCCGCAGCGGCGGGAGATGGAGGTTCACCACGTTGAGGCGGTAGTAGAGGTCCTCCCGGAAGGCGCCGCTCTTGACCCCTTCCCGCAGGTCGGCGTTGGTGGCCGAGATGATCCGCACGTCCACCTTGGTGGGGGTGGTGTCGCCAATGCGGAGAAACTCCTGCTCCTGGAGGAAACGGAGAAGCGTCTTCTGCACGTTCATGGGGAGGTTCCCCACCTCGTCCAGAAACAGGGTTCCCCCGTCGGCCGCCTCCAGAAGTCCCTGGCGGTTTTCCTTGGCGCCAGTGAAGGCCCCCTTGCGGTAGCCGAAGAGCTCGCTCTCCAGGAGCGTCTCCGGCAGGGCACCGCAGTTGATGGCAACGAACTTCTTTTCCTTGCGGACCGAGTTGTAGTGGATCGCCTGGGCGATGAGCTCCTTGCCGGTCCCCGACTCGCCGGTGATGAGCACCGACGTGTCCCGGATGGCGATTTTCTCCACCTTCTCCAAAACCCCCTTGAGCCCGTCCGAGGCGCCGATTATGTTGTCGAAGCGGAACTTACCCACCAGCTTCTCGCGCAGCTCCCGGTTCTCTTCCAGAAGCTCGGTGTGCTTGAGGGCGTTTTTCACCCGGTAGAGGAGCTCCTCGGGCTCGAAGGGCTTGGTCAGCATGTCGTAGGCGCCCCGGCGCAGGGCCTGGATCGACATCTCCACCGTGGCGTAGGCGGTGATCATGATGACCGGAATGGCCGGCTCCTTGGCCTTGATCCGCTGGAGCACCTCCAGACCATCCATCCCCGGCATCTTGATGTCCGAGACCACCAGATCCCAGTCGCCGGGCCGAAACTCCTCCACCGCCTCGAAGGAGCGGGTGTACCCCTTCACGCCATAGCCGCTATCCAGAAGCACCGCCTCCATCATCCGGCAGAGCCCCTCCTCGTTGTCGATGAGCATGATGCGCTTGTTTTCGGACACTCTCTACCCCTGTGAAAAAAATTCGTTCCTACCGGCCGTCACAGCTCGTCCCGGTCCACCGGCAGCTTCACAATCACGTCGGACCCCTTCCCCACTTCGCTCAGGATGCTGATCTTGCCATGGTGCATCTCGATGATCTGCTTCGTGATGGCAAGGCCGAGCCCCGTCCCCTTGGCCTTGGTGGTGAAGAAGGGCTCGAAAATTTTTTCGATGTCCTCGGCGGGTATTCCCGCCCCGTTGTCACAGAAGACGATGTTTACGTACCCCTCGCCGTCCAGGAACGATTTCACCGTCAGGGTCCCTTCCCCGGACATGGCGGCTCCGGCGTTCAGGATCAGGTTGATGGCCACCTGCCTGATCTGGTCGCCGTCGACCATGACCCGGGGCAATTCGGGAGAGAAATCCTTCACGACGGTCACGTGGTGCATGTCGGTGTGATTGGCGGCGAAATCGACGATCTGCCCCAGCAGGTCGTTCACGTCGGTCCACTCCAGGGCCGGCTTGGGGGTGCGGGCATAGGAGAGGAGATCCTGGACGATCTTCTTGCACCGCTTGCTCTCCCGCTTGATCTCGTGGATGAACCTGTAGTTGGGATCATCCTCGCTGGTTTTCCCCTCGATGTAGGAGGCGTAGCCAAGGATAACCCCGAGTGGGTTGTTGATCTCGTGGGCCACCCCCGAGGAGAGGACACCGAGGGACGCCATCTTCCCCTGCTGGGCGAGGCTTGCCTCCATCTCCTTGTTCTGGCGGATCATGGCGGTCATCAGGTTAAAGGCCGACGCCATCTCGCCCAGCTCATCCCCCGCATCCACCTCCATCTGCTCGTCGAGCCGCCCTTTCTTCACCCTACGGATCACGTCGATCATGTGCATGATGGGCTGAGTGAAAATCTTGGCCGCCAGGAAGACCAGCCCGGTGGCCACAACACTCGTCACAATGGTCAGCAGCGTCATGGAGGCTGCGATCCGGCCCCGGATCTTGTTGGCCTCCCCGTAGAACTCGTCCTCGTAGGAGCCGACCGCCACAATCCATCCCCACGGTTTGAAGTAGTCGTAGCGGACGATCTTCATCCGCGGGTTCTTTTCCCCGGGGTTGAGCCAGGGATAGCGGATCCAGCCCCGCTTCTTCTCCACCATTTCCTTGATGAACTTGTGGCCGCTGGAATCCACGGCGTTGAGGAAATTCTTCCCCTCCCCGCCGGGGTGAACGGTGAAGTTCCCCTTGTCGTCCATGCAGAAAATGTAGCCGGTATCCCCCACCTTCTTGCTCTTGATCTTATCCTTCAGCTCCTGGAAAGAGCGGCGCTCAAAGGCGAGGTCTTCGTAGGTCTCCTCCAGGTAGCCCCCCGAGGCGATGATCCAGTCCCACTCCCGGAAATAACGGTAGGCAACCACCTTGTTGCGGGGATACTTGTCGCCGAGCACCGGGTTGCGCCAGGGGTAGACGATGTAGAGGACCTCCCCCGGCTTGGACTTCAGGGCGTTCTCGCACATGATCCGGATGAAGGGGCGGCCGTTCTCGTCCTTCTCCTCGTAGACGTTCTCCCCCTCCCGGGCGATGTGCACCTCCAGATCCCCCTTGGTGGACATGGCGTAGATGTAGCCGGTCGTCCCCACGTTGACCCGTTTCAGGGCCTTGCGGGCCTCTTCCTTGGCGGTCCGGAGGTCGACCTTGCCGCTCTTGTACTGGCGATGCTGGGCCTCCACCATGTTGTAGGCAAGGGTGGTGAGGGTGGCCAGCTCCAGGTTGGTGCTCCGCTGCTTGTCCTGCTTGTATACCTGGAACTGCTGGTAGTGGGAATTGAGGAGGTCGATGGTGAAACTGGCCATGTGGGCCAGGTCGTCCTTGCTGGTCTGGGTGATCCCCCGGTACGCCTGTTGGGTTGAAATGTAGCTGATGACCCCACCGACCAGAACGATCGGAACCGTCACGAGGGGGAGCACCAGCACCAGCATCTTCCAGCGCAGCTTCAGGTTGTTCATGAAGGCAAAAAAATAGCGGCGCACGGGATCCCCTGTCCTGAAAGTTAGCGAAGTCAAAGGACATACTATGTATACGTCATAAAAAAATCCAGTATTATTTGCAGAATTGCGAAAGCGTTACGGGGAAATCTGAAACGGGAGACGGCGAACCCCATGGGGGGAACAGCGGGGGGATTTCAGCGGACTTTCAGGTTCTCCTCGACCGCCGCGGGCAGCAGGGGATGGGCGAAGTAAAACCCCTGCACTTCGTCGCACCCCCGCTCCTTGAGCAGCTCAAGTTCATCCTCATGTTCGACCCCCTCGGCCAGGACCCGCAGCCCCAGGCTGTGGGCCATGGCGATAATGGCCTCGACAATGGCCCGGTCGTCCAGGTCCTTGACGATGTCCCGGACAAAGGAGCGGTCGATCTTGAGGCGGTCGAGGGGAAAGTGCTTGAGGTAGCTGAGGGAAGAGTAGCCGGTGCCGAAATCGTCGATGGCCAGGTGGATCCCCCGGACCTTCAGGTCGATGAGGGTCATGATGGATTCCTGGGCTCCGGCCATGAGGGAGCTTTCGGTCAGTTCCAGTTCCAGGAGTTCCGGATCAAGCTCCGTTTCCTCCAGGACCCGGTCGACCATGTCGATGAACCCCGGCTGGTTGAACTGGTGCCCCGACACGTTGACTGCCACCCGTACCGGCGGAAGCCCCGGCTGCTGCCACTGCCGGCACTGGAGACAGGCGGTCCGCAGGACCCACTCGCCGAGCCGCCGGATGAGTCCGGTCTCCTCCGCCACCGGGATGAAACGATTCGGGTAGATAAGCCCGTCTTCGGGATGCTGCCAGCGTACCAGGGCCTCGAAACTGAAGATCCTTCCGCTGCGTAGCTCTATTTGTGGCTGGTACTCCAGGAAGAACTCGTCGTTGGCAAAGGCACGGTGGAGGCTCCCCTCAAGGTGGCGGCGCTCCCGGGCCTCGCGGTTCAATTCCTCGGAGAAGAAGCTGAATGCGTTTCGCCCCTGCTCCTTGGCCGCGTAGAGGGCCATGTCGGCGTGGGTCAGGAGGGTGTCGCCGTCATCGCCATCACCGGGGGAGAGGGCAATACCGATACTCGTCGAGATGAACAACTCCTTGTCGTCGATCTCAAAGGGGGTGTTGAGCAATTCGAGAATGGAATGGGCGAGGCTCCCGACGCTCCTCTTGTCGCGGAGGCCGGTAACCAGAAACACGAACTCGTCGCCGCCGAGCCGCGCAAGAAACTCGGTGGGACGAAGATTGTCGCCAAGCCGGGCGGCAACGGCCAACAGGAGCTGATCGCCGTAGGCATGCCCCAGTGTGTCGTTGATGTCCTTGAACCGGTCCAGGTCGAGGAAGAGAAGGGCGATCATGTCGCCGTCGGTGCGGCTCCGCCGGATGGCCTGGGCGAGTTTGTCCTGAAAGAGGCTGCGGTTGGGGAGCCGGGTAAGGGGGTCGTAGAAAGCCAGCCGGCGGATCTCCTCCTCGGACCGCTTCCGCTCGCTGATGTCATGGGCGATGCAGACAATCCCCACCACCTCGCCGGTGGGGCTTCTCATGACCGCTCCGGAAACGGAAACCGGGATGGCGGCACCATCCCTGGCAAGGTAGATGAGTTCCCGTTCCGGCACCTGCCCCCGCTCGGCCATTTCACGCAGGAGTTCTCTCTCCTCCGCACCGCCGGCGACAATCCGGCCGAAGGGACTCCCCAGGAGTTCGTTCTCGCCATAGCCCAGGATGGTACAGAGGGCCGGATTGACGCTGATGATCGTCCAGTCGGTGGAGAGGATGACGAGGGCGTCGGCCATGGACTGGATCACGTTGTCGAGGAAGTTCCTCGCCGTGACGATCTCGTTCTTGGTGAATTGCAGCTCCCCTGTCATCCGATTGAAGGCGACGGCGAGGGTGCCGATCTCGTTGCGGGCCGTCACCTCGACCCGCGTATCGAGAAGCCCCTGCCCTACCTGTTCGACGCCGTCGCGGAGAAGCGCTATGGGACGGGAAATGGAAGCGGCGACGAGGGACCCGCCGCCGATGGCGAGAACGAGGGCAACCAGCGAGGCCACGGCAATGGTGAACTGTGCTGTTCTGATCGCTTGCCGCACCTCGGCCTTGGCGGCGTCGAGTTCCTCGCTTTTGTGGGCAAAGGCCTGACTGACCGCTGCAAAGAAGGCCCCCTCCTCCCCCCGTGACCGCTCACGAATGCTGCGAAGCTCAGCCTCCGGGGCTTCCGACAGGACCAGCCGCAGATGCACCCTGCTCGTCTCGAGAAGCCTTCGCCCGGCCCGATCCACATCGGCCACCAGAGGGCGCTCTTCGGGGTCGAGGGAGGAACTCAGCGACTGCAGCCGTGCGAGGGCCTCATCAAGGGTCTCGATTCCTGACGAGGCCAATACAATCGAGTCCCCTCGCCGCGCGGCATCGCCCCTCTGTTTCACGATAAGGGTATGCTCGGCGGATGAGGAAACGATCCGAAGACCGGCAAAGCGGAGGTCCTCCAGCGTCCTGAGGAGAGGAAAAACCTCCTCGGCCACCCGGTCGAACTCTCCGCTGATTTTGGTAATGGCACGGCCGCCGAAGTATCCCACCAGCGCGGTGAGCAGGGCGAAAATGAAGCAACCCGCCGTCAACGTGGTCCGTATCCGCATGGTGTCCGACTATCCTTTCCTTGCCCGGTGCGTGTCCATGGGGACAAACAGCTCCTCCCCGAACTTCACCTATACTATTATATCGGCAAAGAATCGAAACTTTTTACTCCCAAAGGGGAAAAGTTTGCCAATGCCCCGATGGTCTGACCATGACGCAAAACGCCCCGGAACCGTCGGAGCATACCGAGGATCCCGGGGCGAGAACCGTGCTGCCTGAATGGGTTCAGCCGTTGATGAGCCGGTCCATCTCCGCGATGAGGTCGTCGGCCTCCTCCAGCCCCACCGAGAGGCGCACGAGCGTGTCGCCGATGCCGCGGGCGGCCCGCTCCTCGGGGGGCATGGCCGCATGGGACATCCTGGCCGGGTAGGAGATGATGCTCTCCACCCCGCCGAGGCTCACGGCGAAGGCGGCCAGCTTCATCCCCTCCAGGAGCCGGCGGGTAACCTCCAGGGAGTCGAGGGCAAAGGAGAGAACCGCGCCGGGACCCGAGCTCTGGCGGGCATGGATTGCATGGCCGGGGTGGCTCGGAAGGCCGGGGTACAGCACCCGGGTCACCCGCTTCTCTCCCGCCAGCCACGAGGCGATGCGGGTCGCGCTCCGCTGGCTCTCCTCCATCCGCACCCGAAGGGTCTTGAGCCCCCGGAGCACGAGCCACGAATCCTGGGGGCCGAGGATGGCGCCGAAGGCATTCTGAATGAAGCGGATCCGCTTCCCCAACTCGGGGTCCTTCACCACGGCAAAGCCGCAGATGACGTCGCTGTGGCCGTTCAGGAACTTGGTCCCGCTGTGGAGGACGATGTCGCACCCCACCTCCAGGGGCCTCTGGAGGTAGGGAGTCATGAAGGTGTTGTCCACCAGCGTTATGGCGCCCCGCTCCCGGGCGATGCGGGCCGCGCCTTCCAGGTCGGTGATCTTGAGAAGCGGGTTCGACGGGCTCTCCAGGAAGAGCCCCTTGGTCTCGGGCCGGAACGCAGCGGCGATGGCGTCCAGATCGGTGGCATCCACGAAGGTGGAGGTGATGCCGAGGCGGCTGAAGAGCTGGGTCAGGACCCGGAACGTCCCCCCGTACACATCCTCGCAGACCACCAGGTGATCCCCCGGCGAGAAGAGAAGCAGCACCGACGAGATGGCCGCCATCCCCGAGGCGTAGGCAAACCCGCGAGTTCCTCCCTCCAGCTGGGCAATGGTCTCCTCCAGGGCCTCCCGAGTGGGATTGTCGGAACGGGCATAGTCATACTTGCCGAAGTGATCCACCGACTCCTGACGAAAGGTAGAGGTCTGGTAGATGGGGATGGAAACCGCCCCGGTGGTGGGGTCGATGTCGTGGCCGGTGTGGATGATGCGGGTGCCGAATTTCATACAATATTCCTTTCGATAAGCGATTTGAAAGCCTTTACCGGTCCCCGGTTCCCGATCCCTGGTCCCCGCCTTCAAACGCCTGGGCCAGGTCGTCGATCAGGTCGTCCGCGTCCTCGATCCCCACGGAGAGGCGCAGGAGCACATCGTTGATCCCAAGCCGCTGCCGCAGTTCGGGCGGAATATCGGCATGGGTCTGGACCTGGGGGAAGGTAATGAGGGTTTCCACCCCGCCGAGGCTCTCGGCGAAGGATATCACTTCCGTCTTCAGAAGCAAACGCTCCACGAGCGCATGCTCGTCCACCTCGAAGGCAATCATGGCACCGAAGCCCCGTGCCTGGCGGGCGAGGAGTTCATGGCCGGGGTGGCCGGGGTGGCCGGAGAGGCCGGGGTAGTAGACCTTCCGCACCCGCGGGTGATTCGAAAGCCACTGGGCGACCCGCCCTGCGTTCTCCTGCTGTCGGTCGAGGCGCACCGAAAGGGTCTTCATCCCCCGGATGGTGAGCCAGGAATCCTGGGGGCCCAGGACCGCACCCACCGAGTTCTGGAGGAAGTAGACCCGCTCGGCCAGCTGCGGGTCCTTCACCGCCACGAGGCCGGAGACCGTGTCGTTGTGGCCGGCCAGGTACTTGGTGGCGCTGTAGACGGTGATGTCGGCCCCATGGTCGAAGGGGCGCAGGAGATAGGGGGTGAGGAAGGTGTTGTCCACGATGTGGAGAAGCCCCCGCTCCCGGCAGAGGGCCGAGAGGGCCGCGATGTCGGCTACCTTGAGGAGCGGGTTGGTGAGGGACTCCACGAAGAGGGCCTTCGTTTCTGGGCGGATGGCGGCACGCACTGCCTTGATGTCGCTCGTGTCCACGTAGGTGAAGGAGAGCTCGTACTGGGTGAAGATCTGGTCGAAGAGACGACAGGTACCGCCGTAGAGATCCTCGGTCACCACCAAGTGGTCCCCCTTCTTGAAGAGGAGGAGGAGATTGGCGATGGCGGCCATGCCCGAGGCGTAGGCGAAGCCCCGGGCGCCTCCCTCCAGGCGGGCGATCCCCTCCTCCAGGGCCTGCCGGGTGGGGTTGCCGGAGCGGGTATAGTCGTAGCCGGTGCTCTGGCCGAGCCCCGGGTGCCGGAAGGTGGCCGTCTGGTAGATGGGGACCGTCACCGCGCCGGTGCGGGTGTCCCACTCAAGTCCGATCTGTGCTGTCTGGGTTGCGATGTTCATGGTGGTTTTGCCTCCTGAATGAAAAAATCCCCTTCCGGGGTGCGGAAGAGGATTTTTCGCCGTTACGGCGGCAACGCTCTTCCTTATCTCCCGGAACGTTGCCGTTCCGCAGGATTTGGCACCGTCCCCTTGCGGGGGGTTGCCGCGACGTCATAGGGCCAGTCCCTCGGTCGCTCGTGATAAGAAATGAATCTATTCAGTTGTCAACCGACTCTATTGTTAAGCTATTTGCTAAAGATACCTGAGAGAAACTCTAGCAAAGGAGTCATATATCGTCAACCTATTTTTTCACATCACTTTACCCGACAATACCGCCAGCATTTCGTCGTGGATAAGGCCGTTGGAAGCCAGAATGCGGTGGTCGTCGATGGCAAAGGGCTCGCCGGCATGGTTCGTCACCCACCCCCCCGCCTCGGTGACCAGGAGCTGGCCGGCGGCCACGTCCCAGGGTTTCAGCTTCACCTCCCAGTAGCCGTCGAGACGGCCCGCAGCCACGTAAGCCAGATCGAGGGCCGCAGCCCCGGCCCGGCGCACGGCCCGGGCGGCAAACTGGAAGCTGAAGAAGTTGGCGAAGTTGTTCTCGTTGTCGCGGGTCCGGTCATAGGGGAAGCCGGTGGCGAGGAGGCACTGCTTGAGTGGCTGGCGGGATGAAACCCGGATGGGCCTGCCGTTCACGAAGGCCCCCTCTCCTTTCACGGCGGTGAAGAGTTCGTCCATGACCGGGTGGTAGATGACGCCAAGCCTTACCTCGCCGTCGATCTCCAGGGCGATGGAGACGCAGAACCAGGGGAAACCGTGGGCGTAGTTGGTGGTGCCGTCGAGGGGGTCCACGATCCAGCGGTGAGGGGACATCCCCGCATCCCGCGTCCCCTCCTCGGCCAGAATGCCGTGGCCCGGATGGGCACCGCGGATGGTGGCGACGATCAGGTCCTCGCACGCCCGGTCCACCTCGGTGACCAGATCGATCTCCCCCTTGAAGCGGATATCGTGCTCCTCCCAGAGCCGCTGCCGCTGGATGGCGCCGGCGCTGCGCGCGGCCCGGATCGCCGTCTCCAGAAATTCCTTCATCATGATTCCCCCGTGCCCTAGAATTTGTCAGTAAGAATAACACGGAGAGAGGGAGAGCACGGAGAAAAACCATATTACGAGAACGGCGGTTCAATACAGACACTGAGACAGAGAAAAAACAAGCCAACGGGAGTAACACCTACCCCTCGACAACACGACAACGTGTGAAGAAAACTCCGTGCTCTCCGTCTCTCCGTGTTATTGGGCTTTTTAAAGGGTTATTCCGCAACGGGAAAGGTCAGGGTGAAGGTGGTCCCCTCTCCCACCACGCTCTTCACGGCGATGGCGCCGCCGATTCCTTCCATGAGCTTGCGGGTGATGAAGAGGCCGAGGCCGGTCCCCTCCCCCGGCTCCTTGGTGGTGAAGAAGGGGGTAAAGATCCGCTCCTGGGCGTCAGGGGGGATGCCGGGACCGGTGTCGGCCACCTGCACCGTAACGGCCGTCTCGCTCTCCTGAACCGTCCGCAGGAAGAGAGTTCCCCCCTCACCCATGGCCTGGAAGGCGTTCATGACCAGGTTGATGATCACCTGTTTCACCCGGTTGGCGTCGGCGGCGATGAAGGGGAGCCGGTGGTCCAGGTCCTCGATGACACCGATGGACCGCTTCCCGGCCTCGAAGCGGAGGAAGGTCATGACCTCGCCGATGACCTGGTTCGCATCCGCCTCGGCCCGCCCCCCACTATCCCGCCGGGCAAAGGAGAGGACCCCCTTGGTCAGCTCGGCCAGGCGGTGGGCCTCCTCGTTGACCCGCTCCACCATCTCGCGGACGAACTCGGGCAGTTCCTCCTCCCGGAGGATCATCTGGGTGGCCGAGACAATGACCGACAGGGGGGTGTTCAGCTCGTGAACCACTCCCGCCGCCATCCTCCCCAGTTCCGCCATCTTCTCGTTGAAGGCAAGCAGTTCCAGAAGTTCCCCTTCCACGTTGCCGTTGTCGGGGAGATATTTCGCCAGTGCATCCGCCATGGGTCCTCTGGTGCAGACCGGTTAAATAGGGTGCCTCATACCTTGTAGGCACGAGGCGTGCCAGAAGCACCATTCGTATTATCAACAAGTTACAAAGCAATCCAAGCAAACAGGGCAAAACATGCACACCATTTAGGCAGCAAAGCGCCCACAATTGAGGCACAAAGAAAGCCGCCCCGATAGAGGCGGCTTCAATGTTGCGAGTGAATCGGCAAAACGCTCAGTTGTAGGCCGACTCGGAATGCTGGGTCTGGTCGAGCCCCATGATCTCGTCTTCCTTTTCCACGCGGAGCCCGATGGTCTTGTGGAGGACAAAGGCAATAACAAGGGTGACGATGAAGGCATAGGCGCCGGCGGCCACGACTGCAATCACCTGGGTTAAGAACTGGGAGACATTGCCGGAGAGGAGCCCCGTGGCGCCGACGGTGGCGAAGATACCGGTGGTGAGGGCGCCGAAGGTCCCCCCCACTCCGTGGACACCGAAGGCGTCGAGGGAGTCGTCGTACTTGAGCTTGGCCTTCAGCAGCACGCCACCATAGCAGACCACGCCCGCCGCAAGTCCCATGAGGATGGCGGCCCCGGGTTGCACGAAACCGGCAGCGGGGGTAATGACGACCAGGCCGGCAACGACACCGGAACCGAAACCGAGGGCGGAAGGTTTGCCCGCGTGAATCCATTCCGCGATCATCCAGGAAAGGCCGCCGGCAGCCGGCGCGATGGTCGTGGTGGCAAAGGCGAGACCGGCCAGCCCCCCCGCCGCGTCGGAGCAGTTGGCCCCGACGATGGCGGAACCGGCGTTGAAGCCGAACCAGCCGAACCAGAGCATGCCGACGCCGAGCATAGTCAGCGGCAGGCTGTGGGGCGCCATCCGCTCGTGGGGAAACCCGTGCCGCTTGCCGAGGAAGATGAGAAACGCCAGGGCCGAGATACCGGAGGAGAGGTGAACAACCGTGCCGCCGGCGAAGTCGAGAGCGCCTTTCTTGAAGAGCCAGCCGTCGCTCATCCAGACCCAGTGGGCCAAGGGGTCGTACACCAGGGTGGTCCAGAGGAGCACGAAGACGCAGTAGGCGGAGAACTTCACCCGCTCGGCCAGGGCGCCGGAGATGAGGGCAACGGTAATCATGGCGAACATGCACTGGAACATGGCGAAGACGTACTCAGGGATGGCCCCCGGTGCGGTCGGCACGTTCTGAAAGAGGGCGTAGACCGGGTTGCCATCCTTGAAGGTGATGAGACCGTTCAGGAGCGCCTTGCTCAGGTTCCCGAGGAGGCCGCCGCCGATGTCAGGGCCGAAGGAGAGGGAGTAGCCAATCACCGCCCATTGCACACCGACGATCCCCATGGCGACAAAGGAGTGCATGATCGTCGAGAGGACGTTCTTGCCCCGGACCATGCCGCCGTAGAAGAAGGCAAGGCCCGGAATCATGAAGAGGACCATGGCGGCGGAGACGAGCATCCAGGCGGTGTCGCCGGTATTGAGAACCGGATCGACGTTTTTCGGTGCGGCAGGGGTGGCCGGAGCAGCGGCGGGCGCCGCGGTGACAGCGGGCGCAAGGGCAGCCGTCTGGGCCGAGGACAGGGCAGCCTGTGCCGGAGCGGCGGTCTTCACCTCCTCTGCCAGGAGGGCGACCGGGAGCGAGAGCGCGACAGTTGCCAGCAATGCGACAAATGATAGTTTAAACTTCATTGGTTACCTCCATGGACTGATCTATTCCTGCCTCTCAGATGGCCTCGGCACCCTTTTCGCCGGTCCTGATCCTGACCGCCTCGTCGAGGGGAAGGATGAATATCTTGCCGTCGCCGATTCTGCCGGTCTTGGCGGTATTTTCTATGGTTTCCACCACCTTGGCCACCACCTCATCGGCAACCGCAATCTCAATCTTAACCTTTGGAATGAAATCGACAACATACTCGGCACCGCGGTAGAGTTCGGTATGCCCCTTCTGGCGACCGAATCCCTTTACTTCGCTCACAGTTATTCCTTCCACGCCGATTTCGGTGAGCGCATCCTTTACCTCGTCCAGCTTGAACGGTTTGATTATCGCTTCGATGAGCTTCATTGCTTACCTCCGAATGTCGTTTAGACCTAAGGGATGTTGATGTCGAGCTGCGTGGTGATGGTATTCTTGCCGCCGGTGTAGGCGTTGTTGTAGATGTCGTAGCCGACGATCAGCGAGACGTTTTTGGAGAAGGCCCAGCAAACACCGAAGTTCAGGGCACCTGCACCGCTGTTGCCGCTCTGGTAATCAACTGCCGCCCACAGCTTGTCGGAAATCTCGCTCATGGTCCGGTCCCAGGAGAGGAGCACGCCGTCATTGGCGGCCTTTCCGTTTTCGTCCACCAGCACCCTGCCGCTGCCGTGGTAGTACCCGGCAGAGATTCTCCCGATGACGGGAAGCGTCTTCGCAGCCAGGGCATACGTGATGTTCTGGGTGGTCACCCCCACTTTCGTACCGAAATTGTAGCCACCGACGGCAAGGGCCGGCGAATAGGGAAACAGGGCATCCTCAGGGGTGCCGATCTTCGCGTTGAAGTAGAAGGGGCTGCTGTCGGTGGCTGAATTGGTACCGGTTTCCATATAGTCGACCCCCACCTCCATCTGCAGCTTCTCGAAGGGGAGAACGCCAACCGTCACGCCGGCATCATAGGTATTGGTAGTGACGCCGTTGTGCTTGGACGTGCGGGTATAGTTATCGAGGCCAAGGTGAACCGTCTTGAATGCCTGGACATCGGTGGACGGAATCCATATCTGGGTGGAGGGGGTTGCCAGAGCGGCGCCGCAGGTGGCGGCCACCAGTGCCAGTGCCAGGGAAAAAGTCTTCAGTGTCTTGTTCATGTCCATACTCCTTTGTAAGTTTTATTGTATTGCATCTGCACTGCACACGATTCATCGGGTCCCGCACACGCCTCCTTTCCACTAAGTAAACAAAAAAGGCGCCTCCGCTTGGTAGCGGAAGGCGCCTTTGCCTTGCTGATCCGTTTGCTTCTCTAGTGCTTTTCCCGGCCAGCGACACAACCTTTGTGCCCCCGGCTTCTGGTAACGAATTAGCATAAGGCATGCCATCACGCCTCATTAAATTCCCGCCAAGTAATTCCGTGAGGTTAGCAAGCATTGGCGTGCCGGACAGAAAAAACAAGGGGGGGCGCATCGCTTACGCCACCTCCATTTGCACATTATATAAGCACTCATTATTTCCAGAGTGCCCCATTCTTCTCATGCCGCCCTGAGGGCGCACCGCCCCGCGGCATGGAGGGCTCGAAGCTCCCCGTCGGAGAGGGGGCGCTTCAGCCGCTGGGCCATGGCCCGCACCCCATCCATCAGAGCACCTGCCTCCTGCCGGGAGAGCTCAATCCCCATCTGCCGGAAACGCTCCACAAGGCCGCTGGTCCCCGAATGCTTCCCCACCACGATGTGTCGGCAAAGCCCCACCTCGGCCGGATCGAACCCCTCGTAGTTGCGGGCATCCTTGATGACCCCGTCGGCGTGAAGCCCCGATTCATGGGAGAATACCCGCTCCCCCACTACCGCCTTCCAGGGGGGGACCGGCCGCTGGGAGGCCCTTCCAACGAAGCGGGAAATCTCGTGGAAGCGGTGGGTGTCGATCCCCGGGTCGATGCCGCAGGCAAGCTTGAGCCCCATCACCACCTCTTCCAGAGCCGCGTTGCCTGCCCGCTCCCCGAGGCCGTTCACCGTGGTGTTCACAAAACGGGCACCAGCCTTGATGCCGGCGAGGGCGTTGGCTGTGGCCATCCCCAGGTCATTGTGGGTGTGGACCTCGATGTCAAGGCCGGGGGCTGCAGCCCGCAGGGCCTTCACCTTCTCGTACATGGTGAACGGGTCGAGAATGCCGAGAGTGTCGCAGAAGCGGAAGCGGTCTCCCCCCATGGAGCAGGTGATCTCCATGAGCTCGGCCAGGAACCCGAGGTCGGCCCGGCTCGCGTCCTCCCCACCGACGGAGACGTAGAGATCATGTTCTTTGGCAAAGCCCAGGGCCCGTTTCAGCTGCTCCATGACCCCATCCCGGCTTGTGCGGAGTTTGTGGGCAATCATCTGGTCAGAGACCGAGAGGGAGATGTCCACCGCCGCAACGCCGCAGGCCAGGGATGCCTCGATGTCGGGGATCACGGCCCGGTTCCAGGTGATGAGTCGGGCGTTGAGCCCCAGGTCCACCAGGGCACGGATCACCTCCCGCTCCTCCTCCCCCATGGCCGGGATGCCGCATTCCAGCTCCTGCACCCCGATGTCGTCCAGCAGCCGGGCGATGGCCAGCTTTTCCCTTTTGCTGAAAACGACGCCAGCGGTCTGCTCGCCGTCGCGCAGAGTGGTGTCGTCGATAATGACTGTGTTCTTTGTCGCGCTTTCCATGGCAGGCTCCTTTCGAAAAAAAAGCCCCGGAACTGATGTTCCGGGGCGCCATTGCCGATTAATCTCGAATTGTACCTGACTTTAAAGCACAAGGCGTGCCACGCCCATGCCCTACCATAGAAACCCCTTACTTCCGGCTTACGAAGCCGATGGGGAAAAAAGCCTGACTGTTTTATAAACAGGTTTATGCCCGGATCATCACCAGCAGCATCTTGAACGGGGTCACCGCCCGCAGGGCGTGGGGCTGATTGGCGGGCATGATGATGAACTGCCCCTCCTTCACCCGGTGGTCGGTGCCGACAATGGTGATGTCGGCCTCGCCGTCCACGATCTCCACGAAGGCATCGTAGGGGGCAGTATGCTCGCTCAGCCCCTGCCCCTTATCGAAGGCGAAGAGGGTGATTGTGCCCACCTTCTTGTCGTTGAGGGTCTTGCTCACAACGGAGCCTTCCTGGTATGCGATAAGTTCCTTCAGATCAATGGCGCGTCCCACCAGGGATTCGGTCGTGCCGCTCATGATTTCCTCCTTGCCGAAGCCGTGCCCCGGCCGATGTGTTTGATGTTCTCCCTCTGGAATAACGATATACCATGGAACCACGGCAGCGTTTGACCCCGGTCAAAAAAACTTTTTCCTGCTAATTTTCAGCTAAGTTTCCCCTGCTACCGTTCTCACCATACGGACCCAACCTATGACGTCGCCGTCGATGCAGCACAAGGGACCGCTCTCGACCGAAATGAGGAAGACTGATCCGCGACAAAAACCGGCAGCCGGGGAGGACAATTTCCCGGCTGGGGAGTAACCATGGAAGCATTGAACCATAGACTGTTTTTTCTGATTAACGCCCCCGCTCATCCTGACGCGCTCATGGTGTCTTTTGCCCGCGGGCTGGCTGATGAGCTCATCTGGCTGGTGCCGCTGCTTCTGATATATGGCTGGCTGTGGGGGAATGAACAACGACGCATCGCGATGCTGGAGGCAACGGTAGCCGGCTTGGCGGGCCTGCTGGCCAACCAGGTCATTGCCCTTGTCTGGCCGCATCCACGCCCGTTCATGGTCAACATGGGGCATACCTTTTTGAGGCATGTGGCGGATTCCTCATTCCCAAGCGACCACCTGACCCTGATCTGGTCCGTTTCATTTTGCCTGATAATGCGGAAGCACTTCCGGCCGGCGGGCATTGCCGTCGCTTTGGCGGGGCTGCCGGTGGCCTGGGCGCGGATCTATCTGGGAGTCCATTTCCCGCTTGATATGGTCGGAGCCGCCCTGGTGGCCGTCATGAGCGCCTGGCTGGTGCTCCGTGGGGAACGGTTGCTGATTGACGTCTGCTACCGGCCGATGTTCGCGGCATACCACCTGCTCGCGAAGCCGTTGATTCGAGGCGGATGGCTCAACGAATAACCCGCTCCATCAACACAACGAGAGGAGATACGTCACATGAATACAACACCCGAACAGACAACCCGGCAACTCCTGATCAAAGTGCCGCAAGTCACCATCATCTTCTGGATCATCAAGATCGCCGCAACAACCCTCGGTGAAACGGGGGGCGACGCCGTATCCATGTCCATGAACCTGGGGTATCTGGTCGGCACGGGCATCTTCGCCGCGATCTTTGCCGTCGCCGTCACCGCGCAGGTACGCGCTGACCGTTTTCACCCCTTCTTATATTGGAGCACCATCATCGCCACGACAACAGTGGGGACCACCCTGGCCGATTTTGCCGACCGGTCCCTGGGTATCGGCTATGCCGGAGGAGCGTCGCTTCTCTTTGCCCTTCTCATGGGATCCCTCCTTGTCTGGTATCGAAGCATGGGCTCCGTCTCCGTCGACACGGTGCGGACAAGGAAGGCAGAGGTGTTTTACTGGGTAACCATCATGTTTTCCCAAACCCTTGGCACCGCCCTGGGAGACTGGACCGCGGATACGGCCGGCCTCGGCTACACAGGGGGAGCGCTCGTTTTCACCATCCTGCTGGCAGGGGTTGTCGCGGCATACTACTGGACCCGCATATCCCGCACGGCTCTTTTCTGGACCGCCTTCATCCTGACGCGCCCCCTCGGGGCGGTGGTCGGCGATCTGCTCGACAAGCCGGTCAGCGCCGGAGGCTTCGGATTGAACCGCTACTCGGCATCGGCGGTCCTTTTCAGCTTTATCCTGCTGGGTCTGTATGCCCTTCCCCAGCGGGCCGCGGAGAGAAACCATTGAGGGATAGCATTTCCCCGTGACAATCTCGGGACGTGGAGTATGGTATATCCGACAACATTGGCGCTGACCGAGCTTGCGTAACGGATGCCAAAGCCGGTTGATGATTCTGTTTGCCCGGCAAGCGTTCCGCACGGAGAGATAATGCGAATTTTGTTGGTTGAAGATGACCGGATGATTGGCGAGGCGGTGGAACAAGCGTTGAAGGATGCCGCCTATGCCGTGGACTGGGTCCGTGACGGCATCAGCGCCTCCGACGCCGTTGAAACCGGCGAATATCAACTGGTGATCCTCGATCTGGGGCTCCCCGGACGGGACGGTCTGGGGGTGCTGGAACGGATGCGCGGCGACGGGAACAACGCCGCCGTTCTCATCGTCACTGCCCGCGATGCCCTCGATGACCGGATTCGTGGCCTCGATCTGGGTGCGGACGACTATCTGGTCAAGCCGTTCGCGGTAGGCGAACTGCTGGCCAGGATCCGGGCCGTAAGCCGCCGCCAGACGGGGAGCGCTGCCCCACTTCTTACGAACGGGGTCGTTACCCTTGACCCGGTTAGCAAGGAAGCCGTCTGCGGCGAACGGCGCTGCCGCCTCACCGCCCGTGAGTTCTCGCTACTGCAGGCTCTGCTCGTGCGCCCCGGCGCAATCCTTTCCCGTGATGAGCTGGAAACCCGCATCTATGGCTGGAATGAGGAAGTGGAGAGCAATGCCGTCGAATTCCTGATCCATTCGGTACGCAAGAAACTGGGGAGCGAGTCAATCAGAAATGTTCGGGGGATGGGATGGATGGTGGATCGCAACCAGTGAACGGCTCCCTGCGACGCCGGCTTTCGCTCTGGATTGCCGGGGTGACCATTGCAAGCGGCCTGGCGGCAGGGTTCTGTTCATACCTCATGGCGTTTCGGGAGGCCCAGGAACTCCAGGATGACCAGCTCCGCCAGATGGCTCTGCTGCTGGGGCGTCACGCGCAAACGTCGGATGCGTGGATGAGCCCCATGGGAAGTATCGACCACAACGATCCCGACGCCAGAATCGTTGTCTCTCCCCTGGGGAACGTTCCCCGCCCCCCGAAGCTGCCCCCTCTTCCCACCACATTGCCCGAAGGATTCCAAACCCTGGACAACCACGGAACCGCCTGGCGCCTCTTCGTCTTCACCCTTCCGTCCGGCATGCGGCTTGCGACGGGACAGATGACGGCGGTGCGCAATGAGATAGCTCGGGACAGTGCCCTTTTCACCCTGATCCCGATACTGCTGCTGGTGCCGACGCTGTCTTTTCTGGCAGCCTGGGTCATCCGGCACACCCTGATGCCAGTCACGCATCTTTCCCATCAACTGGACCGGCGGGATGACACCAACCTGGCGGCGGTCTCGGTGGTCGGCGTACCGTCGGAGATACGCCCCTTTGTTATCGCCATCAACGGCCTGATGCAACGCCTCGCTACAGCCATCGAGCAGCAGCGCCGTTTCATCGCCGACGCAGCCCATGAGCTGCGCTCCCCCCTCACGGCCCTCACCGTTCAGGCGGAAAACCTGGAACACGGCATTTCATCTCCAGAGGGAAAACTGCGGGTTATGCAACTCAAGGCAGGACTGGAGCGGGCCGGGAAATTGCTGGAACAGCTTTTGAGCCTGGCGCGGCACCAATCCTGCGCAGCGCCCCCGGTTGAAGTGCTCTTCAGTCATCTGGTCAGGCAGGTTATCGAGGATTACATGCCGTTCGCCGCCGGCAAACGGATTGATTTCGGCTGTGAGCGGTTCGAGGAGGTTACCCTGATCGCCCCTTCGGAAGACTTGCTGGTGCTGGCGCGTAACGCCGTTGACAATGCGCTGCGCTATACGCCGCCGGGCGGGACGGTTGATGTCAGTCTGTACCGCGACAAGGAAGATGTGGTTTTCCAGGTGGATGATACCGGGCCGGGGATTCCCGAAGGTGAAGAGGAGCGGATGTTTGAACCGTTCTATCGGGTAACGGGAAACAATGAAACCGGCAGCGGTCTCGGACTGGCAATCATACGCAGCATTGCGGACCGGCTTGGAGGCACCGTGACGCTTTGCAACAGGGAAGGCGGGACAGGTGCGCGCTTCCGCTACCGACAACCGCTACCCGCAAGCAACCGGTGACAACATCATCGACACATCAGAACTCACGCCTCGGGAAACTCGTCCAACCCAATGAGAGTCTCCCGCAATTCGTACCGCGCAACGGCGAAGAGCTTCTCCAGGAGCCGCTCCGTGGGGGCCGGGGGATAGAGGGGAAACGAGAGCCGGTAGATGAGGTCCAGGTAGCCGTCGTTCCTGTTCTCCTCAAGGAAAAGGGAGCCGTACGGGTAGATGGGCGCATAGATGAGCGCCTCCTCCATGACGGCGTCGTCATCGCTCCAGAAGGGAAGGATTATCTCCAGGCAGAGACAGAGTCCGAGCCCCGTGGGATCGTCAGCCACGAAGAGGAGCAACTCGTCCTGGGGAGAGCCCCCATGCTCCAGCACCTCGGGGCAGGCCGTCGCGGCAGGGATCACCATGAGCCGCCCGTGCTGGGGGTCGAGGCCGTAGAGCCACCCCCTGCGCTCCAGATGACGCTCGATCCGCTCGTAGGCCTTCACGTGCTGCGGGGCGATACCCTTGAAAAAATCCGCCCGAAGTTCATGGCGCTTCGCGATCAACACCTCGAAAGGGATGCTGGCATCCTCACCGGTGGCGGGACGGCTCCCCCGCAACTCGGGGTTGTTCACCACCAGCCGGAGTTGGGGCCGTTTCCGGTCGTCCTTGTCCTGCGTCATGACGTTATGCTCCCTTTCCTGTGTCGCGTTGCAAATCCCAGCTTGTTTCCGGGGGATTATACCCCGAAACGCCGCCGATGCCTATCCCTGTCAAACCTTTCGGCTCTTGCGAACACAAAAAAGGGAGCCCCCCGAAGGAAGCTCCCTTTTTTCATATCTACCCAGAGATGACCTACTGCGCCGGACGCAGCGCCTCGGCAACCACCTCGGCTATGTCCCGAACCTTGGTCTGGCCGGCCTGCTTATCCTTGAGACCGTCCTCGAACATGGTCATACAGTAGGGGCAGGCAACGCAGATGGTATCGGGACTCTTCGAAAGTGCCTCGGTGACCCGGTTCAGGTTGATCCGGGTGCCGGTCTGCTCTTCCATCCACATCCGGCCGCCGCCGGCGCCGCAGCAGAATGACTCTTCCCGCGCCCGGTCGAACTCGGTCGGTACCGCGCCGGTTACCTTCGCCACCACCTGCCGCGGTGCCTTGTACACGTCGTTGTGACGCCCCAGATAGCAGGAGTCGTGGAGGATGATCTTCCCCAGCTCGCTCACCTGGCGGTTCAGCTTCAGCCGCCCGGCGTCCAGAAGCTGCTGGATCAGCTCGGAATGGTGGATCACTTCCAGCTCGATACCGTACTGGCGGTAGTCGTTCTTGAGGGTGGTGAAACAGTGGGGGCACTGGACGATGACCTTGGTCACCCCCCGCTCCCGGAAGATCTCCACGTTCTCCCGGGCCATCCGGTCAAAGACGTATTCGTTCCCCAGGCGCCGGAGGCTGTCGCCGCAGCACTTCTCGTCCTTGCCGAGAATCCCCCAGGAGATGCCTGCCGCGTCAAGGATCGTTGCCACGTTCACCGTCACCTGCTTGCTCCGGGAGTCGAAGGAGCCGGCGCACCCCACATAGAAGAGGTACTCGGTCTTCCCTGCCTCGAAGGGTTTTACATCCATCTGTGCGGCCCACTTGGCCCGCTCGCTGGGGGCGATCCCCCACGGGTTTGAGCGCTGCTCCATGTTCTCGAAGAGGTTCAGGAGCTCTTCGGGGAATGTTGTCTTCATCTCCACCAGATGCCGACGCATGCTGACCAGCTTCGAGGGGTGCTCGATCATGACGGGACAGGCCTGAAGGCAGGCGCCGCAGGTAGTACAGGCCCAGATGGTCTCCTCGGTGTTGGTCCCCTCCCCTTCCGCTCCGATTAGGGGGACCCGCGGCGGCTCACCCGCCTTCAGGGCCTGCTCGTTGGCCAGCAGGTTTGCCTTCAGACTGTGCACCACCTGCCGGGGGTTGAGGGACTTGCCGGTGGCGTTGGCCGGACAGGCATCCTGACACCGGCCGCACTCGGTACAGGAGAAGGAATCAAACAGGTCCTTCCAGGTGAAGTCGGTGACTTTCTCCACCCCATAGCGGTTGCCGACAGCGAATTCCTCGCGGGGCTGGGTGCTGGTGCTCCCCAGGTTCTGGAAGAAGCAGTTGGGTATGGCGGTGAGGATGTGCATGTGCTTGCTCATGGGGAGGAAACAGATGAAAGCCAGGAGCACCGTGGCGTGCAGCCACCAGAAGAAGCTCCCCAGTGCCGGCAGGCTGGCGCCGCTCCCCGCGAGCATGTTGGCGGCAACGGCGGAAACCGGCATGAAGGAGGCCGGCTCCAGTCCCCCCACAATCTTGACGCCGTTCAGGCCGAAGGAGGCGATCATCAGCAGGGCGATGAACGAGAGGATGAGGAACGCCTCGAAACTTCTGGCGCTTACGTAGGCGCTGTCCAGGTAGGCCGGCTTGAAGATGAGCCGCCGGGCAAAGGAGAGGACGATGGCCGCCAGGGCAAACAGGGAGACGATGTCAAAGGCGAAGACCAGCGGGTGGTAGAGGGCTGTCGGCAAGACGTTCGCCAGGCGGAAGCCGGGGATGAGTCCTTCCAGGATGAAGGCGCCGTTGGCCATGAGGAGCACGACGAAAGCCCAGAAGATGACGAAGTGGTTGAGCCCGAAGGGGCGGGCCACCACCCGCTTCTGGCCGAAGGCGTAGAGCAGCATGTCCCAGAGCCGCAACGACGGATTGTCAAAGCGGTTCTCGGGCCGGCCGAGACGAATGAGGCTCAGTTTCTTGCCGCACTGCCAGATGAAGACGCCGATGGCAATGAGGAACAGTGGAGTGAAAATGGTCATAGCGAACCTTTCGGTGCCAATCTAAGGGCTAGTTTTTGGGCCTGGGGTTAAAGAGAATGGAGCGAACTCCCTTGACCTTTATCCATCAGCCCTTTCTTTTCGATGCTTTCAGTTCCCGCAGTTGGCTGGTGATGGCCGGGACGATTTTGAACAGGTCTCCCACGATGCCATAGGTGGCCACCTGGAAGATGGGGGCCTCCTTGTCGCGGTTTATGGCGATGACCACGTCGGAATCCTGCATTCCGACGAGATGCTGGATGGCGCCGGAGATGCCGCAGGCTATGTAGATCTTTGGGCGCACGGTCTTGCCGGTCTGCCCGACCTGGCGGTCGTGGGGCATCCAGCCGGCGTCCACGGCGCTGCGCGACGCGCCGACCACCCCCCCCAGCTCATCGGCCAACTCCTGGAGCATGGCGAAGTTCTCCGGTCCCATCAGGCCGCGCCCGCCGGAAACGATGAACTCGGCCCCGGCGATGTCGACCCCTACCTTCGTGTCCCTGATGATTTCAATGACCTTGGTGAGGATGTCGGCCTCGTTGAGGGTAATCTGCTCCCGGACGATCGCGCCGGTGGCGCCTTCCATCCGTTCGGGCATCGGCATCACGTGGGGGCGGACCGTGGCCATCTGCGGACGGAACTTGTCGCACATGATGGTGGCCATGATGTTGCCACCGAAGGCGGGGCGGGTCTGGCGGAGGTTCCGCTTGTCGTCCACGTCGAGGCCGGTGCAGTCGGCGGTGAGGCCGGTCTTGACCCGCGTGGCAACGGCCCCGGCAAGGTCGCGCCCCATGCCGGTGGCCCCCATGAGGATAATCTCGGGCTTGTATTTGTCGATCAGGTGGCAGCAGGCGTCGAGGTAGGGCTCGGTGCGGTAGAAGCGGAAGACGTCCTGGTCCATGAGGTACGCCTTGGTGGCGCCGTAGCTGAAGGCCTCGCGGCAAAGGTGCTCCACGCCGTGGCCGATGACGATGGCGCAGAGTTCGGTGCCGATGTCCCGGGCCAGTTGGGCACCGACCCCCATCAGCTCCCAGGAGACCTTGGCGGGCTCCCCTTCGGTCTGCTCCACAAAGACCCAGACCCCCCGGTAAGCGGCGAGCATCTGCGCCAGGGCGGCCTCCTCGGCGTCCTCTTCCTCGACAGCGGGGGCCGCTCCGGCGGCCTGCTGCCTGGCCAGTTCCTCCAGAATCTTCAGTTCCTCGGGGGTGAAGAACATCTCCAGGGCATCGGCGGGGCAGACCTTCACGCATTTAAGGCAGCCGATGCACTTCTCGGAGAGGATGATCGGTTCCCCCGCATCGCTCATCTCTATGGCATCCACGGGGCAGGCGCTCTGGCACCGGGCGCCGCAGGCGATGCACTTTCCCGGGATGGGCCGGGCTGTGCCCCGGGGCTTCTTTATCTTCTTTGGTTCAGTCATGGGTGAATACTCCGTATTCTTGTTCGGGCGCTTCGCGCGTTTGATCACTTCGCTCGTTCGTTTACTTCGTCTCGAACGTTTCGAACGCGGCGCTCGCCGCACGAACGTGCGAAGCACATCAACGAGCGTCAGCGATCGAACATCATCACACCGCCAGCAGATCCTTCGCCAGCAGCTGGTCGATGAGCAGGCGGGCCGTTCCCGTCGGATCGGCCATGCCGTCGCCGATGATCTCCCCCTTGTCCCGCTCGGGGGAGAAGATTCGGCTCACCCAGGTGGGTGACCCCTTGAGGCCAACGCTGTTCACGTCCATCCGCAGCACCTCGTTGGTCCAGACCGTTACCTGGGCATCGGCGGCAGCAAGGCGCATGGGAACGGAGGGGTAGCGGGGGCGGTTCAGCTCCCGCACGGCGGTTATCATGACCGGCAGGGAGGCTTCAACGACCTCGTAGCGTCCTTCCAGCTTGCGCCGGACCTTGATCCGTCGGTTGACCGGGTCCAGTGCCTCGATGCGGTCCACGAGGGTCAGCGGGGTAAAGCCGAGGCGCACGGCAATGCCGGGGCCCACCTGGGCGGTGTCGCCGTCGATAGTCTGTTTGCCGCAGAAGACGATCCCCACCTCTTCCCCGGTCTCCTGGGCGATCCGCTTGATGGCAGCGGCGAGTACATTGCTCGTGGAGAGGGTATCGGCGCCGCCGAAGCAGCGGTCGGAGCAGAGAATGGCATCATCGGCCCCCATGGAGAGGGCCTTGCGAAGAGCGGCCTCGGCGTTGGGTGGACCCATGGAGAGGGCCACGGCCCGGAAGCCGAAGCGGTCCTTGATCCGGAGGCTCTCCTCCAGGGCATGGGTGTCGTACGGGTTGACGATGAACGGGATCCCCTCGCGGACGAGGGTGTTGGTGACTGGATCAATCTTTACCTGGGTAGTGTCCGGCACCTGTTTGATACAGGCAATGGCGAGCATGAAAATCCTCCCGCCCGGTGAAGGGCTCAAAAGTTAGAGACGGAGTCAACGGGTCATTGCCTCCATCTTCAGCAGCAGATAATAATATCAAAAAATCAAATTCGATTTCAAGAATAGTTTGCTCAAATTTTAGGCATATTTTTTATTGTGAATAAAATTTATATTCACCCCACGCTCCCCAATGTGGCAAGGGCGAAAATCTTTTCCGGCTTATAGGCCGGCTCGTCACCCACGCACATGAGGACCGTCCGCCCGCAGGCGGCAAAGCCGGCATGAGCGAGAACAGAGGCGGCGGCACCATTGCGGACCGGCACGTCGAGGAGAACCTGCGCCCCCCCCTGCAGGCGGGAGAGCGCCCGCCCCAGGAGCTCCCCGGCAACGCCCCGCCCCTCTGCCGCCCAAGGGCCCAGCTGGAAGCCGCTTCCGCACGGCTGGGTCACCAGGAAGCCTCCGTTCTCCCGCAGCACTATTCCTCGAGCAGCCACGGCACTCAGGACACACCTGCGGTCATCACCCCATCCGGCACGATCGAGGGGAACCAATTCGTCCGGAGCAACGGGGTCATCGTGCCATTGCGTCCCCCCCGTGGCCGTTCCGCACCAGCGAACCACGCCGTCCATTTCCCGGAACCCCATTTTCTCGTAAAGGGGACGTCCCTGCGCCGACGCGGTGAGCCAGACGGTCCTGGCTCCGGAGTCCAGAAGCTGGTCCATGGCTCGGCCCATGAGGAGGGTTCCGTATCCCCGTCCGCGATACTCCTCCGCCACGATCAGATTGCCGATCCACCCGCTCGCGCCGTAGCGGACCGCGGTGGCGAACGCCACGGGCCGCCCGTTTTCCTCCACGGCGAGGCAACCACAGGGAAAGCTTTCGAGGATGAATGCAAACTCCCACGGGTCGCTGATCCACCCCTCGGCGGCGGCAAGGGCTAGAAACAGGGAAACGTCATCGGGATAAAAGGGCCTGATCCTCATGCCAGCCTCAAACGGCAACGGTAAGCGGAGTGCCAGACTCCGTCACGGTGGCATCCCGGCCGATGAGCCCCACGGCGTCGGCCCGGCACTGGCGGCAGTGCTTGAACTGGCCGATGATCGACTCGTTTCGCTGCCGCACCCGGTCCAGCTCTTCGGGCGGCGGCGGGCTGATATGGGCGAAATCAGCCTGGGGTATGAGCGGCATTATATTCATGACAAAGGCGCCGAGCTCCTTGATTTTTCTTCCGATAAGGGGCACCTGCTCCTCGTTGACCCCGGGGATGTAGACGGTGTTCACCTTCACCGTCATCCCGTATCCCACGGCCCGCCGGATCCCCTCCAGCTGGTTGGCCACCAGGATCTCCGCCGCCTCGACGCCCCGAAAAACCTGGCCTTGATAGCTGATGTGTCCGTAAATCCGCGCCCCCACCGCCGGATCGAGGGCGTTGAGGGTAACGGTGAGGCTGTGGAGGTCCAGTTGGTGGAGCCGCTCGATGGCGTCAGGGAGGAGGAGCCCGTTGGTGCTCATGCACTTCATGAGATGCGGGAACTCTTCCCCCACGAGGCGGAACGTCTCGAAAGTCTCTTCGTTGGCCAAGGGGTCGCCGGGGCCGGCAATGCCGATCACCTTGATGATGGGCCCCATCACCGAGCTCGCCATCACCTCGCGAACCTTGGCGATGGCCTCGGCGGGAGTGATAAGCCGGCTCGTGACGCCGGGGCGGGACTCGTTGGCGCAGTCGTGCCTGCGGGTGCAGTAGCCGCACTTGATGTTGCAGCGGGGCGCCACGGCCAGGTGCATCCGGCCGTTCTTGTGGTGGTTGCCGCCGAAGCAGGGGTGCCCCTGGATCTTCTTCAACTGGTCGCATGATGTGGCCATCTCTGCCTCCGTGCCCGAATGGGCTGCCTGAACGAAAAAAAGCCCGGCGGATTTCTCGCGCCGGGCTCCTGTGCCTGTCTTCCTCTCCACACTTCGTCGTGTGGCCTTTGCTTATCCATTAACATGAAGCGTGCCAGATCGTCCCTAACCGAGGAAGTGACTGTAACGCCTTACATCTAGCGGTTTTTTAGTCATGCTAAAAATTATTTTTCTGCCCGTTTTTTCCACGGTGGATTAAAAAACAGGCAACAACGCGAGCAAGGAGTTACCCCCGCTGCTTCGCCAACCCGCCACCTTGCGCCCACAACACCTCGTTCCACCAAGGCTTGTTTATTGCAGCACCTTCCACCATGCCCCACCTCCTCGATCATCACGATATCCGCTCCCGGGCCCGGGCCGCCTTCATCGGGCTGGCGGTGGGAGACGCCCTCGGCGCGCCGGTGGAATTCATGACGGCCGGGGAGATACGGTCCAAGTACGGCGTCCTGCGGGAGATCGTCGGTGGCGGATGGCTGCGGCTCAAACCGGGCCAGGTGACCGACGACACCGAGATGTCTCTCTGCGTGGCCCGGGCCATCGTTGCCGCTGGCGGATGGTCCCTGCGCGGCATCGCCGAAGAGTTCGCCGGATGGCTCAGGACAAAACCGGTGGATGTGGGGGACACCTGTCGCCGGGGCATCCGGAACTTCATGCTCAAGGGAAGCCTCGAAACCCCCTTCAACCAGTGGGACGCCGGCAATGGCGCCGCCATGCGGATGCTCCCGGCGGCCCTCTACACCCTCGGCGACGATGACCTCCTGCAGCGCTGCGCCCTGGAGCAGGCCCGCATCACCCACAACCACCCCCTTTCCGACGCCGCCTGCATCACCCTCGGGCGCATCGTCCACCTGGCGCTCCGAGGCGCATCCAAGAACCGTCTCCACCGGGAGGCAGACCTCCTCGTCGCCGACCTTCCCGCCTTCACCTTCACCCCTTACCGGGGACTCGCCACCGGCTACGTGGCCGACACCGTACAGACCGTTTTCCACCATTTCTTCCGGGGACGCAGCTTCGAGGAATGCCTCGTGGGAACCGTGAACCAGGGGGGGGATGCCGACACCACCGGTGCCATCTGCGGCATGGTGGCCGGGGCATTCTACGGGATGGAGGGAATTCCCCAAAGGTGGCTAAAGAAAATGGATCGAAAAACCATGGCCGAAATCGCAGAGCTTTCTACTCGCCTAATCGCCCTGTCAACGCCCCTTCGCGAATAAACCGGTATTTTGTAGCCTCCTCCTTGACGATAGGTGCTTTTGCTGTTACACCTTAAGCGTCGATTAATCAACGCAGCATAATCACTACCGGTTTTGGTCAAGGAGGAACCAATCATGAAGCGAACGTCGCGCCTCGCCGCCACTCTCTTCGTCTGTTTCGCCATCATCTGTGCCGCCGTTGCGGCCCAGGCCACCTCGCCCGTCTTCCCCGTGGACCGGGAGTTCTACCCCTACTATCCGTCCCTCATCAAGTGGAACAAGTCGTCCGTCCCCTTCAATGCCCCCGAGGTCTGCGGAGGCTGCCACGAGAAGCAATACAAGGAGTGGAACGGCTCGGTTCACAGCCTCGCCTTCAAGGATCCGGTCTACCAGGGTGAACTCAACAAGGCAGTCAAGGCCGTGGGCCATGACATCGCACGGCAGTGCGAGGGATGCCACACCCCCATCGGCGTGGTCACCGGCGAGGTCAAGGCACCGGGTCTTGCGGGGCTTTCCGCCATCGCCCTTGCCGGCGTTTCCTGCGATGTCTGCCACTCCATCAGCGGTGTGACCCACCAGCAGACACCGGCGCGGGTCGCCGAGAACGGTTCCTTCATCATGACCCCCGGCGTGGAGACAACCAGCGGCCAGGCCCTCATCAAGCGCGGCCCCATCCCCAACCACAAGGAGTGCGGCGGAGGGTTCCACCAGTGCGAAGAATCCCCTCTCCACCTCCAGGCGAACCTCTGCGCCTCCTGCCACCAGGTCTACCACTACGATGACCACTTCCCCATCGAGGCCACGTACAACGAGTGGATTGCCGGCCCCTACGCCCAGAAGGGGATCATGTGCCAGGACTGCCACATGGTCGACGTCCAGACCTTCAAGCGGACCGCCGACCAGTTCGTGAAGCCCGAGCGCAAAGAGTACAAGCACTACTTCAGCGGTGCCAACTACCTCCTCACCTATCTGGCCTCCGGCGCCGCCAAAAAGGCAGGGGACGAGGAACTGGCCAAGAGCATGATGAACCAGTACGAGATGGCCGTGGAGCGGCTGAAATCCGCGGCGGACCTGGAACTATTCCCCATCTATCACAACGGGAAGCTCGACGAACTGAAGGTGCGGGTAAAGAACATCCGGGCCGGACACAACCTCCCCACGTCTCTCACCAACGTGCGTCAGATGTGGCTGGAGATCACCGCCAAGGACGAGAACGGCAAGGTGGTCATGACGAGCGGCACCCTCAACCCCGATGGATCACTTTCCGAAGTCGCCCGCAACTTCGCCTCCGACGGCATGACCAAAGACTTCCACTTCACCGTCGACCCATGGAGTCTTGTCAGTTTCTCCAAACACGACACCATTCCGCCCAAGGGGTACCGGGAGACATACTACGGGTTGCACTTCCCGGCAGGCCTGAAGAAGGTCACCATCGAAGCCAAGCTCCGGTTCCGCCAGGCCGACCAGAAGGTGGCCGAAGCACTCCTGGCCGCCGTGCCCAAGGACATCAACCTGGAGCAGACGTACGGCCTCAAGGCAGTCCCCCCCCTCCCCGTGGTTGATATGGCGGTGAAGCAGGTGACGGTGGATACGAGCTCCGCCTCTTGATGATACAAAGGCCCCGACGCTGCCGAGTCGGGGCCTTTTTTATGCACCCGCCGTCAACGCCGTTGCCCAGCCGGACCACCTGTGGTACCTTTTACGGACCGGAGGCCGCCCATGAAAATCAACGAAGACATTCGTCCCGTCACCTACCTGAAGTCCCGGGCCGCAGACCTGCTGGCCCAGGTCAACGAAACCCATCGTCCAGTCATCATCACCCAGAATGGCGAGGCCCGGGCCGTGCTCCAGGACCCCGAATCCTACGAGCAGATGCGGGCCGCAATCGGCCTGCTTAAACTGGTGGCTCAAGGGGAGGAAGACGTGCGCGCTGGCCGCGTCAGCGAGCAGGATGAAATCTTTGCCCGGCTGGAAAGAAAGCTGAGAAACGGCGCGAAGGGCGATTCCGATGCCCCGTAGATACGCCGTTCACTGGGCAAGGACCGCCGAACAGGACCTTGAGGCGATTATCGACTACATTGCCCAGGACAGCATTGACGCGGCGCTTCGCATCCTAGCGAAGCTGCGCGACGGGGCCGCCACCCTGTCGTCAACGCCGCACCGGGGGAGGGTGGTGCCGGAGCTGCTGGCCCACGGCATCCCGACCTACCGTGAACTGATTATTCCCCCGTGGCGGCTCATGTACCGGATCGGCGAGGGGGAGGTACTCGTGCTGGCCCTCTTCGATTCCCGCCGTAACCTTGAGGATATTCTGCTGGAGAGATTGACGCGGTAACGTTCCGCCTCGGCCACCGACGCCGTTTTTTGTACACAAATCAACAAGGATACCACCCATGCCCTTTCTTGACTGGGTCAACAAGACCCAGGCGGTGAGCAGCACCGCCGACGTTCCCTATCACCTGCTGCAATTCCGGACGGCCCACGGAGACGCGGGGGCCGACAACCTTCTCATTCAGGGAGACAACCTCAAGGCCCTCAAGGCCCTGCTCCCCTTTTACCGGGGACGGGTGAAGTGCATCTATATCGACCCCCCCTACAACACCCAGTCGGCCTTTGCCCACTACGACGACAAGCTGGAGCATTCCCAGTGGCTGTCGATGATGTATCCCCGGTTGGTGCTGCTGCGGGAACTGCTGAAGGAAGATGGTAGTTTATGGATTTCGTGTGATGACAACGAAGCACATTACATCAAGGTCATTGTCGATGAGATTTTTGGAAGACTAAATTTTATAATTGACGTCTCGTGGCAAAAACGAGATGGCCCACCAAACGATCGAAAAATCGGAGCAATCCATGAGCATATTCTTGTTTGGGGCAAGGGGAAAAGCGGTAACAGCAAAAAGACGTTAGCTGAAGAGGCGTTCAACCTTATGCCACGTACGGAAAAAGCAAACTCGCAATATGATGTATTCAAAGAACCCGATGGACCGGATGAGCGAGGACCTTTCCGCAAGATAGACACAACAGCTAACGGCAAGGGTGGACGGTTTGTAACTAGCCTATTTTACCCTATTAAAAACCCTTACACCGCTGAAGAAGTTTGGCCTCGTCAAGGTACATGCTGGCGGCATAGCAAAGAAGAGATGGAACGCCTTCAAGCTGAAAAACGCCTATATTGGGGAGTAAACGGGACCGCCAAGACTCCTATGCGCAAGCTCTTTTTGGATGAAGCAAAGCAGGGGATGACTACCCCCTCTATATGGAGCGATACAGGGTTAAATCAGCATGCTAGCTCTGAAATAGAGAAACTATTTGGTGAAAAGGCAGCTTTTGAAACACCAAAGCCTGAAGCATTGCTTCAACGCATCATACACATCGCCACTAACCCCGGCGACCTCGTCCTCGACTCCTTCCTCGGCTCCGGCACCACCGCCGCCGTGGCCCACAAGATGGGCCGCCGCTGGATCGGTATCGAAATGGGGGAGCACGCCGTGACCCACTGCCTGCCGCGCCTGGAAAAGGTCATCGGCGGAGAGCCAGGGGGAATTTCCAAGGCGGTGGACTGGCAGGGGGGGGGCGGCTTCCGCTTCCACTCCCTCGGGGAGCCGGTGTTCGACGCCGACGGCGGCATCCACCCAGCGGTCCGTTTCCCGGCCCTGGCCGCCTATCTCTGGCATTTCGAGACGGGGGAACCGGCGCGGCAGACCTTCACCACCCCGCTGCTCGGCACCCATGGGGGCACGGCTTGGTATCTCCTCTACAACGGTATCCTCGGCGACCGGCGGCCCCAGGGGGGCAACGTGCTCACCTCGGCCGTGCTGGCCCATCTGGACGAGGCCTATCCCCACCACGGCCCCCGGGTGATCTACGGTGAAACCACCCGGCTGGGGGAAGCCCGGCTGCGCGAGGCAGGCATCACGTTCAAACAAATCCCTTACGATATCAAGGCGCGCTAACCATGTTCAAACTTAAGGATTATCAGGAAAATGCCCTTACGGCCCTTGACGGGTTTTTCCGTCAACTGCGCATGTCGGGCCTGGCCGAGGCGTGGCGGCACTGCGCACCGGTGCAGGAGAAGCAGGGACAAGCACGGCAGGCAGCCTACAACGCCGAAACCCTGGGTGAAACCCCGGCCGTCTGCGTGCGCATCCCTACCGGCGGGGGCAAGACGTTTCTGGCGGCCCACGCGGTGGCGCGAATCGGCAAGACCCTGGCGGATACCGATGCGCCAGTGGCGTTGTGGCTGGTCCCCTCCGACGCCATCCGCAGCCAGACCCTTGCGGCCCTCTCCACGCCGCGCAACCCCTGCCGCGAAGCCCTGACGAGCTATTTCGGCGAACGGGTGCGTGTATGCGCCCTGGACGACCTGGCCACGGTGGGCCCCCAGGAGGTGGGGCAGTCGGCCATTATTGTGGTGGCGACGATCCAGTCCTTCAACGTAAAGGAAAAAACCCAGCGCACCGTTTATTCCTTCGACGAGAATTTCTCCCGCCATTTTCAGGGGCTCACCCCCCGGCAAGAGGCGCGGCTCGACCGGGTGACCGAAGCGGACATTGCCGCCCAGCCCTACCTGACGGCAACGGACCTGGGTCGGGTGAAGGCGTCGCTGGCCAACTGGCTGACCCTCAACCGCCCCATCGTGGTGGTGGACGAGGCCCATAACAACCGGACCGACCAGGCATTCCGCACGCTGAAAAACCTGCACCCGGCCTGCGTCATCGAGCTGACCGCCACCCCCGCCGCAAGCAGCAACGTGCTCTATCACGTGGGGGCGAGCGCCCTGCAGCGGGAAGACATGATAAAGCTCCCCATCGTGCTGATGGAGCACCCGACCGGCTGGAAGGATGCCGTGCGCGACGCCATCCTGACCCGCGACCGGCTGGAGAAGCTGGCAGCCGGGGAGCCGGACTATATCCGCCCGGTGCTGCTGTTCCAGGCCGAGCCGAAGAACGGCGAGGTTACAGTGGAGAGGCTGCTGGAGCACCTGACGAGCCCCGACGGCGAAAAGCTGGACCGCCGGCAGATTGCCGTGGCGACCGGCGACCAGAAGGAGCTGGACGGAATCGTGCTGGCGGACCCCCTCTGCCCGATCCGCTACGTGATTACCGTTGAGGCGCTGAAGGAGGGGTGGGATTGCCCCTTTGCCTATGTGCTGTGCAGCCTACAGGACGCCAGAAGCGCCAAGGATGTGGAGCAGCTTCTGGGCCGCGTGCTGCGGATGCCCCATGCCCGGCCCCGCCACCAGACAGAGCTGGCCAAGGCCTACGCGCACATCGTGGCGCAGGGCTTCGCACGGGTTGCGGATCAACTGGCCGACCGGCTGGTGAACAACATGGGGTTCGAGTCTTACGAAGCTGCCCAAGCCATCGCGCCGGCGCAAGACGTTCTCCCTCTGCCGGAGTCGGGCGAATATACCCGCCCGCGACCGGCGGAAGCGGTTATTTCACTCCCCGCCGCGCCGACGCTGCCGGTGCCCGAGGAGTTGAAGGAGTCCGTTGAAATACGGCCGACAACTTCCGGCGCAACGGCGATTGTGCGGGGTGAACTGTCGGAAGAGGTTGAGGAATTTCTGCTGACGGCCTGCAACGCCCGGCACCGCCAGGGGGTGAAGGACGCCATCGACACCGAGCGGGTGCGGCGGGCGGCCCTGACAGCGCCATCGGCACGTGGGGAGAGGTTCGCCCCGCTGCCGCAGCTCTGCCTTGACTGGGACGGTGAGCTTCAGCCAGTTGAAAAACGGCTCCTCTCCGAATTGGGCGAGTTCGATCTCTTTGCCGAGCCGGTGTGCCTGGCGAGATTTTCCCTCGTGGAGCGGGGCGCGGCCTTTGAGATTGACGTTGATGGCGGGCGGGTGGTGTACGGGGAAACGGACAGCGAACAACTCCACCTGAACGAGGTTGCCCCCCATGCCACCGAAAACGATCTGGTGCGTTGGCTCGACCGCGAATGCCGCCAGATCGACGTGGGACAGCCGACCCTCATCAAATGGCTACTGGCGCTGACTCGTCACCTTCAGGCGGATCGCGGCTTCTCCCTGACCGCGCTGCTCCGGGCCAAGTACCCCCTGGCGGAGGCAATCCGCCGGGAAATCGAGTGGCGCCGGGGAAAGGCCGTCGCCACGGGTTTTCAGCGATCCCTCCCCGGCTTCATGTCTGCTCCGAGACTGGAAGACAGCTTCAAATACGCCTTCACCTTTCACCCGACCCACTATCCGGCCCGCCCCCCCTACTATTCGGGACGCTACCGGTTCAGGAAGCATTACTATCCCGTGATTCACGACCTCCGCGAGAAGCGGGCGGATGGGACGCCATCGGAGGAATTTCTCTGCGCCCGGGCCATTGACCGGCATCCGGCGGTGAAACAGTGGGTGCGCAACGTGGAGAGGGAGGAGCGGTTCTCCTTCTGGCTGCCAACCGCAACTGATTATTTTTACCCGGATTTTGTGTGTGAGCTAACTGATGGCCGCGTGCTGACGGTTGAGTACAAGGGCGAGCCTTACAAGACCAACGATGATTCGCGAGAGAAGGTTCAGATAGGGTACCAGTGGCAGGAATCCAGCAGCGGACGCTGTCTGTTCCTCTTGGCGGTTATGGAGGACGGACAGGGGCGCGGCGTGGAACAGCAGATTGAGGATGTAATCAGCAGGAATTCATAGGGGAGAGCCTTCACTCTCCCCTCCTCACACCGTACACATGACCCTCCGCACCCGGTACTCGCCGCCGATGACCAGGTACTCCCCCTCCCCCTTGAGGATGCTGCCAGGGAGGAGATCGTCGAAGAAAAAGACCTTGGACAAGGGCGCCCGGATCTCCCAGACCGTGGAACCGAACTCCCAGGCCCGCTCCTCATGGGAAGTGAAGGAGACGAGATTGTTGAAGCGGATGATTTTCTCCCGCCTGCCGAGCTCTTCCACCACGTCGTAGTCGTCAGCCGCAAAGGTCCCCCGATAGAGAGTCACCCACAGTTCGCCGGGAAAGCGGCGGGCCAGTTCGTACTGACAGAACTCGTAGAGGATGTCCAGCTGGGAGTTGATGGCGCTGGTCCGCTTGCTGCCGGCGGTGCGGTCCACCACGTAGCCGTAGTAGGATTCGGTGTGGATACCGGTGATGCGGGCTTTGTGGAACGAGGGGACGATCCCCATGCGGCTCTCGACCCACCCCTTGAGGACGGCCCCCTCCACGGAATTTGAATCCATCATCCAGCCCCGGAGATAGCGGAGGTAGCTGTTTTTGAGGCTCTTGCGGGCCGATGGCGTTGCCTGCTCCTGCCAGAGGTGGAGCTGGAATTTCACCGACATGTAGTCGTTGAAGACGGTGCCCCGCTCATCGGGCGAAGCAATGGCGTCAAGCCGCTCGAAGAGGAAGCGGTTGGCGAGGCGGACTCCCTGGACCTCCAGGGGGTGAGGGTTGTCGTTGAAGTGGCGGGAGGCGATGACCCACGGCGGCAGGTTGCAGAGATTGAATCCCGAGTTGTGCATGGGTCATCACCTCGTTGTGAATTCCGCCCCTACAGGACCCTGGCTATCTCCACCAGGGTCGGTTTGATAAGGCCATCGGCCACATAGGCGTCAATACCAAGCCGCTCCATCGCCATCTGGGGAGCCTGGCCGATCTGGGCGCAGACCACGGCCCGGCAGCCGGCAAGGGCGCAGGCAATGGCCTCAAGGATGTGGCTCCGCAGGGGGTGGTCCACATCGTAGGAGCAGTAGCGCTCCACCTTCTTCTCGTCCACCAGCTTCGCGTCGTCTCCCTCCACCTCATAGATGAGGAACCGCTCCGCATGGCCGAAGTGCTGATTGATCTCCCTTCCATCCTTGGATGCTACGGCAATGAGCATGGGAAACCTCCATTTTCCGATCAGATAACTACCGGCTCGAAGCTGAAGCACTTCTTCGAACAGGTCCGCCCGCAGGCCTGGCAGCCGATACAGTTGCCGGGATTCGTGACCTTCATGAACATCTTGGCCGAATCGTCCTCGTCCACCTCCTCGAAGGTGAGCACGTCGTGGGCGCAGACCTTGAAACAGCGGGCGCAGCCGATGCAGGTCTCCTCGTCGACGGAAACGACGAACTGGGGGGTGTACTCGCTCTTGTTTCTTCTCAATCCGGTGATGTAGGCCATGGTGCTTCCTCCATTATGGTTGTGTAGGGGCGCTGCTTGCCGCGCCCATTGATATGACAGGGCGCGGCAAGCAGCGCCCCTACGGTTATTCCTCGAACGAAGTTTCCTCCCCTTTGTTCATGGCCTTGCGCAGCCACGGTGGAGGGTTCCCCTTCAACACCTCCTGAAGCCGGTTGACCGTTTCGGGGAGGCTCACGGGGGAGTTGGTCTTCATGGGATGGATCTTCAGGGCCACGAGCTTGGCAGCCGCCGGCCCGCCGATGGCCATGGTGTAGACGATGGCGCACTCCCTGAGGGCGGCGGCCCGGGCCGCGATCTTGTCCTCCTCGTCATCGCCGTGGGCGCCGATGGTGACCGTCTCCAGAAATGATGAGGCCTCCGGCCCGATCTCCCAGATATGGAAATTCTTGGCCATGCCGAAGTGCTCGTCGATCATCTCGCCGGTGGTACTTGTGAATGCGACTTTCATGGATAACCCCTTTCTTGAAACACAGAGCAACCGTGTTCTCAGTCAACAAATTAGTGCAGAAGTGGAGTGAATTTCGAGTGATCCCACTTCTGGTTGTTTTTCACCATGGCATTGAGGATGGTGAGTAGTTTTCGCATGCAAGCGGTGATCGCGACTTTGTGAAGTTTTCCGGCGCTTGTAAGGCGTTGATAGAAGGCTTTTATAACCGGGTTAAACCTGGCGGCACACAATGTTGCCATGTACAGGACAGAACGCACGGTTGCTCTGCCACCGGAGATTGCGCGCTTTCCACGGAATTTGCCACTGTCCCGATTATAGGGGCATACTCCGACCAGAGCGCCAAGCTGCTGTCGGGAAATGGTCCCCAACTCCGGAAGTGCTGCCAGTATGGTGGCCGCAGTCACAGGGCCGATGCCCTTGACACTGGTAAGGATTTCTTCTTTTGCCTTCCAGGATTCGCTGGACTGAATAAGAGTTGAGATGTCTTTATCAACGTCATCGATCTGCTGTGTCAGCCAGGCAATATGGGTCATGATGCCTTTGCGGACCGTAGGTGCAGCGGAAATCACGCGATTTTTTTCCGCCACAAGCATCTCGACCAACTGCCGGCGGCGGGCCAGCAGTGCTGCTAGATTTTGGCTTGTCTCGTCCTTGAGCGGCCTGATTTCAGGCTTGATGGCTTGGGCAAATCGGGCAATGATCTTGGCATCAAGAATATCGGTCTTCGCCAGCAGCCCGCATGCTTTGGCAAAGTTTCTGACCTGCCGAGGATTAACCACGACCACTGGCAGACCCGCTGCTGATAAGGTGCTGACAGCTAGCATCTCCAAGCCGCCGGTGGCTTCGAGAACAATCCGACAAGGGGCGTTCGTAATGAGCCACGTCGTCAGCTCAGCACAACCGGCATCATCGTTAGTCACCCTTTTCTGGTCACCAGTTGGCATGAGGTAGACATCAAGATGCTCTTTACTAACGTCGACTCCAACAACTGCATCATTGGGTTCCATATTCTCTCCAGTCCCTTTCTTGCGAAAATTCGGGCTCGTTTCGGCCCAAGCAACCGTTCGGGTTGAGGAAAGATGGACACGACGCATTACGCTCTGTGACGGGCTCAATTGGCCCAAGCAACGACCAAGCTGTCGTGTCCAATTCTGGAGAACATATAACCGGTTACTGAAACATACAAGCAACTGAGCAACAGAGAAAAACGCAATTTCCTCCTGAAGACGTCTAAATTCAGTTATTGAGGTTTTCTCCGTTGCTCTGTCGCTCTGTGTTATTACAGCTTTTCAGTTATGCGCCAGCTTCTGCCCCTCTCCCGCGTTGGCCTGGAACAGGTTCGCCGTCTCGAACAGAAGGTTCATGGTCCCCCGGTACCCCACCCACATCTTCTGGTGGGCGCCAAGGCGATCGAAGACCGGAAGCCCCGCCCGCAGGTGGGCCTTGATCCCCAGCTTTGCCGCGGCCTGACGGCCATTGGAGTTGGCCACGATCAGGTCGCTTCCCCTAGCCGCCGTTTCCAGGTCCTCCAGATCCCCCACGAAGATATCCCTAGCCGGCAGCCCGTCGAGCCCCCGGACCCGTGTCGCCGCGATGGCCGCCTGTATCTCGCACCCCATCCCCGCCAGGAAGTTCACCAGCGTTTTCAGGTTGTCTCCCTCCAGGGCCACCGTGACTTTCTTGAGGCCGAACTGGTAGTGGCTGTCCACCATGGCGTCCATGAGGCGGCTCCGCCAGCGGCGGAACTTCTCGGGGATCGGCCGCCCCGCGATGGCCGCGAGGGTCTCCATGAAGCGGTCCACCTGGGCAAGCCCCGTGAGGGAGGTGAAGCCATAGCTGGGCATGCCGCACCGCTCCGTCATGGCCTCGGCAGCCTTGGCCAGGGAATCGCCGATGAAGAGGGTCGCCGCGCTTTGCCCCGCCTGCCTGATCCGGGCCATGGAAACCCCGCCGGTTGAAAGCGGCGACACTGTCTCGTCGATGTGGCCATCCAGGGCGTTGGCGATGTCGGGGACGATGATGGGGTCGAGCCCGAAGGCCTCGCAGAGCTCCCGCACCTCCTCCACGTCGGCCGGGGTCAGGTGGGCACCGGGCAGGACCGTCACCTGGCCCGGGATCGTCTCCCCCGGCTCGGGGACGCTCCTCACGATGGCCTCCACCGTTGCCGCGTACCCCTCCTGCAGCGAGCCGCAGTAGTCAGGGGTCGAAGCCCAAACGACGGGGACCCCGTCGTGCTCGGGGTACTCCTGCCGAAAGTGGACGATGGCGCTCCGGACATCATCCCCCATGGTCTCGGTGAGCCCCGAGGTCATGACCCCCACCACCTCCGGGCTGAACTTCTCGATCACCTTTTTCAGCCCCTTTTTCAGGTTCTCCCACCCGCCGAAGATGGCGGTGTCCTCGCTCATGGCGGTGGAGTTCAGGGCGACGGGCTCCTTGAAATGGCGCGAGAGCTGCAGCCGGATGAAGGTGGAGCATCCCTGGGCGCCATGGAGAAGGGCCAGCATCTGGTCGATGCCGAGATAGGCCAGGGTCGCGCCAAGGGCCGGGGAGTTCTTCTGGGGGTTCACCGTGGCGTTCTTGGCCGGCACCTTCACCGTGGAATCCTTCAGATCCTCATCCAGGCAGGCTCGGGCGTGACCGGCGGCAAGCGCCACCGCGGCCGTCAACTCTTCCTCCGTCTTCTCCCAGGGCGCCTTGGCGTTCAGCACCGGCCAGATGGGGTTGTTGACCGTGAGGTCCAGCTGCTTCGCAAAGGTCACCATCCCCTCGTACCCGGCGTAGGGGTGGGAGCGGCCGTGGTTGATATCCAGGAAGGGGGTCTTGGTCTTAAGGGCCAGGAACTTGGTCTTCCCCCCGGCTACAATGAGATCCGGCATCTTGTCGTACATGACCTGGAGGAGCCCGGCGCTGGAGGTGTCCTCGATGATCCGGGCATCCTGGTGCATGAGGGCCTTCATCCGGTAGAAGTCCTCCAGGGTGGAGTTCTGGGTGCCGGCGGCCAGGATCTCCACCCCCAGCTCCCGCAGGGCGTTCACCATGGACCAGGTCTTGACCCCGCCGGTGAAGAGGACCGACCGCTTCCCCTCCAGCCGCGCCCGATAGGGGGCAAGGCGCTCGCGGCACGTCGCCTCTTCCTCCTCCAGTAGCTTCTCCACCCGGTCCTGCATGATCCGCTTCTCCAGCCCCCCCACGGCGTCGTCCAGCTCCCGGGCGATGTCCCGCAGGGCTTTGGCCGTGTCGGTCATGCCGTAGAAGGACTCCTCCAGATAGGGCATGCCGTAGTTCTTCTGCATCTTCCTGGCGAGGTTGGTGAGGCTCTTGGAGCAGATGATAATATTGAGCTTTGCCCGGTGGGCGTAGCGGAGTTCCTCGAAGGTGGCGTCGCCGCTGAAGCAGGAGAGGACCTGGATGCCGAGGCGCTCAAAGAGCGGCAGCATCCCCCAGAGGTCGCCGGCAATGTTGTACTCGCCAATGAGATTTATCGGATACTCCCCCAGAACCGGCGGCTCGGCGGTGCCGATGACATGCTTGAAGAGCACCTCGCCGGCCAAGCGGTTGCCGATGTTCTTGTCGCCGATGAAACCGGGGGTGTTGACGGGGATGAGGGGGATGGCGACCTTCTTGCCGGCCGCGGCGCAGACCGCCTCCACGTCGTCGCCGGTCATGGCGGTGACGCAGGTGGCGTAGACGAACATGGCCTTCGCCTGGCCTTCGTAGCGCTCGGCCAGCTCCAGGATGGCCCGGTAGAGCTTCTTCTCGCCACCGAAAACCACGTCGTTCTCCAGCATCTCGGTTGTGAAACCCCGGCGGTAGAGCTGGGAGTCCGAGGAGCGGGCCCCCCGGTTGTCCCAGGAATTGCCGGCGCAGGCGATGGGGCCGTGCACCAGATGGATCACATCGGTGATCGGCATGAGCACCACCCGGGCGCCGTCGTAGGCACAGGAGCGCTCGGCCCCCTCCCCCGGCTCCGATTTCTTGCAGAACTTGGGGGCACCTTTTTCGTGGGTTTCGCATTCGGATACGTCGTAGTAGTCTGGTTTGGCCATGGCAACCTCGAATGCACAAAGAAAAAAGGCGCCGCCATTCCGGGGGGGGGAATGGTCGGCGCCTTTGCCTGAAAACCGTCGGGATACATCTTCCGTGTTGAATCACTGTTAGCAGGTGACGTGCCAAGGACGCCATCCTCAGCCAACACCCTGATTTATCTAAAAAATCAGATCCCACCATTCTTTCTTCCGGCCAATTATGCACACATTTTATGCAGCAGTGGCCAGCTCGTAATCGTCCGGGCAGGAGCGCAGAGGGGGTCCACTCTATGCTTTTGACACGGAAAGGAAATGCTGATATTAAAATGTTTCACAGAACGCTACATTATTGCAGACAGGGAGGTATTACATGTCCACAAAGGAAAACCTCGCAAATGCCTTTGCCGGCGAAAGCCAGGCCAACCGCAAGTATCTGGCGTTCGCCAAACAGGCCGAGGTGGACGGCTTCCCCCAGGTGGCGAAACTGTTCCGGGCCGCCGCCCATGCCGAAACCGTCCATGCCCATGCCCACCTGCGCGCCATGGGAGGGATAAGGGAAACCGTGGAAAATCTGAAGGAAGCCATAGAGGGAGAAGGGTTCGAGTTCCAGACCATGTATCCCCCCTACCTGGAAGAGGCCAAGACAGAAGGGAACCGTGTGGCGGAAATCTCCTTCCGCAACGCCCTGGCGGTCGAGGAGGTTCACCACGATCTGTACCAGAAGGCTTTAGCAGCAGTCATGAACGACGGCGACCTGCCGGCCCGCAAGGTTTACGTCTGTGAGATCTGCGGCAACACCGTCTATGACTTTGCACCGGACAAGTGCCCGGTCTGCCAGGTGCCGAAGGACCGCTTCACCCTGATTGACTGATGGAGCATCCGGCCACAGTGCCCGCTCAACAAAACACCATGAAGGAGATCACCAGATGAGCAGCGTCAAGGGAACCAAAACCGAGCAGAACCTCCTGAAATCCTTTGCCGGCGAGAGCCAGGCCCGCAACCGCTACACCTACTTTGCCGCCGCGGCAAAAAAAGAAGGGTATGTGCAGATCGCCGACATCTTCGAGGAGACCGCCAACCAGGAGAAGGAGCACGCCAAGCGCTTCTTCAAGTTCCTGGAAGGGGGCGACCTGGAGATAACCGCCTGCTTCCCGGCCGGCAGAATCGGCACCACGGCCGAGAACCTCCTGGCCGCAGCCACGGGTGAGCACGAGGAGCACACCGTTCTCTATCCGGGCTTCGCCCAGGTGGCCCAGGAGGAAGGGTTCCCCGCCATCGCGGCGGCCTGGCGGGCCATCTCCGTGGCGGAAAAGCAGCACGAGAAGCGCTACCGGGACCTCCTGGCCAACGTCGAGGCCAAGCGGGTCTTCACCCGTGAGGCCGAAGTTGTCTGGCGCTGCCGCAACTGCGGCTACCTCCACACCGCCACCGGCGCCCCGGAGCAGTGCCCTGCCTGCGTCCACCCCAAGGACCACTTCGAGCTCCTGGGGGAGAACTGGTAGCGTGATGAACGTTTCCGTGTAACACGGCAAAAGAGGACATTTCCCCGCAAGGGAGATGTCCTCTTTTGTTGTGACAAACACGACCTTTCCGGCACAGCCGTTGCTTACCCTTTACCAGGTATCTATACTGATTTTGTTACTCCCCCCCTTCAAGGTTTCAACGATAGGACCACTATGCCGTACGACATCTTTCATCCCGACCGCGAAGCGCTCATGGCGATTGTTGAGGCGCTGCCGGTGGCCGCGTTGTACACCGAAGGCGACCACATCTGCTTCAACCGGGCTGCCGAGCGTCTCATCGGTTACGGGATGGACGAGATTAGATCAATCGACGACTGGTTCCAAAAGCTCCACGGCCCGTGCAATAAAAAAATCCGAGAGATTTACGATTCCGACAGGACTGCGGGGTTCCCTGCCCCGCGACGCGTCGCCATCACCACGAAAGACGGATGCCGCCGCCACGTTGAGTTTAGCGCCTCAGGAACAGACCGGATCATCTACATCATGCACGACATCACCGACCTGGTGTCTGCCCAGGAGCAGGTGAAGGAGAATGCCGCGCGGTACCAGATCCTCAACAGCACCTCCATGGACGGTTTCTGGGTGGTTGACCAGAACGGCAAGATCATCGAAATGAACGATGCCTGCTGTGCGATGCTGGGGTATAGCCGCGAAGAACTCCTGGCCATCAACCTCAGGGATATCGAAACCGCCGAAAGCTCGGAAGAGACCGCCAAACACATGCGCGCCCTCATCAACAGCGGCTATGACCGTTTCGAAACCCGTCATCGCCGTAAAGACGGATCTATCATCGACGTGGAAATCAGCACGACGTACGAGCGCACCACGAACTGCTTCTTGGCCTTTCTCCGGGACATCACCGATCACAAACACGCGGATAAGGCCTTGCGGCAAAGCGAGGAGCGCTACCGCCGCTTTTCATCGCTCACCTCTGACTATGTCAATTTCTGCAGCCGTCAAGGAGATTCCCCCTACCGGGTCCGGTGGATGGGTGGCGCGGTGGAGGCGATAACCGGCTATTCAGCGGAGCAGATTCATGAATGGGGCTGTTGGATGAGGTTGGTACACCCCGACGATCGGGACCGGGTGAGCAGCAATGTCATGAAATTGGCGCCGGGTGAAACCTATTCTGACGAATTCCGGATCATTGCAAAGAATGGCACTATCCATTGGATACTCGAGGCATGCCGCTGCGAGGCGGGGGAGGCTCCCGGCGAACTATTCCTTTTCGGCACCTCTCAGGATATAACCGAGCGCAAGCTGGCCGAGGAAGAAATTCGCACGCTGAACGAAACGCTGGAAAGGCGGGTCGAAGAACGGACTGCCCAACTGGAGGCTGCCATCCGGGAGCAGGAGTCTTTCAGCTACTCGGTTTCCCATGACCTGCGGGCTCCGCTGCGCCACATCAACAGTTACAGCGCCATGGTGATAGAGGATTTCGAGAAACAGCTTCCGACAGAGGCCCGTCGCTACCTGGAACGCATCGGCATGGCAAGCGCCCGCATGGGCCAGCTCATCGACGACCTGCTGGAACTGTCGCGGGTCAACCGGGTAGAACTGCACAGGAGCACGATCAATCTCAGCAAAACGGCAGCAATGATTGTCGCCATGTTCAGGGAAACGGAGCCGGACCGGACCGTTGAGTGGGTCATTGCCGACGGCCTCACGGCCCGGGCCGACAAGATTCTCATTCGCCAGGTCCTGCTGAACCTGCTGGGAAATGCATTGAAGTACTCCGCCAAAACGCCTCAAGCCCTCATCGAGTTCGGCACCGCGTACGTGGAAGGAGAACGCGCCTTCTTTGTCAAAGACAATGGGTCAGGTTTCAACATGGCCTACGTGAGCAAGCTCTTCCGCCCCTTCCAGCGGCTCCACGGCAGCGAATTCCAGGGGACCGGCATCGGCCTTGCCACGGTGAAGCGAATCATCGAACGCCACGGGGGCCGGGTCTGGGCCGAGGGGAGCGTCGATGCGGGAGCGACATTCTACTTCACCCTGCCGGAGAGATGACCGTTTAACAGGCCACAAGCATAAAGCAGAATCCGGTGACAGGAGGTGAGCGCAGCAACGGGCACCAGGTAACACGAACGGCCCGCCGAGTTATCCTGGCGGGCCGTTCGTGTTTGGGACGCATCGTCTACTCCGCCCGAGATACTACAACACTACCGGTAATACGAGGGGAATTTTCCGTTATACAGCAATCGCCACCATTCGAACGCTTCAGCGACATTATATTTCAATCGCGCTTCCAGTGCCCTAGCGGCTCGCATGAATGCGGCAGTAAGTTCCGTTTTCACTGTCATGTAATCGGAATGCGCTGAACAAGGGTTCACGCATCCCGACACCCCCATCGGATCCTCGATCGGAGCCATTTCATTGTTGAATAGATATTGAAAGACGCCGTGTACATCCACATCATAAACGACAGACGATGCATGTTCCAAATATTTGGCTACTGCTAACTCCAGATAAAACGAGGAGATCGGCACGCCGCCACAATATTTCCACGCCTTCATGAGCCGCATGAGATTTCTACCCCCCACACCCAGCCGCTGCTCAATTGTTTTTATGTACGCACCATGGGCGTCCGGACTCGTCCTCATCCACCCGCCGGTGTCATCCGGCATGTCATATATTTTTTGTCCGTTCGCCTCCGTGACAAAATCGACCGGGATAACCTTGGTTGTCCCCTGAGCACCAACGGCCACCTCTATTCCTGGATACTGAATTCTCACTTCGGCATCCTGCAGATGAAAATCCAGATAATTTTTTATCTCCGAAACCGTCGCCACGGAATCCGCTTTCAACTTCCCCGTTGGCATCACGGCAAAATAATCGTAGCCGCTCCAGCCATTAATACACGTCCCGTTGCGCAAGGAACCGGTTATGATGAAATCATTCAGTCCATAGCCGATTCTCAAGAAGTCCGCGACGGAACTATGGAGTGTTTTCAGAGATTCCGCCTCTGTGCGCGGGGGAGCGATCCGGTGAAGGAACTCATGGAACCCCTTGTTGACGGTTCTGGTCATTAGATACACCTCGGTGCCCGGATTCCATAATCTGCAGCGCGTACAGCTGTCGATATTTTTCTTGTCATCACATTAACGCCCAACCACCGTCAGCAAACAGAAAAGCCGTCCGGTTCAGCTACACGCTGACCCGAACGGCTTGATCCACCAATTGCGGCCTCGTTTCCGACAAGCATCCATGCCACGAAAAAATCCATCATCAGGGCAAAGGGGAGATCAATCCGATCTACCAAGGTGTTCCCAATCAATGATATACAAGCTACTCCAACAACTGCCGGCCGTCAAGACATCGCGACATCGCACGATAATCGTTGGATACACCCGGAAGTACACCGCCAGGTACACCGAACCATAAATAAAAGGCCAGTGACTCTGTATTCTATAAATTTTCGTCTAGAATATAGCCACTGGCCTTCGTACCGATATTTAATAATTACAGCCGGTTAGCGCATCATCTCAAACTGTCTATCCTCACAAGTCTCGTCGGTGATGTCGATAAATTTGTTGCAGATGGTCGTCACCATGTTGATTACCCCCTGGTAGCCGATGATCGGGTAGCGGTGCAGGTTCACCCGGTCAAGGACAGGGAAGCCGAAGCGGAACAGCGGTATCTTCGCGTCGCGGGCCATGAACTTGCCGTGGGTGTCCCCGATGATGGCGTCCACGGGGTCGGTCATGATGAGACTCCTCATGTGCCAGAGGTCCTTGCCCATGTAAATCTTCCCCTGCTTCCCGTACGGGGACAAATCGAGGAGCGCCTGGATCTCCTTTTCCACCTTCTTGCTCCCCTTGCTGCAGAGAATGTGGTACGGCACCGCCCCCATCTCCAAGAGGAAGCTGACGTAGCCGATGAGCTGGTCCGGGTCGCCGTAGAGGGCGAACTTCTTGCCGTGCATGTACTGGTGGGCGTCGGTCATGGCATCCACCGCCCTCCCCCGTTCGGCCTTGAAGCTCTCGGGTACCGGCTTGCCGGCGACCTCGGCGATCTTCATGAGGAAGGCATCGGTCTTGGCAATCCCCAGCGGCATGGGGAGCGCCGTGTGCTTGCCGGCATAGTTGTCCTTGGCCCAGGCATAGGTCTTGGTGGCCGAATAGGGGCCGAGGCTGATGGTGGCCTTGCCGTTGATGGAGTCGGCAGCATCGTCCAGCCTGGTGCCGCCGGGATAGATGCGGTAGGTGCCGTCCAGAGGCGAATCGAAGACGTCGGAGATGTCGCCGAGGATGGTGTACGGCACGCCGAAAGCCTCGAAGATTCGCTTGTACTCCCTAAAGTTGCCGGTGTTGGCGTCAAAGCCGGGAAGCAGGTTGATCTTGCCGGTGCAGCGCCCCTCCACCTTCTTCCCCTCGGTCAGGGCCTGGAGGATGGAGAGGAGCATGGCGTCGTAGCCGTGGACGTGGGAGCCGCTGAAGCTCGGGGTGTTGGCATAGGGGACCGGCATGTCCGCAGGGACGATCCCCTTGTTGCGGGCATTCTTGATGAACGCGGACAGGTCGTCGCCAATGATCTCCGGCATGCACGAGGTAAAGATGGAGACCATCTTCGGCTTGTAGAGGGCAATGGCGTTCTCCAGACCCTCGTGGAGGTTGTTCTGGCCGCCGAACACGGCGCCGTCCTCGGTCATGGAATCGGAGACGGCCGGGGCAGGTTCGCGGAAATGGCGGTTCAGGGTGGAGCGGTAGTAGGATGCGCACCCCTGGGAGCCGTGGACGAAGGGGAGGCTTCCTTCGAAGGCGTGGGCCGCCAGTTCGGCCCCCAGGGGCTGGCAGGCATGGGGCGGCGCGACCACCAACGCCTCCCGCTTGAAGTTGAGGTCCCTGTACTCCTCGGTGTTGATCCAGGCGGCGACTCTCTCGATCTCCTCGACGGGGGTCTCGGTCACCGGCTTGACAGCTAGCCCTAGATTGTTTGCCATGATATATCTCCTTTCGACCGGAACTCATCCGTTCACAGTCGCAAATTTTCAACACAGAGCAACTGAGCAACAGAGAAAAGCAAAAATTTATTGTGTTTTAAACTTACTCAGTTGCTCAGTTGCTTGTGTTTCAATACTAATAAGGGCTTCTGACCAAATTCCACGTCGGCGAGTTAATTGCCATATCGATGTCTCTGGCAAAGATCGGGAACCCCTTGTAGCCGTGGTACGGGCCGGAATAGTCCCAGCTGTGCATCTGGCGGAACGGCAGCCCCATCTTCTGGAAGACGTATTTCTCCTTGATGCCGGAGGCGACCAAGTCGGGCTTCAGCACGTGGGCGAACTGTTCCATCTCCAACTCGGACGCGTCGTCGTAGACCACGGTGGCATCGGGCATCTCCGGGGCGGTCCGGTCGTAGTCGTCGGTATGGGCGAACTCGTAGCCGGAGCCGACACAGAGCATCCCGAGATCCTCATAGGCGCCAATTGTGTGGCGCGGGCGGAGGCCGCCGACATAGAGCATCACCTTCTTCCCTTCGAGCCGGGGACGGACCTCCTCGATCACCGCCTGCATCTGCGGATCGTACTTGGCGATGACCGCCTCCACCTTCTCCTTGATGGTGTCGTCAAAGAGCTCGGCCAGCTTGCGGAGCGATTCCCGGATCTTGGTGGGTCCGAAAAAGTTCAGCTCGATCCAGGGAATGCCATACTTTTCTTCCATCACCTTGCACATGTAGTTCATGGAACGGTAGCAGTGGATGACGTTGAGCCGCACCTGATGGGTGGCGGCGATCTTCTCCATCTCGCCGTCGCCGGTCCAGACCGCCTTGACGTTGAAGCCGCACTCCTCCAGCAGGGGCTTTGTGGACCAGGCGTCCCCGCCGATGTTGTACTCGCCGATGAGGGCGATGTCGTAGGGGCCCACGGGCTCGGCGAACTCGCGGGTCTCGATGATGTAGTCGCGGATGGTGTCGTTGGAGATATGGTGCCCCAGGGACTGGGAGACCCCCCGGAACCCCTCGCAGTTGCAGGGGATGATCGGGATGTCCAGCTCCTTGGCACTCGTCTTGGCCACGGCGTTGATATCGTCGCCGATGAGCCCCACCGGGCACTCGGAGAGGACCGAGATCCCCTTGGCCAGGGGGAAGAGCTCCTTCGCCTCCTTGAGCAGCACCTTCAGTTTCTTGTCGCCGCCGTAGACGATGTCCTTCTCCTGAAAGTCGGAGGTGAACTGCATGCCGAACTGGTCGACTCCCAGCTTGCCGGACATGAGGTTGCGCCGGGTTCCCCAGGAGTACCAGCCGCACCCCACCGGGCCGTGGGAGACGTGGACCATGTCGCGGATCGGCCCCCAGACAACTCCCTTGGCGCCGGCATAGGCGCAGCCCCGGGCACTCATGACGCCGGGCACTGTCTTTTTGTTGGATTTGACGCAAGCGCTGCAACTCGCCTGGTCGTTGGGAGCCAGGTGGGGCGCCCGCTTCTTCCGCCCCTTTTCCGGATAGACCTCCAAGACCTTGTCGATCATCTCCTGGGTCGACGCCTTGGTTATCCCGTCAATATTTCTGATTGCCTTTGACATAAAAGCTCCTTGAAGGGCACAGGAAGCAGCACCCTTACATATAATGGGTTAAACCTACTGGCGAACGATTTCGAGGTCAGGTCGGCGGCTTCCAAGGAAGAGCGCGGAGGCGTGGCCGCGCCACGTCGCACAAGCGATGACGCAGGAAACGCCGAGATGGCCCAAAAGCGTTCGTCATCTCGCCACTGCCTCGGCAACCCCTACGATCGACTCGTCCTCCGCCTCCATGATGCCGAACTCCATGAGCAGGTCTTCCAGCTCTTCCATTTCCAGCGGGGTCGGAACCACCAGCATCTTGTTGTCGAGAATCTTCTTGGCTAATGTCCGATACTCATTCGCCTGCGGATGCTCGGGAGAATACTCGATGACGGTCATACGACGCAGCTCAGCGCGTTGCACCTGATTGTCGCGGGGAACGAAGTGGATCATCTGGGTGCCCAGTTTCTTTGCCAACGCATCGATCAGTTCGTACTCCTTGTCGGTCTTGCGGGCGTTGCAGATGAGGCCTGCCAGCCGAACCTTGCCGGAGGAGGCGTACTTGAGGATACCCTTGGCGATGTTGTTGGCTGCATACATGGCCATCATCTCGCCGGAGCAGACGATGTAAATCTCTTCGGCCTTGTTCTCCCGGATCGGCATGGCGAATCCGCCGCAGACGACATCGCCGAGAACGTCGTAGAAAACGAAGTCCAGGTCATCGGTATAGGCACCGTTTTCTTCCAGAAAGTTGATAGCGGTTATGACGCCTCGACCGGCGCAGCCTACCCCCGGCTCCGGGCCACCGGACTCGACACATTTCACATCGCCGTAACCGACCTTCAAAATATCGTCCAACTCCAGGTCCTCTACCGTACCCAGTTCCCGCACCTTGTCCATAACCGTGGCCTGGGCCTTGGCATGGAGGATGAGGCGGGTGGAGTCCGCCTTGGGGTCGCAGCCGACGATCATCACCTTCTTGCCCAGCGAAGCGAGCCCCGCCACCGTGTTCTGGGTTGTCGTGGACTTGCCGATGCCACCCTTACCGTAAATCGCGATCTGTCTCATGATGTTTCTCCTTTCGCCCTGGGTCTGAGCCTCTAATGGTTTGCGGGGCAACAAAAAAGGCGCCCCAATGGTGATATTGGTGGCGCCCTTGCCTGCGTTCAGCAGCGAATACTCCGGCGTATTCTCGTTATTGATTTGAAACAGATAAAGCACTGACCGTGCCAAAAATCAACCCATTGTAATTACTTGACTTTGCTCCTTCCCCCTCCTAATGCACGCCTCTTTCCTGTTCACATGCTCAAGGAATAGCCATCGCACAAGCAAGGAATCCCCTCCGATGACAAGCCCTCGACTCCATGGCAATGGAGGCCGAGGGCCCGGTATCATCCTGGCGCTGAGGAGTAAAGTATTCACCTCTTGCAGCTGCCTCCTTTTTTTGCGATAGTTGCCCAATTATTTTTCACTCATGCACATTTTCCAGGCAAGGAGGAAACATGCCCAGGCGCGACGACGTCAAAAAGGTTCTCATCATCGGTTCCGGCCCCATCATCATCGGCCAGGCTTGCGAGTTCGACTACTCCGGCACCCAGGCCTGCAAGGCCCTGCGCAAGCTCGGCTACCGGATCGTGCTGGTGAACTCCAACCCCGCCACCATCATGACCGACCCCGGCATGGCCGACGCCACCTATATCGAACCCCTCAATGTGGACACCCTGACCGAGATCATCCGCAAGGAGCGCCCCGACGCCCTCCTCCCCAACCTGGGTGGCCAGACCGGTCTCAACCTCTCGTCGGCCCTGGCCCAGGCGGGGGTGCTGGACCGGTACGGGGTCAGGGTCATCGGCGTCAACCTCGACGCCATCAAGCGGGGGGAAGACCGTGAAACTTTCAAGGAGACCATGACGCGGTTGGGCATCGAGACCGCACGGAGCGAGATTGCCACAACCATGGAAGGGGCCCTGGACGTGGTGTCCCGCATCGGGCTGCCGGTGGTGATCCGCCCCGCCTACACCATGGGGGGGACCGGCGGCGGCTTCGCCTACAACATGGAGGAGTTCCGGACCATCGTTGCTCGGGGACTCGCCGCCAGCCCGGTGAGCCAGATCCTCGTGGAGGAATCGGTGCTGGGGTGGGAGGAGCTGGAGCTGGAGGTGGTGCGGGACGCCAAAAACCAGAAGATCACCGTCTGTTTCATCGAGAACGTGGACGCCATGGGGGTTCACACTGGCGACTCCTACTGCACGGCCCCAATGCTCACCATCTCTTCTGAACTCCAGGCCCGGCTCCAGGACTACGCCTACCGGATCGTCGACGCCATCGAGGTGATCGGCGGCACCAACGTCCAGTTCGCCCACGACCCCAAAACCGGGCGGGTGGTGGTCATCGAGATCAACCCCCGCACCTCCCGCTCCTCGGCCCTGGCCTCCAAGGCCACCGGGTTCCCCATTGCCATGGTGTCATCGCTCCTGGCCGCGGGGCTTACCCTGGACGAAATCCCCTACTGGCGGGACGGCTCCCTGGAAAAGTACACCCCGAGCGGCGACTACGTGGTGGTGAAGTTCGCCCGCTGGGCCTTCGAGAAGTTCAAGGGGGTCGAGGACAAGCTCGGCACCCAGATGCGGGCCGTGGGCGAAGTCATGAGCATCGGCAAGAACTACAAGGAGGCGCTCCAGAAGGCGATCCGCTCACTGGAGATCGGCCGCCACGGCCTCGGCTTTGCCCGGGACTTCAACGCCACATCGCTCCCCAAGCTCCTGGAGATGCTGGCCGAGCCATCCAGTGAGCGTCAGTTCATCCTCTACGAGGCCATCCGCAAGGGGGCCGACCTGGACCAGCTCCACCAGCTGACCCATATCAAGCTCTGGTTCCTGCAGCAGATGAAGGAGCTGGTGGAACTGGAGGAGGAGATCCTCCGGCACCGGGGGAGCCTCCCCCCGGACGAACTGCTCCTCCAGGCCAAGCGGGACGGCTTTGCGGACCGCTACCTAGCGAAGCTTTTGGAGATCCCGGAAACCCAAGTCCGCGAAAAGCGCCTCGCCCTGGGGCTTACCGAGGCGTGGGAAGCGGTGCCGGTCAGCGGCGTGGAAAACGCCGCCTACTACTTCTCCACCTACAACGCGCCGGACACGGTGCCGGTCAGCGACCGGAAGAAGATCATGGTGCTGGGGGGCGGCCCCAACCGGATCGGCCAGGGGATCGAGTTCGACTACTGCTGCGTCCACACCGCCTTAGCCCTGCGGGAGGCCGGTTACGAGACCATCATGGTCAACTGCAACCCGGAGACGGTCTCCACCGACTACGACACCTCGGACAAGCTCTACTTCGAGCCCCTCACCGTGGAGGATGTCCTCTCCATCCATGCCAAGGAGAAGCCCGAAGGGGTGGTGGTCCAGTTCGGGGGGCAGACCCCCCTCAACATCGCCGTCGAACTGGAGGCGGCCGGAGTGCGAATCATCGGCACCACGCCGGAGACCATCGACCTGGCCGAGGACCGGCAGCGCTTCGCCAGGGTGATGACGGAGCTGGGGATACCCCAGCCCGAATCGGGGATGGCAAGCACCCTGGATGAGGCCCTGGCCGTTGCGGGCCGGATCGACTACCCCCTCATGGTGCGCCCCTCCTACGTACTGGGGGGCAGAGCCATGGAGGTGGTCCACGACGAGGAGATGCTCCGGGAGTACGTCACCAAAGCCGTGGATGTCTCCCCGGAGCGACCGATCCTCATCGACCGGTTCCTGGAGAACGCCATCGAGGCCGAGGCAGACGCCATCAGCGACGGGACCGACGCCTTCGTGCCGGCGGTCATGGAGCATATCGAACTGGCTGGAGTCCACTCGGGGGACTCGGCCTGCGTCATCCCCCCGGTCAGCATTCCCCAAAAACACATCGATACGATTGATGAGTACACCCGCAAGATCGCTGTGGCCATGGGGGTGGTGGGGCTCATGAACATCCAGTACGCCATCGCTGACAACACCGTCTACATCCTGGAGGCGAACCCCCGGGCAAGCCGCACCGTCCCCCTGGTCTCCAAGGTCTGCAACATCCCCATGCCCCGCATCGCCGTGCAGGTCATGCTCGGGGCGAAGCTGAAGGATATGGGGCTCGCCCGCCGCACCTTCCCCCACTTCGGGGTCAAGGAGGCGGTCTTCCCCTTCCCCATGTTCCCGGAGGTGGACCCGGTGCTCGGCCCGGAGATGCGCTCCACCGGCGAGGTGCTGGGGCTGGCGGGCAATTACGGCCTCGCCTTCTACAAGGCACAGGAAGGGGCCAACGCCCAACTCCCCCTCTCCGGTTCGGTCCTCTTCACCATCGCCGACCGGGACAAGGAGGGTGCCCTGGCGGCGGCCCGCCGCTTCGCGGAACTGGGCTTCACCATCCGGGCCACGGAAGGAACCTGCCGGTTCCTGGCCGGCCACGGCATCGCCGCGACGCCGGTCACCAAGCTTCACGAGGGGCGCCCCAACCTGGTGGACGCCATCAAGAACCGGGAGATCCATCTGGTAGTCAACACTCCTGCCGGCAAGCAGAGCGCCCATGACGACTCCTACATACGCAAGGCCGCCATCGCCAACAAGATCCCCCACATCACCACCGTGGCCGCCGCCGTAGCCGCCGCCGAGGGGATCGCGGCCCGCCGCAACGGCAAGGAACCGGTCATGAGCCTGCAGGAGTACCACGCAGGCATCCGCTGAGGGGAACCGTTACCCTTCAGTTCCGCCACACAATAGTCGTACGAAAGGGGCGCCCCCTCGCGGGAGGCGCCCCTTTTTATTCCGTAAGCAAAATCGCCTCGGCGATCTGCCGCATGCTCTTGCGCTTATCCATGGCCAGCTTCTGCATCCTGCGGAACGCCTCGGGCTCCGAAAGCCCCTGGTTCCGCATCAGGACCCCCTTGGCCTTCTCGATAACCTTGCGGCTCTCCAGGATTTCCTTCAGGTCCTCCACCTCTTCCTTGAGAGTTTCCACCTCGTCGGCATGGGCACAGGCAAGTTCAATGGCGGGCCAGAGGTCCTGCTCCCGTAACGGCTTGGCCAGAAAGCCGCCAATGCCGCTCTCCTTGGCCCGCCTGACCGTATCAGGGTCACAACAGGCCGTCAGGAGGATAATCGGGATCTTCAGCCGCTGCCGGATTTCCCGGGCCGCCGTGATCCCGTCCTTCTTGGGCATCGAGACATCGAGGATAATGATGTCGGGCATGGTGGCCAGCGCCGTCGCAACAGCCTGCTCCCCGTCCCCGCACTCCCGGATTTCATCGAAGCCCAACTCCTTGAGCTTATTTTTTAGGCTCATCCTGATAATCGGCTCATCATCGCACACGAGAACACTTCTCAATGAAATCACCGCCTTATTGATGTTTTTACCTGCAATCTCCTCCATACTCCTTGGCTTTCAGCATAAACCGTTCCAAGGGAGGGGCTGGCGTTCCCCTCCGCCATCCTTTACAATGCCCACCACGGTGCCACAATAGATGCTGACGCGCCCGCGGGCGCCACACCGCTCCGGAGGATCATCCATGAAGAAAAAGGTAGCCCTGATCGCCATCCTGCTTCTGGCCGTCGCGGCCATTGCCTGGTTCGTCACCCGCCGCACGGGGAACGACAGCAGCACCGTTGCCGTTTCAGGAACCATCGAGTTGACCGAGGTGGAGGTGAGCTTCAAGATTCCTGGGCGGGTACGGGAGCGGCTCGTTGACGAGGGTGAGCTGGTGAAGGCGGGGCAGGTGGTGGCACGGCTTGACGATGATGACCTTCGCCTGGAAGTGGCCCAGCGGGAGCGTGACACGGAAGCCATGGCAGCGAATCTGCGGGAACTGGAGACCGGTTTCCGGAAGGAGGACATCGTCCGGGCCGACGCCGCCGTGAACAGGGTCAAGGCCGAGACCGATCGTCTCAAGGCCGATTTCGCCCGGCAGGAGGCCCTGTTCCGGCGCGATGTCATCTCCCGCCGCGACTACGATGCCGCCAAGGCCGCCCATGAGTCGTCCCAGGCAGCCCTCCGGGAGGCCGTGGCCCAGCAGGAGCTCATGCACCGGGGCCCCCGTAAGGAACAGATCGACGCAGCCCGGGCGCGCTTCGGCCAGGCTCGGGAGACACTGGAACTTGCCCGCACCCGCCTCGGCTACACCACCCTCGCCGCCCCCATGGCGGGGCTCGTCCTGGCCAAGCACGTGGAACCGGGGGAACAGGTGGCCGCCGGCACCCCCATCATCAGCGTGGGCGACATGCCTAACACCTGGATGCGGGCCTACATCGCCGAGACCGACCTGGGGCGGGTAAAGGTGGGGCAGAAGGCCCGGGTGAAGAGCGACACCTGGCCCGATCGCCGCTACGAGGGGACCGTCACCTTCATCTCACCGGAGGCGGAATTCACCCCCAAGAGCGTGCAGACGGAAAAGGAGCGGGTGAAGCTCGTCTACCGGATCAAAATCACCATCCCGAACCCCGCCATGGAACTGAAGCCGGGGATGCCGGTGGATGCTGAAATCGGTACCGGCGACCAGGGACCGGGGACCGGGAAATAACCTCTTGCCATGGACGCCATCATCACCGACAACCTCACCAAACGCTTCGGCACCCTGACCGCCGTGGGCGGACTCACCCTCTCCGTGGCCCAAGGGGAGCTCTTCGGCCTCGTGGGCTCCGACGGCGCCGGCAAGACCACCACCATGCGAATGCTGACCGGCATCATGGACCCCACGGAGGGGGCGGCCCGGGTCATGGGACGCCACACGGTGCGGGAAGCGGAGCCCCTCAAGGAGGAGATCGGCTACATGAGCCAACGGTTCGGCCTCTACCCGGACCTGACCGTGCTGGAAAACCTCCACTTCTACGCCGACATCTACGGGCTCCCTTGGCGGGGGCGCGACGAGAAGATCAGCCGCCTCCTCTCCTTCAGCAACCTGACCCCCTTCGGAAAGCGGCTGGCCGGCAACCTCTCCGGCGGCATGAAGCAGAAGCTGGGGCTTGCCTGCGCCCTCATCCATACCCCCAAGGTCCTCTTCCTGGACGAGCCCACCAACGGGGTCGACCCGGTCTCCCGCCGGGACTTCTGGCGCATCCTCTACCAGCTCCTGCGGGAAGGGGTGACGGTTTTCGTGGCCACCGCCTACCTGGACGAGGCGGACCGCTGCAATCGCGTGGGGCTCATCCACCGGGGGAGGCTCCTGGCCTGCGACACCCCCGACAACCTCCGGGGGCTCATGGACGGCACCATCCTCGAAGTGCTGACCCCTGCTCCGAGACGAGCCGCCCTGCTCCTGAGGGAACGCCTTGAGGGAGAATCCGTGGGAATCTTCGGCGACCGGCTCCACGTGGTCACGCGGGATGCGGCGGAGGCAGGCCCTGCCATCAAGGCGATCATGGAGGGGGCGGGGGTGACGGTCCAGAGCATCCGCCCCATCGAGCCGAGCCTTGAGGATGTTCTGGTATCGGTGCTTTCCGGGGAGGCAACCCAATGAGCGACTTGGCGGTCACCCTCCGCAACCTGGAAAAGCGTTTCGGCGATTTCGTGGCTGTGAACCGGGTGAGCCTCGACGTGAAACGGGGCGAGATCTTCGGCTTCCTGGGCCCCAACGGCGCGGGAAAATCCACCACCATCCGGATGCTCTGCGGCATTCTCCAGCCCACTGCGGGGAGCGGCACCGTGGCCGGCTTCGACATCGTCCGGCAACCCGAGGAGATCAAGAAGAACATCGGCTACATGAGCCAGAAGTTCTCCCTCTACGAAGACCTGACCGTGGAGGAGAACATCGATTTCTACAGCGGCATCTACCGGATTCCCGACGCCAAAAAGAAGGAGCGCAAGGAGTGGGTCATCCGGATGGCGGGGCTGACGGAGCACCGGACCTCCAAGACCGCAATCCTCTCCGGCGGCTGGAAGCAGCGGCTGGCCTTGGGATGCGCCGTTCTCCACGAGCCCCCCATCATCTTCCTGGACGAACCCACCTCGGGCGTGGACCCCGTCAGCCGCCGCAACTTCTGGGACCTGATCTACCACCTGGCCGGCGGCGGGGTCACCGTCTTCGTCACCACCCACTACATGGATGAGGCCGAATACTGCGACCGCCTGGCCCTCATCTACCGGGGGGAACTCATCGCCCTGGGAACCCCGGCGGAGCTGAAGACCCGCTTCATGGAGGAGGAGATCGTGGAGGTGCGCTGCAGTCAGCCCCAGGATGCCATGGAGACCATCGAGGCCATCCCCGGCATGGGACACACCGCCCTCTTCGGACGGACGCTCCATGTTGTTGCCCAGCGGGCCGACGAGGCGATCCCGGCCATCCAGGAGTCGCTTGCCGCCGGAGGCTTCACCGTGGACGGCATCGAGCGGATCGTCCCCTCCCTGGAGGATGTCTTCGTCTCCCTCATCGAGGCCAGGGACCGGGAGACCGCGCCCCAACGGGAGTTCAGACGATGAAGCTCCAGCGCGTGGCGGCCGTGGCCCGCAAGGAATTCATTCACGTCTTTCGGGATCCCCGGAGCCTCGGCATGGGGATCGCGATTCCGATGCTGCTGCTCTTTCTCTTCGGCTACGCCCTCACCCTGGACGTGGACCGGGTGCCGCTCATGGTCTGGGACCAGAGCGCCACCCCCGAGAGCCGGGACTTCATCAGCCACTTCGCCGGCTCCCGTTACTTCACCCTGGCTGGGCGCGTCGGCACCTACCGGGAAATCGAGATTGCCATCGACCGGCGCGACGTCCTCATGGCCCTGGTGATCCCCACCGATTTCGCCCGCAAGGTTCGGACGGGGATGCCGGCGCCGGTGCAACTGATCCTGGACGGGAGCGACTCCAACACTGCCACCATCGCCTTGGGGTATGCCGAGGCCGTGACCTCTGTCTGGGCCCGGGAGGTGGTCCTTGAGCAGACCCGACGCTTCGGGCCTGTTCCCGCCGCCGGCAGCGTGGATGTGCGCCCCCGGGTCTGGTTCAACACCGACATGGTCTCCCGCAACTACATCTTCCCGGGGCTCATCGCGGTCATCATGATGGTCATCGCCGCGCTCCTCACCTCCCTCACCGTGGCTAGGGAGTGGGAAACCGGCACCATGGAGCAACTCATCACCACCCCGCTCCGGGGGGCGGAGCTCATCGTCGGCAAACTCATCCCCTATTTCGCCATCGGCATCCTCGACCTGGTCCTCTCGGTCCTGGTGGGGGAGTTCGTCTTTGACATCCCGCTGCGGGGGAGCCTCTGGCTCCTGTTCGCCATGTCGCTCATCTTTCTCACCTGCGCCCTCGCCTTCGGGCTCCTCATCAGCATCGTCACCAAGAACCAGCGACTCGCCTCCCAGACCGCCATGGTGACCACCATGCTCCCGGCATTCCTCCTCTCCGGCTTCATCTTCCCCATCGAGAACATGCCTCCCCCCATCCAGGCAGTAACCCACATCATTACGGCCCGCTACTTTGTCACCATCCTGCGGGATATCTATCTGAAGGGAGTGGGGCTCGGCGTGCTGGCACCGGAGGCGGCGTTTCTGGCGGTCTTCGGAGTGGTGGTCCTGGCCCTGGCGGTAAAAAAATTCCGGAAGAAGGTGGAGTGAGGCGATGCTGGAGCGGCTCAGATGCATGCTAGTAAAAGAAATCATCCAGGCCCTTCGGGATCCCCGAATGCGCTTCATTCTCTTCATAATCCCCGCCGTTCAGACGGTGATCTTCGGCTATGCGGTGAACACCGACGTACGGAACGTGACGACCGCTGTCTACGACCTGGACAACTCCCCCGAAAGCCGGGACTTGGTCGCCCGGTTCCAGCGATCGGGGTACTTCCTCATCACCCAGCGGATCAACCATGAAAGCCGCGTACGGGAGCTCATGGACCGGGGGGAGGTGAAGGCAATCCTCCGGATAAACCGGGGCTTCGGCGCCGGGCTGGGGGGAGGACGCACGGCTCCGCTCCAGATCATCCTGGACGGCACCGACTCCAATACCGCCGGCATCGTCCTGAACTATGCATCGCGGATCACCGCCCGCCTTAACGACGAACTGCGGGGAGCCCAACTCCCCCGAAGCGCAGGGGCACGTGTCTTCGCGGGTGGCGTCCAACTCCAGAGCCGCGCCTGGTTCAACGAGAACCTGGAGAGCAGCAACTACTACGTGCCAGCAGTCATCGCCAATATCGTCCTCATCATCACCATGCTCCTCTCCGGCATGGCCGTGGTGCGCGAGAAGGAGATCGGCACCATGGAGCAGATAATCGTCACCCCCATCTCCAGGAGTGAATTCATTCTCGGCAAGACCATCCCCTTCGTCCTCATCGGCTTCATCGATGTGGCAGTCATCACTGCTGTGTCGAAATTCTGGTTCCAGGTTCCCATCCGGGGAAGCCTGCCCCTCCTTTTCGGCTCAACCGCCCTCTTTCTCATGAGCACTCTCGGCTTCGGGCTCTTCATCTCCACCATCAGCACCACCCAGCAGCAGGCCATGATGAGCTCATTCTTTTTCATCTTCCCCGCCATGCTCCTCTCGGGGTTCGCCTTCCCCATCGAGAACATGCCACGGGTGATCCAGTACTTCACCTATCTGAACCCGCTCCGCTACTATCTGGTCATCATTCGGGGGATTTTTTTGAAAGGGGTGGGGGTCGATATTCTCTGGCCCCAGATGACGGGTCTGCTGGTGCTGGGAAGTGTCATTCTGGGGTTTGCAGTGAAACGGTTCCGGAAGACCCTGGCGTAGGAAGGTGGCAAGAAGGTTATAGGGGAGAGGGGAAATTATAGACGTCTTGGCTTGGGCCGGAAGACAGCATGATCACGAAAGCTCACGTTTGAAATCCACAACTGAACTGTCCCAAAAGCAAAAGAGGCAAGGTTACCCTTGCCTCTTTTGCTTACACTATGAACATCCGACAACTTAGTCTGCTTTGCCTTCACACTCATCGACCGCATCCTTAACAGCGGACTGAGGAGCGTTTTCCTCGGCAACTACTGGTTCGTCAGCAGGGGAGGTGAGAACGGCAGCTTGCTCGACAGCAGGTGCTGTTGCAACGATAGCTGCCTTGGCCGGTTTGGCCTTCTTTTCTTTTTTGTTCACCTGCTCCTCAACGAGCTCTATGACAGACAGTGGAGCATTGTCGCCCGGACGGATGCCGAGCTTGATGATACGCGTATATCCGCCATCACGCTCTTTGTAGCGGGGGGCTATGGTCGAGAAAAGCTTGGTAACGACTTTCTTGTCCCGGATATAGGAGGCAGCCTGACGCTGTGCATGCAGATCACCTCTTTTGCCCAATGTAATCATTTTTTCAGCGATGGAACGGAGCTCTTTTGCCTTCGCATCAGTGGTAGTGATCCGCTCATGCTCCAGAAACGAGGTCACCATGTTACGAAACATCGCTATCCGGTGGCTCGTGGTTCTTCCAAGTCTTCTCCCTGCCTTATTGTGACGCATAACCTATAATCCTTTCTTCAGGAAACCTAGCAATTATTCTTCGTCCTTCCGCTCCCCACGGATCCTACGCATAACCTCAGGGTCAGGGAAGCCATCCAGCTTCATCCCGAGAGTAAGTCCCATATCTGCGAGAATATCCTTGATCTCGTTCAGGGATTTGCGCCCGAAGTTTTGTGTCTTGAGCATCTCAGCCTCGGAACGCGAAACAAGTTCGCCAATCATCTTGATACCGGCATTTTTGAGGCAGTTTGCCGAGCGTACGGACAGTTCGAGCTCGTCTACGGAGCGATAAAGGTTCTCGTTAACCCGTTCACGCTCCTCCTCGGTTTCCGCTTCCTCAGCAGGTTCGGCTTCTTCATCGAAGTTGATAAAAATGCTCAGTTGCTCCTTAAGAATCTTTGCAGCAAACGCAACAGCATCTTCCGGAACAACACTGCCGTTCGTCCAGACTTCAAGAGTCAGCTTGTCATAGTCGGTCATTTGACCTACACGAGCATTTGAGACAGTGAAATTCACTTTCTTGATGGGAGAGAATATGGCATCGATCGGCATCGTTCCAACCGGAGCCTTCTCATCACGGTTACGATCCGAAGGCACATACCCCTTGCCCAGCTTTACCACCATCTCCATCTCCAGATTGGCATCCTTCGAACAGGTGGCAATATGGTGGTCTGGGTTCAGAATTTCAACATTTGCATCGGTGACAATATCGCCTGCCTTAACAATCCCGTCACCTTTGTGAATAATACGTACTGTGCGGGCCTCATTTCCGTGCATCTTGAGGCTGACACCTTTGAGATTGAGTATGATATTCGTAACATCCTCAGTCACACCGGGGATGGATGAAAACTCGTGGAGCACTCCCTTAATTTTCACGGAAGAAATCGCGGCACCCTGAAGTGATGAAAGAAGCACTCTTCGCAGCGAGTTTCCGAGTGTCGTTCCAAATCCACGTTCGAAGGGCTCAGCAAAAAATTTTCCGTATGTATTGGTAAGCGATTCACTCTCAACCTGAAGCTTCTTGGGGCTGATCAGGTCACGCCAGTTTCTGTACATGCATATCCTCCCTGTTACGGGTCTGTTCGCTTGTTACTTGGAGTAAAGCTCGACGATCAGTTGCTCCTGAATCGGCATTGCAATGTCCTCGCGAGCGGGGAGCAGTTTTACAACGCCTTTGTAGCCTTCTTTGTCAAGCTCAAGCCACTGAGGGGTCCCACGGCGAACGACCGCATCAAGGGATTCATTGATGCAGGCAATCTTGCGGCTCTTTTCTTTCAGCACAACCACATCACCAGCCTTGAGTTGGATAGAGGGAATATTCGCTTTTCTTCCATTAAGGGTGAAGTGATTGTGGCGGACCAGAATCCTTGCCTCTGTACGAGAGGAAGCAAAGCCGAGGCGATATACTACGTTATCAAGGCGCCGTTCAAGGAGTGAAAGCAGATTCTCACCCGTAACGCCCCGCATCCGGTCAGCCTCTTCAAAGTAACTGCGGAACTGTTTCTCAAGTACGCCGTAAATCCGACGAACCTTCTGCTTCTCCCGAAGCTGAATCCCGTAGTTGGAAACCTTCGGCCTTCCCTGACCATGCTGGCCGGGAGGATAATTCCTACGCTTTATGGCACACTTGTCAGTGTAACAACGCTCACCCTTGAGAAACAACTCCATGTTTTCCCGCCTGCAAAGCCTGCAGGAAGGACCTGTATATCTAGCCAACGTTGACCTCCTTTACTTGAAACGTACTCGACGTGCTGTTTTATTAGACCCTTCTGCGCTTCGGCGGACGACAGCCGTTATGGGGAATCGGCGTGACGTCACGGATGAAGTTGACATGAAAACCAGCAGCCTGAAGAGCACGCAAAGCAGACTCACGACCAGATCCAGGACCTTTCACATACACTTCGACACTACGCATGCCATGATCCTGAGCCTTTTTCGCGCAGTCCTCTGCTGCAACCTGAGCAGCGAACGGCGTACTCTTACGAGAGCCCTTAAAGCCTTTGCCGCCAGCAGAAGACCAAGCAACCACATTACCAGCAGGATCAGTTATGGTGATGATAGTATTATTGAACGTAGCCTGAATGTGGGCCACTCCATTAGGAATATTCTTTTTTTCCTTCTTCTTCTTGACAACTTTTTTAGCCGGGCTTGCCATTATTCCTCCAGACTCTTATGGTCTATTTCTTCTTACCTGCAACCGTTCTGGCAGGACCTTTGCGCGTACGTGCATTGGTCTTCGTTCTCTGTCCGCGAACGGGAAGCCCCTTCCGATGACGGAGTCCACGGTAACACCCGAGGTCCATGAGCCGTTTGATGTTCATAGACACATCGCGGCGAAGGTCACCCTCTACCTTGATATTCTTATCGATAAATTCCCTAATCTTGGCTACTTCAGCCTCGGTCAGGCTGTCAGTTCTCGTATCTACGCTGACACCTGACTCAGCCAGGATCTTTTGTGCTGTTGTACGCCCGATCCCGTAGATATAAGTGAGCGCGATTTCTATCCGCTTGTTTCTTGGTAGGTCAATGCCTGCGATGCGTGCCAATGCGCGGTCCTCCTCTGTAGTCTCTTAGCCTTGTCTCTGGGTATGCTTGGGCGTTTCGCAAATTACACGAACAATTCCCTTGCGCTTGATTATCTTGCATTTGTCACAAATTTTTTTTACTGATGCCCTTACTTTCATCGTTTATCCTTTCGATGCCTCGAATGCGACTAGAGTTTACTGAGTATTTCCGGACCATGCTCCGTTATAGCAACAGTATGTTCAAAATGAGCTGACAGGCCACCATCACATGTGACGGCCGTCCAGCCATCAGCCAACACCTTCACCTGATAGCTCCGCTCATTGATCATAGGCTCAATGGCGAGAACCATTCCTGGTTTCAACCTGACTCCCCGGCCAGGCTCGCCAAAATTCGGAACCTGCGGACTTTCGTGAAGCTTCTTTCCGATCCCGTGCCCCACGAAATCCCTAACGACTGAAAATCCGTGGCGTTCCACATAGCCCTGAACTGCATGCGAAATATCTGACAGCCTATTGCCGGGAACTGCCGCCTCAATTGCACAATAGAGAGACTCTTCAGTCACCTTGACAAGACGCTCCGCTTGGGCAGTAACCTTCGAAACAGGCACTGTTATAGCGGCATCAGCGTAATATCCGCTGTAAACAACACCGAAATCGAGGCTGACTATGTCCCCCTCGACTAATTCACGCTTACTTGGCATGCCATGAACAACCTGCTCATTAAGAGAGCAGCAAAGAGCATAAGGGAACCCCCCATACCCCTTGAATGCAGCCACCGCCTTACGCTTCCGCGCTTCTGACTCTGCAAGTCCGTCAAGAAACAAAGTGGTAACGCCGGCCCGTACCTCAGACCTCAAAATATCGAGAATCTCCGCCACGATCTGTCCAGCGGAGCGCATTTTTTCAATTTCCTGGGGTGACTTTAGAACAATCACCCTACCTACTCGCCACTATGTTCTGAATTGATTGAGAAACGGATTCTATTGAGCCAAGAGCATCAACCTTCCTCAGCAGTGATGCACGCTCATAATACAACTTAAGGGGAACAGTCTGCTCGTCATAAACATCAAGACGACGACGGATTGTCTCCACTTTATCATCATCTCTCTGATAAAGCTCCCCGCCACAACTATCACAGCGCCCTTCCACGGATGGCCGATCATACAGAACATGGAAACCACGACCACATGCCCTACACATGCGCCGTCCCGTCAGACGATCAACCAACACCGCATAGTCCACTTCGAACGATATAACATGGGCAATCGACCGCCCAGCCCCCTGCAACATGCCACCCAGCGCATCAGCCTGGGCCACAGTCCGCGGGAATCCGTCAAGAATAAAACCAGCGGCACAATCGTCAGCCGCAAGTCGCTCATTAACAATACCCACGACAACTTCATCAGGAACAAGCGAACCGGCATCCATATAGGACTTAGCCGTGATCCCCAGCGAAGTCTGATTCGCAACGGCTGACCGCAGGATATCACCGGTAGAAATCTGCGGAATGCCATACGTACCGACAAGAAGGTTAGCTTGCGTCCCCTTGCCTGCGCCAGGAGGACCAAGGAAAATCAAATTCATCGCATTTTCATTTCCAGACACTACTTCCTCCCCCTAACCCTTACCCCCTTCATAAACCCTTCATAACTCCGGGTTATCAAATGGGACTCAATCTGAGCAGCGGTATCCATCCCCACACCCACCGCAATAAGGAGCGCCGTTCCTCCAAAGTAAAACGGCAAATTGAATTTACCTATAAGAATAGAAGGAAGAACGCAAACAGCTGAAATATAAATCGCACCTGCAAACGTCAACTTCGTGAGCACTCGATCCAAATACTCGGAGGTTTCCTTACCGGGGCGAATGCCTGGTATATAACCGCCGTGCTTTTTAACGTTATCTGCCACATCGACGGGGTTAAAAGAAACAGCCGTGTAGAAATAACAGAAGAATACGATAAAAGCAACATAAAATATGTCATATACCCAGTTGCCGGGCGTCAGGCTCTTTGCTGCGGATTGGACCCAGGGAATATTAATGAAGTTTGCCACTGTTGCAGGAAACATAATTATCGAAGAAGCAAAGATCGGCGGTATTACCCCCGCCATATTTACCTTGAGAGGAAGGTGGGACGTCTGACCACCGTACGTCTTCAGCCCTACGACACGTTTAGCATAGTGTATTGGCAATCGGCGCTGGCCGCGCTCAACAAAAACGATCGCAGCGATAACCAAGAACATGAGAACAAGTATAAACAAGATTACAAAGAGAGAAATTTGACCTGTCTTGAGCAGCCGCACCGAGTTGCCCAGCGCCACCGGAATCCTTGCAACAATACCGGCAAAAATGATCAAGGAGATACCGTTACCAATGCCCTTCTCCGACATCTGCTCGCCAAGCCACATAATGAAGGCTGTGCCAGCGGTCAGAGTAATAACGGTCATAAATCTAAATCCCCAGCCAGGACTCGGCACCACAAGCTCACCGGCTGGTCCACGCATGCTTTCGAGTCCGATACTAATGCCCAGAGCCTGAACAACGCTCAAAACGATAGTTCCATACCGCGTGTACTGAATAATCTTCTTGCGGCCAGATTCGCCTTCTTTTGAAAGTTTTTCGATGGCAGGGACAACTACCGTCAACAACTGAAAGATAATAGAGGACGAAATGTACGGCATGATGCCCAGAGCAAATACCGTAAGCTTCTCCAGAGCACCCCCCGAAAACATGTCGAAAAGCCCGAGGAGTGTACCACGGGCTTGTGCAAAGAAGTGTGCAAGTGCGGTGCTGTCGATCCCTGGAGTCGGAATATGGCACCCTACCCGGTAAACGGCGAGCATCCCTAATGAAAAAAGAACTCGCTTTTTAAGTTCCGGTATTCTGAAGATGTTTTGAAACGCCTCTATCAAAGCGTGATCTCCTCAATTTTACCGCCAACTGCTTCAATCTTCTCTTTTGCCTTTGCACTGTATTTGTGAACCTTGACAACGAGAGACTTGGTCACATCACCATCAGCAAGGACCTTGATCCCGTCCTTGACGCCACTTATCAACCCTGCGTTCAGAAGAGCCTCTGCATCCACAGTAGAGCCGCTTTCGAATACGTCCAATTGACCAATGTTGACGATGGCATAATCCTTACGCATAAGCGGAGTGAAGCCGCGCTTGGGAAGACGACGCTGCATCGGCATCTGCCCCCCCTCGAAACCGGCTTTTATGCTCCCACCGCTACGTGCCTTTTGACCTTTATGGCCTTTTGTCGCAGTTTTACCATGACCGGAACCAGTTCCACGGCCAATTCTTTTCCTATCTTTAGTCGCACCGATCGCCGGCTTGAGATTATTCAGTTCCATCACAGACACCTCTGAGTAGATTACTCTTCAACCTTGACCATATGGGAAACCTTGGCAATCATGCCAACGATTTCTGGAGTATTCTTCAAGACAACAGTCTTATTGAGCTTATTGAGCCCCATACCGTTCAGAACAGCTTTCTGTGCCGTGGGGGCTCCAATCTGACTCTTGATCAGTGTAATTTTCAGTCCGGCAGACATGCTTACCCTCCGTAAATGTGTCCTATTCAGCCATTCCGCGCCGCGCCATAATCTCGTCAGGGCTCCGAAGTTGTTTCAGCCCGTCAAAAGCAGCCTTCACAACGTTGTGCGGATTGTTTGAGCCAAGGCACTTGGAGAGAACATTGTGAAGTCCCGCTGATTCGAAAACAGCACGGGCTGCGCCACCGGCGATAACACCAGTACCTGCGGATGCCGGTTTGATAAGCACGCGACCGGCACCAAAGTGTCCTAAAACTTCATAGGGGATTGTCTGGCCTTCGACAATCGGAACCTTGATAAGATTTTTCTTTGCCTGTTCCACGCCCTTGCGGATGGCTTCAGGGACTTCATTAGCCTTGCCCAAACCATAGCCAACAAAACCGCTTCCGTCGCCGACAACAACAAGCGCCGAAAAGCTGAACCGCCTACCACCTTTAACAACTTTCGCGACCCGACTGATATGGACAACTTTGTCAGTAAGGTTCAATTCATTTGGATTGATCTTCTGCAAGTTCACGCCTCCTTGTTGTTCCTTCTAGAAGGACAAACCGTTCTCACGAGCCGAATCAGCAAGGGCTTTGACCCTTCCATGATACAAAAACCCGTTACGGTCGAATACAACGGAAGTAATATTCTTTTCCAGAGCCTTCTTTGCGACCATGGCGCCGACACATTTCGCTGCCTCGACGTTACCAGTGTACTTGAGGGCATCGCTTTCATCTTGTACAGTTGATGCAGATACGAGTGTTACACCCGTTACATCGTCAATTATCTGTGCATAGATGTGACGGGCACTCTTATATACATTCAACCTTGGCCGGTCAGTCGTACCACGAATTTTCTTCCTCACCCGCGTCTTCCGCTTGAGGTGAGCCACTTTCTTCTGAGCGAGAGGACTCACGTTACTTCTCCTTAAGGCTATTTTTTGCCGGTCTTGCCGGCCTTCCTCAGAATTCTCTCGTCGGCATACTTTATACCCTTGCCCTTATAGGGTTCGGGACCGCGGAAAGAACGAATCTTGGCTGCAGTCTGGCCAACGAGCTCTTTATCAATCCCTCTGACAAAGACCTTGGTCATTTTATCCACCTCAACCGTTATGCCTTTAGGGAGAGGAAAATTAATCGGATGAGAGTAACCAAGGCTAAGGCTAAGAACATCGCCCTTTGCCTCTGCCCTATAACCAACGCCGTTTATCTCAAGTATTTTTTCGAACCCTTTAGTTACACCAACGACCATGTTATTGATCAGCGTTCTTGTCAAGCCATGGGCCGAACGTGACTTTATAGCATCATCGGCTCTATTAACACTAACACTCTTCTCCTCTATCTCAAGGGCGATGTCGCTCATAATCTCGCGTAAAAGCGAACCCTTCGGCCCCTCGACCTTCAGAATAGGAGTTACGTACGAAACCTTTACCCCGCTCGGTATCTCAATAGGACGTTTGCCGATCCTGGACATGACTTGTATGCTCCTTACCTTCTCTATTATTACCAGACAGTACAGATAACTTCACCGCCGACGCCCGCCTCGCGAGCAACCTTGTCGGTGAGGATACCCTTGGACGTTGACAGAATAGCGACCCCCATCCCACTCTTCACGCTAGGAATCTCATCACTACCAACGTACACCCTACTACCAGGTTTACTCACACGCTTTATCTCTCTGATGACAGGTTCTTTCTCATCAATAAATCTGAGATAAACACGCAAAACGCCTTGCTTGTTATCAGCGATCACCTTAAAATTCTTGATAAAACCTTCTGCCTTAAGGACATTCGCCAAGCTCACTTTCAAGTTAGAAGACGGAATATCCACCTTCTGGAGCTTTGCCATGCTGGCATTTCGTATCCTTGTGAGCATATCGGCAATAGGGTCAGTCATCGACATTGAGCGTACTCCTCTTTCTTAACGAGTTTACTGCGTTACCAGCTTGACTTGATTACTCCCGGAATCTGACCGGTACTAGCCAGCTTTCTGAGACAAATCCTGCACATATCGAATTTACGATAATAGGCACGGGGCCGTCCGCAGAGGGGGCAACGGTTATACTCACGGACCTTGAATTTGCTTCCCCGTTGTGCCTTTATGATCATCGATGTTTTAGCCACTGACGTCCTCCAAATATATTAGTTCCTGAAAGGCATCCCAAGTTGCTTGAGCAGTGCCTTGCCTTCTTCATCGCTTCGTGCTGACGTTACTATGGTTATGTTGAGCCCTTTGATCTTGTCGATCTTATCGTATTCAATCTCAGGGAAAATAAGCTGTTCTTTGATGCCAAGGGAATAATTGCCACGTCCATCAAAACCCTTACCCGACACACCCTTAAAGTCTCGAACACGTGGAAGCGCTACATTTATGAGCCGATCAAGGAATTCAAACATCTTTTCACGGCGAAGCGTAACCATACAGCCAATGGGCATCCCTTGACGCAGTTTAAAACTTGCGATAGATTTCTTTGCTTTTGTAATAACTGATTTCTGCCCAGTTATCATGGCGAGCTCTTCGACAGCCGAGTCCAGGATCTTGACATTCTGGATTGCCTCTCCAAGGCCCATGTTAACAACTATCTTTTCAATCTTGGGAACCTGCATTATGTTCGAGTATCCAAAGTCCTTCGTCAACTGAGGGACGATCTCGTTCTTGTAAAGCTCATTCAGCCTGGCCATCTCTTCCTCCGTTCCTATTTATCAAACGAGTCGCCGCATTTGATACAAACACGAACTTTCTTGCCGTCCTCAAGCACGTTCATCTTCGAGCGAACCGGTTTCTTGCACTTGTCACAATAGAGCATAACGTTTGAAACATGCAGTGGGTTCTCTTTCTCTACAATGCCACCTGGTTCATTCCCGCGAGCACGCATGTGTCGCTTAACCATGTTAAGCCCTTCCACAAGCACACCATCCTTCTTGGGAAGAATACGGATTACTTTACCAGTCTTGCTTTTATCTTTGCCGGCGATAACAGAAACGGTGTCGCCTTTTTTAACGTGAAATTTCTTGTCGAGCATGGAATATCTCCTCGAAATGTATTACAGAACCTCAGGTGCAAGAGACACAATTTTCATGAATTTCCGCGCCCTCAGTTCTCTTGCGACCGGACCGAAGATCCGAGTGCCGACAGGTTCACGCTGATTGTTAATAACCACAGCCGAATTATCGTCAAAACGGATGTACGAACCGTCAAGGCGTCCAACCTCTTTGGCGGTTCTAACAATTACCGCCTTGACGACATCACCCTTTTTCACTTTGGAATTCGGAATCGCTTCTCTTACAGAAGCAACAATAATATCACCAATTCCAGCATATTTTCTTTTGGATCCGCCAAGAACCTTTATACAAAATAGCTTTCTGGCTCCGGAATTATCCGCAACATCCAAAATGGTCTGCATCTGAATCATGGCTTACTCCCGATCACTCGAACCTATCGATTATCTGACGAACTCTCCAGCGCTTGTCCTTACTCAATGGACGAGTCTCAACGATTTGTACCCTATCGCCAGACTTGCAGCTGTTTTCTTCGTCATGAGCTTTGTATTTGACACTTCGCTTTATGTACTTGTTATAGACAGGATGTTTCACAAGATGTGAAACCTGCACTACAACAGTCTTATCCATTTTATCACTCACAACAATGCCGACTTGGGTCTTTCTGTTCCCGCGCTGACTCATAGCTTCTCTAGCCCCTTCTTTCGCTGAGGAAAGTATTTACCCTAGCGATATCTTTCTTAACAGCCGAGATTTTAGCTGTATTCTCGAGTCTTCCGGTATGAAGTTGGAACCTCAAATTAAATAACTCTTTAGTCAGTTCCACATTCTTCGCCGTCAGTTCTTCGACCGACATATTTTTAAGGTCACTAGCTTTCATAACCTTCCTTCCTGGAAATGAATTTCGTCCCGACAGGAAGCTTGTTCGCAGCAAGGCGGAACGCCTCACGTGCAATTTCCTCGCTGACGCCCTCCATTTCGTAGAGCACTTTACCGGGCTTCACTACACAGACCCATGAATCGGGCGATCCTTTACCCTTTCCCATCCGTGTTTCAGCCGGCTTTGATGTGAGTGGCTTATCTGGAAACATACGAATCCAGATTTTTCCGCCCCTCTTGATATAACGCGTCATTGCAATACGAGCAGCCTCTATCTGACGGGAATCAACCCATCCACACTCCGTTGCCTGGAGACCGAAATCACCGTACGACAGTGTGGCCCCGCGCATTGCAGCGCCCGTCATGCGCCCCTTCATTTGCTTTCTATACTTAACTCTTTTGGGCATCAACATTGGGAAAAACTCCTGTTTCTATTTTTGACCGGGGAGAACTTCACCTTTAAAGATTAGAACTTTTACGCCAATAATCCCATAGGTAGTTTTGGCTTCAGCAAAGCCGTAATCTATATCTGCCCGGAGCGTATGCAAGGGTACGCGCCCCTCTCTGTACCACTCAGTTCGGGACATTTCAGCTCCGCCAAGGCGACCAGAGCATGTAATCCTAATCCCCTTCGCACCGAACTTAAGCGCAGAAGTTACACTTTTTTTCATTGCTCTGCGGAAAGCCACGCGCCGCTCTAGTTGGAGAGCTACGTTCTCCGACACCAGTTGAGCATCCAGCTCGGGCTTCCTGACTTCTTGTATATTGAGGTAGATCTCTTTGTCAGTAAGCTTGGCAAGCTCCTTCTTGAGAGTTTCCACCTCGGCACCCTTCTTACCGATTATAAGCCCAGGCCGAGCAGTAAAGATATTGATCTTCGCCTTACTGGCAGCACGCTCAATCTCGATCTTGGAAACACCCGAGTTAAAAAGGCGCTTTTTCAGGAAATTCCTCAACTTGATATCTTCATGAAGCAGCTTCGCATAATCTGCTTCAGCATACCAACGCGAATCCCATGTTCTGATTACACCAAGCCTGAATCCAATTGGATTTACTTTCTGACCCAAGACATCACCTCCATTCCGATTACTTATCTGCCAGCACTACAGTTACATGGCTGGTAGGCTTTCTGATTTTGCTGGCACGCCCCATAGCACGAGGAGTAAACCTCTTAAGAACTGGCCCCGCGTCAACAAAAATCGTTTTCACGAATAGTCTATCAACGTCTGATGCACCCTTTTGCTCAGCGTTAGCTACTGCTGACTGGAGAAGCTTCGATACCAGTTTTGCAGACGGCTGCGGAGAAAAACGAAGTATAGTGAGAGCATCCTGTATGCCCCTACCCCTCACCATATCCACAACCAGACGAGTTTTCCGCGGGGAAAGGCGGGCAAATGACAATTTAGCTCGTGCTTCCATTCTCTAGGCTCCTTTTACCGGTTACTTCTTCTTCAACTTGCTCTTCTTGTCTGCTGCGTGGCCGTAAAATGTTCTCGTCGGAGCAAACTCACCAAGTTTGTGTCCAACCATATTTTCGGTCACAAAAACAGGAATAAATTTTTTCCCGTTGTGAACGGCAAAAGTCAGACCGATAAAATCCGGAGTGATCGTTGAACGACGCGACCAAGTCTTGAGAACTTTTTTGGAGCCGGTCCCTTCTGCAGCAACCTTTTTTGCCAAATGATCATCAACAAAAGGGCCTTTTTTGATCGAACGTGCCATGGTCTCTATCCTTTAACCAAGTGGTTATTATTTAGTACGCGGCTTCACGATAAACCGTGAAGATGTCTTATTTTTCCTGGTCTTATACCCTTTAGTCGGAATACCCCACGGTGTCACGGGGTGACGACCACCCGAGGTCCGACCTTCACCACCGCCGTGAGGGTGATCGACAGGGTTCATGGCAACACCGCGAACCTTCGGTCTGCGGCCAAGCCAACGCGAGCGACCTGCCTTGCCAATCGTCACGTTTTCATGATCGATATTACCGACCTGACCAACAGTAGCCATACAATCAAGCAAAACCATCCGTACTTCGCCAGACGGAAGCTTCACCTGAGCATATTTCCCTTCCTTAGCCATGAGTTGCGCAAAGGTCCCGGCGCTCCGTGCCAGTTGACCACCTTTACCGATTTTAAGTTCGATATTATGGATAATGGTACCCAGCGGTATGGCGCGAAGAGGAAGAGAGTTACCTGGCTTGATATCAGCACTGGTGCTGGCCAGCACCACATCGCCCACCTTAAGGTTCAATGGGGCCAGAATATAGCGCTTTTCTCCGTCAGAGTAATGCAGTAGAGCAATACGAGCGCTACGGTTGGGATCGTACTCGATGCTCGCAACCTTTGCCGGAATATCAATCTTGTTCCGACGAAAATCCACAAGCCTGTACTTTTTCTTATGACCACCACCTATATGCCGTGATGTTATCCGACCAAAGCTATTACGCCCCCCTGTCTTCTTCAATGTAAGAAGAAGGGATTTCTCCGGACTAGAGGTCGTGATCTCGTCAAACGCTGAACACGTCTGGTGCCGACGGCCTGCTGATGTTGGTTTGTAAGTCTTTATTGCCATGATGTGCTCACTCCACTGCCAAAGTGTTTATATCTCAAAGAAATCAACATTGTTTCCCTCTTTGAGGGTAACATAGGCTTTTTTCCAGTTCGAACGCTTGCCATAGTGACGACCAACACGCTTCAGCTTGCCAGCCACGTTGACAGTATTTACTTCAGAAACTTCAACCTTGAAAAGTTTCTCGACAGCATTCTTGATTTCTATCTTATTTGCGCTACGGTCAACCTCGAAAGAGATCACATTTTTTGCGTCTTTTTCAAGAGTGGTCTTTTCCGTTACAAGAGGCTTTTTTAATATGTCATAAATATTCATGACTGCAGTGCTCCTTCGATCTTCCGAACAGCTGACTGAGTGAGTATGATATTGTTAAACTTAACAATATCGAAAACATTAAGATGCTCAGCTTTAAGAACCTTAACGTCCTTCACGTTGCGCGCAGACAACTCAAGATTCGTATTTGCCTCATCAATAATAACAAGGGTCTTCGTCACGTCGAACGTTTTAAGAACGCCAACAAAACCCTTTGTCGAGATTGATGGCAGCGACAAGCAATCTAGGACTGAAAGCTTATTCTCTTTGAAAAGCATGGACAGAGCTGATCGAACCGCAGCCTTCCTGGCCTTTTTGTTCATCGAAAGTGCATAGGTCTTAGCTTGAGGGCCAAAGGCAACACCGCCACCGACATAGTGCGGTGCACGTATGCAACCCTGGCGAGCCTGCCCGGTACCTTTCTGCTTGAAGGGCTTTTTGCCTCCACCAGAAACAGCCGCACGATTCTTTACGCCAACGGTCCCTGCGCGACGGTTTGCAAGCTGAACCTTAACCGCTTCATGGATGAGATATTCCCTGACGTCGCCGTTAAAGACAGCGTCACTGAGGTCCATCTCACCTACCTTGTTCTTATTGATATCGAAAACGTCGATTGTAGCCATAACTATCTCCGGTCCTGCAAGTCTAACGTGCTTTAACACTGTCTTTGAGAAGCAGAATACCATTCTTCGCGCCTGGTATTGCCCCTCTGATCAGCAGCAGATTGTCCGCTGTGTCAACACGGACAACTTGAAGACGTTGCACCGTAACACGCTCATTTCCGAGTTGGCCTGGCATTTTCTTATTTTTGAACACGCGCGACGGCCATGCAGAACTACCGATCGAACCGGGAGCCCGGTGGAAGCAGGAACCATGGGATGAACGGCCTCCACGGAAGCCCCACCGTTTAATGACACCCTGGAAACCTTTACCAATGCTTGTTCCGGTCACATCGACATAATCACCCGGCGCAAAGATCTCAGCGGTAATAGAGTCGCCAATAGTATACCTGTCGACATCCTCCACCCTGAACTCACGGATATAAGTAAAGACACCTTGGCCAGCGGACTTGCAGTGACCTACAAGCGCGCGCCCCGACTTGTCGGCATCCTTCGCGAGAAAACCTACCTGAATAGCGTTGTACCCGTCTGTCTCAACAGTCTTCTTTTGCAAGACGATACACGGCCCAGCCTCTACTACAGTTACTGGAATGCGCCTGCCATCATCAGCAAAGATCTGGGTCATACCCAGCTTTTTCGCAATCAATCCCTTCTTCATGGCAAAATTCCTATCCTTACATTCGCATTAGAGCTTGATTTCAACATCTACGCCTGCAGAGAGATCAAGCTTCATGAGAGCGTCGACAGTCTGCTGTGTTGGATCAAGAATATCGATGAGACGTTTATGTGTCCGGATTTCGAACTGCTCTCGAGACTTCTTGTCCACGTGCGGTCCCCGGAGGACGCAATACTTATTGATTATCGTCGGGAGAGGGATTGGCCCAGCAACCCGCGCACCTGTTCTTTTTGCAGTATCGACTATCTCACCTACTGATTGATCAAGAAGCTTATGATCAAAAGCTTTAAGGCGGATTCTTATTTTTTGACTTGGCATTTCTTCCTCGTTCCTGCTTTATTCGATAATAGAGCTGACAACACCGGCGCCGACAGTACGGCCACCCTCACGGATAGCGAACCGCAGGCCTTCGTCCATGGCGATTGGGGTGATCAGGTTAACCGTTACGGCTACGTTGTCGCCGGGCATGACCATTTCGGTCCCTGCGGGAAGGTCTACTATGCCGGTCACGTCGGTGGTCCGAAAGTAGAACTGCGGACGATAGCCGTTGAAGAACGGGGTGTGGCGCCCGCCTTCTTCCTTGGTCAGAATGTAGGCCTCGGCCTTGAACTTGGTGTGCGGGGTGATGCTCCCCGGCCTCGCCAGCACCTGGCCACGCTCGATGTCTTCACGCTTTACACCACGGAGCAGGGCGCCGATGTTGTCGCCGGCACGCCCTTCATCGAGGAGCTTGCGGAACATTTCTACACCGGTAACAGTGGTCTTGGTGGTCGTCTTGATTCCAACGATCTCGACTTCCTCGCCCACCTTGACAACGCCACGCTCAACCCGACCAGTGGCAACGGTACCGCGACCGGAGATGGAAAAGACGTCTTCGACGGGCATCAGGAACGGCTTGTCGATGGCGCGCTCAGGCTCGGGAATATAGGCGTCGACGGCGTCCATGAGCTTGACGATGGCTTCAGAGCCGAGCTCGTCCTTGTCGCCATTGAGGGCCTTGAGGGCGGAACCCTTAATGATGGGAATGTCGTCGCCCGGGAAATCATAGGAGGAGAGCAGTTCGCGAATCTCCAGCTCGACGAGCTCAAGAAGCTCTTCGTCATCGACCATGTCAGCCTTGTTAAGGAACACAACGATGTAGGGAACCCCTACCTGACGAGCAAGCAGAATGTGCTCGCGGGTCTGGGGCATGGGGCCGTCGGCGGCGGAGACAACGAGAATCGCGCCGTCCATCTGAGCCGCACCGGTGATCATGTTCTTGACGTAGTCAGCGTGGCCGGGACAGTCAACGTGAGCATAGTGACGCTTTTCGGTTTCATACTCAACGTGCGAGGTGGCGATGGTGATACCACGCTCACGCTCCTCAGGGGCGTTGTCGATCTGATCAAAGCCCTTGAATTCGGCCTGGCCGCGCTCGGCCAGAACCCGCGTGATGGCGGCGGTCAGCGTGGTCTTGCCATGGTCAACGTGACCAATCGTCCCTATGTTGACGTGCGGTTTTGTTCTCTCGAATTTTGCCTTTGCCATGTAGGATTCCTCCCCCTATGGAAATAAATTACCCTTTTACCTTAGCGATTATTTCTTCAGATACCGATTTCGGAACCTGCTCGTAGTGATCGAACGTCATGGTGTAGGTAGCACGACCCTGCGTGGCAGAACGAAGATCAGTTGCATATCCAAACATCTGCGCCAGCGGAACCATGGCACTTACCACTTGGGCACCGGCACGACCTTCCATGCCCATAATCCTTCCGCGGCGAGAGTTGAGATCACCAATGACATCACCCATATATTCTTCAGGAACAACAACCTCGACCGACATGATCGGCTCAAGGAGTACCGGTGAAGCCTTTGCAGCAGCCTCCTTGAACGCCATCGAGCCAGCAATCTTGAAGGCCATTTCGGAAGAGTCTACCTCGTGGTACGAACCGTCAACCAAGGAAACCTTAAAGTCCACACAAGGGAACCCAGCGAGCACACCCGTGTCCATAGCCTCCTGTATCCCCTTATCAACAGCAGGAATATACTCGCGCGGCACAACGCCACCCTTAATGGCATCAACAAACTCGTATCCCTTGCCGGGCTCCTGCGGCTCCATCTCGATCCAGACATGGCCATACTGACCACGACCCCCGGACTGACGCACAAATTTACCCTCGACCTTGACCTTTTTGGTCACAGTTTCACGATAGGCAACTTGCGGCTTACCAACATTAGCCTCTACCTTGAACTCTCGCATGAGACGGTCAACAATAATTTCAAGATGAAGCTCACCCATGCCAGAGATAATAGTCTGACCAGTTTCCTCATCAGTCCGAACACGGAACGAAGGGTCTTCACTGGCAAGCTTTTGAAGACTGATGCCAAGCTTCTCCTGATCGGCCTTGGTCTTCGGCTCAATAGCAATCGCAATAACCGGCTCAGGGAACTCGATGGACTCAAGAATTACCGGCGCGTCCTCAGGACAGAGGGTATCACCAGTCGTAGTGTACTTAAGACCTACAGCGGCAGCTATGTCACCAGCAAGAACTTCCTTTATTTCTTCACGCTTGTTTGCGTGCATCTTCAGAAGTCTACCGATACGCTCTTTTTTACCCTTTGTGGAGTTATATACGTACGATCCAGAATTAAGGACCCCAGAATAAACCCTAATAAAGCAGAGCTGACCGACAAAGGGGTCAGTCATAATCTTGAAGGCCAACGCCGCGAACGGTTCACTGTCAGCAGCCTTACGCTCAATCTCGGCACCGGAATCGGCATCTACACCCTTTATGGCCGGAATATCCACGGGAGACGGAAGATATTCAACAACCGAGTCAAGGAGATTCTGAACCCCTTTATTCTTGAATGAAGACCCACAAATCACAGGGCATATCTGAATTGCAATCGTCGCATTGCGAATGGCAGCCCTAACCTCATCCACAGTAAGCTCTTCGCCGCCGAGATACTTCTCCATCAAGGCATCGTCATGGGAAGAAATTTCCTCAACCATCTTCTCATGATACTCTTGCGCAAGCTCCTGAAGATCAGCCGGAATCTCCTCCACATGAAACTTTGCACCAAGAGATTCCTCATCCCAGACAATCGCCTTCATCTCCACAAGGTCAACCACGCCCTTAAAGGTATCTTCTGCACCAATCGGCAACTGAATTGGCACCGGGTTGGCCTTGAGGCGATCGCGAATCATGGAAACCCCACGAAAGAAGTCCGCCCCAACACGGTCCATCTTATTAACAAAAGCAATACGCGGAACACCATACTTATCAGCTTGCCGCCACACGGTCTCAGACTGGGGCTCAACACCACCAACCGAACAAAAGACAGCAACCGCACCGTCAAGCACGCGCAGCGAACGCTCAACCTCAATAGTAAAGTCAACGTGGCCAGGCGTATCAATAATATTTATGCGATGATCGCCCCAGTTACAGGTCGTCGCAGCGGAAGTAATAGTAATTCCGCGCTCCTGCTCCTGCTCCATCCAGTCCATCGTGGCAGCGCCTTCATGCACCTCACCAATCTTGTGAGTTACGCCAGTATAATAAAGAATACGCTCAGTCGTCGTCGTCTTACCGGCGTCTATGTGCGCCATTATCCCGATATTTCGGGTTTTTTCCAATGGTACAAGTCGTGCCACAAAATCCTCCAGTTACCTATACTCACCCTATCTAAAACTACCAACGGTAGTGCGCAAAAGCCCTGTTCGCCTCAGCCATCCGGTGAGTATCCTCACGCTTCTTAACTGCAGCGCCACGATTGTTATAGACATCAAGAATCTCACCAGCAAGCTTATCAGTAACCGTCTTCTCAGAACGGTCGTTGGCGTACTTAACAAGCCAACGCATCGCAAGCGAAACCCGACGATCAGCACGAACCTCAACAGGGACCTGATACGTGGAACCACCAACCCGTCGCGATTTAACCTCAAGAGTCGGCTTAATATTATCAAGACACTTCTTAAGAACCTTAACCGCCTCTTCACCTGTCTTCTGAGAGACCACCTCAAGCGCACCATAAAGCGCGCGCTCAGCTGTACTCTTTTTCCCGCCCACCATAATAACGTTTACAAGCTTCGCAACAACCCTGTCGTTAAACTTGGGGTCAGGAAGAATAACCCGTTTAGCTACTTCTCTTCTTCTCGGCATATCACCCTCTCACCAAAGTCGATTACTTGGGCCGCTTGGCGCCATACTTGGAACGAGCCTGCTTCCGATCCTTCACACCAACAGAATCCAGCGTACCACGAACAATGTGATACCGAACACCAGGAAGGTCCTTAACCCGACCACCCCGAATAAGCACTACAGAGTGCTCTTGAAGATTATGCCCAACCCCCGGAATATAAGAACTAACCTCAATTCCATTTGTCAGACGAACCCTTGCAACTTTCCTCAACGCAGAGTTCGGCTTCTTAGGGGTCGTAGTATAAACCCGAGTACAGACGCCACGCTTCTGGGGACAGCTCTTCAGCGCGGGGGAATTCGACTTTTCCTTCTTACTCTTCCTGCCGATGCGGATCAGCTGGTTAATCGTTGGCATACTCTGTTTCTCCCAATAACGGCTTCTCCAGGGGGTACTCGCCCTGCGGAAGCGACAAAGTTAGCAGCTACACAACACCTTGTCAAGATTTTTTTCATTACTTTCAATCTGACCGTGAGAGCTATTCCTCAATATCGTCAAGCATGTCATCTTCAGGGTAATCCTCCTCAACAGCGGGAGGCGCAACGGCAACGGGTTCCAACAGTTCTGCCTGCTCGGCGACGAGCTTGAGGTTCCGATAACGAGACAGACCTGTTCCAGCAGGAATAAGCCGTCCCATAATGACGTTTTCCTTGAGCCCGCGAAGCTGATCCACCTTTCCCTCGATGGCCGCCTGGGTCAGCACCTTTGTCGTCTCTTGGAAAGATGCAGCAGAGATGAATGATTCCGTCGAGAGCGATGCCTTGGTGATACCAAGAAGAAGCGGTTCGGCAATGGCGGGACGCCCCCCCTTTGCAATAACCCGCTCGTTCTCTTCCTCGAAGACCCAGCGCTCGAGTTGGTCATCAATGAGCAAGTTAGTATCCCCCACTTCCTTGATCCGAACCCTGCGGAGCATCTGACGAACAATGGTCTCAATGTGCTTATCATTGATCTTGACGCCCTGGAGTCGGTAAACCTCCTGAACCTCGTCGACCAAGTACTTTGCGAGTTCCTTGATACCCAACACCCGAAGAATGTCGTGGGGGTTGGAGGACCCGTCCATGAGGGGTTCGCCTGCCCGTACGTAATCGTTCTCATGTACACTGATATGCTTGCCCTTGGGGATCAGATACTCTTTGGGTTCACCCAACTCCGGAGTAACAATGACCTTGCGCTTCCCCTTGGCATCCTTGCCGAAGGTGACGACACCGTCAATCTCGGTTATCACGGCGAAGTCCTTAGGCTTGCGAGCTTCGAAGAGCTCGGCAACCCGCGGGAGACCACCGGTGATATCTTTGGTCTTCGTCGTTTCACGCGGAATCTTCGCAATTACATCACCGGCATTGACGAACGAGTCTTCGGCCACGGAAATGTTGGCACCGACCGGCAGATAGTAACGACCGATGGTGCTCCCGCCGGACGCGGATTCGGGATCCGATGCCTTTATGGCGATACGCGGCCGCTTGTCAGCATCCCTCGACTCAATGATAACCTTACGGGAAAGGCCGGTCACCTCGTCGAGTTGTTCCTCCATGGTTACCCCTTCAACAATGTCCCCGAACTTAACGCGTCCAGCGACCTCGGTGAGGATCGGCATGGTGTAAGGGTCCCACTCGGCGAGCGTTTCGCCTGGTTTCACAACCTGATCAGGGCCGAACTTGATCTTGGCGCCGTAGACAATGCCGTACTTTTCGCGCTCACGACCCGTTTCGTCGATGATGGCAACTTCGCCGTTGCGGTTCATGACGATATGGTGTCCCTCAATATTGACGACGCTGTTTATATTGATGAACTTAACCCGGCCTTCTGTCCGGGCTTCAAGCGAGGTCTGCTCTGCATGCCGCGATGCCGTACCACCGATATGGAAGGTACGCATGGTCAGCTGAGTACCCGGCTCGCCGATGGACTGGGCAGCGATGACGCCAACCGCTTCCCCCATATTGACGATATGTCCGCGGGCAAGGTCACGTCCGTAGCACTTGGCGCAAATGCCGCGTCTGCTCTGGCAGGTGAGCACGGAGCGGATCTTGACCCGCTCGATGCCAGCATCCTCGATGCGCTTCACGAGCGTTTCATCGATTTCCTGGTTGGCAGGAACAAGCACATCGCCAGTTACCGGATCAAGGATATCGTCAAGGGCAACGCGGCCGAGAATGCGATCTCCAATCTGCTCAATGACTTCGCCACCCTCGGTCAGGGATGTGACGGTAAGGCCGTCGAGCGTGCCGCAGTCCGTCTCGGTGATAATGGCGTCCTGTGCCACGTCAACCAGACGACGGGTAAGGTAACCGGAGTTCGCGGTCTTGAGAGCCGTGTCGGCAAGACCCTTCCGGGCACCGTGGGTCGAGATGAAGTACTGAAGAACGTTCAGTCCCTCCCGGAAGTTGGCGGTGATAGGAGTCTCGATGATTTCGCCGGACGGCTTCGCCATGAGCCCCCGCATACCCGCCAGCTGACGAATCTGCTGAGCAGAGCCCCGCGCGCCCGAGTCGGCCATCATGTGAATTGCGTTGAAGGAAGGAATCTTCACTTCCTGGCCGTCAGGGGAGAGGATCGTGTCCTTGGAAAGGTTGTCGAGCATCTGCTTGGCGATGTCTTCCGTAGCCTTGGCCCAGATGTCGATAACTTTGTTGTAGCGCTCCCCGTCGGTGATGAGACCCTCGGTATACTGGTTCTGGATCTCCTTCACCTCGTCGTTGGCGCTGTCGATGATTGCGGACTTCCCTTCGGGGATCACCATATCATTCATGCAGATGGAAATACCCGCCAGGGTCGAGTAGCGGAATCCGGTCTCCTTGAGCCGGTCGGCCAGGATGACGGTCTCTTTGTTGCCGGCAAGGCGGTAGCAGACATCGATCAGGTTCACAAGCTCCTTCTTGCTCATAACCTTGTTGATGGAAGAGAAGGGGACCATTTCGGGGAGTATCTCACGAAGCAAGATACGACCAACTGTCGTCTCGATGATGGCCGGCTGTTCAGACGCAGCGGAGAGAATGTTTTTCATCCGGACGCTGATACGTGCCTGGAGGTCAACCTCGCCGGCATCATACGCTATCCGCACTTCTTCCGGAGACGCGAAGATTTTCCCGTCCCCCTTGGCGAAATGACGCTCCCGGGTCATGTAGTAGATACCGAGAACCATATCCTGCGACGGTACGATGATCGGCTTGCCATGCGCCGGAGACAGGATGTTATTGGTACTCATCATGAGCACCCGCGCCTCCACCTGGCTCTCGATAGAAAGAGGAAGGTGGACCGCCATCTGGTCGCCGTCGAAGTCCGCGTTAAAGGCGGTACACACGAGGGGGTGGAGCTGGATGGCCTTTCCTTCGATCAGCACCGGCTCAAAGGCCTGGATGCCGAGGCGGTGCAGAGTAGGGGCACGGTTGAGCATAACGGGATGTTCTTTGATAACCTCTTCAAGAACGTCCCAGACCTCCGGACGCTCCTTCTCCACCATCTTCTTGGCGCTCTTGATGGTGGTGACGAAGCCCCGCTCCTCAAGCTTGTTGTAGATGAACGGCTTGAAGAGCTCCAGGGCCATCTTCTTGGGGAGACCGCACTGGTGGAGGCGAAGCTCCGGTCCCACAACAATAACGGAACGGCCAGAGTAGTCGACCCGCTTGCCGAGGAGGTTCTGGCGGAAACGGCCTGATTTTCCCTTGAGCATGTCGGAGAGGGACTTGAGGGGGCGCTTGTTAGGGCCTGCAATGGCACGGCCGCGGCGACCGTTGTCAAAGAGGGCGTCAACGGCTTCCTGCAGCATCCGCTTCTCGTTGCGTATGATAACCTCGGGGGCCTGTAGTTCCATGAGGCGCTTGAGGCGGTTGTTCCGGTTGATTACGCGACGATAGAGGTCGTTGAGATCGCTCGTCGCAAAGCGTCCGCCGTCGAGGGGGACCAGGGGACGCAACTCGGGCGGAAGGACCGGGATGCACTCAAGGATCATCCACTCGGGACGGTTGCCGGACTCCTTGAAGGCCTCCACAACCTTGAGCCGCTTGGCGGTCTTCTTACGCTTCGCCTCGCTCGTTGCTTCGATCATCTCTTGGCGGAGTTGTTCGGCAAGCTGATCCAGATCGATGGCCTTGAGGCAGTCACGGATGGCTGCTGCCCCCATACCTGCCTCGAACTGGTAATTGTGCTCCTCAAGGGCCTTCAGGTAACGGTCTTCGGAGAGAACCTCGGCCATGGCCATTCCGGTGTTCTTCGGATCGGTAACTGCATAGGCCTCGAAGTAAAGAACCTTCTCAAGGTCTTTCAACGATATGTCAAGCAGGTTCCCGATTCGCGAGGGAAGCGACTTGAGGAACCAGATGTGGGCAACGGGAGTGGCGAGGTCGATATGCCCCAGGCGCTCACGACGAACCTTTGAGGGGATGACCTCGACGCCACACTTTTCGCAGACGATGCCGCGGTGCTTCATGCGCTTGTACTTGCCGCAGTTGCATTCGTAGTCCTTGGTGGGGCCAAAGATTTTCGCGCAGAACAGACCATCACGCTCCGGCTTGAAGGTCCGGTAGTTGATGGTTTCGGGTTTCTTTACCTCGCCGAACGAACGCTCCCGAATCTTCTCCGGTGAAGAAACGGAGATGCGGATCGCCGAGAAGTGGAGGGGGTCCTTCGGTTTATCGAAAAAGCTGAAAAAATCTTCCAATGTCTAATCCTCCTCTGTTTAGGAGTGGCTGCTGCTCATGTGATCGTTCAGGCGGTCAATGTCTTGGATGACCAACTCTAATCCTCGTCGCCTTCCAGGAGTTCCACATCGAGACACAGCGACTGGAGTTCCTTTATCAGGACGTTGAACGACTCCGGGAGTCCCGGCTCGAGGGTATGCTTTCCTTTGACAATGGCCTCGTACATGCGCGTACGGCCTGCAACGTCATCGGATTTCACCGTCAGGAATTCCTGGAGAGCATAGGCGGCGCCGTATGCTTCCATGGCCCAGACCTCCATTTCACCGAGACGCTGGCCACCAAACTGAGCCTTGCCGCCCAGAGGCTGTTGGGTCACGAGGCTGTAGGGGCCGATGGACCGGGCGTGGATCTTGTCGTCAACCAGGTGATGGAGCTTGAGGACGTACATGACCCCGACCGTGACCTTGTGCTTGAAGGGTTCTCCGGTCTTGCCGTCGAAAAGTCTGACCTGGGCGGTCTCGTCGAAACCGGCCTTGTCGAGCATGCTTCGAATCTGCTCCTCCGAAGCCCCCTCAAAGACGGGCGACGCCATCGGAACTCCGCGTTGGAGACGCTTGGCGACGTTTATCAGTTCCTCCTCGTTGAGAGAGTCAAGGAACGCATTCATTTCCTTGGAGCCGTAAACCTTCTGGAGATACTCCTTGATCGTGGCAGACGGAGAATGCTTCTCAAGCATTTCCTCGATCTTCCAGCCGATTCCCTTGGCAGCCCATCCCAGATGGGTTTCGAGGATCTGCCCCACGTTCATACGGGAAGGAACACCCAGGGGGTTCAGCACGATCTCGACGGGACGGCCATCCTCCATGTACGGCATGTCTTCCTCGGGGAGGATACGGGACACAACACCCTTGTTACCGTGGCGGCCTGCCATCTTGTCGCCGACCTGAAGCTTGCGCTTGATGGCAATGTAAACCTTGACCATCTTGATAACGCCCGGGGGAAGGTCATCGCCTCGTTTCAGCTTCTGGACCTTATCGTCAAAGACATATTTTATGATATCAATCTGCTGTTGGAGCGTGGCAAGGATCGCAGCAACCTTCTCCTCGACCCCCTCCCCGCCACTGACCGAAATCTCATCCCAACGATCGAGGGGGATTGCCGTGAGGGCCTCTTCCGTGATGGCGGCATCCTTGGCGATAACCGTCTTGCCGTTTTTGTCCTCCACCTTCACGGCAGCGGTCTTGCCGACCAGAAGCCTTTTCAGCTTGCCGACAGCAGAATCACGGATAATCCGGATCTCGTCCTGCTCGTCCTTGCGAAGCTTTTCCTCCTCCATCCGTTCGATCATCTCGGTACGGGAGTCTTTGTCATTCCCTTTACGGGAAAAGACTTTGGCGCCGATGACTGTCCCCTCGACCCCCGGCGGAACACGCAGGGAGGTGTCGCGAACGTCTCCAGCTTTTTCGCCGAAGATGGCCCGGAGAAGCTTTTCCTCCGGCGAGAGCTGGGTTTCGCCCTTCGGCGTGATCTTCCCGACCATGATGTCACCCGGTTTGACTTCAGCGCCAATCCGGATGATGCCGGACTCGTCCAGGTCCTTGAGGGTTTCCTCGCCCAGATTCGGGATATCCGAGGTTATCTCTTCCTTGCCGAGCTTGGTGTCACGGGCAACGCACTCGAACTCCTCGATATGGATCGAGGTATAGCGGTCGTCCTTGGTGAGTTTCTCGGAAATAAGGATCGAGTCTTCGAAGTTGTAGCCACCCCAGGGCATGAAGGCGACGACAACGTTCTGCCCCAGAGCCAGTTCCCCCATGTCGGTGGACGGGCCATCAGCAATGACATCGCCCCGTTTCACATGATCGCCAACCTTGACCACCGGCCGCTGGTTAATGCACGTGTTCTGGTTGGAGCGGGCAAACTTGATGAGGTTATAGATATCGACACCGGTGCCGGTCTCGTCATACTCGTCTTCGTCGATCTTGACGACGATGCGTGACGCATCTACCGATTCGACGACGCCGGTGTGGCGCGCCACAACCGAAACACCCGAATCCTTGGCGACAACCCGCTCCATGCCGGTGCCGACCAACGGAGAATCGGCTTTCAGGAGCGGTACTGCCTGACGTTGCATGTTGGAGCCCATGAGGGCGCGGTTGGCGTCGTCGTTCTCAAGAAACGGAATAAGCGATGCTGCAACGGAAACAAGCTGCATCGGTGCCACGTCCATAAGCTCCAGCTCGTCCCGATGCACGAGGAGGAACTCGCCCGACTTACGGGCAGAGACGTAATCGTTCACAAAGCGGCCATCGGCATCCATCTCGGCATTGGCCTGGGCAATGGCATGCCCCTCCTCCTCAAGGGCGGAGAAGAACTTCACCTCGGCGGTGACTTTCCCCTCGCTCACGATCCGGTACGGCGTTTCCACAAAGCCGTGCTCGTTGATCCGGGCGTAGGTGGAAAGCGATGCAATAAGACCGATGTTCGGACCTTCAGGAGTCTCGATCGGGCAGACCCGGCCGTAGTGGGTGGGGTGAACGTCACGGACTTCGAAGCCGGCCCGTTCGCGGGTGAGGCCGCCTGGTCCGAGGGCAGAGAGACGCCGCTTGTGGGTAACTTCGGAAAGCGGGTTTGTCTGGTCCATGAACTGCGAGAGCTGCGATGAGCCGAAAAACTCCTTGACCACGGCCGAAACCGGCTTGGAGTTGATCAGGTCGTGGGGCATCAGGTTCTCGACTTCCTGTAGGCTCATCCGCTCCTTGATGGCCCGCTCCATGCGGACGAGACCGATGCGGTACTGGTTTTCCAGCAGCTCGCCCACAGCCCGCACCCGCCGGTTGCCCAGATGGTCGATATCATCGATGGTCCCCCGGCCGTTTTTCAGATCAATGAGATACCGGACCACCTCAAGGATATCTTCCTTGGTGAGCACCTGGCAGTCAAGGGGGACGCCGAGTCCCAGCTTGTAGTTAAGCTTGAGCCGTCCCACGGCTGAGAGATCGTAGCGTTCTGCATTGAAAAAGAGGTTGTCGAAAAGTGCCTGGGCACTCTTGAGGGTCGGGGGATCACCAGGACGCAGGCGACGATAGATCTCAATGAGCGCGTCGTCAGTAGTGTTTATCTTATCGACGAGCAGTGTGTCCCGCAGCGAGGATGTCACATGGAGGTTGTCGATGAAAAGAACCTTGAACTCCGAAATGCCCCGTGCCTTGATCTCGTCAAGCTTAGCCTGGGAGATCTCCTCGTTGCACTCTACCAGCACTTCGCCAGTGGCAGGGTCAACAATATCGGTAGAAGCGTACTTTCCACAGACCTCTTCGGCTTTAATGGGAATCTCGGTGATTCCGTGCTCGGTCATCTTGCGGATTGCCGCCTTGGTGAACTTTCTGTTCGCCTTGATGATGACTTCACCGGTCTTGGAATCAACGATGTCGGAAGAGGTTTTCTGAGTTGTCAGAAGCTCGGCGTCGGCCTTCTTCCACATCCGCTCCCCATCGAGCCCGATCTCCTCACTCCGGTAATAAAAATTGAGAAGCTCCTCCGCACTGTTGCCAAGGGCCTTAAGGAGGACCGTTGCCGGCATCTTGCGGCGACGGTCGATCCGGACATAGAGTATGTCCTTGTGGTCGAACTCGAAATCGAGCCAAGAGCCACGGTAAGGGATCACTCGGGCGGAATAGAGGACCTTGCCGCTGGAATGGGTCTTGCCCTTGTCATGGTCGTAGAAAACACCGGGAGAGCGGTGAAGCTGGCTCACGATAACACGTTCGGTACCGTTTATGATGAACGTGCCGTTCTCGGTCATGAGCGGGATCTCGCCGAAGTAGACCTCCTGCTCCTTGATATCCCGAATAGAACGGACGCCAGTATCCTTGTTCACGTCCCAAACGACGAGGCGCACCTTCACCTTCATGGGGGCGGCGAAGGTCATCCCGCGTTGGTGGCATTCTTCAACATCGTACTTCGGTGTGCCGAGGCTATAGGAAACATACTCAAGCGAAGCAGTATCGCTAAAGTCCTTAATTGGGAAAACACTCTTGAATACAGCTTCGAGCCCGCTGTTCTTGCGTGCTTCGGGGGGGGTGTCAATTTGCAGGAAACGCTTATAGGAATTTTTTTGAATATCAATAAGGTTGGGGATGTCAATGATTTTCTTGATCTTGGCGAAATTCTGGCGTAGAAGCTGGTTATTCGCAATTGAATAAGCCATGTTTTCTCCTTTGGCGAGGCTCATGGAGCCTCTAACCCCCTGGATTTAGTGCCTTCTCCGATATTGCCCGGAGCCAGCGGATACGAATTCGGAACTAAAATAGAAGAGCCAAGGCCGCATGAAGCGGCCTTGGCTGATGTGCTGACGCAGTAGACTCGAGCCTTACTTGATCTCGACTTCAGCGCCGGACTCAACGAGTTGCTTCTTGGCGTCCTCTGCCTCTTCCTTGGAAACGCCAGTCTTGACGGACTTCGGAGCGCCGTCGACCAGGTCCTTGGCTTCCTTGAGGCCAAGACCGGTGAGGGCACGGACAACCTTGATAACGCCGATTTTGTTGGCACCGGCACTCTTGAGGATGATATCAAACTCGGTCTTTTCTTCAGCAGCCTCGGCGGCAGCGGCCGGAGCAGCGGCAGCGGCAACGGCGACCGGCGCAGCGGCGGAGACACCGAACTTCTCTTCGAGTTCTTTCACGAGCTCAGAGAGCTCAAGAACGGTCATATTCTCAATGAAGCTAACGACATCGGCTTTGGTGATTTCTGCCATTTCTGTATTCCTCCGTTAATAACGTTCGTTGTTGAATGTAAAGGAAGGACTAATTGCCTTCCTTTTGGATTTTGATTGCGTTGAGCGCACGAACAAAACTTCCCGGAACTGCTGCCAGGACGCCCACAAAGTTGGCAACCGGAGCATTGATGGTTCCAAGCAATTTCGCAAGAAGTACTTCACGGCTCGGCAGATCGGCCAATGCCTGGATATCGCTGACCGAGATCTGCTTGCCGGACAGCACGGCAGCCTTAAGCTTGAAGGTGTTGGCCTGGGTTTTGGCAAACTTTGACAGAACCTTAGCAGCTGCGACCGGATCATCATAGCTGAACGCAATGGCGGTCGGACCGGCGTAGTGGGGAGAGAGCGATTCCTTGTCGGTCTCCTTGGACGCAAGCTCCAGCAACGTGTTCTTGGCAACCTTGTACTCAACGGCAGCTGCACGAAGTTCATTTCTCAGGGTCGTTGCCTGCTCTACGCTCATACCACGGAAATCGGCGAGAAACACTGCTTTAGCCCGTTTAAGCTTTTCGTGCAGTTCCGCTACCTGTTGTTGCTTGTTTTCTCTATTCAAGCGCCTTCCTCCTTTCTGTTCGGGTTGAGGGCCGAAGCCCCAGCCAAAGTCAGAAAGTGCGGGGTTTAGTACTTTCCTGTGACTACCACAAGTCTCGGCAGGCTGCCTGCGCCATTAAGCCCGGATGCTGCCCGGGCACCTGCTGTCTTTGACTTTGGCTTTATATACCTAATGCTCAGACAAGCTTCGACTGGACGTCTGCGATATCCAGATTCAGCCCCGGTCCCATGGTGGAAGAGAGGCTGATCTTTTTGATGTAGGTACCCTTGGCTGCGGACGGCTTCGCCTTAACGAGCGCCTCCACAAGCGCAAGAAGGTTTTCCTTGAGCTTGTCCGCATCAAACGATGCCTTACCGACCGGCGCATGGACAATACCGGCCTTCTCGACCCGGAATTCAACCTTCCCGGCCTTGGACTCCTTAACCGCACGGCCCACATCAAACGTGACCGTGCCGACCTTCGGGTTCGGCATGAGCCCGCGGGGACCAAGAAGCTTACCGATCTTGCCGACAACACCCATCATGTCGGGAGTCGCGATGGCGGTGTCGAAGTCGAACCACCCCTCCTGGATCTTGGCAACGAGGTCTTCGGCGCCTACATGGTCAGCGCCGGCGTCACGGGCCTCCTTCTCCTTTTCGCCCTTGGCGAAAACGAGTACCCGGACGTCCTTGCCGAGGCCATTCGGCAGAACTACGGCGCCACGAACCATCTGATCGGCATGGCGGGGGTCAACGCCCAACCGAACAGCGACCTCCACGGTCTCGTCAAATTTGGCGTAGGCTACCGACTTGACACTTTCTATACCTTCAACGAGGGGGTAGGTCCGGCTTCGGTCTATCTTCGCCAAGGCTTCCCTATGCTTCTTCGCTGTCTTCGGCATCTCTCAATCCACCCTTTCTCTATTAAACAATTTCAACGCCCATGCTGCGGGCGGTCCCTTCGACCGTTCTCATGGCAGCTTCAAGCGACGCAGCGTTCATGTCGGGCATTTTCTTGACCGCGATCTCTTTCACCTGCTCCGCAGTCAACGTTCCGACCTTGTTCTTGTTCGGCACGCTGGAACCGCTCTCAATTCCGACCGCCTTCTTGATGAGAACCGACATGGGCGGCACTTTGGTGATAAAGCTGAACGAACGATCTGCGTAGACGGTTATGACAACGGGAGTAATGGTCCCCTCGTCGCCCTGGGTCTTGGCATTGAACGCCTTGCAGAACTCCATGATATTGACACCATGCTGGCCCAGAGCCGGACCGATCGGGGGCGAAGGGTTTGCTTTGCCCGCCGGAATCTGCAGCTTGATGTATCCCGTAATCTTCTTTGCCATTGCCGTGCTCCTTGTTCTTCTCCTCAGAGAAGGATATACCGTTTATCTGACAGAGGGTTATCCCCTACTGTTTTTCCACCTGCATGAACTCAAGCTCTACAGGAGTTGCGCGCCCGAAAATGCTGACCATAACCCTGAGTTTACCCTTGTCAGGCTTCACATCTTCTACGACTCCAGTAAAGTTAAGGAACGGACCATCAACCACCCGAACAGTCTCTCCAACCTCGAATTGAACCTTGGGTCGGGGCTTCTCAGCACCCTCTTCCATCCTACGGGTGATCTTCGCAACCTCTTCGTCAGGTATGGCAAAAGGGTTATTCCCCCCGACAAATCCAGTAACCTTGGAGGTTTCCTTCACTACATGCCATGTCTCATCGCTCAACTCCATGTTGACAAGGATATAGCCAGGAAAAAACTTGCGGGAGGAAGTCTTCTTCTCCCCCTTTTTCAACTCTACCACTGTTTCTGAAGGAATAAGAATCTCGCCGAAAGACTCCTCCAGGCCAAGGTTCTTTATTCGTTCAGAAAGGGAGAGCCTTACTTTATTTTCAAATCCGGAGTACGTATGGACCCCGTACCACTTTTTTGCCATAGTAGTTTGCGTCCTTTAGCCAAGGATAAGGCGCATCAGCTTCGCCAGAATCACGTCACACGCCCCGAGATAAATGGAGATTATGACAACGATAGCCACCACGACCCACGTCGTTGAGATGGTCTCTTTGCGGGTAGGCCAAGTCACCTTGCCCAACTCGGCCTTCACTTCAGTGAGAAAATCTTTGGCTTTTGCGATCACGTGAGAACCCCGGGATGGATAAAAAATGGCAGGCCAGGAGGGATTCGAACCCCCAACATCCGGTTTTGGAGACCGGCGCTCTAGCCGTTAGAGCTACTGGCCTGCGTCCGCTGGGGCTGCAGATCGCAACCCCAAACCTGTGACCGTGGTTACTTGGTTTCCTTGTGGACGGTATGAGTACGACAGAAGCGACAATACTTTTTGAACTCGAGCTTCTGCGGAGTAGTCTTCTTATTCTTAGTGGTCGTATAGTTCCTCTGCTTGCACTCGGCGCAAGCAAGAGTAATAATGTCTCTCATTGGCTTAACCCTTCATAGTAAAGAATGCGAGCAGGCCTAGGCCTGCTCGCGAAATTTCCAGCAACAATTATTCGATGATAGAGCTGACAACACCGGCGCCGACAGTACGGCCACCCTCACGGATAGCGAACCGCAGGCCTTCGTCCATGGCGATTGGGGTGATCAGGTTAACCGTTACGGCTACGTTGTCGCCGGGCATGACCATTTCGGTCCCTGCGGGAAGGTCTACTATGCCGGTCACGTCGGTGGTCCGAAAGTAGAACTGCGGACGATAGCCGTTGAAGAACGGGGTGTGGCGCCCGCCTTCTTCCTTGGTCAGAATGTAGGCCTCGGCCTTGAACTTGGTGTGCGGGGTGATGCTCCCCGGCCTCGCCAGCACCTGGCCACGCTCGATGTCTTCACGCTTTACACCACGGAGCAGGGCGCCGATGTTGTCGCCGGCACGCCCTTCATCGAGGAGCTTGCGGAACATTTCTACACCGGTAACAGTGGTCTTGGTGGTCGTCTTGATTCCAACGATCTCGACTTCCTCGCCCACCTTGACAACGCCACGCTCAACCCGACCAGTGGCAACGGTACCGCGACCGGAGATGGAAAAGACGTCTTCGACGGGCATCAGGAACGGCTTGTCGATGGCGCGCTCAGGCTCGGGAATATAGGCGTCGACGGCGTCCATGAGCTTGACGATGGCTTCAGAGCCGAGCTCGTCCTTGTCGCCATTGAGGGCCTTGAGGGCGGAACCCTTAATGATGGGAATGTCGTCGCCCGGGAAATCATAGGAGGAGAGCAGTTCGCGAATCTCCAGCTCGACGAGCTCAAGAAGCTCTTCGTCATCGACCATGTCAGCCTTGTTAAGGAACACAACGATGTAGGGAACCCCTACCTGACGAGCAAGCAGAATGTGCTCGCGGGTCTGGGGCATGGGGCCGTCGGCGGCGGAGACAACGAGAATCGCGCCGTCCATCTGAGCCGCACCGGTGATCATGTTCTTGACGTAGTCAGCGTGGCCGGGACAGTCAACGTGAGCATAGTGACGCTTTTCGGTTTCATACTCAACGTGCGAGGTGGCGATGGTGATACCACGCTCACGCTCCTCAGGGGCGTTGTCGATCTGATCAAAGCCCTTGAATTCGGCCTGGCCGCGCTCGGCCAGAACCCGCGTGATGGCGGCGGTCAGCGTGGTCTTGCCATGATCAACGTGACCAATCGTCCCTATGTTGACGTGCGGTTTTGTTCTCTCGAATTTTGCCTTTGCCATGTAGGATTCCTCCCGGACAATCTATTTTGAGAATTGCTTCTCGCTAAAAACGAAAAAAATGGAGCCCACAACCGGATTCGAACCGGTGACCTCTTCCTTACCAAGGAAGTGCTCTACCTACTGAGCTATGTGGGCATGATGCAAAGTATGGAGCGGGAAACGGGACTCGAACCCGCGACCCTCAGCTTGGAAGGCTGACGCTCTAGCCAACTGAGCTATTCCCGCCGAACCGCTCTGAAGCTTTTTGAAGCCCCGCAGCGCCACCGCTCCCAGTACCAACGGCTTCTCAACCTCCTGGGGCACGCCTACGTCACAAGACTTCTGAAGATTGTATGGTGGAGGGAGGAGGATTCGAACCTCCGAAGTCGTACGACGACAGATTTACAGTCTGTTCCCTTTGGCCGCTCGGGAATCCCTCCAGACGGAGATGCGAGTTTCAAATGGAGCTGGCGACAGGACTTGAACCCGCAACCTGCTGATTACAAGTCAGCTGCTCTACCAGTTGAGCTACGCCAGCGCGAAAAAATCTATACCTGCTTTTTATTTCACGGTCAAGCTTTTTAGCACAAAGAAGACACTCTATATAAACCACTGAATAATGCATGTCAAGTTAAATAATCCAACCGCCCTACTTTCACACCAGATACCAACGTCGTTTTCCTAGAAGGGAAGCAAGTCATTGTTCTGCAGGGTTTCCACCATCAGGCGCGCCGTTCCCGCCGGATCGGCTTCACCGTCTCCAATAATTTGCCCCTTGGCGCGCTCCGGGGGAAATATACGACTAACCCACGTCGGAGGCCCCTTAAGTCCAACGGTTGCTGGATCAAGTCTGAGCACCTCGTTGTTCCACATAGTCACCGGCGAATCAGCAGCCTCTATGCGCATCGGAACGGCAGGATATCGCGGGCGGTTGATTTCCCGAACAACCGTCAACATGGCTGGCAGTCGTGCCTCCACCATTTCGTAGCGCCCCTCAAGCTTTCGCCGCACCCTGATTTACGGGCGCCGAGATCAAGCTCCTCAAGCCGATCGACCAGTGTCAACTGGGCAAACCCGAGCCGGGTAGCGATCCCCGGCCCTACCTGCGCGGTATCGCCGTCAATGGTCTGCTTTCCGCATATCACGAGGACGACCTCGTCCTTTTCACCCAGACAGCTGATGGCAGAAGAGAGGACATTACTGGTCGCGAGGGTGTCAGCCCCACCAAACGACCGGTCGGAGAGGATAATTGCCTCGTCGATCCCGAGGGCTATCGCCTTGCGAATGGTGGCCTCGGCATTGGGGGCCCCATGGCTATGACCGCAACCCGCAGGCCATAACGGTCCCTGAGACAAAGGCTCTCTTCCAGGGCATGGGTGTCATAGGGATTTACTATGAATGGAATCCCTTCACGCACCAGCGTGTTGGTAACTGGATCAATCTGAACCTGCGTCGTGTCGGGACTTGCTTGATACAGCATACGACAAGCATGGCGCCCTCCTCCATGGGGGCAGCACGCCCCTTGTATAGGACTAAATTAATTAAATCGCATCCGTGTCCGGAGTCAAGGGCGGCGCTTGCCACCTCTCGGCGCGCTGCGGCTTTTTTCCCTCTGCCGGAATCCCCCAAGGAGTTCGGCAGCCTCCTTCTCGCGGCCACAGGCCCGAAGTGCTTCAAGAACGTTGCGCCGCTCTTCGGGCTGATGCCACAGAAGCAGCGCCTTCTGAAGCCGTTTCTCCCGGTCGCTTCGCGCCACATAGACGTTCCGCCCGGAGAAGGGATCGATACCCGTATGGTACATGCAGGTGGCAAGGGTTCCAGGGGTAGGTGTGAAGTCCTGCACCTGGTCCACCCGCATGTTGTGGCGCTTGAGAAACAGGGCCAGCTCCACCATGTGATCAAGAGTACAACCTGGATGCCCCGACATCAGGTAGGGAATCACGTACTGTTTTCGCCCCAGGCGCATGCTTTCGTCCCTGAAGCGGGCAAGAAAGCGCTCGAACGCCTCCTTCCCCGGTTTACGCATCAGATCGGTGACCACATCCACCGTATGCTCCGGAGCGACCTTGAGGAGTCCGCCCACATGGTGGGCCAACAGCTCGCCAAAGTACCCCGGTTGTCGCTCCAGGAGGTCGTAGCGGATGCCCGACGACACCGCCACGTGCCTCACTCCCGGAATCGCTCTCACCCGCCTGAGGAGGGTAGCCGCCCGTCGGTCGTGGGTGACAAGATGTCGACAGACCGATGGGAAGAGGCAGCTTTCGCGGCGGCAGTTCTTCCCTGCATCAGGACTGCCACAGCGCAGGCCATACATGTTGGCTGTCGGCCCGCCCACGTCGCTGACACTCCCGCGAAACCAAGGCATCTTCACCATTCGCCCGACTTCCTCCGTAACTGAGTGCTCGCTTCGCGACTGGATAAACTTCCCCTGGTGGTGGGTTATGGCGCAGAAGGCGCACCCGCCGAAGCAGCCGCGATGCGTGGTGATGGATGACTTGATCTGGTCATAGGCTGGTATTGGCTCTTTGTATGACGGATGGGGCGTCCGGGCGAACGGAAGTGCATAGACAGCATCTATCTCCGCTTCAGAGAGTGGAACGGAAGGGGGATTACAAACGAGCAGGCGCTCGCCGTGGCGCTGAGCAAGGGCCTTGCCGCTACCGGGATTCATTTCATGCGTGACGAGCCTGAAAGCTTCGGCATAGCGACGGGGATCAGCCATCACCTCCTCGCAGGCGGGAAGCACTATCGCGCCGGAAGGCACGTCTCCCCGGGCCGCATACGCCGTCCCCGGAATGTCGGTAAGCTGCGCGAGGGGTTCTCCGCCGCTCAGCCGCTCGGCCAACTCCAGGATAGGTCGCTCCCCCATACCGAATACGAGGAGGTCCGCCTTGGCGTCAAAGAGAATGGAGCGACGGACCTTGTCTTCCCAATAGTCGTAGTGGGCGAAACGACGAAGCGATGCTTCAATGCCGCCGACAACCACCGGTACGTCCTTGAATGCTTCCTTGAGTCGGGAGGTATAGACAATGGTGGCCCGATTGGGGCGGGCGCCATGGCGGCCGCCGGGGGTATAGGCGTCGTCGTGGCGTAGTTTCTTGAGGGGGGTATAGTGGGCAACCATTGAATCCATGGCGCCGGCAGAGACGGCAAAGAAAAGACGGGGACGCCCAAGAGCCATGAAGGGCTCCCGGGAGCGCCAATCGGGTTGGGGAATGATCCCGACCCTGAAGCCGTGGGATTCAAGCCATCGGGCCAGAAGCGGAACACCAAAGGCCGGGTGGTCGATATAGGCGTCACCGGTAACAAAAACGACGTCAAGTTCGTGCCATCCCCGTTTTAACGCCTCGGCTCTTGTGGTTGGAAGAAACGGCATAGATACCCGTCAGGGAAAAAGGGGGAGCCCTTCCAGCCCCATCGTCTCAGGGAAGCCGTACATAATGTTCATGTTCTGCACGGCTTGGCCGGCGGCACCTTTCACGAGGTTATCGATGGCGGAAACCACGATGACCCGCCCAGTGCGACTGTCCACAGCCAACCCGATGTCGCAGAAATTGGAGCCACGCACGTGAGCAGTGGATGGGACGTTTCCGGCGGGAAGCACACGGACAAAGGGCTCCCCTTCGTAGAATTCAGCATAGAGCTTCACCAGTTCGGCGACGGAGTCAGTGCCTGTAAGCCGCGCGTAGATGGTGGAGAGGATTCCCCGGTCCATGGGAACCAGGTGGGGAGTGAAGGTGATGGTGATCGGCCCACCAGCCAGAAGCGACAACTCCTGCTCGATTTCGGGGATATGCCGGTGCACTCCACCCACCCCGTATGCCTTGAACCCGTCATTCACTTCGCAGTAAAGGTTCTCTACCTTGGCGCCCCGGCCTGCACCCGAAACCCCAGACTTGGAGTCGGCAATAATGGTCGACGGGTCGATAAGGCGCTTTTTCAGGAGCGGCATGAGCCCCAGAATGACGCTCGTGGGGTAGCAGCCGGGGTTACCCACGAGCCAGGCATCACCGATCTTCTCCCGCCGGATCTCTGGAAGGCCGTAGACCGCCTCCTTCAGGTTCTCGGGGTTCATGTGGGGTTCGTACCACTTCTCATAAACGGCTGGATCATTGAAGCGATAGTCGGCGGAGAGGTCAACCACCCTCTTCCCCAGCTCCAGAAACGTGGGAACCACTTCCATAGCCGCCTTGTGGGGAAGGGCCGTAAAGATAAGGTCGGCCTTCTGGGCCACCTTGACCGGTTCCAGATTCTCAAGCACCTGTGTGTAGCGGCTGCGCAACGTCGGGAAGACAGCGGCGACGGGCCGGCCGGCGCTCTGTTCAGAGGTAATACAGGTGACAGCCACCTCGGGATGGCAGTAAAGCAGCCTGAGCAGCTCGACTCCGGTGTATCCGCTCGCTCCGACGACGGCAACATTCAGCATAGGCAAACTCCTGAGAAAAAAGGTGGCTGACACGAAGTATCAAAAGTATAGGGCAAACTCTGGCAAAGCAAAAGGGGAAAACCCGAATGGATTTTCCCCTTGAACAGCCGTGGCTGCAGATGATGCGCTTAGCGCTTGGAGAACTGGCAGCTTCTCCGGGCGGCGCGCTTACCGTACTTCTTCCGCTCCTTGATGCGGGAGTCACGGGTGATGAAACCAGCCTTCTTGAGGGTGCCGCGGAGGGCGACGTCCACTTCGAGAAGAGCTTTCGTAATGCCATGCTTGATGGCGCCGGCCTGACCAGAGTCGCCGCCGCCGCGGACGTTCACATAGATGTCGAAGTTGCCCACTTTCTCAACCAGTTCCAAAGGCTGTTTGACGACCATCTTGGAAGTCTCGCGCCCGAAGTAGTCGTCGATGGACTTGTTGTTGATGACAATGTTCCCGGTCCCCGGCTTCAGCCAGACCCTGGCGACCGACGATTTCCGCTTACCCGTACCGTAGTAGCTGATTGCTGCCATTCGTTATCTCCTGATCCGTATATTCTCTGAACCGATTAGATTTCGAGAGTCTTGGGCTGCTGGGCCTCGTGCGGATGCGCGGGACCGGCGTAGACCTTGAGCTTCTTGAGCATGTGACGGGCAAGCTTGTTCTTCGGAAGCATCCCCTTTACAGCCTTGCGGATAAGGTCTTCAGGCTTTTTCTCGATGAGCTTGCCTGCGGCGATGGACTTGATGCCCCCCGGAAATCCGGAGTGGCTATAGTACATCTTGTCGGCGAGCTTGTTGCCGGTGAGCTGAATCTTCTCAGCATTGACCACAACGACAAAATCACCAGTGTCAACACTCGGGGTGTAGATCGGCTTTTTCTTGCCGCGGAGGATATTGGCGATCTCGGTGGCCATGCGACCGAGCACCTTGTTATCAGCATCGACCAGGAACCAGTCCCTGGTTACTTCTTCTTTCTTTGCAACCTTCGTCGTCTTCATCGAACCCTCTCAAACTGGATGGAATAAAGAGTAAAACACTTTTCTCAGCGAAGGACGGATAATACTATGGCTATCAGCAGCTGTCAACCCTAAAATATATGTCAATAATAGACTTCCATGAGGCACAGCCCCTGAGGGGGGGCTGTCGGGCCGGCAAAACGTTCTCCAGGATACCGAAACAGAAGCGCCACGTCATCGGCACTCCGCCTCCCCCGGCCAACCTCCACCAGGGTGCCAACCATGATCCGGACCATGTTGCGCAGGAATCCGGAACCCTTTACGTCAATATGGAGGAGATCCCCTTCCAGTGCCAGGTCCACGGCATCTATCCGTCGGACTGTGGTCCGCGCGGCACAACCTGCTGTGCGAAAAGAGGCGAAATCATGCTCACCGACCATATGGCTGGCCCCCTTTTCCATGGCTGCCAGATCGAGCGTCTCCCTCGCGTGCCAGACATAGTGGCGGCAAAGGGGAGAACGGCGCTCCCCCCGGTGTATGGTATAGCGGTAGTGCTTGCCTGCGGCGTCAAAGCGCGGATTAAAGCCGTCCGGAGCCTCCAGCGCTTCCATCACAGCGATATCGGGAGGAAGAAGCGCATTGAGCCCATCGGAGAAGGCCCGCATCGGCAGCCCTTTGGCAGTGGTGAAGGCGGCAACCATGCCCCGGGCGTGGACACCGGCATCGGTGCGGCCAGAGGAATGCACGCGAACCGGTTCCTTCAGCAGCCTCGCCAACGCCTCTTCGACCACCTGCTGGACAGAGATGCCGTTGGGCTGAATCTGCCAGCCCGCGTAGTTTGTGCCGTCGTACTCGAGAACAAGTTTAATGGTATGCATAAAAATCAAGGACGCCCTGGAGGGCGTCCCGCTCATGGTGACATGTTGCCATGCGTCCCGGCTGGGGGATATACGAACAGGCCCTACCTGAGATACTTTTCGATCAGAATCTCGGCGATTTGGACGGCATTCGTGGCCGCACCCTTGCGGATATTGTCCGCCACCACCCAGAGGTTGAGGCCGTTGGCGATGGACTCGTCCTCACGGATTCGCCCCACGAGGGTCAGGTCCTGGCCGGCAGCGTCGATGGCCATGGGATAGGATGACGTGGCCGGATCGTCCACCAGCTCCACCCCGGGCGCCTTTGCCAGAAGTTCGCGGGCCGTGGCCACGGTCAGCTTGTTCTCGGTTTCGATATTCACTGACTCGGAGTGGCCGTAGAAGACCGGCACTCGAACTGCAGTGGCGGTTACCCCGATGTTCGCCTCAAGAATCTTCCGGGTTTCGTGCACCATCTTCATCTCTTCCTTGGTATAACCGTTGTCACCGAAGGAATCGATCTGAGGAAGGCAGTTGAAGGCGATCTGGTGGGGGTAGGTCGCCACTTCCGGCGACTTCCCCTGAAAAAGGGTGACCACCTGTTTCTGTAGCTCTTCAATAGCTTTCTTGCCGGTGCCGGAAACAGCCTGGTAGGTGGAGACCACGATCCGCCTGATGACAGCGTGGTCGTGGAGCGGCTTCAGGGCCACCACCATCTGGATGGTGGAGCAGTTGGGGTTGGCGATGATACCCTTCTTCCGGTAGTCGGCGATGGCGTGGGGATTCACCTCGGGAACCACCAGCGGCACGTCCGGATCCATCCGCCAGGCACTGGAGTTGTCGATACAAACGGCGCCGGCAGCTGCCGCCGCGGGACAGAAATCCCGGGAACGGTCGCCGCCAGCCGAAAAGAGGGCGATGTCGATCCCCTCAAAGGAGTCGCGGGTCAGCTCTTCCACCATCACCGGCTTTCCCTTGAACTCCAGCACCTCGCCGGCGCTCCGGGCACTGGCCAGGTAGCGGATCTTCCCCACAGGGAAGTTGCGCTCTTCGAGGCATTCGATCATCTGGCCACCGACGGCGCCAGTGGCGCCGACGACGGCCACGTTCCACAGTTTTGCCATTACTTATTTCTCCACGAGGATACGGAGCATCCGGCGCAGGGGCTCGGCAGCCCCCCAGAGGAGTTGATCGCCGCAGGTGAAGGCCTGCATGTACTGGGGGCCCATCTTCATCTTGCGGACCCGGCCGATAGGGACTGTGAGAAGCCCGGATACCGCGGCGGGGGTCAGGTCGGCCAAGGTGTCGGCCTTGGTGTTGGGGACGAACTTGACCCACTGGTTGTCGTTCTTGATCAGCTCTTCAATATCGCCCAGGGGGACGTCCTTGTTCAGCTTGATGGTCAGGGCCTGGCTGTGACAGCGCATGGCGCCGACGCGGACGCAGATGCCGTCCACCGGGATCGGGGTGGTTGTGCCGAGGATCTTGTTGGTCTCGGCGAAGCCCTTCCACTCCTCCCGGCTCTGGCCGTCCTCCACCTCCCGGTCGATCCAGGGAAGGACGCTGCCAGCCAGGGGGAAGCCGAACTCTTTCGTCGGCAGGGCGTCGCCGCGCAGGGTGGCGGTCACATCCCGGTCGATGTCGAGGATGGCCGACGAGGGATTCTTGAGGAGGTCAGCCACGGAACCGTGGAGGGTTCCCATCTGGGAGAGGAGTTCGCGCATGTTGGGGGCACCGGCGCCGGAAGCAGCCTGGTAGGTCATGGAGGTGAGCCACTCCACGAGGCCGGCCCGAAAAAGCCCTCCCAAGGCCATGAGCATGAGGCTCACGGTGCAGTTGCCGCCGATGAAATCCTTTTGCCCCTTGGCCAGGGCCGCGTCGATGACGTTGCGGTTCACCGGGTCGAGGATGATGACCGCATTCGGCTCCATCCGGAGGGTGGAGGCCGCGTCGATCCAGTATCCCTGCCACCCTTGCTTGCGGAGTTCCGGGTGGACGGCCTTGGTGTAGTCGCCACCCTGGCAGGTAACGATGATGTCGAGCTTTTTCAGTTCTTCAATGTCATCGGCACTCTTGAGGGTGCCTGCATTCATGGGGGCAGGCTGCCCCGCCTGGGAGGTGCTGAAGAAAACCGGCTCGATGCCGGTGTTGAAATCCCCCTCCTCCACCATCCGCTGGAGGAGAACCGAACCGACCATACCGCGCCAACCGACGATTCCTACTTTCATGGGCAGAACTCCTTTTTCGGGAATAAGGTAAATCCGTTACAGGGCCACGATGATCGCGTCACCCATCTCTTTGGTGTTGACGAGCTTTTCGCCCGGCTTCTCCTGAAAGATGTCACGGGTCCGACATCCCTGGTCGAGCACCTTGGCCACGGCGTTGTCAATGGCATCGGCCGCGTCCACCATGCCGAAGGAGAAGCGGAGCATCATCCCCATGGAGAGGATCTGGGCGATGGGGTTCGCAATCCCTTGCCCCGCAATGTCCGGGGCGCTGCCGCCGGAGGGCTCGTACATGCCGAAGGTCCCCTCGGCAAGCGACGCGGAGGGGAGCATCCCCAGGGAGCCGGTCAGCATGGCTGCCTCATCGGAGAGGATATCGCCGAACATGTTCTCGCAGAGGATGACATCGAACTGCTTGGGCCAGCGGACCAGCTGCATGGCAGCATTGTCCACGTACATGTGGGAGAGCTCCACGTCCGGGTATTCCTTGGCAATGCCGGTGACCACCTCGCGCCAGAGGACCGACGAGGAGAGAACGTTGGCCTTGTCGATGGAGCAGACCTTTTTGCCCCGCTTGCGAGCCGCCTGGAAGGCAACGTGGGTGATCCGTTCGATCTCGGGGACACTGTAGCGCATGGTGTCGAAGCCGACCCGGTCGCGCCCCTCGCCTTCGATCCCCTTGGGCTGGGCAAAGTAGATGCCGCCGGTCAGCTCGCGGATAACCAGCACGTTGAAACCGCCGGCGATGACCTCCTCCTTGAGGGAAGAAGCGCCCGTCAGGGACGGGAAAATGATGGCCGGCCGCAGGTTGGCGTAGAGACCGAAGATCTTTCTGAGGGGAAGGAGCGCGCCCCGCTCGGGCTGCTCATCCGGGGGAAGCGTCTCCCACTTGGGGCCGCCCACGGAGCCGAAGAGGATGGCATCGGACGTCTTGCAGATAGTAATGGTAGTTTCGGGGAGGGCCTTCCCTTCAAGGTCAATACCGGCGCCCCCGACATTGGCGTGGGTCCGCTCGAATTTCACGTCGTACTTCTTCTCTATGGCGTCCAGCACCCGGAGCGCCTCGGCCATAACCTCGGGACCGATGCCGTCACCGGGAAGAACCGCCACCTTGAACACCTGAGACATCCCTACACCCCCGCACAAGAAATATACAAAAGTACTTAATGCTATTGAGCAAAGTCTCTGTTGTCAACAAAAAACCGGCAAAGTGAAATCAGCCCAAACGAGGGGGAGACCCTGATTAGCTGCAGGAAAATTGAGCATTGGGAAGGGGCAGACCAATGGGAAGGGATGACGTAAAAGGGGCGCCTGCCGCATACGACAGACGCCCCGGGTTTAAATACCGCCGGCAAACAGCAAGGCAACCCTCACTGTCCGGCCAGAGGACCTACCAGGCCTCACCGGTTGTGTTCTGGTGGGAGCCGTGGCAATCCGCGTCGCAGGACGGCGTGTCATAGCGGCTTGCCGATGTCGCCTTGGTGTAGCGCAACAATTTGTCCTGCAAGCTGGGGGTCCCGCCACCTTTCCCGTCAGGATAGTACCGGCTTGGCAGTCCCGAAGTGAAGGTCACAATCAACCGGCTTACCTTGCCGCCATGGGGTACCCGCGTGTGGCAATACACGCAGGGGTATTTAGAGTGGTTGCTTTCCGAGTGCGTGTTGTTCGTATTGACGAGGGGGTGGCAGTTCTTGCAGAACAGCTTGCTGTTGCTGGCGTCACCGAGCTTCCAGAGCTGGCCGGTGGCGGAGTTGTAGGGCCAGTCCCTGCCGACGCCAACCAACTTGCCATCGGCGCCGTGGCAGTCGAAGCACTTCATTGTCTGCTTGCCCATGTTGACGTTCCAGGGCGAAGACAGTTGAGTCTTCACAAGGGCCTTGGGCGCGGGAGAATTGGGGTAATTGTTGAGACCGGTGACAATGGGGTGGCCGGAGCGGTTATACTGGCTGAATTCCATGGCTTGGTCGGTAAGAAGCAGCCCCGACGGTCCCGTCACGCCGCTCACGCTATTGGTGGTTGAACCAAGACCGTTGGATGAGTGGCACTTGACGCATACCTGGTACTCCTTGGTTGCAGGAGTAACCTTTGTGTACGATGACGGTGCCGTCCAGATCCCACTGGTAACCGGTTCCACGCCGTTATAGGCGGCGAAATTCGCGGCGTAATCACCATGCTTGCTCAAATGCGTCTCGGCCCCGTGGCAGTTGGAGCAGGTATAGGGCTGTCCCGCCACACCAGTGGCAATGGTATCCTTGACGGCAGCAACGGTGCTGTCATGGCAGGTCTGGCAGACGGTGGCGACAAAACCGCCGTGCTGGGTGACCAGATTGGTTCGATGACAGGAACCGCACGTGCCCGTCCCTATGGTTGCCACGTGTCCCGCCATGGCCGGAGCGGCCAAAGCGAGGAGCGCGATGAATGTGATCCCGATGCGCTTCATTTCGTTTCTCCTTTCAGTTCCTGGACTCTGATTAGTCTCACTACGTTACTGTACCTGGAAGGCACCCTCGGCAACGTAGAGGCTGTTCGAAGTGGGGGTGACACGGAACTTCATCCAGCCGTAGCCGTTCATCTGCTGGGCGATGGAAGTGACGTCGATATCCTTCCACCCGGTGCTGCTCGTGCTGTAGCTCGTGTAGTAGCGGGTGTTCACCGAGGTTCCGTTGGACTGGTACGGGTAGATCCTCAAGGTCCGCGAGGAACTGATGGAGGAGACATACACCCGCAGCACCACCTTGGTGGCGGTCAGGGCATCGCGGTTCAGTTTCATGGCGATGACGTAGTTGCTGCCGCTGCTGCCATACTGCAGCAGGTAGCGGTCGGTAGTGTTGCCGTCGCGGAAGTTGGCGGTGACGTCGCTGCTGTTGCTGTCCGAGGAGGTGACGGAGTAGAGCCGCTGCATGGACAGAACCTGGTCGGCAAAGACCGAGCTGCTGGTCGGGGCCGCCTGGACGGTGACGATGGTGGTGGCGCTGGCGCTGGCGCCGGCGTTGTCGGTGACGGTCAGGGTCACGGTGTAGGTGCCGGCCGTGGCGTAGGTCTTGGTGACGGAGACGCCACTGCCGGTGGTGCCGTCGCCGAAGGTCCAGGCGTACGATACGATGGTGCCGTCCGGGTCGCTGGAAGCGGCCCCGGAGAGGGTCACTGCCTTGTTGACGGTGGTGGTCACATTGGCGCCGGCGTTGGCCACCGGAGGCTGGTTGCCGTAAGCGGCGTGGCAGGAGGTGCAGGTCTGCGGTATGCCGGCCATGCCATCGTTGATGGCTTTCTGGTAGCCGGCGTTAGTGTTGTTGTGACAGGTGAAGCAGTAAACCATTTTCTCTTCATGGGCGGCGATGAAGCCGGTGGTGCTGTTGAGGGTGACCATGTCGTGCTGCTTCGCATGGTTGCCGAAGCCGCCGATGGCGTTGTGGCAGTCGGCACAGACAACCGGTTGGCCACCGAGACCTTTCTGAACAGCCGCGGTTATGGCCGTGTTGGTGCTGGCGTGGCAGGCGGCGCACTGGAAGCCCCGCTGGGCGTGCAGGTCGGTCAGGTTGGTGATGTGGCAGGTGTTGCAGTCGGCGTAGGGAGCGCTGACCTTGCCGGTGTGGGCCGTGGGATGGTTGTACTGGCCGTGGCAGGTGACGCAGTTGACCACCGTGCCGGCACGGCCGGCGGTGATGGCGTTCTGGACTTCAACCCGGGAGCTGGAGTGGCAGGTGGCGCAGGTGGAAGTCCGGGTCAGGTGCTCGTCAAGGACACTCTTGGTGTGGCACTGGGCGCACTCGGCCGCGGTCTGGGCCATGTCGTGCTGGGCAATGTGGTTCACCGTGCCGTGGCAGTTGGCGCAGGATACCTGGATATTGTTCCGACCGTCGGTGATCGTTTTCTGAACGGTGGCGTTGGTGCTCTGGTGGCAGGTGGCGCAGGTGGAGGTCCGGTTCGTGTGCTCGTAAACCACTCCCTGAGTGTGGCACCCTGCGCAGTCCGCAGGCGTTACCACCATGTTGTGCTGGGCTACGTGATCAAAACCAACGTGGCAGGAAGTACAGGTGACCACGACCCCTGTCTTTGCGGAAAGTATAGTCTGTTGCACCGTGACATTAACGCTGCTGTGACAGGTATAGCAGGTGGACGTGCGGGAAAGATGCTCGTTCACCACACCAAGGTTATGGCACTGGGCGCAACTGACATCGGCCATGGCATTATTGTGATTGGTCTTGGGGTTCATGGTCGCATGACAGACACTGCAGTCCCGGACCACAACGGGCGTATTGGCGCCGGAAGCGTCCACAACTATCTGGTGACAGTCAAGGCATTGTTTACCGCGCTCAGCGATCAGTTGATGGTGTCGTCCCTGGTGAATCAGGTCGCCATGACATGCAATGCAATCGCGAACCACAACAGGAGTCTGACTTCCGGACGGACCAACCATCTGGTGGCAGTCAAGACATTGCTTTCCTAGACTGAGCAGCGCATGGTGCCGGTCCGCGGTTTTCCCCTGCGCATCGTTATGACACCCCCTGCAATTGTTCTCAACAAGCGCATGGGCCTCGGGCTGCATAATCGGCACGAACAGGAACAGTGCCAGCAGCGCAAAAACGGTCAGGCGCCCCCTTTCAGAGCCATCTTCAGTCTTCATCTTTTTCCCCTTTCAACTCCGTGACACAGCCTTTTACACGACCAACGAGAAGAATCAAGCCCCAACCATTGATTAACGAATATTAGTTATTTGTGACACATATTGCAAGAAGTACAAAAAAGGCGGCACCGTATCTGCCGCCTTGAGTAGGTTATGGAGTTCGTCCACTATGACCTCTTCTGTTGAGTTTTTTCAGTGAGGCCGGGGGAAGGCTCCCCCGGCCATTCTCTCTTGAAACAAACTCAATTGCACTCTACCAGGTTTCGCCCCCTGATATGGAACCATGCTCACCGCAGTTGGTGCTGCAGCTGGACGTACCGTACGTTCCCGAGGCGGCCTTCTTGAAGGCGGTGACGTGAGGCATCTCGCCTCCCTTGCCGTCGCCCGAGTAACGGGCAGGCAGGCCGGGGGTGGCTGTCCCAATGAGCCGCGACACCTTGCCGCCATGGGGCACCCGAATATGACAGTCGATACACTTGACGCCGCTATGGTCACCGGTGGTGTGAACCTCGCCTGCCCCGGAGAAGTTGTGACAGTTCCAGCAGAACGACATGGAGTTGTTGTTCATCGTCTGGAAGGTGCCGGTGGTAACCCCGGCCACAGTGTAGGGCCATGCCTTGTTGGTCCCCTTCAGGGACCAGGTGATTCCCGCCCCCTGAATACCGGTATCGACGAAGTCGTGGCAGTCGGCGCAGGTCATAGTCTGGTTTCCGACATTCAGCCACGGCGCCTTCATTTCCGTTGTTTTCAGGGCGCGCGGTGCGGGGGAGCCGGTCTGGTTGTTGAGGGTGACGATGACCGGGTGGGCGGACCGGTTGGTGGGGCTGAACTCCCAGGCCTGATCCGTCAGGTTGAGCCCGGAAGGACCAACAACACCAGACGTGGCATTGGTTGTGGCGCCAAGGCCGTTGGAGGAGTGGCACTTGACGCAGAGTTGGTACATCTTGGCTGCCGGCGTTGCCGGGGTATAGCTGGTCGCTCCGGTCCACGTCGTGGTGCCGTAGCCCGGCTCAACCCCGTTATACGTGGAGTAGTTCGCCGCGTAGCCGGGATGTTTCTGGGCATGGGACTGCGACCCGTGGCAGTTGGAGCAGGCGTACTGTTGGCCGGCTACCCCGGCAGCGATAGTGTCCTTCACGGCGGTTGCCATGCCGTCGGTTGCCGGGATGTCGTGGCAGGTCTGGCAGACGGTGGCGGCAAAGCCGCCGTGCTGGGTTACCAGGTTTACTTTATGGCAGTAGGAGCAGTTCCCCTGCCCAACCGCGGCGGTGTGTCCCGCCATGGCCGGAGCCGCCATGGCGAGGAGCGCGGCTGTAGTGATGACGATGCGCTTCATTTCTTTCCTCCATTCGGTTCGCTGGATTCTGTTCACGTCACACCTCCCTTACTGGACCTGGAAGGCGCCCTCGGCAACGTAGAGGCTGCTCGAGGAGGGAGCGACACGGAATTTCATCCAGCCGTAGCCGTTCATCCGCTGGGCGATGGAGGTGACGTCGATATCCTTCCACCCGGTGCTGCTCGTGCTGTAGCTCGTGTAGTAGCGGGTGTTCACCGAGGTCCCGTTAGACTGGTACGGGTAAATCCTCAGGGTCCGCGAGGAGCTGATGGAGGAGACGTACACCCGCAGCACCACCTTGGTGGCGGTCAAGGCGTCGCGGTTCAGTTTCATGGCGATGACGTAGTTGCTGCCGCTGCTGCCATACTGCAGCAGGTAGCGGTCGGTGGTGTTGCCGTCGCGGAAGTTGGCGGTGACATCGCTGCTGTTGCTGTCCGAGGAGGTGACGGAGTAGAGCCGCTGCATGGACAGAACCTGGTCGGCAAAGACCGAGCTGCTGGTCGGGGCCGCTTGGACCGTGACGATGACGGTATCGCTGGCGGTGGCCCCGGCGTTGTCGGTGACGGTCAGAGTCGCGGTGTAGGTGCCGGCCGTGGTGTAGGTCTTGGTGGCGCTGGCGCCGCTGCCGGTGGTGCCGTCGCCGAAGTTCCAGGCGTAGGAGGCGATGGTGCCGTCGGGATCGGTGCCGCTGCCGGTGAAGGTGACCGCCTGGTTGACCCCAACCGTCACGTCGGCGCCGGCGTTGGCGGTCGGCGGCAGGTTGTTGCCGGCTACGGTGTGGCAGGCGTTGCAGCTCTGCTGGATGCCGGCCATGCCGTCGTTGATGACCTTGACCACCGTGGCGTTGGTGCTGGTGTGGCAGGCGGTGCAGTAGACCATTTTCTCTTCATGGGCGGCGATGAAGCCGGTCTGGTCGATGAGGCTGATTTTGTCATGCTGGCCGGCATGGTTACCGAAGCCGCCGATGGCGTTGTGACAGTCGGCACAGACTACCGGCTGACCGCCGAGACCTTTCTGGACGGCCGCGGTTATGGCCGTGTTGGTGCTGGCGTGGCAGGCGGCGCACTGGAAGCCCCGCTGGGCGTGCAGGTCGGTCAGGTTGGTGATGTGGCAGGTGTTGCAGTCGGCGTAGGGAGCGCTGACCTTGCCGGTGTGGGCCGTGGGATGGTTGTACTGGCCGTGGCAGGTGACGCAGTTGACCACCGTGCCGGCACGGCCGGCGGTGATGGCGTTCTGGACTTCAACCCGGGAGCTGGAGTGGCAGGTGGCGCAGGTGGAAGTCCGGGTCAGGTGCTCGTCAAGGACACTCTTGGTGTGGCACTGGGCGCACTCGGCCGCGGTCTGGGCCATGTCGTGCTGGGCAATGTGGTTCACCGTGCCGTGGCAGTTGGCGCAGGATACCTGGATATTGTTCCGACCGTCGGTGATCGTTTTCTGAACGGTGGCGTTGGTGCTCTGGTGGCAGGTGGCGCAGGTGGAGGTCCGGTTCGTGTGCTCGTAAACCACTCCCTGGGTGTGGCACCCTGCGCAGTCCGCAGGCGTTACCACCATGTTGTGCTGGGCAATGTGATTCACACTCACGTGGCAGTTGGAGCAGGTAACCACCGTGCCTGCCTTGCCGGTTGCGATGGTCTGCTGCACCGCCGGAACCGTGCTGGAATGGCAGGTGGCGCAGGTGGACGTGCGGGAAAGGTGCTCGTTCACCACGCCAAGATTGTGGCACTGGGCGCAGTCCACGTTAGCCGTGGCCTTGTCGTGCTGGGCAATGTGGTTCACCACCCCGTGGCAGGAAACGCAGTTGACCGTGATCCCGGCGCGGCCATCGGCGATCGCCTTCACCACCGCCGCGTTGGTACTCTGGTGGCAGGTGGCACAGGTGGAAGTACGGTTCAGGTGCTCGTAGACAACCCCCTGGGCGTGGCAGGAAACGCACTCGGCCGAGGGAACGGCCTTGTCATGCTGGGCGATGTGGTTGATGCTGATGTGGCAATTGAGACAGTTGACCGGCTGCCCGGCGGGTCCCATGCCGATCGTGATGGTATTCTGCACTTCGGGCTTCGTGCTGTTGTGGCAGGTGGAGCAAGTGGAAGTGCGCGTGAGGTGCTCGTTCACCATGCCAAGACTGTGGCACTGGGCGCAATCAGGGGCGGTGGACGCCTTGTCGTGGGCAGCAGCGTGGTCAACCAGGGCGTGGCATGATCCGCAGTTATAGACATCGAGCAGAACGAAGCCACCGGAACCGTTGGAAACAGTCTTGTGACAAAAGTCACACGCGTATCCATTAAGATTCGCCCGGCTATGGTGCATAGTGGCAATAGTGTCGGGCAGTGGGGGGGTATGACAGCCACGGCAGTCGTCCGTGGTCAGCGCCATGGCGTTGTTCGATGCGCCCGTTCCGAGGAGCATCGCAACCGCCATCGCTCCCGCCACCATCAGCGTCGGCAACAACTTTTTCAATTTAGTGTACATGTTCACTCCCTTTCTCCTCCTTTAATGGACTGTTTATCTGAAAACCAATACTGGTGGTTGACACTCCGAGGGGAAACGACGCCTAATAACGGGGTCGCGCCGTGCTTTGACGGCATACCTCTAAACATCCCATACTGATTTCAAACATTTTGCTGCAACTGAATACCTATTTAGCATTCCACATGCCAGAGTTCGGTTCGGTACAGTGAAACGGAAAGAACTCATGGAATGGGCGCTATCGTCTGGTGGGGGACATGCTTGTGCTGGCTGACCGTTTTCAGGAGCGCCTTGACCTCCGCGGGCATCTCCTTCCCCTCCTTGAGCATCGCCTTCATCTGGCCGGCCAGATAGGAGTGGTTAATGAGGAGATCGAGGACCGACAGCATGAACTCCTGCTTCCAGGGGGAGAGCTTGTCCAGGTTCTGGAACTTGTGCATGAAGAACTTCTGGGATGCTTTCCCCAACTGGCGCTCCAGTTCTTCCATGGTCATGTTTTTGGGCTTGATGACCGGCTCCACCAGGTTGTATTTGCGGTAATCCTTGGTGGCCACGTAGGGCTCGAGCTCGGGGTAGAGCTCGGCATAGGGCCAGGGGGCGATGGCAAGAAAGAACGCCATGTCAGGGTTGTAGTGCTTGGCGAGCTCGATGGTCTGCTCAATGGATTCAGGGGTGTCGTCGGGCATGCCGAGGACGAAAGAGGTTTCCGAAACGATGTCGGCCCCATTAATCAGGTCGATGGCCTGCTTGGACTGGGCAACTTCCGTATCCTTCTTGAAGAGGTCGAGGGTTTCCTGGCTTCCCGCCTCGACCCCCACATAGATGTGCTCAACGCCACCTTCCCGGTACTTGTCCATGATATCGGCGTCCCGCAGAATGTCGTCCACCCGGGTCTCCATGAGAAGCTTCACCGGCACTTCCCGTTCCACCATGAGATCCAGGATCCGGACCCACCGCTCCCGGTCGAAGGTGGGAAGCTCGTCGGAGAGCATGGCCACCTGGACACCGTGGACGTTGTGGAGCATCTCCAGCTCGGCCACGAAGTTCTCGGCGCTCCGGGCGCGCCATGACTGGGCCCAGAAGAGCTGCTGGGAACAGAAGGAACACTGGGATTTGCAGCCGCGGGAAGAGGAGACGATGGCCAGCCGGGCGTTCTTCTTGGCCCGGTAGGTATAGATGGGCCACTCCACCAGATCCCAGGCTGTGGGAAGATTGTCCAGGTCATGAATGTACGGGGCCTTGGGGGTAACCACCACCCCGCCGTCGCGCCAGTAGGCGATTCCGAGAACCTTCTTCGGGTCATCGCCGGCATTGAGGCAGTGGCAGAGCATGGGGAGCGTCTCCTCCCCCTCCCCCCTGACGATGTAGTCCACGGCGTCGTGGTCGTGGGTAAGAACCTCGTCGTAACAGAAGGCCGCGTGGACGTTGCCGAGCGCCGTCACGATGCGGGGGTTGATGGACTTGGCGAACCGGAGCAGTTTCACCGCTTCGACAATGGAGGCGGTATAGGCGGTCGTGGCAACCATATCGGGGCGGAACGCCTCGATCCGCTTCTGGATGTCGGGCCACTTGTGCCACAGAGACATGGCATCGTAGTAATCCACCTCGTACCCCGCCGCTCTGAGTGCCCCGGCGATGTAGACAAAACCGACATTGAGCCAGGTGCCGGCCGACTCCACAACGCCCGCGTGGTAGGGGGGGGTAATGAGGGCTATTCTCTTGATTTTCATTCACTTCTCCTCGACGAGGTTGGGAACTGAGCCAGACAAAAAGCAAAAATCGGGCCGCCCCCAAAGAGCATTAGCTTATGCACATTCTGCTTATAAAACGCAAGTTTTTTAACTTGAGTGGCACCGGAGGACACCGCGAGTTGGCGGAACGCTCCGGCTTATGACGGAACAGTGGGGATGGAGAAGAACCGGTGGGAGGTACAATGTCCGTCAGTGAAACACCAGCGGGTAAACGAACAGATAGCCGGCGCCGAAAGCCGAAAGGAGAACCACATGCTTGATAATGAGCATCCGGCGGCGAACCCGCTCAGCGTCGGCGCCGTACCAGTTGTCGACGTAGGTAAAGGTCCGTCCGGCGCCGGTGGCCATGATAAAAACCATGGAAACGACGCTCGTCCAGAAAAAAATATGCTCCAACCGGTTCAGTATGGCGACGACTTCCGGCGACCGGAGCTGATGCATCCGGTGGATGAGGGCTATGGAGGCAATGGCGGCAAGCCAGATCCCGGCGGCGAAGTCATGGACAAAACCGTTCAGGATGACGGCGATGCTACGGATGTTGTTTTTCATTCTACTCATTCCCCTCCCGCACGATCATCTCCTCGATGGCCTCGCCGCAGGGGCAGAGGGGATCATCCTTCTTGATCTTCGCCACGTACCGGCCGATGGAGAATTTCATGTAGAGATCGAGGAAGGAGAATATCTTTTTCTCCCCCATGGGTCCCACCGGCTTCTCCGAGGGCATCGGCGACACCTTGCCGTCCACCACCTGGGCCCGGCCAATGATCTCGAAGCCGTCTTCCGTTCGGAAGCCCAGGTTGTCGGTCTGCACGCCGAGGACCGTCGGCAGGTTCGCCAGATCGTAGTGGCGAAGGAGCCCCACCTCCCCCGGCGGCAGCACCCGCGAGCAGGTCTCGATATCCATGGCCACGACGCGGCACCAGGGAAGATCCGGCTTGATCCGCTCCCGGTCGAGGCCCGTGCGGAGGTCTTTCAGGCTGGAATCGGCGCTGTTCGTGGCGCTCTCGGCCATGCCGAGGACGTTGAGACAGTAGGCGGGGTCCACGCCGAAGGTGTCGCGGCACCGCTCGTAGTACTCATCGCGGCCGCAGTCCCCGAAACGACCCCGGTACCCGCCGCCGTCCACAATGCGGCTCCCGGCCGGGAGCGCGAAGCGGAGGCCGTTTTTCCGGCAGGCATTAAAGAAATAGATGAAGGCGGAGGTGGAGCCGATGAGCGCCACGGGCCTGTCCGCCACCACCAGTTCCCGGAGCCGGTCCATGAACTCCCGGATGAGGAACCCCCGCCGCGTGATGAAAAAGCCGCTCTGGTCGGTGCCGAAGGAACGTATTGTCTCGGCCATGCCGATGGCCATTCCCATGGACGGGGCCGTCTCCGGCGACGGAGCAAGGACCAGGATCGGCATCCGCTCCCCCTCGGGAAAGACGTAATCTCCCATCACCTTGCGGTTGGCCGCCAGCACCAGTTCGCGGCCATACTCGTCCCGAAAGATTATGCCGCGCAGGTCAGGGTCGGTGGTTCCCCCCGTGATGTTGGCCATGACGGTCTTCTCGTAGGGGAAGGAAATGACCAGGTTCTTCTTGAAGGCGTCCGACGGATAGGCGGGGATATCCTCCCAGCGGCCAATCCCGGCAGGGTTGATTCCCTTGCCGTCGCAGTAGGCACGGTACGCCTCGTTGGCCCCGTACTGGAAGCGGAACACCTCCAGCGCCAGCGACTCGAACCGGTCCTCCCCGCGGGAGTCGGTGATGTAGTCACGAATCGTCTCGAAAAGCTCCCGCCGGCGGTCATCACTCATTGGTTCTCTCCAGGTACAAGGCAAAGCGGCCATGGGCCGGGATCATTTAAAGTACTCAGAATGGACCGAGCCACCGATCAGCGGCGTAAAGAAGAGGGAGAGGACCGACAGCAGGAAGCAGAGGATGTAGAGGTAAGCCGCCGCTTCCCCCTTCAGCCCGAAGAAGCGCCGCAGGTGCAGGTAGATACCGAAGGCCACCCAGGTAATGAGCGACCAGGTCTCGATGGGGTCCCACCCCCAGAAGCGCCCCCACGATTCATAGGCCCAGATGCTCCCCGCCAGCATGGCGATGGCCCAAAAGGTGAAGCTGAAGCCGGCGAAGCGGAAGGCGAGAATATCCATGGTCTCCATGTCGGGGAGGCGGGTAAGCCACTGGATGCCGGTGCGCTTGCGCAGGATGAAGAAGATGGAAAAGGCCAGGGCCACCAGGAGCGTGCAGACCGAAATCTTGTAGAAGGTCACGTGGAGGATGAGCCAGACACTGCGCAGCGTCGGCGGCAGCATCTTCACCTGGGGCTCGAAGAAGATGCCGACGGCGATCATCAGGAAGGCGGCCGGAAACACCAGGATGCTCGCCGGCCTTATCTTCGGCAGGAAGTGGGCAAAGACCATGAAGAGGAAAAGCCCCATCCATGCCTGGGAAGAGAGGACCTCGAACCGGCCGATGTACGGGCCGTGCCCGACAATCTTCCACCACCAGAGGATGCCGATGCCGTGCACCAGAAGCCCCGCCCCCACCAGGAGATAGCTGATCCCCGTGGCGCGTTCCTTGCGGAAGATGAGACCTGCCACGTTGAAGATGGTGGCGAGCACGTAGATGACCACTGCCGCCCAATGGATGATGGTTATTGACGAAAAAGAGCTTTCCATGAAACGCATACCTCTCTGAAAAAATCGCCGGTTGATTCGTACCGCCCCCGGGTCAACCGGCGCCTACCGCACGGAAGCCTTCCCGGAAGCCGGCGCGGCCGGGGAAGCCTTCGTGTCGGCGCCTTTCCCCTTCTCGCCCTCCGCGGCAACATCCCTGACCCACCAGGCGCCGTTCTTCTTGGCGAGATGGTAGTTCGTCCGGTAGACAAACCCCTTCTCGTCCCGCTCCACTTTCCCGGTATCGATGTTCACATGCCGGAAATCCCAGACCTCCCGGGTCTTCACCGAGGCGGAGGTGGCGGCGGCGAAACGGATATCCTTGAAGGATATGTCCTTGAGCTCCGACATCATCCTGATCCGCCCCTCGCCCAGGGCCGCCATGTGGAAGTAGACCTTGGCAGTCTGGGGCTCCTCGGCCACCCGGGCCAGCCCACCCATGTTCATGGTCGCGTACCCCTGGGCCAATTGGGTGTTGTAGCGTTTCACCGTCTCCCGCACCTGCTCCGCTTCCCGCGTATCGACGCTGCTGCAGGAAGCCGTCGCAACGGCCAGCAAAAGCAAGGCAATACTCTTTTTGATCATGTCATGCAACTCCCCATGAAATAGATAGTCAAACATTCCGCTCATCCGTCGCAACGGGCAACCCCGCCAGCCGGCGGAGATAGTCAAACTCGTCGCGGTAGAGCCGTTCAAAGCGCGTTGCCCGCCAGGAGAGCCGGCACCCTTCCCCTGAGGGAGAAAGGGAGCACTCCCGGGGGGGGCAGAAATAGCTCAGCGACCCGCCCAGGCAGACGATGAAGAATCCGAGGAAAATTCCCGCCATGCCCGTGGTGTCGATAAAAATCAACCCCCCCCAGCGCTCCACCTTGACCAACTGGGCCGTGTAGCCGCCCAAGCGCCCCGTCTCCCCCACCTTCAGGGGAAGCTCCGCGACAGCCTTTCCGCCCTCCATGAGGCGCATCACGAAGAGGGGGTTGCTCCCGTCAAGGGAACGCCGGTCGGCATCCCCGTAATATTTGGTTTTGAGTGCGCTCGGCAGCCAGGGGAGGACAAAATCCTTGTATGAGGCAGTATTTCGGTCAGTTGGCTGGTCGAGGGAGAAAACCTCGCCGTGCTCCTGGCCGTCCTGTCCCGTGAACTTCACGAAAAATGCCCTGCCGTAGGACTTCCCCTGGAAAATCCGCACACCCTTGTACCGTATCGATTTATTGATGTGCATCGACAACGGCGTCGGCCGGCCGGCAGCGTCGACAAAACTGAAGTCGGTGGTAAGCTGCCGCATGTTGTCGTTGTCGTAGTATTCCGGCACAACCCGGTCGAGGCGCACCGCATCGGGGAGAACCAGCTTGCCGGCCAGCAGGCCCCGCTCCTCCTTGATCCAGTCCGCGCCGGGTTTGTGCACTTCCCCTTCGAGCAGATCGATCACCGCCCGTTTCTCATAGAGAAGGATCACCAGCGACGAGGCAATGGAGACGACGATCCCCAGGTGGAGGAGGAAGTTGCCCCAATAGCCCCACGGATGGCGGACAAACCGGGTGGCGCCGTCCCGCCCCCCCATCCTCAGATAGCCCAGGGAGCGAAGGCCCGCGGCAAGCTCGGCGGCGCCGGCGGCAGATTCAAAGGATTCTCCTCCCGCGCCCCCCTCCCGGCTCTTCCGGAGAGCAAGCCGGAACTGCTCCCAGGTGGAGAAGCAGAGCGAAACGAGGAACAGCACGAGCAGCACCGCGAACCAGGGTGATGTATAGACATGGTCGAGGGCCAGCACCCGCGACAGTTTTGCCAGGGCCGGATTGGCCAGCTGCCACTTGTCCAGCTCCGGAGGCGAGGTAAGGAAGCGTTGCGGGAACGAGTACCCCAGGAGAATCGCCCCGAGCATGAGAAGAATAAGGGATATAACGGTTTTTCGGGAAAGGAAGAAACGCTTGAGCATCAGAGCACTTTACTACAACTGGTGCCCTCGATGTAACTGCTTTTTGCCGGATCGCATCACTGCCTCACTCCGACGCCACTCGGAGGCCCGGGGAGAACGGGGGTCAGCAGCACCGCCCCCAGATCGGCATCGGTCTTTCTGTCGTATATCTTCGAATAAATTCTGTCCAGCGCCGCGGTTCCCCACCAGTTGTCCCGGGCCACCGTGTCGTACCGCTGCCGGTCGCCGAACCGGTAGTCGTGCGCCCGGTTCCCGCTTATGGCGTTGAACCTGATGACCGGCATCATGGCGTAGGCCGGGTCCGCCTCGTATTCGTCCGGCAGGAAATCCACCCGGTTCTGGCCGGAGGGGACGAAGAAAATCCCCACGTCGTTGTTGCGGATCAGGTTGTACTCCATGGTCACCGGCCCCTCCAGCCGGTGGTAGCGGATGCCGTAACGGTTGCGCTCGATGTCGTTGTGGACGATGACCAGTTCGGCCCTGCCGAACCGCAGCCCTTCGCTGTTCCCGGCAAAAACCGAATCGCTCACCACCGCCCGGGAGAAATGGGCCTGGAGCCCCGTGAAGGCGTGCTCCACCACGCAGTAGCGGAGCACGTTCTCCGCCCCCGAGGTAAAGAGGAGAATGTACGACCAATCCCCAGGCCGGGGCTTCTTCTCGGCGGACATGAACCGAATCCGCTGCCGCGGCGTCCCCGCCGCCACCAGCCTTCCGAGCACCCTCAGCTCGCCGTCGCCGATCCCGTCCTTGTCCCGGTCGATTTTCCGGAACCTCACCACCGTTCCCGGGAGGATGGTGAGGGTAGCTCTCCGGGACACCACCACCCTTCCGGCAATCTCCACCCGGCCGTTCCAGACCGTATCCCGGTCGATCACTGTGTCGCCCAGGCGCAGCGCAGCCTTGCGCCGCACGGATTTCTCCACCGTTGCCGCCGGCGCCGGGACTTCCCCGCTGGCGGTCATGACCCTGCCGACCGTTATTTTCACATCCTCAAGCTGCCCCGCCACGGTCACGGCGTGGTCCGCATTCCCTTCGTACAGTCCGAACAGCTCCCCCCGATGGGGCGACATGCCGGTAAACTCACGGGCAACGGGATAGTACGTGCCCGGCTCCTTCAACCCGATCGTGAAGGCGCCGGATGCGTCGGTTTTCGCCATGAATTCCGATTTCAGCCGGGGGATGTTCATGCGGAAGAGCTGGTTCGGCTCGCCCTTGAAGGCCATGACCACAAGCCCCGCCACGGGCTTGCCGTCCAGGCCGGTGACCCTGCCGGAAATGCCGTAGCGGCTCGGTTCCTCCGCGGCTCGCTCCCTGAAGCGGGCCAGTCCGCCCCGCTTCCCCCCCACCGACGCCCCGTCCGCCAGGAAACCCCGGACGTCGTCCCTGGGATAGCAGGGAATGACAACCGCCGTTTCCGTGCCGGGGGCCACGGTCACGGGATTGCCGGCAAAGTAACAGAAAAGATCCCCCCTGCGCAGCTGCATCACCCTGTCGGACGCCAACCGCTTCCGGGCCACCACCAGGTAGTCGCCCTCAACCGTGTCGATGGCGAATTTCCCCGCGGCGTCAGTGGTCTTCGTGACGACACCCAGCCCCTTGCACTGTTCCCCGGCGGCGGAATAGAGCGACACCTGGGCACCGGCCACCGGCTTTCCCTTGTAGGTGACGACCCCCGTGAGCCGGGAGATGTCGGACTTCCTCATTGCGGCCGGAGCCGTGGGGGTAGCGATAAAGGGGAGCCAGAGCTTCTCGCCGGCGACGGTCACGGGATTGGCGCCGTGGAACGAAAAATACTCCGACCCTTCCCGATTTCCCGTTGCAACCAGATGGTAGGCGCCCGGAGGGAGATTCAACCGGTAGAAGCCGGGCTTTTCCCCCGGCGAGGACCGGCAGAGGGGCGTTCCACCGCTGATATCCTTGAGGGAACCGTAGGCGGATACCACTGCCCCCTCCAGGGGCCCCTGCTCCGCAACCACCACCCCCTCCACCGGCGTTGCCCGACTGGGAGCCGGGAGGAGCAGGAGGACAGACAGCAACAGAAGCGATATTGCGGAATTCATTGCTGCTTGCGTTGCTGCGTACTGAATCTGGTGACCTGGATATCGATGCCCTGCCGGAGTTGCCCGCCATCAACGACAACGGGGCCGGAACCGTAAGCACCCAGGAATTCGCCCTCTGCCGGCTTCCCGCCGCCATAATGGGTACGGGCCTTGAGGAAATAGGTCCCCTTCCCGGTAAGGACCAGCACATACTTCCCGTCCGCACCGGTCTCGTTGGAGGCATAACGCGGCATCCCTTGCATTTCCGCGGCTTCGTAGGCAAAGACGCGGATACCGGCCACGGGTTGCCCCTGTTTGTCGGTTACGGTCCCTTCGATACCGGTCGTGCCGTCCTTGACGGCGGCCACCCCTTTCCGGTAGGGGACCGCCTCGGTGATGGTGCCGATATTCGTGGTTTTTCCGGCCTTCACCACGAACTCCTTCGGTTTCCCCTTCTTGTCCCGGGCGTAATACTGCGGATCCCCTTCCCGGGGAGGGCCGGCGCTGTTGGGGTCCACCCGTTTAAGCATGACCAGGTAGTACCTGCCGGCAGGGGCCTGCACCCGGAATCCCCCCTCCTGGTCGACGGGGGTTCCCATATCGGGGGTGCGCAGATACTTGTGGCCTGCCGGAGGAGGACCCTTGGCCACGTTGAACAGCAGCACCTGCGCGTCAGTCATGGGGCCGTACTCCTTGGTGATCCATTTGCCGGTGATGGTTCCGGTGTCATCCGCGGCAAAAACTGCCTGTATCGAGCAGAAAAACACCATCAGGAAAAAGCCGATCATTTTGTTCTTCAAGCAACTCACCCCCGATCTTTAGCGTGAAACGGCAGTACGCTTCCGTGACGTTATCAACCCATCACGTCAAAGTATACTTGGCTATGCATCTCACCGACGAAATGAAATCCCTCCAGCCGATTTTCTTCCCCTCGGCGGATGTTCTGCCGCGATATGATATCCCGACCTCACGTATTCTCACCCCCAGTTTCGCCAGCTTTGCGGTGATCTCCGGTTCACAGCCGAACCGGTTCTCTTCTATGGTGATCCGCTCCAGGACGTCCCTGCTGAAGACCTTGTAACAGGTTTCGACGTCGGTCAGCTCCAGTTTTGTCAGCGTGTTGGAAAGATATGTCAGTATCCTGTTCCCGGCCCTGTTCCAGAACGACATGCCGAGGCTGCGTTCCCCGGAGAGGAACCGGGAGCCATAGACCACATCGACCTCGCCGTTCAGAATCGGCTGGATCAGCAGCGGGTACTGTCCCGGATCGTACTCAAGATCGGCATCCTGAATGAGAACCACGTCCCCCGTAACATGCCGGAAGCCGCTCCTCAAGGCAGCCCCCTTCCCCATGTTCCGGTCATGGAGAACCACCGTGGCCCCAGTGGCACCCAGTTCCCTGACGATCTCCCGGGTGCCGTCGGTGGAGCAGTCATCCACAAGAATTATCTCCTTGTCGATCGTCACCGCCGCCACCTGTTCATAGATGGCACGAAGGGTTGCCTTCTCGTTGTAAACCGGCATCACCACCGACAGTTTCATGATTCGAAATCCGCCAAGGATAAATAACAGGGCTCATCGCATCGCCATCCGGCACCACGTATCATCGTCACAAGCATCCTATCTTCCAGCATTGTTCCGCACCAGGCGGTCGAAGCGCGGGCTGTCCCGCAGGGCCGACAGCCGCGGATCGTCGTACATCCGTCCGAAGTCGTCGTACCCCCGCTGCACGGCCTTCTCCAGCCAGGCGAGGCCGGCATCGGCATTGCCCGACAGGGCCTCGACGCTCGCCAGGGCATAGGCATTGGCGGCGTCCCCCGGCGCCTGTGCCTCCACCTGCACGAAGTATCCGCGGGCCTCTTCCAGGCGCCCCCGGGTCAGCGCCAGATTCCCCAGCAAGGACACCACCTGCCACGCCTCCGGTTGCAAAGAGTGTGCGCGCTGGTATGCCCTTTCAGCCTCCCCGTAGTCGCCCCGTTTCATGTAATTGGTGCCAAGACTGGCCCAGCCGGAGACGTAATCGGGCTTCAGCTCCAGGAGCCTCTTCAGCATCCGGTATCCCTGGTCAAGCTCCCCCGTGTTGGTGGCAATCTGCCCCAGGGCATGGAGGATCTCCGTATTTGACCGATTGAGCGCAAAGCCCCGCTGATAAGCCTCCCTGGCCTCCGCAATCCTGCCAACGTCCAATAGCGATCCACCCAGGATCTGCCATGCCAGATCGCTCCCCGGTTCCTTGGCAACGGCATCGCTCCAGAGGGTCAGGGAATTCTTCCAGACGCCGGTCCGCTGAAAAGAGGCCACGGAAAGGGCCGCCAGCACCGGCAGCACAACCGCATAGAGCAGGAAACGGCGCTCCGGTGCCAGGCGCTCCCACAGCAGTGCCCCGCCCGATCCGGCCAAGGCGGCCGCGCCGATGATTGGGAGATAGAGATAGTGGTCGTACAGCAGCGAGATGACCGGCACGATCTGGGAAACCGGCAGGAGCCCGACCCAGAAAAAGAGGACCCAGAAGGCGAGCCGCCGGTCGACCCGATACAGCCGGACCGAGGCCACGGCGATGCCGGCAAGGAGGAGGGCCGACAGGACCACTGTGGCGTCAACGGCCTGCCGGATCGGGGGAGCATAGGCGGCACTGAGGCCGGCGGGCCAGACCAGCATTTCCAGATAACGGCAGAACACGGGGAGCATCGTGTAGAGCGTCCCCAGGGGACTCCCGCCGTGGTAGGCGGTGCGGCCACCTTCCGCCACCTCCGGCGACTGGGTATAGAGGGTCAGGGCAGAAAAAATGCCGGCCAGCAGCACGTAGGGAACCTTGTCCGCATACCGGGACCGTCGGTCCCCATCGGCAAAGCAGTGGTCGTACAGCACCAGGATTACGGGAAGGACCACCGTGGTCGGCTTGGCCAGCAACGATAACAGGAACGCGCCGCAGGATGCCCCATAGCTCCATCGTCCTCTCCCTGTCGGGGCCAGGCGATAGCGGCAGTACTGTTTCCAGGCGATCAGGAAGAAGAGCAGGGCCAGGAGTGATTTTCTCTGGGAGATCCAGGCAACGGCCTCGACCTGGACCGGATGAACCAGGAAAATTGCCGATGCCACCAGAGCAACCAGACGCTGCCCGTACCAACCGAGGAGCAACCGGTAGATCAGGAGCCCGTTCAGCAGGTGCAGCAGGATGTTCGTCAGGATGAAGCCGCCGGGCCAGAGCCCCCAGAGCGAATAGTCAAGCATGTACGAAACGACCTGCACCGGGGCGTAATATCCGCCGAAGTAACCGGTGAATGCGCTGCGGATATGGTCCCATGAAAAACCGCGCACGGCTTCGTTATAGAGCACATACCAGTTGTCATCCCAGTTGGTCTGGAAATCATGGCCAAGGGCTCTCCCATACACAGCCAGGACCACCACCGCAAGGCAGACGAAATCCAGCGCCTGTTCCCGTTTCAGAGAAAAGAAATTCACCGCTCGCTCCCGCGTCGGAATCGCCCCCGCGCTTTGTGGTCGAACAAGAGATTCAGTTCCAGATGACAGTTCAGATAACAGTCCCGGCACGCGGACGCGATATCGCGATGGGTCTGGTACCCATCGGAACGCCACAGATCCACAAGGCTGCCATGCCTGACATTGCCGGCCCGCCGGCCCCAGCTCATCCGGGGAAAACAGGGGAACACGTCCCCATGGCAGTCCACCAACAGGGAATGGTACCCTGCCCGGCAGCGCACCGGAGACGGGACACCGGCGACCGATGACCGGAACAGCCGCAGGTGGGCGGGAGAATTTTCGACCATCCCCCGCTCCCGGCCCATTGCGAGCAGATACTCCACCAGCCGGTCGACTTTTTTCATGAAGGACTCATCGGGCGTCGCTTTGTCACCCCCATTGCCAGTGAGCGGCTGGCACGGAATGAACTCGATGCAGTCGGCGCCGAGTTCGCGGGAAAGTTCCGCCAGATCCCCGGCCTCGTCGATGTTGGCTTCACTGAGGACCGCCACCATCTTGATGCGCAGCGGCACTCCCCGCTCCCGGCGCAGCCGGTGCAGGCGCTCCACAGCCGCCGTGGCCCGCTCGAAGGCGCCGCCGCAGTTCCTGATCCGGTCGTGGGTCGCCGGAGAGGCCCCGTCCAGCGAGATATTGACCGATTCCACCCCGGCATCGACGATACACCGCGCCGCCGTGTCGTCGAGAAAATAACCGTTGGTGTTGAGATGGGTAATCATGCCGTTGTGCCGGGAGCAGGCCAGCAGTTCGTAGATGTCCGGGCGGAGCAGCGGCTCGCCGCCGGTAAAGCCGAGGCCCGGCGTTCCCAGGCGGGCAAACTCCCCGATGATCTCCTTGAGGCGTGCGGTGTCCAGCTCGTCGCCCCCGGTGCCAGCTGATTCCCGGCGCTTCGAGGGGATGTCGCACATGGTGCAGTCGCAGTTACAGCGGCGGGTGACCATGAGGCTTCCGTGAACCGGGCCGCACAGGGCTCGCCCGGCAAGCGGCGAGAGGTGCAGCAGCAGGTACTGGCGCGCCCGCCGGGCAAGCCACCCCACCCCATCCTGCTTCAGCTTCGCCAGCAGGAAATCGTGATAGACCTTCCTGATCATCACCCTTTGCCGCCTCCAGCAAACAGGTTCGCCATGATGGTCTGGTATGCCTCGCAGGGTGTCCAGCATCCCGGACAGGCCCCATCCCGAACTGCCTGCCTGACCTCGTGGCGCCGTGGGCTGCGCCAGAGCCGCCCCAGATCATACCCCCATTCCCTGAGGGAGCCGACCGGGGCGTCAAAACCGGTGCAGGGATAGACGGTGCCGCCCGGATCGACGTAACAGGAGGCGGCAGCCGCCTGACAGGCAAGCGGCGTAGTCCCTCGCTCCAGATACGGACGGACCAGGGATTGGTAGCGGCGTTCGAGGAACGAGACCGGACTCATTACCCCGCTCCGGCGCGACGCGCTGATCCGGTCCAGAAGGCGGCAGGTCTCCTCCGGAGCCGGCAGTCCCGAAAAGGTGGCATTATCGTAATAGAGCCCGGAAACATGGGCCACATTGACGTGGAGCTCGTCATCCGTCACTTCCACCTCCCGCCTGACCGCCTGGAGCATGCCGTCGAACCCGTCCAGATTGGCTTCCTGCACGGTGTAGCCGAGAAACACCGAAAAGCGCCGGGACCGCAGTTCCCGCAAGCGGCGGAAGGTTGCCACGGCCCGTTCCCACGAACCGTCCACCCCCCGGATCCGGTCATGGAGTTCGGGGGGACCATCGAGGCTGACCGAAACCATCAGGCGCGGCACCGACATCCTGGCGAGAAACGCCCGCACCACCGCCACGATCCGGTCGCTGTCATGGCCGTTGGTGGGGAAGTTGAGCAGGCAGAGCTGCCGGCAGTGCCGGTCGATGACATCGAGAATCCCGTCGATATCGTCGCGGAGGAAGATCTCTCCGCCGGTCAGGTTGATCCACGAGAACCGGTTCGAACGGGCCAGGAACCGGTCGATCTCGGAGAGGGAAAGCTCATCTCCGGCCGGCCGGCGCCAGATGTTGCACATGGCGCAGCGGGCCTGGCAACGGCTGGTGACCCCCCAGGTCATCCGGTACGGCTCCGGAAGGTCCCCCAGGTTGCTCCGCAGAACCCGGTATGCCAGCCGCGGGAAGCGCATCACCGCATACCCCCGGAGAGCCTGGTGAGCAGAAACGGGGCATCCGGCTCCAGGAAATTCCGCCGGATGGCAGCCGCCACATCTTCCACCCCGATGGCCCCCATGCAGGCCCCCCGTCCCGCGGGGTGGCGACAGACATGGAGCTTGGCGTTGAAGTTGGTGATGCAGGGGCTACAGTCAAGTCCCTGACAGACGGCCACGCCCCCCCTTCCCCACGGGCCGTAGAGGCGTGGCGTGTTGGGACCGTACAGCCCGACCACCGGTGTTCCGACCGCCGATGCCATGTGCACGGCCGCCGTGTCGGCCGAAACCACCAGATCGGCAGCCGCGATGAGGGCGAGGTAGTCCCGGAATTTCAGCTTTCCCCCCAGATCTAGGGCGGACAACGGCCGGTGCAGATGCCTTGCCGCTTCACGGGTCAGAAAGGCCTCTTCAGCCGCTCCGGTGAAGATGGTGCGGGCATTGTGCCCGGCATGAAGCGTATCGGCAAGGGAGGAAAACCGTTCGGGCGGCCAGCGGCGCTCACTGAAATTGCCACTGGTGCCGGCATGCATGACGACGCAGAGCTCATCCGGCCCGATTCCGATTTGCGCGAGCAGTTCCTTGCCGCGTTCGCGCAGATTTTCGCTGCCGCTGATCCCGGCCGCCGGCAGGCGATCAACCGGTGCCGCTCCGGCAGCCGCAACGAGGGCATGGAAGGAACGCGTGACATGGATCGCATTGTCGTACGGGACCTGAACGGTGAAATTGAGGCTCCGATGCTGTCCCTCGGTCCGGAACCCGATAATTTCCGCGGCCCCGATCTGGCCGGCAACCAGCGCGGAAAACCGCGCGAACTGCTCGAAGTCGATGATGATGTCGTAGCGGTTCCTTCTCAGCAGGGCGACGGCCCGCCGCCACGATAACAGGAAGCGGAGCGGACCGGCGGTGGTTATGGTGGCGACGCCGTCAAACACGCCGCAGGCCCGGATGGCATCCCGGTTGCTGTCCAGCGAGAGAACATCGATGGCGGCTGCCGGGTGGGCCGCACGCAGCGCCTGAACCGACGGGAGCATCATGAAAAGATTGCCGATCCCCCAGAACTTGATCAGCAGGATGCGCCTGACCGTGGCCGGCCGCTGCGGCTGCCGCTTCCCGAAGAGCCGCCCGGCAACAAAAATCCCGAAAAGTATCGGGATCCCCAGCCAGACATCGATGATGCGGATAAGCTTCCAGTTCATCCGACCCTACCGTCAGCCAACGCTATGGCGGGAGCGCATTCCATGGCTCAATACACCTCCCACGCAATGGGCCCGGTTGCATCGCCGGCCTCCCGAAAATCCGCCGCTGCCTCCTCCCCGCGCCCAAGGGCCATGAGCGCGGTTCCCCGATGGTAGAAATACTCCGGAACTGGCTTCAGATTGATGGCGGTGGTGAATTCGCGCACCGCATCCCCATAACGCCCGGCCCGGTTGAGGGCATCGCCCCGCATGGCATGCAGGTTGAACACCCCCGGGAAACCGTCCCGCTCCCCAATGGCGATGGAGTCGGCCAGATCGGCCGCCGCCTCCAGGTAGCGCCCCTTCTGCTGCCGGTAGTCCGCCCGGAGATAGAATGCCCTGCCGATCGGCTCGACGGCGATCACCCGCGACCAGAGCGTCTCCGGATTCTTCCAGGCGCCGATCAGGTGATACGAAACGGTGCCGCAGAGGATAGTCGCCGCCACGGCTAACGCCACGACCAGTTGACGCGACCGGCCACGACAGCGGGAAACCATCCCCCCCAGCAGACCGGCGCCACCAATGCTCAGGGCCACGCCGGGAAGATAGGTGAAGCGGTCCGCATAGGCCTGGGAGCCGTTCTGGAGAAACCCGAGGACCGGCGCCAGCGGAAGGACAAAGAGCAACCAGGCGGCCAGCAGCCCCGGCCGGCGCTTCCAGCCAAAGAAGCAGAAGCAGGTCAGGGCAAGAATCCCGAGAGCGGCCAGGTAATAGGACGCGGGGAACACACGGGGAAGCAGGTAGAGGTTCACCAGCCCCACCGGGAAGACGGCCATGCGGAGATAGGCAAACAACGAGCTGCCGGCAAGGATGATGCGCTTGTACAGCGGAAAAACATGAAACGAGACCAGGATCGACTCCCCGCTGGCAAGGGTTATAGTGGCGGCAACCACCGCCAGAGCCAGCGCGAAAAACGGCAGTTTTTCGGCGACCCTTTTCACGGCATTTTCGCGCGACAAACGCCCCAGCGGGTACCAGTCCAGTACCAGCAGCATCGCCGGGATAACCACGCTGACCGGCTTGGCCATGAGCGAGAGCAGGAAAAACAGCAGGGAAACCGCATAGGCGGACCGGGCACCCTTGCGCCCGTTGTCCTCGCGGTCAGCGTAGCAGAGGTAGGAAAAGATCGAGCCGAGCGCGAAAACGCCGTTGAGCACGTCCTTGCGCTCCGTCACCCAGGCCACCGACTCCACCCGCAGCGGATGAATCCCCCACAACAGCCCGGCCAGCAGCAGTACCGCCGGGTACAGGAAGCTCGTCCCCCCCCCGGACCATTCCCCCTGCCACCGCCGCAGCAGCCGGTCCGCGACCAGCACCACCAGGCCGGCATTCAGGGCGTGGAGCACGATATTGGTCAGGTGATACCCGAGCGGATCGAGCCCCCAGAAATGGTAGTCGATGGCAAAGGAGGCCCAGGTGAGCGGCATCCACCACCCCAGGTAGGAGGTGGTGAATGCCTCCCGGATGAACTGCCGGTCAAGGATCCTGATGCCGGGATTGTCGATCACGTAGTACGGATCGTCAAAATTGATGAAATCGCAGCCAAGGGCCCGCAGGTACACCGCCAGGCAGATAAGCGCGGCCCATGCTGCGGCAATGCCTGCGGCGTGCTTCGCGTATTTTTTCGGCTCACCCAAAAAGAATGGCATGTCTAGGGGCACAGTCCCGCGGGGATATTTCCGGAATAGGCGAATCTCATCCAGTATTTTACGTTATTGTTCTCAGGACTTAAACAGTAAGCTTGGCCAAGGTCTCTGATATCGTTGTAGAAACCATACCTGGTCAGCAGCAACCCCGTCTTCTGCTCCTTTCGGATGTCGCTGCGCAGCCGTTCATCACCACCGGTGAGATACCGCGTGACATCGGCCTGGAAAAAGGGAAGCTGCCGTTGCGGCGGGATTTGGGCCTGCATGGAGGACTTCTCGAAATAATGGCGCATATCCGTGTTCACACGGGTCTCGGCGCCGATCATCCGGCCCATCATCTCTTCATCAAGCCAGAAGAAGCCCGCCACCTTCGCGACTGAATCGAGCTGGTATTCCCCGGCCCTGAACCAGGGGGCGAGCCGGTCCAGGCGCTTCTGGAGCTTGCCGGCATCGAGCCTGAACGGTTCCGGCGTGGCGAGCATCAGGGCCTGGTTCGACCCGTAAACATACCAGAAGGTCGCATGGGGAAAGACGCTCCGGAAGGTATTCAGATAGATCGGGAAGAGCTCGCCCCGCATGATCTCGGAGACGGAGACCCACTGGGCAAAGACGCCGCCCGGGGGGAGGCGCCGCTTCACATCGCGATAAAACTCCCGGGTGTACAGGATCCAGCTGTCGTAGGAGCAGGGGTGGGTCGAGTCGCTGATGATCAGATCGTATTTTTTCCCGCTGGTCACCAGATAATTTCTGCCATCGTCATTGTGAAAGCGGAAGCGGGGCTCGTGGAACACGTCGCCGTTGAATTCCTTGAACAGATTGTTGATCCCCTCCACATCGGGGTTCAGATCGACCACATCGAGGGAAGAGATCATATCGGACGCCAGGACCGACCCGGCGGTAATCCCCGAGCCGAAGGCGATGACGAGGGCGTTTTGGGGCCGTTCGGCCCCATGGACGACAACCGGAAGCATCCCCAGGAGCTTGAAGAGCTGGGCGTGGTAGAAGCGGGTCGACGCCTCCTCGATGCCGTTCAGATACATGTCCCGGAATTCCCCCTGCTTCGGATCGTTCTGATCGAGCACCGTCACGTTGGCGGCGCGCCCTTCGTGAATAAGCCTGATCGTAACCTCGGGGGCCCCGGTCCACTCGGCGATCTTCAGGGCATAGCGGTTCATGATGTTCGGCAGGGCATTCAGCGTGATGAGCGGCATGAGCGCCGGAACCAGCAGCAGGGTCGCCCACCTGAAGCCGCGGGTCAGGGACGGGACGAAGCAGGCGACGGCAATGGCGGCGCAGATGCCGAACAGGAGCCCGACCGATCCCTGCAGGCCGATCCTCGGCAGAAGCTGATAATTGATGAGGCCGGCCCCCAGCATCCCGCCGACCGTATTGGCGGCGTACAGGAAGGAGGTCCCCCGGATCGCGGCTTCGCGATCCCTCGCGTGCAGGGTCCGGATGGCGAAGGGGAGCAGCGAGCCGAGAAAAACCATCGGGATGACGATGATGCCGAGGGCCTGCAGCGGGTAGCTGGCCGCCATGATAGCATAGGGGGTCGCAGCTAGCAGGATGCCCGACAACAGGGCAATGGCCCCGAACAGGCGCACCCCGTTCCCGCCGATCCTGTTATTTGCGGCATGGGCGCCGTTGGCCAGCAGCGCCCCGGCGCCGGTCCCCAGCAGGAAGCCGGTCAGGGCCAGCGCGAACGTGGATGCCAGATTGTTCAGAAAGAGAATCACCATCCGGGTGACCAGCACCTCGTAGGCAAGGGCCACAAACCCAACTAGGAAGGAGGAAACCGCCAGGAACCGGAACAGCCCCCCCTCGCCGGAAGCAGAAGTGCCTTCGTCGGCCACCTCCGGCTCCGGAGCGAGCTGGAAACAGGCCCGAGACGGAGACAGAACCGCTGCCACGGCCACACAGAGGACTGATACGCCGCCAAGTCCGGCGGCCAGCCAGAGCGTTGCCTGAACCCCCAGTTCGAAGAGCAGATGATACCCCCCCACGAAACAGCCCACCGCCGCCCCCACGGTGTTCACGCCATAGAGGAGCGCATGGCTGTTTTCGGGATACCTGGATCGCACCCCGGTCATGATGGCGGGGAACGTCGCCCCCATGAGGGTCGCCGGGATCAACAGGGCCACCACGGTGACGGCAAACCGCAGCAGGCTCAGCAGCGCCGGCTGTTCCCACTGCTCGGCCAGGGAGGAGAAGGCACCGGCAAGGAGGTCGAAGAGGATTGGCGAGAGGAGGATGTAGGCGGCAATGAGAACTTCAAGGATCGCGTAGGGAAGCAGCGAGCACCGGCGGCGCGCCAGGAGCTTCCCGCCGGCATACCCCCCGAGGCCGAGCCCCCCCATGAAGACCACGACGATCATGGAGGTCGCGGCGAGGGAATTGCCCACCACCACGATGAGCATCCGGTTCCAGGTAACTTCCGCACAGAGGCTCGCCGCACCGGAGGAGAAATAGGCAATCAGGCAGAGCAGGAGCTGAACTCCGGGCCGTAGAGGCTTCGTCACGTTATCGTCCCTTTTCCAGCAGTTCCACGATGGCGGCATTTCCCCTGGCTCGGGCTATATCCAGCGCGTTCTTGCCGCTGTCCATTGTGGCCGACACATCGGCCTTACGTTTCAGAAGCCCGCGCACCATCTCCAGATTCCCTTCCGACACGGCGATGTGCAGGGCCGTGAGTCCGTCGCGGTTCCTCACGTTCACATCAGCGCCGGCAGCCAGCAGGAGCCGCGCCACAGCCGTGTGCCTGCCTGCCAGGGCGAACATCAGGGCGGTATCACCCCCGCTGTGGACGTAATCGAGCTTTGCCCGGGCGGCGATCAGGGCTTTAACCACCTCCCCATGCCCGTTCATGGAAGCCGCCATGAGCGGCGTGACATCCTCGAAGTTCCGGTTATTGACATAAGCGCCCGACTTCAGGAGATATTTAACGATGGCGACATCGCCCTTATTGGCGGCGATCCAGAGCGCGTTCACGGCCATGCTGTTCATGTAGTTGACCCAGGCCCCCGCGGTGACCAGCTGCTTCACGGAATCCAGGCTTCCCGAGGCCACAGCCGACATGAGCGGCGTCCACTCGTCGATGTGACCGCCGCCGCTTTTCTTGATGCTTTCCGTATAATTGACATCGGCCTTGGCCTTGACCAATCTTTTGACGGCTTTCGCGTCACCCCCCATGGCGGCATCGAACAGTTCACCGTTGATGGAGCGTTTTGAGGAACTGACGGTGACTTCATTTCCTTCGAGGGCGATGTCGTAAATGCCGTCCCTGATGGAATCATTTTCGCGGCAGTTGCTGTACACCCCGTTGTAGGTCGTCAGCGCACCGTTTTGAACGATGGTCACCTTTTTCGTGCCGCCATGGACGCAGCGCATGACTTTACCGCTGTTCGCGCGCAGGCCGTCATGCCCGCCGAGGTCCCTGACCATGTTCTCGATCAGCTTCCGGGTCTGCTCCTGGTCGTATTCGTAGGCCGGAGCGGCCAGGGGGGCGGTCAGCACGGCAATCAGGGCACCGGTCAGCAACAAACATTTGTTCAGCATCGTTTTTCTCCGTTAGTGGCGGCAATTCCGCGGATTCTCGGGCCACCTTGCTGAAATCACGAACAGTATACTCTTCACTCCGTACCACGTTGCAAGCGCTGAATTGCCCTTGCAACATGAATACCCACCCCCTCAAATGACAAAAGGTGGGACCATGAACAGGCCCCACCTCTGTCTCCCCTTGCGGTCTCCGCCTCAGCAGGGATGAACATTCGCCGATCCGACGATCCTCGGCTTGACATAGCTGCGCTTTTTCATCCGATCATCTCCTTTCTGTGTGCCGGGGCGGGGGCAAGCCACGGACTCCCCCCCGCCTGTCTGCCGGCATTCTACCACGGTGTTTTGTTGTTCCAGTGCTGCGTCGTGTAGTTGGTGTAGGTTATGCCACCGGCTGTTGCCGTGTTGTGGCACTGGGTCTGGGTGGTCAGGGTCAGTGCCGGCGCCGCGTTCTGGACCGTGCTCTGGGACTTGCCGAAGAACCAGGTCCCCGGGTTGATCGCCGAGCCACGGGACTTGAACCCGCCGCCGCCTACAGGGAACCGTCCCTTGCCGGCCCCGCTCTGATACCATTTCGAGTACTCCACCGGATTCCCGCCGGCAGCCACCCCGCCGCGATGTTTGGCATCGAGGCAGTTGGTCACCATGAGCCGTGGTAGCCGGGCGTTGTGGGGCGTGTGGCACTTGGAGCAGGTGAAGGCATGCACTTTGTTGCTCACGTTGCCGCCGCTGCCCGTTGTGAGTGCCCAGCCATCGACGGTGTTGTGGATCCGGGTCATGGCTTTCCAGCTTCCGGTCGAACCGGGGGCACCGGTCACCGCCGCCGTGTTGTTGAGCACCGACTTGTTGTGGCAGCCGGTGCAGAGCCCGGCGAACTGGGTATCGGCCGTGGTCTGCAGTGTCGCGGCGGAAGTGGTGAACGTCCAGGACCGGGCGGTCGTCGGTTCGCCCACCGTTCCCGCCTGCATGCTGTTCTGGTCGATGAAGTACCGGGGCGTGCTGCCGACGGTAATGGGCACATAGGACGATGAATGGGTACTGCCGCCCCGGGCTTCGTTGGTGTTCCGCGGTGCCGAATCCTGCCGGTAGGGGGAGGTGACCCAGGTCCCCTTGAGGAGCGGCACGCCGTAGTTGCGGTCGCTCACATAGGTCGTGTTCTTGCTGACGCCATGGGGGTCGTGGCACGGCGTACAGAGGCCGTTGATGGGCGAGGAAACCCCGGCCGAGTACGGATTGTCCTTGATGCCGTTCGCGAACGTCCGCTGGGTGACGGCAGTGGTCAGCGGTGACGACGGGCCGTAGTGGCCCCCCTTGTTGCCAGGGTTGCTGGCCTTGTACGGATAGGTGACCGTCATGGCAAAGGTGGAGTAGTTGCCGAAGTACGGCTTGTCATGGAAGCCGTAGATGGGCTGGTTGGAGCCGAAGGTGTCATTGTAGCCCCACGGCATGGAGGTATTGGACGTCTTGTTGTTGTGGCAGTCGAAGCAGAGGGACGCACCCGTGTTGTAGGCGTTCCTGTTGGGCGCGGCCGAATCGCCGCCTGCCACCGGCGCATAGGTGGAGTTGTAGCCGCCGACCCCCTGGACGGTGGTCTTGAGCATGCCGCCGCTGTAGCGGCCCGTGGCGCTGGAGTAGCTGGTCATGATGCCGCTGGCCACGGTGCCGTGGGAGTTGTGGCAGTCGAAGCAGAGCACATTGTTGACGGCGCCGCTGGTGTTGCTGTGTTTCGGGCCGCCCGTGTAGGAGCCGAACGCCCAGCCGCGCTGGTTGCCGCTGGCATTGCCATGGGCGGAGAAGGCCTTGTTAAGCCCCTTCTTCACCGTGTCGTTGCCGGTGACCTTGCCCCACAGCGTGGTGGCGGTGGAACTGTACCGGTTGAAGATGCTGCTGTTGTCCCAGGCATAGGTCTTGGGTGTCCTGGTATCGCCGCTGGCGCTGAAGGGCGTTGTGGCATTGTTCTTGGTGCTGTGGCAGCCGATGCAGACGTTGTTGATCTTGGCGTATTCCGTCCGCTTGCGGGTAGCGCTTCCCGCGGCCGTGTACCTGGTGAAGACCGTGCCGCGCGTGCCGTTGCCATAGAGCACCAGATCAACCGACTTGCCGGTGGTCCGGTCATGGTAGGTGGCATTGGCGGTGCCGTCGGCGTTTGCCTCCATATGGCACGGGTAGCAGTAGGTGGCGCTCATGGTTACACCCTGGACGTGGTGCGACGCGCCGGCAAACTGCGGGATAACCGCGGTGCGGCCGCCGACCTCGCCGCTGTGGCAGCCGATGCAGGTCGGCTTGTTGGTGCCAGTGGCATAGCTGCCGCTGGCAGATCCGCCGTTCCAGGCCGGACCGGTGGTTGCGTCGGAAACGTGGCAGAGGATATTCTTGCAGGTACCGGTCCCTTCGGTGGCGCCGGGTGCATACACGCCATTGGGACCGACCACTGACGAGTTGAAGATGATGTCAACCGTGCCGTTCACATGGAGCGGGTTGCCGGCGCCGGAACCGTAGTGGCACATGACGCAGTCGATGCCGTAGCCTCCGTTGGCCGAACTGGCGGTATGTTTCTGGTGCGCGCCGGTGTACCTGCCGGCCGAGGTCTGGTCCCGGTGGCAGGAGTTGCAGGTGGTGGCGCCGCTACCCCAGGTGATCGCCTTGAATTGGTGATCGTAAACGTCGCTGTGGCAGTAGACCTGGCAGGTGCCGTACGCGGCGCTGGGCGCCAGGTTGCCGGTGCCGCCTTTGGCCGCAAAGGACGAGGCGCCGGCGGCTTTGTAGCCGGGAACGACAACATTGCCGAGGCTGTCTTTAAAGCTGTCGTTGACCGCAATCTGGTTCATCCGCTTGGCGGAGGTGTAGAACTCCCACTCCACTTGGCCGTTCACGTGGTAGTTGTTCTCCTTGACGCCGTGGCAGTTGGAGCAGGCCAGTTTCGGCTCGCCAAAGAGCGTGCCCACATGGGCGCCATGGGACCCCCTGGTCCGGTAGGTTTCGCCGGTCACGCCGTGGCAGCTGCCGCAGGTGGCCTCGGTATAGCCCAGCTCCCAGTCCGGCTTGGTGTTGCTGCCGCCCCCCAATGGTGGCAGGGCCGCGCCCGAGCCGCCACCGTGGCAGTACACGTTCTCACAGGTATTGAGCTTGGCCGTGTTCGTGGTCCGCCGCACGGTGGTGCTGGTGATGGTCGCGAAGTAGACAATCGGCTGGGAATAGCTGTTGGTCAGGGTGGAGTAGCCGTAGAACGTTCCGCGGCGGACCTTGCCGCCAAAGGCGTTGAAACCGATCTCCAGCTTGTAGCTGGGCATGTCGCCGGAATTGTTGTAGTGGCAGAAAGTGCAGCGCTTGCCGATATTCGGGTTCAGGAAATGCCCCTGGTGCGCGCCGGTCATGCCGGCACTCAGGGCATTAATCGGCGGGTTGGTCATGCTGTTGTCGGTCGGCGGGAGGCCGTGACAGGTCAGACAGCTGTCGACAACGCCGTTGGCGTGGATTTCCGGCTTGGTGAAGCCGTTGCCGGCCGCATTGACATGCTTGTGGCAATTGATGCACTGGTTGGCCTGGTAGGGGCGGCTGTTGTCATCGTCCCAGTGATTGTATCCGGGGAGCGGTGCCGGCGGCGGTGATGCGTGACACTTGTTGCAGTCGGCGGTGGTACCGTTCAGGAACGGTGCATTCCAGACCGGCGAGGCGATCCGGCTGGCATTGGGGGTGGCTCCGTCGCTCACGGCGGAACCGTAGAGGCCGGTCCCCTCGACGGAGTCCATGCCGGAGCCGTGGCACCAGATATTGCTGCACTGGTGGGCACCGTAGTTGTAGCCGGGCTGGTGCTGGGCGCTGGTGTAACCGGTCAGGACCGCGCCGCTCGATGCGGTTGCGCCGAAAGTCAGCTCGGCCGGCAGCTGCGAGTCGATATGGCCGGGAGTGTAGGGGCCGGTCGGCTTGTTGTGGCATTCGGAGCAATCGTACTGGGACGACAGCTTGAACGGCATCGAGGTGATATGCTGGAAGTGGGCGCCAACGTACGGGTCCGTGTTCGAGGTGGTCCCGTTGGGGCCCATGGTGCTGTAGAAGCCATTTTTGAGGGATGGATCCGTAGTGTGGCACTTGTCGCAAAGCGGGATAGCGTCATTGGCCGGGCCCCAGGTCAGCGCGGTCGGGCCGGTCTTGGGACGGCGCAAGCCGTGGCAGTTGCCGTTGTAGCAGGTGCCATAGGAGGCGGAGCCGGGCACCTTGGCCGAGCTGTAGGAATAGTGCGTGTTCTCGGCAAGGCCGCCGAACTGGAAGTTTATGTAGTCGTTGGCATGGTTGAGCGGGTTGGCGTCACCGCCGTTTCCATGGCAGATGCGGCAATCAAAGCCCGTCACGCCGGCGCCGGCATGCTGCGGATGCCCGCCGGTCACATTCGGCTGCGCCTGGTGACAACTGTTGCAGGTGGTCGTCCCCCCCCAGGTCGGGGTGGAATAGGACGTCGGGGGACCGGTGCCGTTGTTGCTCTGGACATTGCTGTGGCAGTAAAGGTTGGAGCAGGAACCGTAACTGCCCGGCGGCGTGGGGGCCGGAGCGCCGGTGTTCCCCTTGTCCACGCCCCTGTAAAGGGCCAGCCCGAAGGTTCCGGGAGGCAGCGTGGAGAGATCCCATTCCACATTGCCGTTGATGTGGGCCGAGCTGGTGGAGTAATTGCGGAAACCGTGGCACTTGCTGCAGGCAATGCCGTTGCCGAAACCGGGTTCATTGCTGGCATGCTTGTGGTGGCTGCCGGAGGTGGGGGGCTGGTCGTTGGTGGCGGCATGGCATGAGCCGCAGCCGACCTGGCTGATGCCGGTCCAGGCCGGATCGGTATTGTAGCCGCCATTGCCGTCCCAGCCGTGGCAGTAGACATTGCAGTTGATTATGGTGCCGGGTGCCTGCTGCACCGTCGTGCCCGGGGCGGTCGCAAAGGTATAGCCGTTACGGGGCGTCAGCGAACGCATTATGCCGGTGGTGTATTGGCCGAACCAACCGGGGAAGCTGGTCCCGTTGACCTTGAACCCCATATTGATGTTTTTGTCCGGTACGGCGGTGACCAGGTGGTTGCCGTTGCTGTGGCAGGCCTGGCACTTGAGGCCGCGGTCGTTGTGCTTGCCATGGGAGCCGGCATTGGTTGCATACGAGGAGAGCACGTTGGTCGTCGGCACCACCAGCTGCTCCTTGATGGTGGGGGGATAGCCGTGGCAGTCGGTACACGACCCCGCCTGCGCCACCGTCTTGAAACCGAGCTTGTGCGAGTGGCACTTCATGCAGTCTTCGTTGTTGTTATGGTCCTTCCAGGTCACCTTCGACGAGCTGTACTGGTGGAAACGCGCATTGTGGTGGCAGACTTCGCACACATTGGTGGTGGCTGTCCCGCTTCTGTGGTCATTGCCGAAAACACCAGCCACATTGGCACTGGAAGCGGTGGAGAGAATATTGAACACGACCGGCCGGTTACCGGTCGGGGTGGCGATGCTGTTTTTGACCTGCTTGATATTGGTGGCGGTGGGGGAATGGCAGGTGGCGCAGTCGTAATTCTTCCCCCAGATACCGTACTTGGTGGTGCCCAGTTGCAGACTGCTGTGCATCATGGTGCCATATTTGTTGACCGTGACATAGACCGGGTCCGCGTGCAGGGTTTCTCCGCCGGAGCTCTTGGCGACCTTCACCTGGAAGGTCTTGACCGCCCCCTGAACCGCGCCGGGCTTCGCGGTAATGTTCAGCTTCGTATACTGCGACCCCATGGTCGGGATTATGAAGTTGTTGCCGCTGAATGTGGAGACGGTGTAGTTGCTGTCGTCGATGTCGGTGCCCACTATCGAGAGCGTGTAGGTGGTTGCCGCACAGACGCCCGTGTCGTTGCTGGTGATGGCGACATCCAGGCCCAGCGTATTGCCGGCCTTGATGTATGAGGCATTGGGATTGATCTCAAGTGAGGGAAGCTCCGTACATCTGTTCTTGATACTGGCGATGGCGCTGCCGGCGGTTCCCACGCTGACGTTGTTGACCGAGTCCACCGCACAGGCGCGGTAGCCGTACGAAATGCCTTCATCCAGGTTTTTGTCGATAAGTGATGTGCCCGTGCCGGAGTAAACCGGGAAGGTCTTTACGTTGTCCACCGTGCAATTGCGTGGCGGCGGCGCATTCCCCAGGCCACGCACGACAACGTAGCTGACCGCGCTCCCGCTGGTATCGGTCGCGGTGGTCCAGTTCAGGTTGATCTCGGCGCGGTCAATATCATTGTGATAGGTGCCGGTGGCGACAGTCAGGGTCGGGTCGGTCGGCGGCTGCTGGTCCATGATGACCGTTGCGCTGGACGGGTCGCTCAGCAGCAGCCGGTTGGTCGTCCTGGAGTGGACCACCGAGACAACCTGGGCCTTGACGTCGTAGGTAATCCCCTGGCCCGCCTTGGGAGTAACGGCCACGTAATAATCGGTGGGCGTGGTGGTGGCGGCCAGGCCGGTGGTCGTGACCTGCCAGTTATTGACCTGGGTGGGAGAAGTCAGGTGCCCGAAGGAAGTGCCGTCAGCCTTGATGATATCAAGCCGCGCAACGTAGTCGGAGATGACCTTGCCCGCGGGCAGGGTGCTGGTCGTCGAAAGCGTGACCGTGACGCTGGAGAACGTGTCGTTGACCCCGCCGTTGGTGGCAAGATTGAACGCATCCAGCTTGGTGGCGCCGGCGCCGGAAGGAACGATCACGCCGGGAGGCTCGGCAGTGCCGCCGCTCACCGTCGTGGTCGGCAGGATCGTCAGATTCGCCGACGAACTGTCGCTGTTCTCGCCGATGGTGCCGGAAGTGACAACCGCCAGGTCACTGACCAGAGCGTTCAGGATTACGTTGGTGTTGGGGGTGTCGCCGATATCGACGACCACCAGGAATCGCTTGGTCTTGTTGTCGATGGCCAGGCTGCCGACCGAAACCGTCGCGACGTTGCCGGTGATTACGGAGGTGGACCCGATCAGGGTGTCGGTGCCGTCAAGGGCCCCAAGCATGCCGCCGGTCGAGTTGTCCTGATAAATCCAGACATTTTTGATATTTGTGCTGTTGAACAGGGGGTTGCCCTTGATCGAAATCGAAGAGACGGTCTTTGCCTTGGAAGCGCTCAAGGTGAACGAATCGATCACCTTGCTGGTGTCGCCCGCATAGACGTTGGCATTGACACTGGGGAAACCGTCGCCCACATCGACGTTTTCATTCAGGGCCGCCGTTTCCTCCACCTGCAGTTGGGCGCCGACCGCGCCGCCGAGGCCGATCTGCGCATTGGCGGTGACGCCGATCTGGATGCCGAGGCGGGCGCCAAGGGGGACATTGGAAAAATCCTGACCGGACAGGGAGGTGGTAATGGTCTGGCTGAGAGTACCGGTGGATTTGTAGGTCGATGCAATCGGGGCATTAACCCGCACGCCCCCGCTGGTGACGTAGAACATCTGCAGGGTGACCGTGCCGCCGCCTGACGGGGTATAGAGCCGGTAGGTAAAACTGCGCCCCTTGATGGACAGCATATCGGAGTGGTAGCCGTCCCCGCTGAAATAGAGCCTGACGAAATCCGGCTGGGTGCTGCCGCTGGTGTTGCTGTAGTTCTGCCCCGCCACACTGGCACAAGAGTGGTTGGGGTAGTTGAGCAGGCCGACCAGCGGGAATGCCGACCCTGCCGTGGTTCTGGTAATACAGGTGGAGGTTGTGGAGCCCGGCCCGCCGGTTTCGGCGATGTTCGTCAGTGACGTGCCGGCATCCCAGTCCGCCGCGTAGTTCTTGACGACCGGGGTGCCCCCATACTGGATGAGGGGCGTTGAGGACGACGTGCTGGTCACATTTCGCACGCCGTTCGTCGCCGCGGCGTCGACGGTGAAATAACTGCCATCCACAATGCGGGCGCCGACAGTGGTGTTATAGGTCGCGTTCTTGCGAATGGTGTAAGTGATGAAATAGCGCCGGGGCGTGGCGGTAAGTGCTTCCGGAGTCGGCAACGAATACCCCTGTTTGGTCAACTGGCTGAAATTGTATGGTCCGCCGATCAGGGTGTCGGTGGGTTCGAAGACGCCGTCATTATCGGCATCCCGGTAGATCGAAAAGGAGACGTCTCCCGGTTCGTCCACCGGCAGAAGGGGGTTGAGGACGCTGGTATTGGTGCCGATCTTATCCAGAAGCCCGCCCGACCAGTTGACCCCCCCGGCCACGTTGGTGTACAGGTCGAATCTAAGCATGGGAACATTGGTGTCCCCCTGGGTGACGGAGGTGAGACCGCCGGCATAGTAATCGGCCAGGTTTGAGACGGTAACCGAATCAGCCACATAGGGGGCTTCGGTGACGGTAAAGAACGAATAGTTGCTTCCGCCCCCCCAGAAGAGGCGGGCCGACGAGGCGGTACTTGCCAGGCGGGCGGTGATGACCACCTTGATCCGCTGTCCGGCATCTATGGTCTGCAGTGCAGGATTGGTGAAGGTCATGTCCAGCGGCGTCTGCACCGAGGGATGGGCCTCCATCTCGTCCGATGTCCAGAGCAATCTCGCGTTATTGGCGGCACCGGTAGCCGTGGGGTTGCCGGTGCCGGGGGCCACCGCCGGGTTATAGGCGTAGACGTAGGCCTTCCAGTAAATGGCATTTGCGGTGCCGTTGCGGTCCCTCACGCCGATCGTGACGGCAGGCGCGTTAATGGTCTGCTTGGCGGCATAGACCGGCCCATAGGCGCTGATCATCCTCTGTTCGGAGGTATTGGACGCGGCGCTGACACTGCGGGAGAAGGCATAGACACCGACCTTCATGGATATTTTGCCGCCGAGCGACGCCGCGGTGCTGGTGCTGCCATCGGCGCCGAGGTTCACCGATGTGGAATCAGTGGTGAAATAATAGGTCTGGGTGGCTGTATCGCCAATCATCGGCTTGAACATGATCTGATACAGGAAACAGCCCACGACCAGCATCACAATGATGCCGATTTTAGTCCGCAGCCCCATGCTCCTGATCTGCCTGGCGATTGTCGTTCCCATATAAGTTCCCTCGTTCAGTGCTGGAAAGTCCGTTACTTTGTTACGACGTACAGGGGCAAAAACACCTCCCCCCTGTACGAAGCGCATACCTTACCGGTTACATGGCGTTATGGCAATTGACACACGTTGTCGCGCCGTCATTATCGGTCCATTTCACGCTCTGGCTGTTATGGCAGGCGACATTGGAGCAGGTCTTGCTGCCGCCGTCCCACATGGTTGCCGTGTTGAGCGCTGCCTTGGCGGAGTCGTACGCGCCGGAGGTCTTGTACACGCCGTTGCGCTTGAAGGTGCCGCTGTATGACGTGAAGTAGATCTGCCGCATCTGCGCCTTGGAAAGCACGGTAACCGGCTGGAACGCCACATCGGCCGTTCCGTTGACGTGCTTCGACCGGTCGGCGATGGCGGCCGGGTTTCCGGCCAGGGCGCCCACGGTATTGCCGGCATAGTGGCAGGTTTTGCAGACAAAGTTGTCATCGTTGCGGGCGGTGGTGACCGTCAGGTAGTGGCAGATATTGCAGCCGATGGTTGTTGATGTGGCGGCATTGCCGTGGCTGCTGTCATTGCCGGTGCCCGCCTTGGCCAGGCCGCTCGGGCTGCTGTAGATCCCCATGGCATGGATTGCAATCTGGTGCCCCCCCGGGTTGCTGGTGTAGCCGAGGAAGCGGTTGTTGTAGTGGGACTTGGAACCGGCAATGGTGGTGTTGGGGGCGTTGCCGTGGCAGTTGGCGCAGCGGTCGCCGGTGAAGCTGCCGCCGTACCAGTCCGGCGTGGTGGCGTAGACCAGGCCGGCGGCGTTGCCGTTGCTGTGGCAGTAGGCCATCGAGCACCTGATGCTGACTTTGGTTGTGCCGGTGATGCCGCTGTTGGCGACGTTGACGCCGACCGCCGTGGCACTGTTTTTGGCGCGCAGGGAGCCCACCCCGGCCTCATCCTTCTTGAGGGTCACGTTGATGACCGAATTGTAGTGATTGCCCGTTGCGGTGACAGGATGGCAGTTGGAGCAGCCGAAGTCGTATTCCGTCGCCGTGGAGCGGTTGGCGGTGTAGTTGTACATGGTCGGCGAGGCGGTGGCGCTGATATGCTTGGCATGGGCGCCGCTGGCCCGCAGCACGGCAAGGGTGTGGCAGCCGAGGCAGCCGATGGGGGTCGACGTTCCCCAGGTCGGGGTGGTGGTGCTGTAGTGGCAGTTGACGTTGGAGCAGGTGCTGTAGCCGTTGCCCGGCCTCGGGGTGCCGTTGTAGGCCGCCGTAGCACCGAAATTGGACGGGAACGCAAGGTCTATCTTCCCGTCAGTGTGCCGCGATAGCCCGCTATGGCACGAATTGTTGCAGCTGCCGTTGAACGGCAATCCGCCGACGTTGTGACAGACTATGCAGCGTGTCGCCATGGTATAGGGAGTCGCTGTCGATGACAGATGCTTGGTATGGCTGCCGGTCGCAATATCAGCCTCCATAAAGTGGTTGCCGCCGCCGTGACAGGTGCCGCAGGTGCCGCTCGCCCCATTGCCCCACGTGGGCTGCCGGTAGGTTATGCCGACCCCGCCGTCGTTCTGGACGTTCGAATGGCAGTAGACATTGTTGCACTGGCCGTAAGCGGTGCCAGGATCCTTGGCATAGGGGGTCGCCTGGCCCCCATAGGTGCCGTTGACGGCAGTGGTGAGGCTGTTGAACTTGATATTAACCTTGGCGTTGACGTGGACGGTGGTGTCCGCAATGGCCATGGTGCCGTTGACCGTGGCGGCATGGCACTTTGCACAGGCTATGTTGTTTGAATAACCTTGCGAATCAGTACCCACGTGCCGTTTATGGCTGCCGGTGGCCATGGCGTTGCCGGAGGCGTTGTTGGACCTGTGGCACCCCGTGCAGTTGGCCGGCAGGGGGGTTCCCCAGGTCGGTACGGTGACGGTGGAGAAGTTGCCCATGCTTTTCTGGCCGTTACTGTGGCAGTAGAGGCTGGTGCAGGTGCCGAACCCATTGATCTGGCTCGGCAGGTAATCATTGAGGGGGCCGGAATAGACGCCGCTGCCGTTGTTGGGGGCGGCGGCGAAGCTGATGTTCAGATTGCGATGCCCGGCGCTGGTGGCATGCTGGAAGGTCGTATTGTTTGAATGGCACTTCTGGCAGTTGGCGACACCGGCATAGTACTGGTCGTGCCGGGAGTGGCTGCCGGCCGCGCCCGATGTTCCGCCACTTGGCGGGGCGCCGTGACATTTATTGCAATCGGCCGGAGAGGTGAACGCCGTGGAGCCCCACAGGGGAGTTGCCGCCTCGAAGTGGCAGTTGACGTTGCTGCATGACCCGGGGACCGGAATGGACGTCTGGTTCCAGAAGGTGACTGCCGATCCGGATACCTTGTACAGGCCGCCGCCGGGAGCCGGCGAGGTATTGATATTGGACGCCAGCTGAATTTTGCCGTCCCGGTGGCTGTTGAGATAACCGGAATTATTGTGGCACCTGGTACAGTCGCCGGCACTGGCGGAAGCGCCGAGATGGGTACCGTGATTGCCGGCAAAGCCGCCGGTGGAGATGTTGCGGAAGGCGGCGTCCGCCGGCGGCATGCCGTGACAGCCGGAACAGCTGGTGATGGTTCCAGCGTGGACAGGGGTCGTACCGCACAAAACGAAGAGTACCAGCGCCATCGAAGCCGCAAAGGCAACCAGCACTGGTACTGCACCAGAGGTTCGTTTCGTTCTATTCTCCGTACCCATGACTTCCCCCACGTCAAATCATGATGAGCACAACAACGTCCAGACGTTCAAAAAAAGCAAAATTATGACACCAGCCTGTCAAACCACTGTTAATTCGGCCTCAAAGACTGGAATCCATTTACAGCCCATCACAGGTTAACACGCTTGGATGCTTACGGTTATACCTCCAGCACCCTACACATAAACCGCCGGAGCGGTAACGTCCAATTACCTGACAGCAAGAGCGGTACCAATATCAGGGAAAAGCGGCGCCAGTGCACAACCATTTAACAACATTAATATAATAAATTTTTCATATTGAAATGAGGGAGGAACAGAAATTGTTATTGACGGTGGAGAGGACGCGGGAAAAGAAAGAATATACTCAACTATTATGAACTTAAAACATCTGCCGAACGGCCGTGGCACACCTTTCCGCGACCCTTACAACCGACGATCGGATGGCACATTGTAAAGCTTCCCACGTGCCAACGCTGGGTGAATACACTATTTGACCATGTAACTGCTGTGAATGCCGGGGCTGACAATGGTGATAAGGAAGGCGGTGAATATGGCGAGAAGAAGTGCCGCAATGGTGAGCCAGGCCATCCTTCTGCCACGCCACCCGTGGAGACGACGCAGGTGGAGTATGGCGCCGACGGTTATCCAGGAGATGAGAGACCACGTTTCGATGGGATCCCACCCCCAGTATCGCCCCCATGCGCTGTTGGCCCAGATGGAACCGGCGACGATCATCAGCCCCAGAGCGCAGAAGCCCAGTGACAGAAAGCGGTACGAGAGGTCGTCGAGCGAGGCCACGTCAGGAAGTCTTGGCCAGCGTTCGGGCCGTTTGCTCTTCAAGAGATAGAAGACGGCAAGCGCCCCCGCAATCAGCATGGCTCCGGTGATAACCTTGCCGAACAGGATGTGGATGACCAACCACCAACTCTTGAAGGTGATCGGCGCCGCAGCCTTGGTATCCACCGACAGGGCACCGTATCCCATCATCAGAAAGGCTCCGCTCATGACGATCGCCCCCGCGACCCTGATCTTCCGGTACAAAAGGCCGGCCGCGAGGAAGACTGCAACCGCGATGAGCGCATCGGATGAAAAAACCTCGTAACGGGTGATGTAGGGACCGTGTCCGGCCTGCACCCAGCGCATGGCGACGGCAGCCACGTGGGGCACGATCCCCCCTGCCGCCAGCGCCGCCGCCCCCTTCTCGCCCCACTTTTTGTCGAAGATGAAGTGGATCAGGTACAGCACCGCCGACAGGGCATAAAGTGTTGTCGCTATCCAGAAAAAAATGACGTCCATCAGGTTCTTTCCTCCGTGATTTGTTCGAGGATCCGCTCGGCCACCGACCTGAACCGCTCGCACCGGACAGCGACATGAACGGAGTCCGTCCCCCCTGCCCCCAGAAGCCGGATTTCCGCGGTCGGAAAGAACGCAAAAAGGACCAGGGTCAGGGCGGCGGCGGCAAAGCCGGCGTAAATGAGATAAATGCCGGGATCACGCGTGGCGGCGATGTCGCACCAGTAGTCTATCTTCCCGAACGTATAGCTGATCCCTTCCACTACCGTTCCCTCACCGGGACGAAGGAGGCGCTCGGCAACGACGCCTCCGTTTCGCATGAATCTCATCCGGATTGCCGGTGCTGCAATCCCGGCCAAGTCGTCGTACCTGCGGTTGCGGGAGAGGAACTCAACGTCAACCTGCGCATTGGAACCGGGTATTTCGGCTTGGACCCGGGGAGTTTTCCCCCCCTCGGGAAAGTTGAAATTAACGTAGCCCGATGCCCGCCCACCGTCCCGGCGCACCGTGTGGAGGATGACCCCGAAGCCACGACGGACGGAGAGATAGAGGTCGAGCCCACCATAGGATACCATCCCGGAGCGGAGGAGCCTCGTCCTGAGGGGGCCTCCGGCTGCGCCTTCCAGCAGAAAATCCGCCGCAATGTCGGGGAGATAACCCGCTTCCCGATACCGGTTATCGAAGGAAAGAAGCGTGATCTTGAGCCCTTGCGGGAGAGCCGGGGCAAACATCCCCCTGTCCTGCTGGAAAAAGCCCGATTCGTCGAGTTGTTCACTCTGCCCCACTCCCAGCTTCATATAGCCGCGAAAATAGGTGGCGTGGCTCGCGAGAACGCCGAGGATGAGCAACAGCAACGACAGGTGGAGCGACACGACGGACCACCGTGCGATCCCGAAGCGTGTGCCGGCAAGGTATCTGCCGTCAGCACAGAGCCCTTCGTGCCAGGAAAAGCCCGAAACCCGCAATTTCAACTTTTCCAGCGGTACGCCGGAAACCGTTGTCGAAAAGGGCTCCCCCACCATGGCTGCGGCGCTCGGCTCCGGCTTCTCCCGTCTCAGCAGGCCCCGGGCGCGTATTATCGTCGCAGCGAGGGTGCTGGCGAAGAAGAGGATCATGACCGCGAGAAAATACCAGGTTGAAAAAATGCGGGTAAATCCGAGCTTCAGCCAGAGATCGTGGACCCCTCCGGCTGCGACCCATGCGGCATAGCTCTCCGGCTCCAGGGTCGACTTCTGGGGGACCAATGCGCCGATGACGCATATGCAGAGGAGCATCAGGATAAGCGTCAGGGAAACACGCCGCGAAGCCAGGCGTTGCATGAGATCGTTACCCGTCATTGAACCAGGGTTTCCTTTCGACGGGAAAACCCGGAGAGGTTACCCTCACCGGGTTGCGGTCCTGCCGATATGCCAATGTGCCTAATCGTTCCCGCCCCCGTCGGTGCCGCCGACGTACCGGTTGCGGACACCGGTGGTGCGGTTGCCGCGGTTGGTGCCGCTTCCGCCGCGGTCATAGACGATGCCGTTTTCCACGTTGGTTATGCTGTTGGCATTCAGGGCGTTGTTACGGGATTCCGCCCCGGAGACGACGATTCCGAAGGTGTTGGGGATGAAGGAAGCGTTGCCGATCTGGTTCCCTTCGATGACGTTCCCGCCGGCGGCATAGACCCGAATCCCGAATCCCCGCCCGCCGGAAGCCCCCTTCATCTCCGTGATCCTGTTGTCGAGGATACGGTTCTTACCCCCCATCGCCACGATGCCATAGGCCTCGAAAGCGGCGCGTGCATCGGTTACGATGTTGTTGCGGACAACGCTCCCGGCGCCGTTCACCAAGATTCCCGTCCGGGTGCTCTTCTCGATCCACAGGTTCTCAATGAGCGAACCGGACCCGCCGGCGATGCCGATATTGAAGCCGCTGATGGTCCCATTGCGGAGTGTTACTCCCTTTTCAGAGCGGATGCCGTAGCTCCCCTCGCCGCCCGTCCCCTGAAGCCGGTGCCCCCCCAGGTCGATGACGGTCTGATCGGCTTCCACGAGAATCCCGACCGCCCCGTCGTGCAGTGAAACGTCTCTTGTGAGACAGTAGTCCCCCTGCTTCCGAACCGTAAAGGGAACCTTGTCGATGGCGGTACAGGCCGCTGATGCCGCCGCAGGCATCATGACAAGACAGTATGACAACATGGCGATAGCGCAGAGTGTCTTCTTCATCAAGTCCTACCTCTTCGATATGGCATCGGATGCATCAGGGGGTGTGAATGCCAGCACTGCAGGCTCCGATCCCACCCTTGCATTCGGAGCCGTTGTAGGTCTTGTTCGCCTTGCGGGTAAAGCTGCCCACATGGTCCGAGCCGACCATGTACGGCGCCGGGTCCGTTTTAAGGACGAACATCGACTGTCGGGGAGAACCGTGGATATTGGCCGCATGGCACATGGAGCACTTGTACCCGCTGATCCCCTGCCGGAAAGCGTGCTCCAGGTGCAGGTTATTGGTGCCGGAACTGTAACCGCTGGAACCCTGGGTGCCAGTGGGGTCCGCGGAAGAAATGCCGTACGACAACGGATTGTGGCAGAGGCCGCACATCTCGGCCGGGCCATGGTTGGCCATGTCGACCGTCGAGGCCAGGGTCGGCTGGTAGTTCCCCCGGAGCATGTAGGGGTTCGCGGAGGCATGCCCTCCCTTCGGGTCGTTCGCACCGGTGTTGCTGTTCACGTGGCAATCGGTGCAGGTCATGATGCTGTTCTTGTTCCAGGGGGTCCCGGCGGCGAAGTTGGACGGCGAATCCGCCGGCACCCGGGAGTTGCCGATGATGGCATGGCCCGACTTGTAGGTGGGGTTCAGCTGGATCGCCAGGTCGGCGCCGCCGTAATTGGTGCCGACCCACCCGGCCTGGTTGGTGTTGTAGCTGCTGTGGCACTTGAAGCAGATCTGCCACTCCTCCGAGGCCGGGACCAGGGCATCCGGCCAGACTACCGTGGTGCCGGCGGCCCGGGCCGTGGACCACGCGTTCCAGGTGGGGGGGGTGACCCCCATGGCCCCTTTCAGGGCGGGCGAGAGATTGCGGGGACCGGCCTGGATATGAAGCCCCTTCTTGGAACCATGGTGGTTGTGGCAGTCGTCGCAGGTGACGTGCTTGTTGGCGGAGAGCTCGGCCCTGGTCTCGCCGGCATGGTGTTTGTCAACATAGGCGGCAAGCTGGACCTGGTGTTTGTGGGTCAGGGCCGCGTCGTTGAAGTCGGCGGCGATGTTCTTGGTCCGGGCGGTCATGAGCGAAGTGCTGTACCAATCGTACCGCGGCGTTGACAGATACACGTTGATGTTCGGGGTCGTCGTGCTGAAGGGGGCCACGTTGCCGTGGCACTTGAAGCAGTAATCGGCCTTCTGGGACGAGGTGACCGGGGCGCCGAAGGTGGTCAGCATCTGGGGGATAGAGCTGGTATGGTTGCCGAACTTGATCCGTGAGGTCCCCTGGGCATTGTAGCCGGATTTCGGGTTCAGAGTGTCGTTGTGGCACTTCGAGCAGTTGGCGACAAATGAGTTGGTGCCGGTTCCGGAGAAGGTGGAGCTTACCGTGTAGTTGTGGGCCGAGCTCATGTAGACGAAGATCTGATTCTGAACGGTATCAGGATAGGGGATCGCCGGCTTTCTCTGGGAGCCGTCCGGCTGGGTGTAGCCGAGGTTCGTCTGCGCAGTCCGGTGGCAGGAGATGCAGATACCGCCGTTCTTCGTGGCATCGGGAATGAAGTCGGTGTTGGCGTAACTGGTCGTATCGGCGGCGGTCGGGGTCGTCGATATGTCGGCGCGGAGGTTCTTGGCCCGACCGCTGCCGGCGTTCAGGTTGATGTCGGGGCGGAAGATGTCGTGGTCCACGTGGCACATGAGACAGCTGCGGTTGGTGTCGGTGGCCCCTCCCGTCAGGGCGGGCTGCGCGATGGTGCCGTACGTGATGCTGTCGGTGTTCTGCAGATAGTGGTGGTACCCGTTCGATCCCTTGAGGGCAGAGGCGAACTTGCCGCTGTTGTGGCAGTTGGTGCAGGCTTTGCCCCCCTTGGATTCCTCCCCTTTGAAGGCAATATTATGAGAATGGCAGCCGACGCAGTCAATGCCGTTGTTGTGGCTCTTTCCGCCGGTGTTCTTGGTGGTGTTGTAGTTGTGGTACTTGTTCCTGTTGTGGCAGACCTCGCATACCCGGTTGGAAGTGGTGTGATTGTCGTCGTCATGCCCCATGCTCGTGAGGTTCGTGAAGCTGACGGAGACGCTCGGGGTACCGGAGGAACTCCAGTTGCCGAAGGGAGCGGTTATGGAGGTTCGGACCCGCTTGATGTTGGCCGACTTCATGGTGTGGCAGGTGGTGCAGGAAAAGGCGCCGTACTTGCCGCCGGTCACCCCCCAGCCGCTCGGCCATTTGTTCGATCCGAGGATGGCACTGTTGTGCAGGAGCGGACTGTACTGGGTGAGGACGATGGAGGGAAGCACCGTGGGGCTCGTGCCGAGCACACCATCCACGTCGTTCCAGGTGACCCTGACCCAATAGGTGCTGCCGGTGGTTAGGCCGGCTATGGTGTACTGGTAGGGGACGGCCGGGTGGGTCGGCGTGGTCACCGCCGTGACGAAACCGGTGGACGCGGAAACGCTGCTGTACTCGATGGTGATGTTGTTGTTGCTGTTGTCGTCATTCGTATAGCCGACCATGACCGAAATGCTGGTGGGGGATGCCCACATGGCGGAGGCGGAGCCGGCGACCGTCTTGTTCTGCGGTGTGGCCGTGACGGCGGTGGACCATGGGGCGGTGGCCGCATAGTTGAAGCAGCCATCGTATTCGAAGATGCGGTAGTAATACGTCCCGGCCTGGACAGTGTCGGTGGCGGTAACACCCGATCCGGCGTAGGCTACCGTCCCGCCGGTCCCGAACGAAGAGCCCACGGTATAGGAAGTGCCATCAACGGGCATGGTGGTGTCGGTGTTCGCCCCATACCGGACTATTACCACGTTCTCTCCTGCAGCGCCGAGGGTCCAGTTGAGGGTCACCGATGCGACGCCGCCGGTGTTTGTCCCCCACACGGCTGCAGTGCCGGGGACATTGTCGAGGGTGAGTGTCGTGTCCGCCGTATCCGTGCCGGCCGCCACCCCGGTCGAAGGGGTGAAGGCGGTGACGGCGGCCGTGGTGGCGGTTGAACCCGCCGGAGCGGTGGGGTGATCCTTGTACGTTACCAGAACCTTGTAGTTCTTGACGGTCGTGTCAACGGGGATCGGCGTACCGCCGCTGAAACTCCAGGTGTTGGTTCCCGGGTTGTTCACGGTGGTGAAATACTGGGTAGTCCCCGCCTCGTCCCAGATCGACATGCCGGCGATGGCAGTGCCGTTGGTGGTCGTGACGGTGAGGGCGGTAATACTGTCGGTCCCGGTGGCGGTCGTGAAAGAGAAACCGTCGAGTTTCTGCAAGGCATCACCGGGGCAGACGGTGGCGTTCGTGCCGGTGGCACCGTTGCCGAGCGTCGTCGGCGGGGTGTAGGTGACGGTGACCCGCACGTAGTCAATACTGAGCGTGCCGCCGATAGTCGTATCATTGTCTGCGATGATGACGCCAAAGTTCGCACTGTTGACATCAGCGGCCGTCCAAGTGGTTCCCCAGAGGTCGGCGGCGCCCCCCTGGGTCACCTGGCCGTTGGCGGTCGGAAGCGTGACGCCTGTCTTCGTGGTACCCGCCACCGTGGAGTTGCCGGTCTTGGTGAGCGAAATCTTGATCATGCGGTTAGCGGTAGTCGTGTTGCTGTTGAACCCCCAGATATCGACAGTAATGCCATTGATCGTCGATCCGGTCGGGATGGCAAAACCGTAATTGGTACCAAGCAGGTATGCCGTGCTGGAGGATCCGGCGTAGGTCGCATAGGTGCTGTTCTGTGTGTAAATGTTCGTCGCACCCGTCCAGCCGGATGTCGTTCCGGTCGCAACAGCATTCGGACCCGATGTAGCGGCAAGAGACAGCCTCCCCCCATGATGGAACAGAACAAAACCCGCGCCCAACAGGAGTGCGACAACGAGAATTACTTTTCCCCACCACCCATTGCGGGTACTGCCCCTTGGCTTGAGTGCATGCATCTGTCGACTCCTTGTATCTGCTTCAACAGTCGAAAATAATTATCATTCATTCGTTTTATGCGTCAACTACAAAGCCGGGTGGCAACTCTGGCAACCGGTGGCGCCACCGGTGGAAGTCCAGGTGACAGGCTGCCCGTTGTGACAGGCGATGTTCGAACAGGTCTTGGTGGCCCCGTTCCACATGGAGGCCGTGTTGAGCGCATTGGCGGCCTGATCGTACGAGCCGGAGCTCTTGTAGGTTCCGACCCGGTTCCAGGTGGTCTTGTAGGGCTGCACGACCGCGCTGGCGGTCCTCACCTCGGCCTTCGATTTTACGGCGACTGCCGCGAAGGAGACATTCACCTGCCCGCTCACATGGAGAGCCTTGTTGGCGATGGCGGCGCTGTTGCCGACAAGGGCGCCGACGGTATTGCCGCTGTAGTGGCAGGTCTTGCAGACTACGTTCGAATCGTTCCGGGCGCTGGTGACCGTCAGGTTGTGGCAGACGTTGCAGTTGATGGTGGTCGAGTATGCGCTGTTGCCGTGGCTGTTGGTGGCGCCGGTTCCGGCGGTGGCGAGACCGCTTGTTCCGGTAAAGATGTCGTCGGAATGGATCCCCACCACATGGCCGTTGCTGACCCCCGTGCCGACAAAATTGGTGTTGTAGTGGGCCGGCGAGCCGTTGATGGTGCTGTTGGGGGAGTTGCCGTGGCAGCTGGCGCACCGGTCGGTAAAGCTCCCGCCGTACCAGTCCGGTGTTGTGGCGTAGACAGGGTTCGCTGCATAGCCGTTACTGTGGCAGTAGATATTCAGGCACTTGACCGAGGATTTGCTGGTGCCGATCGTGCCGCTGTTGGCTGTTCCGGCGGTGCCGAAAGCGGTTATGGCGGCACTGTTTTTCGAACGGAGCGTGCTCACACCGCCGACGGCAGGACGCAAATCCAGGGTGATGCTGCCGTTGGCGTGATTGACGGCGTCCAGGGGATGGCAGTTGGAGCAGCCGAAGTAGTACTTGCCGGTCGTATCGTCGCCCGATGAGCGGTTGGCCGTAAAGGTGTAGAAGGTCGGCGTCACCGTTACATCGATATGCTTGGCGTGGGTGGCACTGAGACTGGCGATGGGATGGCAGGAGCCGCAGTTGTAACTGTTACCCCACTGCGGGGCGGGAGACTGGTAGGTCCCGGACCCGTTGCTGTGACAGTAGATGTTGGTGCAGGTCTTCTGCCCCACGGTGCCGTTGTACGTCCCGTTCTTGTTGGCGCCGGAGAGGTTGAAGAAGACGCTGGGAGTGCCCGCAACGTGGTAGCTCGGCGTAGTCGGGCGGATGCTCGTGTTGTTCTTGGTGGTCTTCTCGTGGCACTCGTTACAGGCGATGGTGCTGCTCGTGACATGCTTCGGATGGCTGTTGGCCGTGGCCGATCCCGGCGCGCCGGCGTTGGTGTAGTCGGGCATGCCGTTGGTGGTGGAGCGGCCGTGGCACGAGGTGCAGGTGACGCTTCCTGTCCACCCCTGCCGCGCGTAGACGCTCCCGCCGTAGACTCCGGGGAGGTTGGCCGCAGCAACACTGGTGTTGCCGGTGGAATGGCAGTAGAGGTTGCGGCACGTGGTGGCGGCCGAGGAGTAGGTCCCGAAGGGGTTGGTGGGGTCGAACTTCACGTCCCGCGTCTTGTTCACGTGGCTGGTTGAGTTGGCGAAGGCCGGGGCGATGGTGGCGTTGGCGGTCACCTGAACTTTGCCGCTGTGGCATTCGGCGCAGGCAAAGCGGTAGGGATAGGCGCTCCCCACGTGTTTCGTGTGGGGGGTTGAGGCCGGCGGCGCAGCGGCGGTGACGCCGTGGCAGGTGCCGCAGGCGCCGCTGGCGGCGTTGCCCCAGGTGGGGGTGGCATAGGTCGTGGGGGTTGCCTTGCCGTCGGAGTGGCAGTAGACGCTGGAGCAGCTGCTGTAGCCCGCCCCCGGCGTGGTGGAGCCGTTGTAGGTGGCGGTGGCGCCGAAGTAGTTGGCGATGTTGACGTTGATCTCGTAGTTGGCGTGCTTCTGCGGCATGCTGGCGACATGGCAGACCGGGCCGCAGGTGGTGAGGTTGCTGGTGAAGGCGGTCTTGTCGTAGGCGTGGCAGATGGCGCACCTCATGTCCAGATCGGTCAGGCCGTAGACCCGGCTCAGGTGCTTCTTGTGACTGCCGGAGGAGATCCTCCGCTGGATCATGGTGCCGGGAAAGCCGCCGTGGGTGTCGCTGCCGGTGGTGCCGTGGCAGGTGCCGCATTTGCCGGTGGCGCCGCTCCCCCAGGTGGGAGTGGTGTAGAGGGGAGGCCAGGTGCCGCCATCGGTCTGGCCGGTGGAGTGGCAGTAGACGTTCTGGCAGCTGCCGTAGGTGGAGCCGGGGGCCTTGGTGGACGGGGTTGCCGGCTTGGCAGGCTGGCCGTTATAGGTGCCGCCGGCGGCAGAAGAGGTGTTGTCGAAGGCGATCGTTACCTGTCCGTTCACATGGTTGCCGGTATTGACGATCGTCATGCTGGAGTTGACGGTGGCCCCATGGCACTTGACGCACTTGATCTGGGTATAGCCGATGCCTTGGCCGTTGACGTGGCCCTGGTGGCTGCCGCTCGTAATGGCATCGCCTGAAGCGATATCCGCTTTGTGGCACCCCTTGCAGCTGAGAGAACCGCCCCAGGTGGCGCTGTTGTTGGGAAGATCGAAGCTGCTCGCCTTGTTGCCGGGGCTGTGGCAGTAAAGGTTTCTGCAGGTGCCGTTGCGGGACGGGTTCTGGCTCGGCAGATAGTTGGGGTACCTCACGTTGCCGGTATAACGGCCGAAACCGTTGTTGGGCGCCGTCGTGAATTGCACGATGAGTCCGCGGTTGCCGGCGCTGGTGGCATGGTCGAAGGGCCGCGCCTCAAGGGTATGGTCGGGGTGGCACCTGGCGCAGGAACTGGTGGTGAGGCCGTAGTAGTCGCCATGCTTCTTGCCACTGCCCGATGTGGCGGGATGGCTCCCGTCGGCAGGGGCTGCGCCGTGGCATTTGTTGCAGTCGGCCGGGGCTGAGAGCGGGGTTAAGGCCCAAGTGGGGGTAACCGTCTCGAAGTGGCAGTTGACATTGGAGCAGGTCCCGAGGGTTGGATCCGAGCTCTGCGCAAAGAGGGTGCCGCGGCTGTAAACCCCTGTGGCCGGTGAACCGTTGACGTTGCTCGTGAGGTTGATGAAGCCCTCGCGGTGGCTCGTGGTGTAGCTCGTGACCCTCCCCCCGTGGCAGGGGGTGCAGCTTGTGACCGTCGCGCCCGGTGCCATGTGGGTCTGGTGGCTCCCCTTGAAGGCACCGGTAGTGATATTGCGGTATGCGGTATCGTTGGGGCGGATGTCCGCAGTTGCAGTTGTGCCATGGCAGTCATAGCACTGAATGGAGGCACTGGCACCCGTTACCGCCAGAAACACCACAGAAAGCACAGCGGCTGTTGCCGCTATCATCGACTTCATATCATGCCTCCACCGACTCCAGATGCATGTCGTTGCTTCGTCTTTCCTGCCACGAGATGGCGATTCCTCTCAGCAAGCGGCACGAGATGATGCATCGACCGGTTTTTAATGAATGCAAAAACTGCTCCCTAATAAACTTTAACAGAACACATTAACCACACCGAATCGCCGTAGAATCATATCGACGCTCTTCCTCCCCCGGATCGCACATTCGCGGGAAACTTGTCCGCCCAAGCCTGCCGTAAGGGAACCGGCAGCGCGTCGGCCTTTCGACACAGAACCCGCTCAATCATGTCAAAATAACGGACAAGGGAACAAAAACTACGTCATTTGACCGAGCCCGACTGCCGATTACTGTTTGAATCCATGAAACAGGGACATGCGCCGGGGAGACCCCGGCCCTCTTGTCCAGGGTACCGTCAGAGCATGAAGGGAATTAACAGCTGAAACTGCTGGGGAAGCTGGGGAGAACGAAGGGGATACGGCATGAAACTACCGAACTAGGTGTTCAGCTCAGGGAGCGGCTCACTCACTTCAGGGGAGTCATGTCTTTGTTTCTCTTGATTTCCGGCCAGGGCACGGTCGTTGTACCGGTTTTCCCTGAAATGGTTGTTATGTGGGTTATGGTCCATTTTTCTGCGTGTTTCTTCAGGGTATACCCCATCTCGTAGACAAAATCCTTTTCCTCGTAATACGTTTTGCCGGTTTTCATCTCCACATATCTGAAGTCCCACACTTCGCGGGTTTCCACAATGGCCTCATCCTTTCGGCGCAATTCAATCCTGTTGAATGTGAGCTCTTTCAGGGCTGATTCCATCCGAAGTTTCCCCTCACCAATGGCAGACATGTGATAATAGGCCTTGGTAGCCAGTTCAGGGGTTGCGACCTCCTGAAGGTAGTTCATGTTCAACCCCTTGTATCCTTCGACAAGAAGCTGGTTGTAACGGGCAATACCCCTCTTGATCTGCGCCACATCGGCACTGTCACGGCCACAACCGGCAGACAAGAGACACAATAGCGCGAATACGAGAATTTTCCGTATCACCTGAAATACTCCGAATGGATGGATGTCTCCAGCAAGGGCGTAAAATAGAGCGCCACAATCGATACGAACGTGCAGAGCAGGTAAAAGTAGGCTGCCCGCTCCCCTTTCCAGCCGAAAAACCTGCGCAGGTGAAGATACATGCCAAATGCCCCCCACGTGATGAGTGACCAGGTTTCCACGGGATCCCACCCCCAGAATCTCCCCCATAGCTGATAGGCCCATATGGAACCGGCAAGCATGGCAATGGCCCAGAACACAAAGCTGAATCCGGCAAAACGGTAGGCGTAGACGTCAACGACTTCGATGGATGGAAGCCGTTCCAGCCATGTGTACGAGGTTCTGGTTTTCAGGATCAGGACCAGGGAAAATGCCAGTGCGACAAGAATGGTTGCCACTGAAATCTTGTAAAATAAGACATGCAGAACAAGCCAGATGCTCCGCATGCTGGGGGGCATCCTGGTCATCTCGGGGTTGAAGAAAAGGCCCAGGGCAATGAGAAGAAATGTTGCCGGGAAAACGACGATGCTTGCCGGCTTGATCTTTGGATAAACCTTGCCGAACACAAGAAACAGCACCAGGAGCACCCACGCATTTGAAGAAAGGATTTCGTACCGGGCCATATACGGGCCATGGCCGGTTATCACCCACCGGTAAAGCAGGACAAGCCCGTGGATAGCGAGACCCAGGTATGCCAGGAAGTAGCTCCATTGCACAGCCTTTTTCTTCGTGAACACCACACCCCAAACATTGCTGATTGTGGCCAGCACGTACACAATAACCGCAATCCAGTGGACTGAAACATCTATGATAACCGGATCATTCCCATTGAACATGGCAACCGTTCCCTTCGTTCAAGCCCTCTTGTGAAGACGTAATCCAATTCACTGAACCGGCCCGGCTTCGGCTTGCTCGTGCATAGCGCCCAAGGCCGCCACAAGCTCGTCATATTCGTCACGGTAGAATTCGGCAAAGCGTGCAGCCCGCCAGGAAACCGCTGTTTGTGATCCCTCCCTCACCCACACCTCCCGCGGCACGACGAAGTAATTGAGGGAACAGCCACATACAATAATGAAAAAACCGAAAAATATGCCTGGCATACCGCTCATCGAGACAAGTATCAACCCGTTCCATGGCACGGCTTTGAGTAACCGGACATGGTAGTTCCCGAGAACGCCGCTTTCGCCAATCCGGAGCGGAAGTTCTCCCAAGAGCGCGGCACCATCGTACAACCGGAGGACGAGCAGCGGATTGCCGCTCAGCATATCCTTCCGGGCAGCATCGGCATAATATTTTGCCTTGATCTGAAAGGGCATCACGTTGAACTGAAAATCTCCATAGCCTGCCTCGTCGAGCCGCGGTGGGATTTGCAGGGGAAGTATGAGCACAACTTTCTTGCCGTCTCTATCGGCAAACTCAGCATAGAAGTCGCTGCCGAACCTGTGACTCTGGTAGATCTTGACGCCGCCGAGCCAGGCAGGCTGATTGATTCCGAGTGTAGCGCGTTCCACGGGCCGGTCCGGATACAGGAACGCAACGGTAGATTCAATCAACTTGATCTCGCCGTTATCCCAGAATACCGGATCGTGGGACTCAAGCCGGACGGCTGCCGGAAGCACAAACTTTCCGACAAACAGACCATTTTCCTCAACGGCCCATGGCGTACCGGGATAAACGGTTTCGCCCCTCTCAAGATTGAGAAGCCCACGATGCTGGGTTACCAGGATAACCAGCGACGAGGCCACCACGAGCACAATGCCGACGTGCAGCAGAAAGTTGCCCCAATACCCCCAGGGGTGTTTGACATGCCGGGACACTTCTCCCTGGTTGCCAATCCGCACATATCCGAATTTCCGCAGAATCACCGCCGATTCCATCGCTGTTTCCGGCAGGGAGATCCAGCCTTCGCCAGGAAGCCCTACCCGAAAAGTCCGCTCTTTTGCCAAACGGTACTGCTGATACGTTGACAGGGAAAGGGAAGCCAGAAAAAACGCAAGTAGGGTGGCAAACCACGGGGTCGTGAACATATGGTGCAGTCCCAGGAAATCGACCGCCGCAAGCAGCGGCCCATGGGACTCCCGCCACTTATCGAGAGCGCGGGAAGGCACTCCCATGTGTTGCGGAACAAAATAGGACAGCACTATCGCGCCAAGGATCAGCGCAAAGAGAGCGAGGATGGTAGTACGTGAGAGCAGAAACCGTTTCATCGCCTTGAGGTACGTCGCAAACCTAGACTATCACCATTTCTGACCGGCCCCTGAATGCTGGTTGCCGCATACCCCGGCGGTGGTGCAGCCGTTCTCGGTAATGGTTCCGGAGGTCGGCCTGACACCGCCATTGATGGCAATATTCAGACCAGTGCTCTGGCCGTTCGGCCAGTAACGAAGGGGCGCATTCGGTCCCGTAAGCAGCCGCAGCACCTTGCCGCCATGGGGTACCCGGATATGGCACTGGACGCACGCATAAGCATGCTTGGTATCTTTATTAGTATGAGCGTCACCGCCGCCCGCCCACACGTGGCAACTGAAACAGAAGTTACCCGTGGGCACGGTTGTTGTTCCGGTGCCCATCACAAAACCGGTGGTGCCGTTTGTTCCGTTATTGGCAGCAGAAGTATAGGGCCAGTTGTAGTACTTCGTGCCGGTCGTGTTCGGATTCAGCATCCATTTCACCGTGGAACCGTGCGGCCCCTTGGAAGAAGCGGAATCGGCAGCGTGGCAGTCGGAACAGGTCATGACGCTGCCGGGGGTCCAGCCGCCCGTCAGTGCAGTCGAAGCGAGACGTCTGTTGCCGGTTGCGGGCAGCGCCTGGATCACCGGGTGATACGACTCGTTATTGGGGTTGAACTCCAGCCCGAGGTCGGTGAATGCTTTCGACCCCGCCCCGCCCCAGGTCGTCACATTACTGTTGGCGCCGGAATGGCACTTGAAGCAGATCTGCCATTCCGCCGTCGCTGCGGCAGGGGCTGTGCCATAGGCCGATTGCGCAGGTGCCGTCCATAGCGCCGGCCAGGTGGGTGTGGTTACGCCGGTCGCCCCCTTCAACACCTTGGGCAGCGTCGTACCGCCGGCCGTATGATTTCCGGCTCGCGCCTCGTGGGGGTCGTGGCAGTCGTTGCAGGAAATATGCTTGTTGGCGCTCAGGTAGGTGAACGTCTCGTCCGTGGGCGATGGCTTGTGCTTGCCGGCGTAGGCGATATTTTCGACACCGTGCCCAAATCTTGATGTGGTTGCAGTGGTTCGCCAGTTGTAGGTGCCGGCGGGGAGCGCGAGAGCCGCGGCATCCGTCCCATAGTTACCGTAGGCATAGGTCACGTTCAAGGCAGTTGTTCCCGAGCTATGGTAGAACTCAACTTCACAGATCAGGGCATCCCCCGGATTGAGCGTCACCGCTGAATTGGTGGTGAATGCAAGTGCGTTGTTGGTTGCCGTGGTAGGAATGGCAACCGTGTCCTGGGCAAAGTTATTCGGCGCTGCGTTCGTGTTCAACGGCGTCGCCGTTGCCCCATCCCATTTGTAAACGGTAAACCGGGTGTAGTCCGTGGTGGTGCCGAACGAACGGTATTCCCTGATCGTCAGGGTAAAGGTGGAACCGGATGCAATCGTTACCGTATTGTCAATCTGTGGCGATATGAACTGGATGCCCCGATCATAGCGGGCTGCCGTAGAGCCTGTGGAAATGACCGTCGTCGCATTGATTGTACCGGATGTGGGCGCCATATCCTCCTGGGTGAAGGTATTGGTGGTATAGGTCCCGGAACTGTATTGGTAGGCTGTTGGCTCGGTTGCCGGTGGAACGGCGTTTATTGCCCCCGTGTCCCGCAGGTACAGGGTGGATGATGCCGTGGTCGTGTAGGTAGTGGAACCGACTCCGCTGAAGACCGTCCAGATGTCCTGGGAAGCTGCGGTCATGGCGGCAGTAGCGTAATAGTCCTTGTTTGCTGTCGGCTTTTTGGTCCCGCCTATGGCATCCGTTGCGTTGCTGTGGCAGCGGTAGCAGAAGAGCGCATCGATGCCGTCTGTCTGGTTCGTGCCGAGGCTGGCGTAGATCCTTCTCACCTCCCGGTCGTGCACTGCGGTGGTCATGCCGGAGAAGACGGCGACCTCGTTCCGGCGGCCGTTATGGCACTTGGTGCAGTCGGAGTAGAAGACCTTGCTGTCGCGTTTCATCACCGAACTTATGGCATACTCGTGGGCCGAGCCGGTGTAGTTGTTGAGCACAATGGCGGCTGTTTTCGTGGAATTGGCCTCGTTCTTCACCCGGACGTTGCCGGTGTCCTTGAAGAGCTCGCTGTTGTGGCAGCTGACGCAGATGCCGCCGGAGCCGGTCTTAAAGAAGTCCCTGTTGCTGTACCCCTTGGTGGCGGTGACTGAGGAGTAGATCGACATCCGCAGGTTGCCGGCACTGCCGTAGGTGGTGTTCGAGGCGTTGAGGTTCGGGCTGAAGGTGCCATGGTCCACGTGGCACATGGTGCAGCGGCGGTTCACGTCGTTGGAGCCGGCAGTGTCGCCCGGTATTGCCTTGGGATAGGAGGCGCTCGAACCGGAGTAGTTGCGCATGGCATGGTGGTAGCCGGTGTTGTTGCTGAGGTTGACCTTGTGGCAGTCGTCGCAGGTCTGCTTGTCGTTCCAGGATACGACATCGGTGGACTTGGCGCCGGAGAGGCCGGTCGGGTGGCAGGAGACGTTGGAGCAGCTGCTCCCCGATGTGTTGTAGGTGTAGCTGGTCGTCACCGGGATTGCCGCGCCGCCGATGTTGTCGCCATCGGCAAAGGTGCTGCCGGCGGTCACGTCATACCCTTTGTCTATGTGGTTGACCTTGTTGGTTATGCTCGTATTGGTGGTTGTCGTGCCGGCATGGCAGTGCAGGCACTGGGGATCGCTCGCCGCAGCGGCGCCCGACCCGGCATCGATATGGAGCTGGTGGGCGTTCCCCTTGGACGAGCCTTTGTAGCTGATGGAGCCTGAAGCGTACAAGGGTGCGGCGCCACGATAATCGGCGGTATAGGTGGCATTGCCGTGGCATTTCTGGCATCTCCCCACGCCGGCGGTGTTGGCGGTGGTGGCCCATGAAACGGCGGCGCCGGTGCCGCCTACGCCGTTTGAGTGGCAGTACGTCTGGTTGCAGACGGTGTTGCCGTTGGACCAGCCAAAACCGTTGTCGGCCGTCCCTGCCGTGCCGGTGTAGGTGTACGCTGGCTTCTTGCCCGGCGCGGTGTACCCGAAGAAGACCTGGGCCCGGTAGCTGCCGCTGGCGTAGCCGCTCAGGTGGATGGTTGTGGCCGGATTGTGGCACGAGGCGCAGGCAAAACGGTAGGCGGCGGCACTCCCCAGGTTGCCGGTGGAGTAGTTGGCGTATTTTGACGGAAGCGTGGCTGTCTCTTCCACATGCAGGGTGTGGGCACTTACGCCGGCGCCCCAGTTGTTGATGCCGCCACCGCCGGACGTGCCGTCATTGGCGCTGTGGCAGGAGTTGCAGTAGGTGGTCCCGCCCCAGGCAACTGAAGCTCCGGCCCCGTGGCAATACGTATTGGAGCATTTCTTCAGGGCACTGTCATAGGTGCCGCTCGGACTCAGACCGCTCAGGTTGAAGAAGACATCGTGGCTCGTGGCGTTGACATGGTAGCTGGGCGTAGTCGGCCGGATGGAGGTGTTGTTCTTCGTGGTCTTTTCATGGCACTCGACGCACTGGATGGTGCTGCTCGTGACGTGTTTCGGGTGACTGTTGGCCGTATCGGAACCGGGCGTGCCGGCGTTGGTATAGTCAGGCATGCCGTTGGCGGTGGAGCGGCCGTGACATGAGGTGCAGGTGACGCTTCCGGACCATGTGACACGCGCATAGACCTTGCCGCCGTAGACGCCGGGCAAATTGCCCGATGCAACGCTGGTGTTGCCGGTGGAATGGCAGTACAGGTTGCGGCAGCTCAGGCTCGCCGTGGAGTAAGTGCCGAAGGGGTTGGTCGGATCGAATTTCACATCCCGCGACTTGTTCACGTGGCTCGTCAGGTTGGTGAACGTCGGGGCGGCCGTTGAGTTGGCGGTCACCTGAACCTTGCCGCTGTGGCACTCGGCGCAGGCGAAGCGGTACTGGTTGGCGATCCCCATGTGCTTCACGTGGGGGACAGAGGCCGGAGGCGCGGCGGCGGTGACGCCGTGACAGGTGCCGCAGGCGCCATCAGCTACGGTCCCCCAGGTGGGGGTGTAATAGGTGGGAGAGGTCGTAAGTCCGTTGCTGTGGCAATAGACGTTGGAGCAGGAACTGTAGCCGGTGCCGGGGGTCAGGCTTGCGGCATTGTAGGTGGCCGTGGCGCCGTAATAGTCGGGGATGCCCACATTGATTTCGTAGTTGGCGTGCTTCTGGACCATGCCGTTGTGGCAGACCGTGGAACTGCATGCATTCGGCGCATAACCGGTGAGGATGTAAGAATGGCAGGCGGCGCACTTGCGCTCGGCGCTGACGTTGCCGGTGCCCAGTTGGAAGAGGAGGTGCCTCGTGTGGCTGCCAGTGGTCATGGGGGTCGGCGTTCCGTAGCCGAAGCCCGAGGCGTCGTGCTTGGTCTGGATGCCATGGCAGGTGCCGCACTGGCCCGTTGCGTAGGTTCCCCAGGTGGGGGTCTGGTAGGTGGGGGGCCAGGTGCCGCCATCCCCCTGGCCGCTCGAATGGCAGTAGACCGTGGCGCACTGGCCCACCGCCGAACCGGGGGCCTTGGTGGACGGGGTCGCCGGCTTGGCAAGCTGGCCATTATAGGAGCCATTGGCGGCAGAGGAAGTATTGTTAAAAGCAACCGTTACCTGCTTGTCCACATGGTTGGCGGTGTTGACGATCGTCATGCTGCTGTTTGTGGTGGCGGCATGGCACTTGACGCACTTGATCTGGGTGTAGCCGATGGTCATGCCGTTTACGTGGCCCTGGTGGCTGCCGTTCGTTATGACGCTTCCCGATGCGATATCCGCCTTGTGGCACCCCTTGCAGGTGAGTGACCCGCCCCACGTTGCGGTGACGTTGCTCGTGTAGGGGGCGAAACCGCGACTGCCGTTACTGTGGCAGTAGAGGTTCTTGCAGGTGCCGTTGCGGGGGGGAGCCTGGCTCGGAAGATAGTTCGGGTAATTGGTATTGCCGGTGTAGCGGCCGAAGCCGCTGTTGGGTGCCGCATTGAAGGCGACGACAAGGGCGCGGTTGCCGGCGCTCGTGGCATGGGCGAAGGGCTTGGCTTCAGCGGTGTGGTCGGGATGGCACTTGACGCAGGAGCTGGTGGTGAGGCCGTAGTAGTCGCCGTGCTTCTTGCCGCTTCCCGAGGTGGCGGGATGGCTCCCGTCGGCCGGCGCCGCGCCGTGGCACGTGCTGCAGGTGGTCAGGGAGGGGTCGGCTCCCCAGGTGGGGGTGGCGGCTTCAAAATGGCAGTTGACGGTGGCGCAGGTGCCGAGGGTCGGCGTGGTGCTCTGGGCGAAGGAGGTGCCGCGGCTGTAAGTTCCGGTAGCGGGAGAATTGTTGATGTTGGCGGCGATATCGACATTGCCACTGCGGTGACTGTTCAGATAGGATGTTGCCCCACCGCCGTGACAGACGGCACAGTCAGCGGAAGAGGCTCCGCTTCCCATGTGGGTCTGGTGATTCCCCTTGAAGCCGCCGGTGGAGATATTGCGGTAGGTGGCGTCGACGGGGCGGTAATCCGTGGTTGCGCTTGTCCCGTGGCAGTCATAACACTGCATGGCGGCACCGGCACCGGTTACCGTCAGAAGCATCACGGAAATCATGGCGGCCGTTGCCACTAGTATCGGCTTCATATCATGCCTCCAGCACCCCATACGAATTTGCCTGCCTTCGGCCTCCCTGCCTCTGAACGTCGCCACGACATGCGGGAATTTCTTGGTAACTATAAAATTAGCAATTTCTATTCCATAAATCCCGAATGGGCGTCAATACCTTCCCTCAATGCAGGAGTCGGTTAGCGTATCGTCACGGGAAAAGAAGACGCTGAGTTCGGGTGTCAAAAAAGGGAACATGCGCGACGGTTGTCGCCTTTTGACGGGACTTTGACTTCCGCTCAGATACTCCGACTACGGAAGAGGAGGGAGGCAGCAAGTACCGAGGCGAAGCCGGCAAGAATCGCCACCTTCCCGGTCAGGGAGACCCCGGCCGCCGTGGCGGCGATCCCCCACGACTGCACCAGGGCGCCGCCGATGAACATCCCCACCACCACGAGACCGGCATCGGCATCCCCTTCGCCGGCCTTGATGAGCTGGCGGAACGGGCAGCCGCCGATGAGGACGGAGATCCACCCCGTGAGCCCCATGCCGAGGAAGCTCCAGAGGTGCTCCAGATGGGCGCCGGGCTGGCCGTGGAGACCGGGATTGAACCTTCCCGTGGCAAGGTTGGCGGCGACCGCCGCGGCCAGAAAGGCGAGCATCCCCCAGAGGGCGGGGGTCCGCTTCCCCATGAGGAAGACGTCCCGGATGCTGCCGGTGATGCAGAAGCGGCTCCGCTGGGCCAAAGCGCCGAGCACGACGCCGGCCCCCAGGGCAAGGGGTACGGGTGCATGCTGGGCGGCGCTCCCCTGGGTGGAGAAGAGGATGAAACCGGGACGGATGAGGAGGAAGACGAGGAGAAGGATGAAAAAGGCCGGTATCAGCGGACCACCGTGCCCCTGGCCCCGGCTCGTCTGGCCCGGTTCAACCCCGTTGGCAAGCCCCCGGAGCCCTGCCCAGACCCCGGCCACGAGCCCCGCGACCCCGGCAACGGCGGTGAGGTCCCCGGCGGTCAGCCGGAGGAACAGTTTGATGGGGCAGCCGATGAAGACACCGCACCCCACCATGAGGAAGATCCCCGCGAAGAGCCGCGGCAGTGGGGCGCTCCCGCCCCGGGAACGGAACTCGCGAAAGAGGAGGGCACTGGCCATGGCGCCGAGGACGAAGCCGATCAGTTCGGGGCGCAGGTACTGCATGCGGGGGTTATCGTGCATCCCCAGGGCGCCGGCGCTGTTTTCGATGAAGCAGGAGACGCAGATTCCCGAGTTCTCCGGGTTCCCCCAGACCGCCAGGAGCGCCCCGAGCCCCCCGAGGAGAAGCCCTGCCGCCACCACCATCCAGAAATGCCGGTCCCGCAGCATCACTCGCACCCCCCGGCCAGCCTGCTCTTGAGGTAGTTGACCTTGGCGAGCGAGGCCGCCAGGCTCCGGTTGCCGGGATTGGCCGCGGCCCGGCCACCGATGCTCCTGAGCCCCTCGTCCACGAGCCCCTGAATCGCGCCGCGCCGCGACAGGGGGCTCCTGGCGTCCACGTAGTCGCCGTTGAGCTTCACCCCCGCCTCGAAGGAGGCCACCGCCTCGTCCAGGGCACCCATCTCCCGGAGGATCTCCCCCTGAAGGATGTAGCCGTGGGCCTCGCCGGGATAGCTCCTGATCAGCTCATCCAGCTTCAGGAGCGCCTCCTGGTTTTTCCCCGCCTTGCGCAGATCCTCCACCGGACCGTAGAGCTTGCCGATCAGCTCGATGCGGGCGCGGTAGGCCATCTCCCGCTCCACCGCCTTGCCGAGGCCCGCGGCCTTGCCATCCCCCGCGCCGTGGTTCATGGCCAGAAGGGCTGCGAGGGCTACGATCACGAACGCCAGAAGCGCCCAGGTTATTTTGTCGAAGGTGTCGTTGAACATAGTCACCATAAGCATGAATAACACGGAGAGACGGAGAACACGGAGGAATCAAAACCTATCTCCCAGAGAAAATCCATGACTGAGCATAGCAGCATCGATTCACAACTTATCTGTCAGGCTTGGTTTTTTCTCCGTGCCCTCAGTTTCTCCGTGTTATTAAATTTCTTAGTACTTCTGATACGGCGGCATATTCACCCGTTTCGCCATTTCGCGGATGGAGTCGTAGTCGCTGTCGAGGAGTTCCTCGTAGCCGTCGATCCAGGCAGCCTTCAGCACCTTGATCCGTTCGCCGTCCACCTCGGCGGTGTCGGCGGGTTTCAGGGCCAGGAGCGCCTCCTTTACCTTCTTCACCAGGGCCGGGTCGGCCCCCTTGGCCACGCCGAAGGTGCAGTAGGGAACCGGTTTGCTCTGGGCGAGGATGACGAAATCGTCGGCAGCGATTTTCCCCTCCCGGGTCATGGTTTCAAGGTCGAGGATGGGGGCGGCGGCCACGTCGTACTGGCCGTAGAGGACGCCGTAGATGAGCTTTTCATGCTTGTAGGAGCCGGGAGGAATGGAGTAGGTCCCCAGGTCGTGCTCCGGGTTGATGCCGGCGGAAAGCATCAGGTCGTACTCGGCCAGATACCCGGTGGGGGCCAGCATGGGGCCGAAGGCGAGGCGCTTCCCCCGGATGTCGGCGAGCTTTTCGATGCCGCTCCCCTTGCGGGCGATGAGGGCGCCGGCACTGCGGGCGCCGAATTTCCCCCGTTTCTCCGAGGCCAGCAGTTGAACCCCCTCGTTCTCGTGGAGGATGACGTAGATGAGGGAGTTGGAATGGGTGAAGGTGAACTCCCCGGCCTTGAACCGTTTCTCGAAATCGTGGGTATCCACCGGCACCGCCACGAAGTCGACGCCGCACTTATCGGAAAGGTAGCGGGTCAGGGGGAGGAAGCGGGACATGGTTTCCTGCTCGTTGTTGCAGAGCATGTAGCCGATCTTCACCACGGGGCGGCTCCCTTCGCCCTTGCAGCCGGCAAGGAGGAGCAGGGGGAGGAACAACAGCAGAAAACGCCTGAAGGTTGAACGTATCATCTATGGTTTCCTGTGACGGTGAGTGGCCGGCAATACCTTACCAGCATGCGGGGTCTTCCCCCTCCAGCGATTGATGCACGACGTATGCCCTTCCGCGGCATCCCCCCCGGCACTCCGCCACATCCCCGCACGCCATGCAGGCGCCGGGATGCTCCAGGAGCCTTTGCCGCACATCCTTCTTTGCCATGGATGCGATGATCTCCTTCAGGGACGCCTCCCCCACGGTGCCGAGGCGCACCGGCAAGGAAGGGCACGGATAGACCCCGCCGTCGGGGGCGATGGCGATCATGGTGTTTGCCGCCTGGCACCCCCCCTGGGGAAAGGGGACGCCGGGATTGAAGGCCCGCCAGAGGAAGGGGTCGTGAATGGTGAGCGTGAGCCCCGACGTCCCCCCCGCCGAGGCCAGGGCATCCGCCAGTTCCTGTTGCTCCCGGGAGGTGAGGAAGAAGGGAGGCTCGTCGCCATAGAGACGCTGCATGGGGAGCACGAGGCGGGTGATGCCGTAGCCCGGGCACTGGTGCATCAGGTCGGGGAGCTCGCGCCAGTTCCGGGAGGTCACCGCGAAGGATATCCCCACGGGCGCGATTCCCTTCCATTCCCCGGTATCGAGCTGACCGGCATGGTCAACGGCAAGCAGGAACTCCCGGACCAGCCCCTGTCCTGCAAGGGCCCGGACAGACTCGTCCCGGGTTGAAAGGGCAATCGTGATGATAACGGAAATGGAGCTCTCCCGGAACCGCTCCAGCACCGCTCCGAGCCCGTCGGGCAGGGTCGGCGCGGTGCAGGTGATCCATACCATGAGGGGCCGGCAGGGGACGATGTCGGCGGCGATTCCCATGAGCCGGGACGGCTCATGGGCGTCGGGGGGGAGGTCCCAGTAGATGGTTATGGGGGATGCCAGTTCCATGAATCATCCTTGATCCGGCAGGGAGCGGAGCGGGGATTACGCCCAGCAGTGGGGGTCGGGGCTGTTCAGGTCGCCGGTGAGGGCCAGGGCCCGGGCGGAGCAGCCGCCGAGGCAGTCTTCGTACTTGCCGCAGCCGGCGCATTTGCCCGTGGGCTTCTTGTTGCGCATCTTCTCCAGCACCGCCGAATCGCGCCAGACCTGCTTCAGGTCGTCCCGGACGATGTTGCCGATGACGATGGGGATGAAGCCGCAGGGGGTCATGTCGCCGTTGGCCTTGATGTTGAGGGAGAGCTTGCCGCAGACGCTCCCCTTGACGAGGCTTCCGGTGTCACGGGCCCCCAGAAGGGCGATGATCGGATCATCCAGGGAGATGTCGAGCCCCTTCTCCCCGTCCCTGGCGGCCAGGGCGCGCCGGTAGAACTCCTGCCACTCCTCCGGCGTCAGGTCCAGTTCATCCTTGTGGGAAAGGCCGAGCCCCGAGCATTTGAAGTTGTGGAAGTTGAGCTGCCGCGCCCCCTGCTCCCGGGCAAAGGCCACCAGGTCGTCGATGGCGGTATTGTTGATCCGGCAGATGACCGTGGAGATGGAGGTGTCGATGCCGGCCTCCGCCAGGTCCCCCAGGGCCGCCACGGCCCGGCCGTGGCTCCCCGCAACGCCTCGGAACCGGTCGTGGACCTTGGGGATGTGGCTATCGATGCTGATCCCCACCTTGGTGAAGCCAGCGTCCCGCAGCGCCCCGGCCATCTCCCGGTCCAGGAGCCAGCCGTTGCTGTTCATGGAGATCCGCAGCCCCAGGCTCCTGGCGTGGCAGGCGATCTCCAGGATACCGGGATGGAGAAGCGGCTCCCCGCCGCCGAAATTGACGGAGAAGACCCCGGCCTGCGCCACCTTTTCCAGACAGGCGAGAAGGACCTCCCGGGGGAGCTCCTCGTGGGTGTCCCCACGGCTGTAGCAGTGGCGGCAGGCGAAGTTGCAGCTGTTGTTGATGGCCCAGTTGATAGTCAACGGCGCTTCGAGGACAACCTCATTCGGCATGGCTGACGAACCCCTTGGCGGCCAGCTCGTCCAGGAAAGCCCGGACGTCCTCCCGGAGCACCGCCTCGTCCACCTCGAACTGTGGCAGGAGCTCCGCTACGATGCCGTCCAGGGCCCGGCCGTCGCAGAGCTTCCAGATCTCGGTCCCCAGAAAATTGAGGGAGAGCATGGTCCCGCCGGAGAAGAGGACCGAGGTCCCGGTCTCCTCCACTTCCTCTCCCCGGTCCATGGCCTCCTGGACCCGGGCCAGGGCATCGGCCTCCTCGCGCCACATGACGTTGGGGTTGCGATGTATCGTCTTCACGTTGTTCACCTTCCTCGCTCTCACAAACCACTGCTGAATAACACGGAGAGACGGAGGGCACGGAGAAATCAATACATTGCTTTGATTTGCTCAAATTCTGCACAAGAGATGTCAGTCTGACAACAATCTAGCAATAATGAATTTGTAGTACTCCGTGTTCTCCGTCTCTCCGTGTTATTGAAGGCTTTAATCCCCCTGCCCCGTTATGGAGGCGATGACGAGGTTCTCCTGGGACCCGTTCCGGATGCCGTGGTCCTCGAAGGCGGGAACGATGACGATCTGCCCCGTGGTGATGGTCTGGACCTGCTTGCCGGAAAGGAACTCGCCGGTCCCCTCCATGACCATCCAGATGTGGCTGCCGTGGTGGGTGTGGGTGATAATCTCCTGGCCCGGCTTCATGCAGATGAGGCTCACCCGGGCGTGGTCATCGGACCAGATGGTCTCCTGGTGGCGTTTTTCGTCGGTGAACTTCTTGAGTTTCTGGACATCAAAAACCTGTGATTTCATGCCATTCCTCCTGAATATGGTGATCTCATCCCGGATACGTGAAGGGCGCCGGCGGCACCCGTGTCAGGCCTTTTTTACCAGTTTCAGAACGGAGCCGAGCCACTCGGCGGTCCGGTTGAGAACCGTTGACGCGGCGGAAACCCGCACCTCCGGACCGTTGTCGGCAACGCCGGAGAAGGTCACGCCATAGCGGGACACAAGGAGGTTGGCCCCGCGGGTGTTCGCCACGCCGGGCACAATCAGGGCGCCCCCCCCGTTGGCATTAAAGTCCGCAAGGAGCTTCACTTCGGCATCGTTCAACCCGTCGGCGTGGTCGTCGCCGAAGAAGAGCCACACCTGGCCGCAGCCTGCCAGCACCCCCTCGGTAATTCGCGGCACATCATGCCTTTCGACCGCCTTGACGGTAAATCCCCTGGCACCCAGCTCGGCCAGGGTCTTCTCTCCCAGGAGCGATGCGGCATCGCCGGCACCATTGCCGAGGCTGTAGACGAGAATCTTGGCGGAGGCGGCGGTGAGGGAGTTCTCCCCGAGCCAGTCGGCGATGTTGCCGATGTAGGCCCGATTGTCATACCGGTTGGCCAGGGAAGCGGTGAAACGCCCCCGTACCCCGTCGAACACCACGGGTCCCCGGCCGTCAACCGCGTTGCTGTAGGTGGCGACAACCCCCTTGCCTCCCGGGTCCAGAACCATCCGCACGTTGGCATCCTGCTTCGCAATGACGGAGGCCTCCCCCCCCGACAGCGAAGCGACCCCCTTCAGCAGGGGATTCCCGATATCGACGCCGGGCGTGAAGACGAGAGCCTGGAACGCGTAGGCAATGAGGAGCGTTCCCGAGAGACAGACGAACATGTAGAGGAAAAAGACCCGCTTCCGGAAGAAGCTCCAGAAGAGCACCATGGTGGGCACGGCGGTGACCGGCCCACCGATCATGAACGCCAGGGCCGCGCCGGCGTCGAGGGTTCCGCCAAGGGAGCCCTTGATGTGGTGGATGATGCTGGAGGCGCTGATCTGGTGCAGGAACATGGGCACCGATGCCAGGGTCACCCAGAGGATGCCGAGGGGGTCCCCCTGGCCGAAGAAGCGGTAGACCCACTCCTGGGGCATGTACCGCTCCACCACGGCCCCGATGACGACGCCGACGATGACGTACTTCCCCACCACCCAGAGCATTTCCACGGACTTGGCCAGGAAGATGAGAAACTTGTTCCCGGTCCTGACGGCGATCCGGTTGCCGAACTGGCGCCGGCAGTTGCACCGGAGCCGCTCGTCGGGATAGTCCTCGTCGTGGAAGTCCCCCCTCACCAGGGCCCCCTCGATGAAGATTTCGTTTTTCCGGAACCCGGGCCGATTGCTGAGGAAGTGGGTGACGAGACCGGCGAAGATCCCCATGGAGAGAGCGGAGATGGTCCTGATGGCGGTCCATTCGGGGCCGAGATCGTTCAGGGTGAGGAGATAGGTGGAGGGGCTCAGCAGCGGCGAGGTCACCATGAGGGCCATGACCGGCGCCAGGGGAATCCCCGCCACCAGGAGGCTGATGGCGGTGGTCACGGTGCCGCAGGCGCACAGGGGGGTGATGATCCCCACGAAGGAGGCGATAAAGACGCTGAGCACGCCGTACTTCCGGAGCTTGGCCTGGAGCTTGACGGCGATCTTGAAGGTGCGGAGATATCCGGCGATGAGGATGCCGACGAGGAAGTAGGGGAACACGTCCCGGAGTTCGGCCAGGACGCCGTGATCGCTGAAGAACAGATCCCGGAGCTCGCTGCCGAGCCGCACGGGAAACGGGACCGGCGCGGCCCCGGAGGCTGCCGGGTGCCCCCCCGTGCCGGTGGACCCGACGTGCCACACCACCAGGGAGAGGGAGATGAGAATCATGGCGACGAGCATCCGGTTCCCGGACCCCGAATGGTGTCCGTGGACCTCGCACGCCTCCTTTGGTTTTGATCCGAAGATGTTTACAGCCATGCAGTCCCATCCATGCCGACTATTCCGAAACCGTCTTTTTCCGTTGTTCCTTCCTCAACCGCCGGGCGCATGACAGAATCGACCCGAACCCCATGATGGCGAACCCGGCGAAAACACAGGGTCTTCCGGGATCCCTCACCACCTGGATCCCAGCAAAAGGCGTGCCCACCTTATCCACATCCACTTGGGTATTGTAGAAATAGAGCCCGTTCCAGATAAAGGGGTCATTGACCGCGGCCGTTCCCGACACCGCGGGAGCGGAATCGCGCGTGAGGGCCAGATCGACCCAGAGGCGCTTCATGACCGGATTCTGGAACGCCACCAGCTTGAAATCGTAGGGGAAGTTCGCCGGGAGCGCCCTCAGCCCCCCGGTGTCGCAGGTGCCTATCAGCCGTCCGTCCTGAAAGACGGAGAGTTTGAGGACTTCCGCGGGGAACTGGAGCGAATCCGCCGTTACGCGGTAGGGTCCCGCCGCGAAGCTGTCGCCGGTCTTCAGGGTGTGGAGGGAATCCTTCACCGTCCCCCTGAGTACTCCCACCTTGACCGGGATCGGGTAATACTCCCGGTTGATCCGCTTGATGGTCAGCGCGGCGCCCAGGGGAACATCCCGTTTCAGGTCCCACCGGTAGACCGTGTCCACCGTGGTTCCCTCATAGATGTTGACGGTGGCCACGTAGCCGAAAGCCCGGGCCATGACGCCGCCGCAGACCACCAGCACTCCCAGGTGCAGGATCAGCACCGGCACCGAAATGGACCGGAACCGGCGCACCGTGCAGAGGACGAGGTTCAGGGCCAGCCCCCCCAGTAGGCAGAGGAAAACCGGATGGACGTAGAGTGCCCTGCTGTCGGTGAAGGTGCCGGGGATGGCCAGGAGGGCTGTTGCCAGGAACAGGATAACGGCCAGTTCCGTCGAGGCGAGGAAGCGGACCGTCCGTTTAAGGAGATCGGGCTGTGTCACGGGCACGGATGAATCAGATCAGCTTCTTCGCCTTGAGGAAATCCCTGACCGCCTTGCGGGACTTGCCGCCGGCATCCGACGACTTGAGCAACCGGGCATAGGCGTCGTTGTTCAGGGCGCCCGAAAGCTTTGCCAACAGTTTCGGGAGGGCCGGGTAGTTGCTCAGGGTCTCGACCGTGAGGACGGGAGCATACTGGGGCGAACCGCCGAAGGGTTCGAGCCAGGCAAGATTGAACGTGGAACGGTAGCCGCTCTTGATCAGGTCACGGGAATTCCCGCCGTTTGCCTCCTTCTGTTTTCCCAGCACCTCCAGGGCACGGTCCGGGGTTTCCACCAGGAGGTTCACCTCCCCTTTCCTCACGGCGCCGTACAGCTCCCTGCTGTCCCGGTAGACCTGAACCTTCACCGACGTCCCGGTCCGCTCGGTTATGAGGATGGAGATCATCTCCCCCAGCAGCCGCTCGTTGGCGGTATTGGAAACGCCGATGTGGAGCGTTCGCCCGACACAGGCCCCGGAGAGTTGAGCAACAGCGAGAATCGAAACCGCCACGATGCAGCAGAAAAGCTTTTTCATTCGTCACCCTGTCTACCGTGTTGAGTGCAACCCAGTCGTTTCAACTGGTTGCAGTGCATTCAGTCTAGCGCCAACCCCACATCCAGCGCAACCTCCGTTTTCCCGGCAGCGGGAACAACCTCCGTCGAAGGGTGCCATGCGGACATCGGGAAACGCGTGGCGCTGCCAACATAGTACGTCCGTCCGGCGGGGATCATGAGGGTGTAGCCGCCGTCGGCACCGGTCCATGCCGATAGATAGTCGGGAATCCGGCCGCCGTCTCTGGTGGCCGAGGCAAACACATAGGCATTGGCCACCGGCTTCCCCTCACCATCCAGCACCCGACCCGAAAGCCTCACTGACTCCGTAGCGATGGCCCGGTGCTTGCGCCCCAAGTCACGGATATCAGCCACGGTGAACTCCTGCGCGGCCTCGGCTTCCGCGGTCAGGTCCACGACAACAGGCTCACCCGAGTGCTTTTCGCCCGGCATGAGCGGACCGTAGGAATCGTCCTTTTTGAGCCGCGCCACCACCCAGTAAGTTCCGGGCGGCACCGTGACGACGACGGTTCCGTCCGCCGCCGAGGGGGGAGAAATGAAGGTTGCCGGCCGCCGGACGTTGGCCGAGTCGTAGACAAAGAGCTTTGCCCCCGCCAAGGGCTTGCCGTCGATATCCGCCACCCGCCCCCGGAGGAGCGCCGCCCGGGCGCCATCGGGCACGGCACAGAAGAGCAGCAGCCATGCCGCCGCCAGCCAGAATAGTCCCCTCATGGCGTTTCTCCGCTTCCGGGACCAACGGTGGGAGGTTTCGTCAGGTGCGGCTCAAAGAGAACCATCCCGATCCCCGGCTCCTGCCGGCCGTCGAAGATCGTCTCGCCGGGGTCTCCCTCGCCCCACCAGTTCCCCCGGGCATTCACGTCCTCGTCGTTGAAATCGCCGATCCGCATGTTATAGCCGCTGTTGCCGGAGATGCTGTTTCCCGTCACCGTCAGCCCGCCCCCCTTTTCCCGGACGAAGATTCCTGTCTCGTTCCCCGTGATCAGGTTGTCCGCGATGAGGGCGTTGCCGATGTACGACCTGATGCCGATGGTGTTGTCCCGGAAGAGGGAGCGGCGGATCTGTACCGGGCCGCTCCTGAAGCGCATGCCGCCATAGTTGTGCGCAATGACGCTATCAGACACGGAGAGATCGGTAAAGTGGCTGTGAATGCCCCAGGTGGCGTACTCGACGAGACAGTGGGCAATGACGCTGCCGGTGGCATATTCCAGCAGAATCTCGTTCCAGTCCGAGGCACCCTTGCGTTCCACGGAGGTGAAGACGATCCTGCTGTCCCGCTTTCCCGCTGCAATTAGCTTGCCCTTGACTTCGAGCCCCGCGCCGCCGGCAAACTGCACCGTCGTCCCCGGGGCCACGGTCAGGACCGCGCCGGGGAGGACCGTTGTGGGCGCGGCAACGGTGATGACGCCGCGCCAGACCGCATCTGAGGCCACAAATGGCAGCGGCCAGACAAAGGGGATGGGTGCGGCACTGGCCGTATCATAGTGGACAAGCCCCAGCGCCGAATCATCGTGCCGGTCGAAAACGACCCGCGCCGGATCGTCCCCTCCCCACCAGTTGCCCGGGGCGGCCACGTCGTCCTTCCCGTCCAGGTCAATGGCGTAGAGGCCGTTCCCGCCGAAGTCGTTCCCGCTGATGCGCCCGGCAAAGGACTGGATTCCCATCCCCCGCTCGCCGTTGCCGGTGACCAGGTTCCCGGTGATGAGCGCGCCGCAGTCCTGGATATTGAAGCCGTTCAATCCGTTGTCCGCCACCACGTTGCCTGCGATGTCGATGGTGTCGACGTTCTTGAGGGAAATACCGGTTTCGGTGTTGTTGGTGATGCTGTTGCGGCTCACTTCGCCGTGGTAGAGGTCGGCCACCAGGAGGCCGAAGCGGTTGCCGTCGAGGAGGTTTTCCCGAAGGGTGGCGGCTCCCTCCCGCACGCGGAGCCCTTCTCTCCCGTTGGCGACGATCCTGTTCCCCTGGGCCGTGAGGGTGGTCCGGAAAAAATTCCCCCCCACCTGGTTGGTGCAGATGAGGTTGTCCGTCAGCTCCACCTCGGAATCCCGCCCCTGGACGCCGCTCCGATTGCCGCAGAGGGTGTTGCCCCGCATCACCACCATCGATTCCTGGAACTGGATGCCCCGGTAATTGCCGGTGAGGGTGGTGTTGTGGATCGCCACGGTGGAGAAGTGGAAATGGAGCCCCCGATAGGCATCCTCGATCCGGCAGTACTCGATGAGGTTCTGGCCCGTTGAGCTGTTCATAATATTGACAGCGTCCCAATCCCCCATCCGTCGCACCTTCGCGGCCGAGCGGAAGGTGATGGGGCGCTCGGCCGTCCCCTTGGCCACAAGACGCCCCTGGATCATGATGCCGTTCTCGCCGATGCCGTCGCCGTTGGTGTCCCGCCGGGTGAACTCGACGATGGTTCCCGGCAGGATGACCAGCCTGCTCCCCTCGGGGACCCGCACCGTTCCGTCGATCTCGATCCTTCCCTGCCAGACGGTTTCCCCCAGGAGGACCATGTCGCGGTAGCGACGGCCCACGGGCGCGCCATCGTTGACTGGCTGCGCCTTCGGGGGGATTTGCCCACGAGAGGTTGCCGCGTAGGTGTCCTTCTTCCCGTTGCGAGCCACCTCCGTGGCGCTGGTTGCCACCCGGGCCCCCTGGAGGGTGAAGATACCGTAATCGTTGCCAGTGATCCGCGAGTCGGCCACGGCAACCCGGGCCTTTGTCCCCTGCACCACGAGACCGTACCGGTTCTCCAACAGCGCCGATCCGGTCAGCCGGAGCGTTCCATCCGTCACCGAAACGCCGGTGTCCGCGTCAGAAATACGACACCCTCGGATCGCGGCCGTGCCGCCATCGACGAGAATCCCGGCCCAGCTCCCCTTCTTTTTTTCCGCGCCGGAAAACCGGACCGGCTCCTTTTCCGTCCCCTCCACTGTCAGGGTGCCTCGCACGGTTATTTCATTAAGGGGAGAGAGGTACTCTGGATCGGTCTTGGTGCTTTCCGCCGCAACAACCGTTATGGAGGTGCCGGGGCGGACGGTCAGGGTGACCCCTTCGGGGACGAGCACGTCTTCGGTCACCGTGACGCTCCCCGTCCAGACCGTATCGGCCGTGATGACGCCGGCAGACGCGCTCCGAGGCGCCAGCAGCACCAGCAGCGCGAGTATCGGCACCGTGCAGACGAAAGCAATCCTGAACAATGAGATGGTCATGGTTTCCCAAAAGCAAGAGAGGTGCCGAACGGTAAATCGGCACCTCTCTTGCGGCGGGTCGTTCCGGATGTCAGCAGGGGTGAACCGCCGCGCTCCCGACGATTCTCGGACGTACATAGCTCTTTTTCTTCATGATTTCCTCCATTACGCCTTGTTCCCCGTCATATAGCACACACTGTGCCGCTTCTCAATCGATTCGCCGCAACGTCAGAGGGGAGAAGCCTTTCAGCCCCTCCCCTCTTGATCGCTACTTGTCGTTGGACCAGCGTGGTGTCGGCTGGAAGTGGCAGCTGACGTTCCAGCAGCTGCCGGTGGCGTCGGGCGCCTGTTGCGAGTACCACTGGCCCTTGGTGGCGTTGAACTTGTAGGTCGGGTCGATCTTCACCGTCACCGGCGCCTTCTTCGACTGGGTGGTGCCGCTGGTCCAGATGGTGTCGTCGCCCGTGTGGGCCGCCGGTCCGCCATTGTGGCAGGCGAGGCACGGGGTGAAGCCCTGGGTCGGCCTGAGGTTCGCCATGAGGTGGCCCAGCTTCACGTGGGCGCCGCCACCGCCCGAGTAGTTCTCGAGCTTGGCCGACGAGTAGGTGGCCTGGGACGCCACGAAGCCCTTGGGTGCCGGCGGATAGCCGTGGCACTCGTTGCAGGCCCTCGGCTTGAAGGCATAGGTGTTCTTGTGGGAGTGGCAGTTGAGGCAGTTCGTTGTGGGGTGGTTCGCCCCCTCGTCGACGCCGCGCTTGTAGTGGCTCGTGGCGGTATGGCAGGTCTGACAGACACCGCGGTAGGGCGGGACAAGCTGCACGAGATCGGCGGTGGTGGCATAGGTTATGGTGGAGGTGAGGGTGCCGAAGGTGATGAAGGTGCGGACCATCCCCCGGTTACCGGTGCCGTGGACGTCGTGGCAGACCTTGCAGTCCATGGTGTAGGTACCCTTGGCCGTGGCGTGGGTCGGCACATTGCGCTTGGTTGCGGTCGGCACCTTGACCGAGTCGTTGTGGCAGCCGGAGCAGAGGGTATTGTCGTTGACGGCGATCCGCTTGTAGGTGCCGAGTGCCGTGGAGATATGGGCACTGGTGTTGTCGTGGCAGTTGACGCACTGGCGGCTTGCGTCGTAATTGGCACCCGCCTGGCCGTGGCCGGAGGAGGTAAAATTCGGTTTCGACGGCGCGGTCAAGCCGTTGATGACCGATAGCGGGGTGGTGTGGCAACTCTCGCAGGTTACGCGGCCGCCGGTCCAGGCAGCGCTCTGCTTGTGGCAGTTGGTGGTGCAGGTGGTTGCCCCCACGTCAACAATCCCGTTCACGTGGGTAGCCGCCAGATCGTCGGTGTAGGTATGGCATTTCTGACAGGCGGAGACCGCAGTCCCGAGATTCGGCCCGTAGGTGGCTGTCAGGTGGGCCGTATGGCCATAGGTGTCCATGGGAGTCGCACCGGTTGCCTTGTGGCATGCGCCGCACTGGCCCGACGCAGGGTTGCCCCAGACCGGGGCGACGACCGGCGCGGCACCTTTGCCGTTGGAGTGGCAGTAGACCGTGGAGCAGTCAGTCCCCGAGAGGGCTTGACCTCCAATGGCCCCGGAGAACTGCTTGTCCTTCACACCGTTCACGTGGGCGCCGCCGTTGGCCCGGGCAGCGGCCAGGAGCGTCGTGTTGTCGCTCACCGTCGCGGCGTGGCAGTTCGCGCAGCCGTAGCTCTTGCCGCTGGCGCCGCCGGCGATGTGACGGTTATGGGCGCCGGTGACGGGAGTGGCGCTGTGGCAGCTGCCGCAGCGGGCCGCCGGCGCGAGCCCCATAATGGTGTTCTTGCCGTTGGCCCAGGTGGGCGAAGTGTAGACGCCGTTCCCGTTGGAGTGGCAGTAGGTGGTTGAACAGGTGCCGCTCCCCGTGCCGCTGTATGCGGGGGTGGCGCCGTTGGTCGCAGCTTTCGTGCCGGTCGGGGAGAGGAAGACATCCTGGAACGTCCCCTGGTTGTGTCCGAATCCCTTGTGGCAGTCGTCGCAGGCGAAACTGTAATAGGAGCCGCCGCCGGCATGACTGATGTGCGGAGTTGCCGACTCATCCTTGGAGACCCCCGAGGTGCTGTAGTCGCGGACGCCGTCCTTCGCATAACCCGACGGACCGGACGCCACGTTGGCCTGGGGCGGGAAGCCGTGGCACTGGGTGCAGTTGGCCGAGAACCCCTGGGAGTGGGTATGGCACGAGCCGCAGTCCGCGGCATTGGTGCTCGTCTGGTGGGTGCTGATGGTGGGGGGGAGCGTCGGGTGGCAGGCCACGCAGACGCCGAAGGAATCCTTGTTGTAGTTCTTCCGGGCGGCCGAGGTGTACTGGTACAGGACCTTGGCGTTACGGACCGCGCCGTACTGGGTCGAGATATTCATGAAGCGGTTGATGAGGAAGACGTTGGGGGTCGTGCCGTCGGCAGCATCCACGTGGCCGCCGTGGCAGTCGGCGCACTGCACGTTTTGATTCTTGGTGCCGTTATGGTTCTTGACCCTGGCGTTGGTGTTGGCCGAATCGTTGGCGGACTTGTGGCAGTTGGTGCAGATGTTCCGGTCGGTGACCGTGGCCCCCTTCAGGTCGGTCCGGAGCAGGAATCCGCGGGAGGTGGAGAGGAGCCCCATCCGGGCGCTGGAGGCGTTGTCGAAGGTCCGGCTGTTGGAGTCGGCATAGTGGACTCCGTGACAGGTGGTGCAGACCACCGCGCCGCTGCGGGACATCTTCATGGCCGACGTGGGGTTGGCCGGGTTGCTGTTCTGGGGCGTGGCATAGAACTCGTCGGGTCGTGCCGCGGCCTTGTCAGCGTAGTTCATGGTGACCGGGTGGGTACCCAGGGTATGGTCAGTGGTGCTGCGGGGGCGGTGGCAGTCGAGGCACATGGAGTCGTTTGTATTGAGGGTTCTCAGAAAGGGACGAGTGTTCTGAACTGACGAATATAAGTTGTGGATACTGTGACAGCGGGCGCAGGCAATGGTCCCCACCAGGAACGACTTGCTCAGGCGCACATCGACAGGAGGAAGGGCGCCTGCGGCAGGAACATTGTCCTTTCCAACCCAGTTGTGGGATGTCTGGTAAAGTATGGCTGGTCGACTGCTCGTATAGGTACGGAAAGGGTTGGCGAAATCCGACATCGTGAATTTCTTTTTCTGGCCATAGGGGTCGCCCGCCTTGTGGCAAGTCACGCATATGTTATTCTGCGCATCGGTACTGGTGGTGCCGAGGGTACTGTGGCCGGTATGACAGGAATAGCAGGTATACCCCTTGCCAGAGCCCGTCTCATGGGGGAAATCGATGGCACTCGCTGAAACCGGGACCATTATCGCCAGCAGTATCACTACAGAGGCTTTCATTATCATTCCATACATGGCGAGCTCCTGAGCAAGGCAGACACGTCCTATTTGTTGTGGCAGGCCAGGCACATGGCGCTGCCGGTATTATCGCGTACGAGAAATGGTCTTAATGCAGTATTGCCGCCGCTATAGGTCGGATTGCCATCGAAATCCATGCCGTAATCCACATGGGGATCGTGGCAGGTGGAACACTCCATGCGGTTGTTGGAACCGAAAAACCGCAGCCCCTTTGACAAGGGAGTGGCAATCGGATTAATGGCGCTTGATCCGCTGCCCACCTTTTCGTTATAGGCGGCGGTATAGGAGAAGGAGATGGGATGGTCGTCCATGAGATTGGTGCCGGCGTACCTGTCAGCTTCAGTCCTACCGAGGTTGGCCCTATAGGTATTGGGTATCGTAAAAGTGTCTATATTCATCGGAATGCCGGTAACCCCCGCCGGGGCCGTGGGATCATCATATACCCCCCCAATCATCAGCTTTTTGTCCCCACCGCCAGCATCAATTCCGGCAGAGCTGTTGTGGAGAACGTTGATAGCCGTGCGGCCGTCATGACAACTCAGGCACAACAGTGATTCGGGGCTCGGCGCTGTTACCTTCTTGGCCACCGATGTCAGAGTGGTTGACGAGGTGTACATATTGAAAGCCTGGGTAGGATTCACCTTGTTCCACAAGGGTTGGGCCGGCTTGGCGTTGTGGGGCGTGTGGCAGAAAACGCAGACCTCATCAGTGTCGGTGCTGTACCAGTGCCTCGTCCCTACAAACCCGGATGGCGCAACGCTCGACATATTGTGAACCGTATTTTTTATCTTGCCAGGTCCCGCGTTCACAATCGCTCCCCAGGCCATGATGGCCGCCATTACCGCTGTTGCCAGAAATCGTTTCTTCATCTTGAAAACCTCGTTGCGTGTAATCCCTTACGCCGCGCTGCGTCCTGCATCCACCCCGAGGGGTTCTACCAGCTCGGCATGCCGAGGGCCTTTCTCATGATCAGTATTGCGTCCACAAGGTCGACAACGCCGTTGGGCTTCGCCTTCCCTTGATAGAGCGGGCCGATGTCGCCGTGGGCCAACTGGTTGGCCGTCGGCACCATTTGCCGGGTGAACATTCTGAGCGCCAGAATCACGTCATGGACCGTTACCGCGCCGTCACCGTTCAGATCGCCGTCGGGTACGTTGACCACGAGACTGCGGACCGTGCTGTTGCCCGCAACGTCGGTGGCGCGTACGGCCAGGGAAGCGGCATCGTAGCCCCCCACTTCCAGCGCTGCGTTCCACTTTTCGCCACTGACCGTAACCGTGCCGGCGGAACCGTTGCGGTCCTCCACGGTGACCGCCGCACCCGCTTCCACCGTGCCGGTCAGCACCGACGGATAGGGAGTATTGACCGGGTCAAGCGTAAGGGCCGGCGCGGTGCCGTCATAGATTACGGTCCGCGTCACGCGACTCGCGTTGCCGGCGGCGTCGGTGGCGGTAAAGGTGACGGCATGGCTCCCCTCGTTGGCGAAGGTTACCGCAAGGGTGAAGGACCCGTCGGTCACGGTCACAGCAACGGGCGCGCCATCGACCTCGGCGGTGAGGGTCACGGGGCTCGGATCGGTAACGTTGCCGGCAAAACCAAAGGTCGGCCGGTTGGTGACAACGTCCTGGCTCGGGGCGCTGACCACCAGGGCCGGGGCTTCGGTGTCGTAGGTGACCGTCCGTTTGACGGAACCGACGTTTCCGGCCAGGTCAACGGCAACCACGTCGATGGTATTCATTCCCGGGACGAGGGGGACGTCTGCACTCCAGGAGGTGCCGTCCATGCGGGCCGGCAAGCCGGCAACCGTGACGACGGCTGTCTCATCGACGATTCCGCTCACGGAAACATGGTCGGAGGTGACATAGGTCCCCTCGGCAGGAGTGGTGAAGGAGACCACCGGCCTGGTTCCGTCATAGATAATGGTCCGGATGTCGGTTGTCACGTTCCCGGCCAGGTCAACAGCAGCCGCCATGATGACGTTGGGGCCCGGCTTGAGGGTAATGGCGGTGCTGTAAGAGCCGTTCACCGGGACAATCTGCTGGCCGTTGAGGGTGACAACGTCGAGGTTGGCATCGGTCACCATCACCTGGATGTTCTGGACCTGCCCGCTCGTATAGCTGCCGTCGGCCAGGGCCGATACCGCAAGAGCCGGCGGGATTGCGTCAAGGGTTGTCGTGGCGCTCACCGTCGTGGCGGCGCTCATGGACTTTTCCGCCTTGACGGTGATGCTGTTGGCGCCGGCAGCGAGGGGCAACCGATAGCTCCAGGTATTGCCGAATACCAGGGCCTTGGCGCTGGCACCCGTTGTGGCGTTGGTCACGGTAACCACCGAACCCGGATCAACCAGGCCGGACAGTTGCTGGAACGTATCGGCGGTAAAGGTGGGGAGGGGTTCCATGGTCAGCATGGGGCCCGACTGCAGATAGCTCACCGTTACGGACTGGTTAGTGGCGTTGTTTGCCGCGTCGCGGGCAGTCACCGTAATGGTCGTGCCACCGGGGGCAAAACCGCTCAACGTCGTCTGCCAGGTGGTGGGGGTCGGGAACGAGATGGCGCCGACCGTCGTGGTTCCGCCGGTTGCAATGGTCAGCCTGGCGCCCGCCTCCACGGTGCCCGAAAGATCGAGGGTCGGGGACATGAAGGGGGAGACGACCGGGTTTATGGTGAGGGCCGGCGGAATGAGGTCAACGGCAACGGAAACGCCACCGCCATCGACGCCGTACACGGACACGTTGCCGAAGCCGTTCACCACCAGGAGCCGGCCGGTGGCCTGATCGAAGAGGACGTCGGAGGGGACCATCAGCTTGCCGTTGCCGCTCCCGTAGGTACCGATGTAGGAAAGGAATACCGGCGTTGCCGCCGGGTCGATGGCCTGCACGGTGCTCTGGAAGGTATCGACCACGTACATGCGCTTGAGAACCGGCGTCGAGCCGCTGGAATACTCGAAGGAGACACCTTGGGGGGCAGTGAAGCGGAGGGGGTTCGTGCCGAAACTCCCTATCGTCCGTACATAGGCACCGGTTTTGTCAAAAAACTGGATTCGGCCGGTTCGCGTGTCAACAACTGCCACCTGCCGGGAAACCTTTTCGAAAGCAATGCCGCTGGGGGTGGAGAACTTGCCCGGCGTGGTGCCGAATGATCCGAATTTTTTCACGAAGCTGCCGGCGGCGTTGAAGATTTGCACACTGTTATCGAGGCAGTCGACCACATAAATGGAGCCGTCGTCGTCCACCGTGATGCCATCGGCCATTTTGAACTGCCCCTCGCCGGCGCCGAGTTTTCCAATCTCCTGGCCGGCGGCGCTATACATTGAAACGTAGGTTCCCTGCCCCACGAGGAGTGTTCCGTCGGAGGCGACGGCAATCCCCTGGGGAGGCGCGGCAGTTTTTATGGTCTGCGCCAAATGGCCAACTACGTCGTATTTAAGGACTCCCTTTGCAAGGGAATCGGAGACATACACGCCACCCAGTGAATCCGATGCAATCCGAAGTGGAGAGCGAATCCCCTCAACCATTGGGTTCTGTATCTGAATGGTTGGCGCTGGAGCGGCAAATGTCACCGTTGTCAGCGAAATAACCAGACACGCCAGGAAGAGGGCAACGGCCACCATTCGTTTAGGCGATCTGTGTAACATGGTAATGCCTCCGCATTCATAGTGCAGATAGCCGGTTGAATCGGGACTCTCTGTCCATTCGCACCTGGCGTTCCTGTACTCAAGGAGCAATAACGGTGCCAAACACTCGACGAATCAAGCATTTGACACACCTGCCCAACGAAGACACCCCTGTCGCTTCTCGTACAAAAACCCCTAATCCTGTACCGTGGTCCACTTTCCGCCACTTCGCACCGATGGGGGTTTTGTCCGGAGACGTTTTTTTGACTAAACGGAAGAGAATTTCGCGGGAAAAGGGAAGGAATGAGGTTCCCGGCAACTTCGGAAAGGTTCCGGGAATCCGTCAAATGACAACGCTGCGATGAAGGGGAAGGTTACTTCTACTTCAAATACCCGAATTTCTTCATCCGGTAACGGAAGGCGTCAATGCCGAGATTAAGCTTCCTGGCCGCCTTGGACTGGTTCCAGTCCGAGATCTCCAGGGCCTGGCGGATAAGCTCCTTTTCCACCTCTTCAATGTCTATCCCCTCGGGGGGAAGCTTGAAGGTGGTGAGCCCCACGGACTGGGAGGAGGCCTTGGCGACGATTTCCAGCGGCAGGTGCTCAAGGAGGAGCGTCTCGTCATTGCCGAGAATGATGGCGCGCTCGATGACGTTCTTCAATTCGCGGATATTGCCGGGCCAGGTGTAGTCGAGCAAGAGTTTCTCCGCCATCTTGGAGATGCCGGTGACATGCTTGTTGAACTCGGCGTTGAACAGCTCGATGAAATGGCTGGTCAGGGTGAGGATGTCTTCCCGCCGCTCCCGCAGGGGGGGGAGATAGATGGGGATCACCTGGAGGCGATAGTAGAGATCGTTGCGGAAGCTCTTTTCCTCGATCGCCTTGATGAGGTCGCGGTTGGTGGCGGAGATGATCCGGACATCGACGGAAAACGACTTGGTGCCGCCGATGCGGCGGAAGGTCCGTTCCTCCAGGAAGCGGAGGAGCTTCGCCTGCATCCCCAACTCCATGTCGCCGATCTCGTCAAGAAAGACCGTGCCACCGTCGGCCAGCTCGAAAAGCCCCTTTTTCATCGCCTTGGCGTCGGTGAAGGCCCCTTTTTCATGACCGAAGAGCTCGCTTTCGAGGAGTGTCGCCGGGACAGCAGCGCAGTTTATGGCGACAAAGGGGCGTTCGGCCCGGGCGGATTTATAGTGGATCCACTTGGCGACCAGCTCCTTGCCGGTCCCCGACTCTCCCTGAACGAGGACAGTGGAGGCGTCGCTCTTGGCCACCTTCTCCATCATGTCGAGGACGTTCTTCATGTGGCGGCTCGCTCCGATGATATCGGGCGTACCGAACTTCTTCGCCTGCTCACCCCGCAGCCGCTGGACCTCCCGCCGGAGATCGGAGGTTTCCAGGGCCTTGCGGATGACGATGGCCATCTCGTCCAGGTTAAAGGGCTTGTTGATATAGTCGAAGGCCCCGAGCCGCATGGCATGAACCGCCGTCTCCAGCGCTCCGTGGGCCGTGACCATGATCACGATGATCTCCTCGTCGTGCTCCTTGATCTTCTCCAGGACATCCAGGCCACTGATGCCGGGGAGCTGGATATCGAGCAGCACCAGGTCCGGTTGTTCATCCCGGACGAGCCGCAGGGCATCCTCGCCGTTGCCGGCCGAAACCACCTCGTATCCCTGTTTTTTCAGATTCTGCTCCAGGGACCAGCGGATAAGGTGCTCGTCGTCGACAACCAGAATCTTCGTCTTTCTCACATCTGCTCCTTTATCGTAACCAAGCGGATATCTGGAAATTACCGAATGAAAAAAGAATACAGAATACAGGAGCCAGAATCCAGAATAAAACCTGACCGACTCCGGCCACTATGCCTCTTCTTCCGGCGCACCCTCTTCGTATGCCGCCACCGGCAGATCGATGGTGAACACCGTTCCTTTGCCGTCTTCGCTGGTCACGGAAAGGGTACCGCCATGCTGGGTAATGAGCTTGTGGCAGATGGCGAGTCCAAGCCCCGTCCCTTGTGCCTTGGTGGTGAAGAAGGGGGTAAAGATTTTGCCGATGATCGGCTCCGGGATGCCGGGGCCAGTGTCGGCAATGGTGGTGCGCACCCACCCCTTGCCGTCAAGGTCCACCAGGGAACTCCCCACGGTGAGGGTCCCCCCGTCGGCCTGCATGGCCTGGATGGCGTTAAGGATCAGATTCAGGAAAACCTGCTGCACCTGCTTCGGGTCCACGAAGATTTCCGGAAGGCCGTCGGCAAGATCCAGGCTCTTGGCGATATTCTTTCCCCCCTTGTGCTGCAGGGCGAAGAGGAGGGTTTTCCGCAGGATCGCGTTCACGTCGGCATAGGTCGGTTCGGGGGGGGTCGGCTTGCCGAAGAACAGGAGATCGTTCACCGTCTTGTCGAGCCGGCTCACCTGCTCGACCACTTCTCCGATGATCTCCTTGCGGGGATCTTCGTCGGAAAAATCCTGACGGATGATGGTCATGGCCGCCGAGATGCCGGCCAGGGGGTTCTTGATTTCGTGAGCGATCCCCGCGGCCATTTCCCCCACCGAGGCCAGACGATCGGCCCGTTCCATCTGCTGGAAGTGGTACTCTTCCAGTTCCCTCTTCGCCTTGTCGAGCTTGCCGACCATGGAGTCGAAACTCACGATGAGCCGGCCGATCTCGTCCTCGGCCACAGGGGTTATGCGGACGGAAAGGTCTCCCTCCTCCACCCGCGCCATGCTGTCGATGAGGTTGTTCAAGGGTTGCCGGACAAATCGGACGATGACGAGGGAGATGGCTGCCGCGCAGAAGAGAATGACCGCACCGGTGGAGACGAGGGAAAGCCGCGTTGCCTCAAGAATCCGGCGGTTGGTCTCGACCTGGGAGTAGTTGACGTTGAGAACCCCGATAAGCCGCTTTTTGGTGCCGTGGCACCGTTGGCACAGCACATCGTTGTAGATCGGCTTGATAACCCCGAGGACCTCACCGAAGGCGTCGCTGGAGTAGACACCTTCCTTGCGGTTGTTGATAAAGAGTTGGTAATCCCCCTCGGGCACCGGCATCCCCACCTCCTCGGGCCGGGACGACTTGAGGACGATTCCCTGGGGATGAAATATCCTGACGCCGATGAGTTTGCTGTGGCTATGGCCCACCATCTGCAGCATGACCTGCACATCCTGGGTGTCACCAACGCTCATGGACTTGTAGATGCTGCGCTCGATAGTGTCGAGAAGGAGGTAGGCATTCTCGCGGGTTGCCTTGACAAGCTGGTCTTTTTCCCGTTTGAGGTTGAAGTAGGTAAAGGTGCCGATTCCCACGGAAAGGAGGCCGACCAGGGTTACGATAACTCTCGTTGTCAGGCTTTTGAAGATCAACCTACCTCCGAGGTGGCGGAGCCGGGGAATCCTTGCAGGGGCAACTGCGCTGCGCTGATGTCAATCCACTGCATGCCGCTCCACCAGAAGGGCGATGCCATGACGGATCACGGCACCGACGAAGTGCCAGCGCCGGCGCTGGCGGGTGAACCCTGCGTGACCTTGCCGGCTGTTGGGGTCACGGCTTCGGGAAGGCCAAAGACCCATTCGTTGTACTTTTTTTTCTGATCGAGCCCTTCCAGCTCCTTGTCGAAGTTCCCCTGTTTAAAGGGTTCATCCTCTTCGGTTACACGAACGCCGATGATCCCCTTCTGCGGATTGCGGACCACCTCGAACTCCTTGTCCGTAAACGGATCGGTGAAGAGCCGGCGCAGATAGCGCTCCTTGGACAGGGAGCCGGGATCCTTCAGGAGATCTTTCAGATCATTGAGGGGGCGGGCGGCCTGCGTCGTCGTCTTGAGCGGCTTCCCTTCCGTCACGTCGTACTGGTGCCAGCGCCGGATGGCGCGCTGATACTGCACTCCCCGGAAGAGGAGTTCCGTCTCCCGTTCCCGCTTCATCTTTGTCCGCCAGGTCTGCCCGGTGATGCCGAGCATGATCCCCATGATGACGATGATCATGAGGGCGGCGATGTAGGTGAAACCGGAGGAGGACGTCAGCAGGGAGGAGCGGGGGGGCTCCATCGCCACCTCACTTCCCCTTTCGGGCGACAACCCCCCGTGCAGCCTCCACAAGATCTATCGGCATGAGACCGAAGTACTTGAGGAGTTCCTCTGCCTTGCCGGAGGTGCCGAAGCGGTCGTTGATCCCCACCCGCTTCAGGGGAACGGGGGAGTTTTCCGCCAGGAACTCGGCCACGGCGCCTCCCAGCCCTCCGACAATGGAGTGCTCTTCGGCGGTGACGATGGCGCCGGTCTCCCGAGCGGCCTTCAGGAGGATATCCCCATCCAGGGGTTTTACGGTTGCCAGATGCACCACGCGGGCGGAAATCCCCTCGCCTTTCAGGGTCTCGGCGGCGGCCAGGGCCTGGGCGGTCATGAGGCCGGTGGTGACAAAGGTGAGGTCCGTGCCGTCGGCCAACTGAACACCTTTACCGATCTCGAAGGGAGCATCGGCCGCGGTGACGGTCGGCACCTTGTTGCGGCCAAGCCGCACGTAGACCGGCCCTTTATACGCGGCGGCGGCCCGGATCGCCTTGGCGGTCTCGGGGCCGTCTGCCGGCACGATAACGGTCATGTTGGGGACGGCCCGCATGATGGCGATGTCCTCCACCGACTGATGGGAGCCCCCGTCCTCGCCCACGGTGATCCCACCGTGGGTGGCGACGATCTTCACATTTGCCTTGGGATAGGCAGCCGACTGGCGGACCTGCTCCCAGGCCCGGCCCACGGCAAAGATGGCGAAGGTGGAGACGAAGGGAATCTTCCCGGCGGCGGCAAGGCCGGCAGCTGTGCCGACCATGTTGGCCTCGGCGATCCCCATGTTAAAGAAACGCTCGGGGAACTTCTTGGCAAAGGTGGAGGTTTTGGTGGAGCCGGAAAGGTCGGCGTCCAGGACGACGATGCTGCTGTTTTCCTCCCCCAACTCCGCCAGGGTCTGCCCGTAGGCGTCGCGGGTGGCGATCATGGTACTCATATAGTTAATGTCCTTTCTGTTCAGTTGTGTATGGGCGCAATTCATTTGCGTCCATTGAATGTCCCGTGGGCTGCGGATTTTGCGCCGGATCGTCGCACCCGCAGGAGAGACTGCGGAGGCGTAGCAGCGCTACGCCGCACAAAGGAGCGACGAGGACGGCGGCGAGCCGGTGTGAAAGCCGCAGCCCTACCTACAGGTAGCACTGTTCGCCCAGGCACTCCAGTGCCTTGGGAAGCTCCTCGTCACTGGGGGCAACGCCGTGGTAGGAAGCCTTGTTCTCAAAGAACGAAACCCCTTTCCCCTTGACGGTACGGGCAACGATTACGGTCGGCTTCCCCTTGGCCTCGGCGGCCTGTCCCAGGGCGGTCACGATGGCTCCCATGTCGTGGCCGTCAATGTCGATCACGTTCCAGCCAAAGGCCCGGAACTTGTCGGTGACCGGCTCCACGGCCATGACCTTGGCCACTTCGCCGTCGATCTGGAGACGGTTCACATCCACCAGGGCGCAGAGATTGTCGAGCTTGTAGTGGCCGGCAGCCATGGCGGCCTCCCAGACTTGCCCCTCCTGGAGTTCGCCGTCACCAAGCAAGGCGTAAACGCGGCTTGAGCTTCCGTCAAGACGAAGCCCCAGGGCCATGCCGTTGGCCATGGAAAGCCCCTGCCCCAGGGAGCCGGTGCAGACCTCGACACCGGGGGTCTGCTTGCTGTCGGGATGCCCCTGGAGATGGGAGCCCAGGCGCCGCAGCGTCATGAGGTCCTCCTTGGGGAAGTACCCCGCCTCGGCCAGGGCCACGTAGAGGGCCGGGGCCGCGTGCCCCTTGCAGAGGACGAAACGGTCCCGCCCGGGCCAGGCCGGGTCGGCCGGATTGTGCTTCATCACCTGGAAGTAGAGGGCCGTAACCATATCGATGGCCGAGAGGGAGCCTCCCGTGTGCCCCGACTGGGACTTGTGGAGGGTCTTGACGATGTCGACCCGGAGTTGCCGGGCCTTCTCCTGGAGTTGAGCAATCTTTTCGCTGTCCACGATGTTCCTTTCCATACTGATGGTCATTTATCGTCCGTCAAGAGGAAGTCGAGGATGACGTCGTCGAGACTGGACGGTTTTTCCTGTGGTTTGGTTGGGGGTTTGGGAGGTGCGACGGAAGCTGGTTGGGGCGCGAGGGCGGGTTTCGGCGCCGGCTGGGCAGCCGGAGCGATGCGGGAAGGAGGGAATGCCTTGGCATCGAATTCACCGTTCTTGAGCCTCCGGAGCATCCCCTTGTGCTGCTCCTTCATGAGCTCCTCGACTACCCGCTCCAGGTTATCCACCTTGATGATGTCGGCATAGCTCGTCTTGCGGGCGGCGATAATCGTCCCCTCCCGATAGATGAGGGTAACGATGTGGGGATTGGCGATCCCGCTGTCCTCGGTCTGGACGTGGAAGACCTCTCCCTTGTACATGACGTTGTGATTGAATCCGACGACCATGGGGCACCTGTCCGTCAAATGACGTAACCGATTAAAACTATCACGGATAGCCCCACGGTTGCAAGGACTGAAAATACCCAGCCGAATCGGCCAGTTACGCCTACTTCTCCAGCAGCGCCTTGATCCGCGCCACCGCCTCCATGGCGTCCCGGGCGTAGAGATCGGCGCCAATCTCGTCGGCGTACTCCTGGGTCACCACCGCCCCCCCCACCATGGTGAACGTCCGGATGCCGGCCTCCTTCAGCCGCGCAATCACATTCTCCATCTCGGTCATGGTGGTGGTCATGAGGGCCGAGAGCCCCACGGCATCGACGCCCAATTCCCGGGCCTTTCCCACGATCCGGTCGGCAGGGACGTTCTTCCCCAGATCGATCACCTCGAAGCCGTGGTTCTCCAGGAGCGTGCAGACGATATTCTTGCCGATATCGTGGATGTCCCCCTCGACGGTGGCCATGAGGATCTTCCCCCGGCTGGCGGCGGGAGAACCCTTCATGACCTCCCTGAGGCGGCCGAAGGCGGCCTGCATCGTGTCGGCCGACTGCATCACCTGGGGAAGGAAGACGAGGTTCTTCTCGAAGCGCCGCCCCACCTCCTCCAGGCCGGGGAGGAGCCCTTCGTTGCTCACCTGGAGCGGTTCGAGCCCCTGGCCAAGCGCCTCCTCAACCAACGCAACGATATTCTCCCTGTCGCCGGTGATGACGGCACGCTTCAAGCGCTCCCGAATGTCGAGGGCCTCGCCGGACGCTGCCGGTTCAGGGGCAGCGGCGGCCGTCCCGGCGTAGGCAGCGATGTACGCGGCAGCGCTGGGGTCCCGGTTCAGGAGGACCATGGCCGAACGCCAGGCCGCCATCATCTCCTCCTCCTTCGGGTTGACGATGGCGGCGTCGAGCCCCGCGGCCAAGGCCATGGCGAAGAAGGCCGAAGAGATGAGGGGACGGCGGGGAAGGCCGAAGGAGATGTTGCTGACGCCGAGGACCGTGGGGCAGCCAATGATCTCCTTCACGAGGCGCACCGCCCGCAGGGTTTCCATGGCCCGCTTCTGCTCAGCGCTCACGGTGAGGGTCAGGCAATCAATCACCACGTCGTTGCGGGAGATGCCGCGCCCTTCCGCAGCGGCCACGATCCGTTCCGCCACGGCCAGGCGCCCCTCGGCGGTCTCGGGGATACCGGTCTCGTCCAGGGCCAGGCCGATGACGGCGGCGCCGTACTTCTTCACCAGGGGGAGGACCCGCTCGATGCTCTTCGTCTCGCCGTTCACGGAGTTCACGAGAACCTTGCCGTCGGCCGCCTTGAGTCCCCGTTCCAGGGCCGCCGGATCGGAAGAATCGAGGACCAGCGGCACGGCGACGCTTCCGGTAACACAGAAGACCGCCCGCTCCATGGCGGCAGGCTCGTCGATCCCCGGGGTCCCCACGTTCACGTCCAGGAGGTGGGCGCCGGCAGCCGTCTGTTCCATGGCCTCGCGGCGGATGGTGGTAATCTTCCCCTCCCGCAGCTCCTGGGCAAAGGCCTTCTTGCCGGTGGGGTTGATCCGCTCGCCGATGATGGCCGCGGGAAGGCCCCCGCCGAGGGCGACGACCGAGGTGCGGCTCGCCAGGAACGTGACCCCGGCCGGGGGGCCGCAGTCGCGCCACGACTGGTCGCGCCCCGCCAGGGCCTCCTTGATGGCCCGGATGTGGGTCGGGGTGGTGCCGCAGCAACCGCCAATGACCCGCACGTTCAGTCCCAGCATCCGGTCGTGGAAGGCGGTCATGTCGTCGGGGGTGCCGGGGAAGACGGTCTTGCCGTCCACCAGCTTCGGCAGCCCCGCGTTGGCCTGGGAAATGAGGGGAAGCCGGGTCACCCCACGCATGGCTCCCAGGACGGCGCAGATGCCATCGGGACCGAGACCGCAGTTGGAGCCGACGATGTCGGCCCCGGCCGCCGCTAGGGTCACGGCCGCCGCTTCGGGGGGGGTGCCGAGGACAGTGCGTCCCTCGTTGTCGAAGGTGAGCTGGGCGATGACGGGGATCGTGGGAGAGACCTCACGGATGGCGATGACCGCTGCCCGGATCTCCTTGATGTCGAGGAAGGTCTCCAGGGTGATGAGGTCGGCGCCGGCTTCGATGAGGGCCGCGGCCTGTTCCCGGAAGAAGGCGGCCATGGCGTCGAAGGTCGCCTCCCCCACCGGCTCCACGAAGAGCCCCGTGGGCCCCATGGAGGCGGCCACGTAGGCCCGGTCGCCGCAAACCTCCCGGGCGATCTCCACGGCCCGGGCGTTGATCTCGCGGACCTTCTCCTCCAGGCCGTAGTGCTCCAGCTTGGGGCGGGTGCCGCCGAAGGTGTTGGTGACGATGATGTCGGCCCCAGCCTCCAGATATTCCCGATGGACCCCGGCCACCACGTCGGGCATGGTGAGGTTCAGCTCTTCGGGGGACTGGCCGGGGCGCAGCCCCCGCTCCTGGAGCATGGTCCCCATGGCCCCGTCAAGGACCAGGACCCGTTCTTTGATCGCCTGCAGAAAGGGTGTTTTCATGGCGTCGCCACCTTTTTGTTATTTTTTTCCAGGGAGAAATCGGGGGGGATGGGAAGGCGCAGGTCCAGGTGTCCCGTAAGGGTCTCAACCTCTGCGCCGTCGACGAGAAACTTGACCCCCTTGATCTGGGGGTAGTTGAGGCAGATGGTATTGACAACCGAGTAGACCGCGGCCATCTCGGCGGAACTCCCGCCGGGAAGCCCCTTCAGGAGATCGTCGCCGAAATCCACCACGGCCGTATCCCCCTCGATCCGCACATCATGCACCACGGCATTGGGGGGGAGGGTCGGATGGAGGTCCCCCACGGGGCCATTGGCCACCTCGTCCACGAGGGACTCGACGCACTCGGGAAGGGATTCGCAGGCCGCCATCTGGCGCCCCTCGCGGCCGAGCCCCTCGGCGTCGGGAGTGGCAAAGAAGAGGGTCACCTGGACGGTGCCCACCGGTTTCGGCTCCGGCTTGGTCGTGGGAAGCTCGCGGCTCGCTTGGTACTTGCCGAAAAACAGGAGGCCGAACACAATGGCGGCGATGAGGAAGGCGGCGAGCACGAGTTGCTCCCGGCTGTGGGGCTTGGTTCTCTTCATGGCTCCTATTCCTTTTCCGCCTCGAGGCTCACCTGATAGACGTCGCCCAGTTTCCCCCCGAGGAACCGGTTACCGACCCGGATGAACCCCGCCGGCACATCGGACACGAAGTAGTGGTGGTTTCCCTGCTCGGAGGTGGGACGCAGGAGTTCCCCCCCCCGGAGGATTTCCGCCACGATGCGGGCCGTTTCCTCGGCAGAGTCCACCAACTTCACCTCCTCGCCGATGGTCTCGCCGATGACCCGCTTGAGAAGGGGATAGTGGGTGCAGCCGAGGACCAGGGTGTCGACCCCCGCCTCCCGCAGCCCCGACAGGTAGGTGCGGGCGGTCAGGTGCGCCACCTCGTTGTCGGTCCACCCCTCCTCGGCCAGGGGAACGAAGAGGGGACAGGCCCGGGTCACCACCTCCACCTCGGGGTTAATCCGCTTGATGGCCTTGGCATAGGCGCTGCTCCGGATGGTCCCCTCGGTGCCGATCACCCCCACCCTGCCGCTGCGGGTGACGGCGGCGGCCCGGCGGGCCCCAGGCTCGATGACGCCGACCACGGGGATTGAGAGAGTCTGCTGCAGGGCTTCCAGGGCGCAGGCCGAGGCGGTGTTGCAGGCCACCACCAGGAGTTTGATATCGCGGTGCACGAGGAACGAAGCGATTTCGAGGCTGTAGCGGGTGACGGTTTCCGGGGACTTGGTCCCGTAGGGAACCCGGGCCGTGTCGCCGAAATAGATGGTGTCCTCCTGGGGGAGGGCCTTGATGATCTCCTTGAGGACGGTGAGGCCGCCGACCCCCGAGTCAAAGATGCCGATGGCTTTCCAGGGCAAGGTTTCTTCTCCGCGCATCCGGTCCGACCCGAACGGCCGGTGCTTTCGGTTGTTGGAATAATAAAAAATATATATAGTAGGTGAGCCGTCGACAAAATGTCAAGGTATTTGCCCCCCGGGGAAACAACAGCTGAACGCTTCATTTTCCAAGCAAAATCTGCTATATAGACGGGAACGCCGCAGCAACCCCACACCATCGGGAGCCCCCATGGACAAACAGGAAATGCTCAACAAGGGGCAGGAAGCCCTCACCCCCTTCGAGACCCAGAACATCGTCACCTTCGTGAAGAACCTCACCCTCAAGGGAGCCATGGAAAACCCGTGGATCATCGGCCTCTTCACGATCCTGGTCTTCTACGCCGTCATCAAGCGCTCCAAGGCCGTGCTGGCGTTTCTCTTCGCCGTGGTTTCCATTGCGCTCCTGATCCGCTTTACGCTTCCCGCCGGCGAGGGAAACGAACTTTCCCTCAGCTCCACCCTCCCCTTTGCCTTTGGCGGGCTCGTGATTGGCGGCTTCCTCATCTATTTCCTCTTCATCAAATCGGAGTAGCCCCGTGCACCGTGTCGGCTTTACCACCACTATCCCGCTGGAAGTGATCCTTGCGGCGGAAAAGGTCCCCGTGGACCTGAACAACGTCTTCATCACCAGCCCCCGGAGCCACCAGCTCATCGAGGAGGCAGAGGTGGACGGCTTCCCCCGCAGCACCTGCAGCTGGATCAAGGGGATGTACGCGGCGATCCTCGAAAAGGGGATAAAAGAACTGATAGCGGTAACCGAGGGGGATTGCAGCAACACCCGGGCGCTCATGGAAGTGCTCTCCCTCAAGGGGGTGGAGACGGTCCCCTTTGCCTATCCCCATGACCGGCAGCCGGAGAGCATCCGGTTCGAAATCGAGAAGCTCATGCGCCATTTCGGCGTGGGATGGGACGCGGTCAACCTCTCCCGGGAACGGCTGGGGCGCATCCGGCGCAAAGTCAGGGAAATCGACCGTCTCACCTGGGAGGAGAACCGGGTGACCGGCGCGGAAAACCACTACTATCAAGTCTGCACGTCGGACATGAACAGCGATCCGGACCGCTTCGAGGCCGACGTGGACGCCTTCCTGGCCGAGGCGAAAAACCGCACCCCCTTCAAGGACACGCTGCGGCTCGCCTACATCGGGGTCCCCCCCATCTTCGACGACCTTTACCAGTTCACGGAGAGCCTGGGGGCACGGGTGGTGTTCAATGAAACCCAGCGCCAGTTCGCCATGCCCTACGACACGCAGGACATGGTTGAGCAGTACCATGTTTACACCTATCCCTATGACATCTTCCACCGCCTCTCCGACATCCTTCTGGAGCTGGAGCGGCGCAAGGTGGACGCGGTCATCCACTACGTCCAGTCCTTCTGCTTCCGGCAGATCGAGGACATGATCGTGCGCCAGAAGGTGCCTCTCCCCATCCTGACCCTAGAGGGGGACAAGCCGACCCCCCTGGACGCCCGCACAAAAATCCGGATCGAGGGATTCCTCGAAATGCTGGCAGGGTAACGAACTATGCGGATCGGCATAGATTTGGGAAGCAGAAAAGCCAAGTTCGCCCTCCTGGACGGGGAGCGGATCGTGCGACTGGCGGACCACGACACCGTCACCTTCTACAAGCGCTACGGCCGCCTCGCCGAGGATGAGCTGGAACTGGACCTGGCGGCAAGCGGCATCTTCTCCGCCGATGAACTAGCCGGGGCCGCGGTGGTGGTCACCGGCTACGGCCGCAACACGCTCTCCCTCAAGGGAGCGAAGGTTATCTCGGAAATAAGGGCCCACGTGGCCGGGGCACTGCTCCAGACGGGACTTCGGGACTTCACCCTCCTGGACATGGGGGGGCAGGACACCAAGGTGGCCCTCGTGCGTGAAGGAAAGCTGGCCGACTTTGTCATGAACGACAAGTGCGCCGCCTCCAGCGGCCGCTACCTGGAAAACATGGCCGCAATCCTGGAGCTTTCCCTCGACGAGCTCTCCTCCCACTGGGAGGACCCGGTAAAGCTCGACGCCACCTGCGGCATCTTCGGGGAGTCGGAGCTCATCGGCCAGATCCTCAGGGGACACCCGGTGGAACGGCTCTGCGCCGGGGTGAACCAGACCCTCGTCACGCGGGTCATGCCGATGCTCAAGCGTTTCGCATCGGAGACCATCGTCCTGACCGGAGGGGTAGCCCAAAACAGAGGGGTTGTCAGACTGCTGGAAGAAAAAACGAGGCTCACGGTGATCGTGCCGGAACACCCTCAACACAACGGAGCCATCGGCTGCGCAAAATTCGGGGACCCGGGACCGGGGACCGGGGACCGGTAAAAACAAAAGAAAAAGACAATCACGGAACCACGGCAACGCGACCGAGACGGTAACAGGATCAGCATGTTTTTCCTGGTCCCCGGTCCCCGGTCCCTGGTCCCGGCCTTTCGGAGGTTTCATGAAGCTGGCAAAGAAAGACTGGTTTTTCATCATTCTCATCATCGCCGTGTTTGGCGGGTTCTGGGCCATATCCGGCGAGGTGAAGACCAAGAAGGTCCCCCATGACGATGCCCACAAGCGGTTCTACGATGCGTTCAACAGCGGCGCCACCAAGATCGATCTGGACGCGCAATGCCCATCGTGCCACTTTGAGGGCCCCGGCGGCATCCCCTTCCCCAAGGAACACCCGGTGAAACCGGCCGACGGCCCCATGCGCTGCCTGTTCTGCCACAAATTCAAGTCGAAGTAATCTGCCTGCGCCATGGGGGGGACCGTCCTTAATCTCACCCGTGAACTGGAACAGCTCGTAACCCACATCGCGGGCCACGTTCCGGAGATGTGCCACATCGATCCGTCCCGGCTCCTGATCTGCATCTCGTCAACCCGGAGCGGGGGCATCCGGGGAACATACGCCAAGATCCACCCCCTCCGGTTCCCCGGAGGGGCGAAGAGCATCGAACGGCAGCGGGGTCGCCACACCTACCGGAGCACCATGCCGTCAGTGACCCACCGGGGCAATGAAATCCTCTACGTCATCTACTTCCTGGTCCCCCGCTTTTTCGACCTCACCCCCAGGGAAAAACTCATCACCATCTTCCACGAACTCTTCCACATCTCGCCCGCCTTCGACGGCGACATCCGCCGCTTTCCGGGCCGCAATTTCGCCCACGGCAGCTCCACGCGAAAGTTCAACGCATACATGGGAACCCTCGTGGATGCCTACCTGGCAGAGCACGGGGAACCGGCTATCCCGGCCTTTCTCGACGGCACCATGGCGGAACTACGCAACCGCCACCACACCATCGTGGGGAGAAGGTTCCGCATCCCGTTGATAAAAACGGAACGGTGCTAATCGATTTTCAGCATCTCTGTCAGTTGTTTTTTTTCAGTGAGAGAAAGGCGCACCGGCGGCATCGGGGTGTCCGGCCGCACGGCCCTGGGATTGTCGAGCCAGCGTCCGAGCCGTTCGGGGGTCCATGGCTCGCCGGGCTTGAAGGGAGTCGGGTAGAAGGGGGTAAATAGCCCCGAGAGATTGGGAGCGACGTCGCCGTTACCCAGCGCTCCCTCGCGGGCCGTCAGCAGCCGATGGCAGCCACCGCATTTTTTCTCAAAGATGTTCTTCTCCCCTTGCTGGGGGGAGGCGAAGTGAACGACAACCGGAAGCCCGCCACTTACGGGCCGCGGAGCTTTCGCGGCAAAAGCCATGACGGCATTGACCAGGCCGGCCGTTTGCCGGTCGTCGAAATGAAAGTCGGGCATAAAGAGGACCGGCCGTTTGATGGCGCCGAAGAGCCGCACCGGGTCGTCACCGGCCAGACGGTCCAGATCGGCGGCAAGCCGTGTCCCCTTGCCGCCCAGGTTGTGGCAGCGGCGGCAGCCGAACCGCTCTACCAAACGCTTCCCCTCCTCCACCCGGCGACTTCCCGGAACCGTAAAATGGGCAAGTTCCGCCGGAATGAGCCGATGGTGGGCAATGGCTTTGCGGACGCTCTTCCCGTTCCCCCGGTGGCAGGAGACACAACTCCCCCGCTCGGCGTAATGGGACGGGTGGCAGGAGAGGCACCCCTCGCCCGGCGCTTTCCCCACGCAGGCGGCAAGCACCAGGCAGAGCAGGATCAGAAGGGGGAGACGAGCGACCAATTTTCCCCCCTGAAGAACATGGCCAGGACCGTCATTGACACGATGGCCGCAAAGACGGCGATGGTGGTCCAGGCAGCGGCGCGGTTCCCCTCACCAAACCAGACGGCGCGCTCGGGGCGGTGCATACCGAGCCACGGCAGGGCCAGGAACCAGAGGGAGAGCCCCACGATGATCCAGGCAAAGCCGTTGCCGTGGCTCACCACCTCCTGGGTCCAGAGGAGAAACCAGGCCGATTTGGCAGGATTCGGCGGCGCGCCCGGATTCGCTGGGTCCAGAAGCGGCGCAGGGATAACCATGGCCAGCAGCGCCAGGGCCACCAGCCCCCCCCAGAAAGCCCGCTTGACGAGGCGAAAAAAGTGGGGGGAACTCCTTACGTATTCGCCACTGCCGCGCGGTCCCCGCCTCAAGTCGTTTTTCACTTCCATCCTTTCAGCCATTGAGCCCTCACAGATACGGCAGTATCCCCTTTGTCTTGCGCACCCGGTAGAAGTGGAGAAACGACAGGGCCAGCACCGCCACGGGGACAACTACCACATGGAGCGCGTAAAAGCGCAGCAGCGACAGGGGTTCCCCCACTCCGTCGGGGACGAGGACGGCCTTCAGCCACGGACCTCCAGGCAGGGTGGCCAGAAGCTCCATACCGGTTCGGGTCGCCCAGAAGGCCAACTGGTCCATGGGGAGGAGATAGCCGGTGTACGCCTCGAACACCGACAGCGCCAGAAGCCCCACCCCCACCACCCAGGTTAGCTCCCGCGGCGGCCGGTAGGCGCCGGAGAGCACCACCCGAAGGACATGGAGGAACAGCAGGACCAAAAGTCCGTGGGAGGCAAGCCGGTGGAGTCCCCGCAGGTACTTCCCGCCAACGACCGTCGATTCCAGGAAGAGGATGGAGTCAAAGGCCCCGGCGGGTGTCGGCTGGTAATAGAACAGGAGCAGCACCCCGGACACGGCCAGAGCGATGAGCGCCGTGAAGGCGAGTCCCCCCAGACAGAAGGTGTAGGTGAACCGCAGGTTCTCCCGCAGCACCACCCGGGGGAAGAGATGTTTGGCAAATTCCTTGATCATCCCGGATAAATCTCCACCCTCCCACCACGGATTTCAAGCCGGTGGCGGGCCAGGGGCCGGTCGGCCGGCCCTTTCAGAACATTGCCCTTGAGGTCGAAGCGACTGCCGTGGCAGGGGCAGACAATCTCCCCCGGGGTTACGGTCACGGTACAGCCGAGATGGGTACAGGTCAGATTCAGGGCGTAAATCTCACCTCCATCCCGCATCACCGCCAGTCGGCGTTCGCGATAGACGAGGGCGCCCCGTGGCGGAACGGCCGCCATGTCAATGACGAAGCGCTCCCCGGATTCCCTCCTTTTGGGGACAAGAAACCGCCATGCCGCCGCTAAAGAAGCGATGAACGCAATCAGCGCCGCGATGAAGTGCCGGCGTCCCCGGTCAACCGCTGCCATTTCTCGATATATCCCTTCGTGTACGCCGGTGTCCTCACGGCCATCTTCCTGACCCGTTCAGGGTCCATGAAACTCCCGTTCACCACCCGCTGCCCCTCCCGGCGCCAGAAGGATTCCAGGGACAAGCCATCATCCTTCAGCCGGTAAATCCGCTCCTTTTCCCCCTCCAGGAGGAAGCGGCGCGGATTGTCGTGGCAGCCGTCGCACATGACGGTGCCCCGCCGGACCGTATGGGGGAAGAATGCCTTCCACTCCGCGGCCAGGAGCCGGTTCTCCTCCCCCACCGCCCGTTCGCTCCGGATATCTGAAAAATAGAGGATGAACTGCGGCCGAATGGGGCTCACCTTCCCCGCACTGTTCAGCCCCAAGGGAGGGGCATCCTGCCGCTTGAGATAGGCGCTCTTTACCCACTCATCCTGATGGGGGATGGCCGTGAACCGCGCCTGGCGGCGGGGGCTGTCGATGAAGCGGAGCCAGAAGGTGCCGTACTCCTGGGGCGCCCAGGCCGAGTGGCAGGCGTAGCATTCGAGCCGCTCCCTGTGGGCAGGGATGCGGTGCTCCACTATCCTCTGGTCGGGTTCGTGGCAGTCGCGGCATCCCTTGCCGCTCCGCCTGCCGGCGGCCAGGCTCGCCATGTCGTGGCAGCCGCCGCAGCCGATGCCGGCCTCGGCATGGACATCGGGAAGCATGGGTAGAAACTGTTCTCCACCGGCAAAGGGGCCCCGCTGGAAGCGGAAAGCGTCCTCCCTGGGGGCCCGGCCGTGGTAGTCGCTTCCCACAAAATAGCCACGGTGACAGTCAAGACAGACGCCGTCGCGGGGTCGGGACATGGCGTGCCCCTTGCCGCCGTGGCAGTCGAGACAGCCACGAACGTGGCAGCCGGTGCAGTTGTCGGCCCAGAATCCTCCATCGAACCGCCCCACGGTTCTGGCCACGAACTGCCGTTCCGCCGTCCGGGTCGCCATGGCGTGATCGAACAGCCGGTCGAAGCCCCGGTGGCAGGCGACGCAACGGGCGGCCCGGTCAACCGCGGTGGCCGGATTCCCCACCGTGGAACGGTCGTCCCCGTGACAGGGGGTACAGCCGATGGCGGCATGGGGACCGGAAACAGCGTCCCGGTGGCAGGCCCGGCAGTTCTCGGCGCCGTCAGCGGGCGACGCGAGTGCCGCCGCCAGCCAGAATACGGCGATGAAGTGCATCATCCAGGGCACGATAGTCGAGCTCCTTGCGGTAAATGGGGTCGTCGGGACGGGTGTGGCAGACAATGCAGAGGTTTGCCCGCCATACCTTCATAACCTCCGCTTCGTTAAGCGGGCGGGAATTTTCCCTGGTAACGGCCGAGAAAGCCCGCACCTTCCCCCCCTCCATGGTCTGGAAGCCGTCCAGGGGCTTCTCCTCGTTTTTGGGGCAGAGCATGGTTGCAGCGATATTTCTCCCCTCCACCTCATGCTGGCCGAACCCCAGGAAGGCGGGGTTTGCGTGGCACTCACCGCAGCCGATGGCCTTCACACCGGTGTTGTGGGAGTAGAAGGGGGCAAAGCGCAGCTGCTGCTTACCCTTGAAGGTTGTCACATACCCCTCTTTGGACACGCGCCCGTCCACCTCGGTGACGGTCACGAAGGTCTGGCAACCGGGGGTGACCGGCGATATTTTACCCCGCTGGTTGAGGGCCAGGGGGAACGGGTAGAGCATCCGGTAGTCCTCGGACTCGGTAAAGAGCCCCAGGGTATCCATATCCTTTACAAAATCGCGGCCGGTCCTGGACTTGTCGTAGTTGGTATGGCAGCCGTAACACTGGACCACCGCGCGGGAGTGGCAACTGTAGCACTCCAGCCTGCCGTGGCCGGCTACGGTATGGGCCGGGGTGCCGGTAATCACCTTGCTGGTATAGAGGCGGCCGCTCCGTTTGCCGACAAGCCGTACCAGTCCGTTTTCGTAGAAAACGTTCGAGTAGGGGCGCCCCTTGCCGGTGACGATCATCCGCATGCCGGGGCGCATCTGCCGCCGGTACTGCCGCGACTCGCGCACCGGGGCTTCGTTCTCCCGGACGATTTCCCGCCAGCGGGGAAGCTCGGTGCCGCTGCCGTGGCAATCCTCGCAGCGGATCTCCACCTGGTGGTAGAGGTTCTCGTAGGCGTATCCGTCACCCATGATGTCGCGGGAAGTATGGCAGTCGATGCAGTCCATCCCCATGGCATAGTGGATGTCCGGCGTGATGCGGGTGACGCTCCGGCTCCCGCTGGTGAGAAGCGGTCCGGGAAACCCGTTTCGCGTCGGCACCTGGGCGGTGTTGCCGTCGTTGAGCCCCATGTACGACAGGGCGATGCGGCCGCTCCGGTTATGGCACCGAAAGCAGACGTCGTTGCCCGGAAGCCCCGTCATCCCATGGGAAGCCGAGGCCGGCCCCCGCCCCTTCATGGTCAGGTCGCCGCCGGCATAGGTGCCGGTATCGTTCCAGGGAAAGTGGCAGGCGGCACACCCCGCCGAATGCCCCACATCGTAGGCGTAACGGTTTTCAATGCCGACATGGCAGAGGGAGCAGAACTTGCGGTAGAGCTCTCCGGAGATATTGTCCAGCTCCGTCACCGCGGCAAGCTGCCGTTCTTTGCCATCAGGGGAGTAGACATCCTCGCGTCGGCTGCCGTAGAGCTTTCCGTCCTCCCCCTCCCAGGTTAGCTGGATGTTCTTAATCATCCCGGTGTTGGTCTGCATGAGACTCCCCTTCACCCGGGCAAGCTGCCAAGGGTGGCAGGCACCGCAGCTATGCTCCCAGGAGCGGGGATCCGACGGATTGCGGAGGGCGAACATGCCCCGGTGGGCGGATTCCTTGTCCCTGCCCCGTTCATTGCCTCCGTGGCAGGAAACGCAGCGGGGATGGGCAGGAGAAGCATGCTCGATACCCCGGTGGCATGAGAGGCACGAGCCGTTTTCTCCCCCACCCCCATTGCAGCCTGAAAGCAGCAGGGCGAGCGGAAGCAGCGCGAACGTGGCCAAACGCCGAAGCAGGGGAAGAGAATCTATCAGAAAGGAAAGGTACGTCATCTGGCGCCTATCATAGCGCAATGACCCGTGAAAAAAAAGCCGGCAGGTGACCCTGCCGGCCCATAACAGAGAAGGAGGTCAAGCGTGATACTGCTATTTCCCGGTGGTGCTGATGCTCACCTTTTTGGTGAACTCATGCCACAGGAAGGGATCGGCATTCATGGTGCCGAAGGGGAGATACCAGAGCTTCACTTCGAGGTCCAACTCGCTGGCAGTGGGCTTCGTCACCCACTTGCCGTTCTCTTCCACTTCATCAACCGGGAAGAAAATGTCGAATCGCTCGTGGACCGCCTTGCCCGGCGGGAGGCCGGTATCTTCAATAATTCCGCTCTTCTCATAGGGGCCGCGCCCCATCCGGTCACCCCGGCCAAGCTGCTGGGGAACCGGCATGTAGATCTTCTCCTGGTTGAACACTTCCTGGCCATCTTTTGTTTTTGCTATTACCGACAGAACCAGTCGGTTGGGGGTCGGTCAGCCATCGGGGATGGAGTGGCCGGCACGGTTCACCATCTCCACCTTCACCACCGCCTTGGGCTTGATCGTGGCGCCGTCACGCCAGTGGAACGCCCGCGCCTCAGCCTTGAACTCCACCGCAGCCTTGGCCATGCCCGGATCGCGGTAGCTCTGCATGTTGTGGCCGAGCTTGCTCTTCTTCATGTGGCAGTCCTGGCAGGTCTCGCTCCCCCCCTCGGCCGTGTAGGCCCAGAGGTAGCTGCCGTAACTGGTGCAGCACTGGGTCGGGTTGTCCAGTTCCATATTGGGACCGAGGCCGTGGCACTGCCCACACTGAATCGACTCGCTCATGATCGGACTGGCCTTCATTTTCGGGAAGGCGTCCGACGGGTGATCGCCATCCTTGGAGCCGTACACGACCCCCGCCTGGGGATAGCCGTCGGTCCATTTGTGGGTGATGGCGTTGCGGTTGTGGCAAACAAGACAGCTGATGTTCAGGCTTTTGAGCTTGTCAGCTTCGGCAGACGCTTTCACCGTATCCTTTTTCTTGAGGGCATCCTGCCAGTTGTCGACAGTGGCGATGATCTCCTTGGCCACCGAATCCTCGGCATCAGCCAACTGGGGAAGGTGACACTTTGCACACCCCATCAGGTGCTCAACCTTCACATCCTCCGGTTTCTTAACCCCCGAATAGGGCCACTCCATCAGGCCGTTGACAACCGCCGTCTTGAGGGTTGCCGCGGTCCGGCTCGTGCCGAAGATGGAGCGGGCATGGATCGATTTGTTCCAATCGTTGTGGGTCTCCTGGTGACATTCAATACAGGAACTTGAATCGTACATCTTGGCCAGTTCTGCCATGGTCTTAGCCTTGCCGGCCTTGGCGGAGATCGTCCCCTGCCAGCCGATACCGGCCTTTTCGGCAAAGACCGGCGTAGCGGCACAGAAGGCAACCGCGGCCACCGATAGCTTCAGCCATACAGGTTTGAGCATCATTCACCTCTCCTTTACCCGGGACCAATCATTAGGTATTAACAATTTGAATAATTTGATTTATTCATAATCAAAAAACCTCCCCGCCCGGAGCGGGGAGGCACGGTATCATAAGCCTAGCACCCCTGGAGCTCGTCTCCGGAAGCTTCGGAGACGGTCAGGGAAGAGTCCACTTTGACCTTGTCGGCCTTGGCCTTGCCGAAGCGAAGAGTTACTTCGTTCCCCTTCACATCGAGAACCTTGGGAGAGCCGCCCATGGCGGAAACGCTCCCACCCTTCTTGACCCAGGCGGGGATCTTGTCGGCCTTGACGGTTACCTTGGCGCCGTCAATCTTGGTGACCTTGCCAGAAAAGGAACCGGAGGCGAAGGCAACGGCCGCCATTGAAACCGCCACAAGGGCTGCTGCGATGGACATCATGATTTTTTTCATTCTCTTTTCCTCCTGCGTGAATTGGGTTGCGCTCCGTCCTAGAAGAGAAGCTGGAGCTGTGTTACGAAGGTGGTGAAGTCCTCGGTCTTCAGGTTAGTTCCCTGGATGCCGCTCGCCACCCCTTCCTTGTCGAAATCGGTTCGGCTGATTTCAGCCGTGAGCTTCAGGTTCTGGCCCCAGATGTAGTAATTAACCCCGCCGCCGTACCAGGTAACGTCCTGATCGTAGATATTGTTGAGCATGGCGAAACTCCACTTCTCATAGCGACCGAAGAACTGGAGCGGCAGGTTGGGAAGCATGTAGCCGGCCTTCATGTACCAGCCGTTCTTCTCGCCATTGAGGCCAATTGCGTCTTTATCAGGCTCAGTCAGAGCGTTTATGGCCGTATTGTAGGATTTGTCCAGGTCATAGTCCGCATAGGCGGCCGACAGGGTGAAGGTTCCGACCGCTTCCACGGGATACTCGAAGAAGCCGTCAACGGTCCATGCCTGGTAATCTTTCTTGTCGGATTTGGCTGCGGGGTTGCCGTACACCACGTCGGGCTCGAACTGGTAGGCAGCGCCAAAGGTGAGAACCTGCTTCTTGCCCATGTAGGTCCCCTTATAGCCATAATCCGACTCGGGATCCAGCAGCGACACATGACCCCGGAACGTATAACGGAAGCTGGAGTCGGGTGATTTGTGACCGTTACCATCTTCATCACCAGCCTTGCGCCCTTCCATCACGTCGGCACGGTACTGGATCTTGTCTTCCAGGACGTTACCCCAGATTCCAACCCCCATATCGCGGGTAGAAACGAAAGGGGCCCGGATAAAGAGAGAGCGGTCGAGGGTCAGAGGCATCTCGCACGCCTCGAGGTTCTCACGGGAGAAGCCGTACTTGAACTTGCCCACGTTGACCCGGAAGGCATCGTTGAGTTTGAACCGCACAACTGCGTCCAGCAACTGGAATTCGGTGTTGGCACTCTGGTCGGAAACACCGAGGGTGCCGACATTGGGGTCCTCGGTGAACTCGGTCTGGACATAGAGGCTCACCATGTCACCGTACTTGCCCATGAAGGCGAGACGGTTGCGGCGGAAGTTGAAGTTGGTGGTGGTGCTGTTGCCGTCAGCGCCGGAACCGTTGTCGCGAACCGTCATCTGGAACTGCCCCTTGTAGTCGATCTGGAGGGCGCCCTGGTCCTCAGGTCCGAAGGTAATGCGGGGGCCGGCAAAGGCCGTGCCTGCCAGCAGTGCCGTACCGAGGGCGACGCCGGAGATGGTGGATATCTTGCGCATATTAATCATGCATTCGCTCCTTTTCATGGTAGATCCCCCGCCCCGTCGGGCGGGGGTGTCAGGGATATCACAACTCGCTTCTAGCAGCCGCCGCCACCACCGCCGCCTGCGCCACCGCCACCGGACGTGACCGGGCTCAGGTAGGCCTTGTCGGCATCTTCGATCTGGTTGGCGGTTGCCGTGGCATGGGACACAGTGGGATCAAGGCGGTAGGTGATGTCAACCACCGTACGGCCAAGGTCGGCATCATACGTGATGGGCAGCGTAAGGGAATCGGTCGCCCAGGCGGAACCGACAGGGAGCTTGCCTCCCTTGGCCGCGTTATCCGACATGAGGCCCCACTGTCCCCAGGAGCCGTCGTACCAGACGACGTTCTTGGATCCGTCGTTGTAGAGAATACCGTCAAAGTAGAAGAACAGGGCCGACGCGATGTTGCCTGCACGGCACATGGCATAGATGGTATTCTTCGTAAGATCGAGCCCTTTGGTGGTCATATCCGCCGCGACAACGGCGGGATCCTTGAATTTTTTAGTCGTTGCATCAACAAGGTTCACATGTGAGTACCCGCTGCCGCCGGTCATCCGCCCTTCGAAGACCACATATTTGGAACTTTCAACCAGATCGGTCGTTGAACCGGGAACGCCATCGGTCCTGCCATCGATGATCAGGCCAGTACCGGCATTCACCGCCGCAATCATCTCAGAGAGCGATGCGCGTAGATTTGCCTTGACCCTGTTGGTATTGAGGGGAGTCACATTGTACGTGGAAGCGGTGATGGTCGGAGCAACCGTTGTCATGGGATAGGCAGCCGCAACCCAAGCCTTGTTGCCGCCGTCAAGCACCTTCAGACGCTCTTTTGGGAAGCCCCAGTAGCGGAACGTAGTATAGGGGCGGGTAATATTCCAGAGGGTATTGGAGTTCATCTCCGCTTCAGAGGTCGTAAAAACAATGGTTGTATTCTCGTCGATGCCGCACCGCTTGATGAGCGCGTCCATCTGCGCGCCGCTGGCCACCATCTGGGCGAACTCGGCAGGCCCTTCAACACGGTTTGCCATCAGTTCAGCCGTCAGATCAACCCTGATCGCCCCGGGAATGTGACCATCGTTGTAGCGAAGCTTGGTCACATTCGGCGTAACGCTAGTATCTACGTAGCTACCTGAAAACTCGAGGATGACAACCCGCTCACTTCCTGCCGCCTTGTTTACCAGCCCGGCATCGAGCCATCCCTTGAGCGTCACCGCGTCGACCAGCGGAGTAGCGGTCTTCGTCGCCACCGGAGCAGGCCCGTTCAGACTGGGCGTGTCATAGCTTTTCCCCCCGCCCCCGCCGCAGCCCCACAACGTCAGCATAGCCAGCGCAACCACGCCGAGCATGCCGCTCAGAATGATGCGTCCCTTCCTCCATGCCTGTTTCGCCATACTACCTCCTTCACTCAGTAATGATGGTTCACCGGGCTTCCAATTCCCGGCCAGCAATAATGCATCTTCGTATAAGATGCTTTAACATAAGCAATCCTAATGCCACCAAAACCATGCGGAAATAGCCACAACTAAAAACGCCTGATTTAATTCATGATTTTCTAACTTATTGTTTCGACCCAATTTTACTGCTATAGTTTCTCTGATTAATTTTCATGACAGCCATGCGTTTCAGGCATAACAAGCACCGGGGGGGGCAATGGACATAACGCTCTTCAAGACACTGCTCAAGGTTGCGGCCATCGGCAATATTTCCAAGGCCGCCGCAGTGCTCTGCGTCACCCAGTCCGCGGTTTCGCGCCGGCTCAAGCAGTTGGAGGATCACATCGGCAAGCCACTGCTGATACGCTCGGGCAACGCCGTCAGGCCCACCGAGGCCGGTCAGTTTGTGCTCGCCAAGGCCCAGCAGATCGTCGATCTGGAAAGCCAAATCGTTGACAAACTCAATGTCAATGAGCCGAAGCAGCGCATTTCCCTCTGCTGTACCCCTGCATTCGGCATCGGACGACTCCCTTCCATCGTTTCCGCGTTCATGGCCGACAACGCCGAATCCGCTGACCTGAATTTCGTCTTTAACATGCCTGAGCAGGCTCTCGAAGGAATCGAAAACGGGCGCTTCGACTTGGCCATTATCGAACACTGCGATGACCTGAACATGGCCGGCCACAGAGGCTACCCGCTCCCCGACGACGAGATGATTTTTTTAAGCGCTCCGTCCCTCGGGATCGACTCACCTGCCCCATCCATCGAGCAACTGTTCGACAAGCGCCTCTACCTGAAGAACGAGCAGGGTTGCGCCAGGCGCTTCCTGGACAAAAACCTGGCATTGACCGGCCATTCGATCACCGAGTTCGCCAACATCATCTATTTCGACGACTTGCAGTTCATCATGCGCGAAGTGCTTGCCGGCAAGGGAATCAGCTTTGTCCCCATCGGTCTAGTGGTAGACGAACTCTGTCGCCATACCCTCATGGCCCACAGGATTGCCGATTTCGACCATTTCTACCCCAGAACCATCATCCTCGGTCGGCGGGCCCCATCCCCCCTTCTCCTGTCGTTCATCAACACCATTTACATTGCCTTTGGCATGCCGTGCCCATCAATCTTTCACACAGAAGCTCCATTCCCGCCTGAAGGGTTTCCCGAATCCCTCTAGCTAGATAAAATTTTTTTCAGGAAAATTCTAAAGTCATCTTCTGCTTCTGCCGATAAACAGGATGAAGAGAGTTCTGTACCGCGGCCGGCCTTACGGGCGGACCGCCATTCTCAACAACTTCACGGCAAGGAGCGTTCGTCATGAATCTGTTAAAGGATGCCCGTCTCAGCGTTAAACTGGTATCGAGTTTTGTTCTGGTTGCCTTCATCGCCGGCATTGTCGGCTTCATCGGGACCTCGAAAGTCAATACGCTGGCGAATGAAGCCGATGAGATGTTCACCTACAACACTAAACCCCTCGGGGTGTTCGGACAGGTGGGCATCGCTTTTCAGAAAGCACGGGTGAACGTGCGCGGAATGATACTCGACGACAGTACCCAGCGTGCCCAGGCCAACGCCAATGCCATCGCGAAGCTTTACCAGGATATCGACAAACAGTTGACGGAGGTGGATGCGACACTTGAAACCGAAGAGGGGAAAAAACAGTTCGCCACGCTCCGCACCCTCATCAAAGAGTACGGCCCGGTGCGCGATGAAATCATCGCGGCAGCCCTTGCCGGCGATCGCGAAACTGCCCTGGATGTCATGCGGAGCGAGGGGCTTGCCTATGAGCGCAAGATCGACGATGCAATAAAAAAGATATTCGACATGAAAATCGCACTGGCGGAACGCCGCAACGGACTGAATAGTGCCACGGCCCACAGTGCCACCATACAGATGGGAATACTCGCCGTTGCCGGCATGGTCGCTGCTGTCGTTTTCGGCCTGTTCATGGCGCGCCAGTTCACCGTCCCCCTTCGGAAAGTGGTCGAATTCGCCCAGGCCATCGCCCAGGGGGATCTAGCCCACCATCTTGAGATGAAACAGAAAGACGAAACCGGTCAGCTAGCCGAAGCAGTCAACACCATGTCCGACCGTCTCAACAGCCTCATTACCGGCGTTGCCGATAACGCGGCACAGGTGGCGGCAGCAGCCGGTCAGTTAACTGCCAATGCCGAGCAAATGGCAACGGGGGCGGAGGAAGTTGCCGCCCAGACCGGCACTGTGGCCACAGCCAGCGAGGAGATGGCGGCCACATCGACGGAAATTGCCGCCAGTTGTTCGGCCGCAGCCGACGAAGCACGCCGGGCAAGCGAAACGGCGGGCAAAGGATCTGAAGTGATCAAGCAGACTGTCGGGGAGATGCACCACATTGCCGAACGGGTAAAGGAAACGGCAAAGACGGTGGAAAACCTCGGCACCCGAAGCGACCAGATTGGTGAGATTATCGGCACCATCGAGGATATCGCAGACCAGACGAATCTCCTGGCGCTGAACGCCGCCATCGAGGCCGCCCGAGCCGGCGAGCAGGGCCGCGGTTTCGCCGTAGTGGCCGACGAGGTCCGGGCACTGGCAGAGCGGACCACCAAGGCGACCAAGGAAATCGGCGCGATGATAAAAGCCATTCAACAGGAGACAAGGGATGCCGTCTCATTCATGGAGCAAGGGGTGAAGGAGGTTGAGCTCGGCACTGCCGAAGCGGCGCAGTCCGGCAAGGCGCTTGTAGAAATCCTCGATACGGTAGAGGCCGTCACTATGCAGGTCAACCAGATTGCCACGGCCGCCGAGCAGCAGACCGCCACCACAACCGAAATCAGCGGCAACATCCAACAGATTACCGATGTGGTTCAGGGTACGGCCCGGGGAGCCCAGGAAACCGCAGCCGCTGCCAGACAGCTTTCCGATCTCTCCTCCGAGCTTCAGCATCTCATCGGCCAGTTCCACCTGGCATCGTGAAAATCGCCGGCTACCGATTATGGGAGGCCGCCTTCGGGCGGCCTTTTTCATTTTCTCCCCAAGGGAAAGGGTTGCAGTCCCGAGGGGGGCCGCGCTACAATTCTCAGCGTTACCCTTGGGCTCCGGAGTTTCCATGCGCATCCTGATCATAGAAGACGAGAAAAAGGCCGCCGCGTATCTTCAGAAAGGATTCACTGAGAACGGCTTTTCGGCGGACACGGCCCAAAACGGCGAGGATGGTCTCCACCTGGCCCGTACCGAGGCCTACGACCTCGTCATCCTCGACATCATGCTCCCCGGCCGGGATGGCTGGTCGGTGCTGGAAGAGCTGCGGCGCGGGGGGAGCGAGGTGCCGGTCATCTACCTGTCGGCCCGGGACGCGGTCCAGGACCGGGTGCGAGGGCTGGAGCTGGGGGCCGACGACTACCTGGTGAAACCCTTCGCCTTTTCGGAACTGCTGGCCCGGGCCCGCAACATCCTCCGCCGGGGACCGGCACGGCAGCCGGAACGCCTGCGGGTCGACGATCTGGAAATGGACCTGGTGGGCCACAAGGCCTGGCGGGGAGGGACCCCCCTCGACCTCACCACCAAGGAGTTTCTCCTCCTGTCGCTCCTGCTCCGCCGCAAGGGGGAGGTCCTCTCCCGAGCCCTCATCGCCGACCAGGTCTGGGGCATAAACTTCGACAGCGACACCAATATCGTCGACGTGGCAATCCGCCGCCTGCGGCGCAAGGTCGACGACCCCTTCGAGCGAAAGCTGATAAGTACCGTCCGCGGAGCAGGCTATGTCCTCGACGGAGCGTGAAGTGACCCACCCGGGGGCTCTCTCCCTCACCGCACGGCTCACCATCCTCTCCACCCTGGCCACCACGTGTGTTCTCCTCTTTGTCATCGTCTTCCAGTTTCTCGCCCTGGCAAGCGACCTGGAGTTCGAGGACAACAACTTCATCATCGAGAAAATACGGGTGATCGAGGCGATCATTGCCCGCTACCCCGACGACTCCGCCCACCTTGATCAGGAAGTCAACTGGGAAGGGGCCCTGCGGCAGGACACCCGTTACCTGGTTCGAATCATGGGGCGGCAGGGAAATGTGGTCATGGAGACACGGGGAATGGACCGCATTGTTCCTGCCCGCCAGTTCCCCCCGCCAGCCCGGGATTCCCGCGCCATCGGCCAAGGCAAAAAGCTCCACGTGCAAGACGGGCGGATCTATCTGCTGAACTCCGCCTGGGGAATGTCGGAGAAGGGGCTTTCATCCCGCTTTATCCAGGTGGCCCTCGACGTGACCGACGACGAGGATATCCTTCAGGGATACAAGCAGAAGATGGCTTTTGTGTTTCTGGCCGGCATTTGCCTTTCGGCCGCTCTCAGTGCCGTGGTGGTGCGCCGGGGCCTCCGCCCCCTGGCAGAGATTACCGGTGCGGCCGGACGCATCGATGTGACGACCCTTGATGAACGCCTCGGTGCCCGGGTATGGCCCCGGGAACTGGCCCGTTTCGCCGCCGCCTTCGACGGCATGCTCGACCGCCTTGAAACGTCTTTCGACCGGCTCGAAGCATCCTCCGCCAACCTGGCCCACGAAATCCGCACCCCCATCAACATCCTTCGGGGCGAGGCCGAGGTGGCTATCTCCCGGGCCCGCTCCGCCGAAGAGTACCGGCGGGTCATCGAGTCGAGCCTTGAGGAGTACGAGCGCCTCTCGCGCCTGATCGACAACATCCTCTTCCTGGCCAGGGCCGAGCAACGGATCGAGCCGATCCCCCTGGACATGCGCGGCGAACTGGAACTGCTCCTGGACTTCTACGGCACCCTGGCGGAAGAGAAGGAGATAACCATTTCCTGCTCCGGCCGGGGTGAGATACATGCTGACCCGCTCCTCTTCCAGCGGGCCGTCGGCAACCTGCTCTCCAACGCCATCCGCTACACCCCCACGGGAGGGGCGATCACCGTCTCCTTCACCCGGGACAACGACGGCGCCGCCCATCTCACCGTTACCGACACCGGCATCGGCATCGCGCCGGACGATCTCCTCCGGGTCTTCGACCGCTTCTACCGCAGCAGCGAGGCCCGCGCCCTCAATGCCCAGGGGACCGGCCTCGGCCTCGCCATCGTCCGCTCCATCATGGACCTCCACGGGGGAAGCGTTTCGGTCTCCAGCGAACCGGGGCGGGGAACCGCCGTGACGCTCCACTTTCCCGCAGCTCCGTCACCATTGTAACTTTTGAAGATGACGAAATTGTCATCTTCCCGTCATGGTCCGGTCAGGTTGTCTCTGGTAAAATTTTCCGCTGAAGTGCTATCTCCTGTCAGCGGAGCCCCCATGACCAAGCGCCGTACCTTTGGCATCATCACCCTCTTCTCACTCATCTTTCTCGCCATCTCCATCATAACCCGTACCGTTCTCCTCACCATGGTCCCCAAGGGGTCCGGGCTCACCCTCCCCCTGGTGGCAAAGGCCTACGGAACAGGGTTCATTTTCGACGCGGCGGCCCTCGCCTATCTCCTCATCCCGGCGGCCCTCTACCTGATCCTCGCCCCCCGGCGGCTCGCGGGAAGCAGCGGGCACCGCTGGGTGGTCCGCACCGCCATCTTCATCATCCTCTACGCCCTCATCTTCGGCGCCGTGGCCGAGTACTTCTTCTTCGAGGAGTTCTCGACCCGCTTCAACTTCATTGCCGTGGATTACCTGATCTACACCCATGAGGTCATCGGCAACATCCGCGAGTCGTACCCCCTGGCGCCGATTCTCGGCGGAATCTTTGCTATTTCCCTGGTTGCGGTATTCCTGCTCCGCTCCGCCATCGACCGGGCCGCCGCCACGACCTTTGCCGGCCGCCACCGTCGTCTGGGCGCCACGCTCCTTGCCGCCCCCCTGGCAGCCCTTCTCCTCGTGAACATTTCCGGCACGGAGATCTCCGCCAACAGCTACGCCAACGAACTGGCCGGCAACGGCCTCTATGGCCTCTTCGCGGCCTTCCGCAACAACGAGCTCGACTTCAGACAGTTCTACGTGACCCGGGACGACCGGCAGGTACTGGCCCGGCTCCGCGGCTTGGTGGAGGAGCGCAACAACCACTTCACCACCCCGGCGCCCCGCATGACCCGGCAGATCACCGGCGAAGGAGAGGAAAAGCGGCTCAACGTCATCGTGGTGGTGGAGGAGAGCCTGAGTGCCGAGTACCTCGGAATATTCGGCAACACCAAGGGACTCTCGCCGAACATCGACCGTCTCTCCAGGGATTCCCTGCTCTTCACCCACCTCTACGCCAGCGGCACCAGGACGGTCCGGGGGCTGGAGGCCCTCAACCTCTCGATACCGCCGCTTCCGGGCACCTCCATCGTGAAGCGCCCCAATAACGGCGGCTTTCGGTCCTGGGGTGAAATCATGAAGGAGAAGGGGTACGACACCCGCTACATCTACGCGGGATATGGCTACTTTGACAACATGAACGCCTTTTTCTCCGGCAACGGCTTCGACATTGTCGACCGCAACAGCTTTGCCAAGGACGAGATAACCTTCGCCAACGTCTGGGGAGTCTGCGACGAAGACCTCTACCGCAAGACCATCAAGGAGTCGCGGAAGTCATTTGAGGCGGGGCGCCCTTTCTTCAACATGCTTATGACCACCTCCAACCACCGTCCCTTCACCTATCCGGACGGGAAAATCGACATTCCCTCCAAGACCGGCCGTGACGGAGGGGTGAAATACGCCGACTACGCCATCGGGAAGTTCATCGAAGAAGCCCGGAAGGAGCCTTGGTTCAAGGATACCGTCTTCGTCTTCATTGCCGACCACTGCGCCGGCAGCGCCGGCAAGACCGAACTGCCGGTGAAGAAGTACGAGATCCCGCTCCTTGTCTACTCCCCCCACAACGTGACGCCGGGAAAGGTGGATCGGATGATGGGCCAGATCGACGTGGCCCCCACGGTGCTCGGACTCCTCAACATGAGCTACACCACCGACTTCCTGGGGCGCGACATCCTCAAGGCCGACACGCAGCCCGAACGGGCCTTCATCTCCACCTACCAGAAGCTGGGCTACATCGAGGGTGACCGGCTCCTGATCCTCAGCCCCCAGAAAGGGGCAACCCTGGCCCGGTTCGACCGCCGCAGCGGCGACACCCAGCCGCTCCCCATGGATGAACAGTCCCTCCAAAAAGCCCTTGCCTGGTACCAGGGGGCGAACTATATTTACAAGAATCGGCTCAACAGGCTCCCCTGACCATGAAGACACGTACGACCGCGCCCCTTGATGCTCCCTTCTGGCTCAGTCACGGGATCGTGCCGCTTCTCCTCTTCGTTTTCGCGGCCACGGCCTGCGAGATTACCCACGTGGACCTGGTCCTGGCTGACCGCTTCTACGATTTCACTGCCGGCACCTGGCCGGCCCGGTACTCGTGGTGGGCCCAATGGCTCATCCACGAGCGGGGGCGTGACCTGATCGCCGCGGTCACATCGCTTTCCTTCATCGCCTGGGTCCTGTCGTTCCAGGTTGTCCGGTTGCGCCCCTTCCGGTGGGCCGCCCTCTACCTGGCCATGGCCATAGGCATCGGCATTTGCCTCGTTGCCGTCGGCAGGGGTTTATCCGGCCGCCACTGTCCCTGGTCCGTGGAACGCTACGGCGGGCCGGTCCCCTACACCCGGCTCTTCGAGGGAAATCCCCCCGGCGCCAACAACGGGCATTGCTTTCCGGCGGTACACGCCGCCGGAGGTTTTTCCCTCATGGCCATATACTTCGCCCTGCGGGATCGCCGCGCCAAGATCGCCCGGGCAGGCCTCGCAACGGGATTCGCACTCGGCACCATTTACGGCTACGCCCAGATGGCACGGGGAGCCCACTTTTTCTCGCACATGGTCTGGTCCGCGGCCATCTGCTGGTTCTCGGCCCTGGGGCTCTACTGGATTTTCAGGCCCCACCTCGCCCCATCGGAAAGCGGTGGGGCCGCCGATGGATCACGGTTTGCTCCCGCCACTCACACGGGAGAGACGGCATAACGACACGACATTCACCACTCTGCAGCATCCAACACCTGATAAGGAAATCCTCCCCGTGACAAGGAAAGGTAACCCGTGCAGCCCCACACCACCGACGACAACTTCCGCGGAAAGCTCACGACGCCCAATGCCTGGGATCTGGCGGCATTCTTTCTTGTCATGGGCATCATCGCGCTCCTCGCCTGGGGAAGCCGGGAAATGGCCCTCCCCTATGTGCCGGGGAAGACGGTCCCCTCCCTCTCCCCCGATCCGTGGCACCTCCCCTACTACGCGCTGCGGACCGTAATCAGGATGGGGGCGGCCCTCGGCCTCTCCCTCGCCTTCACCCTCACCTACGCAACCCTGGCGGCCAAGAGCCGCCGGCTCGGCCCGATCCTCGTGCCGGCTCTCGACATCCTCCAGTCGGTGCCGATCCTCGGCTTCCTCTCCGTGACCGTAACCGGCTTCATCTCCCTGTTCCCGGGGAGCCTCCTGGGGGTCGAGGCCGCTTCCATCTTTGCCATTTTTACCTCCCAGGCATGGAACATGGCCTTCAGTTTTTACCAGTCCATGAAAACCGTCCCCAAGGACCTGGGAGAAGCGGCCACCATCTTCGGCCTCTCCCCCTGGAAGCGGTTCTGGCGGGTAGAGGCTCCCTTCGGCGTCCCCCCCCTCATCTGGAACATTATGATGTCGGTCTCGGGGGGGTGGTTTTTCGTGGTGGCCTCCGAGGCGATCACCGTGGGGAAGACCTCCGTGACCCTCCCCGGCATCGGCTCCTACATGGCGCTCGCCATCCACCGGCAGGACCTGGGCGCCATAGGATGGGCCCTGGCGACCATGGCCCTGGTCATCTTCCTCTACGACCAGCTCTTCTTCCGCCCCCTCGTGGCATGGGCCGAAAAATTCCGGGTGGAGCTCACTGAATCGGGCGCTCCTCCGGAATCGTGGCTTCTCACCATCTTCACCCGGACGCGGCTCATGGGCCGGCTCCTTCGTCTGATTGGCGCGCTACCGGCACGGCTGGCAGAGCGTTTTCCCCGGAGACGCCGCCTCCCGCGCCGGTCGAGGTACCCCATCCGGCCGGAAGTACAGCGGACCATCGATCGCGCCTGGAACGCAATCTTTGCCCTGGCAGCGCTCTACGGCCTCTGGAAACTGGCAACCTTCGTGAGCGTCATCCCCCTCCGCGAGGTGCTCTCCGTCTTCGGGCTGGGTCTGGCTACCCTGGCGCGGGTGACGGTCCTCCTCGCCCTGGCCTCGCTTCTCTGGATCCCTGTGGGGGTCAGGATAGGGCTCAATCCCCGGTGGGCGACTCGCGTTCAGCCGGTGGCCCAGTTCCTGGCCGCGTTCCCCGCAAACCTCTTCTTCCCGGTAGTGGTGGTCCTCATCGTCCGTTTCCGGCTCAATCCTGAAATCTGGACCGCCCCCCTCATGATCCTCGGCACCCAGTGGTACATCCTCTTCAACGTCATCGCCGGGGCCTCCGCCATCCCCAACGACCTGCGCGAAGCGGCGACCAACCTGGGGCTCTCGGGGTGGGAGCTCTGGCGGCGGCTGCTCCTCCCCGGCATCTTCCCCTCCCTGGTGACGGGGCTCGTGACCGCCTCGGGAGGAACCTGGAACGCGAGCATCGTTGCCGAGATGGTGAGCTGGGGCCCCACCACCCTCACCGCCACCGGCCTCGGTTCGGCCATTGCCCGCTGGACCGAGCAGGGGGACTACCCCCACATCGTTCTCGGCATCGCGGTAATGAGCATCTTCGTTGTCTGCCTGAACCGCCTCTTCTGGCGCAGGCTCTACCTCCTGGCCCAGACCAGGTATCGCCTTGACTAGGAACCGCCCATGACAACTTCAGCGTCCGCCGAACTGCTCCGGCTCGACAACATCAGGAAATCGTACCGCAAGACCGAGGGTGATGAGCACCTCGTCCTCGATGGCGTAGCCCTCACCGTCGGCGAGGGTGAGATCGTTGCGCTGCTGGGCCGCTCGGGTTCGGGGAAATCGACCCTCCTGCGGATCATCTCCGGGCTCGTCCCCCCCGGCGGTGGCACCGTCAGCTACGGAGGAAATCCGGTCACCGGTCCGGTGGAAGGGGTGGCCATGGTCTTCCAGACCTTCGCCCTCATGCCCTGGCTCACGGTCCTCGAAAACGTGGAACTGGGCCTCCTGGCCCGCCGGGTGCCTGCGGCGGAAAGGCGCCGCCGCGCCCTGGAGGCCATCGACCTGATCGGCCTCGACGGCTTCGAATCCGCCTTCCCCAAGGAGCTCTCCGGCGGAATGCGCCAGCGGGTCGGCTTTGCCCGAGCCCTGGTGGTGGAGCCCGATCTCCTCCTCATGGACGAACCTTTCTCGGCCCTTGACGTCCTCACCGCCGAGACCCTCCGCACCGACCTGATCGAACTCTGGATCGAGCGGCGGATACCAACACGTGGCATCATCCTCGTCTCCCACAACATCGAGGAATCGGTCCTCCTGGCCGACCGGATCGTCATCCTCGGGAGCTCCCCCGGCCGAATCGTCGCCGAGGTGCCGGTCCCCCTTCCCCACCCCCGCGACCGGGAGGCCCCAGCTTTCCGCAAGCTCGTGGACGACGTCTATGCCCTCATGACCGAAAAACCCCGCGGGGCCGCGCGCCCCGAAGGTGTTCCTATCGGCCACCGTCTCCCCGATGCCTCGGTCTCCCGCCTCACCGGCCTCATCGACGCCCTGGCCCGGGAGCCCTACCGGGGGCGGGCCGACCTCCCCGAAATCGCCGACGACCAGGGGCTCAGCGTCGACCACCTCTTCCCGCTCCTGGAGGCACTGGAAATCCTCGGCTTCGCCCGGGTGGAGGCGGGCGACGTGGAGCTCACCCCCTCGGGAAGGAGCTTTGCCGAGGCCGACATCCTCCGGCAGAAGGAGATTTTTGCCGAGCACCTGGTGCGCCGGGTGTCGCTGGCAGCCCACATCCGCCGGGTACTCGACGAGCGCCCTGGCAACCGCGCGCCGGAAGAGCGCTTTCTCCGGGAACTGGAGGACTACCTGAGCGAGGACGAAGCCCAGCGGGTCTTGCGGGTCGTCATCGAGTGGGGACGAAACGCCGAGATCTTCGCCTACGACGAGAGCGCCGGGGTGTTGAGCCTGGAGAACCCTGTCGAGGCGGAAGGGTAAGTCCCGAATCAGCCCTTGACTCAATCCGCTTATCCGGATATATTTTCCCCATGAAACAGGCCGCCCGTCTTTTCAAATCCCTTGCCGATGAAACCCGCCTCCGAATCCTGGCGCTCCTCCTGGCGGAGAAGAAGCTCTGCGTCTGCGATCTCATGGCGGCCCTGGAGCTCCCCCAGTCCACGGTGTCGCGGCACTTGGCCCAACTCAAGAACGCCGGCTGGGTGGATGACCGCAGGGAAGGGGTTTGGGTCTACTACTCCCTTGCCCCCTCAGACATACCCGCGCGCGGCGAACTCCAAGCTTTCCTGGCACGGTACCTTGCCACGGAACCGGTTGCCCTTGCCGACCGCGAACGCCTCGCCGGCTTTGGCCAGGGGAATCGCTGCGCCTGATTTTTTTTGCTTCGCCTCATCCGCGTATCCGGATACACACCTCACAGGAGTTTCTATGAAACATCGCGTCCTCTTCCTCTGCACCCACAACGCCAACCGCTCCCAGATGGCCGAGGGGCTGGCAAACCATTTTCTCGGCGGACAATGGGAGGCCTTCTCCGCCGGCACGGAGGCAACCGCCGTCAATCCGCGAGCAATCAGGGTTATGGCTGAACTGGGGATCGATATCTCCAATCAGCGTTCCAAGAATCTCGCTGAATTCGACGGGCAGACCTTTGACCGGGTCATCACCCTCTGCGGCGATGCCACCGAAAAATGTCCCTACTTCGTCGGTGGAGTCCGGCGTGAGCACGTGGGGTTCGACGACCCTTCACGGGCCACTGGCACCGAAGGGGAAATCATGGCCGAATTTCGTCGGGTCCGGGATGAGATGCGACAGGAGCTGACTGCCCACCTGAGCGGAGGAACCCATGAGTGAGCATGTATCCCGCAACCTATCCTTCCTCGACCGCTGGCTCACCCTCTGGATCTTCGCCGCCATGGCCCTCGGCGTCGGCCTGGGGTACTTCATCCCGGGCGTGGAGCAGTTCATCAACCGTTTCCAGGTGGGGACAACGAACATCCCCATCGCCGCCGGCCTCATCCTCATGATGTATCCCCCCTTTGCCAAGGTGAAGTACGAGGAGATGCCCGAAGTCTTCAGGAACAAGAAAATCCTCGGCCTCTCCCTCGCCCAGAACTGGCTCATCGGGCCGGCGCTCATGTTCGTCCTGGCCATTGCCTTCCTCCCCGACAAGCCTGAGTACATGGTGGGGCTCATCATGATCGGCCTGGCCCGCTGCATCGCCATGGTCATCGTCTGGAACGAGCTGGCCAAGGGGAACACCGAGTACGCCGCCGGGCTTGTGGCTTTCAACAGCATCTTCCAGGTCCTTTTCTACAGCGTCTACGCCTGGTTCTTCATTACGGTGCTCCCGCCCCTCTTCGGCCTTTCGGGGAGCGTGGTGGAAGTGAGCATCCGCCAGATCGCCGAGAGCGTCTTCATCTACCTGGGAATCCCCTGCATCGCCGGGGCACTGACGCGCCTCGTCGGCGTGAAGCTCATGGGGAAGGAACGCTACCACCGGGAGGTGGTGCCACGCATCGGCCCCATCACCCTCGTGGCGCTCCTCTTCACCATCGTGGTGATGTTCAGCCTCAAGGGTAACCTCATCGTTCAGTTGCCGCTGGACGTGGTGCGGATCGCCATCCCGCTCCTCATCTACTTCATCGTCATGTTCCTAATTTCTTTCTGGATGGGGAAACGGCTTGGCGCCGACTACACAAAAACCACCACGTTGGCCTTCACGGCGGCCAGCAACAACTTCGAACTGGCCATCGCCGTGGCGGTGGCGGTCTTCGGGCTCAACTCGGGAGCGGCCTTCGCGGCGGTCATCGGCCCCCTTGTTGAGGTACCGGTTATGATCGGGCTGGTGAACGTGGCGTTCTGGTTCCGGCGCCGCTGGTTCGCCACCACTGCCTGAGGGGAGAGATTCGCGTGTTCAAACCCTTCGCCGACTATCTAGTATTCGATCTCTTCGGCCTCTCCCCGGTGAGCCATCTGGGGGAGGCCCTCGATTTCTTCATCTACGACACCCTCAAGATTTTCTTCCTCCTCGCAGTCATCATCTTCGTCGTCGCCATCATCCGCTCGTGGTTTCCGCCGGAGCGGACCAAGCGCATCCTCTCCCACGAGCGGGAATACGTGGGGAACGTCATGGCAGCGCTCCTGGGAATCGTGACCCCCTTCTGCTCCTGTTCGGCCGTGCCGCTCTTCATCGGCTTCGTGGAGTCAGGGGTTCCCCTCGGGGTCACCTTCTCGTTCCTTGTCTCCTCGCCCATGGTGAACGAGGTGGCCCTCATCATGCTCTGGGGGATGTTCGGGTGGAAAATCGCGCTGCTCTATATCGGCATGGGGCTTCTGGTGGCCATCGTGGCCGGTATCGTCATCGGGCGGCTGAAGATGGAGAAGCACGTTCAGGATTACGTGTGGGAGATGCAGGTGGGAAATGCCGAGATTACCGAACAGAGCTGGTCCGAACGGTTTGACTATGCCCGTGAATACACCATCGGACTCCTAAAGAAAATCTGGCCTTACGTGGTCGTCGGCATCGGCATCGGCGGTTTCATCCACGGCTACGTCCCTCAGGATTTTCTGGCCCGCTGGGCCGGCAGGGACAATCCCTTTGCGGTGCCGGTGGCCGTGGCCCTCGGGGTACCGCTCTACAGCAACGCCGCCGGGGTGATCCCCATCGTTCAGGCCCTGACCGCCAAGGGGATGGCCATGGGAACAGTGCTCGCCTTCATGATGGCGGTGACGGCCCTGTCGCTCCCCGAGGCCATCATTCTGAAAAACGTCCTCAAGAACCGGCTCCTGGCGGTTTTTTTCGGCACCGTTGCCGTGGCCATCGTCATTGTGGGATATCTGTTCAACGCGATTCTTTAATCCACAACGAAAGGAGAAACGCCAATGAAGATCGAAGTGCTCGGCACTGGCTGCGCCAAATGCAAAACCCTCTACGAGAACGCGAAGAAGGCCGTGGAGATGAGCGGCAAGGAGGCTGAGGTCATCAAAGTCGAAGAAATCCAGAAGATCATGAAGTACGGGGTGATGCGCACTCCCGCGCTGGTGGTCGACGGGGTAGTCAAATTCTCCGGCAAAGTGGCCTCGCCGGACGAGATCAGGGGGATGCTGTGATGCGTTTTCTCACTCTCCTTTTCCTGCTCCTCACTGCAACTGTTGCGCGGGCGGAGCTTCCTTCGGCCACCGATGACGCTATCAACAAAGCCCTTGCCTCGGGCAAGCCAGCGGTCATCGACCTGGGGGCCAGATACTGCATACCCTGCAAGAAAATGGCTCCGATCCTCGAATCTCTAGCGACAGAATATAGGGGAAAAGCAACTGTTCTATTCATCGACGTCAATGAAAACCAAGCCGCGCCGAAGCGGTTCCGGGTGCAGATGATCCCGACCCAGATATTTTTCGACGCCCGTGGGAAGGAAGTGAAGCGGCACATGGGCTTCATGGACAAGGCTGATATCGTCAAGGAACTGAATGCCCTGGGCGTGCGATGAGCCTCCTCGACAATATCGAGCAGATTGTCGCGACGCAGCCGCTTCTGGCCTTCGGCGCGGTCTTTATGGGAGGAGTCCTCTCGTCTGCCTCCCCCTGCGTCCTGGCCACCATTCCGCTGGTGGTGGGATTCGTGGGGGGGCATGCGGGAGAAAGCCGGAAGAAGGCCTTTCTCTACTCCCTCTCCTTCATCATCGGTCTGTCGCTTACCTTCACCATCTTCGGCGCTGCCGCGGCGCTCCTGGGGACCATGTTCGGCACCGTGGGGGGATGGTGGTACGTGGCCGTGGGCGCCGTGGCGGTGGCCATGGGGCTCCAGATGCTGGGGCTCTATGACCTGAACCTGCCGGCGCTGCCGCAATTCAGGCCGAAACGGGGCGGCCTCGTGGGTGCGCTCCTCCTCGGCCTCTTCTTCGGGGTCGCCTCATCCCCCTGCGCCACGCCGGTCTTGGTCGTGATCCTCTCCTTCGCAGCCCTGAAGGGGAATATCCTGGACGGGACGTTCCTCCTCTTCACCTACGCCCTCGGCCATTGCCTCCTCATGCTTGCCGCCGGCACCTTCACCGGCTTCGTGGAGGCCTTCGCCGCCTCACGGGGGGTAGCCGACATCTCCCTCTGGGGAAAACGGGTGAGCGGTTTCATCATCGCACTGGCCGGGGCCTGGTTCATCTGGCGGGCATTCTGAGCCTTAATACTCAAAGGAGACCTATCTAGTATGCTCTGCGACAAATTTCTTCGGCTTCAGGAACTCTATCGAAAGGCGGCCATCCTGGCCCTCATTACCATCAGCTACAATATCATTGAAGGGATTGTGTCGGTCTGGTTCGGCGCGGCGGACGAGACCCTCTCCCTTTTCGGCTTCGGGCTCGACTCCTTCGTGGAGGTGATCTCGGGGGTGGGGATCTGGCACATGGTGCGGCGGCTCCGGCGGGGGGAGGAGGAGAAGCGGGACTCCTTCGAACGGCGGGCACTGCGGATCACGGGGGGAGCCTTTTACCTGCTTGCGGCGGGGCTCGTGGTGACGGCGGGTCTCAGCATCTATGGCGGCCACCGCCCGGAGACCACCGTCTGGGGGATCGTGGTGTCGCTGGTATCCATCTCGTTCATGTGGCTCCTCATCCGCCACAAGATGAAGGTGGGGAAGGCCCTCAACTCGCCGGCTATCCTGGCCGACGCCGCCTGCAGCCGGGCCTGTCTGCTGCTGTCGGTGGTTCTTCTGGCGGCCAGCGCCGGCTATGAGCTGACCGGCATCGGGTATCTCGATTCCCTCGGCTCCCTGGCCATTGCCTGGCTCTCCTTCCGGGAGGGGCGTGAGGCCTTCGACAAGGCCGACGGCATGGCGTGCTCCTGTTCCTGCGCCTGCGGCGCGGCGGAGAAATCGTAACCGTCGCCCCTACCCCAACCGCCGGAAGGCCGACGCCTTCACGGCGGCGAAGACCTCGCTCCCCACGGTAAGCTCCAGCTCCCGGGCCGCCTCGGCGGCCACCTCGGCCACCAGCCGCCCGGTGCCGCACTGGAGCTCCACCCCCGCTTTCCGCCCCGCCTCGAAAATCCCGATTACCGTGCAGTGGAAGAGATTCCGGGCGCTGATGGCCTCGGGGTGCTTCTTGCAAAGGATCATGTCCTTTGAGGAGAGCTCGAAGAGAAGTTCTCCCTCCCCCGGTGGGGCGGTGAGAAAGAGCCGGGTCCCTCCCCAGGCGTAGGAGATGAGGCCGTCATTGTCGCAGGGGTCGGTGAGCCGCAGGAGATTGATGTACCCCACGGGGCTGTCCCCCATGCGGTTGCGGGCCAGGGCGTCCGGCGTGGTGTCGGCCACCTGGCATCCCTGGCTGAAGACGATGACCCGCTCGGCCATGAGCCGCATCTCCACCAGGGAATGGGAAATGAAGAGGTACGGGATGGCGAGGGCTTCGCAGGCCCCCCGCAGGTACGGGATGATCTGGAAGCGGAGGGTGTCGTCCAAGGCCGACAGGGGCTCGTCCATGAGGAGGAGCCGGGGGTTGGAGAGGAGCGCCCGGCCAAGGGCTACCCGCTGTTTCTCCCCGCCGGAAAGGTTGGTCACTCCCCGGTCCAGGAGGCGGCCGATCTTCAGCACGTCGACGATGTCGTCGAGCCCCACCTGGCGGTTCGCCATGGCGCACCGCTTCCAGCCATAGAGGAGGTTTCCCCTGACCGAGAGGTGAGGGAAGAGGTGGGGATGTTGAAAGACGAGGGCCACCCGTCGCCGCTCCGGCGGCACGTTGATGCGGCGGTCGGCGGCGAAGAGGGGCTCCCCGTCCAGCAGGATCTCGCCGCTGTCGGGGCGTTCGAGCCCCGCAAGCATGTTCACCAGGGTCGACTTGCCGCTCCCTGACTCGCCGAAGATGCCGATGCGGTTCCCCTCGACAGTGAAATCAGCCGCCAGATGGAACGCCCCGAAGGTCTTGGCGCCCCTCACCCGCAATTCCATCTCAGTCCCTCCTCGCCATGCGGCGCGCCAGGTATTCATGGAAAAAGAGGACCAGCAGGGAGAGCCCCGCCGAAACGAGACAGAGGGCCAGGGCAGCCCCCTCGCCGCCGGGGGCGCTCACGTAGTCGTAGACAGCCAGGGGGATGGTCTGGGTAATGCCGGGAATGTTTCCGGCAACGATGATGGTGGCGCCGAACTCGCCGAGGCTGCGGCCGAACATGAGGGACGAGCCGGCCACGATCCCCCGCAGCGAAAGGGGGAGAATGACGGTGGCGAGGGTGTCGCTCCAGCGGGCCCCCAGGGTGCGCGACGCCTGGATGAGGCGTCCGTCGATGGAGTCCATGGCGATGCGGATGGAGCGGACCAGGAGCGGAAACCCCACCGCCGCCGAGGCGATGACCGCGGCGTACCAGGTGAAGATGATCCGTATTCCCGCGGCATCGAGCAGCCCCCCGACCCACCCCTTCTTCCCGAGCAGGAGGAGGAGCAGATAGCCGATCACCACCGGCGGGAGCGTCAGGGGGAGATTGAGGAGCACCTCCACGAAGGTCTTTCCCCGGAAGGAGCAGTAGCTCATCACGTAGGCGACGGCAATGCCGAAGGGGAGCGACACGACTGTCGCCGCAAGGGCGACTTTGGCCGAGAGCCGGATGGCATCGATGTCTGCGGAGGTTAAGGAAAACATGGGCGGATTATTTCACCGCAAAGCCATACCTGACAAGAATTCTTTTCGCCTCCACCGACCGGAGGAAGCGGAGAAACCCACGGGCTTCCTTCTTCTTCGCTCCGGCCACGGTGAGGGCCAGGGGGTAGGTAACCCGGCCGTGGAGCCCCTCGGGAACAACAAAGAGTATCTTCGCCTGCTTCCCGAGCAGCAGCGCATCGGTCCGATAGACGAAGGCGCCGTCAACCTCTCCCAGTTCGGCGTACTTCATGGCCTCCCGCACATCCTTGGCCATAACGAGCTTTCCGGCCAGCTCCTTCTCGATGCCCGCCTTCCGCATGGCCTCCAGGGCGTACTCGCCCGCCGGCACGCTCCGGGGGCTCCCGACGGCGATCTTCCGCAGCTTCGGCAGATCGTTCATCCCCGCCGCCTGCTGCTTCGCCGCACCGGCAAAGACCAGTGTGTTGTAGGCGAAAGTGCCGATGGTGGCGGACTCCACAAGTTTCCGCTCCCTGAGGTAGTCCAACCACTCCGGGTTGGCGGAGATGAAGAGGTCAGCCGGTGCACCCTGCTCGATCTGCTTGGCCAGGACGCCGGATCCGCCGTAATTCCTCGCGATCTTCACCTCGGGATGCTTTTGCACGAACACAGCGGAAAGCTCGTTGATGGCATCCTTAAGACTTGCCGCCGCCGAGAGGTTCAACTCGCCGGCTAACGCAGCCGGTGCCGCAAACAGGATACAGCAGAAAGCAAGGGTGATGGCATTCATGATCATGTTCTTCATAGCATTCTCCTCGGGGACCTTTTTTCCCGGAACAGGGGAACCGACTCCGGAGTCCGGCTGCGCACCCTCCCCTCGCAAGAGTGATGCCGACCGGCATTGCGCAGCATACCAAAAGTCATTCCGGACAGGTACCGCAAAATTGATCCTCAAGGAGCGGAATCGTCATCGCACCAGTGACACAACGACGGGCAAACAAGGGGGAAACGCCCACTTTTCAGGCACGGGCCGGGCGCGTTTCCCCCGCGGGGTGTCAGCTGACCCCAAGGATAACGCTCGAAGCCTTGAAAAGGGCGCATGCATGCCCCCCCTCCTTGATGCCGAGGTTTCTGGCGCTTTCATGGGTGATGACCGCGCTGAGGGTATTGCCGCCGCCAATCTCCACGTCCACCTCGGCGCTGACCGGTCCTTCGATCACCTTCACTACCGTGCCGCAGATGATGTTGCGGGCGCTCACCTTGGCGTCGTGGAGGTCGGTGCCGATGATGATCGAGCTGGCCTTGACGATGACATGGGCCTCCTTGCCCACGGCGAGCCCCAGGTTATCGACGCTGGCATTGGTGACGACCGCGATAACCGGGGTTCCTGCCTTGAGGGTCAGGGAAACCTCGGCGTTCACCGCCCCCTTGGTAATACCGCTGACCGTTCCGAGAAGTACATTTCGTGCACTCAGTTTCATGGCTAACCTCCCTGTATTTAGTTGAGGCGGCTATCACCGGGAACCACCTCCCACCTACCAAGAATAGCGCCGAAACCCGGCATGTAAAGCAAGCTCCCCCTTGGCCGGGCCACCTCGTTCGCTTGCAAAACAGCTACCCAATAAACAGGCAGTTACCTCCCCGGAAAAAGTGGCGTATGGAAAAAATAGGCATATTGTATACGCTATTCGGGGTGCTATGATTAGCCCTGACCAACAAAAACCCGGCAGCGAAAAGGAGGCAGTCATGAAAACTCTTGGATTTGGTTTTGCCGTTCTGCTGATCGTCCTTCTCGTCATCCTGAGTGTGGCATCCTACGCCCTGCCGGTTGCCGCGCCCGAAACCGGGGAGTACGGCCTTCTCGCCGGCGGCCTCCTCGGATTCGCCTCGCTCATCATCACGCTCAAGCTGATCCCGGGGATCATCCGTTTTGCCTCCATCATCGAGGAGGAAGAGGTGCGACGGCCCGAAGAGACAGCCGTCGCTCCCGGAAAGAGCGCAGCATAGCGAGAACCAGGGCGCAGCGCCCCCTCGTCTCCTGCCGGGAAGGGGGCGCGCCCTATCCACCCGGACGCCTTATTCGGCCCCGCACATTCCGCAAGTCCATACAGACCCGTCCCCTTCGTGGTTGTCTCCCCCGGCTGATATGCTATACTGCCTCGTTAATGAGCAACAGTATCTTTATCCACCAGGGAGGAATTATGAAACGGACAGCACTCTGCGCTCTCACCATCGCCATGGCAGCCCTAACCGGTTGCGCTCAACCCATGACCCGGACCCAGACGGGGGCCGCCTTAGGGACTGGTGTCGGCGCGGCGGTCGGCGCGGGGCTCGGCCAGGCAATCGGACGCAACACGGAATCAACCCTCATCGGCGCGGCGGCGGGCGCCTTGGCCGGCGGCCTCACCGGCGGAGCCATCGGCAACTACATGGACAAGCAGGAACAAGCCATGCGGCAGGCCGTTGCCAATGTAGAGGGAGCAAGCATCCAGCGTGACCAGAACGTCCTTGCCGTCACCTTCAAATCGGACATCCTCTTCCCCATCAATTCGGCCGTCCTCCAGCCGGGAGCAAACGATGAAATCACCCGGGTGGCCCAGGTCCTCACCCAGTATCCCGCAACGACCATCACCATCGCCGGCCACACCGACAGCACGGGAAGCGACGCCCTCAACCAGACGCTCTCGGAGCGCCGGGCCACTGCCGTCAAGAACGCCCTGGCAGCCCGCGGCGTAGCCCCGGCCCGCATGAACGCCATCGGTTTCGGCAAGAGCAAGCCCATTGCCGACAACAGCACCGAGGCAGGGCGCAGCATGAACCGCCGGGTAGAGATCACCATCGTCCCCCAGCAGCAGTAATCGGCTGCACACACGGGATACCTGCGGCCCGCCGGCAACGACGGGCCGTTTTTTCATCCCTTCCGCAGCAGGGCCTCCGCGAAGGGGAGATCCTCCTCGGCCACGTGAATCTGCTGGGGCCCGATTCCCTCCTGAGGCTCGGGCAGCAGAAAGTACTCGATCCCCTTTCCTCTAAGGATAGCCTCGACACGGGCCTGATCGGCCCGATCCATCGGATCGTAGAACTTCACCATGACGGCACCTCCTTTGCCTGAGTTAGCTACAACTCTACCATGAAAAATCGGAACCACACGCCCGCGGTGGCAATGGGAGCACTCTTGTGATATGGTTGCGGCCGTCAGCAGAGAGGAAATACACGACAGGACAGCGTCAGGAACTACTACTCAAGGGAGGGATGAATCGATGGTAACCCACATAGTATTTTTCAAGCTCCACGATCCCACGCCGGCCAACGTGACCGCAACGAGGGAAAAGCTGGAGAGCATGAGGGGGGAAATCCCCCTGCTTCGCCACCTGGAAGTGGGGGTTGACGTGATCAGGTCCGAGCGATCCTATGATCTGGCCCTCGTGACCAAGTTCGACTCGATGGAAGACCTCCAGGCCTACCAGGTCCACCCCTACCATGCCGGCGAGGTGATCCCCCACATGAAAGCGGTATCGTCATCGGTGGTAGCGGTCGACTACGAGTCTGCCTGAAAATGCGCTTCGGAACCGCATACGAAAACGCCCCGTCTCCTTTGGTGGAGCGGGGCGTTGTTGTTTCCTAGATCCAGCAGCTGCCGCCTTCGATATCTCCGGGCTCGTCCTTGGCCTTGGGGGCGACCTTGTACTTCGCCTCGCGGACTGCCGAGCGGATTTTCCCAACCGCATCCTCGGTGACATCGCCGAGCTTTTCCCTGACTTCACGGCCGGTCTTGGGGGTAAGGAGGAGAGCGGCACCGGCCGCAAGGGCCGCGCCGGCGAAGAAGGCCAAGATAGCAGCGGTTTCGGTGTTTTTGTCTGACATACGGTGCGCTCCTTTGGTGTCTGGCATTACGCCTGGTAGTCCTTACTGTTTACCACATTATTGCCCACATTGAAACACCGCGATGATACGAATCACTTGAACTCGGGAAGCGGCGTCACGATGCGCCAGCGCTCCTTCCCGTCGATCTCCTCGTAGCGCCACTGCTGGACGTCCTCCAGGGTCTTGAGCCGGGTGGACGGAAGAATGTAGTAGTCGATCTCCACCCTCACCGTCGCCGTCCCCTTCTCCGGATCCATATCCACCCTCTTCACCCGGTAATCGGCCATGGAGACCCCCTTGGCCGCCTTGGCCCGGGCGAGGCATTCATCGGCGACAGTGGAAGCCGCGAAACTCATGCAGGCATTTTCATGCTCCTGCCAGCGCACCAGCCGGTCGTATTCCCGGGAGCTGTCTTCGAACCGCTGCGCCACCAGATAGGTGTTGCGGCAGCCGGCAAGAAAAAGAAGCATTAGGAAAAACGATGCAACTCGCTGGATACGCATGGGTACCTCCTGTGGTGACAACAAGGGAAACCGTTTATTTCCCCTTGATGTGCCGCACCAGTTCAACGGCGATCTCGTAACGGCCGAAAGGGGGCATGAGATAGAAGCCGCCGACCCGGCCCCGGACGGCGTCGATAAACTCCCGGGCGATGGCGAGCCCTTCCCGGACTCCCTCGTCCTTCTCTTTCCCCCGCATCCGGGCCCGGATATCCTCGGGAATCACGATCCCCGGCACTTCGTTGTGGAGGAACTCGCAGTTGCGCTCACTGACCAGCGGAAGGATTCCCGGCAGCACCGGAATCCCCAGAGGGGAGGTCCGTTCCAGCATCTCGTCGAGACGTGCCAGGTCGTAGAGGGGCTGGGTCTGGACGAAGCGGGCCCCGTTGGCAACCTTCTTGGCGAGGCGTTCCGCCTGGACCTCCATCCGCTGGCTGTTGGGGTTGAAGACACAGCCGATGGCAAACCCTGCACCCCGGCCAAGGGGGTTGCCAAGGGCGTTCACCCCTGCGTTCAGGTCGGCCAGGAGCTTGATGAGAGTGAAAGAATTCAGGTCGTAGACCGACGAGGCCCCGGCCTGCTCCCCGATCCGGGCCGGGTCCCCGGTGACGGCGAGGATGCTCCGGATGCCCAGGAGGCTCGCCCCCATGAGGTCCGACTGGAGCCCCAGGAGGTTGCGGTCCCGGCAGGTGACGTGGACGATGACCTCGATCCCCACCTCTTGCTGGATGAGATGCCCCAGGGCGATATTCCCCATCCGGATGCGGGCCAGGGGGTTTTCGGCGATATTGATGGCATCGGCACCGGCCCCCTTCAGGACCCGGCTCCCCTCGATAACCTTCCCGCAGTCGAAGCCCTTGGGAGGGTCCAGTTCCACGGTGACCACCGGCTCCTCCCCCCAGCGGGCCAGGAATCCCTCGGCTTCCGTGCTCTCGCCCCGCCGTTCCTCGACCGAGACAGCCGGAACCGCCACGTTCCGGACCGCGGGGCGCAGCCCCGCCAGCCGCTCCGCCAGACGGAGGATATGCTCCGGCGTGGTGCCGCAGCACCCCCCCACGAGGGCCGCCCCGGCAGCCACCATCTCGGCGGCCCGCTCGGCGAAGTAGTCGGGGGTGGTGCGATAGACGTGACGGCCGTTCACGTACTCGGGGAAACCGCTGTTGGGGTACGCCGCTATCGGCAGGGCCGTGGCGCCTGCCATGCGCCGGATGGTGCCGAGGACCTCCAGGGGGCCGGCGCCGCAGTTGGCTCCCACGACGCTTGCCCCGGCGGCGGTCAGTTCCCGCGCGGCCCGTTCCACGTCAGCCCCGCCGGCAAGGCGGCCGTTCTCCAGAAACGCCATGTTCGCCACGACCGGGAGCCCCGTTTCTCGGGCCGCCGAGAGGGCGCAGAGAATCTGGGCCAAGTCGGTGAAGGTCTCAAGAATGAGAAGATCAACACCCCCCTCGGCCAGGGCCAGGGCCTGCCGGCGGAAGATCTCCGTGGTCTCGGCCGGGGAAAGCTCCCGCTCGTCCCCCTTAACCCTTGCCAGGGGCCCCATGGAGCCGGCCACGAAGGCATCGGTCCCCTCGGCGGCCTCCCGGGCCAGCCGGGCCCCCCGCAGGATGATCTCCCGCTCCCGCTTGTCGAGGCCGATGGCCGAGAGTTTCGTCCAGTTGGCGCCAAAAGTGTTGGTTTCAATAACCTTCGCCCCGGCGCCCAGGTACTCTCGGTGGAGCTCCAGGACCAACTCGGGCCGCACCAGGTTCAGGTGCTCCACGTTGGCGTCGAGGGAGACCCCCTTGGCATAGAGCATGGTGCCGATGGCACCGTCCCCCACGAGGACTTCGCTGTTCAAACGTTCGAGAAAATTCATCGCTCTAGAGTTTCCTCAGTACTTTCAAGAGATGCGGCACCATCTGCTTCTTGCGGGACATGACCCCCTTCAACTCGTAGAGGTGGGGTTCCACCTGGGGATACCCCATGATGTGGGCCAGCTCGTTCTTCCCTTCGGCCAGGAAAAGCGTCGTCTCGCTGTAGATGTCGGTCACCATGAGGCCGGCCAGGTGGAGCCGGTCCGCCTCCTTCACCTTCCTCAGGGTCTCCCGGAGGGTCTCCTTCAGGTCGAAGAACTCGTCGAACCCCACCACCTCCACCTGCCCCACGCCAAAGAGGGTGTCTCCGGCGGTGAAGTGCTTGAAATCGGCCCGGATCGCCTTCTCCGGGGTGCCGTGGGCCGAGAAGCCGCCGCAGGCGGAGAAGATGTCCTTGCCAAAGACCACGTGATCGAGGCCGGCCCGCTCTTCGAGCCACCGGACGATTTCCTGGTCCCGGCTGGTGGTTGTGGGGGACTTGAGGATGACCGTGTCGGACAGGACCCCGGCCAGAAGGAGCGCCGCCACCTTCTGGTCGGGCTCGATCCCCCGCTCCCGGTAGAGGGAGGCCACCACGGTGCAGGTGCTCCCCACCGGTGCCGCCATGAAGGTAATCGGCTGATTCGTGGGGGGGTTCCCCAGCTTGTGATGGTCGATCACCTCCAGAATCTCCACCACTTCGGCCCCGGGGACCGACTGGGCCAGCTCGTTGTGATCCACGAGGATGAGGGAGTAGGGAATCTGCGCCAGGAGCGACGACTTGGTGGCGACGCCGGCGATGGTGCCATCCTCCTCCACGGCGATCACCGCCGGCTCCCCCGAGTGGAGAAGCTTGAGGCGCAGGTGCTCCAGGGGCTCGGCCACTCCAATCTTCTCGAACTTCGCCTCCACAAAGTGGAAGAGAGGGGTGGAGAGGCGGGCCAGGCCGGCGGCGGTGGCGGTATCGTGAGGTGAAGAGATGACCGTCACCCCCTGCTCCTGTGCCCGCTCCCGCAGCCCATCGGCCAAGGGGAAGCCGCCGGTTACCACCAGGAGCCGCACCCCCCGTTCGATGGCCGCCTGCTGGATGCTGCGGCGGTCGCCGGTCATGATCAGGAGCGATGCGGGGTCATACCCCTCGATGTGGCTCGAAAACGACTCCTCCAGCATGGCGCCGATGAAGAGATGGAGGTGTTCCACCTCGTCGGTCGGGGCACCGGTAAGGAAGGTGCCGTCCAGGCAGGAGGCCAGGGTGCGGAGCGAGGCGTCGACCCCCCGCTTTCGGTCGGTGCCGGCCACCAGGTACTTCTCGGAGAGTTTGAGGAGCGACACGAGCCCCATGGGCGCGCCGCCCTCGTCAACCACCGGCAATACCCTGATGCCGTGCTTGTGAAAGATCCCCAGAGCATCCCGCAGGGGGGTACTGCTGACGGTCGTCACCGGCTGGCGGTTGATGACGTGGCAGACCTTGGGATGGACGTCGGCCAGGTAGATCGGCGCCTCGATCCCGAGCCGTTCCAGAATGTAGCGGGTCTGGGGGTTCGGCTCGCCGGCCATGGCGGCGGTCACGTTCATCTGTCCCTGACGGTTCTTGAGGGCCGCGTAGGCCAGGGCCGAGGCGACGGAGTCGGTGTCGGGGTTCCGGTGTCCAACCACGTAAATCTGCTTATCCATTGATTCTCCTGCTTTTTCTGGCCTCAATGGCCCGAACTGTGCTATAAAAATGTGCTTCACCTAACCCCACGGAAGGACATTTTCCCATGCAACAGATCATCGACTGGCTCCTGGCCACCATCGGCACCATGGGCTACCCCGGCATCTTCATCCTCATGGCCATGGAAAGCTCCGTCATCCCCATACCGAGCGAACTGGTGATGCCGCCTGCCGGATACCTGGCCCAGCAGGGGGAGATGAACATCTGGGTAGCCATCCTCCTGGGGACGGTGGGGAGCCTCGTGGGTGCCTACGTCAACTACTTTGCCGCCCACTGGCTGGGGCGTCCCCTGCTTCTGAAATACGGAAAGTATGTCTGGATCACCGAAGAGAAGTTCGCAAAAGTTGAAACATTCTTCCACAAGCACGGCGAGATTTCAACCTTCATCGGCCGCCTCCTCCCGGTGATCCGGCACCTGATCTCGCTCCCGGCAGGGCTTGCCGGAATGCATCACGGGAAATTCGCCTTCTACACCGTTGCAGGGGCATTCTTCTGGGTGACGATCCTCACCTGGATCGGCTACGTCATCGGCGAAAATCGGGAGCTCATCATGAAGTACTCCCACCAGGCGCTGATCGGGGTCATCATCTTCTGCGTCGTGCTGGTGGTGGTCTACGTGCGGCGACACCGGCGGAAAAGCCTGAGCACTGACGCAGCAAGGGAGAGATAACCGCCGTGACACAGCAGGGCGCCATCAAGACGAGGCTCATCCTGATCGAAGATGAACCGGGGCATACGAGGCTCATCACCAAGAACCTGATGAAAAGCGCCGATGTGGAAATTCTCCCCTTCGACACGGGGCGCAGAGCCCTTGAGTATTTCGAGGGGAAGACCGCGGAGGATCTCAGGCAGCATCTCGTGGTCCTCGATATCAACATGCCCGGCATCGACGGCTTCGAGGTCCTGAAACGCCTCAAGGGAAACGAAGCCACAGCCGCGGTCCCGGTCATCGTCTTCACCACGACGGACCATCCGGACGAGATACGCCGCTGCTACCACGAGGGGGCCAACCTCTATCTGGTCAAGCCCATGGACTACACGGCCTTTCAAGTGACGATCGACTTCCTCGCCGCAACCCTCACGATGATGAGGCTTCCCTAGGGGATGTCCGGCAGCGGGAGCACACATCCCACCCTTGTGGTGGCGGCCGACGGAAAGATCATCGAGGCAAACGATGCGTTCACCCTCCTTTCCGGCTACCGAGCGGAAGCGGTCACCGGCCGCTTGTTCCATGAAGTCGTCCTTTGCGCAGACGGAGCCCCCGGCATTGCCAGCATGGAGACCCTCAGCGGGGTGGAGCTGAGAAAGGCTTCCGGAGCGCGACTGTCCCTGCTTGCCGTCGTTTCCCCCATGCTCGGCCAGAACCTCGCCCCCTACCGCTACATCGTGAAACTTATCGAATGCAGGGAGATACCGGAGGTGGCGCAGACCCTTGCCGCCACAGAATCCCGCCTGGAGGTCTCCGAACGGGAACTGCAGACGTTCGTCTCCAGCGTCTCCCACGATCTCCGCTCGCCCGTGGTGAGCATCAAGGGCTTCACCGGCGAACTGCGGGGCCTTACAGAAAATTTCATGAGGCAGATCGGCAAGGCGCCGGATCTCTCCCCGGAATCCGAGGCGCTGTTCACCCAGTATCGCGAGGAAATGCTCGAAGCCATCGGCTTTGTGGAATCAAGCGCGAAGCGGGTCGAACGCCTGGTCAATCTGCTGGTTGTCTTCTCCAAGCTGGAAGGGATACCGTTGAACGACCAGCGCGTGGATATGGCCGGCCTCTTCCGGAGCGTCCTCACCTCCATGCGCCACCGGATCGGGCAGAAGGACTGCCAGATCTCCATGGAAGCGGTGTTTCCCTCCCTGATGATCGATCCCACCGTGACCGAGCGGATATTCAGCAACATCCTCGACAATGCCGTCAAGTATCTCGACCCCTCCCGTCCCGGGGCCATAACGATCAAAGCCGGTGAAAATGACCGGGAAGTGATCTTCTCGATACGCGACAACGGCATCGGCATTGCCGAATACAACAGGCACAAGGTGTTCATGTTCTTCAGGCGCGCCACCGACCTGGACATCCCCGGCGACGGCGTCGGCATGCCCCTGGCGAGGGCGCTCCTCAAGCGCTACCGGGGCCGCATCTGGTTCGAATCCCTGGAAGGAACAGGGACAACCTTTCACGTCGCATTCCCCAAGACCCTCGTGGTCTGAAGCAATTCACCGGCATCCATGGTTTTCCCTCACTTTTTCCGCATACCCTGCTCGTGTCTCCTCCTCTGCGCCCTGTCCCTGGCCGCGGGTCCCAGCGCCCATGGCGAGGAAGTGACCGAGGAAAAGCTCAAGGCCATCTACAACCGAGCCTTCCGGGCACCGACCATCGAGCAGACGTCGGCAGTCCTGAAGACCGGCAACAAACTTAAGACCGCAACGGCCGACGTGCTGGAACTGGAGGCAAACCACCGGTTCGACGCCCGCAGCCATGCGACGGTCAGCCTCTTCGATATCCGCATGAATCACCCCATCAACTACTACTACGATTTCGTCAACAGCCTAGATGCCCACAAGAACGAGGGTCGCATCGGAACGCAGAGGGTGGAGGCCGAGCACCAGTTCCGGGGGACCTGGGAAGTGAACCAGATCGCCGGCGCCGACAATGCCAAGGCGTTCTGGCGCCGGGCCATCGGCAGCTACACGGGGGGCGCGTACCGGGACGACGTCTACAGCGACCCCTACTGGGGGACGGTGACGAGGCAGCAGTTCAGGAATGGCGGGGAGGGATAGCGAATGGACTGGGGGAAATACAAACTGGAACTATGCACCGGACCGGCTGTCATACCGCACCTTTCGGAAATCGCCCGGCTCCGGATCACGATATTCGAGGAGTATCCCTACCTCTACAAGGGCTCCCGGGAAATCGAGACGAAGTATCTGCGGGCCTACGCCGACACGCCGGATGCCTGCGTGTTCGTGGTCCGGGACGGTGACGCCATCATCGGCGCCGGCACCGGCGTGCCATTACACGGGGAACCGGCGACCTTCACGGCACCATTCGCCGGCAGCCCCTTCTCCCTGGACACCATCTACTACCTTGGCGAAGTGCTTTTCCTGCCGGGCTACCGAGGGCAGGGGCTTGGCTCACGGCTTCTGAAGGAGTTCGAGGAACATATCCGCTCATTGGGGAGGTATCGTCACCTGGCCTGTGCCACCATCGAGCGGCCCGAAGACCACCCCCTGCGACCGGGCGACTACCATCCCATCGACGGCTACCTGATCAAGGCCGGGTTCATCCGGCATCCGGAACTGAGCGTGACACTCCCCTGGCCCAACCTTGAGGGGGAGGTAACCGACAATACGATGGTGTTCTGGGTAAAAGAACTAGAGCACCTCTGAAGCCTACGAACGGTTTTCACAGCATGAAAAAAACCCCGACAGCATCCACCGTCGGGGTTTTTTTCAATAATACAGGGAAAACCTTACTTCGGCACCTTCTCCCAGTCCTTCAGGAACCGCTCGATGCCGGCGTCGGTGAGGGGGTGCTTGGCCAGTTGGAGCATGACCGAGTAGGGGATGGTGGCGATGTCGGCGCCGATGAGGGCAGCGTTCAGGACGTGGATGGGGTTCCGGACGCTGGCCACGATGATCTCGGCGGTGTAGCCGTAGTTGTCGAAGATGGTCTTGATGTCGTCGATGATCCCCATGCCGTCCTGGGAGATGTCGTCGAGGCGCCCCACGAAGGGGGAGACGTAGGTGGCGCCCGCCTTGGCGGCCAGAAGGGCCTGCATGGCGGTGAAGATGAGGGTCACGTTGGTCTTGATCCCCTTCTTCGTGAGGGTGGTGCAGGCCTTGAGCCCTTCCGGGGTCATGGGGAGCTTGATGACGATGTTCTTGTGGATCGCGGCCAGCTCCTCGGCCTCGCGGATCATGCCGTCGTGGTCCAGGGAGACCACCTCGGCGGAGATGGGGCCGTCAACGATGCCGGTGATCTCCTTGATGACCTCCTCGAACTTGCGTCCCGATTTGGCGATGAGCGAAGGGTTGGTGGTGACGCCGTCCACGAGCCCCAGCTCGTGGGCCTCGCGGATTTCGTTCACGTCTGCGGTGTCGATGAAAAACTTCATTTTCGTTCCTCCGGGTTTGATTGGTTATGGGTGGTGCCTGCATGCTCAAGGCCGGCCTGGTACTTCTCCAGGCAGGCCATGGAGCAGAAATGGATCCGTTTCCCCTCGTGGCGGCCGATGACGGCGTCGTCCTCGGTGACGTAGACGCCGCAGACCGGGTCCTGGAAGGTCTCCTCCTTCTCCGGGGCAGGTATCGTCGGCTTCTCTTCCTGCTTCTTTTTCAAAAAACCCTGCACGATCCTGAAGCCCACATAAAACAGGATGAGCATGATAATCAGCCGCATCGGCAAACTCCTAAATCCTGGTCACCCGCTCGCCGGGAGGGAGCGAGCGGAGCAGTTCATCCACCCGCTTCCCAAGCAGGGGATGATGAACGTCAGGGGCGATCTCCGCCAGGGGAACCAGCACGAAGCGCCGCTCGTGGAGCCGGGGATGGGGGATGACGAGCCCCTCTTCGTCAAGGATGAGATCGCCGTAGAGGAGGATGTCCAGGTCCATGGAGCGCGGTCCCCACGGGACGTCCCGCACCCTCCGGAACACGTCGGTTTCGATCCGCTGGAGTTCCGCGAGCAACTGGCGGGGCGAGAGGGCCGTTTCGAGCCTGAGGGCAGCGTTGAGGAAGTTGGGCTGGTCCACCGGCCCGACGGGGTCGGTGTCGTAGAAGCCGGAAAGGGCCGTGATGCGGGTCTGCTCCAGCCTGCCGATCTCGGCCACGGCCCGTAGCAGGTTCAGTTCCCGATCCCCCTGGTTCGAGCCGAGGGCTATGAAAACGTTCGATTTCACCGGTAGATTAGAGCACAACGCGCCCTATTTTTCAACGCCCCTGACCGCTTTTCCCGGACCCCGGTCCCGGCCTTTCAGTGCAGTTCCTCCCCCGTGGTGGTCATGACGAGCTTGCCGTGTTTGACCCCCTTCACGCCAATCAGCTCGTCGGCGATCTTCTTCACCTCCCGGGCCTTGCCTCGCACCACGAGGACCTCAAGACAGTTGTGGGCATCCAGATGGACGTGGAGGGCCGAGACGATCTCATTGTGGTGGGAGTGCTGCTGCTCGGTGAGCTTGTCGGAGAGGTCCCGGACGTGGTGGTTGTAGACGAGGGTCACGGTGCCGACGGTCTCCTCCTCGCCCCCTTCCCACTTGAGCTCCACCAGGGCCGCGCGGATCAGGTCGCGGACCGCCTCGGAGCGGTTCATGTACCCCTTCTGCTCGATGAGGCGGTCGAAACTCTCCAGCAGTTTGTCGTCGATGGAGATGCCGAATCTGACGGTTTCGCCCATGGGTCTTTTCTCCTGCGGCTGATCTCGAAACGGCTGGATAATAGACTACTTTGCCGGGGAGAGGAATCTTTTTTTCGCGCTACTTCCGCAGCTTCCGCAGCCCGAAGGAGACGAGGAACAGGGTGAAGTTCACCAGGATGATGGTGGCGCCGGCAGGGAGATTCGCCAGGAACGAGATGACGATCCCCGCCACCACCGACAGGACCCCGAGGAGCACGGCGAGGAGGATGGCGGTCCGGAACCCCCGGGCAATCTGCAGCGACGTGACGGCCGGAAGGATGAGAAGCGCCGAGATGAGCATGATCCCCACCACCTTCATGGCCAGGACCACAGTGAGCGCCGTAAGGAGAACGAGCACCGCGTTGATCCGATCGACCCGGATTCCCGAGGTGCGGGCAAGCTCCTCGTCAAAGGCGATGGCGAAGAGGTCGTGATAGCAGAGGAGCACCGTGAGGCAGACGATGACGAAAAGGACCGCCGTCTGCCCCAGTTCGAAGGGGCTGATGGAAAGGATGTTGCCGAAGAGGTAGCTGAAGAGGTCCACATTGAAGCCGCCGGCCATGCTCGCCAGCAGGATGCCGGTGGCGACCCCCAGGGACGAGACGATGCCGATGGCGGCGTCGCCGTAGATCCGCGCCCGCTCGGCCAGCCTCAGGATCCCCAGGGCCGCCAGGAGCACGGCCGGGATGGCGGCGACGGTGGCATAGACCGACTGGAAGCGGAGGAACAGGGCCAGGGCCACACTCCCGAAGGTGACATGGGCCAGGCCGTCGCCGATGAGTGAAAGGCGCCGCAGGACGAGGAATACCCCGAGTACTGCGCAAAGGGCCGCGATGAGGGAGCCGGCCGCAAGGGCCCGAAGGAGAAAGCCGTACTGAAAGATGTCGAGAAACGTCACCGGGGTGCTCCGTCTTGATGCCGATGGCAGATCAGGTGTTGGGAGTGGGAGCCGAAAAAGTCGCCCATTTCCGGCGAACCGCAGAAGTCGTCGAAGCCTCCGTAAAAGACGAGCCGCTTGTCCAGGTAGAGGAGACTCGACGCGTACCGGCCGATGGTGCCGCTGTCGTGGGTCACGAGGATGATGGTGGTTTTCCGCTCCCGGTTCAGCTCCTGAATGGTGCGGTAGAAAATTTCCCGCGTCTCCGGGTCCAGGGCCGTGGTGGGTTCGTCCAGGACAAGGAGCTCCGGCCCGTTCACCATGGCCCGGGCCAGGAGCACCCGCTGCCGCAGGCCTCCGGAGAGTTCACCGATGAGCCGGTTGCGGATGCCGCCGATACCCATGAGCTCCAGGGCCCGGCCAACGGCCCCGGCGTCCTCCCGGTGAACGCGGCGGGGGAAGCTCCGGTTGGCCAGGAGCCCCAGCCCCACCACCTCGGCCACGGTGGCCGGAAAGTGGGGATTGAAATGCTGGAGCCCCTGGGGGAGGTAGCCGACCCGCTGCCACTGATCGAAGGAAGCAAGGGGGGTTCCGAAGAGGTCGACGCGCCCCCGGTCGGGGCGGGCAAGCCCCAGAATGCAGCGGACAAGGGTGCTCTTCCCCGAGCCGTTGGGACCGACAATCCCCACGTAGCTCCCCTTTTCCACGGCAAACGATACGTCGAGCAAGGCGTCGACCCCCTGGTAGGCATGGGAAAGCCCCTGGACCGTGACCACCCCTACCGACATTGGAGCCCCTCCCGCAGATTCTTCAGGTTCTTCTCCATGAGCTCCATAAAGGTGACTCCCCTGTCCAGATCGGCCTTCGAGACGGTATGGGCGCCGTGGAGCATGAGGATGGAGGCGCCGGTTTCCCGGGCGATGGTCTCTGCGGTGCGGGGATCGAGAAGCTCCTCGGTGAAGATGTACTTCAGTCCCTCGGCCCGCACCTGATTCACGAGTTGCGCCAGCTTCGCCGGGGTCGGCTCGGCGTCGGCGGAAACGGCGTAGGCCGACAGGTAGCGGAGACCGTAGCGGTTGGCCAGGTAGCCGAAGGCGTAGTGCCCGCCATGGAGGATGGTTCGCGTGGCGCACGAAGCGAGCCCCTTGCGGTACCGTTCGTCCAGGTCGGCCAGCCTGGCGCGGTAGGCGGCGGCATTGGCAAGGTAGACGGACCGGTTCGCCGGGTCCCGCTCGGCCAAGGCCGCGGCGATGTTGTCCACCATGAGCTGAGAGTTGGTGAAATCGAGCCAGAGGTGGGGGTCCATCCCCTCGCCGCCATGGTTGTGCCCTCCGTGGCCATGGTCGTCGTGATTATTCCCCTCGCCTGCCTTAAGGAATTTTGCCCCCCGGCTCGCATCGACCACGGTGAGCTTCCTGCCGCCGGCCCCCTTGACGATCTCGCCGGCCCACGGCTCCATGTACCGGTTCGTGTAGATAAAGAGATCGGCGTTGCTTACCCGCACGATATCGCCCGGCTGGGGCTCGAAGCTGTGGGGCTCCATGCCGGGAGGAAGGAGGAGCGTCACCTCGGCCTTGTCCCCTGCCACGGCGCGGGCAAATTCGTAGACCGGGAAGATGGTGGCGACGATCCGCAGCTTGCCGCTCCCGCCGGCACCCTTTTCCTCCGTTTTCCGGCACCCGGAAGCGAGCGCCGCCAGGACCAGCACCAAAACCATGAATGCAATGCGTCTCATGAACCCTCTTTTTTCGCCCGCGAACGGGGCAGCCGAAGCAGGAATAACAAGCGGTGGTTGCCGCTCTAAAATACCCCCCGCCCGGTGCTTGTCAAGGGGGAATCCCTCCGTTGACTCCCATGGGCAGATGGGCTACAGTGGCCGAAATCCGCCGCCCCGGCGGAACACGACGGAGGTACGGCAATGTTCATGGGCAAGCTCCCCCACCAGGCGGACCTGATCGGCGCCCTCATCGAGGCGGCCGGCGCCAACGGTATCCGGGCCGGCGCCATCCAGGTGATCGGCGCCCTCCAGGGGGCAAAACTCGGCTTCTACGACCAGTGGAGCAAGAGCTACCGGGAGCTCCCCTTTGCCAAGCCTCTGGAGATCGTTTCCGGCCTGGGAAACATATCGCTGCGGGACGGCAGGCCCTTCGTCCACCTCCATCTCTCCATTTCCGACGAAGAGGGGAAGGTCTTCGGCGGCCATGCCCTGGAGGGATGCACCATCTTCGCCGCCGAGTACGCCATCATGCCGCTGCCGGGGAGTGCGCCCGTCCGCGTCTTCGACGAGACCACCGGCCTCTTCCTCTGGGAGCGGGAGCAGTACCCGGCCTCGGGACAGAAGGGGCTCTCCCCCGAGCTTGAGCGGGCGCTTCTCAACCCGTAACACCGCACCATCATTCTCAACGTTCCAGGTTTTCATGAAATCAGGATACAAACGGACACCAACTGCGGATGAGCAGGAGCTTGAACGCAAGCGGCGGGAGTTTCACGCCCTGGAGCGGCGTCTGGCACGGCTCGAACACGACCTGGAGGATCTTCGGGAGGAGATCCGGGAGTTCGAGAAGCTCTACTCCGTGCAGATGGCAGACCGGATCCGGGAACTGGACCAGCTGCGGCAGGAGCTTGCTAGGGCCCGCTCTGGGGCCGCCGCCAGAAGCCGAACGGGGGATGGAGGCGAGCGGCGGCACTACGGTTTTCAGGATGACGAACCGGAACTTGAGGATATCCCCCGGGTAAAACCGGGCACCGCGCCAACGGTGAAAAACGAGGGAATCCGCAACGTCTACCGCCGGGTGGCCAAAGCGATCCACCCCGACTTCGCCGAGTCCGACGAGGACCGCAGGCGCCGCCAGAAGCTCATGGCCGAGGCAAACCGGGCCTACGCCGAAGAGGACCGGGTCACCCTCCAGGCAATCCTGGAAGAGTGGCAACTCTCCCCCGAAACGGCCGTGGCCGTCGGCACCGCCGGCGAGCTTGCCCTGGTCATCCGGCGCATCGGCCGGGTGGTGGAGCGGATCAGGGGAGTGGAGCTGGAGATGGCCCGGCTCCGGAACACCGATCTCTACCGCCTGATCCAGCGTGTACAGGACGCCCGGTGGCGGGGGCACGACATCATCGCCGAGATGGCGTCGAGGCTTGACGCCGAGATTCTCGCCTCCTGCAGAACCCTCAACGAGTTGGGCCGCGGACGCCATGCCGATGATGCCCCCCAGGCCGCTCAAACACCACCGTCACCGCCGGCGGGCACCTTCCGCACCGTCCGGTTTCCCGCCGACCGTCCCCTCGGAACCCTCTTCGTTCGCGAACGGAATTCGGGGAGCTTCCTCGACTGGAAGCGCCTCGGCGAAGCACTCGGCGCCGTGGCCGTGCCGGCGGGAAAGGGACTGCGGCTCGATGTGCGGGAAGGGGCCGTGGCCGACCTGGACCTCCTCGGCACCCTCCAGGTCGACGACCTCCAGGCCTGCTTCCTCTACGGCATTGCCGACGACGACCTGACCCACATCCTGCGGCTCACGGGTATAAGAGAACTCTACCTGTCGGGCGAAGGAATAACCAGCGAAGGGATAGTCCATCTCCTGGAGCTGAAAAACCTCGAACGAATCTACCTCTACGACACCCTGGTCACCGATGCCGGGCTCGCCTCCCTCAGATACCTGCCGCGGCTCTGCTCCCTCACCATCAGCAACGCCCCGGTCACCGACGGGGGGCTCGACCGCCTGCGGCTGGCGCTCCCCGGCTGCCGGGTGGTGATCCTCCAGAGCGGCAAGCGGGGCTAAGACTCCCCTCTCGCTTAATAACACAGAGCAACAGAGCAACAGAGAAAGCAACTCGTCAAGCACACAGGGTACTGTAACTATTGCTCCAGGTTATTCATTCTCAAAGATTTTTCTCAGTTGCTCAGTTGCTTGTATGTTTCAGTAACCGGTTATATGTTCTCCAGAATTGGACACGACAGCTTGGTCGTTGCTTGGGCCAATTGAGCCCGTCACAGAGCGTAATGCGTCGTGTCCATCTTTCCTCAACCCGAACGGTTGCTTGGGCCGAAACGAGCCCGAATTTTCGCAAGAAAGGGACTGGAGAGAATATGGAACCCAATGATGCAGTTGTTGGAGTCGACGTTAGTAAAGAGCATCTTGATGTCTACCTCATGCCAACTGGTGACCAGAAAAGGGTGACTAACGATGATGCCGGTTGTGCTGAGCTGACGACGTGGCTCATTACGAACGCCCCTTGTCGGATTGTTCTCGAAGCCACCGGCGGCTTGGAGATGCTAGCTGTCAGCACCTTATCAGCAGCGGGTCTGCCAGTGGTCGTGGTTAATCCTCGGCAGGTCAGAAACTTTGCCAAAGCATGCGGGCTGCTGGCGAAGACCGATATTCTTGATGCCAAGATCATTGCCCGATTTGCCCAAGCCATCAAGCCTGAAATCAGGCCGCTCAAGGACGAGACAAGCCAAAATCTAGCAGCACTGCTGGCCCGCCGCCGGCAGTTGGTCGAGATGCTTGTGGCGGAAAAAAATCGCGTGATTTCCGCTGCACCTACGGTCCGCAAAGGCATCATGACCCATATTGCCTGGCTGACACAGCAGATCGATGACGTTGATAAAGACATCTCAACTCTTATTCAGTCCAGCGAATCCTGGAAGGCAAAAGAAGAAATCCTTACCAGTGTCAAGGGCATCGGCCCTGTGACTGCGGCCACCATACTGGCAGCACTTCCGGAGTTGGGGACCATTTCCCGACAGCAGCTTGGCGCTCTGGTCGGAGTATGCCCCTATAATCGGGACAGTGGCAAATTCCGTGGAAAGCGCGCAATCTCCGGTGGCAGAGCAACCGTGCGTTCTGTCCTGTACATGGCAACATTGTGTGCCGCCAGGTTTAACCCGGTTATAAAAGCCTTCTATCAACGCCTTACAAGCGCCGGAAAACTTCACAAAGTCGCGATCACCGCTTGCATGCGAAAACTACTCACCATCCTCAATGCCATGGTGAAAAACAACCAGAAGTGGGATCACTCGAAATTCACTCCACTTCTGCACTAATTTGTTGACTGAGAACACGGTTGCTCTGTGTTTTCGAGTGATATCCACAGCAAAAACCCTCCCCAACAATTCCAGAAGCCTTCTGTTCTCCTCTGTCCCCCGCACGGCAACCCGGAAGAACCGCTCCGAAAGCCCCCGGAAGGAGGAGCAGTCCCGGATGAGGACCCGCTCGGCGAGAAGCCGCGTGGCCAGCTCCGGGGCCGTGGGTCCGGCGTCAATCCGGACCAGGAGGTAGTTGGCGGCGGAAGGATAGACCGCAAGCCCCGGCAGTCTGGCGATGCCGGCGGAAAGCCACTCCCGCTCCGTCTCCACGAGGGCGCGGGTCCGGGCCGGGTACTCCCCGTCAGCCAGACAGGCGAGGCCGGCGGCCTGGGCCAGGGTGTTGACGCTCCAGGGCTCCCGCAGAGCGGAGAGCCGGGCGATTACCTCCTCGCTCCCCATGGCGTAGCCGAGTCGGAGCCCCGGAATGGCGTAGAACTTGGTCATGGAGCGGAGTACCACAGCCCCTTCCCCTGCGACCACCAGGTCCGTGGCCGACTCCTCCTCGCAAAAGTCGATGAACGCCTCATCGAGAACGAGGAAGGTACCGTGGCGGCGGCAGAGGCTGACGACCTCAACGATGACCTCGCGGGGGATAAGCGCCCCTGTCGGATTGCCGGGATTGGCGAGAAAGAGGAGATCGCACCCCTTCGCCAGGCGCTGGTCGAGAGCCTCCAGGTGAAGGGTAAAGCAATCGGCGGGGGAGAGGTCCAGATAGTCGATCTCCCAGCCGGCCCGGGAGAGCCCCTTGGCATACTCGGAGAAGGGGGGGGCGACGATGAGGCCGCGTCTGCCGCCGACGAGCCGGGGAACCAGATAAATCAGTTCCGTGGAGCCATTGGCAACGCAGATATTTTCGGGAAGAAGATGGTGGCGGCGGGCTAGGGCATCCCGCAGTTCCGTGGCCCCGCTGTCGGGGTAGTGGACGAGCCGGTCAAAGGCGGCCGCCACCGCTCCGCGTGCCTCCACCGGGGGGCCGAGGGGGTTGATGCTCGCCGAGAAGTCGAGAATCTCATCGGGGGAAACGCCCAGTTGGCGGGCAACGGCGAAGACCGTGCCGCCGTGGTCGAAGGTTTCTTTCATTATTCGTAAAACCTTTCACCACAGGGGCACAGGGACCCAGAGGAAAACCGTTTTAAGGTGTTACCCTGCAAGCAAACAGATTTCAGCCAGGGTCTCCGGAATTACCATCTCTGTGTCTCTGCGCCTCTGTGTTTAGTCTGTAATTGTCAGGATGGTGGTCATTACTGCCGCCAGAAGGACCAGCAAACACTCGGCGCCGTACATGAGCCGCACGGTACCCCGCCAGGCCGTGGCGTCAAGGGGCTTCAAGGGATCGCCAATGGTGGGCTTCGCCACCGGCTTGCCGAAATAGACGTTGGTCCCCCCCAGTTGCACGCCGAGGGCGCCGGCGGCGGCCGCCTCGGGGATGCCGCTGTTGGGGGATGAGTGATTGCGGCCATCCCGGAGCATTATCCGCCAGGCACCGCGCCCCGACAGACCCGCCAGGGGAGCGGCAAGGGTCATGAGGAGCCCCGTGAGCCTGGCCGGGATCAGGTTGGCCAGGTCGTCGCTCCGGGCCGAGGCCCAGCCGAAATGAAGATACCGCTCGTTCTTGTACCCCACCATGGAATCGAGGGTGTTGACCGCCTTGTAGGCCAGGGCCAGGGGTGCCCCGCCGATCATGAAGAAGAGGAGCGGGGCGATGACGCCGTCGGAAGTGTTCTCAGCCACGGTCTCCACGGCGCCGCGCCAGACCTCCGGCTCGGAAAGTCCAGCAGTGTCCCGTCCCACGATAAAGGAGAGATACCGCCGGGCCTCCGGCAGGTCGCCCCGTACCAGGGCGTCGGCCACCCGCTTCGATTCCCCATGGAGGGACCGGGCCGCCAGACAGGTCCACCCGAGGAGAGCCGACACAACGACTCCAGCGAGCGGGTGGACGAGAGAAGCTCCCCGCACCGCCCCCCAGGCGGCGCCGGCGGTGATGCCGACGGCCAGCAGAAGGAGCAGCACCCCGCCGACACGCTCGTTCGTCACCAGCCGCCGCAGGAATTTCTCCAGCACCGTGATCAGCTTGCCGATGGCCACCACCGGATGGGGGAGCCAGCGGGGGTCGCCGAAGAGGAGATCGAGGAGGACCGCGGTCAGGACGACCGCGCCGGCCTCGGTCACCGGGCAAGCCCGCAGACGGCCAGGAGCCGCTCCATGTCCAGGTGCTTCTCCAGGTGGGCCGCCAGGAGATCAAAGGGGTCGTCCTGCGCCTCCGCCGCGGGGCGCTCAACAAGCCCCTTGGCCCGCCGGAGCTTGTTGAGGAAGGCGGAGCGGAAACCGGCGTTGTCGAAGATGCCGTGGAGGTAAGTGCCGAAGACCCGGCCGTCGCAGGAGACGGCGCCGTCCAGCACCTCCACCGCCCGCCCCGACCGTTCCGTGGCCCGGGCAAAGGGGCGGACGCTCGGACCGAGGATCGTTTCCCCCATGTGAATTTCGTACCCCTCCAGCTCGCCCCGGCAGCGGGGAGCCACCTGGTACCCCGCCGGCAGGAGTTCCGCCCGGGCCTGGTGGGTGGTCTTCTTTTCCAGCATCACCGTCACCACGTCCAGAAGACCCAGCCCTTCGGCCTCCCGGATCCCCGACTCCACGGCGTGGGGGTCGGAGACCCGCTTTCCCAGCATCTGGTAGCCGCCGCAGATGCCCACGATGAGCCCCTGAAAGGCCCGGATCGCCTCGAAGAGCCCCCGCTCCATGAGGAAGTAGAGGTCGGTGGTGGTCGCCTTGCTCCCGGGGATAATGAGGAGATCGAGCCCCCGGAGCTGGTCCGCCCCTTCCACGTAGGTAAGACGCACGTCGGGTTCCGCTTCCAAGGCGTCGAAGTCGGTGTAGTTGGAGATCCGCGACAGCTTCACCACCCCGATTTTGAGCTTTTCCCCCGGTCCCCGGTCCCCGGTCCCCGATCCCCGTTTTTCCAGGGCGACGCTGTCCTCCTCGGGGATGCGGAAGCCGCTGAAGCAGGGGACCACCCCCAGAACCGGCACCCCGGTCCGCTTCTCCACGAACTTGATTCCCGGCGTGAGAAGCGAGGCATCCCCCCGGAACTTGTTGATGACGATGCCCGCGATCCGCTCCCGCTCCGCCGGCTCCAGAAGCTCCAGGGTCCCCACGATCTGGGCGAAGACCCCGCCCCGGTCAATGTCGGCCACGAGGATGGCCCGGCATCCGGCCATCTCGGCCACCTTCAGGTTGGCGATGTCGTGGGCTTTCAGGTTGATCTCGGCGATGCTTCCGGCCCCCTCGATGACCACGACATCGTGGGCCGAGGAGAGGCGGTCAAAACTTTCCCGTACCTGCTCGAAAGCCATGGGTTTATAGGCGTGGTACTCCCGCACCGACATATTCCCCACCACCTCACCCGCGACGATGACCTGACTTCCCGTATCGGAGGAGGGTTTCAGGAGGATCGGGTTCATGTCGGCATGGGGGGGGATGCCGCAGGCCGCCGCCTGTACCGCCTGGGCCCGGCCGATCTCCCCTCCCTCGGGGGTGACCGCCGAGTTGAGGGCCATGTTCTGGGACTTGAAGGGGGCCACCCGGAGCCCCCGGTTCTTGAGGATGCGGCAGATGCCGGCCGTGAGGACCGATTTGCCCACATCGGAGGCCGTACCGACCACCATCAAAGACCGGGACCGGGGACCAGGGACCGGGGACCGGGAATTCAAAATCTGAGACGGGGAATCCACCGAGTACTCAGTGACTGGTTTTTTTTGTTTTTCCCTGGTCCCTGGTCCCTGGTCCCCGGTCCCGGCCTTTTCCCCTGGTCCCCGGTCCCGGATCCCGGCGGCGTAGCCGCGCGGGGTCACCATCCGCCCCGCCGGGTCGACGAAGGTGGCAGAGTTCCCCACGATGACCAGAGAGAACATATCGATGGGGTGGTCGAGCATCCTTCCGAGGGTGGTGACGATCCGCTCCTCCCCCTCCCGCAAGGCGTTGCGGACGATCCCCACCGGGGTATCGGCCGGCCGGGCAGACAGGAGGATCTGCCGGGCCTCCTCGATCTGCTGCACCCGCCCCTTGCTCCGGGGGTTGTAGAGGGCTACGACGAAATCGGCCGTGGCGGCGGCCACAAGCCGCCGTTCGATGAGGTCCCACGGGGTCAGGAGATCCGAGAGGGAGATGACGGTGAAATCATGCATAAGGGGAGCGCCGAGGACCGCTGCAGCCGCCTGCACGGCCGAAACGCCGGGAACCACTACGATCTCGGGGGGGGCGACCAACTCCGCCGCCAGCTCCAGGGCGAGCCCCGCCATGCCGTAGATGCCGGCGTCGCCGCTGGAGACCAGGGCCACCGTCTTCCCCGAGGCGGCCAGGTCCAAGGCTTCGCGGCAGCGCTCCACCTCCTTCATCATTCCGGAGGAGATAATCTCCTTGCCGGCGATGAGAGGGGCGATCAGGTCCAGGTAGGTCTTGTACCCCACCACCACATCGGCGGCGTCAAGGGCCTCGTTGGCCTGGAAGGTCATATGGTCGAGGTCGCCGGGACCGATGCCGACGACGTAGAGCTTGGACATGGTTAACCTCAAATGAAGGAGTCAGGAGTCAGAATACAGAAGTAGACATCATGAAAAGACCGTGCTTTTCTTCTGAATTCTGGCTTCTGAATTCTGGATTCTTGATAGCTTACGGTATTTCAGCGATGGCGAGCGTCACGTTGCCGCTCTTGATCTTTTTCAGCAGGAGCCGCCCGCCGTTGGATGCCAGCACCGCAGCCGGCTCGGCAACGCCGGTGGCGCCGATGGCCTCCAGGGCGTGGGCCGAGGGGGGTGACGGCACGGTGACGCTGTTCAGCTCCCCACTCTCGAAGAAGCGAAGGGGGAGGCCGTGCTCCCGGGCAAAGGCCAGAAGCCCTGCCTCGTCCTGCTTGGCCACGGCGCTCCCGATGCAGGCGACGCTCTTCAGGGAGAGGAAGAGGCGCTTCATCTGGGCGCCCACCACCGCTGCTATTTCCTCGGCCCCGGTGCCGCTGTTGCAGCCGATGCCGAGGGCCAGGTTGCGGGGGCGCAGGATGAGGAGGCTGTCCGCCTGGGCCTGGGGGGGGAGCCGTCGGTTGGTGACGAAGACAAAACCCTTGGCGCCGCTCTGGAGGGCCTCCACAAAGGTATCGTGGAAGGTGAGTCGCGCCGTGCCGTGGAAGGCGGTCCGCACCCGGTCGGTGGGGTCCACCACGGCGATCTCCTCCCCCTCAAGAATGAGCGCGTTCAGGGTCTTCACCCGACAGAGGTCGTCGATGGCCCACCCCTCCTCCTTGGCCAGCATATCAAAGGAAGGGAGATTGTTGGCGTCGGTGGCGGTGGTAATCACCTCCCGGGCGCCGGTCACGAAAGCACAGCGGCAGGCGAGCTCGTTGGCCCCCCCCAGGTGCCCCGAGAGAAGAGAGACGGCGAATTTGCCGGCATCGTCCATCACCACCACCGCCGGGTCCAGATCCTTGGCAACCAGGTGGGGTGCCACCATCCGGACCACGATTCCCGTGGCCATGATAAAGACAAAACCGTCGAAGGCAGGCCAGAGTTCCGCCACCAGTCCCTTGAGCTCCCCCGCAAAGGGAACGGCCCCCGTCCCTGCTTGCCCGGCGAATTTCTGCAGGACGTAGAGCTCCGCGCTTCCGAGCCCGTCCCGCAGCTGCGTGCCGAGCCGGGCGCCGTTGCGGGTTATGGCGATGATGGCGATGCGCAAAACATGCCTCCTTTGCCACAGAGGACACCGAGGTCACAGAGAAAACTAGGTAACGATCCCCTTGCGGAACTCGTGGGAAAATCCCTTGTCGTACAGGAGCGATTTGCTCTTGAGCCCTTCCCGGCGGGCCTTCAGCACATCCCCCACGAGGATGATGGCCTGCTTGCCGATACCGGCGTCCCGGACCTTTCCGGCGATGTCGGCCAGGGTCCCCTCCACCACGTGCTCGTCGGGCCACGACGCCCTGGACACCACCGCTACCGGAGTGGCCGGAGTGTAGGCCCCCTGCAGGAGCTCCGCCACCACCTGCTCCACCATGGAGATCGACAGGTAGATGACGAGCGTTGCCCCGATCCTGGCGATTTCGGTCAGCTTCTCCCGCTCCGGCACCGGGGTCCGCCCCGCAAGGCGCGTGATGACGACGGTCTGGGAGACTTCAGGGAGGGTCAGTTCCTGCCTGAGGGTGGCGGCGGCGGCAAAGGCGCTCGTCACCCCCGGCACCACGGCATAGGCAATACCGAGCCGGTCCAGCTCCGCCATCTGCTCCTGAATGGCTCCGTAGATGGATGGATCGCCGGTGTGGAGCCGCACGGCCCGCTTCCCGTCCGCCACCGCCTGGGCCAGGACCGCCGTGGTCTCCTCCAGGGTCATGGCAGCGGAATCGCACACCTCGGCATCGGGGGCGTAGGTGCGGACCAGCTCCCGATCCACGAGGCTTCCGGCATAGACCACCACATCCGCCTCCCGCAGAAGCCGGGCACCCTTTACAGTTATAAGTTCGGCATCGCCGGGACCGGCGCCGATGAAATGGACGATGGTCACTAAGGGCTCCTACTTTTTCACAATCAGCAGCGACAGGTAATCGAGCTTCTCCCCCACGAGCCGCTCCAAGTCGAAGATCACCTCTTCGTCGGCGGAACCGACCCGGCGGACAAATACCCCTTTCCGCTCCAGCCCCAACTCCTTCAACAGGGCGTAAATCCGGTCGAAGACCCGGTTCACCTTCATGAGGATGACGGTATCGAAGTCGGCGAAGGTCCTGCGCAGTTCGTCGTCCTCGTAGGTGGTGGGGAGGATGGCGATCCGCTCGGCGGCCATCCCCAGGGGGACGCCGGCAGCGGCAGCGGCGGCGTTGATGCTGGATATCCCCGGCACGATCTCGACAGGGATATCCGGGTAGCGCTCTTGAAAGATACGATAGAGGTAGAGGAAGGTGGAGTAGAGGAATGGGTCGCCGATGGTGATGAAGGCCACGTCCCTCCCCGCCCGCACCCGCGCGGCCACCTGGGCGGCCGCCTCGTCCCAGAACGCTTCAAGCCCCTCCTGGTCCTTGCGCATGGGAAAGACTTGGGGCAGCACCTCCTGGCGGGAGGGGTCGATGAGGTCCTCCACGATGGAGAGGGCGTAGCTGGCCGCATCGGCCGCACCAGTAGGGGCGCAGATGACGGCGGCCGAACGGATGATCCGCGCGGCCTTTCTCGTCAGAAGCTCGGGGTCGCCGGGGCCGACGCCCACGGCGTAAATCTTAGCGGTCATTCGTCACTCTTCCAGGCGGTGATGATATAGACAGGATTGTGGGACTCGAACATCTTGTACTCGGTGAGCCCCTTGGTCTTGGCCACGTTCACGCAGGCCACCTCCACCATGTAGCCGTGGTCCTCCAGAAACTCCACCGCCTTGGTGAGGGTGTCGAGGGTCACGGCGTTGAGGACGATGACCCCCTCGGACTTGAGGCGCCGGTCCACGGCATCGATGATCTCTTCCAGCATGCCGCCGGAACCGCCGATGAAGACCCGGTCCGGGTCCGGGAGATCGTCGAGCCCCTCGGGGGCGAAGGCCTCCACGAGGGTCACGTTGCGGGCCACGAACTTTTTCAGGTTATCGCGGATGAAGCCGAGGTACTGGGGATTCCTCTCCAGGGCGAAGATGCGGCCGTTGGGCATGAGATTCGATGCTTCGATGGAGACGGAAGCGCTCCCGGCGCCGATGTCCCACATAACGAGGTCATCCTGGAGCCGAAGCTTCGACAGGGTCACGGCCCGTACCTCCTGCTTGGTGATGAGCTTCTTGGCGGTGGCGAACTCGTCGTCGTCGATGCCGATGACCGGGTACTGGGCCAGCTGGGGTTCCCAGGCCTTGATGAGGATGAGGATGTTCAGTTCCGCCGCCGGCAGCTCCAGGAGCCCCTTCACGTCGGTCCTGGTGAACTTCTCGCCGGGGAGCCCCAGGTTCTCGCAGAGCCACGCCTCGTACCCCTCGGCACCCCGGGCGATGAGCTCCCGGGCGATGGCCGCCGGGGAGTTGGTCTTGTCGGTGAGGACCGCCACCTTCTCGGCGGCCACGATCCGGTCCACGGCCCCCTTGAGCCCCCGGCCGTGGACCGAGACGAAGATGGCGTCGTCCCACGGCTCCTTGATCTGGGCAAAGGCGTACTGGACGCTCGTCACGTTGGGGAAGATCTCGATCCGCTCCTTGGGAAGGTTGCGGAGCAGGAACCGGGCGATGCCGAAAAAGTTCGGGTCGCCGGAACCGAGGACCACGGTCCGCTTGTCGGTGCTCCTGAGCTGCTCCAGGAGGATGGAGAGGTCACCCAGCTCCTGCTTCTTCCCGGTGAAGTCGGAGAAGATATCCAGGTGCCGCTTGTGGCCGACGAGAACCTCAGCCTTGCCGATGACCTCCAGGGCCTTGGCGCCGAACCCTTCCCACCCTTCGATGCCTGCGCCGACAAGGTAGATTTTCTGGTGAGGCATGGGGGAACCTCCTTTATTAACCATCCAATCGTTGTGATTTCAGGAGCAGTTCGAGCTGCTCGAGGAGCCCGGGCATGGCACCCGTCACGACATTCCAGACTTCATCCGGGTCCACATGATCGTAGGCGTGGATCAGAATATCCCGCATGCCGGCGATCTTGCGCCAGGGGACATGGGGATGGTCATTTCGGAACTCCTCCGAGAGTCGCTTCGTCGCCTCCCCCATGACCTCGATCTGGCGTATGACGGCGGACTGGACCATCAGATTCGAATCGAAATTATTCTTGGCGATTCCAGCCAGGAAACTCCGGGCCAAACGAGCGGCTTCGATGATGTCAACGAGCGAAGCCAGGTCACGCGGCTTCATAGAAGATCTCCGCTGACTCAAGAATGGCTTTGCGCCGCACTTCGTTCCGGCTTCGCTCTATCCCCTTGCGGCTCACGAGATCCACGCTCCGGCCGAAGATCGTCTGGAGCTCGTCCTGCATATCCACATGGTCGAGCAGGGTCCATGCGGCGTCCGGGGCAAAGGAAATCAGCACGTCAACATCGCTGTCGGGCCGGAAATCGTCGCGGAGCACCGAGCCGAAAAGTGAAAACTCCGTGATCTTCCACCGCTGGCAGAATTCTATGATTCTGTCTCGCGGGATATGGATACGAGGCTCTGTCATGACATTCTCCCCGACGAAGGTTTCCATGCCGAAATTTTACCCGAAATATAGCACCGTTGAATCGTACCCTGCCAGCAAAACCTTGATGTCGAGGGAAGGGGCCAGGCGCCGGGCCGCATCACGGGCCCGGGTACAGACGAGCTCCATGAAGAGCGAGTCGTTACCCGACTCCTCCAGCACCTGGCGGGCGGTGTTGTACCGGGACCAGGGGCCGGGGACCGGGGACCGGGAACCCAATTCGTGAAGCCACTCCGCCAGCATTTGCAGATCCAGCTCCGAGGAGGAGACGTGGGTCTGCTCGTGGCCGCAGGCAATCTTGAGGAGCTTGGCGAACTGCCCCACCAGGATAACGTGACGCACCCCCTTGCGGGCGCAGGCCCGGAGCGCGTACCCCACGTGGTCCCCCATCATCACATAGGCCTCTTCGGGCAAGGTTTTCCCGGTCCCCGGTCCCCGGTCCCCGATCCCGGCATGTATAGCCACCAACTCGCTGGTCCTCCCCGTGGAGAGGACAATCGTTTCGCAGCCGCAGGCCCGGGCCACGTCCAGGGCCGCATCGAGGGTATCGGTCCAGGCCTTGGCGGAGATGGGGCGCACGATGCCGGTGGTGCCGAGGATGGAGAGCCCCCCCACGATGCCGAGGCGGGCATTGAGGGTCTTCTTCGCCAGTTCCTCGCCGTTGGGGATGGAGATGGTGACGTGGAGAACCTGGGGAAGGCAGACGACGGAGAACTCTTCCTTCACCCCCTCGGTGATCATCCGCATCGGCACCGGGTTGATGGCCGGATTCCCCACCCCCACCCCGAGCCCCGGTTTGGTCACCGTGCCGACCCCCTTCCCGCCATCCACGAAGACCATGGTCCGGGCGCCGGAGCGGTTCAGGGGCTCGCGCCGGACCCGGGCGTGGATCTCGGCGCCGTTGGTCACGTCGGGGTCGTCCCCCGCGTCCTTCACCACGAAGCAGGAGGCGGCGCTGTCATCGAATTCCTGGCCATGGAGGCGAAAAGCGACCCGCTCTCCTTTGGGAAGGACGAGCTCCACCTCCTCCACGGGACGCTGCTCCCGGAGCATCCGGGCTGCCCCCTTGGCGGCGGCGGCGGCACAGGCGCCGGTGGTGTAACCGTGACGGAGTGGTTTCGTGTTCATGGAACGTGGCCGGCAGGAGTCACCCTACCCCGCCTCCTCCGCCAGGATCAGGAGCGCATTCACCACGGCAGCGGCCACGTTGGACCCCCCCTTGCGCCCCCGGTTGGTGATGAAGGGGATGTCGGGAAACTCATCCTCCAGGGCCAGAAGGGCCTCCTTGCTCTCTGCGGCCCCCACGAACCCCACCGGCAGCCCCACGATCAGCGCCGGACGCACCCCTTCCTCGCGGATGAGACGCAACAGTTCGAAGAGGGCCGTGGGGGCGTTGCCGATGACGAAGATGCCGTTCCCTCCGTCTGCCGCACCCTTGCGCATGGCCACAATAGAACGGGTAATGCCGAGCGCCTTCGCCTCCCGGGCCACCTCCGGGTCGGCCACGAAGCAGGCGGCGCCGAGGCCGAAACGCTTGAGCCGCGGCTTGGCTATCCCCGACAGGGCCATGGTGGTGTCGGTGACGATCCCCCGCCCTTGTCGCAGGGCCGCCACGCCACGGGCAACGGCCCGGGGGGAGAAGACCATGGTGCGGACGTAGTCGAAATCGGCGCTCGTGTGGATCGCCCGCCGCACCACCGGCCACTCGGCAGGCCCCCAGTGATGGGTTCCCACTTCTTCATCGATGAGGCGGAACGATTCGGCCTCGATCTCCTCGGGGGCGAGGTGGACCGACATCAGTGCCACCCCGTGGCGGTGAGGGCCTCGGCGATCCGCTCCACTTCCACCTCGGCCAGCTTGCGGTGAACACCAAGGTGCGGCCCCATGGCGAATTCGACTTTGGGGTAGCGCTCCCGGGCCTGGGCCATCTCCTCGGGAAGGTCCTCCTGGACGTGGGCCCCCACGAAGAGGAAGTAGGGCATCAGCAGCACCCGCCTCGCCCCTTTCGCCACGCAAGCGTCGATCCCCTCCTGGATGTTGGGAAGGTGCTGTTCCCGGAACGACACCTCAACGATGTCGTAGCCGGTCATTTCCTTTACCATGGCGGCGATCTCCCGCACGGCGTTGTTAGCCTCGGCAATGCGGCTCCCGTGGGCCATCAGTAAAATTGCGGTTTTCATGAGCACTCCATTCTTTGCCACAGAGATCACAGAGGACACAGAGAAAAAGGAAACAAACTCCGTTTTCCAAGACTCATGGGCCAAAAGCCATTCTCTGTGCGCTCTGTGTCCTCTGTGGCTAATGTTTTTGCAGTATTTCCACGATCTCCCGCCGGGCCTCGCCAATGGTGAGAGGAAGCCGCCGGAAGGGAAGGCCGTCCTCGTGCTTCAGCCGGTGAATCAGCTCGGCGATGTGGGGAAGCCGCAGCTTGACGCTTTCCAGTTCGGCTGGTGCGGTGAAGACCTCCTCGGGGGGGCCACTCCGGACGATCTTCCCCCGGCTCAGGATGTGGAGCCGGTGGAGGAAAAGGGGGACCAGATCCACCGAGTGGGTCGCCATGACGACGGTCACCCCCTGGTCGCGGTTGAGCCGCGTCAGGAGCTCCATCATCCGGTACTCCCCCATGGGATCGAGGCCGGCGGTGGGCTCGTCCATAAGGAGCACCTCATGCCCCATGGCCAGGAGCCCGGCAATGCAGACCCGCTTCTTCTGGCCGTAGCTGAGGGCGTGGATATTCTTGCCGGCCAGCTCCCCCATCTCCACCGCGGCCAGAGCCTCCTCCACCCGCCCCTTCACCGCCGCCTCCCCAAACCCCATGTTGCGGGGGCCGAAGGCCACATCCTCGAAGACCGTGTGGGCGAAAAGCTGGTCGTCGGGATTCTGGAAGACGAGCCCCACGGTCCGGTAGATATCCCGGGGATGGAGCTTCCGCACGTCCCGGCCGTCCAGGAGCACCTGGCCATCGTAATCCTTGACGAGGCCGTCCATGATCCTGAGAAGGGTCGTCTTCCCCGACCCGTTGGAGCCGAGGATGCCGCAGAATTCACCCTTTCCCACCTCAAACCGGATGTCGGCCAGGGCCCGGGTGCCGTCGGGGTAGGTGAAGGCCCGAATATCCACGGAGAGGCGCGCTATAGCCACCGCAACATCCCCATGGCCGCCACGAAGAGAACCGATGCAGTCGCCTCCTCGGCCCTGAAAGGACGGTGCTTCAAGAGGGGAAGGTTCCCGTCGTACCCCCGCTGCACCATGGCGGTGGTGATGGTCTGGCTCGTGTCAAAGGCCTTGATGACCAGGGCGCCGGCCAGCATCCCGAAGGAGCGCAACCCCCGCCGGAAACCGGCGTAGCCAAGGCGGTTCCGCTGGGCAGCGTAGACCACCTGGGCGTCGTCGAAGAGGACGAAGAGGTAACGCCAGGCAAAGAGGGCCACATCGATGAGCCCTTGGGGAACCCTCAGCCACGCGAGCGCTGCCATGAGGTCGGTGAAGGGGGTGGCGAACCCCACCGCCGCCACCACCGCCACGGCGCCGGCGATCCGGGCCGCGATGGCGCCCCCCTCGGCGAGGCCGTCGCGGTGGGCCACGATCTCCAGGCCGAAGGGATGGACGCTGAACAGGGGCTCGGTGCCACTGAAGAAAGTTTTGAGGAGGAGCACCACCGCCGCGATGAAAAGGGGCTCGGCAAACCGCACGAGGATCAGCTGCGCCGGTACTCCCAGCCAGAGGCAGAGTGCAAGGCCCAGGGCCGCCGCCAGGAGCGGAAAGGCGAACCCCGTGCAGCTGACCACCATCACGAGAAGCGCCAGGGCCGAAACGAGCTTCACGCGGGGGTCGAGCAGGGTGACGGGATTTGGGGTCGATACGGGGTGCGAGAGTCGGTGCATGGTTATGGTTCTCCCCGCTTCGAACCGTTCCCTTTTTCCGTGACGAGCATCCGCCACCAGTATCCCGCCGCGAATCCCCCAACGGCACCGGCTGCCAGGAAAGCGAAAAGCAGAAGGTCACCCTGGTCGGTATTAATGAGGGGGGCATGGGCTCTCCGCCCCTGCTCCCTGGCGATTTTTTCCACCACTGTCTCGTCGACCCCCGGCCACTTGTCGCCGGCGGCCGCCCAGCCGCCCAACACTACACCACCCCAGAGTACCGCAACCAGCAAAAAAATCCTCACGCCGCCACCTCTTCGGCCCGGAGCACCCGCATCTTCACCAGCAGGTCGGGCCGCTTGCGGGAGAGGAGCACCACCATACCGGCGGTCATGGCCCCTTCGAGAATCCCCAGGGGAAGCTGTGTCGGGATGAAGGCCACGGCAATCTTCAGAAAAAGGGGGATAAAGGGCTCGCTTCCCCGGATACCGGCGGCCAGCTCCCCGGAGGTGGCCAGATAGGTGGCCCAGTCGGCAAGAAGCCCCGCCGCGAACCCCGCCACGGCAAGGCTCGCCCTCACCCGGCGCATCCCCTGGAACACAAACCACCCCGCGAATGAGCCCACCACTCCCATGGAAACGATGTCGGCCCCCAGGGTCGACAGCCCCCCGTGGGCCAGGAGGAGCGCCTGAATGAGGAGTGCCACCGCGGCGATGGCCACCGACACGAAGGGTCCCACCAGGATGGCCGAGATACCGGTACCGCAGGGGTGGGAACAGGTGCCGGCGCTGGGGACCGGGATCGGCATGCAGGAGATGATAAAGACCACCGCCGCCATGAGCCCCACCAGCGGCTTCATGGAGAGGTCGTCCCGGGAAAGCTCGTTGAGCCGCCTGAGCCCCACCGCCAGGAATGGCACCGCCACCGCGAACCAGAGCGCAGCCCAGCCAAAGGGGAGGATTCCCTCGGAGATGTGCATGGCATGGGCGGGAGAGGCCATAATAAGGAGCACGCACCCTATAAAAAGCACCGTTTTCATGACAACCTCAATAAACCTTCTTTCAACACGGAGAGAGCCAATAGCGGCGCCACCCACATATTTTACACATGCGAGAATTGCAGGTAGCACCTTGGATAATTCACATAGCACGGCTCTTTTCTCTGTGCTCTCCGTCTCTCCGTGTTATTCGCGACTTAAATCTTATCCCCCCGCAGATCCGCCGCAAAAAGCTTCCCCGCCCCGCGCGAGGCGCAGAAGTCGCCGCACATGGTGCAGGTGGCCTCGTCCTCGGGGGTGCGGCTGGCACGGATGGCTTTGGCATCCTCCGGGAAGAGGGCCAGCTCGAACTGCTTCTTCCAATCCAGGTCGCGGCGGGCCTTGGACATCTCCTTGTCCCGCTCCCGGCCCCGTTCCGGGTACTTGTTCATGTCGCCGATGTAGGCCGCGATCTTCGCTGCCTTCACCCCCTGGCGGACATCCTCCTCGTTGGGGAGGGCCAGGTGCTCGGCCGGAGTGATGTAGCAGATGAGGTCGGCGCCGTAGCGGGAGGACTGGGCCGCGCCGATGGCGGCGGTGATGTGGTCGAAGCCGGGGGCCACGTCGGTGGAGATGGGACCCAGCATGTAGTAGGGGGCGCCGCCGCTCATCCGCTTCTGGAGCTGGATGTTCCCCTCCACCTCGTCGAGCGGCACGTGCCCCGGCCCCTCCACGAGCATCTGGCACCCCATCTCGCGCCCCAGTTCAGCCAGCTCGCAGTTAATGAGGAGCTCCTGGATCTGGGCCCGGTCCGAGGAGTCGTGGATGGCGCCAGCCCGCAGCCCGTTCCCCAGCGAGAGGACCGTGTCGTATTTCCTGAGGATCGAAGTTACCCGGTCGAATTGCTCGTAGAGGGGATTTTCCCGCCTGTTGGCCATCATCCAGGCCACCATGCTGACCCCCCCCTTGGAGACGAGGCCGCCGTAGCGGTACCCCTGCCGCTTCAGGCGCTCGATGGTATAGAGGTTGATGCCGCAGTGGACCGCCATGAAGGCCATGCCGTCCTCGCACTGCTTTTCGATCAGGTCGAAGAGCATCTCCGGATCCAGTTTATTGGGATCACCGTACTTGCGGGCCGCCTCGCAGAAGGCCTGGTAGAGGGGGACGTTCCCCACGGGGAGATCCACGGCGGCGATCACCTCCCGCCGCACCCGGTCCAGATCGCCCCCCACGGAGAGCTCCATGAGGGTGTCGGCCCCCGCCTCCTGGGCGGCCAGGGCCTTCCGCACCTCGGCCCCATAGTCGATGATGTCGGAGGAGGTACCGATGGAGGCGTTCACCTTGGTGCGCAGTCCCTTGCCGATGCCGACGGCCCGGGGCTTGCGGCTGTGGTTGCCGGGGATGACGATCTTCCCTTCGGCGACCATCTGCCGGACATAGTCGGGGGAAACGTGCTCTTCGGCTGCCACGGCCATCATCTGGGAAGAAATGGTCCCTTCGCGGGCGATTTCGATCTGGGTTTTCATGAATGGCTCCTTTGTGCGTAGTTTCGGCAATGGTTCACGAACGCCTCCGCCATATCCGGGCAACTCCCGAAGTGGATATGGACGTAGGAGGCAAGACAGTTCCGGTGGCGATACCCTTCCGTCCCCAAGTCGATGCCGGCCCGGCGCACCCGGTAGAGGCGCTCCACCTCGGGGGGCATCGCCTCCATCTCCGAGTAGTGGAACTCGTGCCCCCGGGCCATGGCGCCAACGGGGCCGATGATGGAGTCTGCGGCAAGCTCCACCTCCCGATACCCCAGGGCCTTGCGGCGGGGGAGCATCAGGGTGGCGACGGGGAAGATGCCGACAAATTCGTTGAACGATTCCAGATCATCCCGCATGCCAGTCACCCCCCGGGAAAGGTAGATGAACCCGCCGCACTCGGCATAGACCGGCATCTCCCCGACCACCGCCCCGCGCACCGCATCCTTCATGGGGGTGTTGTCTGCCAGGACGTCGGCGAAAACCTCCGGGTACCCGCCGGGGAGGTAGAGCCCCGCAACCCCTTCGGGAAGCTCCCTGTCGGCCAGGGGAGAGAACTCCACCAGCTCCGCGCCGGCCTCACGCAGGAGCCGCAGATTGTCCTCGTAGACGAAGCAGAAGGCGGCATCGCGGGCAACGCCGATCCGGACCGGTTCCCGGCGCGGCGCATCCTGCCGCCTCTTTACATCAGACGCCCCCTGAAGGGTGGCCACGCTCCAGAGCATCCCCAGATCCACATGCTCCCGGACCACCTCCACGAGGTGATCGAGAAACTCCGCCGGGAGGGGGTTCTCATCAACGGTAAAGAGCCCCAGGTGCCGCGAGGGGATGGAGAGGCTCTCGTCGCGGGGGATGCACCCCAAAACCCGCACGTCGGGGAGATGACTTTCCACGGCCTCCCGCAGGATGCGGCCGTGGGCATCGCTCGCCACGTTATTGAAGATGACCCCCACGACCCTCACCTCGGGGTCGAAATCGGCAAACCCCTTCACCAGGGCGGCGACGCTGCGGGCCTGCCCCTTGGCGTCCGCCACAAGGACCACCGGCCCCCCCAGGAGCTTCGCCACCTCCGCGGTGCTCCCCTCGTCCGACACGCCGCCGATGCCGTCAAAGAGCCCCATGACCCCCTCGACGACAGCGATGTCGGCGCCGGCGGCGTGGTGAAAGAAGGTCTCCTGCACGAAGTCGCCGCCGCACATCCAGCCGTCCAGGTTGACGGAGGGACGGCCGCAGATGAGACGGTGATAACCGGGATCGATGAAGTCGGGCCCCACCTTGAAGGGGGCCACCGTGAGTCCGCGCCGCTTCAGGCACTCCATAATGCCGAGGGTGATGGTCGTCTTGCCCGACCCGCTGTGGGGCGCTGCGATGATGATTGATTTCATGACGTCAGCCGTTCACCAGCTTCACGACGGTGTTGCCGTCGGCGAAGTAGTCAATGATGTTCAGGCAACAGTAGGTCTGCTCGATGGCAAAAAGGCTCGAAAGGGGGGCGCCGATGGCGTTCAGGAGGATGATCCGGTTCACCCCGCCGTGGGCCACCACGAGGACTTCCTCACCCCGGTGGCGCTCCACGATGTCATTGATGACCGGCATCACCCGGCCGTGCACGTCGAGAACACTTTCCCCCTGGGGGACCCGGTAGTTGACGATGTCGTCGAGCCGGGCCTGCCACTCTGCAGGATACTGCTCCATAAGCTCGGGCCAGCTCTTACCCTCCCAGATCCCCACCCCCATCTCCCGCAGCTCCGGTTTTCGCACCGGGGTGAGACCCAGGTGGGAGCCGAGCACCTCGGCCCCCCAGGCGCAGCGCCGGAGATCGCTCGTGTAGAGGGCCGTTATGGGGGCGTCCGCAAAGCGCTCCTTGATGGCGTGGTACTGGCTCCGCCCCCGCTCCGAGAGGGCCACGTCGGTATGGCCGTTATAACGACGCACCGGCCCGGCCCCTTCAACTTCGCCGTGGCGGATGAGATGAATCCGTGTTTTTGGTGTCATGTCGCTTTCCTTACATCTTCTGCATGCCCACAATAATCAGCAGGCAGATAATTTCGTTCAACTCACTGGCACAGCCGATGACATCGCCGGTCACCCCGCCGAGGCGCCGGTGGGACCAGGCCTTTGTCCCGGCCGTGAAGAGGGAGAGGACCGCCCAGCAACCGATCCCCTTCATGCCGAGAAGAAAATACGTCGCAGCAAGAGTTATGGCCCCAGCCACCAGAAGCTGTGTCACACCGGCACCGGCGATACAGGCGGCGCCGAGGCCGTCCTCCCGAGCCCGCCGGGAACCGACGGTCATCTGCACCTGGGCGAAGCGGGCCACGGCCGGGAAGAAGAAGAGGACCTGGCGCTTCACCTCGGGGGAAAGGGCCAGGAGGGCCTGGTACTTGAGGAGAAGCCCCAGCACGAGCCCCACCACCCCCACGGCGCCGATGCGCGAATCCTTCATCACCGCCAGGAAACGGTCCCGGCTCCCCCGGGCAGCCAGGCCGTCGCAGACATCGGCGAGCCCGTCGTGGTGGAGCGCCCCGGTCATGGCCGCCAGGAGCGCCACCAGGAGGAGGTCCTCAATCGGGCGGGGCAGAACCTCCGCCAGGAGAAAGTCAGCCCCGGCCAGGAGCCCGCCTATGGTGAGCCCCGCCAGGGGAAAGAACGCCATGGAGCGCCCCAGGTCGTTCTCCTCCCAACGGAGGGTGAACGGCAGGGGGATGATGGTCAGGAACTGGAAGGCGATAAAGAAAAGGCGGGGACTGGGGACCGGGGACCGGGGACCGGTAAAAAACCTCTTCTGCTCATGCGACTTCAGCATATTCATGTTCCTGATCCCGTTCATCGGTTGGATAAAGGTTTTCCCAGTCCCTGGTCCCCGGTTACTGGTCCCGGCCTTTTTCCACGCCGGCCTCCGCGAAGGTGGCCATTTCTTTCAGAATCTTGACTCCCGCTTCGATGAGCCCCATGGCCAGAGCCGCTCCGGTCCCCTCGCCGAGGCGCAGGTGCAGATCGAGGATCGGTTCCGCGCCGATCCGCTCCAGCATGAACCGGTGGCCGATCTCCACCGACTCGTGGGCCGCGAAAATGTACTCCTTCACCGTGGGGCAAAGCTCACAGGCAATGAGGGCGCCGGCCGTGGAGATGAAGCCGTCCACCACCACCGGAATCCGATTGGCGGCGCAGCCGAGGACAAGGCCGGCGATGCCGGCGATCTCCAGCCCCCCCACCTTGGCAAGGACGTCGATGGGGTCCTTCGGGTCGGGGCGGTTCACGGCAAGGGCCTGCTCGATGATCGTGACCTTCTTCGCCAGTGCGGCGTCATTGATGCCGGTTCCCCGGTGGGTCACGTCGGCGACGGTTTTCCCGGAGAAGGCGGCGATGATGGCCGATGCCGCCGTCGTGTTGCCGATTCCCATCTCCCCGGTACCCGCCATGGCAACTCCGTCGGCCTTGCAGCCGCAGGCCAGTTCGATCCCCGCTTCCAGGGCCGTCACGGCCTCCTCCCGGGTCATGGCCGGCCCCTTCGCCATGTTGCGGGTACCGCGGGCCACCTTGCGGTCGATGAGGCCAGGGGTGTCGCCGAAATCATGGTCGATCCCCATGTCCACCACGAGGACATCGGCACCCACGTGGTTGGCAAGGACGTTGATCCCGGCTCCCCCCTTGAGGAAATTGAAGACCATCTGGACCGTCACTTCCTTCGGGAAGGCGGAAACCCCCTCCTCCACCACCCCGTGGTCGGCGGCGAAGGTGAAGATCGCTTTCTTCGCCGTAGAAGGGTCCAGGCTCCCGCTAATGGCCACGGTGCGCCGGGCGAACTCCTCCAGGCGGCCGAGGGAGCCGATGGGCTTGGTCTTGTTGTCGAGCCGCGCCTGGGCCTGGGCCATGAGGCCGGCGTCCACGGGACGGATATTTGACAGGGTTTCGGTCAACAGGGTCATAGAGTACCTCTTTTCAAGATTATTCGTAGGGGCGCCGCTTGCCGCGCCCTTCTTCAACTGCACAAAGGGTGCGGCAAGCAGCGCCCCTACACATTCACTTCAATCTCAACGGCAGTCCGCTGAAGGTTACGTAAACCTCGCCGGCCGCGGCGGCGATCATCTCGTTGGCCTCTCCGGCCAAGTCGCGGAACTGGCGGGCAAGCCGGTTCTCGGGAACAATCCCCATCCCCACCTCGTTGGAAACGAGGACCAGCGGGGTCGTGAGCTGAGGGAAAAGCGACGTCAGCTCTTTGACTCGCGCCACACACCGGGCAGGGTCGTCGCAGGCAAGAAGGAGATTCGTGAGCCAGAGGGTCACACAGTCCACGAGGATGGCGCTGAAGCGGCCGTCGTTCTCCCGGAGGACGCCGGCAAGATCAAGCGGCTCTTCGATGGTGGTCCAGTCGTCACCCCGCCGCTGCCGGTGGCGGGCAATCCGCTCCGCCATCTCCCCGTCGCCGGCGGTTCCGGTGGCCAGGTAGCCCAGGGGGGCGCCGAACCCCCCCGAGATGCGCTCGGCCAGCCGGCTCTTGCCGCTGCGGCCCCCCCCGGTTATGAAAATCACTGGCGCCATAAATGAAAAACCCCGCCTCCTGAAGGGAAGCGGGGTCCAAAAACCGGTGAAAAGCCGAACGCCGGGCCTCGGAGCCTCTTCCACGGAGGTCCTGTGAAGCTGACGGTCAGGCAGGTTTCCTGGCTCACGGATCACTTTACTCGCCGCGCCTTCCCGGGGTTTCATCATGGAAACCAGATCAGTGGCATCGTTGCGGCTTTCATCACCGTTCACAGTTGCGGGACAGCAAGGGAGTCGCACCCTTTTCCCTTTTACCTTCTGCCATGAGGCAAAAGCACCTGAACGTAAAATGTATTTTGTTGTACCGCTAGTTCTAGCATAGGGGGCGACTGAATGTCAACGGCTGAAACGGAGTGCCATTCACTCACCCGACTCCTCCGCCTCCTCCTGGCCAGCGGCCAGCATCACCTCGATCCGCGCCCACACCTCGTCGCGCCCCTCCTTGGAGAGGGCGGAGAAAAAGGCCATCTCGTCCCGGGCGAGACCCAAGGTACGGGTGATGATCGCCGCCTGCTTGGCCCGCTCATTCTTGGACACCTTGTCGCACTTGGTCACCACCACAAGGACGGCGACGTTGTAGGCCCGCAGCCACTGGAGCATCAACTGATCCTCCTCCGTGGGCTCCCGGCGAATGTCGACGATGAGGACTACGCAACTCAGGTTGGGGCGAGTGGAGAGGTAGGTCTCCACCATGGGGCCCCATTCCTTCTTCACTGCCAGGGGTACCTTCGCGAACCCGTAGCCGGGCAGGTCCACCAGCATGAGGCTCCCGTTGACCCGGAAAAAGTTGATGAGTTGGGTCCGACCGGGGGTGGAACTGGTCCTGACGAGCCCCTTGCGATTCACGAGGACATTGATGAGTGACGATTTTCCGACATTGGAGCGACCGGCAAAGGCCACCTCCGGGAGTTCCGGCGGCGGGTAATGGGCCGGCCTGGTGCCGCTCGTGACGAATTCTGCGCTTGATACCTTCACCGTTATCTCCCTGTCAGAGCTTTGTTGATGCCGGGTACAGTCATACCATCTCGGCGGGTTCCGCGCAATCGGATAGAGGTATGGGCGAGGTATTTGCAACGTACGGTGAGAGACTTTTTTCGCCGCACATTCGCCACACGCGACAGGTAATATACCATGAACAAAGAACTTGAAACCCTCATCATGTCCGCCGTCGACCTTCCCACGATCCCCGTAGTGGCCACCAAGGTCATCGAACTGATCGAGCAGGAAGACGTCACCATCGAAAAACTGGCCACTGCAGTCTCCTCCGACCCGGCTGTGGCTGCCCGCATCCTCAAGCTCTCCAACTCGGCCTACTACGGCTGCCAGCGGCAGATCAACACCCTCTCCGCCGCCATCATGCTCCTGGGCTTCAAGACCCTGAAGAGCCTCGTCATCGCCGCATCGCTCAAGCAGCTCAACAGGCGGTTCGGGCTCACGGAGAAGATGCTCTGGGAACATTCCGTCGGCGCGGCCCTGGCGGGAAGGGTCATTGCCACCCAGGGAAGGTTCATCAACGAGGAAACGGGCTTTCTGGTGGGGCTTTTCCACGACCTTGGCAAAACCATTATGAGTAACCGCGACCCCCAGAAGTTCCAGGGGGTGATGATGCGCTGCTACAACGAAGGAATCCCTTTCGCGGAGGCGGAGCGGAGCGTTTACCCGTACTCCCATGCCGAAGTGGGTGCACTGGTCATCCGGAAGTGGAACTTCCCCGAGTCCCTCTCCACCGCCATCATGCACCACCATCAGTTCGGGAGCGCCCCCATCACCGACCAGTACGACCTCTTCCTCACCGCCACGGCGAGCCTGGCCAACAAGTTCTGCAAGAAACTCGGGATCGGCGACCGGGATGCCGACGACGACCTGAACCTGACCAATGCACCCGAGGCAATGCTCCTCGGCTTCACTTCCGATACAGCGGAAAAGGCATTGGCAACGTTCCAGGAAACCTTCGAGGAGAACAAGAGTTTCTTCCTGAACGATTGATGTTAATCGTCAATGGCAACAAAAAACCGCCATAGGCGGTTTTTTGACGCAAACACATATATGAAGTCAGACAAAAAACCGCCCGCTGCCTCAGCATAATCATTTCGCAAAGTTACACTTCAGACAACCAGAACGCAGCATCGCCTCAGACCGGCAATCATCAAGAAAACAAATCCCTGCGTCTGGAATCTTACACTTGTTCTCTGATGATCAACCCCTTGAGCTCATCAAGGGCCTTCGCTATTTTCAAAGCCTCTTCAGACGGGATCTGCCTGATCACGTCGCCGCTCTTGCGGTCAACGACCTTCAGCACTACCCTCTCGGAATCCTTGTCGATAGTGAACTTAAGATCGCGGGTGAACGACTCGATGAATTCGTTGATCCTGTCGGCCGCCGCCTTAGCCCGCTCTTCCTGCTCAGCAGGCAACAACTCCTTCAGGGCCGTTTTCGGCAGCTCGACGGGAACTTCCTTGTTCCGTTCTTCCGCCTGGGAAGGCTTAAGCGGCTCCGCCACGGTTGCTCCCCCCGGCACTACCCTGGCCACATTGGAAAATTCCACGTTCATGGGGCTCCTCCTTGACAACTGATATCCCTTATGAACCGTATCGGCCGGCCCGGCAAAATCTTGAATATTTTTTTGCCGCTCAAATCCTCTACCTTCCCGAAAAATAGTTATTTTTTATGTAATACCCGGTAAACTGTGCATATTTATCAATCCCTGTATGGCATGACAGTTGCTGCCCCACATATGGCTTTCTCTAAAGTATTTCGCAATGCAACCGAAATGAAGAGAGAGAGCTGCCACTATCCCTTCTCGACAAAAGGTGCCCCATGATCAAGCTGACACGCCTCGATGGAAGCGAATTCCTGGTAAATCCCGACCTGATTGAAGCCGTTGAAGAGACTCCGGACACCCACATCACCCTTGTCAACGGCAAGAAGTATCTCGTGCTGGAGAAGGCTCCCGCAATCGTCGACAAGATCGTCACGTTCAAGGCGCTCGTCCTCCATCGGGCCAATCCGGGCAAAGCAAAAAAATACCTTTTCCGCAAGAAGATGACGATCTACCGTCTCTGCTGCCCCCTTGAGGACTGAATCTTGCACAACCCTACACTTCAATTACTTTTCTTACGGGACCACTAACGCATGGATATCGCGACAATCATCGGTTTGGTAATGGGCTTCGGGGCCGTGATCGGAGGCGCACTGATAGAGGGGCTGCACTTGGGCGCCCTCATCCAGCCGACTGCAGCACTCATCGTACTTGGCGGCACCTTCGGAGCCGCCTTCGTCAGCTATCCGATGAAGACCATTATCGGGGCGGTCAAGGACATCAGGAAAGTCCTCTTTCCTGCCCAGCACGACCCCGAGAAGGTCATCAAGGAGATCATCGGCTACGCGGCCAAGGCCCGGCGTAACGGCCTCATCTCCCTGGAGCAGGAGGCCCAGAACGTCAAGGACGCCTTCACCAAGAAGGGAATCTCCCTGGTGGTAGACGGCATCGACCCCCAGAAACTGCGGGAAACCCTGGAGATCGAGATCGCCTACTACGAGGAGCACTCCAAGCAGAGTGCCGAGTTCTTCGAGGCGGCCGGCGGCTATGCACCCACCATCGGTATCATCGGCGCCGTCCTCGGTCTCATCCACGTCATGGCGAACCTGTCGGACTCCTCCAAGCTGGGTGCCGGCATCGCCGTTGCCTTCGTTGCCACCATCTACGGCCTCATGACCGCCAACATCGTCTGTCTCCCCTTCGGCACCAAGATCAAGCACGGCATCAAGGAAGAACTTATCTGCAAGAACATGATCATCGAAGGGCTCATCGCCATCCAGAACGGCGAAAACCCCCACTTCATCGAGCAGAAGCTGAAGGCCTTCATTCAGGAAGGCGACGAGAAGAAAGGGAAATAATCGCCCATGGCAAAGCCGAAGAAAGAAGAAAAACACGTTAACCACGAACGGTGGCTCGTCTCCTACGGCGACTTTCTCACCCTTCTCTTTGCCGTGTTCGTAGCACTCTATGCCATGGGACAATCGGACAAGAAGAAGGTGGAACAGGTCATGATGTCCCTGCGGGAATCCTTCGGCTTCACCACTATCCAAGGCTCCGCGGCCAAACCGGTGGTGATCGACTCCACCGACATGCGGATCATCCCCACCATCACCCCCGACCTCATCAACAAGGGACGGAGCCAGGGACAGAAGATGGGGGGGAGGGCACGGGCGGAAGAAAAGGATTTTCGGGCCATCAAGGCAGCCATGGAGGCCTACCTGGTCAAGCAGGGGGCCCAGGCCAAGGTCAGCGTGGGGATCACCCAGAGGGGACTCGTGGTGAGCCTCAAGGAGGCGGGATTCTTCGATTCGGGAAGCGCCATCGTGCGCGAGAGCGCCTATCCCCTGCTCGCCAAGGTGGCGGAATCATTGGCCGGCTATTCCAATGCGGTCAGAGTTGAAGGGCACACCGACACCATGCCCATCAGTTCTCCCCTCTTCCCCTCCAACTGGGAGCTCTCCACGGCGCGGGCCACCAACATCGTCCACTTCCTGACCAAATCCTACGATTTCCAGCCGTCCGCCATCTCGGCCGCCGGCTTCGGCGAATATCGCCCCATTGCCGACAACGCCACCGCCGAAGGGCGGTCAAAAAACCGCCGGGTCGACATCGTGCTCCTCTCGGGCGAAGGGGAAAAAGCGGAGCCGGAAACGACGCAAAAACCGTAACGGCTGCGGATACGCACGCAAAAAGGGCCGGGGAGATTTCTTCCCGGCCCTTTTTGCGTGCAAACGACGCCGACTGCCCGTTTATTATCGAACCCGCTCGTTCTTTGCCATGAGCTCGCGCCGCTGCTCATTGAAGAGGTAGGAGATAATCGCCTCCCGGTCCCGGTCAACAATCATGACGAACTTGAGTGACATGGAGTAGTGCTGGCCCGGCTCCCGGCTCAGGGTTATCTCCTGGCAGCGGAGCGCCTCGGCGACCACATAGATGACGCGGGGCTGAGGAAGCGGCAGAAAGAGGGTCAGCTTCACGAGGGTCCCCGATTCCACCAGACGGGAAACCCGCAAACGCATCCCCCCGCCACTCAGGTTAGTCCTCACCGGAACAACGTCCTCGCCGTCCCAGTCAACGACCTTTGGGCCGTCACTGGTGGGCACCATCTCGGGGGGACGGCAGAATACCTTCCGGTCCGAGTTCCAGTCGGCCTCCGCATCCTCGGGGGCAACAGTATCGAGCACCTTGTAGAGTACCGGAAGCGACACGTCAAGCCGGAAGTACTCGCGCCGCTGGGTCTCCTTGACCTCACCAACCAGCCGGATGGAAAACTGACGGTCATCACGGACCGTCTCGACCTTGGCGTCACAGCGGCACAGGGCTCCGCCGGTCCAGACCGACACCCATGTCTCGGCCCCCACCTGCACCGCTCCCCGCGGCGGCTGTTCATTGCCGTACAGTTCGAGCCAGGCGAGGTCCCCCTTGAGGGAAGTGATGGCGGCAGTACCGTCGAATGATCCGCCTCCACCGAGACGGACGGCAACATTGATCTTCTGGAGCTCTTCAAAGTAATTGCTGTATTCCGTCGACATCTACAGGGAATCCTCAAGGAAAATGTAAATGAGCAGCAATCCGGGGCACCGGATTCATAGCATACTGTATTTTATCGGCATCATGCGACATTTCTTTAGTTCCATACTTGCCCCCCCGTGTCAAGAGATACTAATCCTTGACCACTCCGCACCCCCATCGAGAGTCAAAATTCAGTCATCCGTCGTTTTTCATTGAAATCGCGGCAGATTTCCAACACAAAATCCCCTCAATAACAGACGGTTTTCCAGCGACAACACCGCCTCGTTTCTGTTATTTTGACACACCACTACCGGCACCGTACTTGCAAGACCCCACAACAACCCAACACAGCGTATCTCCCACACGATTACAGCAACCAACGGAGCGGACATGCTTACAGGAAAATCCATTCTCGTTACCGGGGGCACCGGATCATTCGGCAAGAAATTCATCGAGACAATCCTCACCTCGTACCCCGAGGTAAAGCGGATCGTGGTCTTCTCCCGGGACGAGCTGAAGCAGTTCGAGATGGCACAGCAGTTTCCGCCCGACAGGTACCGTCAGATACGCTACTTCATCGGCGATGTCCGCGACAAGGATCGTCTCTATCGGGCCTTCGAGGGGATCGACATCGTTGTCCACGCCGCAGCCCTTAAGCAGGTGCCCGCCTGCGAATACAACCCCTTCGAGGCCATCAAGACCAACATTCTCGGCGCCCAGAACATCATCGAAACAGCACTTGAGCAGGGAGTAACGAAGGTTGTAGCGCTGAGCACCGATAAGGCCGCCGCCCCCATCAACCTCTACGGTGCAACTAAGCTCTGCTCCGATAAACTTTTTGTGGCGGCCAACAATTTCCGGGGGAAAAACGAGATCAAATTCTCGGTGGTCCGGTACGGCAACGTAATGGGAAGCAGGGGAAGCGTCATCCCCTTTTTCCTGAAGAGGAAACGCGAAGGGGTGCTGCCCGTCACCGACGAACGGATGACCCGCTTCAACATCACCCTTGAAGACGGGGTCAAACTGGTGCTCAAGGCCCTGGACATCATGTGGGGAGGGGAAATTTTCGTCCCCAAAATCCCGAGCTACCGGATCCTGGACGTGGCCAAGGCCGTCGACTCCGGTTGCCGGATCGAGATCGTCGGCATCAGGCCGGGGGAAAAGCTGCACGAGGAGATGATCACCACCACCGATGCCCTGAACACCATTGAGTTCAAGGACTACTTTGTCATTCTCCCCTCCATGGCGTTGTGGAATACCGAGCAGTTCACGAATCATTTCGGCGGGCGTCACTGCGCCGACGGGTTCGCCTACAACAGCGGCACCAACAGCGACTGGCTCAGCGTCGAGCAGCTGAGGGAGTTGATCTACACCCACCTCAACCCTGACATCAACCGCCGCAAGGACGATTTCGCATGAGAAGCGCTCCGATTCCCTACGGCCGCCAGAGCATCAGTCCCGCCGACATCCAGGCCGTCGTCGACGTTCTCAATTCCGACTGGCTCACCCAAGGCCCCACAGTGGAGCGCTTCGAGCAGACCGTGGCCGGCTACTGCGGCACCGCCCATGGCGTGGCAGTGAACAGTGCCACCTCGGCCCTCCACATGGCTTGCCTCGCGGCGGGGCTCGGTCCCGGCGACATCCTCTGGACCTCCCCCAACACCTTTGTGGCCTCCGCCAACTGCGGGCTCTACTGCGGCGCCACCGTGGACTTCGTGGACATCGATCCCCGCACCTACAACATGAGCGCCGAACGGCTGGAGGAGAAGCTGGAGCGGGCCGCACGGGAGGGGAAGCTGCCGAAGGTGGTGATCCCGGTCCATTTCGCGGGGCAGTCGTGCGACATGGAGGCCATCGGCCGCCTTGCCGGGCGGTACGGTTTCACCGTCATCGAGGATGCCTCCCACGCCATCGGCGGACGGTACAAGAGTGAACCGGTCGGCAATTGCCGCCATTCCGCCATGACGGTCTTCAGCTTCCACCCCGTCAAGATCATCACCACTGGCGAAGGGGGGATGGTCCTGACTAACAGCGCGGAACTGCACGAGCGGCTGGTCCGGCTCCGCAGCCACGGCATCACCCGCGACCCGGCCCTCATGGCGGGAGAATCCCACGGCCCCTGGTACTACGAGCAAATCGAACTTGGGTTCAACTACCGGATGACCGACATCCAGGCGGCCCTGGGGGTGAGCCAAATGACGCGGCTGGATGAGTTCGTGGAGAGACGGCACCACCTGGCGAAGCGGTATGACGAGGCACTTCGCGATGACCCGTTTGTTCTGCCGTTCCAGCATCCCGATAGCTACTCCGCTTTTCACCTGTATGTCATTCGCCTCCAGGCTGGAGAGCCCGGCAGCGGACACAAGGGGCGGAAAGAGGTGTTCGAGGCTCTCCGGCAGCGTGGCATCCTGGTTAATGTTCATTACATCCCTGTGCATATCCAACCCTACTATCGCGCAAACGGTTTCGATGCAGGAGATTTCCCTCAAGCGGAGCAGTATTACCGGGAAGCGATCACTCTGCCGCTCTATGCCGGCCTCGCCGAGATCGACCAGGACCGGGTCATAACAGCACTCCAGGAGCTTCTATGCCCCCCTTCGGCGCCGAAATAACCGGATGGGCAAGAACAAATACGAGGAGGTCGACTAACGCATGAAAATTGCAATTTTCAGGACATCCGGGGTTATTGCCCCTTTCGTCATAGATGGATACATCACCGGATTTCGCGAAGCAGGCCATGAAGTTTGGGGAATCGACCTGACTACGGAAGGACTCGACTTTACCAAACTACGCTCTTTTCAGCCTGATTTCGTTCTTGCCTATGGTTACAATGGGTTCTGCAAATCCCCCAACGGTTATGCCCTCCGCGAATTGGGAATCCCGCTGGTCTCGCTCCATTACGATTGTCCCTATCTAGCGAGAAACGATGGACTCTCCGACGAGATCAACAATTTCCCGGAATATTATTATGAATTCGTCTGGGATGATAGTTTTCTGGAGTTGCTTCGGAATGACGGGACGGAGAACTGCGACCATATTCTTTTGGCAACTGATCCTACCTGGTTTCACCCAATCGCACTCGACTCTCCCTGCATAGAATCTTCAGTCTGTTTTGTCGGTGGAGTATCGGCTCACGTTGAACAGAACTGTGTAGGGATAGAACTCGTAGACAAATTCATTGACGAGGTAATCTATTCCAAGCTCCATAACATGGAAGTTCCCACATTTGAAATCTGCAAACAGTTTTTTTCAACCCCGGAGTATCGCGCTGTCCATCAGGTGTACACGACTGAACCCGCCAGTTTCTGGCAGATGATCTATTACAAGATTCACGGCAAGGGCAGCACTGTCATGAGGAAATATATCCTCGACAGCATTGAAGGCGTGGATCTGCACATTTATGGCGGAGGGAATGGTTGGGACAAACCGAACGCCATTTTCCATGAAAAAGTTCCCTACGGCACTGAACTGTCAAAGGCATTCCAGCAATACGCATTGAATCTTAACATCTCTTCCCTGCAGCTTGAAAAAGCCATCAACAATCGACCGTTTGACGCTTACGCATCCAAGGCATTCATGCTGAACGATTACCGGGACGACATGATTCGGGCTTTTCCTGCGCACTGGGAAGAGATCACCTTCAGAAATCTCGACGAATTTGCGGAGAAAGGTGAGTATTTCCTTACGCATGCGCAGGAGCGGCGAGAACTGGTTGCCGACCTGTACGATCATACCCTCCGCCACCATACCTATCGGCACCGGGCCGACCAGATAGTGGAAAAACTTGCAGCGATCAACTTTTTGAACCGCCCGCAACAACCAAAAACTCAAACGTCGCGCAGCATACTGGCAATAGATGAAGATAACTATGCCGATTACTGCAAAGACTTGAACACATGCCCTGTTTGTGGAGGCACGGAATTCAATTTAAAGTTTTCGTTCCTGGGCCATGAAGATTACAAATCTACCTTTGATCAATGCATGGATTGCCAGGCGGTCTTTCTCAATCCTTGCCCCACAGATGAATACCTGACCAAATTTTACAATGAGATTTACTATTCCCCCCAACACAGACAGAAAATGGGATGGGATCCGAATCTGGACACGCCAAATCCAAACTCGTTTTTTCTCCATCAGCGACGGATGGATTTTGTCGAAAAGTATGTTCCAGAAGAGTTGAAATTCCCCCGAGGCAAATTACTGGACATTGGCTGCTCCACCGGGGCGTTCCTCTGGGAAGCCAGCCTCAGGTATTGGGATGTATGCGGCATCGAGATTTCAGACAAAGCCGCAGAAGTTGCGCGAGAAAAGTATGGTTTGGCGGTAACCACGGGAACACTGCTCGAATCCAGCTTTGACGACGAAACTTTTGATGTTGTCACCGCGTGGGATGTCCTCGAACATATTGCAAATCCTGCACCTTTTCTAACCATTCTCCGCAGAATTCTCAAGCAAGGGGGGCTCATCCTGCTCAATACGCCCAACATAAATTCGGCCGATGCCGCATATGCCGGCGAGCAATGGCGTCATCTCGACGCCCCCCTCCATCCCGTGCTCTATGATTTCATCTCGATAAGAATTCTATTGAAAAAGTATGGATTCCAGTGTCTTGAAGTGAGTTCTGGCGACGAATATCACGGACAGATGAAAATTGCTGCACGGAAAGCATGAACAGGTCAAACATTATTGACCTCCAGAAGACTCTCAAGACTCTCAACCCTGCTGGCAGCCCCTTGATCTTCGCAAAGGGCATTGCCTCGAGACGGGAAGCTTCTGTGGAGAAACCATTTTGCCTTTTCTTCTCGCCCGACTGAAGAGTGTAGATAAGGAGCGGGTATAGTGATATTTCAAAAGGCTCTTGAACCAATTACAGGCCGACTTCAGGAGAACACATGAGCAGCCCCCTTTTCGTAGCAGAGGTATCCAGCAATCACCACCGCGACCTGGAGCGCTGCTTTCGCTTCATCGACACCGCAGCGGCCGTAGGCTGTGGAGCGGTAAAGTTCCAGCTTTTCCGAGTCGAGGAACTCTTCGCGCCGGAAGTTCTCGCCAAGAGCCCCGTGCTCAGGGCACGGAAAGCATGGGAACTCCCCGTTGAATTTCTCTCTCCCCTCGCCGAGAGGTGCCGAAAGCAGGGGATTCAGTTTTCGTGCACCCCCTTTTACCTCCAGGCGGTAGAAGAGCTCTTGCCGTATGTGGATTTTTATAAAATCGCATCATATGAGCTTCTCTGGAATGACCTGTTACGGGCATGTGCCGCGACCGGAAAACCCGTGATCCTTTCAACAGGGATGGCCACACTGGACGAGATTGGCGGTGCGGTGGAAATGCTGCGCACAGCGGGGTGCAGGGATCTTACCCTGCTCCACTGTGTTTCCGGGTATCCTGCCCCCCCAGAAGAGTGCAACCTCGCAGCCATTGAAACCATTCGCTCACGCTTCGGTTGCCCGGTAGGCTGGTCCGACCATAGCGTCTCCCCTGCAGTAATCCAGCGGGCAGTGCATCAGTGGGAAGCCAGTGCAGTGGAGTTCCATCTCGACCTGGAAGGTGAGGGAGAAGAGTTCGCGACCGGCCATTGCTGGCTCCCTGACGGAATCAAAGCCGTCATTGCGGATGTGAGCACTGCTCTGTCTGCAGACGGCACAGGAGAAAAGGTGCCCACCCCCGTTGAGTTCCCTGACCGCGAATGGCGTGCCGACCCTTCCGACGGCTTGAGACCTTTTCTGCATGTAAGGAACGAATGGAATGGCTAAAAAGAAAATTGTAGCTGTCATTCAAGCCCGCATGGGTTCTTCGCGCCTGCCGGGAAAGGTGCTCATGACAGTGGCGGGCAAACCGCTGCTTGAGCATATTATTGACCGCCTTCGCCGCAGCCGCACTCTCGATGACATAGTTATCGCCACATCGGACAAGCCCTGCGACGACCCTCTGGTTGACTTCGCCCAAACGCGAGGGGTTACCCTGGTGAGAGGCTCCGAGGACAATGTCCTCTTGCGCTTCAACAAGGCGGCAGAAGAGGTTGATGCCGATGTCATCATTCGTGTTACTGGCGATGCTCCCTTGGTGGATCCCGAGGTAATGGACCGGTTGGTGCGAACCCTCTTGCAGGAAGGGGCTGAGTACTGCACTATCGAAGCAGGGATTAATTCCATTCACGAAGGGTTCTGCACCTTCACGCGTGGAGCCCTGAAGAGGCTCATGACCGAAGCCCCCGATGATCCGGTGGCCATTGAGCATGTAACGGCCTACTTCATTGCACACCCGGACAAATTTCATATTGCCCGGATTCCAGTCGGCAACGAACACCGCTTCAAAGGCGCCCGGCTGTCTGTCGATACTCCGGCGGATGTGCAATTTTTCGATGAACTTTACCGGCTTCTCGGCGTTCCTGCGGGGGATGCCGATATTGCCGACGTCGTACGACTTCTCAGGAACAATCCTCACCTGCTTCAAATCAATCAACATGTCTATCAGAAAAAAGCAACCGACCGGAGCCACAAGGTTCTCATTCGTTGCGATGGCGATAGTCGTACCGGCCTCGGGCATGTGGTTCGTTGCCTGGCTCTTGCAGGAGAACTGCGAGAGAAGCAGGGCTGCGGTATAATCTTCGCCATGGCCAGCGGCGAACCCGGCATGAAAATGGTGCGCCAAGCGGATTTTCCGCTCGAACGGCAGGAAGATGCAGACGAAGGGGAATGGATGGATGGACTGATTTCGCGCCATCACCCCGACGTCCTGATACTCGATATACGGAACGATTTGCCCGTGGAAAAAGTCGATTCCTGGCGCGAGGATGGCATTCTGGTCGTTGGCATAGATGATCCTACGCCTCGACGCCTTGCAGCCGATCTCCTTTTCTATCCTCCCATCCCTCAGATTTCAGAACTGAATTGGAATAATTTCAACGGTGAGATCTGCAGCGGTTGGGAGTGGGTTTTACTCCGCAAACAATTCTGCGCGCCCTGCCCCCCGCGCAACAACAATCCTCCAGCACTCCTTCTCACCATGGGAGGGAGTGACCCTGCGAATTTCACTGTTAGGGTTCTCCGCGTCCTTGACGAATTGCAGAATGATTTTGAAACGATCGTGGTTATAGGGGCAGGTTTTGTCCATGAAGAGGACCTGCAGCAGTTTCTCTCCCAAGCCCGACGCCACTACCGTATCGAACGGGAAGTAAGCGACATGGCATCACTCATGCGACAAGCCGATCTGGCCATCGCGTCTTTTGGTGTAACAGCTTACGAGTTGGCAGCATCCGGCGTACCGGCAGTGTATTTATGCCTGACTCCGGATCACGCCCGTTCGGCCTCAAAGTTTGTCGATGACCGGCTTGCTTTCAGTTGCGGCGTACTCGAAGAATGCAGCAATGAGAGGATTATCGAATCGACATTATCACTTCTTGACTCTCGGGAACTCAGACACGAAGTGGGACGCCGCGCCTGCGCCACTGTCGATGGGTACGGTGCGACGCGGATAGCCACGAAGATCGTTGAAAAACTGGAAAGGATGCATTCTTCTCATGGCTGAAAAGAAAACCTGGTGTGATCATGAAGGTGAAGTCTGCGACTCAGTCAAGGGATTTGATGTCATCGACTGCAGCAAATGCGGTTTTAAGCATATCGTTCCGATTCCGTCAGCGGAAGAACTGGAAGAGGTTTATCGGCACGAATACTATACATCCGAGAAACCTCTTTACCTGGAACGTTACCGGGAGGATCTGGACTGGTGGAATCTGGTTTATGGTGATCGTTACGACACCTTTGAAGAACTGCTCCCCCAAAAGCGCCGCCGTATCCTCGATATAGGGTCAGGCCCCGGCTTTTTCCTGAAACATGGCAAAGACCGCGGATGGGAAACAGTCGGGATTGAACCCTCGGCCCGAGCAGCGGCTCACAGCCGGGAAATGGGCCTCGACATCATCGAGGAGTTTTTCTCGACCGACACTGCGATTCAACTCGGGCTATTTGATGTCATACACATGAGTGCGGTACTGGAGCACATCCCCGATCCTGAACATTTCCTCGGCATTGTCCGAAAGAACCTAACCCCCGAGGGAATTCTCTGCGTCGTCGTTCCGAACGACTACAACCCATTTCAACTGGCCCTTCGCACGGCCTGTAATTTCCAACCGTGGTGGGTTGCCCCTCCCCATCACATCAATTTCTTCGACTTCGAATCCCTGGAACATTTGTTGACGAGAAGCGGATTTGAAGTTACGTGCAAGGAATCAACTTTTCCTATCGATCTGTTCCTGCTTATGGGTGACAACTATATAGGAAATGACACGCGAGGTCGTGCATGTCACGCGAAACGCATGCAGTTCGAAACCAACCTCGCCGCCGCTGGGCTAACATCAGTCAAGAGATCGTTGTACCAAAGCCTTGCCAATCTCAACATTGGTCGTGAAGTATGTCTTTATTCACGGCGAACTGATTAAAGGATACGAAATGGTTGCCGAGACAATAAAATCATTCTGTGGGGACAGACAAACTACGGTCTGCCGGATATGCGGGGAGACATTGACCGAAACGACAGTAACGTCGGGTCAGCAGCCTTACGAGACGACCTGGATTCTCTGTGGAGCGTGTGGGTCATGGTCCATAGGCCGCGAACCGGACATTGAGCGCCTGAATGCATTTTATTCTGACTATTCAGTCCACCATAAAATGGCAGCGACAAACACCGACGCAAATGATGGAAAGCGATATAGCGATGAGTGGCGGGAAACCAGAGAGCGGGAATACCGTTTAAGCATCAACGATATAGGCCTAGAGTTGGAGCAAGGCAAAGACCTTGTGGATTTCGGTGCATACGATGGCGTTTTCCTTGACGTCTGCCGGGCAACACAACCGAATATGGGAAAGACAACGGCTGTCGATTACCCACGAGAAGACACTCTTCATCTTGCGGTTCGGGGGCACAACTTCGAACCAATCAACGAGTGGCTGGCAGGAGAGAGTCTAACCGACATCGTCACTCTTTGGGATGTCTACGAACATATAGCCGATCTCCCCGGATTACTGACAACGCTATCCCGGAGAGTGAAATCAGGAGGTCAGGTTCTTATCCAAACTCCCCGCGCCCATGTTCATGCCCAAATTCTAGGACCGCAATGGCACCATTTTCTTCCTGTTCAGCATCTTCAGCTTCCAAGCAGGGAAGGCATTCTGCGTCAATTTGATCGTTACGGGTTTACCGCCGTTCAAGTTGCGTCATTTGGGGCAAACGCCCCAGGAAGTATCATCCCGCAGCCCTACAAGCAGTTGTTCGATACGCTGGCCAAACTGGGTGATCTAGGCTCGACACAGTTGATCCGTTTTGTTCGACGCTGATGTCTAAGCGATTTGACACTGATTCTCAAATGCAGGAAAAGGAATCATCATGACGATTAGGCGTAATTTCACGGCATCTGTAAGAGAAAACGCCCTTACCCTGTACGAGCGACATGCCTCCTTGCCAATCATTGACTATCACGGCCATCTGCCGCCGGCAAGGCTTGCCAGTAATGCCCACTTCAGGGATCTTTCGGAACTGTGGATCGAAGGAGACCACTATAAATGGCGAGCCATGCGGATAGCCGGTGAGCGCGAGGATCTGTGCACCGGCTCAGCGTCGCCAAAAGAACGGTTTGATGCGTGGGCTCGCACCATCACGCGGATGGCCTCAAGCCCAATGCAGGCGTGGTGCCAGATTGAGCTCAAGCGGACTTTCGGCATAACGGCTCCGCTGACACCGTCTTCTGCAGAGTGCATATGGGAAGAGGCGAACTCGATGCTCGCGACCGAAAACTTCCGGCCACGGAAGTTACTGGCAAGAGCTGGCGTCGAAGTCCTCTGCACCACTGACGATCCAGCCGACCAGTTGGAAGCGCACCGCCAACTTGTAGAAGATAAGGAGGTCTCTTTTCGGGTTTTCCCGACCTTTCGCCCTGACTCCGCGCTTTGCCTCCACACCCGCCAGAATTTTCACGATTGGCGCTCACGGCTCGAAGCATGTTCCGGCATCGCAATAGAGTCGTTACAAACATTCATGGAGGCGCTTCGGGTCCGATATGAATTCTTCCACAAACTCGGATGCCGGGTCTCCGACCATGGGATGGACCGGTGCTACGCAACTCCTTGCTCGGACGCCGAAGCCACCACCATCTTCAGCCGGTTGCTTTTAAGTTCTTCCGATATCGACGCTGATGATCTCGAAAAATGGCGCAGTTGGTTCATGCGCCAGATCGCAGAATGGAATCACGAATCCGGCTGGACGATGATGTTGCACCTTGGGGCTCGCAGGAACAACAACACCCGAATTTTTTCATCATACGGCCTGGATGCAGGTTGCGACTCTATAGGAGATTTCCCGCAGGGGGAGTCTCTCGTTGCGTTCCTCGATCAACTGGACACCTCCGAGCGGTTGCCGAAAACGATTCTGTTCAATTCGAATCCCCGTGACACGTTAATGTTCGCGACCATTGCCGGAAGTTTTTGGGGAGAGGGAATTCGAGGGAAAGTTCAGCACGGTCCCCCTTGGTGGTTTCTCGACCAGATATACGGCATAGAGGACCACCTGAACGCTCAATGCGCTGTTGGTGTTCTCGGAACTTTCGTCGGCATGGCATCAGACTCCCGAAGTTTTCTCTCAACGGCCCGTCACGAATATTTCCGTAAAGCCATAACGCTACGTTTGGCTGACGATCTGGAATCCGGTCTTTTCAACCCCGATCAGGTTGACATCGATGAGTTTTGCCGTGACCTTTTCTATGCTAATGCACAATCTTTCTTCGGATGGAAGGTAGCCCATGGGAATTCTTAGTGGCATGAACATCGTCGTTCTGGGGGCAAGCGGGGTCTTGGGGCGGGCCTTCGCCCAAGCAGCAACGGCAGTAGGGGCGGCCTGCATCGTCGCGGGGCGAAAAGATCCCGAGATCGGCCTCCCTCACCTGCCAGTGGACGTTACCGACCCGTCTTCGGTCAGCAACTTCTTCACCGCTCTGGGAAAACGCAACCTCCGCATCGATGTGGCCTTCAATTTTACCGGGACACACCATGCCGTGATGAAGCTCGGGCAAGAAGATATTCCAGAGCTTTTAAACGACTGGTCGCGAGTCATAAACACAAACCTCACCGGCGCATTTCTTCTGACAGCCGGATTCGCGCGTCTGTTTGTCAAGCAGCGCCACGGTCATCTCGTCCACTTGTGTTCCGATGCATCCAGGGTTTCCCTGGAAGGTTCTCACGCCTATGTCGCATCAAAACATGGCCTTGAAGGTCTAGTCAAAAGTTCCGCAGCGCAACTGGCCCGTTTTGGGGTCCGTGTCAACGGGTTGGCCCCGGGAACCGTTGAAACACCGCTCAATCGGCACTTGTTGCGGGACGATGTCGGGCAACTGTCACGCAGAGCTGCTTCGATACTGGCGCATACTCCCACCAAGCGGTTCGCTACGGTAGAGGGGGTCGTGGAATCGGCCATTGCCCTATGTATCCCCCAACGGCACCTGACTGGCAACGTGATTTTCTGCGACGACGGATACGTTATAGAAGGGCACTCGTGGCCCGACGGGACATGGGCGGCATACCAGAGCCCAGAAACGTTGACCGATCTTCTGCACTTCTATGACGACCCTGAATCAAACCTGGAATAAAAGATTCCAACAGCCCAAAAGTAACCATCAGGTAAGGAATTTCCCCATGAACTCTGAAAAACGCCCCGCCATTCTCGTAGTCAGTGCCGGCATAATGCAGATACCCGCATTAGAGCGAGCCCGCGCCCTCGGATACTATGTCATCGCCAGTGACCGCAATCCCGAGGCCCCAGGGTTCCAACTGGCGGACGAGCACCTCGTACTGGACGTCAAAGATGTCGAGGGGCATGTGGCATGGGCGAGGGAGCACGGGAAAAGGGTTGGGCTGAAAGGGGCCTTTGCCGGCGCAGATGTGGCAATTACGGTTGCAGCGGTCTGCGAGGAACTCGGCTTGCCAGGGGTTCCGGTGGAGGTGGCCAGACGGTCGAACAACAAGGCCCTTATGAAAGAAAGATGGCTGCGGGACAAAATTCCGACCCCATGGAGCGCCGAAGCGTCGACGCTGGAGGAAGCTCAAAAAATTCTTGTTCATACAGGCTTCCCTGCCATCGTAAAAGCAGTTGATGGCGCTGCATCACGGGGGAGCATGCGCATCGACCGGCCTGATCAGCTTCCCGCCGCCTTCAAAGCCGCCTGCGCCACCTCGCGAACCGGGACGGCAATTATCGAGCAATTCGTAGTGGGGAAAGAACAGAGCGTCGAAACCATCATTTGGAAGGGGAAGCATTATCACGTTAGTCTGGCTGACAGGCACTTCGGTTTCGCTCCCTACGCCATAGAAACAGCCCATGTGGACCCCTCGAACCTCGACAAGGAAACACAAAAGCGCATCTGTGAGGTCGTCGATGCTGCTGCCGACTCGTTAGGTATTGATTTTGGCCCCGCGAAAGCCGACATGATACTGACCGATCAGGGGCCGATGATACTCGAGATGCCGGCACGGCTGAGCGGTGGATTCCATTCCCAGTACACGACACCTCTGAGTTCCGGGAAAGACCCAATCAAAGCCGTCATGAAGTTGGCCATGGGAGAGCAACTGGACGAGAGCCTCCTTGCCGCCAAGCATGATAGGACATCCATCTGTGCAGGAATTTTCCCCGAACCCGGCATAATCAGATCCATCAGTGGAATAGAAGAAGCGCGCGCATTACCCGGGATCGAGCAGATATTGATTACGAAGGCTGTAGGTGATCGGGTTGAGCCCATGATAGACAACGGTAAACGGTGCTGCTGGGTGATCGCTGTTGGCGAGGATGAAAAAGACGCGTGGTCACGCATTGATGCAACTCGTCAGGTGATCCGCTTCGAGACGGTCCCTTAATGTCACTATCTCTCTATACCATCTTCCACCTGAACCTGGCCTTCTCTTCCATCGAGGAAGAGTTGCGCCCCGAGGTGGTCCGCCGCTGTTACTGGCCTCTGCTTCGGCTGGCCCGCGACCTAAACCTCCCCTTCGGCATCGAGATCACCGGCTATACCCTCGAGACCGTGGCGGCCATCGACCCGGCTTGGGTGGAGGAACTTCGGGAACTCTGCTCGGGGCAATGCGAGCTGGTGGGAAGCGGCTACTCCCAGATGATCGGCCCCCTGGTGCCGGCTGAAGTGAACCGGCAGAACCTGCGCATCGGCAACCAGACCTATGAGCGGCTTCTGGGACTGCGCCCACGCATTGTTCTGGTCAACGAACAGGCTTACTCCGCCGGGCTCATCGGACACTACCGCGAGGCGGGCTTCGAGGCCATGGTCATGGAATGGGACAACCCCGCCTACCATCACCCCCAGTGGGATCCGGCATGGCGCTATCTTCCCCAGATCGCCATGGGCCAGCATGGCGAAGAGCTGCCGGTCATCTGGAACAACTCCATCTTCTTTCAGAAGTTCCAGCGCTATGTCCATGGCGAGTTGGAACTGGACGACTACCTTGCCCTTATCGGCCGGCACGACAACGGCACGACCCGCGCCATCCCCCTCTACGGCAATGATATTGAGATTTTTGACTTCCGCCCCGGTCGTTTCACCACCGAAGCGGTCATGGAGCATGACGAGTGGGGACGGATCAGGGAGCTTTTCGAGCGGTTGCTGGAGGAGGGACGCTTCACCTTCATTCCTCCCTCACGACTCCTCTCCCTGCTTCATGAGCCGGGAGCCGGAAACCGTCTGAGCCTCGAATCCCCCGAGGCACCTATCCCGGTGAAAAAGCAGGAAAAGTACAACATCACCCGATGGGCCGTCACCGGTCGGGACGACATCGGCATCAACTCCGCCTGCCAACGGATTCACGACGCGCTGCTGGCAAAGGGAAATGCCACGGACCAGGAGTGGCGCGAACTCTGCTACCTCTGGAGCAGCGATTTCCGCACCCACATTACCCCGCGCCGTTGGAAACGCTACCGAAGCCGCCTCAACTCCTTTGGCCGCCATTGTGGGATAACGCATTTAACGAGGCTTGTCGAGGGGGGCGTGGAGATCCTCCCCCCTGAAGTCTCCGCTCTGCGCGAAGGACACTACCTTACGATCGAAACGCCAGGGGTGCGGCTCAAGCTGAACCTGCGCCGCGGGTTGGCCTTTGACTCCCTCGTTTTCTCCCGAATCCACGAACGCAGCCTCTGCGGCACCCTCTATCACGGCTATTTCGACGACATCACCGCCGGAGCCGATTTTTATACGGGGCATGCGGTCTTCGAGACCCATGGACGGCCCAAGATAACGGACTTGGCGCCTGTCGAACCGTTGGTTCGCTGGCATCCTGAAGGCGGAATGGTAACCGTTGAGGCCACATTCAGCCCCCCCCTTGGTCCCATAACGAAACTGGTCGGCATTGACATCAACACCACTACAATTTCCATAGACTACCGATTCGATTGGCCTTTGATCCCCGTGGGCTCCCTGCGACTCGGCAACGTCACCATAAATCCCGAAGCCTTCGACGCTGCAACACTCTTCTTCCGGGCCCACAACGGTGGAAACAATCCGGAAACCTTTCCTGTAGCAGGCAAGAGATTTTTCCACGGTGAGGCGAGTTCTTTTCTGGTGTCGGCAAAACAGGGGCTTGGCGTGACTGAAGGGATAATCGAGATCGGAGATGCACATTCGATCTTGCAGATTAGCGTAGACCGCTCCCTCTCCGCACTGCTCGGCCTGGTAACCTGCAAGCCGGTAGGTCCGTCATACTTTTTCCGATGCGGCTTCAGCGCATCGGAAATGGATGAAACAAGCAAACCCAGGCGCAACAGAATCCCTTTGAGGGCGCACATTTCCATATCTGCAGCATCAGCGAAATCTGCCAAACAACGGAAATAAATAGTGAAAGGCTCTAACATGTCCGATACGGGAAATTACCTCGGGCCATTTTTGGTAAACGACTTCGGAGATCGCTACCTCTACCAGGTAAACCGGAATGCATTCAACTCCATCGGCTCCGATTCGCTCTATGCATCAACCTACGGAGAATCACTCTTTGCCGAATATCAGCTTAACATCATCATCGGGACAGATTCAGGGCTGTTTCCCACCTATGTTGTAAACAAAGGGATTCCCTCCGGATCCCGTTATCTTTTCATCGAGTTGCCGGAGGTGATTGAACGGCTCTCGGAAGAGGGAATCCTTAAGGAACTCCCGCCTGAAGTGATCATCGCCACGCCGGACACCTGGGAGGAAATAGCAACCGACCTGCAAATCAACGAGTATGTTTTCATTGACGCGGTCAGGGTTAATGAATCAATCGCTTCAAGCGATGCCAATCTCCCCGAGTATCGAGACATCTCCTGGAATATCAATCTGAATGTCAGAACTCTCGTCCATGAAACCCATGCCTCCATCAACTGCACCCAATACATCCTGAGGCAACTGGAAAATCTTGCAGAAAACCGTGTCGCATTCTCCCGGACCCTCGTCGACACCTTTAAGGGAAGAACCGCCGTCATCCTTGCCGGTGGTCCATCGCTCCGCGAAGCCCTGCCGTGGGTTCGGGAAAACCGCGACCGTCTTGTCCTTATTGCCGTTTCCCGAATCAGCAAAATCCTGCAGAGCGAGCAAATAGTTCCTCACCTAGTCGCTACGGTTGACCCCCAGAAGGTCAGTTTCGAGGTGAGCCGTGAGATGTTATATTTTGCTGACATGGAGGAATCTCCGGTCCTCGTCAGCAGCTACCATGCATCCCCCCTGCTGGTGGGGCAGTGGGGCGGGAGAAGCGCCTACACCGACAGCCTCTTCCCCTGGTCCACCCCTTTGAACATCGAAACTCATCTCTATACGGGACCAACAGTAAGCAACTACGCCCTCTCTATTGCCATGAACATGGGATGTGAAACCATCGTTCTTGCCGGGGTAGACCTCTGTTTCTCCCGTGAAGGGCATACCCACGCCGCCGGCAGCGCTGAAAACAAGGTAGGGCCTGACCTAGGCCAACTTTCTCCCCGAATTGAAACCAACGGCGGCTGGTTGGCCGACACCAACCACGGATACGCACACTCGCTGGAGATTCTCAAGCTCCAGGCCGAACTGGCTGTGAGCAAAGGGCACCGGCTCTACAACATCTCTCTGGGTGCCGCAAAGATTCCCCTCATCGAATACCGGCCGCCTTCAGAAATCGACCTGCCTGAAGACACGATCTCCACTTCAGCACTCATTGACAAATACCTGCCTCCTCCGACCTCAAAGGCCCGATTGAGCCACTATCGCAAAATCAAGAAGGAGCTCGAACGTGCCCAGCACAAATTCAAGGAGATTCTCTCACTCTCTCAAGAGGCCTTGGAGTGTACTGATGGGTTGTTCGGACGCAATGGCAAGGAGCGCAGTTTTCGCCATAAAGTGCAGATGGACAAGATTGAACGAAAGCTTGACCGACGTTATGGAGATTTTTCACTACTAGTAAAGCAGTTTGGTCTAAAAAAGTTCCTCTCAATTCTTAGAACACCAAAAGAGGAACAGGAGTGGACAGACGAACAGATCGAGAAAGCAACGCGAGACTATTATCAGGCATACATGGCAGGGACTATCCAACTTCTGGCTGTGACAAACAGCGCACTGTCCAGGATAGAGGCCAGAATAGAAGAGGAAAAGTCTTCGCCGGACTGCGACCTCTTCATCTCCCAGTGGTTACGGGACGGGCAACCGGGTCGCGGTCGCTTTTGGCTGCGCAATCACCCTGTCACTGCCCAATGCCTTTCTGAAGCGATTCTGGGAAAATTCCGCGAGCTTGATGATCAATTTACCCATCTCATGACCGATGAGCAGACCATCAGGATGGAACTTCTGGAAAAGGGCTATGACCTGAAGCACATCCGGAGCAAAGCGCGGCTACTCTTCCGGCGGGGTGAGCGTGAAGAACTGGAAGCAATGGCAGCAGGGATTGCCTCCCATCCTGACCGCGAGAAGGCAGAGCCCTACCTTTATTTCATCAACGGCCTCATTGCCGAACTCCAGCAAGAACCGAACAGAGCGATCGAATGCTACCAGCACCTGCTGGTCGACCCTCCCCACCCAACGACTGAAGACGCTTTACGGCAGATAGCATCTCTTGCCATTGCAGGCAACGACGTTGAAAACGCCCTGCTGGCCCTTGAGTGCCTGTCACGCATGTCTCCAGCCTACCTTTCGCCTTACGGAGAGATTCTGAAGGCCCTTGGGCGCTACGACGAAGCCTTCGATGCCTTCAACCGTTACCTTTCCATTGCACCAAAGGATGTGGGAACGCTGGTGACTCTCGGCATACTTTGCCGGGATGCCGGGCTTGCGGACACGGCCCGGGATCTTTTTGCCAGGGTGCTGGAGAATGACCCGACAAACAGAGTTGCACTTTCACAATTGGAGGGACTTGCCGCTCCATCGAATGATTGAACCATTAATCCATTTCTTTCTGACAAAGAAGGGCGACAGAGTACCTGTCGCCCTTCTTGCTCGCATTCTTCTCCAACTGCCCGTAATCTACAAAACACTGTCGAGCCGATGTCGTCTCGTTCCGCCTACAGTCTCTCCATAGGCAGAAAGAACCTTCGCCTCTTTGGCACATGCTGCAAGGGCATCGCCGATGGAGGCAAGTCGTCCCTTTGCCAAGGCAACGGTCATTGCGTCTATTTCCAAAATTCTTTCCATGGTCTCTTTCTGGCATATCCTGAACTTAGCAACTGCTGCTTGTGCGTCAGGGGAACCGTCCATGCAATCATAGAGACGGACGTCAAAATTCTGAAACCAATCTACAATCTCCTGCCGCCGCGCCAAGAGTTGAGCAAGCTCATCATCGGCAATAATGTCAAGATCACGCAGCAGCTTTTCCGCCTCCTGCAAAAGCAGAGAACTTTGTCGCTCCGCATCCACCAGAAGATCACCAAGGGTCATCGACAATGGCCTCTCTAACCTGCCATGCGAGATACGTGCTGCTCGTTAAGTAAAGCAACGCGTTCACGTTGAACAATCTCAGCAGCTTCCTTCCAGGTATCCCTGAGTATGGTAAGAATTTTGACTGCATTTTCCAGATGCGCCATCTCATATGACATATTGGCTTTGGTATACTCATCCATCAGGTAAAGATACAACTGTTCAAGGTGAGCCGCGATTTCACCTCCAACCTCGTGATTCAGAGTGTTCATCAGTTCAGTAACTATTGCCAAAGCTTTCCCGATATAAATCCCCTTTCCTGGCACATCTTTGACAAGAAGCCGCTCCTGAGCTATACGGGTGAAGTTGATCGCCCCGTCGTAGAGCATGATAAGAATCTTCTCTGGGGAAGCTGTCAACACTTGGTTGTTCTGATATTGATTAAGCGGCGAGTACATGCCCCCTCCTTCGTTACAGCTTGCTCAGGTAGCTTAGAAGTGAATTACCCTGGGTCTGTAATTTGCTGACGGTAGTTTCCATATTGGTAAACTGAAGTTGAAGATTAGACTGCATCTTCTCTATACGGCTTTCAAGCGAATCAATCTGGTCATTGATGTCAGATATTGAAGTATTAAGGCCCTTGATACGCGTCTCAATGAGTCCGTTAGTTGACACGCCAGTACCTATATAGGGACTCACCATCGAGTCTATTGCGAGATTAAACTGTTGCGCAATGCCATACTGATTACTTGGCAACGTCGTGTAGGTTCCCGTGTTATGGGTAAAAAGATCGGCAACAGCTTCAAAATTAGTGGAAAGTGCCGAGGACAGGGCCGTGGAATCGACTGAGAGAGTCCCGTCTTTCTTGTCCGAGGTTATCCCGAGACTGGCAAGACTGGTGTAGGGTCCAGTAACGCCTGAAACGGTTGTAGACAGGAGTGACTGGAGCTTTGACTGTATTGTCCTTACTGTCGAATCTCCTGAGAGCACGCCTGCAGTCTTCGTGTCCGGGTTATAGATAGATTGTTTGTTTACCAAATTGATAACATCGTTATATGAAGATATGAATTCATTAATTTTATTTGTGACTGCACTCGTATCGTTAGCAACGTTAACAGTAGTGGTGCTGCCCTCTTTCAGCAGGTTCAATGTTATCCCTTGGATAGCATCGGTGACAGTATTCGACGTTTTCGTCATGGTGATACCATCGACAACCAAAGTTGCAGCGGTGCCGGCCTGATACGACGGATCCGACGGCCCAAGCATGGTTGGGAGCAACGAACCGGTCCCCCCGGCAGGAGGAGTTGTCAAACCAGAGAAATCCAGTGTGTAGTTATTCGTATCCTTGCCTGTCACAACCAAACGGTAGGGGGTTGGTGACCCATCATTGATGATAGATGCGGTAACATTAGCACCAGAGGTGTTGATTGCCGACACTATATCCCCAAGGGAATTCTGCCCTTCAGCAATACTGACCGTCGTGGTCTTGCCTGCACTGTCAGTAATGGTGAAGCTCCCGGTATTGAAAACCTTGTCCGTCTGGCTGGCGACGCCCATGGATACTTGGCGTTGGTTTTTTGCCAAGGTCGTCACCTGTACTGTATGGGTTCCCGGCGTGGCAGTACTGGAGCCAGACGCAGTGAGGACGGAATTGTCTGCCACTGTTGTCTGCATTGATTTAAAATTGCCAAGAGTATTAAATCCCTTCACAACCTTCTGAAAGCTCTTGAGGGCTGTTTCTATCTTCTGAAACTCTGAAATTTGGTTCTGATATTTCTGTTGCTTCGCCTTCATGATCCTCTCAGGTGTCCGTTCCAGCTGCATAAGCTGAGAGATGATCGACGAGCTGTCAAGGCCCGTTACCAAACCGCTGATTGAGATGTTAGCCATGGCTTTTCCTCCCAAACAATGGAAAGCAATTCCCGCGCCAAACACAGGGACCCTTTCCATCTATTGCCCATGATTCCCTTTATCTATCTTATCGGCAACAGCAGCAAAAACTTTAATGACGGCAAAAAAAAGAGGTTCATCCGGGAATTCCGGGGAAAGCGGCTCTGATCTTGAGAAAGAAGTATTCGTGATCCCGGAAGCCGTAGGCCATTCTTTTGATCACCTTGATCTTGTTATTGATGCCTTCGAGGATTCCGGTGTGAAGGGGCCAGAGGCAGTGGTTGAGGATTCCTTGGAGATAGCCCTTTAGCCGGCGGGCAAACAGGATGAGTGGCGGTATTCCACTCTCCATCGCCCTTTGGTGCCACTGCTCCCAGAATAGTCCCGCCTCTTCAATGCAGGTAAACTTCCACAGTTGCTTCAGATCGTCTTTGAGCAGGTAGACCGTAAGGAGGCTGCGGTTTGCCTCCAACAGTTCCTGGAGGCGAAGCATGTCGTCGCCCTTGACGTTCTCGCTGTTTCGTAGCAGCAACCACCGCGATGTTTTGACTACCTTCCGTGCCTTCTTGTCTTCCTTCAGGCGGTTTGCCTCATCGACTCGCACCCTGTCGATCACTTCCCTGCCATACTTCGCCACCACATGGAACAGGTCGTAGACTATGTCTGCCTGGGGCGAGTGCTGCTTGATTTCCTCCTCATATGATGCGTTCATATCCATCACGACCGCTTTGAGCCGTTTACAGCCATGTGGGCCAAGCTGCGTGAAGAAAGGACGGATACTCTCGCGACTCCTGCCTTTGCCGATCCATAAGACTTCCTTACGGTATGGCTCGATGATAACCGTCGCATAGCGGTGCCCCTTGTGAAGGGCGAACTCATCCATCCCGAGAACTTCGATGTTTGAGAGGTCGACGGTGCCGACCCGCTCTGTGAGTGAGCGCTTGTCGATTTCCTTCACCTGGTCCCAAGAAAGCCCCAGATACTGCGCCACGTGCTTCACAGACACGACACCACACAGTCGCGCTACGCTCTCTGCAAGCCTGCGCGTCACGCGGGCGTATTTCGCCAGCCATGACAGACGCTCCAGCGTTGGCCCACACTGAGGGCACAGCAGCCTGCGGCGGTGAACGATCAGATAAGTCTGAGCATCGAGAATCGGCAAATCTCGAATTACGCGCTTGGTCGTTTCATGGACGCTTGTGCAACGCCCGCCGCACGAGCCACACACCATCTCATCCTGGGACAGGGCAATCAGTTCTACCTCGATCCGTTTGGCATCACCTGTGACGATAGTGCGTGTCCCAGCAACACGATATCCTTCCCACCCTCCCGCAATTGCGATAACATCGGAATACGACAACGGCAGCCTCCTGCGATCTTTTTTGGTTGGGGAACCATCAAGATACCGCAGTGCTGCCGTTGTTGTTTATTAATCTTCCCCGGAATTCCCTGAAGAACCAAAAAAGAGGGGGGGGAACAAAGCCCACCCCTCTTTACTACTGCAGTGTCAACGTGTTTTAGCGAAGCAGGCTCAAAGCTGTCTGCGGAGCCTGGTTGGCTTGTGCCAGAATAGAGGTGCCTGCCTGAGTCAAGATATTGGCACGAGTCATGGCAGCGGTTTCCGACGCGATATCGGCGTCGGCAATCCGGGATTGTGCAGCCGAGGTATTCTCCACGGCAACCTGCAGGTTGTTGATGGTGGACTGGAGGCGGTTCTGGATGGCACCGAGGCCAGCGCGGGTCTTGGAAACCTTGTCGATCGCCGTGTCTAGGGTTGCGAGCATGGCTTGGGCAATACCACCGCTGGCACCACCGATGCTGCCCCTAACGAGCAGTGCGTTACTTGCGTTCATGGAGCTCAGGGCAATGGAAAGCTTGTCAAAGGAGCTGTTGCCGGTACCGATCTGAATCTTGATGGTCTTGGCGGAGCTGAGAAGGTTCGTGCCGTTGAACGTGGTGGCAGCGGCAATACGGGTAATCTCCGACCTGAGTTGCTGGAATTCACCGTTGATGTAGGAACGCTGAGCGGTGGTCAGGGTGCCGGTTGCGGCCTGGGTAGAAAGTTCGCGCATCCGGCCCAGGATGTTGCTCACTTCGTTCAGGGCGCCTTCAGCGGTCTGCACAAGAGACACACCGTCGTTGGCGTTACGGACGGCCTGGTTCATGGAGCGGATCTTCGCCTTCATCCCCTCGGAAATGGCGAGACCGGCGGCGTCGTCGGCGGCGCTATTGATCCGGAGGCCGGAAGAAAGGCGCTGCAGGGACTGGTTGAGGGATACCTGGGTCGAAGCGAGGTTGCGTTGGGCGTTGAGGGATGCGACGTTGGTGTTGACTGTGAGTGCCATGGTGTAAATCCTCCGTGAGATTGTTTTGGGGTTTCCGTACCCCTTTAAGGTGTGCGTTAGGTCGATCTTGCCATTTTCCGCCTGGGCCCCGGCGGTGGCCGGCGAGGTTTCCCTCACGCTTGCTGCTCTTGGTAACGTTATCGGCAGGGGCAAAAAAAACTTTAGAAAAAAAATTACATTTACTGATTTTTTGCAAAAAAGCCTCCCGACGGGCGTCGAGAGGCTCTCATCAACAGGCCGGCAGCCACGCCACGGGTCAACCGGCGCAAGAAGTCTCGACGGTCTCCCTTCCTTTGGCAATGCCGAACAGGGGATGCCGTGACGGAAACCTGCTCCCTTCGAGAACGATCTGCTTTGCGATCATCCGCTCAGGGTTGAGAACAATGGGCCCCTGGAGATTGACCGTGATGTCCGCTGGGTCGGTGGCGAGCGTAACCACGAGAAAAACAACTGTGTTCGACTTTTCGTCGAGGGATAACCGCTCATATTCATCAGAGGTAAGGGAAACTGCGTAGTCGGGTAATGTCTGCCGCGCGTCCACCATAACAAACGCGAGATCAGGATTGTCCACCGATTGAAGCCAACAAAACGGTGCGTGCTTTTCGGGATTCAGGAGCGTGAAGCGGGTCTCGGCAAAGCCCGGCATGGCGTCCGGCAGAGTTATGATCTTATCGTCATCAATGTCAAGCAGCCCAAAACGAGAGGTTTCAATTTTCACAATACGTTACTCCTTCCCGGCACCGGCAAAGTTGACTGCACTCTCAAGGTCTTCCAGGCTCCAGGCGGCCGCCAGTTGGTTTTCCTTCTGGACCTTGAGGTAGATCTCCTCCCGGTAGATGCGCATGTCGCCGGGAGCCTCGATGCCGAGCCGCACCTGGTTCCCCTTCATCTCCACCACCTTGATCCTGATCTGATCGCCGATAGTGATCGTTTCGCCCATTTTTCTCGTTAATACCAGCATAAATTGTGCCCTCCTGGCGCTCCCCCTCTTACCTGAGGTAGTCGAGAAGCGAAACCTGTGAAACCTTTGCCGAAGCAGCCACTGCCGCCTGATATGCCGTCTGCTGCTTGGATAGATCGCTGATGACCTGCATCAGATCTATATCCTGCTTGTCTGAGGTAATCTTGGTGAGACTCAGCTTCATGTCGTTGACGATATTATTAGCCGCATTAAAATGGCTCATCCGAGCGCCGAGATCGGTACGGGTTGCGAGCACCTGCCCCAAGGCGTTATCCAAAGTCGACAGCTCTGCCTGGACGCCACTGGTATTATCAGCACCCAGTGCATTGATGATATTGTCGAGGCTGGAAATAATGTCAGTTCCCCCGCCGGTTCCGCGGATCAACTGCCCCCCGGAATAGTTCATCTGTACGGAAGAACCCCGGTCCACCTCCACCATGATGGCGTCGTCAGTGCCGTTAAAGTTCCCCGACGCATCGAAGGGAGGGGTATCGTTCTTGAAGCCGCCGAAGATGTATCTGCCGTTAAGCTGGGTGTTGCCGAGGGTGATGATCTGGGCCTTGAGTTCCTTGAACTCATTAACGGCAGCAGCCCGAGAGTTGGCGTTATTGGTTTCGCTCGACATCGCCACAGCAAGCTCCTTGGCCCGCGTAATGACGTTACCCAGCTCAGACATGGCTCCCTCGCTCATGGTGAGCCAGGCAATGCCATTTGAAATGTTGCGGGCATACTGATCGCCAGCGGTCATGAGTGATTTCATGTGGAGAATCTGCTGGGCCGTCACCGGATCGTCGCTGGCCGTACTGACCTTGTAGCCAGTGGAGGCCTGCTGTTGCAGATCCTCGGTCCTCTTGCGGATGGTCTGGAGGTTGTTGGTGACGAGGTTAGCCGTAGTGTTCTGGGTTACACGCATAATATGGGTCTCCGTTCCCGAGTCTTGATCTCGCTCCAATACTAACGGATGAGGCCGAGGATGGTGTCCATCATGTCCGAACCGACATTGATCAGCTTGGCGGCCCCTTCATAGGCCTTCTGATACTTGACCAAGTTGGCCAACTCTTCGTCGAGGGAGACGCCGGAATTGGACTCGCGCAGATTGTCGAGCTGCTTAAGGATTCCGCCCGACTGGTCAGCCCTGCGGGTTGCATCCTGCACCGACACTCCCACCTTGCCGACTAGGGAGTTGAAGAATCCCTCCAGCGTCAAATTGCCACCCGAGGTAGCCAGAACCTTGTCATAAATGCTGGCGATACTGGAGGCACTCTTGTTGTTGCCGGTGCCGCCGGTTAGAGGATCGCTGTCGGCGGCAGCGACGTCAGAGGTCTTTGAGATGGCGAGAGAAATCCCCCCCTTGCCGCTGTAGCCAGCCATCGCAGCAGGAGGATTAAAAAAGTTTAGTCCCGTAGTGCCGGTGAGGCCGTAACTGGCCGAGTGAACACTGTTCACCTCGTTCGCGAGGTTGTACGCCAGTTCGTCCAGGTCGGAGAGAAAGCCGTTGATGAGCGTATCCCGAACTTGAAGCGCCCCCCCCATCTCTCCCTGGGCGTTGCCGGGTCCTCCGGCAATGGTGCTGATATCCACCGCGGTATTGCCGCCGGGGGAGGTAGCCATGATCTTGTAGTAACTGGAGTTGCCTGGATCGGGCTCAAGGGAAAGTTTTGCCGCCTTGTCGCCAATGACCAGCGGCTGCCCGAGAGTAAGGCTAACGCTCAGAGTCCCGTCGCCGTTTTCCACATAGGTGATCCCGACCTTCGATGACAGCTGGCGCACAAGGAGATCGCGCTGGTCACGCAACTCGTTCGCATGCCCCCCCTGGATCTCGATCTGCTTGATCTGGTCGTTCAGCGAGGCGATTTGACCGATTTTGTCGTTAACGTCCGAAGTGAGCCCTTCAAGGGATTTGTTGGCCTCGTTCTTCACATCGTTGAGGTAGCCATTGATCCGCTGAAACTGGTCCACCAGCTGCTGTCCCATAGAAAGAACCGCCTGACGCTCGGGCTGCCCCTGGGGGTTGGCGGTGAGGTCCTGCCAGGCGTTGAAGAAGTTCTGCATCGCCTTACCAAGGCCGTCGGTGGTTAAATCATTGAAGAGTTGTTCGGTCCGCTTCATGGAGGAGAGAACCGCCGTACCGAAACCGTTATCGGTATTCTCTTTGGAGAGTTGCGACTGCAGAAAGGCGTCGTAGGCCCGCTGGATATCCGCCACCTTGACGCCGGTTCCCATGGGAAACCCGCGCTCCATGGTCGTGATTCCCGTCGCGAGAACCGTTGTCTGCCGCGAATAGCCGGGAGTATTGACGTTGGTGATATTCTCGCTCGTCACCTCAAGGGCGAGCCGTTGGGCAATCAGGCTGGACTTGCCGATGTCGAGGATGCTCTGTATGGCCATGGGTTAGATCTCCCTGCGGAGTAAACTGGAGTTGGCACCCCGCTCCACCATCTGCCCGGAGCCGCCGTAGGTCTCGGAAACCGTGAAGCGGCTCTGGAAAAAGGCGAGAGAGCGGTTGATGGTGGCGATGGAGTTCCCCAGGAACCGCCGGTTGTCGTCCACCAATTGCCGAATCTCGCCAGCAAGGAACGCAATCTTCTTCTGCAGCGCGGTGAGTTCAGCCTGTTCGGCAGGGGCGCTCCTGGCGATAATGGGAGAGAGGGTTGCATTAGCCGGCAGGCCGAGGCGCTCCGCCTCGTTGGCCATGAGCTGGCGGCAGTTGCCGTCGAGCACTTCCATGGCGGCGGCCACCTCCAGCTTGCGTGCCGTTGCCTCGTGGAGTCGCTCGGTATCGCAACTGATGGTTGCCTCCCGCTCTTCCGCCAGAAGCCGGATCATTTCCTCCATGCTCGCCCTGCGGGCGTGGAGCACATCCGCCAGATTCGTCATTCCTTGTGACATTCGTCTCCTCCGTCGTCCTAGCGGAACAGGGCCAGCATCTTGCCGGCCACAAGCCTGCTGTCGACCGTGTAGGAGCCGCCGGCCACCTGCTGTTTCAAGGCAGCAACCCGGTCGGTGCGAACGGTTTCTTCCGCCGGAGCGATCTCCTTCAGCCGCTCCACCTGCACCTTGCCGAGGGAAAGCTCAACCCGGTCGGAGGACTGGACCGTTCCGGCGGCGGGAGCCTGCACAGGCTTGGCCTGCTTCTCCCCGGTTGCAGGACGCATGGCGGCGGTGCTGGAAAGGGATACAATATCGTTGATTGCAGTCATTTCTTCTCTCTACCTTTCAAAACCGTAACCGGCGTTTTTTCGCCGCGGGGCGCCGCCTCCCGCACAAGCTGCTTCTCGATCATGGAGGCAAGCCCGATTCCCCCCTGGCTCGTGGCAATGGCGGTGGAGTACTCCTGGTCGAGCATCGACTGGAACATCTCTTCCCCCTTGCCGCCGCCGGTGAGCTTGTCTTTCCCCACGGTCTCGCGCATCGACTTGAGCATCATGCCGACGAACATGGCCTCGAACTCCTGGGCCACCTTACGGGCAGCCTTGGCGTTGTCTTTCCGGGCCGCCAGTTGCCGGGCGCGGGAGGCATCGCTCTCCTGAACGAGGGTATCGGGAGAAATGGAGGTCTGCATACTCTTCCTTTCGACAAAAACCGTGAAAACTTGAGCAAAAAATCAAGTCTGTTTGGTATGCAGCATGTTGCATGCCAAACAGACCGGGACCAGGGACCGGGGATCCGGGACCGGTAAATGCCTTTCCTGGTCCCTGGTCCCCGATCCCAGGTTCCGGCCTCTAAATCACTTCCACCTCGGCCTGCATGGCCCCGGCGGCCTTGATGGCCTGGAGGATGCCGATCAGATCCCGGGGCGTCACGCCGAGGGCATTGAGGGCCCGGACCACCTCGCCAATGCTGGCCCCCTCCTTCACCACGGCGAGCCCGCCGCCCCCCTCGTTCACCTTGATCTCGGTGCGCGGGACCACGACGGTTTCGCCGGTCTTGCTGAAGGGCGCGGGTTGGGAGACCTTGGGGGTCTCCTTGATGTAGAGGGTGAGGTTCCCGTGGGAAACGGCCACTGTCGAAATTCTGACATTATCGCCGATGACGATGGTGCCGGTCCGCTCGTTGAGGACCACCTTGGCCATGGCATCGGGACGCACTTCCAGGCGCTCCATGTCGGCCACGAACTCCACGACCCGTCCCTTGTAGGCTTCAGGCAGGTTCATCATGACCGCGCCGGGGTCGGTGGCCGCGGCAACGCCCCCCTTGAACCGCTCGTTCACTGCCTGGGCGATGCGGGTGGCGGTGGTGAAGTCGGGCTGATGGAGGTTGAGGCGGAGCTGCCCCCGATCGGACAGCACGTTGGGAAGCTCCAGTTCCACCAGGCCGCCATTGGGGACGCGTCCCGCCGTGGGGTGGTTCTTCTGGGCCGACGCCGCCTGCCCCCCGTAGGAGAAGGAGTTGGTCAGCACCCCCCCTTGGGCCACGGCGTAGACCCGGCCGTCGGCACCCTTGAGGGGTGTCATGAGGAGGGTGCCGCCGGCGATGCTCTTGGCGTCGCCCATGGATGACACGAGGGTGTCGATGCGGGTCCCCTGCTTGGCAAAGGGGGGAAGATTGGCGGTCACCATGACGGCGGCCACGTTCTTCACGGTGATGTCGTTGCGGTTCACCGTGACCCCCATCCGCTCCAGCACGTTCGCCAGGGACTGGACCGGGAAGTTGGTCTGGTCGCTGTCGCCGGTGCCGTTGAGCCCCACCACAAGGCCGTAGCCGATGAGCTGGTTCTCCCGCACCCCGTCGAAGCTGGCGATGTCCTTGATCCGGACCGCCAGGGCCAGCTGGGGAAGGGTAAGGAGGAGAAACACTATGGAGATAATTCGTTTAATCATAGTAGTGATCCGTGATCCGTGATCCGGGACGCTGGTTTTCCTGGTCCCTGGTCCCCGGTCCCTAGTCCCGGCCGTTAAAACGGCCAGATATAGTCAAGGAAATTCATCAACCACCCCGGCCGCTGCCGGTCGCTGATGACCCCCTCGCCGGTGTAGGTGATGCGGGCATCGGCGATGAGGCTGGAATTGACCGTGTTGTCCGGCGACACGTCCCGGGGACGCACGGTCCCCTGGAGGATGATGATCTGGTCCTCGTTGTTCACCTTCACGTTGCGCCGCCCCTCGATGAGGAAGTTGCCGTTGGGGAGGACGTCGATGATCTTGGCGCTCATGGTGGCCACGAGATTTTCCTTCCGGGTGGTGGCGCCGCTTCCCCCGAAGGTGGAGTCGGTGCTGGCCCCCAGGAGGTTGCCGAGGTCGGCGCCCGTCAGCTTGCCCAGGATCAGCTTCTGCTTCTCAAGCCCCATGAGGTAGGGAATGCTGGCCGAAATGCTGGCCTTGCGGTCCGTATCGGTGGTGGCCTGCTTGCTGGCGCTGGCGTTCTCGACGATCACGACCGTGATGATGTCGCCCTTCCTGCGGGCCTTGTGGTCCTCGGCGATCCCCGCCGACGCCGCCTGCCAGATGGAGCCGCTGGCGTAGGAGGGCTGGGGCGCCGGAAGCTGTTCATCAAAGGAGGGGGTTCTCACTTCAGCCTTCTCGATGGCGCAGCCGGCCAGGGCAAGACAAAGTATTGACACTGCCAATCGTTTCACTGACAACTCCTGAAGGCCGGGGACCCGGGATCCGGGACCGGGGACCAGTAACACCTAGAAATCCACCTGTACGGTGCCGGCATCAATCACCCGGGCCGGCACTTCCTTGAGGGAGCCGAGGTTCTGGACCATGACGATGTCCCCCTCGGCGCCGTTGCCCCGGGCCTTGCCAGTGGCGGTGAGGCGCATGGCCTGGTTTTCCACGAGAATGGTGACCAACTGGCCGCTCTTGACCAAGGGCACCTTTTCGAGCTGGTCTCCCCGCAGCGGCATATTGGCGCGCACCGGCATCCGGGCCCGCTTGCCAATCACCTCGTCCGCGCTCCGGTAGACCCGCCCCGTAAGAGTCGAGAGGTCGCGCCGCTGTACCGTCACATCGGCGGCGCCGATGACGTCGCCCCGCTCCAGAGCCCGGAGCACCACCACCGTGTCGCCAAGGGCCTCCACCTCCACGGGGACGGAGATGTTCCGCTCCACCCGATCGTTTACCCGGACGATGACGGCCAGATTCGCCTTCCCCCACCCTTCCCACCGGTTCGGAGCGGCCACCTCGAAGCTGACCTCGCCGACGGGGACCTTCAGATCCCCCTGAAAGCCGATCCGCTTCAGGGTCGTCTCCATGCCGAGGCCGTCGGTCTTCTGGCGGACGAATTCGGCGATGGCCGCCTTCACCCGGGCATTGGAGATGGTCTGGAAGGCCGGGGCGGCAAACGCCGCTGTCCCCACAACAAGCACCAGCACTGCTATTACCGCTGCTAATCTCATAGGTGTCTTTCCCGGTCCCCGGTCCCTGGTCCCAGAGCCCCGATTATTACCGCTTGAGGCTGTTGGCCGTCTGGAGCATCTCGTCGGCGGTCTGGACCGCCTTGGAGTTCACCTCGTAGGCCCGCTGCCCCGTGATCATGTTCACCATCTCTTCCATGACGCTCACGTTACTCATCTCCAGGAACCCCTGGGCCGTGGTGCCCAGGCCGTTCTGGCCCGGCGTGCCGGTGGTGGCGTTGCCCGAGGAGTCGGACTCCTGGAAGAGGTTCTTGCCGATGGCCAGAAGCCCCGACGGGTTGGAGAACATGGCCAGCTGGATGTTTCCTACGTTGGTGGGGCTCTTCTGCCCCGCCTGGGAGACGGAAACGGTCCCGTCGTTGCCGATGTTGATGGCTGTGGCGTTGTTGGGGATGACAATCTCGGGGATCAGGGGATAGCCGTCGGAAGTGACCACACGCCCCTGGCTGTCCCGCTTGAAGGCGCCGGAACGAGTGTAGGTGGTGGTGCCGTCGGGCATCTGGATTTGGTAGAAGCCGTCCCCCTCGATGGCCATATCCAGCTCGTTGCCGGTCTGGTTAATGTTACCGATGGTAAAGATCTTGGTGACCGCCGCCAGCTTGGCCCCGAGACCGATCTGGATGCCGGACGGCACCTGTGTGGTGTTGGTGGAGGGGGAACCGGTGGTCTTCATGTTCTGGTACATGAGATCCTGGAAGTCGGCCCGGCTCTTCTTGAACCCCGCGGTGTTGACGTTGGCCAGGTTGTTAGCGACGACGTCGATGTTCGTCTGCTGGGCCTGCATCCCTGAGGCCGCCGTCCACAGTGCTCTGATCATGTTTTTCTCCTTGTATTGTTTCCGTGCGCCCTGGGCGGACGCAGTCCGCCCCTACGAATTACCGGTCCCCGGTCCCGGGTCCCTAGATCTTCCCGATTTCGTTAGCCGCCTTGCCGGTCAGGTCGTCGTAGGCCTTGACCACCTTGGAGCACATCTCGAAGTAGCGGTTCGTCTCGATGAGCTGCACCATCTCCTGGACGGTGTTCACGTTGGACTCCTCGATGGCCCCCTGCATCACCTTCTCACCGGTCACCGGATTGGGCGTGGCCTGGGGGTCGGCCGGCACGAAGAGCCCGCCGCCGAGCTTCTGGAGGGCATAGGGCTTGGGAAAATCGACCACCTCCAGCCGCCCCACCTGGCTCCCGTCCACCAAGACCTCCCCCTTGCCGTTGATGTCCACCTTTCCCCCAGCAATAACGACGCCGCCGGCCACCTGGGCGCCGTCAGCGGTCACGAGCCGGCCGGTCGAATCGAGGCGGAAATTCCCCTGCCGGGTGTAGGCCCGCTGCCCGTCGGCTGTAGTGACGGCGAAGAAGCCGTCACCGTCTATGGCCAGATCGAAGGGGTTGCCGGTCTGCTTCACGGAGCCGGGGGAGTAGTCGGTGAAGAAGGTGGTCTCCGCGAATACCGGTGCATCGGTGCCGCCGCCGGGACGGGGCTGGGCTCCCACCGTCTGGAGCATGCTCTCGAAGGTCATCCGGTCCTTCTTGAAACCAGGGGTGTTGACGTTGGCCAGGTTGTTGGACAGCACATCGAGCCGTTTCATGGCCGCGACGTTCCCCGTGAGTGCCGAATAGATACCGCTGTTCATGGATTCACCTCATGTTCTTCATCTTCGCCCGCAGACGGACGATGGCCTGGCTGTGGAGCTGGGAGATGCGCGACTCGGAGAGATCAAGCACCGCGCCGATCTCCTTCAGGTTCAGTTCCTCGTAGTAGTAGAAGGTGATCACGAGCCGCTCTTTCTCGGGGAGTCCCTCGATGGCCTCGGTGAGCGTATCGAGCATCTGCCGGGCCATGAGCTGGCTCTGGGGATTCTCGACCCCCTTATCCTCCAGGATATCCAGAAGCCCGAAGGGGCTGCCGTCCTCGTCCTCCCACGACTCGTCGAGACTAACGAAGGAGAGGAGGTGAATCTCCTCCAGCATGTGGTGGTAGTCGTCCACGCTGATTTCCAGGGACTTGGCCACCTCTTCGCTGGTTGGGTTGCGGCCGAGCCGGTGCTCCAGCATCACGAACTCCCGCTCCAGCTTCTTGAACTTGTCCCGCAGGGACCGGGTGAGCCAGTCCTGGGAACGGAGCTCGTCGATGATGGTCCCCCTGATCCGCTGTTCGGCAAAGGTCTTGAACTGCACCCCCCGGGATGGGTCGAACCGCTCGGCGGCGGTGATGAGACCGATAACGGCGGCGCTCATGAGATCATCCTGGTCCAGGTGGGGGGGTAACTGGGTCGCGATCCGTCCCACCAGAAATTTCACCAGGGGGAGATGGGTAACGATCAGCTCGTCGCGGGACTGGGCCGACGAACGCTGAGCCTCCTGCTCGTATGCCTTTACCAGACAGTTCATACGTTCTCCATTTCGGCGTCGGCGCTGAGGAATCTCCTGAAGAAGAACTGCACGTTGCCCTTGAGCCGGTGCTCGCCGCCGTTTTCCAGGATCCGCCGGGCCAGGGTGGCGAAGCAGCCGGCGGCGGGGGAGTCGGGCAAGAGTTCGATGACCGGTTTCTGGCTCTTGACCGCCTCGAGGATGGCGTCGTCCCGCAGGACGCACCCCAGATAGTCCAGGGAGATGTCAAGAAACCTGCTCGTCACGTTGGAGAGCTTGGCGAAGACCTGGAGAGCGTCGTCGGTGTCCCGGGCCATGTTGACGAGCACCTTGAAGTAGCGCTCGGAATGCCGCGTGGCCAGAAGCTTGATGAGGGCGTAGACGTCGGTGATGGAGGTGGGCTCCGGCGTCACCACCACCACGATCTCCTGGGAGGCAGTGTTGAAGTAGGCCACGTTCTCGGAAATCCCCGCCCCGGTGTCGACGATGAGGATGTCGAAATCTTCTTCCAGGGCGTCGAGTTCGTCCATGATTTTGACGCGCTCCTGGAGCCCCAGGGAGGTGAAGTCGGGGAGCCCCGACCCGGCCGGGATGATCCGGATGCCCCCCGGCCCCTCGATAATAATCTCCTCAAGCCGCTTTCTGCCGGCAAAGACGTCGTTCAGGGTGTAGTCGGGAGTCAGCCCCAGGAGGACATCGATATTGCCGAGCCCCAGATCCGCGTCGATGACCAGGACCTTCTTCCCCTTGCCGGCCAGGGCCAGGGCCAGGTTGACGACGACATTGCTCTTGCCGACTCCCCCCTTGCCGCTGGTCACGGAGATGACCCTGATTCCCTTCAGGCTCTGCCCTTCAAGGGCACGGGCCGCCGAGGCCTTGCGCTTCTTGTTTACGGAGGTGGCCAACTGCCGGAGGCTGTCTGCCTGATCTCCCGTGGTCGCCGTGACGTTCATTCCTTGATCTCCCCCAGGACAAGCCCGGCTACCCTGCCGGGCGTTGCTATTTCAAGATCCTCGGGCACCCGTTGCCCGGTGGTGAAGTAAGAGAGCGGGAACTTTGTCCGGAGGTGGGCGTTGACGATGGTGCCGTAGCTCTCGCTCTCGTCCAGCTTGGTGAAGATGACGCGGGAGATGGGGAGGACGCCGAACCGCTCCACCACCTCCAGGATCTCCCGGTCACGGGTGGTGGCCGCGAGACAGAGGTGAATCTCGATGGCGAACCGCGACTCCAGGAATCCCTTCAGCTCCTCGATCTTCTCGTTATCCTTGTGGCTTCTGCCGGCCGTATCGATGAGGATCAGCTCCTTGTCGGAGTGGAGCTCGATGGCCGCCTCCAGTTCGGCAGGCGTCGATGCCACCTCCACGGGAACCCCCATGATGCGTGAGTAGGTCTTGAGCTGCTCTACCGCGCCGACCCGAAAATTGTCGATAGTGATGAGGGCGGCCCGGTGATTCTCCCGTAGGGCGTAGTGGGCCGCCAGCTTGGCAATGGTGGTGGTCTTGCCGACCCCCGTAGGCCCCACCAGGGCCACGATCCGCGGGCTGTTCTTCTTGAAGGCCACGGGACCGGCACATTTGATGACGGAGGTGAAGGCATTGGGAAGGAATGAGCGGAGCGCCTCCACGGTCCCCCCCTTCTTGGCCTCGGGCTCCACCTGCTCCATGACCGCCCGCACCGAACCCCGCTCCAGCCCTTTGCGGTGCAGCTCGCTCATGATCACCCGGAGTGTCCCCTTGAAGCCCCCCTTGCCGCCGTCGGCCGGAGCCGCCGCAGGCTTCGCAAGGACTTCAGCCTTCTCGGCGGGGGTTACCCCCTCGCCGGCCTCCTTGGCAGCCAGGGTCTTGAAGAGGAGCTTCTTCATCTCCTCCAGGTCCTGCTTCTGGATCGTCTTGGGCACGGAGTCGGCGGGGGGTGACGGAACGACCTTCTCCACCACAGGAGCGGCGGGCAAGACCTGGGACGCTGCCTGGGCCTTTGCGGCCGTTTCCTTGCGGGTGAGGACCTCGACCCGCTCCCGCAGATCCTTCAGCTCCCGGGCCAGGGGTCCCAGCATGGAGTTCTCCATCATCTCCTTGGCGGAGAGGGTCTCCTCCTGGGCCTCCCGGTAGGGATTCTGGCTCGGTGCCGGCTGCCGGGGCTTCATCTCGATGCCGGCGGTCACCTGCACCACCTCTTTGGAGAAAAACCCGAGGATCCCCCCCCGCTTCTCCTTCTTCGAGGAGATGATCATGGCGTCCGGGCCAAGCTCTGCCTTGACCTTCCGGAGGGCCTCCGACATGTCCACTGCTTCGAATGTTTTAACCAGCATTGAGCGTCACCACCCCTAACGATTGGATTTTGACGTTTGACGGGATCTCGTTGTGCGACAGCACCGCCAGGTTCGGGACGAACCGCTCGGTGAGCTTCTTCACGTGCCGCCGGATGGACGGTGACGCCAGAAGCGTCGGGTTGGTCCCCGCCTGGTTGAACTTCTCGATCTCCTGCCGGATGCCGGAGAGGATCACCTGGGCCGTGTTCGGCTCGATGGCCAGGTAGCTCCCCTGCTCCGACGGCTGAATTCCTTCGGCCACGACCTCCTCCACCCGGCGGTCGAGACTGATGATGCAGAGGGTCTCGTCGTCCCGCTTGTACTGGTCGACGATGTAGCGCCCCAGGGCCTGGCGGGTGAACTCGGTGAGCATCTCCGGGTCCTTGGTGAGCCCGCCGTAGTCGGCCAGGGTCTCCAGGATCGTCCGCAGATCCCGGATGGAGACTCCCTCGCGAAGGAGGTTCTTGATGACCCGGAGCACCGTTCCCAGGTTGAGGAGGTTCGGCACCAGTTCGTCCACCACCTTGGGGAAGCTGGAGGAGAGGTTGTCCAGGAGCTGCTGGAGCTCCTGGCGCCCCACCATCTCGTGGGCATGTTTCTTGATGATCTCGCTGATATGGGTGGCGATGATCGTGGTGCTGTCCACCACGGTGTAGCCGTAGAGTTGGGCCTGCTCCTTCACCTCGGGCCTGATCCAGATGGCCGGCAGGCCAAAGACCGGCTCCGTGGTCCGCACCCCTTCCACCTGGGCGGCAACGGCGCCGGAATCCATGGCCAGGTACTGGCCGGCCAGCTCGCCACCACCCACCTTGGCCCCCTTGATGAGGACGTTGTACTCGTGGGGCTTCAGCTGCAGGTTGTCGTGGATATGGATCGGCGGCACCACAAACCCCATCTTCTGGGCGTACTGGCGGCGGATGGAGCGGATCCGTTCCAGGAGTTCACCCTCCTGGGCCGCATCCACCATGGGAACCAGCCCGTATCCCACCTCAAGCTCCAGCATGTCCAGAGGGCGGATAGCCGCCTGCTCTCCCTCTCCAGCCTCGGCTGCGGCAGGAAGGGCCGCCAGTTCCTCCTCCATCACCTGGGGAGCCTCCTTGGCCATGCGCCCCCCCATGTAGGCCAGTCCCGAGAGGAGGAAGAAGGCGAAGTGGGGAAGCCCCGGAATGAGGCCGAAGGCGAAGAGGACCCCAGAGGAGACGTAGAAGGCCTTGGGATAGTTGAGGAACTGACCGGTGATTTCGTGGCCGAAATTCTTCTCGTCGGCCGAGCGGGTCACGATGATGCCGGCGGCGGTGGAGATGATGAGGGCCGGGATCTGGGCCACGAGCCCCTCACCGATGGTCAGGAGCGTATAATTTGACAGGGCCGTTTCGAGGGGCATCCCGTTCTGCCAGACGCCGATGACAAACCCGCCGATGATGTTCACCAGCATGATGAGGATGCCGGCGATGGCGTCCCCCCGCACGAACTTGCTGGCACCGTCCATGGAGCCGTAGAAGTCGGCCTCCCGCGATACCCGCGACCGGCGGCGGCGGGCCTCCTTCTCGTTGATGAGTCCCGAGGAGAGGTCGGCGTCGATGGCCATCTGCTTGCCGGGCATGGCGTCCAGGGTGAAGCGGGCCGCCACCTCGGCCACCCGGCCGGCGCCCTTGGTGATGACCGTGAAGTTGATGATGACGAGGATCAGGAAGATGACCGCCCCCACCACGAAGTTTCCGCCCACCACGAACTGGCCGAAGGCCTTGATCACGTGCCCGGCCGCGTCGGTCCCCTCGTTGCCGTGGAGGAGGATGAGCCGCGTACCGGCAACGTTCAGGGCGAGGCGGTAGAGGGTAGTGACGAGGAGTACCGACGGGAAGACGGAGAAATCCAGGGGCTGCTGGGTGTAGAGGGCCACCAGGAGGATCGCCAGGGCGATGGTGATGTTGGCGGCGAGAAAGATATCGAGCAGGATCGCCGGCAGCGGCACGATCATGAGGGCCAGGACGCCGATGAGCGCCACGGCCATGTAGATGTCCGAGTTGCTTTTTGCTGGCTGAAGATCCACAACTCCGGCCGCCGGGTGTGCCATAGGGTAAAATCTCCTTGAAAATTCAAGCCCTTTTCGGGCGCACCCATAATTCTGCAACCGTTGTGCCAGATGGAAAAAGGAGATGAGGGGAAAAACGTGGAGAACGTATTGTCCGTGGCGGGCGGGAAAGGCCTAAAGAATTGCGCAGCCATGCCGATAAGAGACATAGCAGGTCATAAGTACGGCATTTTGAAATGTATCGGTCAAGGTTTTGACGGAGGACGGAGGAGAATCACGCTGCCGGCAGGATTATGAGAGGGTGTTCAGATAGAGATCCAGGCGAGACTTGAAGGCACCAAGCGCACCACCGAGATTGTCGATGCCTTCGGCCATCCGCTCCCAGTCAGCCTGAAATCCGTAACTGTGATACACAAAATGCCTGAACTTGCGATAGGGAGCCAGTGCCAGCGCCTGTGCGTCGTCGAAAAGAACCGGCAAGGGAATTAGCGAAGGAGAACAAAACCGCCTGAACAATTCAGAGTGCCAGGTGGCGCCTGAGGGCAACTCCATCCCGTGGAATCTGCTGATGCGCTTGAGTATGTTCTCGACCCCTCCATAAAACTGGGCAAGAAAAGCTGCGGCGGCTGTCTTCTCACGAACAGTAGGCTCCCTTCCAGCCCTATACTGATCTCTCCCCGCAGTTCATCGGCAGTCACAGCAGTACACGCCCTCTTTTCTCAACGAGCTCGGTAAACCGCGTCGGGGGGGTCAACGGTACGACATCAAACGGCGTGTGGAGTTCCTCTTCAAGGCGGGCTGCAAGCTCATACAGCTTCCAGCCTCGCACCCCGTCGCAGGCGATATCGATATCCCGGGCAGCTTCTGGGTTGTCGACAGCACTGCGGAAAAGGATAATGCGCGTGGCACCGTACGACTGAGCCAGTTCCTTGATTTTTTCGTACTGTTCCTGCCGTATCGCCATAAAGAAATCCCACTACCTATGGATGTTGGAACGCTGTGATTATACCGAAGCCGATAGGTATCGCAAGAATAAGAATCGCCTGACCCCTTGCCTCAGTAATACTCCTCCCCATACTCCGGCACCTCGTCCAGATATCCCGGAATCCCCTCAAGATGGGCAACCGCTTCCTCAACGGAAGCGATGAGCCGCTCCCGGTCCTTGGGATAGCTCCCGGCCAGCTCCAGGAAATTGGAGACGTGGTTGGAACGGAGAATGGTTCGCTGGGGGGAGAGGTGCGCCAGCAGCTCCTTCGCCTCGGCCAGCAGCTCCCGGCGGGTGCACTGGTCCAGGGTGTCGACGAACTCCTCGTTGTGGCGGCGGAAAAGGGTGAGGAGCGAGAAGAACTCGGGATTCACCCGGTTCACCCAGGCGGCCGTGCCCCGCGCATGATCGAGACTCCGCCCCCGGCCCGCCACCCCCAGGATGGCAGTAACCGACAGCTTCATCCCCGCTTCCCGGGCCTTTAGGGCCTCCTGCGCCATCTTCTCCGCCGTAAATCCCTTGTTCACCGCCGCAAGCGTCGCGTCATCCCCCGACTCCAGCCCGAAGTAGACGATCCGCAACCGCTTCTCCCGTAGCATCCGCAACTCATCCACACTCTTGGTGGTGAGACTGTTGGGCGAGGCGTAGGAGCCGACCCGCGTGAGGTTCGGGAACGTGGCGGCGAGCCGGTCGAGGATGGCGCAGAGCCCCTCGAAGGGGTAAACCAGGGCATCGCCGTCGGCCAAAAAGACCCTATCCACATGGAGACGGTACCGGCCCGGGATGCCGTCGATCTCGGCGAAAACCTCCTCCACCGGCTTCAGAGCAAAGCGCTTCATCTTGTACATGCCGCAGTAGGCGCAGTGGTTCTGGGAGCAGCCGATGGTGATCTGGAAGATCAGGCTGCGGGCCTCGCTGGGTGGGCGGAAGACGGGTTCGATGTAGGTAGGCATGGGGAGGTTCCTTAACCATTAGTTTTAGTGCAGAGTCAATTGTTCTCCACTTTATTCACTCAACAGGGGGTGAAAGTCAACTGTCCAGCACTTACTGAGCAAAATACAGGAAGTGGTGCAGCTACAGGCCTTGCCAACCTTTCAGGAACTTCATTCCTCTGTGCGCCCGGGAATTATTGGCGAAATCGGGTAAAATGGTAAAAAACGACCGGAAGCGATCCGCTGTCGGTCACGGCTGCAGGGAGGTGGCGATGAGTCTCAAGGGAAAGACAGCGATCGTAACCGGCGCCGGCCGAGGTCTCGGCCGCGCTTCCGCCATGGCGCTGGCGCGTGAGGGGGCTGATCTGGTGATCTTGAGCAGAACCCCCAAGGAACTGGAGGAGACCGCGACGCTCGTCATGGAAGCGGGGGGAACGGTGGTGATCCAGGAGGGTGACGTGGCGAACCCCGCGGACGTCCGGCGGGTGGTAGGGACCGCGGTCGAGACGTTCGAATCGGTCGACATCCTCATGAACAATGCGGCAGTCATCGGCCCGGTCCGCGCCCTCCATCAGCTGGCCCCGGAGGAGTGGGCGTACGCCATGGCCGTCAACCTGACCGGCCCCTGGCTCTTTGCCCGGGAGGTCATCCCCCACATGATCCGCCAGAAGCGGGGGAAAATCATCAACGTCATCTCGGGGCTGGGCGAAATCGTCATCTCACCCTTCGGGGCCTATGCCATCGCCAAGGCGGGGCTCATCCACATGACGCGCTACCTGGCCGAGGAGTTGAAGGTCCACAACATCCAGGTGAACGGCCTCGACCCGGCGGTGATGGACACCCGGATGCAGGAGGATATCCGCGGCCTCGGGCCGGCGGTTCTTGGTCCCGATGTCTTCGCCGACTTCACGGCCATGAAGGATCGGAAAGAGCTCCTCCCGCCCGAACGGGTGGCGCGACTGGCGGTCTTTCTCGCCTCGGCGGAGTCTGACCGGGTAACGGGAGAAAACGGAACCGTGAGCCATTTCCGCACGTTCGGCTACCGGTATTAGGTAGGGAAACAAAAACACGAAGGATGCGGGTAATGGCCGCACAGGAGGTAACGCCCCATGAAACCGACCGAAGGGATGCTGAGACGAATAGAAGCCGCCTTTGAACGGGAGCCCCGGATCAATCTCCACGCCTACCCCCTCCAGATGGAGATCGACGACGGGATATTGACCCTTGAGGGGGTGACGGAGAGCGTGGCGGCCAAAAAGCTCGCCCTGGAACTGGCCGCCGCGGAGCCGGGCGTGGCAGGGATCGTGGACCGGCTACGGGTGGAGCCTGCCGAGGCCATGGAGGACGAGGATATCCGCAACCACGTCTGCGACGCCTTCGTCCAGGAGCCGGCCTTCGCCGACTACGCCATCCGCGCCTTTTCCTTCGGCGCCTGGGAGACGGTGCGCAGTGCCCCGCGGGAGCCGACCGGGGTCATGGAGGTGGAGGTGGCCGATGGCATTGTCACCCTGAACGGCACCGTCGGCAGCCTCTCCCACAAGCGCCTGGCCGGGGTCCTGGCGTGGTGGGTGCCGGGAAGCCGCGACGTGGTGAATGGGCTGGAGGTCTCTCCACCCGAAGAGGACAACGGCGACGAGGTAATCGACGCTGTCCGTCTTGTCCTGGAGAAGGATCCCTTCGTCAACGCATCCCAGATCCGGGTAAGCTGCCGCGACTGCGTCGTCACCCTGGAGGGGGTGGTGCCCAAACCGAAAGAGAAAGAGATGGCCGAGGCCGATGCGTGGTACGTCTTCGGGGTCGACCGGGTGGTGAACAGGCTGGAGGTGCGGGAATAAGGCTCCTACCCGCCAAGGGCCAGACGACACGTTTGCCAGGGCCGCGCAGCCTCCGCCGCTCCCCGCCTTCCAATCAAGGCTTGACAGCATGATCCCGATTCACTAATCTGTGAAAAAATTCAGTTAACACTGTTAAGCATTATGACATTGCGCGAACGCAGACAAAAACACAAGGCGCAGTTCCGCCAGGAGATTCTCGACGCATCCAGGGAGCTTTTCTCCCAGATCGGGTACGAGCGGTTCTCCATGCGTAAGCTTGCGGCCAAAATCGAGCACTCTCCCACAACCATCTACCTCTATTTCCGCGACAAGGATGATCTCCTCTATTCTCTCTGCGAAGAGCTTTTCGCCAAGCTGTTCCAGAGCTACCAGGACATCTCGCGGGGAGAGAACGACCCGCGGCAGGTGTTGCGTCTTTGCCTCCTGAGGTATATCGAGTTCGGGCTGGCGAATCCCGGCCACTACAAGGTCGCCTTTTTCACGAGTCCCGTCGTCTATGGGTCGCCCACGGAATTCCTGCAAAAGGACAGCATGGGACGGCGCACCTACTTTCATATCCTCCGGACCGTAGAAGAGACCATGGCGGCCGGCATGCTTCGCCCCATGGACGCGGACCTCCTCGCGCAGACAGTATGGGTCGCGGCCCACGGAGTCGTGACATCGCGAATTTACTCCGCCGATTTCCCCATGGTGGACGCCGTCCTCCAGGCAGAGACGCTGGTGGACGGGCTGCTCGCCGGTTTCAGCGTGAAAAATTTTTTTGGCACAAATATTTACACTGTTAACTAAAAATACCACAGTTAACATTTCGCCACTCAAGGGAAAGGATGCACGAATGGCAAAGGGAATTCTCAACAAGTTTGCCGTGATCGCCGGCAACAAGAACGCCGGACTGACGGCCGAGGAAGAATGCACCGTCGTCGCACCCATAAAAGAGGTCTCGGGAAAGGCCGTCCACTGTCGTCAGGCCGTCAAAATGGCGGAGGAGTATCTGCTGGCGCTTCAGAATCCAGAGGGGTACTGGGTCTTTGAACTGGAGGCGGACGTCACAATACCGTCGGAGTACATCATGCTTCAGCGGTTTCTCGGCAGGGAGATTTCTCCGGAACTGAGGATGCGGCTGGAGAATTACCTCCTGGACAGGCAATTGCCCGACGGCGGCTGGCCCCTCTACGCCGTGGACGGATTCGCCAATATCAGCGCCACGGTCAAGGCCTATCTCGCCCTCAAGGTGCTGGGGCACTCACCCCAGGCACCCCACATGATACGCGCGCGCATCATGGTCCTCAGCCTCGGCGGCGCGGCCAGGTGCAATGTGTTCACGCGTATCCTTCTGGCCCTGTTCGGCCAGCTCCCCTGGCATACCCCACCGGCAATGCCCGTGGAGATCGTCCTTCTGCCACAGCGGTTTTTCTTTCATTTGAGCAAAGTCTCCTACTGGTCGAGAACCGTCATCGTCCCCATGCTGCTGCTCTACGCCAAGCAACCCGTCTGCCGGTTGCGGCCCGAGGAGGGAATTCCCGAACTGTTCAACACACCGCCCGACAAGCTGCGCAACCTTGATGGCTTTCAGTCGGGGCGCTGGCGGAAAAACGCCTTCATCATCATTGACCGCCTGCTCAAGCGTTTCAACCGTTTCATCCCTTCCGCCATTCATCGGAAGGCCATGGCCGAAGCAGAGCACTGGACAAGATCCCGCATGCAGGGAAGCGGCGGGATCGGCGCCATTTTCCCGGCCATGGCCTATGCGGTCATGGCCCTCCGCGTGCTCGGATGCAGGGAAGACGACCCCGACTATGTACGGGGGATGCAGGCCATCGACGACCTCCTCCAGCATCGCACTCCCCAGGAAGCTGATTCTCCCCGCACGGGCGGACCGTGCATCGACAGCGGCACGTCGGCGGCTTTTGCCTTCGATCCCTCTCCCCACGCGGCAGCGGACGGCAGAGGGAACAGCAGCATCTGCCAGCCATGCAATTCCCCGATCTGGGACACCTGCCTAAGCCTTTCGGCGCTCATGGAAGCAGGCATGCCGGCGAGCCACCCCGCAGCGAAACAGGCCGTTGAATGGCTGTTATCCCAGCAGATTTTCTCACCAGGAGACTGGTCGTTGAAGGCTCCTGATCTGGAGGGGGGCGGATGGGCTTTCCAGTTCGAAAACACCCTCTATCCCGACCTGGACGACACCTCGAAAGTCATCATGTCGCTTCTCCGTGCCGGAGCGCTGGAGAATGGGCTCTACCGCGACCGGGTGGCCCGCGGCGTGAATTGGGTACTCGGGATGCAGAGCAGTGACGGAGGGTGGGCAGCCTTCGACATCGACAACAACTACCACTACCTGAATGATATCCCGTTCGCCGACCACGGGGCGCTCCTCGACCCGAGCACCTCGGACCTGACGGGACGCTGCATCGAGCTTCTCTCCATGGTCGGTTTCGACAGGACGTTTCCCCCCATCGCGCAGGGGATCGGTTTCCTGCGCTCGAAGCAGGAAGGGAGCGGCGCCTGGTTCGGCCGATGGGGGGTAAACTACATCTACGGTACGTGGTCGGTGCTGTCCGGCCTCAGACAGGCAGGGGAAGATATGCAGCAGCCCTATATCCGCAGGGCAGTGGGATGGTTGACGTCATGCCAGAACCACGACGGGGGATGGGGAGAAACCTGCTATTCCTACGACGATCCTTCGCTGGCCGGCCAAGGGGAGAGCACCCCGTCTCAGACGGCCTGGAGTCTCCTGGGGCTCATGGCCGCCGGAGATGTTCACAGCCTGGCCGTCCGGCGTGGCGTGCGCTACCTGCTCGACCACCAGAATCAATGGGGAACCTGGGAGGAGAAACATTTTACCGGTACCGGATTCCCGAGGGTCTTTTACCTGCGCTACCACGGGTACCGCCACTACTTTCCCCTGTGGGCGCTCGGCGTCTATTCACGGCTCAGCTCGGGACAAAAGACCCGCCAGGAGGAACGCCGCCATTCATCGCCCGGCGATCTCCATCTCCCTTGGCTGGAGAGAATCGGAAGACGATAGCGGTCTCACCGGGGAGGGGTCGCCTTCAGATACTCCCGCCTGAGCCGCTCGGCGTCGGCGCTGGCTATGACATCCCACGGCAGCATCTCGTCGAGGGGGATGGTCCGGTGGACCAGGAAGTCGGTGTCGACGGGAAATTCCCGGGCCGCCCGCTTCCAGTTCCCCAGTTCCGCGGCGCGGAGGAGGAACCCCGAGAGCCGCCGGTCCCCTCGGGAGAGGAGGGCCTGGAGCCAGGCATCCTTGGGGCTCTCGGCAATGAGCCGGACGTTTGACAGCCTCCCCACCGTCTGCTGGAGGTACTTGAGCTTTTTCTCCAGGGAGGGGGTATCTTCCATGCCGCACCACTGGAACGGTGTGAACGGCTTGGGGACAAAGGGGTTCACGGAGAGGATGATCTCACCGAGCCGCTTGTTTTTCCGCGCCGCGGCAATGACCCGCTTGCGGATCTTCTCCACGAGGAGGGCCATCTCCTCCAGATCGTCCATGGTCTCGGTGGGGAGGCCGATGATGAAGTAGAGCTTCAGGTTCAGGATATCATGGCCGATGAGGAGATCGCAGGCGGCCAGAATCTGCTCCTCGGTCAGGTTCTTGTTGATGAGGTCCCGTATCCGCTGGCTCCCCCCCTCGGGGGCCAGGGCCACGGTCTTGTGGCCGCTCGCCTTGAGCACCTCGATCATCCCCTCGTCGAGGCGGTCGATTCGCAGCGACGACACCGACACCGTTCCCCCCTCCGCCAGGATGTGCCGGCAGAGTTCACCGATCTCCCGAAAATCCGAGACCGCCGCCCCCACGAGCCCGATCTTGCGCCGGTGGCTGAGTCCTTCGGCAACGGCGGCCTTCACCGCGTCGAGGGAGCGCTGCCGGTAGGGATGGTAGATGAAGCCGGCGGCACAGAAGCGGCACCCCCGCCCGCACCCCCGGGAGACCTCAACCAGATACATGTCGGAGAACTCGGTGCCGGGCGTCAAAATCTCGGACACCGTGGCCCGCCCGTCGGGCTCGGCCATCCAGATACGCTTCACCTGCTCCGGCGCCCCGTCCTTCGCCTCCCGCGACACCAGGCGGGCGCCGTCATACTCCGTCGCGTAGAGAGACGGCACGTAGATACCGGGAAGCCCCGCGACTCCTGCAAGAAACATTGCGCGGTCCCCAATCCCGTCGGCGCGAATGTGGTCCAGAAACGTCGGCAGAATCGCCTCCCCCTCCCCCACGACAATGAGATCCAGGAAATCAGCCACCGGCTCCGGATTCAGAAAGAGGGCCGCCCCGCCCCCCATGACGAGGGGATGGGACCCTGTCCGTTCAGCCGCCAGGGCCGGGATCCCGGCCAGGTCGAAGATGACGGGGATGTTCAGGTAGTCGCTCTCGAAAGAAACCGAAAAAGCAATAATATCGAAGGAGGAAAGTGGTTCCTGGGACTCCAGGGAGAGGAGCCGGGCGCCGCTGCGGCGGTATTCCCGCAGATCGTCCGGGTCGGGGAGGAAAGCCCGTTCACAGAGGATGTCGGACTCGGCGTTCAGCAGCGCATGGACCGCCTGGAAGCCGAGGTTGCTCATGGCCACGCCATAGCGGTTGGGATAGACGAGGCAGACGGTCAGTTTCCCGCCACGCCGCTTGGGTGAATTCCCCTCTTCCTGGGCAAGGATACGGCGGTATTTTTCAATGATTTTCCACGACATTGTCAAAAGGTACCACGGGGAAGGAGGTTTCAGAAAGGAGAAAAAAGGCCCGGCCCCCCTGGAGGGGGTAAGTGGGGAGCCGGGAAATTGAAATTGAAAGCAATGACTGAAACGAAGGGGGAAAGGGCGCGCCGCAGGGCTACGGGCTCCACGGCACGCCCCGCATTCAACTAATCGACCGACTTCCTCAGGAACGTCGGAATGTCGTACTGGTCCTCCTCATCGGAGAAGAACCCCTTCTGCCGGTTGTAGGAGGGTTCCCGCTGCTGCTTTTCCCGGATAAAGGTGGGAATCTCCCGGTTCACTTCCTGGCGGCCGCCGAGGGGGGTGACGGTCTTCAGCTCCTGGCGCTGCTTCTCCACATCGAAGCGGTCGCCGAACCCGGTGGCGATGGCGGTCACCTTGAGCTGATCCCCCAGGGTCTCGTCGATGGTGACGCCGATGATGATGTTGGCGTCCTCGTGGACCTTCTCGTGGATGGTCCGGTTCACCGCCTCGAACTCGTCCATGGTCATGGAGGCGGAACCGGAGATGTTCACCAGAACCCCCTTGGCGCCGGAGATGTCCACGTCCTCCAGGAGCGGGCTGGAGATGGCGCGCAGGGCAGCTTCCACCGCCCGGTTCTCGCCGGCGGCGATGCCGATCCCCATCATGGCCATGCCGCGCTCGCTCATGATGGCCTTCACGTCGGCGAAGTCCACGTTGATGAAGCCGCTCGTGGTGATGAGATCGGAAATACCCTGGACCGCCTGGCGGAGCACGTCATCGGAGGGCTTGAAGGCGTCGAGGATCGACATGGACTTGCCGGCCAGCCCGATGAGCCGGTCGTTGGGGATGACGATGAGGGAGTCCACGTGCTTCTTCAGCTCCTTGATGCCGTCATCGGCCTTGGCAAGGCGCTGCTTCCCCTCCCGGGAAAAGGGTTTGGTGACCACGCCGACGGTGAGGGCGCCCGCTTCCTTGGCCACTTCGGCGATGATGGGTGCCGCGCCGGTGCCGGTGCCGCCCCCCATGCCGGCGGCGATAAAGATCATGTCCGCACCCTTGAGGGTTTCGGCCAGCTGCTCCCGGTCCTCCAGGGCCGCCTCGCGCCCCCGGCACGGATCGGCCCCGGCCCCGAGTCCCTTGGTGAGCTGCCGTCCGATCTGGATCTTGATGGGCGCCTTGGAGATGCGCAGGGCCTGCACGTCGGTGTTGGCCACGGCGAAGTCAACCCCGCCGACCTGGCTCTCGATCATGGTGTTGACCGCATTCCCCCCGCTGCCGCCGACGCCGATGACCTTGATCTTGGCACACTGATCGATGCTTTCGTCGAATTCGAACATACCCTACCCCCTTTTTCCTTTCATGATGTGTTTGGTTGTCATTGCAATACAGAACAATACATGAATGCGAACAATACGCTCCGGTTACTAGAAAAACTCTCCGAACCACTCCTTCATCCGCCGGGAGACCCGCCGGAAGAGGTTCTCGTCAGTCTGGGCCGTGGGGAACTCACGGATGCCGACGTTCTTGCTCCCGTAGACCACAAGCCCGACCCCTGTTGCGTAGACCGGCGAGTTGACCACGTCAACGAGGCCGCCGATCTGCTGCGGCATGCCGCGACGCACCGGCAGGTTGAAGACCTGCTCGGCCAGTTCCGGCATTCCCTCCAGGATGGTGGTGCCGCCGGTGATGACCACGCCGGAAGCGATGAGGTCCTCGAAGCCCGATTTCATGATCTCGCGGTTGACCAGGGTGAAGATCTCCTCCACCCGCGGCTCCAGGATCTCGGCCAGAAGCTGCCGGGAGAGAACCCGCGGCTTGCGCCCCCCCACGCTCGGCACCTCGATGGTTTCTTCCTTCCCCACGAGAGATGCCATGCAGCAGCCGTACTTCTGCTTGATCTTCTCCGCCTCGGCCATGGGGGTCCGGAGCCCAACGGCGATGTCGTTGGTCAGGTGGTTCCCCCCCAGGGAGAGGACCGAGGTGTGCTTGATGGCGCCGTCCACGAAGATGGCGATGTCGGTGGTGCCGCCGCCGATGTCGACCAGCGCCACCCCCAGCTCCTTCTCGTCGGCCGACAGGACCGCCTCGGAGGAGGCCAGTTGCTCCAGGACGATGTCGGCCACGTCGAGGCCGGCCCGGTTGCACGCCTTCACAATGTTCTGGGCGCTGGCCACGGCGCCGGTGACGATGTGGACCTTGGCTTCGAGCCGCACCCCGCTCATGCCGAGGGGCTCGCGGATGCCATCCTGGTCATCGATGATGAATTCCTGGGGAAGGATGTGGATCACCTCCCGGTCCATGGGTATGGCGATGGCCTTGGCCGCATCGATGACCCGCTTCACGTCTTCGGAGGTCACCTCGCGGTTCTTGATGGCGATCACCCCCTGGGAATTGAATCCCTTGATGTGGCCCCCGGCGATCCCCGCATAGACGGAGCGGATCTCGCAGCCAGCCATGAGTTCCGCCTCGGAGACCGCCTTCTTGATGGACTCGACCGTGCTCTCAATATTGATCACGACACCCTTACGCATCCCCCGCGACGGGCTGCTGCCGATCCCAACGATGTCGATGCCGTCCTCCGTGACGTTGCCGACGATGGCACAAATCTTGGTTGTGCCGATATCGAGCCCGACGATCAGGTTATCCCTTCGTGCCGACATAGTGTTTCCCCCTCCCCCGCTTTATCCTTTTTTGACGATGATCTTGTCCTGGTAGTCGCAATCGATGTACTCAACTGCCGTCATCTGCGTCTTTAGTTCCCCGTAGACCGTGGCAAAACGGGCCAGTTTGGTCTCGTACCCATCCTTGCCGAGCCGTACCGGCACGCCTCCACCGGCGGTGAAGAGAGTGAGGCCGAATCCCTTGTCGATGTGAACCTCCGAAACATCGGCCAGGGTAAAGGCGCGCCCCTTCTTCAGCATATCCATGAGGGCCACGGCGCCGGTGAGCATCTCCCTGGCCCCCTTGGGATCCCGGGCCAGATCATCCTCGGTGATGCCGGTTATGACCGGAAAATTGAGGCTGTCACCCTGGGTAAGGGGCTTAAAGACCTCCCCCTTGGCATCCAGGTAATAGAGAAACCCCATGTTCACCACAGCCACCGGTTCCCGCTCCACCACCTCGATGCGGATGGTGTGGGGGAAGTAGCGGCGCACCTGCACCTTCTCGATCCAGGGGTTCTTGGCCAGTTGTTCGCCGATGCGGCGTAACCGCAGCCCCAGCATGGAATCGCCCCTTCTCACCCCGGCCTGTCCAAGAACTTCGTCACGAGTCAGGTGCCTCAACTTCGACACCTCGATGGCCTCCACCTGCAGTACCGCAATCTCGTACCGGGAGGCGAACGCGTACCCCTTGTAGCCTGCGCCCCCCACGACCGCCACGGCCAACGCGCCGAGCACAGCCCGGCTCCCCCAGGTGATGAGGGGACGCCAGTTGATCGGCTTCCGCTCTTTCTTTACCCGGTTGCGGCTCTTGTTGGCCGGCTGGATTCGTGTTTTTACGTGTAAATCGCGCATAAAATCGGTGATCGGGGACCAGGGACCAGGGACCGGCAAAAACAAACAACCAGCTCCACGCCCAGCGTTCCCCCTGTGATTCCTAGTGTTCTTTTGAACCCGGTCCCCGGTCCCCGGTCCCTGAATCTTCAGCGAAGCTGAAACCAGTATCCGCTCCACCAGCTCCTCGAAAGCGATCCCCGCCTCCTTCTGGGCGATCTCCGGCAGGAGGCTCAGGGCCGTCATCCCCGGCAGGGTATTCACTTCGAGGAGAAAACAGTCACCCCCCTCGGTCACCAGGAAGTCTACCCGGCTGTACCCGGCGCACCCCAAAGCCCGATGGGCCTTCTCCCCTTCGGCGAGGAGCTTGCGGTACAGGTCGGCGGGAAGAACCGGCGGACAGATGTGCTCCGCCATGCCGTCGGTGTATTTGGCCTCGAAGTCGTAGAACTCCTTCTTCGGCACAATCTCGATGGCTCCCATGGCCCGGTCGTCGAGAATCCCTACTTGAATCTCCCGCCCCTTGACGAACTTCTCCACGAGGATTTCGTTGTCGTAGCGGAACGCGGCCTCCAGAGCGGCGGCAAGCTCCTCCGCCTTCTTCACGATGCTTACCCCCACCGACGACCCCTCCTGGGAGGGCTTCACCACTACGGGAAGATCAATGCCGGCCGCAACGGCGTCGAAGGTTTCGCCCCGCACGAGCACCCGGTGGGGGGTTATCGTGAGGCCTGCGGCGGCAAAGGCCTGCTTGGCGAAAATCTTGTTCATGGCCAGGGCGCTCGCAAGGACCCCCGAGCCGGTGTAGGGGATTCCCATGAGTTCCAGCACCCCCTGGACCGCCCCGTCTTCGCCGTAGCGGCCGTGGAGGCAGATGAAGGCCACGTCGATCCACTCTCTGACAAGGACCTGGGGCAGATCGCGGTCCACGTCAATGGCAACGGCGTCATATCCCCGGGCCAGAAGCGCCTTGTGCACCGCTCCTCCGCTGGAGAGAGAGATCTCCCGTTCCGCCGAGAGCCCCCCCATAAGCACGCCGATCTTCTTGGTTTTCAGTTCATCACGGGTCATCGCGTTTTCGCCTGAGCGCTTCTTGGAAGCGGTTCTTTAATCACTCTTCACCGACAATCCTGACCTCTTCTTCAAGAGTTATGCCGGTACGTTGTTTTACTGCCTCATTAATTCGGGTAGCCAGGGCAAGAAAATCGGCAGCCGTCGCCCCCCCCCGATTTATCAGGAAGTTAGCGTGGGCCTCCGACACCTGGGCGCCCCCCACCCGCTCTCCCCGAAGCCCAGTTTCGTCAATCAGCCGCCAAGCAGCGGTCCCCTCCGGATTCTTGAAGAAGGACCCGGCATTGGGAAAGCCGACTTTTTGACTCGCGGCCCGGTGTTCCAGGTAACCGGCGATCCGTGCCCCGATCTGATCGGGATCGGCCGGATCCAGGCGAAAGGTTGCCCCAACAATAATCTCACCAGGCGCAAGCCTCAGGAACCGGTAGCCGTAATCGAGGCCGTCGCGGCCGGTTTGCAGCATCTCCCCGTCCCGGATGGTGAGGAGTTCCTCCACTCGGTCAACCACCGCTCCGCCGTGAGCTCCGGCGTTCATGGCCAGGGCACCGCCGACCGTGCCGGGAATGCCGCAGAGAAACTCAAGCCCCCCAAGCCCCCTGTCCCTCAGCAACTGCACGAACTGCCGGTTGGTTACTCCAGCCCCGGCCATCACCCTCTCCCCGGCGAGCAGGGTCATCTCGTCCAGGCGCGCGAGGGAAATGACCACGCCACGAATGCCGCCGTCCCGTACCAGGAGGTTGTATCCCCCGCCGACCACCAGGTAGGGGGTACCGGTTTCAGCCAGAAGCGCCAGGAGCGCCGTAAGATCATCCCGGTCAGCCGGGGTGACGAAGAAGTCGGCGGCGCCCCCCACCTTGAGCGAGGTGTGGCGAGCCATCGGCTCATCCCGCAGAATCTCCCCCCTCAACTCTGCACGGAGGCGGGCGTACAGTTCGTCGTTCAAAGAGCTATCCCTCTGCCGTCTCCAGCTTCCGGAGCAGGGCCTCTCCGGTCTGCCAGATGTTGCCGGCGCCGAGGGTCAGGACGATGTCACCGGGCCTCACGATCTGGAGCAGGTGGTCGGGGAGCGCCTCCCGATCGGCGATGTACGTCACATCCCGCTGTCCGTGTTTGCGGATATTTTCCGCCAGACGTTCCGCCGTCACCCCCTCGATGGGGGCCTCGCCGGCCGAGTAGATATCGGTGAGCACCAGCACATCGGCATCGTAGAAGCAGGTGACGAATTCGGCAAAGAGCTCCTTCGTCCTGCTGAAGCGGTGGGGCTGGAAGGCCACCACGAGCCGCCGATCAGGCCAGCCACTCTTGCCCGCGGCCAGGGTCGCCCGGATTTCCGCCGGGTGGTGGCCGTAGTCGTCGACCACCGTAATACCATTCACCTCGCCCTTTACCTGAAAGCGCCGCCCAACGCCGCCAAACTTGGCAAACCCCTCCTGGATCTGGGCGAAGGGGACATCGAGTTCCATGGCCACGGCGATACACGCGAGGGCGTTCAGCACGTTGTGGGCACCGGGCATCGCGAAGGAAACCTCCCCCATCCGGTATCCCTTGTAGTGGGCCACAAAGGAGGTGGTTCCCCCTTCGAGGCGGATGTGGGTTGCCCGGATGTCCGCCTGGGAGGAGAGACCGTAGGTGACGAAGCGCTTCTTCACCCGCGGCAGGATCTCGGCAATGTTCCGATCTTCCAGGCAGAGGACCGCAAGACCGTAGAAGGGTATCTTGTTGATGAAGTCGACGAAGGTGTCCTTGATCTGCTCGATGCCGCCAGTGTAGAAGTCCAGGTGGTCTGCGTCGATGTTGGTCACCACCGCGATGGTGGGGGAGAGTTTCAGGAACGAGCCGTCGGATTCGTCGGCCTCGGCCACGAGGAACTGCCCCTGGCCGAGCTTGGCGTTGGTGCCGAGGGTGTTGAGTTTGCCGCCGATGACGATGGTGGGGTCAATGCCGCCGTGGGTGAGGGCCGTGGCCACCATGGAGGTGGTGGTGGTCTTGCCGTGGGTGCCGGCGATGGCGATCCCGTACTTCATCCGCATCAGTTCCGCCAGCATCTCCGCCCGGGGGATCACCGGGATCATGCGCCGCTTGGCCTCCATCACCTCGGGGTTGTCGTCATGGACCGCCGTGGAGGTCACCACCACGTCCACGTCGGCCAGGTTCTCCCGGGCATGGCCAAAACGGATGTCCCCGCCAAGGGAGGCAAGGCGGTCGGTGGTATCGGACTGTTTCAGGTCGGAGCCGGACACCTTGTACCCCAGGTTCAGGAGCACCTCGGCGATGCCGCTCATACCGATGCCGCCGATGCCGACGAAGTGGATTTTTTCGATCTTTCCGTACATATCTATTTTTCTTTCCTTTTACTTGTCATCATTTCGTCAACGATCACCTGGGCCGCATCGAGCCGCGCAAGCCCTTGGGCTGCCTCTCCGACGCTTTTCAGCCGCGCCGGGTCGGCCATCAGATCACGGATGGTTTTCGCCAACACCTCGCCAGAAAGCTCCTGCTCGATAATCACAAACCCGGCCCCCCGCTTGAGGAGCGCCTCGGCGTTACGACGCTGGTGGTCGTCCACGGCATGGGGATACGGGATGAAAATGCACGGCTTGCCGCAGGCGGTGATTTCGGCGATGGTGGTGGCACCTGCCCGGCAGACCACGAGGTCGGCCCAACGGTAGGCATCGGCCATGGAATCAATGAACGCCACCACGTCGGCGGCAACTCCCTGCTCCTCATAGGCCGAGGTCACATCTTCCAGATCATTCTCGCCGGTCTGGTGGGTGATCCGCAGCCTCTCCTTCACGTCCTCCAGATGGGGCAGAACTTCTCCCATGATCAGGTTGATCCGGTGAGCCCCGGCGCTTCCGCCAAAGACCAGGAGGTGAAAGGCATCATCGGTACGTTCTTCCTGAGGGGCAAGGGCAACCTGTTCCAGTATCTGGCGACGAAGCGGGTTCCCGGTCAGCAGCGTCCGTTCCTCGGGGAAAAACTTCCGTGACTCTTCCAAAGAGATAAAGACACGTTCGGCCACCGTGGCAAGCATCTTGTTGGTGAAGCCGGGGATTGCATTCTGCTCATGGATGAAGCGCGGAATGTGCATCCCCCGGGCTGCAAGCAGCGCCGGCGCCGACGCGTACCCCCCCACGCCCAGGACCAGATCGGGCTTGAACTCCTTGAGAATCTTCCGGGACTGGGCATAGCCGTAGAGGAACTTGGCAAGCCCCTTGGCCCGGGCAACGCTCCCCTTGCCACGGATGCCGGCAGCGGTGATGCATTCGAGCCGGTACCCCAGCTTCGGCAATACCCGTGCCTCGATTCCCCGCCACGTCCCCACGAAGAGAACCTCGTTCCCTTTCTTGCGAGAGAGGAACTCCTCGGCCACCGCAATGCCGGGGAAGAGATGCCCCCCGGTTCCGCCGCCTGCGATCAGAAGTCTCATGGCGTCCCCTTCATCCGGGTTGACACGTTGAGGAGAATCCCCACCGCGAAGAGCGTTACAATGAGGGAACTGCCGCCATAGCTGATAAACGGCAGCGCCAGCCCCTTAGTGGGGAGAAGCCCCGTGACGACCCCCATGTTGACGAAGGCCTGAATGCCGAGCAGCGTCACAATCCCGAAGGCCAGAAAGCGCCCGAAGGGGTCCTGGGCCATAAGAGCCACCCGCACCCCCCGAAGCACGAGCATCAGGAACATGGCCGCGATGACGATGACGCCGATGAGCCCCAGCTCCTCCCCAACTACCGAGAGGATAAAATCGGTGTGGGCCTCGGGGAGGAAGAACATCTTCTGTTTCCCCTCGCCGAGCCCCTGGCCGATGATGCCGCCGTTGCCGAAGGCGAGCCAGGACTGGATGATCTGGAAGCCGGTGTTGGTGGGATCCTCCCAGGGATTCAGGTATGCCAGGATACGACGCCGACGGTAGTCAACGTTCATGACGAGGAAGTAGAGAAACGGCAGCGTCAACACCACCATCCCGAGGATGTAGCGGGGCCGCGTGCCGGCGGCGAAAAGCATGAGAATAGCCACCCCGCCCATGGTGAGAGCGGACCCCAGGTCATGCTGCTTGAGAAGGATCGCCAGTAGAATGGCGAGAAGTACCATGTAGGGAGCGAAGCCGGTGGAGAAGAACTTCACCTTTTCCTGCTTCTTGTCGAGGGAATAGGCCATGTACATGATCAGTGCGATCTTGGCCAGTTCCGACGGCTGGAGATTGAAGCCCGGGAACCTGATCCAACGGGAGGCACCCTTGGCGGCACCGCCGATCCCCGGAATGAAGACGAGGAGAAGGAGCAAAAGGCAGCCGAGAAGAATCGGAACGGCATACTCCCGCCACTGGCGATAATCGATCCGCATGGCAACAATCATGGCCGCACAGCCCAGGATGGCGTAGATCCCCTGGCGCTTCAGGAAGTAGAACCCGTCGTGGAACTTCTTGGTGGCCATGACCGAGGAGGCCGAGTAGACCATCACCACCCCGAAGCAGGTAAGGGCCACCGCCATCAGGAGTATGACCAGGTCGTAACGCTCGATCTCTTTCAGGTTCAGTTTGAAGTTCAGGTTCACGGGCGCTCTCCCGTGCCGAGGGCGTTTACGGCCGCGCGGAAACGCTGGGCCCGTTCCTCGTAGTCACGGAACATGTCGAAACTGGAGCAGGCTGGCGAGAAGAGGACTACCCCTCCCGGCTCCGTGAGGCTCGCTGCCAGCTCGACCGCTTCCTCGAGGGTCGTGGCCATGCGGGTGTCGGTAAGGCTCCCCAGTTCCCGGGCCATCCGTTCCTTTGCCTCGCCGATGAGGACCATGTGCCGCACCCGCTCCGTCACCAGGGGGGCCAGGGGTGCATACGATCCCCCCTTGTCCTTCCCTCCGGCAATGAGGGTGATGTCATTGAAACTGGCCAGGGCCTTCTCCACACTTCCCACGTTGGTGGCTTTGCTGTCCTCGTAGTAACGGACGCCTGCCAACTCCCGCACCAGCTCCATCCGGTGGGGGAGCCCGCCGAACCCTTCAACGGCCGCAAGGGCCTGTTTTGCGTCGCACCCCAGGAGGAGGGTCGCGGCGAGGGAGGCCATGATGTTTTCGATATTGTGGACTCCGGTGATCCGGAATCGGGCGGTGGGGAAGCGTTCCTCACGCCCCTGGTGCCGGAAGGTGATGACGCCGTCCCGGTGGAAGACCCCCTCGGCAAGCTCCCGCTGTTGGCTCATGGGGAATACCGTCGCGGCAACCCGCCCGGCAATGCCGGCCACGATGGGATCATCCACGTTCAGCACGGCGTAGTCAGTCGATTCCTGGTTCTCGAAGATCCGCACCTTGGCGTCAATGTACTCCTGGAACGTAGCATAGCGGTCCAGGTGGTCCTCGGTGATATTGAGGAGCACCGCCACCCGCGGGCGGAAGGAGCTGATCCATTCCAGCTGGAAGGAACTGATCTCCACCACCACCCGTTCCACCGTCTCGCCTCCCTCTACAAGCTCGATGAGAGGATTGCCGATGTTCCCCCCCACGAAGGTCCGGAACCCGCAGGCGCTGAAGATCTCCCCTGTCAGGGTCGTGGTGGTGGTCTTGCCGTTGGTCCCGGTGATGGCCACCATGGGGACAGTAACGAACCGGGACGCCAGTTCGATCTCGGTAATCACCTCACGTCCGGCCCTGCGGGCCGCCTGGAGATAGGGGCTCTCCTGGGGGACGCCGGGACTCACCACCACTACGTCGGCAGCAGCAAAATCAGCCTCATCGTGGCGGTCTAGCACATACCGCACGGAAAGTCCTGCCAGCTCCCGGAGGGGACCGGCCAGGGCGGACTCGTCGCGAAGGTCGGTCACGGTCACCCGCGCCCCGTTTCGCGCCAGAAAGCGGGCCACCGCCACGCCCGTGCGGGCAAGGCCTACGACCAGTATGTTCTTTCCCGAAATTTCCATGCTATCTCAGCTTCAAGGTCGAGATCGCCACCAGGGCCAGGATAATGGTGATGATCCAGAACCGCACGATGATCTTCGGCTCCGCCACACCCTTAAGCTCGAAGTGGTGGTGGATGGGGGCCATGCGGAAGATCCGCTTCCCCCGGTACTTATAGGACCCCACCTGGAAGATGACCGACAGGGCCTCAACGACGAACACCCCGCCAACGATGACGAGGAGGATCTCCTGCTTGGTGATGACCGCCAGGGTCCCGAGCCCGCCGCCGAGGGAGAGGGATCCCACGTCACCCATGAAAACCTCGGCTGGGTAGGCGTTGTACCAGAGAAAGCCTATTCCCGCGCCCACCATGGCTCCGCAAAGGACAGCCAACTCGCCGGCGCCGGGGACATAGGGGGTCTGTAAATAGCTGGACAGCTTAGCATTGCCGGCTATGTAAGTAAACAGCAGATAGGTTGCTGCGTTGATGGCCACGGGACCGATGGCCAGACCGTCGAGGCCGTCGGTCAGGTTCACGGCATTGCTCGCCCCCACGATGACCAGCATGGCAAAGGGGATGTAAAACCAGGAAAGGTCGGGGTGGAGTCGCTTGAAAAAGGGGAAGGCGAGCTCAGTCGACATATTCACCACAAAAACGAGGAAGCAGACCGCCATGCCGGCGATCAGCAACTGGCCGGCCATCTTCTGGCGGGGGGAGAGCCCCTTGGGGTTTTTCTCCACCACTTTCTTGTAGTCGTCGGTGAAACCGATAAGTCCGTACCCCACGATCACAAAGAGAGTTGTCCAGACGTAGCGGTTTGTCAGGTCGGCCCACAGAAGCGTCGGAATCACGATGGATGCAAGGATGAGAATCCCGCCCATGGTGGGGGTACCCGACTTCTTCAGGTGGGATTCGGGACCGTCAGTGCGGATAACCTGCCGGGCTTGGAGCGCCTCCAGCTTCCGGATGACCCAAGGGCCGAGAATGAACGACACCAGCAGGGCGGTGATGACGGCGTAAATGGTCCTGAACGTCAGGTACTTAAAGACGTTGAAGATCCTGAAGTCGCTCGCCAGCGGATAAAGGAGATGGTAGAGCATTAGGCCGAGGCCCCCTTCCCGAGGGACGCGACAAAGACTTCACGCATCTTTTCCGCGACCCGATCCATGGCCAATCCCCGGGATCCTTTCACAAGAATGAAATCGCCCGCCGCGGTGGTTCGCCGCAGGTCCGCCACAATGGCGTCATGGCTCGTGGCAACCGTAACTGCATCGTCCGCAAGCCCTCCCTCGAGTGCCCCAGCAGCAACAATGCCGGCCATTCCCCCCATCACGTAGAGACGATCGACGCAGGTGGCTGCCAGAAGTCCCAGCTGTCGGTGGGCCTCCTCGGCCCCTTCGCCCAGTTCGAGCATGTCGCCAAGAACCGCCACCGCCCTGCGTCCTGCGCGGATTTCCCGCAGAGTGGTGAGAGCTGCCGCCATGGAGGCGGGGTTAGCATTGTAGCTGTCGTCGATGAGGATGACGTCCCCCACCTCCTCCAGATTGAACCTCCTGGCATAGGGTGAAAATTCTCCCAGACCCCGGGCGATGGTCTCGGTGGGAACACCAAGGACATGGGCAGCCGCGGCAGCGGCAAGGGCATTGGCGATATTGTGACGGCCGAAGGCCCGCAGGGTGACCGGAACCGATTCCGTGGAAAGCCGGAGAATGAAACGCTGGCCATTGCGCCCAAGATTCTCGACCGCCTCGGCAGTGACATCGGCGTTGTGGAGCCCGAAGGAAACACGACGAACTCCGTCGGGGGAGGGACAACGGGCGATGAGGGGATCGTCGGCGTTGAACACGGCGCACCCCTCTGCAGGGAGCCGCAGGAAGAGCTCTCCTTTGGCCCGTGCCACCCCTTCGACACTTCCCAGGGTCTCCAGGTGGGCTGGATAGGCGTTGGTGATGATCCCCACATCCGGACGGGCAATCTCAGCCAGACGGTCGATCTCGCCAAAGGCGCTCATCCCCATCTCCAGGACAGCCCAACGATGGGAGTTATCGAGGCGAAGAAGCATCTGGGGAAGCCCGATCAGGTTGTTGAGGTTCCCCTCTGTCTTGAGCCCGGGGCCGGTCTGCCCCAGGATGGCGGCCAGCATCTCCTTGGTGGTTGTCTTGCCGTTGCTCCCGGTCACGGCCACCACTGGAATGGCAAAGCGCTGCCGATGAAAACAGGCCAAATCGCCAAGGGCCTCCAGGGTATCGTCGACGGCGACGGCGGAGACACCGGGCGGAAGTTCGTTCTTCTCCAGCCACTGGTGCTCCGCAAGCACAACCTGTACCCCGCGATCGCATGCAGCGCCGAGGTAATCGTGGCCGTCAAACCGTTCACCTCGCAACGGCACGAACAGCTCGCCGGGCTGAACCGTTCGGGAGTCGGTTGACACCCCCTCCACACCGGCAGTTTTCCCTTCGCCGCCGAGGGTGCCTCCCGTTGCCTCACGTATGTCTGCCAGAGAGAATAACACGCTATCCCTGTCCTTTGGATGACAGTTCCCGAAAAGCGGCAGCAACCTCTTCCCGATCGTCGAAGTGGTGCTTCATCGTCCCGATAATCTGGTAGTCCTCGTGTCCCTTGCCAGCGAGGAGCAGAACATCCCCAGGACGTGCCACGCGGGCGGCCAGCCTGATTGCCTCGCGTCTCGATTCCACCGCAGCAAATCCTTTGGCATCGAAACCGGTGATGAGTTCTTCCGCCCCATACTCCCGGAGCCCAAGAGAACGGATACCGCCGAGAATCTCGCCAATAATCGCTCCGGCATCCTCGGTTCGCGGGTTGTCGGAGGTGACGATGGATAGATCGCTGAAACGCCCTGCAATCTCCCCCATGACGGGCCGTTTTCCCCGATCCCGGTCTCCGCCGCAGCCGAATACAGTGATGATCCGGCCGGTGGCGATCTCGGCAACGGTCTTCAGGACATTCTCCAGGGCGTCGCCCGTGTGGGCATAATCGACCAGCACCGTGATCCCATGGTCGTTATCAACCCGCTCAAGGCGTCCAGGGACCCGGACATCCCCCTCGATTCCCCCGCGAATTGCATCCGGGGAGAGTCCCAGGGCCACGCCAGCCGCCACAGCCGCCAGGATGTTGTAGAGGTTGAACCGCCCCAGAAGCCGCGAGTGAAACGGTATCGTACCAAGGGGGGTAACGAGGGTACCAGAGATTCCATCGACAGAAAAGGTGACCATCTCGGCCCGGACCATGACTGAAGGAGACAGCCCGTAGCTCACCACCGGCGCAACCGCGTCACTGGCGAGTCGGGCGCCATAGGGGTCGTCCACGTTAATAACCGCGGCACGTCGGGGTTTCGTGTCGTCCGCTGCCAGAAGCTCGGTAAATAGCCGCGCCTTGCTTTCGAAGTACGACTCCATGTCCCGATGATAGTCCAGGTGGTCACGGGTGAGATTGGTGAAGACGCCGACATCGAAGCGGCATCCATCCACCCGTCGCTGCTCAAGGGCATGGGAGGAAACCTCCATGACCACACCTTGGGCGCCCCGGTCCACCAGATCGCGTATGGTCCGCTGCAGATCTACCGACTCGGGAGTCGTGTGGGGAGCCGGGATAGTCTTGTCACCGAAGCGGTAACTGATAGTCCCGAGAACCGCCACAGGGATGCCGGCTCGGGCCATGACGGCCTCCACCAGGTACGTAGTGGTCGTCTTTCCGTTGGTCCCCGTGATACCGACCACGGGAATACCATCGGTGGGGTTGCCGTAGAAGGCTGCGGCAGCACGGGACATGGCAAGACGCGCGTCATCGACCTTCAGCCAGGTCATTCCTTCGGGGACCCGCGACGGATCCTCCACCACCACGGCAACCGCGCCACGGTCGCGGGAGGCGACAATGTAATCATGGCCGTCTGTCGCCACGCCCCTCAACGCGAAAAAGAGACCGCCGGACCGCACCTGCCGTGAATCGCAGTAGAGCCCTTCGATCTCCAGCGCCAGAGATCCTCCTGCTTCAGAGGGATTAATGACCCGTGCCAGATCTTCCAGTCTCATGTTCCCTCGCCATAGAATTTACTTGTGCTCATTTTCATCTTTCTTCAGCCAGCCTTGTTACGCCGTCGGCGTGAACTTGACCCAAACCTGGTCGCTGGGCTTGATCCGGTGCCCGGGAAGGGGGCTCTGCTCCATGGCCCGCCCGCTTCCGTGAAGACGTACGTTGAGCCCCTTCTCTTCCATAACCTTGAGCGTCTGGCGCATGCTCATCCCCCGGAAGTTGGGCATCACAATCCCCTCCCCCTCCTCGACGATCGCCCCTTCGGCGGCCTCGGTGGCCTCCGCGGCCTCCGGAATTGCCTTGGCTTCCACTGTCTTCGGCTTGCTCCTGACGACGGTGTCGGGCGGAACTTTAAGGTAGCAGAGGGTCTGCAACGCGATGCTGCTGAAAGCTGGAGCGGCCACCACACCGCCATAGGGGCTTGTCTTCGGCTCATCAATCACCACAAGAATGGTGATTCGGGGACGGTCTGCGGGGACAAATCCGATGAAGGACGCGGTCCGTTTCGTGGCGGAGTACCCGTGGGTGACCGGGTCCACCTTCTGCGCAGTGCCGGTCTTGCCGGCAACCCGGTAGCCTTCAACCGAGGCATTGGTTCCGGTCCCCCCCTCGGCGGCAACCCCTTCCATCATCCGGGAAACCGTTTTGGCCGTTTCAGGGGAAATGACCCGTCGGCGCACCTGTGGCTCGAAAGACGTGACTACATTCCCTTCGCTGTCGGTGATCTTCTCGACCAGATAGGGTTTCATGAGAACACCGCCGTTGGCAATGGCCGATACGGCGGAGGCCAGTTGCAGCGACGATGTCGTCACACCCTGACCAAACGAAATAGTGGCGAGATCGATGCCGTACCACTGGCTCCATGGCCGTAGACTTCCCCCCACTTCACCGGGCAGATCAACCCCACTCCTGTCGCCGATTCCAAAATTCTTCAGATAGGTGTACAAGCGTGACGGTCCCAGGCGGCTCCCGATTTTGGCGGCGCCGATATTGCTGGAATACTTGAGGACCTCGGCGATACTGAGCCGGCCGTACTTGTGCGTGTCGTGGATCGTCCTTCCGCCGATCGCGTAGCTTCCTCCCTCGCAATTTATGCCGTCGCCGGGCCGGATCACCTTTTCCTCCAACGCGGCGGCGACCAGGAAGGTCTTGAAGGTGGAACCGGGCTCATAGCTGTCGGCAACGGCGCGGTTACGCCATACCTGCGGAGAGTAGGAGGCATGGGAGTTCAGATTGAAGGTCGGATAATTTGCCATGGCCAGCACCTTGCCGGTGTGGGGATCCATCACGAGCGCGGTACCGGCGCGGGCTCCGCTTTTTTCCACCGCCTGGGCCAGTTCCTTCTCGGCGATATACTGGATGTTCTTGTCCAGGGTAAGGGTGACGTCGTGCCCCATGGCCCCATTCTGGATCACCGTCCCCTTGAGGGCCACGTTGCGTCCCAGGGCGTCCCGCTCGGTCACCAGATAGCCGGTTCCACCAAGGATCGTAGAGTCATAGCGTCGCTCTACTCCCTCCAGTCCCTCGGGGTCCAGGCCGGTGAACCCGATCACGTGGGCAGCCACCTCTGAGTTGGGATAAAAGCGCTTTGTCTCCTTGACGAAACCGATCCCCTCGAGATCCAGGTCCCGGATTCGCTTCACCACATCGGGGGTAAGCCGCCGTTGGAGCCAGACGAAGTTCTTGTTCCCCTGGAGCTTCTTCAGGATCGACTCCTTTGGCATGCCAAGGACTGGCGCCAACTGCGCCGAAGCCTCGCCCAAGTCCTCCATGGACTTTGGCTCGGCATAACAGGAATCCATCTCAACCGAAACGGCCAAGGCGGCGCCATTCGCATCGTAGATCGTCCCGCGAACCGGCGTAAGGGGAATAATCTTCTGGTGCTGCCGATCGGCGAGCTTGAGAAGGTAGTCGCGCTTGATCACCTGAAGGTAAAAAGCTCGGCAGAACGTCAACGCAAAGAGGAGAACGAAGAACCCCCCGATGAAGCGGATACGGAGAGTTATCCATTTCTCCGCGTCGTACCTCATTTCACTACCACCACCTGCTGGTCAGTGGGGAGCGCCATGCCGAGGTCCCCCTTGGCAAGGGCCTCGATCCGGGCCGGAGTTTTCAGGGATGCAACCTCGAGCCGCAGCCTGTTCTGCTCTTCCTGGGCTTCCTTAAGGAACCGGTTGGCCTCGGCGATCTCCAGGTTCAAGTCAATGACCCGCACCCGGGACCACACATGGAAAACCGAAACGAGTGTCAGCAAAACCATGACCGCCAGAAGAAAAGGAAACATCTCCCCCCTCTGGGCATACATCGCCTCAAGCTTTTTCGGTGCCGCCACCTTGGTAAAATCGGTTCTCGCCTGCGCCATACTCCCTCCAATAACTCTCACAGCTTTTCCACTGCCCGCACCTTGGCGCTCCGCGCCCTAGGGTTTGTCGCCACCTCGTCCCCTCCCGCCATTACCGGCTTTCCGGTAAGGATGCGGACGCGAGGTTTGTTGCCGCATACACATCGGGGGAGCATTTTCGGGCAGGTGCATCCCTGGGCATAGCGGCGGAAAACGGTCTTGACGATCCGATCCTCAAGGGAGTGGAACGAAATCACCACCCCCCTCCCCCCCGGGGCCAGACGTTCGATACCGGCCACAAGGCCCCGCTCCAGGCTTCCGAGTTCGTCGTTCACAGCAATGCGGAGCGCCTGGAACGTCCGCGTGGCCGGATGGATTCGCTCTTCCCACGCTGCCCGGGGAATCGCCCCCTTCACACAATCAACCAGCTGAAGCGTACTCTCTATGGGCCCGTGCTGCTCCCTCGCCTTGACGACGAACGAGGCGATCCGCTTCGCCCACCGTTCTTCTCCGTACTCTCGGATTATTCGAGCCAGCTCGTCTGCAGAAAGTTCATTCACCAGATCGGCAGCAGTCTCGCCGGTTTCCGGGTCCATCCTCATATCAAGGGGTGCATCCACCTGAAAACTGAACCCCCGCTCCGCCGTATCAAGCTGGTGGGATGAAACACCAAGATCCAGGAGGAAGCCGTCGATGGTGTCAATCCCCAGCGTGGCAAGCGACTCGTCCATGGCTGCAAAATTTGATCGAACGAGCCTTACCCGGTCCCCGAAGGAGGCGATCCGCTTGCTGGCCGCGGCCAACGCCTCCGGGTCCCGGTCGAACCCGACCAGAACGCCATCGGGCGAAGACGCCTCAAGAATCATCCGGGCATGACCGGCGCCTCCCAGGGTCCCATCCACATAAACTCCGCCCGGCCGGGGGGAGAGCAGGGCAAGCACTTCCGCCGGCATGACCGACAGATGGCCAAACTCGGCCACTAGAGACCCAGCTCCGCCACCGCCTCGGAGTCCGAGGGGAACGCCTTCATATCATGGGCACGCACCTTATCCCATTCGGACTGGCTCCAGATTTCCACTTTTTTCATGGCTCCCACAAACAGGATTTCCCGCTCCAGAACCGCATTCTTGCGAAGGTGCGGGGGCACCAGCACCCTTCCCAGCTTATCGGCCGAACATTCGACCGCTGGCGCAACGATAGTGCGCATGATGCTGTTGCGCTGGGCCGAGGTAAGCCCCTTGCCGTTCAGAAACGACTCCTCAAAGATAAACCATTCCTGATAGGGGAATATAAGGAGCCCCGAGCTATAAACCCCGCCCCCGAGATCCACGGGAACCGAATTCGTGACAAAAAAGCGCTCATCGCCAAAGCTCTCCACGAGCACATCCCTGAACCTGGCCGGCAGGCTCGTCCGCCCCTTGGCGTCGATGGTTGTCTCGTAGATCCCCCGGAACATTCCCGCTCACTCCTTGCCACACTTTACCACAATTTACCACTTCGTGGCACAAATCATACCGACCCCCCCGGGGGTTGTCAAGGCAAAACCGGCCTGCGCCGTGTGTTTTTTTATCCATATTTTTCAATACGTTACCACACACATGACAACAGTGAACCGAGACACCGGATCCCCTGTCGGCAGCAACAGCCCCGGTGACAAAAAACCAACAATTAAGAACACTTAAACGAATTATTCGGGAAGGGAATGATACAACGTGAAAAAGGGAGGAATGAACTGGGAGGGAAAGAGGGGGCCAAGCCCCCCATGAATCACTTGTCTTTTTTTCGATCAAGAAGAGAAACAACTTTCCCCCCCTTACCCTGATCTTTTTCTTCCTGGGGAGTGGGGAAAGGTTGCGGAGGAGAAGGGGCAGAAGCAGAATCTCCCAGGACCGGAGAGACCACTTTCTCCATACGGATAGGAGTTCCTCCCATGGTGAAGGGGGCTCCGTTGATCTGTGCCTCCTCAAGAATCCAAGTATAGATCTCCAGCGGCACCGTCAACACCAGGAGCCTGACTCGCCACCAACCAGCCTTGACATCCGGCGAAATATCCTCGATCCGAGCGTAGAAGCCGGGCTTGCTGTCGATATGAACCAACACAAGATCATTGATCGTTGTCGCCATTGGCACACCTTTCCAGATTATTGGTTGTATCCCAGGATCGCCATCCTTCGCGCCGCACCGGCACGGTGGGCAAAAAGCTGCTCCAGCTTCCCATAAAGAGCCCTGAGTTGCCGTTCGCCTCGGTAGAAAGCCGCAATCCTTTCCGGTTCCCACAGCTCTTCGATCCGCTCGCAATTGAAGGTAATGCAGGGAAAAGGGCGGAGTGATGGCGCCATCATGCAGCCGTAGTCATCGAGATAGGGGCAGACATCGCGGTTAAAGCGTGGGGTAAAGAGGGGTTCTCCTTCTGCCAGAAAAACCAGAATGTCGGCCACGGTGACGTGATACTTTCCCCGCAGACAGCATTGGCCACCGCAGGATGCGCAGATAGTCCCGCTACCCATCTCCTGGGCGAGGGAATGAAGCTCCCGCCTGGCCCCCCTGATCGCCGTGGCCAGCGTCTTCACCTCTCCCTGCAGGGCCGACGGCAAGGCGGCATAGTCGGCAGAGACGGCGGCGATGGCACAATCCCAGCGCTCACGATCGTTCATGGAATACTCTTTAAAAAAATAATTGGCCGAAGCAGCCCATAAGCCGGGTTCTGTTCCCGCCGCGGGTTACCCCTTGGCGGGCGATGACCATTCCTCTGGGACCGCCGTTACCGACGGCCTCAAGCAGCCAACCCGGAAGCTCGGACGGGCCGTCCTTAACGCTTCCCTATTCGGCCTTGCTCCTGGTGGGGTTTACCTGGCATCCGACGTCACCGCCGGACCCGGTGAGCTCTTACCTCACCCTTTCACCCTTACCCGCCTTCGCTAACGCTCCGGCAGGCGGACTTCTCTCTGTGGCACTATCCCTGGGGTCGCCCCCGCTGGACGTTATCCAGCACCATGCCCTGTGGAGCCCGGACTTTCCTCCCTCCGCGAACGGAGAGCGGTCATCTGTTCTGCTTCGGCCAAACCTTGAACTCAGCCAGGACTATTGAGCGTCCTGACGCAGAAACAGCATCCGCTGGCAGTGGGGACAGAGCACCAGGTCATCCCCCCGGAAGAGGCTATTGTAGAGCTGCGGCGGGAGATTCATGTTGCACCCGGAGCAGTTGCCTGCACGCGCCTCCACGATGGCAATCCCCTGGCGCCGCTCACGTAGGGCCAGGTAACGCTTGACGAGGGAGGCGGGGATCGCCTTTACCGTTGTCTCCTTGGCAGCCGCATCGGCGGCGAGCTCCCGGTCGATCCGGTCAAGCCCCTCCTGGATCTCCGCTTTGCGGCTCGCCATATTTTCCTCAAGAGAGGCCAGGTCGGCTTCACGGGCAGCGATATCGGCAGTGAGCTCCTCGGCCTGGGCCGATTTCTGAAGGATCTGCTCCTCCAGTTCAGCCTTAAGCTTGCGCGCAGCCGTGATCTCCTTGACCACCGCCTGGTACTCCTTCTGGGTCTTGATCTCCTTCTGGCGGACCTCGGAACGGGCGATATTCTCGTCCTCCGTGACCAGATTCGCCTCAAGCCCCTCCTTCTCCTCTTCGAGAAGCGCCAGCTCGCCCCGCTTCGCATCGACCGCAAGCCGGGTCTCTTCCACCTGCTGATCCAGCTCCACCATCTGATCGAGCAGCGTCTGCCGCCCTCCCTGACGGCCGTCGATTTTCAAGTCGAGCTCCTGCAACTCCTCAAGCATAAACAGATTCTTGCGCACCAATCAACCTCCCTTAATCCAGTATGTTACCTTCACAGTCAGAGCGATACCGTTATCGCCACGTGAACGGATCACGCTCCACCCTGAAGGGAATAACCTCTGCCTCGAAACGGCGCGACGCGAGTTCCGCCGCCATCCGATTCGCTACACTCTCCACCATGAGTACCTCCGTGCCGAAGTGTCCCCCGTCGACAAGGGCCACGCCAAGGGCTTCGGCATCGCGGCCCTCGTGGTACTTCACATCACCCGTCACCAGCACATCCGCGCCCTGTCGCTGGGCGTCACGCAGCAGCGACATGCCGCTCCCGCCGCAGAGTGCCACCTTCCTGACCGGACGGGCGCCATCTCCGACAAACCGCACGCCGGCAAGGCCGAGGCGCTCTTTGACTTCGTCGGCGAAGGCACTGACCGTAGTCTCCTCCGCAAGGACGCCAATTCTGCCTAGTCCCTGCTCGGGCCCCCGGTTCAGGAGCGGGAAGAGATCAAAAGCGGGCTCCTCGTAGGGATGCGCCTTAACCAGGGCGGTCACGGCTGCCGGAAGGTTCCGCTTCTCAAGAAGCACCTCGATTCGCGACTCCTCCACATATTCACGCCTTCCCACCTGGCCGATGAACGGTTGCGCGCCCGCCAGAGGCTTGAAGGTGCCGGTACCGGCACACTGAAAGGAACAGTCACTGTAGGCGCCGACGACGCCACTGAAGCGAAAGAGAGCATCCCGCACCCGTTCCTCGTGCCCTGTTGGCACAAACACGACAAGCTTCACGAGACTTTCAGAGGTCGTCACTTTTAACGGCCGGCAGTTGCTGACGCCGAGGCGCTCAGCCAGGAGATCATTCATCCCGCCAGAGGCGATGTCGAAGTTGGTGTGGAGAGAGATAACTGCCAGGGCGTGGCTTGCGGCTTTCAGAACGAGACGTCCGGTGGGGTCTGCGGAGGAGATATGCTTGAGGGGACGAAAAATGAAGGGGTGATGAGTGAGGAGAATCTGACATCGGTCGGCGATTGCCGCATCGATTGTGTCCGGAGTGCCGTCGAGGGCCACCATGATCCGGGTAGCGGGCGCCGACGGATCCCCCACCATGAGCCCCACGTTGTCCCACTCTTCAGCGAGGCCATGCGGAGCTATTTTATTAACAATTCCAACTATGTCCGAGACTTTTGGCGTAATCATTCGTGGCGAAAGAAAAAGAGTGCCACCCTTCGGGCCGCACTCTTTTTTGAAACCGTATGAGTGGTCGTTGTTGACCGGTGATTTCGGGGCATCCCCTGCTTCATCCTGACAAATTTCGGGTGGTGGGCCCACCAGGACTCGAACCTGGGACCGACCGGTTATGAGCCGGTTGCTCTAGCCAACTGAGCTATAGGCCCGAAAACGAAGATTCGATACTACGCAAAGGGGCGCGACGTGTCAAGGTTTTTTCCGCATCAACCGGCTGGAGAGCAGGAGATGAAGCCAATAAATTCGCTCCGTTTCCCAATCGGGACATTCAGTACAGATCATACTTCAAGAGTCGGCAGTCGAGGGGGCCGTTGAAAAGAGCAATCCTGCGGGAGGCCTTGAGTCCTACCTCCTTGGCGAGGTCAAGGTTCCCCGTGAACAGCCAGGCAGTGTACCCGGCGCAGCGCTGTTTGAAGACATCACCGATCTGGCGATAAAAGGATTTCAGTTGTTCCTCATCACCCAGACGCCGGCCGTAGGGAGGATTCGTAAGGATGACTCCCGGCGCAGGAGGCGGAACGAGATCTCGCAGGTCCCGCGCCTCAAAGGAGATGAACTTCTCGACGCCGGCGCGGCGACTGTTGCCACGGGCCACGGCAAGAACATCCTCCAGACGGTCGCTGCCGAGAATGGGCACGGCAAGTGTTGTCCGCTCCGTCTGCCGCGCCTCCTCAAGGAGACGCCGCCAACGGGGGACATCAAAGGCTGGCCAGCGCTGGAACCCGAAGCGCTCCCTGACAAGCCCGGGCGCTCGGTTCAAGGCCTTGAGGACTGCCTCTATGAGAATCGTCCCGGAGCCGCAGAGGGGGTCGACCAAGGGAACCGTCCCATCCCAATCGGTGAGAAGCACAAGGGCCGCGGCCAGGGTCTCCCGCAAAGGAGCCTCGCCGGCCTCGGCCCGGTACCCGCGACGGTCAAGTCCGGTGCCGGAACTGTCGAGACTGATGGTGCAACGGTTGCGGACTAAATGGACATTCACCAGGAGATCGGGATCCTTGGGATTCACGCTGGGGCGGCGTCCGAACCGGTCCCGGAGGGTATCAACAATGGCATCCTTGGTCTTGAGGGCCACAAACCCCGAGTGGGTGAGGGCCGAATCGCGCAGCACGCATTCAACGGCAAGGGTCGTGTCAGGGGTGAGATAGCGGTCCCAGGGGAGGGCACGGACCCCGTCGTAGAGATCCTGAGGCGAGTGGCACGGAAATTCGGTCAGGGTGATAAGGATGCGGCTCGCGGTCCTGAGCCAGAGATTGGCCCGGTAGCAGGCGGAAAGATCCCCCGTGAAACGGACTCCCCCCTTATCCATGGTCACTCCGCCGAGGCCGAGGCTGGTCATCTCCCGAGCAAGCACCTCCTCCACCCCCTTGGCGGTGGTGGCAAAGAATGACTGCTCGCCGACGAAGGGTCCGGCCGCTGCTTTTCTCCTGATGATCGTCAAGGGGATTCCTCCGCAAGAACGGCATTGATGGCGGCAACTCCCTCCCGGGCGCCGCAGGGGAGAGAGAGGTGAGGCGCGCGAATCTGGGGCTCCCGCGGATTGATCCGCACGGCCAGCGCCTCGGAACGGGAACCAAGTTCCTCGGTCAGATAACGAATAGTCGGGATGGCGGTGCCGGCCCCCATCTCGACCACCACCAGGCGGCCCCCCCGGGTGTCGGCGAGGAACTCGTCAAAGTTCCGCTGCTGCCGGGCCGAGCGGTCACTCACCCAGCCGTAGTCGCCGAACATGAGGATATTGGGGCGAGCCACGGCGCCGCAGTGAATGCAGCGGGGGACGTGCCCAGCCCGCATGGTCGCCTCGTCCACCGGAATGGTCTCTCGGTTCTCCCAGATGGCCATGGTGCAGGGCGTCGTGCACTGGAGATGGTGGATGGAGCCGTGGACTTCCAAGATACGATCGTCGGCAAACCCGGCCTTCTGAAACTGGCCGTCCACATTGGAGGTGACCACGAAATAATCAAGGCCGTACCGTTGGACCCATTCCCGCAGGATGTCGAAGCCGGCATGGGGGACCGTGGCCCGGTAAAGGTTGGTCCGATGGCCGTAGAATCCCCAGCCGAAGGACGGATCCCGCTCGAAGTGGTCGGGATTCGCGGCCCCCACAAAGGTAATGCCGAGCTTCTGGTAAGGGGGATACGCCTTCCAGAACCCGGTGTCGCCACGGAAATCAGGCAACCCCGAATCAACCCCCATGCCGGCACCGGCGGTCATGACGATGGCATCGGCGTGCTTCACCGCCTCGGCGGCAACGCGAACTTTCTCCTGAAGGTCCATGGGTTCCCCCTCAGATGGCGACCCGAACCAGGGTCGGATTGAGAAGCTTCACCACGTCACGGGGATCAATCCCCACGAGATATCCCCGCTTGCCGCCGTTGATGTAGATGCAGGGCAAGTCAAGGATCGTTTCTTCCATGCAGACCGGCATCTGCCGGCGGGTCCCGAAAGGAGAGGTCCCCCCCACGAGGTATCCCGTATGCTTCTGGGCCGTGTCGGGGGAGCAGGGAGAAACCCCCTTCACCCCCAGAACCCGGGCCAACTCCTTGGTGGAAACCTGGCGGTCCCCGTGCATCAGGACGATTAGCGGATTTTTCGCCTCGTCCTCCATGATGAGAGTCTTCACAACGGCGTGCTCGTCCACCTCCAGCTCCCGGGAGGAGACGGCGGTCCCCCCCTTTTCCTCATAGGCATAGAGGTGGTCGGTGAATGGGACCTTCGCGGCGCGCAACGCCCGCACCGCAGCCGTGACCGGCGCTTTGCTCTCCTTAGCCATAGCTCCTCACACTACGAATGGTCCAGCAATGCGAAAGCCGCGCCGGATACCGACGCGGCTTTCATGGTTGGGATTCGCGGGCGCTATTCCACGAAGCTCTTGAGCTTCTTGGCCCGGCTCGGGTGCCGGAGTTTCCGCAGGGCCTTGGCCTCGATCTGCCGGATCCGCTCGCGGGTAACCTCGAAATCCTGCCCCACTTCCTCCAGGGTGTGGTCGCTCTTCTCGCCAATGCCGAAGCGCATCCGGAGCACCTTCTCCTCCCGGGGGGTGAGGGTGGAGAGGACCCGGGAGGTCTGCTCCGAGAGGTTGGCCTTGATGACCGCCTCTAGGGGCGAAACGACCCCCTTGTCCTCAATGAAATCCCCTAGATGCGAATCTTCCTCCTCCCCGATGGGGGTTTCGAGGGAGATGGGTTCTTTGGCGATCTTGAGAACCTTGCGTACCTTGTCGAGGGGGAGATTCATCCGCTCGGCGATTTCCTCGGGCGACGGCTCCCGGCCGATTTCCTGCACCAGTTGGCGGCTGGTCCGGATCAGCTTATTGATGGTCTCGATCATGTGGACCGGAATCCGGATGGTCCTCGCCTGGTCGGCGATGGCGCGGGTGATGGCCTGACGAATCCACCAGGTGGCGTAGGTGGAGAACTTGTACCCCCGCTGGTACTCGAACTTGTCCACCGCCTTCATGAGACCGATGTTCCCCTCCTGGATCAGGTCCAGGAACTGGAGGCCCCGGTTCGTATACTTCTTGGCGATGGAAACCACCAGCCGGAGGTTCGCTTCAACCAGCTCGGACTTGGCCAGCTTCGCCTTGGCCTCGCCCCGGTCGATGGCGTGGAGGGCGTCGGAAAGTTCCTGGGCCTTGAAGCCCGACTCGTGCTCCAGCTTCTTGAGCTTTTTCTCAGCGGCGCGGATCTTCTTGTCGAGCTTTTGGGCATCCTCAAGGTTTACCTTGAGCCCCTTGGCCTTTTCGTCGCCCTTGGCAACAATCTCCTTGAGGCGTTCGCCGTTGATGCCTGCTTCGGTTTCAACCGCCGCAATCTCTGTCAGAATGGCTTCCACTTTGCCCGAAAGTTCCTTGAGGCGCTGGGCAATCTTGGTGATGTGGCGGTCCTTGAGCCGAAGGGACTTCACGAGATCGGCGAACTTTTCCCTGATCTCGTGCTGTTCGGCGTGGAGCTCTTTTTGGCGTTTCGCAGCAGCGCCCTCAGCGTCGAGCTCTTCGGCAATGGCCTCCATCCTCACGTCAAGATCCCGGATCTCATCGATAATGGAGAGGACGCGATTGGCCTGGACGTCTTCCTCGTCCTCTTCCAGTTCCTCTTCTTCAACTTCCTTGCTGATCTCGGCCGCGCTTATCTGGAACTTGCGGAGTTTGTCGCCAAGGGCGATTATCTCCTTGACGGTAATGGGAGTGGTAAGGATGACACGGGCGATGTCGCGTTCCCCTTCCTCGATCCGCTTGGCGATCTCAACCTCACCTTCGCGCGTGAGAAGCGACACGGAACCCATTTCCCGCAGGTACATCCGGACCGGATCGCTCGTGCGCCCCAGGACCCCCGGCTCGTACTCCATCTCCTCCTGCTCCCCCTCCATCTCCTCTTCCTCTTCGAGGTCGAGCTTCATCTTGGGGATTTTGACCTTCTGCGATGAATCGACGAGGTCGATGTCCATCTCACCGAACATGCTCATTACATCGTCAATCTGCTCCGTTGAGAAGTCGGGAGGCAGCACGTCGTTGACTTCGTCATAGGTAAGGAATCCCTTCTCCTTGCCGATGTCCACCAGCTGCTGCTTAACTTCGTCCGAACTTTTCTTGGCCATCAAATTCACCTCATTGCACGCTGTTCTTATTAAGATAACTGCGATTTACGGTTTCGCAAGGCATCAATCTCAGCCAGGAGATCCCGGTAGCGAGGACTATCGGGGTCGGTCGCCGCCAGTTCCCGAGCCAACTCCTTCATCCGGCCGAGAGAGTTCCGCTCCAGAGCCGCACGGCACTGGTCAAAGGCCTTGTGGACATCAACGTCGGCCAGATGGTCGTCGTTGACAAGAAATGCGGCGATACGGCCCCGTTCCTCTCCCCCTTCCACCAGATCGAGAATCTCGCTCCATTCGACTGGCTTCCCGGCTCCGATACGCTCCAGGATTGCCTCGGCGACGGGAAGGAACTGCGGGCCGAAGATACGCGCAGGGTCGTGGTTCCTTACCCGTTCAGCCACCTCAGGATAGCGCCCCATGAGCGAGAGGAGCATCTCCTCGGGGGTGGCACCCTTTTTCCGGCGAGACTGCGCGGGAGCCCTCTCGTCCCGGGGAGCAGCAGGGGACGAGGAACCACCGATCTTCCGCGCCAAAGAGCGAACATCGACACCGAGAACCCGGGAGATTTCCCGCACATAGAGTTCCCGCTCGATGGCATTGGAGACCCTTGCAAGCCGCGGGGCCATCTCGTCGATGACCTTCACCTTCCCCTCGACGGTACCGGTATCCTCGTCCCGCACCAGCTGACGAAAGAAATAATCAACCACCGGACGCGCTTTTGCCAGACGGGCCGAAAACGTCTCGGCACCCTCTTTCCGGATGAAGCTGTCCGGATCCTCCCCGGCGGTCAGCTCCACCACATGGGCGGGGAATCCGGCATCGAGGCAGAGGTCCATGGCCCGCAGCGTCGCTTTCCGTCCGGCGCTGTCGGCGTCGAACAGGGTATAGACATTCCCCGCGTAGCGCTTCAGAAGCTTGATATGCCCCTCGGTGAGGGCCGTACCGCAGGTGGCGACCACGTTCCTAACCCCTGCCTGGTAGAGGGCCAAATGGTCAAAATACCCCTCCACCACGATGGCGCTCGCCGTCTCCCGCATGGCTCCCTTGGCGAGGGAGACGCCGAAGAGGACCTCGCTCTTGTGATAGATGGGCGATTCGGGAGAATTGATGTATTTGGGTAGCGAGTCGTCGAGAACCCTGCCGCCGAACCCGATGGCACGGCCATGGATGTCGGTGATGGTAAAGAGAAGCCGGTTTCGGAAGGTGTCATAGAACCCGCCTCCGTCCCGACGTCTCACAAGACCTAGCTTCTCCGCCAGTTCCAGCGGCACCGAGCGATGCTGGAGATGACGGGCCAAGAAGTCCCAGCGGTCCGGGGCAAAGCCGAGGCAGTACGCCTCTGCCGTGGCCCGATCCACACCACGTCCTTCCAGATAGCGACGCGCCGTCCCCCCCTCCTCGCTCCGTTCGAGGGCCTCGCGGTAGAACCCCACGGCCAGATCCATGATACCGTGGAGTTCCTCCCGTTCGTCCAGGCGCCGCTTTTCCGCAGCGGATACGGGACGATCCTCGATCTCAACCCCCACCCGCTTGGCAAGAAACTTCACCGCCTCGGGGAACGAGAGCCCCTCCATCCTGGCGATGAACGTAATCGCATTCCCCCCCACGCCGCAACCGAAGCAGTGGAAGATCCCCCGGGCCGGATTCACGTTGAAGGAAGGGGTCTTCTCGCCATGGAAGGGGCAAAGCCCCTGGTAGTTGGCTCCCGACTTCCGGAGGCTCACGTAGTCGGACACCACGTCCAGAATCGAGGCCCGCTCCCGGACCTCCCTGATCTTATCGTCGGGGATCAGTGACATCTTTAGTCCGATTTTCTCCGGCAGGCCGTTTCTCAACAGCATTTTTTCGCCAACCAGTCACAATGTCCTTCCCGCAGTCGGCGAGGGCCCGGGCAGAGCCGGATGCGGCTATCCTGCCCCGTACCCCCTGGGGAACGGAAGGGGAACTGGCCAGATAAAGGACAATACTGAGAAGAAGCCCTCCCTGCAAAAGGCCGAAGACAATTCCCCCGACGCGGTTGACCCCTCCGAGGAGGACAATTTTCAAGATTACGGTGAGAAGGTGTCCGACGAGAAAGAAGAGGAGGCCGATCGCCAGGAGGATGCAGAGGAACGCCACTGCGGACGCCACCCGGGGGGGAAGATGAATAAGATTCCCCAGGAACGCGCCAGCGGCCTGGTAATAGGTAAAGGCCGCCCACCCTCCGGTCACCAACCCGAGGAGTGAGCAGACCTCGCGGACAAAACCCTTCATGAACCCCTTTGCCGCAAACCCCAGCAAAACGGCCCAGAGCAGTATATCGAGGAGGCTCATGCCGAACTCGTAACCTTAACAACGGGCAAAAGAAGAAGGGGGCAATCCAGAGAATCGCCCCCATAGCTCATATTAGTATTGTGATGTCAGAAAAAGAGCGCAACGCTACGCAAGCTTTTCCTTAACCACTACACTGACCAGGGAACCGTCAGCCCTGCCGGTCACGTGAGGCATGATGGCTTTCATCACCTTCCCCATATCCTTCGGGCCCTGGGCTCCACTGTCTGCGATGGCCTGCACGACCAGCGCCTCAACCTCTTCACGGGAAAGCTGCTGCGGGAGGAAGGTGAGAAGCACTGCCAGCTCTTTCTCCTCCTTCTCGACGAGGTCGGTCCGACCTGCCTCGCCAAACATCCGGATCGACTCCCGGCGTTGCTTGACCAAGGTGGAGAGAACCTCCGTTATCTCCCCATCGGTAAGCTCGTGCCGCAACTCGATTTCACGATTTTTGACCGATGAGCGAATGAGACGGATGACGGAGAGCCGTATCTCGTCCCGGGCCTTCATGGCCTGCTTCATCTCATCGTTCAGTCTGTCCCGCAGCATGAATATCCCTGATTAGTCCATCATCTTACGCTGTTTTTTCATGGCACGCTTGCGCGCGGCGATAGCCTTTTTCTTCTTCTTGATGCTCGGCTTCTCGTAATGCTCGCGCTTGCGGACCTCGGAGAGGATCCCCGCCTTCTCACACTGTTTTTTGAACTTCTTCAGCGCAAGCTCAAAAGGCTCAGCTTCTTTTACCTTGACACCCGGCATGCATATTCCCCTCCCTCCTCTATGTAAAGTGGCCACTTGGGCTTATAGAAGAAATTACTCATGGGCCGGATATTTTTTCACAGACCACACATAATATGCGGCTACCGTATTTGTGTCAACAATTTTTTACAGATATTCAGGAGGTTTTCATTCCTTGGGCCGCGACGCCTTCTCGGCGATGCCGGAAGTACCGAAGCGACGGCGCAGTTCCGCGTAGATCTCTTCGGGGTCGATGTCGTAGTAGCCCAGGAGCACGAGAGTGTGAAAAAAGAGGTCGGCGGTCTCGTAGACAATCTCCTCCCGCTTCCCCCCCTTGCCGGCGATGACCACTTCAGTGGCCTCCTCGCCGAGCTTCTTGAGGATCTTGTCGATCCCCTTCTGGAGGAGCGATGCGGTGTAGGAAGAATCAGCGGAAGCGCCCTTGCGCTCCTTGATCACCCGATAAACAGCCTGCAGAATATCGTCACGTTCGTTCATAACCGGACCGGGACCCCCCGCCCACGGAGATACTCCTTCGCCTCGCCGATGGTGTACTCCTTGTAGTGAAAAATGGAGGCGGCAAGACATGCCGAGGCTCCCGCCTTTACGAAGCCGTCGTGGAGATGCTCCAAGTTCCCCACCCCGCCGGAGGCGATGACCGGGATGGAGACCGCATCGACAATGGCGCGAGTCAGAGAGATGTCGTAGCCGTCCTTGGTGCCGTCCCGGTCCATGCTGGTGAGGAGGATCTCGCCGGCGCCGTACTCCTCCATCCGTCGAGCCCACTCCACCGCGTCGATGCCGGTGGGGTTGCGACCGCCATGGGTGTAGACCTCCCAGCGGTTTTCGCCCGGGACCTGCCGGGCGTCGATGGCCACCACGGTGCACTGGGAGCCGAAGCGCTCCGCCGCCTCCCGGACGAACTCAGGGCGATGGACCGCCGCCGTATTGATGGAGACCTTGTCGGCACCGGCGTTCAGGAGATTGCGGATATCGTCCACGATTCGGACGCCGCCCCCCACGGTGAGCGGCATGAAGACCCGCTCGGCGGTGCGGCGCACCACGTCGATGATGATGTTCCGCTCGTCAGACGAGGCAGTGATGTCGAGGAACGTGAGCTCGTCGGCCCCTTGGCGGTCATAGGCTTCCGCGATCTCCACCGGGTCGCCGGCGTCCCGCAGCTCCAGGAACTGGACCCCCTTGACGACCCGCCCCCCCTTCACGTCGAGGCACGGAATAATCCGCTTGGTCAGCATGTTACGCCCCTCCTCGCTTCGTGAGGGCCACGGCCTCGGCCAGGTTGATGGCCCCGGTGTAGACTGCCTTGCCCGTAATGGCGCCGGCGATGCCGCTCGCCTCAATGGTCATGAGGTTCTCGATGTCCTTCAGGGACGACACCCCGCCGGAAGCGATGACCGGGATCGAGATCGCCTCGGCCAAGGCTCTGGTCGCCGCGATGTTGGGCCCCTGCATCATGCCGTCACGAGCGATGTCGGTGTAGATGATTGCGGCGACGCCGTACCCCTCGAACCGCTTCGCCAGATCCACCGCCGTGACGCCGGTCACCTCGGCCCACCCCTGGACCGCCACCATGCCGTCCTTGGCGTCGATCCCCACAACGATCCGTCCGGGAAAGAGGCGGCACGCCTCCTCCACCAGCTCCGGGTTGCGCTGGGCCGCAGTGCCGAGGATCACCCGGCCGATGCCAAGCGATAGGTACGCCTCAATGGTGGGGATGTCCCGGATGCCCCCCCCTAGTTGGGTCGGAATGGCAATGGCCTTGACAATCGCTTCGATGGAGGCCCGGTTTTTCGGCTCACCGGCAAAGGCGCCGTCCAGGTCAACGATATGGAGTAGTTCCGCCCCCTGGCGCTCCCACGCCCGGGCCTGGTCGGCCGGATTGTCGCAGAAGACAGTGTCCTTCTCCATGAGCCCCTGTTCGAGGCGGACGCACTTTCCTTCCTTGAGGTCGATGGCAGGTATGACGATCATTCAAAAAAACCTTTCACCACGGAGGCACGGAGACACGGAGAAAGGCCCATAGGAGAATTACTCCGTGCCTCCGTGTCTCCATGGTGGATTTTATGCTTTTGAAAGCGCGAAATTTTTTAAAATACTTAAACCCACCGCCTGGGACTTCTCGGGGTGGAACTGGGTGGCGACGATGTTGTCCTTCCAGACGGCGGCGCAGAAATCAATACCGTAACTGCTCGTAGCGGCAACGACACCCTCTTCATCGGGCTTTGCGTAGAACGAGTGAACGAAATAAACGTTCGCTCCATCCTCAACATCGGAGAAAGCCGAAGGGCGACGTTTGATGGAAAGCTGGTTCCACCCCATGTGGGGGACCTTGAGATCCTCGCCTCTTTCGCGCATCCCCTCGGGGAAGCGGAGGACGTGGCCGGGAATGACGTTCAGCCCCTGGTAAAGGCCGAACTCCACGCTATCGGTGAAGAGGAGCTGCATCCCGACGCAGATGCCGAGGAAGGGGCGTCCATCCTGGATCACCGTGAGAATCGGCTCCACGAACCCACCCTGCTCCAGGTTGCGCATACAGTCCCGGAACGCCCCCACGCCGGGGAGGACCACCTTCTCCGCCTCCAGGACCACCTTCGGGTCGGCGGTCACCACCGCCTCGAACCCCACCTTTTCGAACCCCTTCTGGACGGAGCGGAGATTACCCATGCCGTAGTCGATGATTGCGATTGTTGCCATATCAGAGCTTGCCCTTCGTCGACATGACCCCTTCGATCCGGGGATCCACCTGGGTCGCCTGGTCCATGGCCCGGGCAAAGGCCTTGAAGCAGGCCTCGACCATGTGGTGGACGTTGTCGCCGTACATGACGTTCACGTGGATATTGGCGCCCAGGTTGTTGACCACCGCCTGGAAAAACTCTCGCACCAGCTCCACGTCAAACTCACCGATCTTCACCTTGGGAAGCGCGACGTGGTAGACGAGGTAGGGACGCCCCGAGATGTCCACCGCTACACTGGCAAGGGTCTCGTCCATGGGGACGCTGGCCTGGCCGTAGCGCCGGATTCCCTTCTTGTCGCCCAGGGCTTCCTTCAGCGCCTGGCCGAGGACGATGCCGATATCCTCCACCGTGTGGTGGAAGTCGATGTCGATGTCCCCCCTGGCGTCCACCTGGAGGTTGAAGAGGCCATGGCGGGCGAAGAGGTCGAGCATGTGGTCGAGAAACGGCACCGAAGTGCAGATCTTCGCCTCGCCCGCCCCGTCGATCTCCAGGGAGAGTTTGATCTGGGTTTCTTTGGTGACGCGTTCGATGGTGGCTTTCCGGGACATGGAACCCTCCTCGTGGGGATCGAAGTTAGCCAATCTCTTTCAGGGCGGCGAGGGTCTGCTCCATCTCCTCCCGGGTGCCAATGGAGATCCTCATCCCATGGGCCAGGAGCGGGTCAGAGAAGTGACGGACCAGGACCTTGCGGGCGTAGAGCCCGTCGTAAACCCGCTTGCCGTCGCGATCAGGGGGAGTGGCAAACAGGTAGTTCCCCTGGGAGGGGATAACGTCATAGCCAATGGAGCGCAGTTCAGTGGTGAACCATTCCCGCGTCTCGCGGATTCTCCGGCAGCATTCCGACAGATATGCCTGATCGCGGAGTGCGGCCACGCAGGCCGCCTGGGCCAGGCGGTCGAGATTGTAATGGTCACGGATCTTGTCCAAGGCCGCAATCACCTCCGGACGGGCAATGGCGAGGCCGATACGCATGCCGGCCAGGGAATAGCTCTTGGAAAGGGTGCGCGTCACCACCACATTCTCGTGTCTTCTCACCAGCTCCAAAGCATTGGATTCGGCAAATTCGGCATAGGTTTCGTCCAGTACCAGCATGCCGGCGCAACGCCGGGCCAGCTCGTCGATGTACTCGAGCGGGAAACTGGGACCAAGCGGTGCGTTGGGGGTGGTGAGGAAGAATACTTTCCCTTCGTAGCGCTCCGGAAAACCGGCGATCCGAAAGTCGCCGGTCAGGCCGAACGTGCGTACCCGGGCCCCCTGGACCTCGGCAAGCGTGCCGTAGTAGGAGTATGAGGGGTGAACGTAGCCGATCTCCTCCCCTTCGGCGGCAAAGGCACGGATCAGGTTGTTCAGCACCTCGTCGGAGCCGTTGGCCATGATGATCCAGGATGGGTCGAAACCGTACAGTTCTCCGGCCACTTCGCGCAGCTTCTGGCTGGAGGCACTGGGGTAGATGCGCAGGGCAGCCCCGTCCGGTCCAAGTTCCTCAAGAATGGCCTTTACCACCTCCGGCGACGGCGGATACGGGTTTTCGTTCGTGTTCAGCTTGATCCACGAGGCGATATCGGGCGGCTGGTAACCGGGGATGTACCCCTTCATGGAGGCGATGTTCTGTCGAAGTGGAATCATTTCCGGGCCTCTCCTTCCCCCTTCAGTCTCACGCTCACCGACCTGCCGTGGGCTTCCAGCCCCTCCAGTTCGGCGATCCGGACGATGCCCCCCCCCAGACGATTCAACCCGCTCTCGCTGAAGTAGACGATGGAGGACTTCTTCACGAAATCGTCCACCGACAGAGGTGAGAAGAACCGGGCCGTGCCGCCGGTGGGAAGGGTGTGATTCGGACCGGCCAGATAATCCCCCGCCGCCTCGGGAGTAAAGTGACCGAGGAAGATGGCCCCGGCGTTCCTGATTTTCGGCAGGACATCGAAGGGGTTCGTCACGGCCAGCTCCAGGTGCTCCGGGGCGATCCGGTTGCTGAACGCGATGGCCTCGTCGAGGCTTCCGGCCACGATGACGGCACCGTACGTTTCCCACGATCTCCGGGCAATGGTCTCCCGGGAGAGCTCCGCCAGTTGCCGCTCCACCTCCGCCGCCACCCGCTCGCCGAAGCCGCGGTCGGTGGTGATGAGGATGGACGAAGCGAGTTCGTCGTGCTCCGCCTGGGAGAGGAGGTCTGCGGCGATGTGGGCCGGGGTGCCGCTTCCGTCGTTGATGACGAGGATCTCGCTGGGGCCGGCGATCATGTCGATCCCCACCTGGCCGAAGACCAGCTTCTTGGCCGTGGCCACGTAGATGTTCCCCGGGCCGGTGATTTTGTCCACCTTGGGCACCGTGGCGGTTCCGTAGGCCAGGGCCGCCACGGCCTGGGCGCCGCCGAGTCGGAAGATCCGGTCCACGCCGGAGAACCGCGCCGCCACCAGGACATGGGGATTGATCTCGCCGCCAGGAGTCGGGGCCACCATGACGACCTCGCCGACGCCCGCCACCCGGGCCGGTACCGCGTTCATGATGACGCTGGAGGGATAGCTCGCTTTGCCGCCGGGGACATAGATCCCGACCCGCTCCAGGGGAGTCACCATCTGGCCGAGAAGGATGTCGGGCTCGCCGGTGGAGAGCCAGGTCTCCTGCTTCTGCTTCTCGTGGAAGCGGGCCACCCGCTCCACTGCCAGCTTGAGGGCCGCGATCTCCTCGTCCTTCACCCGGGCAAAGGCGTAGTCGACCTCGTCCTCGGTTACCTGAAGCGAGGCGACGGAATCGGCCTCAAGCCGGTCGAAGCGCCGGGTGTACTCCAGGAGCGCCTCATCACCCCGCGCACGGACATCGGCGATGATGTCGAGGACCACCTGTTCCACCTCGCGGCCGGTCTCCTCGCCCCGGGCGAGGATGGCGGCGAATTCCATGTCGAAGTTCGTATCCCTGATATCGAGGAATTTCATACGTGCTTCTCCAACCCTTCGATGATCTCGGTGATCCGGGGGTGCTTGGTCTTGAGGCTCGCCCGGTTGACGATGAGGCGCGTGGTGATCTCGGCGATGGTCTCCACCTCCACGAGGCCGTTCTGCCGCAGGGTCTCGCCGGTGGAGACTAAGTCCACGATCCGCTCGGAGAGCCCCACCAGCGGCGCCAACTCGATGGAGCCGTAGAGCTTGATGATCTCCACCTGCACCCCCTTTTTGGCGAAGTACTTCTCGGTCACGTTGGGGTACTTGGTGGCGATCCGGATGTTGCTCCAACTGGAGGGGTCGTCGTCCCTGGCAAGCCCCGCTGGCTCCGCCACCATCATCCGGCAGTAACCGAACTTGAGGTCCAGGGGCTCGTAGAGGTCCTTCTCCTGCTCCATGAGGGTGTCCTTCCCCACGATACCGAGATCGGCGCAACCATACTCCACGTAGGTGGGGACGTCAGTGGCCCGGACAATCATGTACCGCATCCGCTGCTCGCGGTTCTCGAAGATGAGCTTGCGGGTGTTGGAGAGAAGCTCGTCGCAGTGGATTCCGATCTTGCCGAACAGGGCAACGGACTCTTCGAGAATCCGCCCCTTGGGGATGGCGATGGTAAGAAAGTCGCTCATAAAACTAAGGGACCGGGGACCAGGGACCGGGGACCAACAATGGCACCCGCTCCCGCCGCCGGCTCACTCCTTTACACGTTTGATGTCGGCCCCGAGGCCGGCCAGCTTCTTCTCGATGGAATCATACCCCCGGTCCAGGTGGTAGATACGGGAGATCTCCGTGGTGTTGTCGGCAGCAAGCCCGGCCAGGATCAGCGAGGCCGAGGCCCGCAGATCCGTGGCCATGACCGGCGCGCCGGAGAGCTTCTTCACCCCCTTCACGGTGGCGGTGTTCCCCTCAATGGTTATGTCGGCCCCGAAGCGCAGCAACTCCGAAACGTGCATGAAGCGGTTCTCGAAGATGTTCTCGCTGATGACGCTCGCCCCGTCGGCCACGCACATGAGGGCCATGAACTGGGCCTGCATGTCGGTGGGGAAGCCGGGATAGGGACGGGTCTTGATGTTGATGGCCCTGGGGCGCCGGGGACCCTTGACCCGCACCACGTTGTCACGGTTGATGATCTCCACGCCGGCATCCTGGAGCTTGAAGACGAGGGCGTCCAGGTGCTCCAGCTTCATGTTGTGAATCTTGATGTCGCCGCCGGTAATGGCCGCCGCCACCATGAAGGTGCCGGCCTCGATCCGGTCGGGCATGACGTCGTGGACGACCGGCGCCAGCTCCTTCACCCCGATGATCCGGATGGTGTCGGTGCCGGCCCCGTCGATCCTGGCCCCCATCCTGTTCAGGATGTCGGCCAGGTCGATGATCTCCGGCTCCCGGGCAGCGTTCTCCAGAATCGTCTCACCCTTGGCCAGGGCAGCCGCCATCATAAGCTGCTCGGTACCCCCCACGGTGGCGATGTCGAAGTTGATCCTCGCCCCTTTCAGCTTTTTCGCCTTGGCCTCCACGTAGCCGTGCTCCAGCCGGATGTCGGCACCCAGGGCCGCGAGCCCCTTAAGGTGGAGGTTGATGGGGCGGGCACCGATGGCGCAGCCGCCGGGGAGGGAGACCCGTGCTCGGCCGTGGCGCGCCAAAAGCGGCCCCAGGACCAGGACCGAGGCCCGCATGGTCTTTACCAGATCGTAGGTGGCCTCCACGTCGTTCACGTGGGTCGTGTCGATTTTGACGATGTTGCCGTTTCCCTCCACCACGGCGCCCAGGGATTCCAGGACCTTGATGGTGGTGTTGATATCGCGCAGGAACGGGACATTGCGGATTTCGTTGAGTCCGGGGGCGAGGATGGTGGAAATGAAGACGGGGAGGGCCGCGTTCTTGGAGCCGCTGACCGATACGTCACCGGTCAGTTTCTTTCCCCCTTTGATTATCAGCTTGTCCAATGGAATGCCTCTGAAATTGATGTGGGGGTGCAATTCGTTGCACCCGGGACGTGATGAATCACGCCACTACGGAATCCGTCCGCCGACCACCCGGTCGATGCCGTTGAGATCCTTGGCCGTAAAGCAGCCGGTGAAACCGGCCTGCTTAAACATCCCGAGCACCGCCTCTGCCTGGCCGATACCCAGTTCGACCATGAGCCACCCGCCCGCGTTCAAATGCTCCAAAGCGGCCGGGACGATGATCCGGTAGAAATCGAGACCGTCGGCGCCACCGTCAAGAGCCGCGCGGGGCTCGTACTCCCGCACCTCCGGCTGGAGCGTATCCAGGTCGGCAGTGGGGATGTAGGGGGGATTGGAGACGATCAGGTCGAACCGCTGGTCTGCGAAGGGCTCGAAGAGGGACCCTGCGCAAAGGATCACCCGGACGCCGTGGCGCTCAACGTTTTGCCGGGCCAGGGTGATGGCTCCGGCGGACTGCTCCACCCCCCACACCTGGGCATCGGGAAGGTTCTTTGCCAGAGCCACGGCGATGCAGCCGCTCCCGACGCCGATGTCGAGGACCGTGGCGGCGTGGGGGGCACGGCGGAGCGCCTCCTCCACGAGCACCTCGGTGTCGTGCCGGGGGATGAGCACCGCCGGCGTCACGGCGAAGTCGAGGCCGCAGAACTCCTGGGTACCGAGGACGTACTGGAGTGGTTCCCGCTTGGCCCGTCGCGCCACGAGTCCCCGGACCGCCGACAGTTCTTCGGCGTTCAAGGGCTTGTCGAAGTTAACATAGAGTCCCACCCGGTCGAGACCCAGAGCCGCGGAAAGAAGCCACTCTGTCTCCAGACGGGCGTTCTCAACGCCTTTCTCCGCCAGGTATCCTTTGGTCCAGTCAAGAACCCTGCGAATAGTCCAGGTCTCAGGCTTTTCAGTCATTGTGCCGCCTCCGCCGTCCGTGCGGATCAGGCTGCTTCGGCCTGGGCCTTGAGGGCCTCCATCTGGTAATGGGCCCGAAGCGAATCCACCACCTCGGCAATGTCCCCCTCCATGAGGGCATCGAGACGGTAGAGGGTGAGGCCGATCCGGTGGTCGGTCATGCGCCCCTGGGGGAAGTTGTAGGTGCGGATCCGCTCGCTCCGGTCACCGCTTCCCACCTGCTGCTTGCGGTCGGCGGCGATGCGGGCGTTCTGCTCCTGCTGGAGGCCGTCCAGAATCCTGGATTTGAGGACCTTCATGGCCTTGGACCGGTTCTTGATCTGGCTCCGTTCGTCCTGGCACTCCACCACGATGCCGGTGGGAAGGTGGGTGATCCGGACCGCCGACTCGGTCTTGTTGACGTGCTGGCCGCCTGCCCCTGAGGCCCGGTAGACGTCGATCTTGAGGTCCACCGGGTTGATGTCAATCTCGATATCCTCGGCCTCGGGGAGGACCGCAACGGTGCAGGCACTGGTGTGGATCCGTCCCTGGGCCTCGGTCTCCGGCACCCGCTGTACCCGATGGGTCCCCGACTCGTACTTGAGCTTGGCAAAGACCGCCTGCCCTTCAATAAGGGCCACGACCTCCTTGAAGCCCCCCCGTTCCGACTCGGAGGCGGACATGACCTCCACCTTCCAACGGTTGCGCTCGGCAAAGCGGGAGTACATCCGGAAGAGGTCACCGGCAAAGAGGGCGGACTCGTCGCCGCCGGTGCCGGCGCGGATCTCCAGGATGACGTTGCGGTCGTCATTGGGATCCTTCGGCAAAAGGAGCAGCTTGATCTCCCCCTCCAGTTCCTCTTGTTGCCGCTCCAGATCCTCCAGCTCAGCCTCGGCCATCTCCTTCATCTCCGGATCGGCCAGAAGTTCCCGGTTCCCCTCGATCTCGGCAAGGACCTTCTTGTAGCGGCGATAGGCCTCGACCAAGCCCGTCAGGTCGTTGTGCTCCCGGGAGAGTTTACGGAACTCGGGCTGATTGGCGATCACCGTCGGGACGGCCAGGAGCGATTCCAGCTCCTGGTACCGGATTTCAAGTTCTTCTATCTTGTCGAACATCAACGCAATCCTTCAGAAACGAAAATCAGGGCCGGCGGGACATCACACCACCAGCCGGTCGTCCTTGTAGCCGCCATTCTCTTCCAGGGCCTCGGTCATGGAGCGAATCGCCACCTCCACCTGGCTGTCGTCGGGCTCCCGGGTGGTGAGCCGCTGGAGCGCCAGGCCGGGGGCGATGATGAGCCGCACCAGGGGGTGTCGGTCGTTCTTGGCGCTCCACTTGAGGAACTCGTAGGAAACCCCGGCGATGACCGGCAGGAGCGCCACCCGGGCCCCGGCCTTCATCCAGAAGGGCCAGAGCTTGGGAATGAGCGAGAAGATGACGATACTCACCAGCATGACAATGAGGAGAAAGCTCGTGCCGCAACGGGGATGGAGGCGGCTGTACTTCTGGACCGTGGCGGCCGAAAGCTCCTCTCCTGCTTCGAAGGCAAAGATGGTTTTGTGCTCGGCGCCGTGGTACTCAAAAACCCGCTGAATGTCCTTCATGCGGGAAATGGATACGATATAGAGGAGAAAAACCGCCACGCGGATGATGCCGTCCACCAGGTTGAACATGATGTTGGACTGGCCGATAACCGGGACGAGGAGTTTGGTAAGGTAAAGGGGAAGGACAAAAAAGAGGAGGACGCCGAACCCGAGGGCAACGGCCATGGTCCCACCCATGGCCCAGGAGGAGAGTTCCTCCTTCTCTTCCTCTTCGGCCAGCGCCTCGTTGGCGGAAAAGTTGAGTGCCTTGAGTCCTATAATGAGAGAGGAAAAGAGGGCAACCGCTCCCCGGAGGATCGGGAGCTTCACAATGGGAAAGCGCTCCGAGAGTGGGGGGACCTCCTCCCGCTTGACGGCTATCTCGCCCGAAGGGCGCCGGACCGCGATGGCCATGGAACGGGGCGCTCGCATCATGACCCCTTCGAGAACAGCCTGCCCACCTACATTGATCCGCTCCGCAAGGATGAGCAACTGCACCAGCAGCAACCGGAACCACCTCGTCATACGTACATCTCCTTGAATCTCTTCCTGACCTCGACGATCTTACCGCAGGTCATGGTCCCTTCCGGACAGGGGCCGGCAACGCAGCCGGGTCCGGCATCCCGGAAGATGGTGGGGGCAACCCCCTTCACAAGCCGCAGCATCTCCACGGCCATGGCCCGGATCTCCCACTGGGCCCGCTCGCAGCAGCGCAGGCCGAAGAAGTGGAGAAGTTCCCGGGCGTTCATGGTCATGATGATCTTCGTCTCCGCGGCGTTGGGGAGGATGTAGCGGGCGTCCTCGGCCGGGATGCCGGCCTCGAAGAGTTCGGCATAGGTATCGTGGAGCGCCTTCAGCTGCGATCTGAAGCGGGCAGCAAGATCGGGACGCCCCGCGATGGAGGGGGGAATCACGGCAGAGAATTGCTCCGTATGGGTCACGTAGCGCTGGGACTGCTGGGAGTAGGAGGCGATCCGATGCCGGACGAGCTGATGGCTCGTGGCCCGCGATATCCCCTCGATGCCGAAGGTGAAGGAGGCATGCTCCAGCACCGACTGGTGCCCCAGCGACATGATCTTGTCGAGAAACGCGGAAATGTCGGAACGCGACAGACGCTCCTTCAGCTCATCAATGCCGATGGGGGAGTAGCAGAGCCGCGCGGCGAGGGCAACGGCCATTTCGGGATCAGGGGTGTGCTGGAGTAGGGTAACCTTCATGAAGTCCCTTCACGAGGCGATTTGGATACAGCGCTTCAAGAAACAGATAAGGGGATTTCGCCATGGACAAAATCCCCTTCCGCTCAAATCCGCAAGGCCGGGGGCCTGTTACTGCATGCCGTACTTTTTCCGGAAGCGCTCGACGCGGCCGGCGGTGTCCACGAGCTTCTGCTTGCCGGTGAAGAACGGATGGCAGGCAGAGCAGATTTCGGTGGAGATCTCGGTTCTGGTGGAACGGGTCTGGAAGCTGTTGCCGCAGGCGCACTTCACGGTAACCTCGTTGTACTTGGGATGAATCCCTTCTTTCATATCGTCCTCCTTGGGGGCCTTTGCCCCGGTGCCATGTGATCTGTCGGAAAGTTAAAACGTTAACAAACGGGCTATTTTTTTTCAAGACTTTTTTCCGCCACCCCGCAGAGGGAGACGGGACGCCTACCTGCTCATGGAATCGAGAAATTCCTGGTTGCTCTTGGTCTCGGAAAGCTTCTCCAGGAGGAACTCCATGCTGTCCACCACGTTCATGGGATGGAGGACCTTGCGGAGAATCCAGGTGCGGTTGAGGGAGCCCTTTTCCACAAGAAGCTCCTCCTTGCGGGTCCCCGATTTGTTGATGTCAATAGCCGGAAAGGTCCGCTTCTCCACGAGCTTGCGGTCCAGGTGGACTTCCATGTTGCCGGTCCCCTTGAACTCCTCAAAGATGACTTCATCCATCTTGCTCCCGGTGTCCACTAGGGCCGAGGCAATGATGGTGAGGGAACCTCCCTCCTCGATATTGCGGGCCGCGCCGAAGAAGCGCTTCGGCTTCTGGAGAGCGTTGGCGTCCACGCCGCCGGTGAGGATCTTGCCGGAGGGGGGGAGCACCGTGTTATAGGCCCGGGCGAGGCGGGTGATGGAGTCGAGGAGAATCACCACGTCCCGCTTGTGCTCCACGAGGCGCTTCGCCTTCTCGATGACCATCTCGGCTACCTGCACGTGGCGGGTGGCGGGCTCGTCGAAGGTGGAGGAAACCACCTCCCCCCGGACCGAGCGCTGCATGTCGGTAACCTCTTCGGGGCGCTCGTCGATGAGAAGGACGATCAGGTAGACCTCGGGATGGTTCTCCGCAATGGAGTTGGCGATGTTCTGGATGAGCATCGTCTTGCCGGTGCGGGGCGGCGCCACAATGAGGCCCCGTTGCCCCTTGCCGATAGGAGAGACGAGCTCCAGGACCCGCATCGGCATATTATCCGGCGCGGTCTCCAGCTTCAGCTTTTCGTCGGGATAAAGGGGAGTGAGGTTATCGAAGAGGATCTTATCCCGGGCCACCTCGGGTGGCTCGAAGTTGACCGTCTCCACCTTGAGGAGGGCAAAGTAGCGCTCCCCCTCCTTGGGGGGGCGGATCTGGCCGGAAACGGTGTCGCCGGTATGGAGGTTGAACCGGCGAATCTGAGAAGGAGAAACATAGATATCGTCAGGCCCCGGCAGATAGTTGTAGTCCGGCGCCCGGAGAAAGCCGAAGCCGTCGGGAAGACATTCCAGGACCCCCTCGCCGAAGATCATACCGTTTTTCTCGGTCTGGGCGTTGAGGATGGCAAAAATCAGATCCTGCTTGCGCAGGCTTGAGGCACCCTCGATGTTGAGGCCCTTGGCGATTGCCGCAAGCTCATTGATTTTTTTGCCTTTAAGCTCCTGAAGATTCATCGGTTCTCCTGTGGACGGGCGCAACGGGATAGTTGCTGAATGATGGCGGGCTCATTGTCGGGGTCATTCATCGGATAACTGAACGTAACGAAAGCGGGAAACGCACCTGTTTGTGGATACGTGGAATCTGTGCTCTTATGTAATCGAATGTCGTAACTTTTCCGAATAGGCGTAGCGACGCACGTTGATTATGGTTTTGAGTGGAGCGCCTGATTTGTAAAGGAATGAAAGAACGCCGGGGGTATTTCCAATGGACAAATATGAGGTCGTACAGATCTATAAGTAATCCGATTCCTCCCCTCTTGTCAACAGGAATTATCGCAAATCCATCTCAACGAAACCCGTTAAGCAAAACCTTGTCTCACCCGCCATTGCGCGCCACCATTGTCAGCGGCAGACTCCACTTGACTATTGACGCATTTTCCCTAAGGACGTATAGTCCGCAAAGGTACGCACCAGTAAAATGGCGTCACACCGCGAGTGCTGCGACCACACACAGCGCTTCTGCCTCTCCCGGAGACCATCCATGGAAGCATCAACGGCAGGGCCTGACAATCCTGTCAGCCTGGTCATAGCCGGCGCGCTCCTGATCGGCGCGTCGGGCATTCCGGGCCTTTTTCTCCCCAAGAAGCTGGACTGGGGGCAGAAATGCGCCTCTCTCACCGTCGTTCTCGGCTCCATCCTGGGAATCATCGGTGCCCTGGCAACGCTCTTTACTGAACGGACCGTCTCCTACACCCTCGTAAGCTCGCTTCCCTTCGGCCCCCTTGAGGCCGGCATCGACCCGCTCTCCGCCTTCTTCCTCCTCCCCGTCTTCATCGTCAGCGCCTGCTGCGCCGTGTACGGCATCGGCTACTGGCCCGCCAGCCACCACCCCCGCACGGCACCGCGGCTCACCTTTTTCTTCGGCGTCCTCGCCGCTTCCCTGGCATTGGTCCCCCTGGCCCGGAACGGAGTCCTTTTTCTCATCTTCTGGGAGATCATGGCCCTTTCCGCCTACTTTGCCCTCGCCACCGACGATCTGGAGCAGGAGGTTCGAGACGCATCCCTCATCTATCTCGTGGCAACCCACGCAAGCACCCTCACCCTCTTCGCCTGCTTCTCCCTGCTAAAAGCGACTGCCGGTTCCTTTTCATTTCCTGCGACAACGGCGCTGGACGGAACAACTCCCCTTGGGGCCGCCATTTTCGTGACCGCTCTCCTGGGCTTTGGCCTCAAGGCAGGGGTGATGCCGCTTCACGTCTGGCTCCCGGGCGCCCATGCCAGCGCACCGAGCCACGTGTCGGCCCTCATGTCGGGAGTCCTCATCAAGATGGGAATCTACGGCATGGTCCGCATCCTCTCCTTCTTCGGAGTGGTCCCGCCCTGGTGGGGGATGGTTCTTCTTATGGCGGGAATTGTGTCGGGAATCCTCGGGGTTGCCTTTGCCGTGGGACAGCACGACCTGAAGCGGCTCCTGGCCTACCACAGCATCGAAAACATCGGCATCATCGTCATGGGGCTCGGCGTTGCCCTCATCGGCAGGGGAGCGGGACTGCCGCTCCTGGTGGTCCTCGGGCTCGGGGGGGCGCTTCTCCATATCCTGAATCACGCCCTTTTCAAGTCCCTCCTCTTCCTCGGGGCCGGTGCGGTAATTCACGAGGCTGGGACCCGGGAGATCGACAGCCTCGGCGGGCTGGGCCGACGGATGCCCTGGACCGCGGCCCTCTTTCTCACCGGCGCCGTGGCCATTTGCGGACTCCCCCCCCTGAACGGCTTTGTGAGTGAGCTTCTCGTCTATCTCGGCTTTTTCTCCGGCCTCGTGCAGGAAAAGGGGGCCGCGGCCCCCCTGCTGGGGCTGGCGGCGCCGGCCCTGGCCATGGTGGGAGGGATGGCGGTCCTCTGCTTCGTGAAGGTATTCGGCACGGTCTTCCTGGGGTTACCCCGGTCGTCCGACGCGGCCGGGTGCCACGAACCGGGGTGGGCCATGCGGGGCCCCATGATGCTCCTTGCCATACTCTGCGCAGCCATCGGCCTCCTCCCCGTGGCACTCCCACGCTTTCTGGAGCCGGCCCTCTTTGCCTGGAGCCCCCAGCTCCCCTTTGCCGGCGTCCGGCTGGCGGATGCGGCGCCCTTTGGCTGGATTACCCTCATGGGGCTCATCCTCCTTCTGGCGATTCTCGGCATCGGCGCCTGGCTCTGGAAGCGGGTAACGGATCAACCTCGGGGGAGAGTCGGCACCTGGGGCTGCGGCTTTGCCCGTCCCACTGTCCGGATGCAGTACACCGCCTCTTCCTTTGCAGAGATGTTCGTGAACCTATTCGCCGCGGTGCTCCGCCCCCGGGTCCACCCGCCCAAGGTTCAGGGCCTCTTCCCGGGGAAAAGCGCCTTTTCGAGCCATGTTCCCGAAGCGGTACTGGAACTGGTCATCACGCCGCTCCTCTCGGCCATGGACCGGAGGTTCTCTCTGGCCCGCAAGCTCCAGCACGGCCGGCTCCACCTTTATATCCTCTACATCTTCGTGACGCTGGCGCTCTTGCTGGCGTGGGCCTATTAAAGGAGCAGGAAGGGAATGGTCGACGCCGTTATCCATATCCTGATTACCCTGCTCATGCCGCCGCTGCTGCTCGGGGTGATCAACCGGACCAAGGCCATCTTTGCAGGCCGCACCGGTCCACCGCTTTTTCAAGCGTACTACGACCTGGCAAAGCTCGTGCGCAAGGGGTCGGTCTTCAGCGAAACCACGAGCTGGGTCTTCCGGGCGGGACCAGTGGCGGGCCTGGCGGCAACGCTTGTGGCCTCGCTCCTGATCCCCCTCGGGGAGCACCGCCCCCCTCTCTCTTTCAGCGGCGACATGATCCTCTTCGCCTATCTCTTCGGGCTGGCCCGCTTCTGCACCACGGCGGCGGCCCTGGATACCGGTTCCAGCTTCGAGGGGATGGGGGCGGCCCGGGAGGCCACCTTCGCCTGCCTGGCCGAGCCGGCCCTCTTCTTCTCCCTGGCGGTGCTGGCACGGCTCTCCGGCTCCCTCTCCCTGACCCCCATGCTGACCGGGACTGCCGCCACCTCCTGGCTTTCGGCCGGCGCATCGCTCCTCCTGCTGGTGGGAAGCCTCTTCATCGTGCTCCTGGCCGAGAACTGCCGGGTCCCTTTCGACGACCCCACCACCCACCTGGAACTGACCATGATCCACGAGGTGATGGTGCTCGACCACAGCGGCCCCCTCTTCGGCGCCATCCTCTACGGGGCGGCCCTGAAACTCTTCGTGCTGGGTGCCCTGTTCACCGACATCGCCCTCCCCTATGCCACCGGCATCCCCGTGGTGGACTGGGTCCTCTTCGTGATCGCCATGATGATGCTGGCCGTGGGGATCGGCATGGTGGAATCGGTCATGGCACGGCTGCGGCTCCCCAAGGTCCCCCAGATGCTGGCGGCGGCCTGCATCCTGGCGGCGTTTTCGCTGCTCCTGGTGCTGAGGTAGACCATGACTTCCCTGGTGGACCAGCTCATCGTCCTCGTGATGCTCATCAACTTCGCGGCCCTCGGTTCGGGGCGCCTGGCCGTGGCGATCCGCGCCGTGGCCATCCAAGGGGTCATCCTCGGCATCCTCCCGATCCTCGTCCACTCGTTCTCCTGGCACCTGGTGGTCATTACCGGCGGCCTCATCCTGGCAAAGGGAATCATCATCCCGTGGCTTCTGACCGGCGCCATCGTCCGGGCCCGGATATCCCGGGAGATGGAGCCCTACCTGGGGTATGTGCCGACGCTTCTCATCGGCGCCATCACGACGGGGCTCTCCTTTGTCTTCGCCGCCCGCCTCCCCCTGGCTCCGGAGCACCAGGGGCTCCTCTTCGTGCCGGCGGCCATCGCCACGCTCCTCACCGGCTTCATCGTGCTGGTGACCCGGCGTAAAGCCATCTCTCAGGTAATCGGTTACCTGATGCTGGAAAACGGTATCTTCCTCTTTGGACTCCTCCTGACCGAGGCGATGCCAGTCATGGTGGAGGCGGGGGTCCTGCTGGACCTCATCGTCGGCATCTTCGTCATGGGGATCATCATCAACCAGATCAGCCGCGAGTTCTCGTCCATCGACACGTCGCGGCTCACCACCCTCAGGGACTAGCATGATTACCGGCATCCTCCTCATACCGCTTCTGGGCGCCATCACGGCCTGGCTCATCCCTTCTGACCGGAGCCGTCCCTGGGTGCTTCCCGTCGTCGGGACGCTCCACCTGGCCCTGACGATCGAGGCGGCACTCACCCCCACATCCCCTTCGGTGGGGATGTGGCTCCACCTGGACGCCATCGGGAAGCTCGTACTCCTCTCCGTGAGCCTTCTCTTTTTCGCATCCGGGCTCTATGCCGTGGAATATCTCGCCTACCGCCGGGAACGGCCGAACCGCCTCCTCTGCGCCATGCTACCGGTCTGCCTTTCGGCCATGACGCTCGTGGCCTTTGCCCACCACCTGGGGCTCCTCTGGGTGGCCATCGAGACGACCACCCTCACCATGACCCCCCTCCTCTACTTCAACCGCAACGCCCGCTCCATCGAGGCCACCTGGAAGTACATGCTCATCTGCTCCGTGGGGATCGCCCTGGCGCTCCTGGGGCTCCTCTTCCTGGCCTACTCCACCGTGGTGGCCCGGATCGAACCGACGCTTCTCCTGGAACCCCTGGTGGCGAACGCGCGGCTCCTCTCCCCCGCCTGGCTCAAGGCGGCTTTCGTGTTTCTCCTCGTGGGCTACGGGACCAAGATGGGGCTCGCGCCGCTCCACACCTGGAAGCCCGACGCCTACGGCGAAGCGCCCGGACTCGTGGGGGGGCTCCTGGCCGGAGGGCTCGTGACCTGCTCCTTCGTGGGGCTCCTGCGGGCCTACCAGGTCTGCGTGGCAGCCAACGGGACGACCTTCCACCGGGACGCCCTTGTCCTCATGGGCCTCCTCTCCATGGCCACGGCCGCCGTCTTCATGGCACGCCAGGCCGACTTCAAGCGGATGCTCGCCTACTCCAGCGTGGAGCATGTGGGGATCCTGGCCGTGGCCCTGGGGCTCGGCAAAGGGGCTCTGGCCGGGGCACTCCTCCATCTGGTGAACAACAGCCTCACCAAGGGGGTCCTCTTCCTGGCCGCCGCCAACATCCACCGTTCCTACAACAGCAAACGGTGCGAGCAGGTGCGGGGAGCACTGCGGCGTCTCCCCTGGTCGGGAGGGCTCTTCCTGGCCGGGTTCTTCGCCGTCACCGGCTCTCCCCCCTTCGGCCTCTTCGTGAGCGAATTCTCCATCATCTCCAGCGCCATGACCCAAGGAGGAGAGTGGATCGGCGGTCTCATCCTCTTTTTTCTGGCCGCCATTTTCCTCGGCATGGCGCGCACGGTCCTGCCGGTGGTGATGGGGGAATCGAGCCGCATCGAACATACCGGTTACCGGGACCGCTTCCTCACGGTGGTGCCGCCGCTCATTCTTATGGGAGTCGTCCTCATGCTCGGTATCTGGATACCGGAACCACTCAGCCGCCTCATTACGGAAGGAGCGGCCCTATTAGGAGGAAACGTGCCGTGACCCGCACCTTCTCCCTCACCTGCCTGCGCAACGGAGAGGCGGTGCCGGTGGCCTCGGTGCCGCTCCTTCCCCTCGAACAGTTCCTCCAGGATATTATCGACGCCACCGACCGTGGATGGCGGGTCGCCTCCTGTTTCGGGGTCCCCACCGACGCCGGCGCCACCCTCTGGTGCCTCATGGCCGCCCCCAACGACGGGCTTCTGGGGCTCATGCGAACCGAGGCGGGAATGGCCTTTCCCTCCATCTGCCGTCTCGTCCCCCAACTCCACCTTTTCGAGCGGGAGATCGCCGAACAGTGCGGCATCACCCCCGAGGCCCACCCCTGGCCCAAGCCGGTCCGGTTCCACCACCCCTTCATGCCGTCACGTAAAGGTTTAGGCGGGAAAGTGGCGGGTGACACCGACTACTACCGGGTGGAGGGGGAGGAGATCCACGAGGTGGCGGTGGGACCGGTCCACGCAGGGATCATCGAGCCGGGGCATTTCCGCTTCCAGTGCCACGGCGAAGAGGTCTTCAGCCTGGAGATTGCCCTCGGCTACCAGCACCGGGGGGTTGAGGAGGGCATCCTGAAGGGCCCCCACCCGAAAACCCTCTTCCAGATGGAGACCATCGCCGGCGACACCACCATCGGCCACACCCTGGCCTATGCCATGGTCATGGAGGCGCTCGGGGGGACGGTTCCGTCGGCCCGGGCCGAGATCATCCGGGCCATCTCCCTGGAACTGGAACGGCTCGCCAACCACACCGGCGACCTGGGGGCACTGGCCGGGGATGTGGCCTATCTTCCCACCGCCTCCTTCTGCGGCCGGATCAGGGGGGATTTCCTCAACATGACGGCCCATATCTGTGGAAGCCGTTTCGGCAGGGGTATCGTACGCCCCGGCGGGGTCGGTTTCGACGTGGGCGAACGGCAGGCGGGCGAGCTCCTCGATCGGCTCGCCGCCGCGAGCGACGATCTGGAAAATGCGGTGGGGCTCCTCTGGGACACCCAGTCGGTCATGGCCCGCTTCGAGGGGACAGGAAAGGTGAGTCAGGAGACGGCCCGGGAGATCGGCCTCGTGGGTCCGGCGGCCCGGGCATGCGGTATCGACCGGGACGTGCGGCGGGATACCCCCTTCGGCATCTACGGCGTGAGTCCGGTGGCCGTGGCTGTTGAGGAAAACGGTGACGTCTTTGCCCGGGCCCATGTCCGCTGGCGCGAGGCGGAGGCCTCCCTCCACTTCGTAGCGGAGCAACTCCGCCAGTTGCCGGCCGGCCCTCCTGTGACGAATACCGCCACCCCTGCGCCGGACAGCGTGGCCGTGGCTCTCACCGAGGGGTGGCGGGGTGAGATCTGCCACGTTGCCATCACCGACGGCACCGGCCGTTTTGCCCGCTACAAGGTGGTCGACCCGTCGTTCCACAACTGGACCGGACTCGCCCTGGCCCTGCGGAATCAGCAGATTTCCGACTTCCCCCTCTGCAACAAGAGTTTTAATCTCTCCTACTGCGGGTTCGATTTGTGATATAAGAGACGGGTTTGCTTTTTCACTCCACCCGACAGAGGCTCACCGTGCAGAAAAAAGACAAATCCGATTACATGATTCTTGCCGTCTCCCACGCCCTCGATCTCCTGGAGCAGTTCCACGGAGAAGGGGTGTCCGAGCTCGGCGTAACCGAACTGGCAAAGCGGCTCAGGCTCCACAAGAACAACGTATTCCGGCTCCTGGCCACCCTGGAGGCCCGGGGGTACGTGGAACAGAACCGGGTCACCGGCAACTACCGGCTCGGACTCAAAACCCTTGAGATCCGCCAGACCATGATCCGCCAGATGGCGCTCCTCCCCTACGCAAAACCGGTTCTTGAGGAATTGGTCAGGGAATGCGATGAAACCGCTTACGTTTCCATCCTTAAGGAAAACCTGAGCATCTACCTCTACGGGGTCGAAAGCCGTGCCACGGTCCGGGTCGTCTCCCGACTCGGTTCCCGGCTGCCCGCTTACTGCACCGCCGCCGGGAAGGTGATGCTCGCTTCCCTCTCCGAACCGAAGCTTGAGCGTTACCTGGCCCGCAAGGAACTGGTCCCCTTCACTCCCAACACCATCACCGACGCCACCCGGCTCCGGGAGCACCTGAAGGAAATCGCCGCCGCCGGCTACGCCATCGACAACGAGGAGCTTGAAATCGGAGTCCGGGGGGTGGCTGCCCCCATCCGCGACTACCGGACTGAAACGGTCGGGGCGGTCATCATCTCAGGGCCGACCATGAGGTTCTCCGACGAGCGCGTCGCCGCAGAACTGGTCCCCCTGGCCCAGAAAGCCGCCGAAACCATCTCCGTAAAACTCGGCTATAGCGGGGCCGCAGCGGAATAGGTCCCCCCCAGGGGAGGCGCACCATGCTCAAGGCACTCTTTGCCAGACGTCACCAGGGACACCGAACCATCGCCTACCCCGCTGGGCCGGCGCAACTGCCGGAACTCTTCCGGGGGGCCCCCTTCCTGGATCCGGAAATGTGTCCCGGCGGGTGCGCCGACTGTGCCAACGCCTGTCCTCATGGCGCCATAACGGCCGGGACCGGGGACCAGGGACCGGGGACCGGGAAAACCCTCGCCCTCGACATGGGGAAATGCCTCTTCTGCCCTGAATGCGCCGGCGCCTGCCCCCACGGCGCCATCTCTTTCACTGGCGATCACCGGCTGGCCGTTAACCGGCGGGAGGACCTCATCGTCCGGTCCGGAGAGGTCCGGAGGCTCGCCCCCCCCCTGGACGCGACGCGACAATTCCTCTTCAGCCACTCCCTCAAGCTCCGCGAGGTCTCGGCAGGGGGGTGCAACGCCTGCGAGGCCGACACCAACGTCCTCTCCACCGTCGGCTTTGACCTGGGGCGCTTCGGCATCCAGTTCGTTGCCTCCCCCCGCCATGCCGACGGCATCTTCATCACCGGCCCGGTTACCGAGAACATGCACCTCGCCCTCCTCAAGACCTGGGAGGCGATCCCCGAGCCGAAAATCGCCATCGCCGCCGGGGCCTGCGCCATCAACGGTGGTCCCTTCATCGACTCCCCCGATGTTCACAACGGCGCCGACGGCCTCATCCCCATCGACCTCTACATCCCCGGCTGTCCACCCCACCCCCTCACCATCCTCGACGGTCTCCTGCGGATCTTGGGGAGGCTGGAGGAGTAGCATCTATCCGGCTGCCAGCATAAAAAAACGCGACGGGAAAGCCCGCCGCGTTCAAGTATTCGAGTCTTTTCCCATATTTTTGCCCCTGCCTACCCCTTCCCGATCTTTCGCCGCACCACCAACTGCGCCACCATATCCACCACCACGACGGCGGTCACTACCATGAGCATGACGCCGTTCTGCCGGAAGTACCCGAGACAGTTGAAAAACATGTAGAGAGCCACCACCCCGCCGAGCATGGTCCGCATCCCCCGCACCGACAGCTCCGCCGTCTCCGGGTCGGGGGTGAAGCGGCGCATGATCATCGGCGCCACGTGGTAGCCGATGGCGGCATCGACAAGGGTGAGGATGAGATTGAGGATAAAAAGGGGGAGAGGGTACTCTGTCATGACGGCTCAGATCTTGTTGATGAAGACTTCCCGTGGCTTGCTGGTCCCGTCGCTTGGGCCGACGATCCCCTCCTGCTCCATCCGCTCGATGATTCTCGCGGCGCGGTTGTAGCCGATCCGCAGCCGCCGCTGGACCATGGAGATGGAGGCCTGGCGCGTCTCGGCCACCAGGGCCACGGCGTCATCGTACCGCTCGTCCACCATATCCTCGTCGTCGCCGCTGCCGGAGCCGCTCTCTTCCTTCATCTCCAGGATCGACTTGTCGTAGACCGGCTTCCCCTGCTTCTTGAGGAAGTCCACCACCCGCTGCACCTCGGCGTCGGAAACGAAGGCCCCGTGGACCCGCTGCATCTTGGCGGTTCCCGGGGGAAGGAAGAGCATGTCGCCGGCCCCCAGGAGCGACTCGGCGCCGTTGGTGTCGAGGATGGTCCGGGAGTCGATTTTGGAGGAGACCTGGAAGGAGATCCGGGCCGGGAAGTTGGCCTTGATGAGGCCGGTGATGACGTCCACCGACGGCCGCTGCGTGGCGAGGATGAGATGGATGCCGGCGGCCCGGGCCATCTGGGCCAGGCGTGCGATGGACTCCTCGATCTCCCGGCCGGCCACCATCATGAGGTCCGCCAGTTCGTCCACGATGACGACGATGTACGGCAGGTGCCCGTGCTCCAGCTCCTCCTGCTTGGCCAGGAACTGCTGGATCGCCTCCTCGTCGTCCGGGGACTCGTCCACCACGTCTTCCAGCACAACGGTCCCCTGGGCCTTGAGCTCCTCGGCCTCCTTCTCCTCCTTTTCGAGGCACTGGTTGTAGGAGCCGATGTTCCGCACCCCCTTGTCGGCCATGAGGCGGTAGCGACGCCCCATCTCCTCCACGGCCCACTTCAGCGCCAGGGATGCCTTCTTGGGGTTGGTGACAACGGGAAGAAGCAGGTGCGGGATCCCCTCGTAGATGGAAAGTTCCAGCATCTTCGGGTCCACCATGATGACCCGCACGTCCTTGGGGGTAGCGGTATAGAGGAGCGACAGGATCATGGTGTTGATGGATACGGACTTTCCCGATCCGGTGGCGCCGGCCACCAGGAGGTGGGGCATTTTGGCCAGATCGGTCACGACCGGGGCGCCGGCGATGTCTTTGCCGAGAGCGAGCGGCAGCTTCATCTTGCTGCCGTGGAACTCCTCGCCGTTGAAAATCTCCTTAAGAAAGACCGTCTCCCGCTCCCGGTTCGGGATCTCGATCCCCACCACCCCCTTGCCGGGAATGGGGGCCACGATCCGGATCGACATGGACTGGAGCGCCATGGAGAGGTCGTCGGAGAGGGAGGCTATGCGACTCACCTTGATGCCGGGGCCCGGGGCGAACTCGAACATGGTGATCACCGGGCCGGGGCAGATCTCCACCACCTCGCCGTCGATGCCGAAATCCTTGAACTTCTTCTCCAGAAGCCGGGCGTTCATGGTGAGGATGTCGCGGTCGAGGCGCTTCTCGGTCTGGGGAGGGGTATCGAGGAGCGAGAGCGGCGGAGTGCGGTGGTCCCCCTCCGCCTTGATGAAGTCGAAGGCCTCCTGGAGTGGGGCGATCTTGGCCTTTTCCTTCTTCTCCTCTTTTTTCTGGACCGGCGGCGGAGGGGGAACCGCCACGTGGACCGGCTTGATTTCCGGTGATTTTTTCTTCTCGGCCTTCTCCCCCGTATCGAGGAGCTGGCGGTTCAGCTCCTGCCGCTCCCGACGTCGGGCCCAGCGCTCCTTCAGGTTCGCGAACCACCAGTCGGCGAAGAGGACGAAGGAGAAGCGGGACAGGACCATGGCCGAAGCGGCCAGGAGGGGGAGGATGATAAGGATGGCTCCGGGGATGCCGAAGTAGGTCTTGAGGAACGTTGCCGTCTTAGTCCCAACGGCACCGCCGGTGAGGACTTTTTGACCAAGAAAGACCGTGTCGGGCTTAAAAAATCCGAACAACGACGACAATGAGATCAACAGCGTAATAAAGGCAAACGCTTTATAATTTTTCCAACGCAACTCCTTAAAGCGGAGAAGTTTGTACGAAAGATACAGCAGACCCGTTGGGACAGCATAAGAGGCAAGCCCAACGATCTGGATGAGAAGGTCGGAAAGCTCCGCTCCCAATCTGCCGCCGAAATTGTGAACCCCTGTTTCGGAATTGTACGTATTTGACGAGGGGTCGCCGGCATTGAACGACACAAGGGCAATGAGGATGAAGAGCCCCAGCGCGCCGAGGGCCATCCCCTGGATCTCCTTCTTCAGTTTTTCTTTCTTGTCGATCTGTTCGTCCATTCCTACATCTCTATAATCAGCGGCAGGATCACTGGCCGCCGCTCAATGGTCTTGTTGAAGAAACGTCTCAGGATGCGCCGCACTTCCTGCTTCACCTCGTTCCAGTCCTTGAGGACTTCCGGCGACATCCCGGCCAGGAGGTCCAGGACTATCTTCTTCGTTTCATCCAGGTACTCCTGGCTCTCGTCCTCGAAAACGAACCCGCGGGAGACGATGTCGGGACCATAGAGAATCTCGCCCGTCTGGGGGTTGATGGAGATGATGACCACCACCATTCCGTCCTCGGAGAGGTGCTTGCGGTCCTTGAGGACCACCGCCCCCACGTCGCCGATCCCCTTGCCGTCGATGAATACCCGGCCGTTCGCGACGCTGCCGGCCACCTCGGCCGCTCCGTCGGCGAAGCGGATCACTGCACCGTTCTCAACCACGAGGCAGCGCTCCTCCGGGACCCCCACCCGCTGGGCCAGCCGGGAATGCTTCACCAGGTGCCGGTACTCGCCATGGACCGGCACGAAAAATTTGGGCCGCACCAGGTTGATCATCAACTTCAGCTCCTCCCGGGAGGCATGGCCCGACACGTGCACCTCGGACACCTTCTCGTGAAAGACCTCGGCCCCCCGGCGGTAAAGGTGGTTGATGAGGTCGGAGATGGTCTTCTCGTTCCCGGGGATGAAGCGGGAGGAGAGGATCACCGTGTCCCCCTTCTCCAGCTTGATCTGCTTGTGGTCGTCCATGGCGATGCGGGTCAGGGCGCTCATGGGCTCTCCCTGGGAACCGGTAGTGATCATGCAGACCTGCTCCGGCGGCAGGCGCGGCATCTCCCGAAGGTCGATCAGCACATCGTCGGGGATACGCAGGTACCCCAGCTGCCGGGCAATGGCCACGTTGGCGATCATGGAGCGGCCGTTCAGGAGCACCTTGCGACCGCAGCGGGCCGCGGACTCCACCGCCTGCTGCACCCGGTGGATGTTGCTGGAGAAAGCCGCCACGATGATCCGCCCCGGACAGCGGGGAAATATCTCGTCAAAGGCCTCCCCCACCAGCCGCTCCGACAGGGTGTACCCCTGCCGTTCCACGTTGGTGGAGTCGGAGAAGAGCGCCAGGACCCCCTCGGAGCCGTAGCGGGCAAAGGAGGCCAGGTCAGTCAGCTCGCCATCAACAGGGGTCTGGTCGATCTTGAAGTCGCCGGTGTGGATCACCACCCCCTCGGGGGTGCGGATCGCCAGGGCGCAGCCGTCAACAATGGAGTGGGAGACCCGGATGAACTCCACCTTGAAGGGGCCGACGGTTACCGACTCCCGAGGCTTCACCACGCTCAGGTCCGTGGAGCTGTCGAGGTCGAACTCCTTCAGTTTCTCCCGCACGAAGCCGAGAGTGAGGGCTGTGCCGAAAATGGGAACGGGAAGCTCGGGAAGGACGTAGGGAAGGGCGCCGATGTGGTCTTCATGGCCATGGGTCAGGAAGATCCCCCGCACCCGGTCGGCCCGCTCACGCAGGTAGGTGATGTCGGGGATGACGATATCGATGCCGAGCATGTGGGGCTCGGGGAACATGAGTCCGCAGTCGGCCACGATGATGTCGTCGCCGTACTCGTAGACCATCATGTTGAGGCCGATCTCCCCCACCCCCCCCAGGGGGATGACGCGCAGGCCGGCGGGTTGGTTCTGATCAGTTTCCATGGCACCCTACCTCGGGGCGGGAGGGGGGTACCCCTGCCGTCCGAGAATCTCCGCGATCTTCCGATCGCACCCCTCGATCCACTCCTCCCCCGGCTGCGCGAGCCACCGGGCCGCGTAGAAGGAGCTCCGGAGCGACCGGTAGGCAATGAGGGCCCGCTCCAGGTCGCCGGCCCGCTCGAATTCGCCCCCCATATCCCAGAGGCGCCGGGCCGAGTTCTCCACCAGGGAGCTCCCCGGGGTATACATGTGGATTGCAGCCTCGTACCCGGAAATGGCGGCCAGGTAATCACGGGCCGCCAGGGCAGCTTCTCCCCGCTGGAACTGGGTCCGCTGCCGCCACCAGGTATTACCCCCGATGAGGAGGAGGGAAATGACGGCGATCACCGTCACGTTGGCAATGATGTTCTTGGTCCGTTCGATCACTGGTTCCTATCCGAAAAATCCCGGCACAACGGCAAGAAGAGCCCCCACCAACACGGCAACCAGCCCGCAGAGTGCGGCAACGGCCGCCAGAACATCCCACGGTTTTGCCAACCGGTGGGCCGCCGGCAGTCCCCAGGCCATGGCCGCGCCCCCTATGGCGATGAGTGCGAGGGAAAGAAGTTGCATCCTAACGTTCCAACCCGGCCTGGATGGAGTCCCGCACCCGGTCCATGAGGGGCTGCCCCTTGAGGGCTTTGCTGCCGGAGGTGGGGATCGGCGCACCGAACCGGACCGAGATCTCCGCGCCGCGGACAAGGTTGCAGGTATTGCGGGGGTTCACCCGCATGCTGCCGTTGATGGTGAAGGGGACGATCGGCACTCCCGCCCGCTCCGCCAGGATGAAGCCCCCCTTCTTGAAGGGGAGGAGCGAACCGTCGACGGTCCGGGTCCCCTCGGGGAAGACGATGACGCTGGCCCCGGCCCTGATCCTCTTTGCCGCGGCGTCAAGGCTCCGCAGGGCCTTGCGGCCGTCACTCCGGTCCACGGGAATGTAGCCGGCCCGCCGCATGGCGGACCCGAACAGCGGAATGCGGAAAAGCTCCTCCTTGGCCAGCCACGAAAACCGGCGCGGGACGGCCCGGGAAAGGACGAGGATATCGAAGTTCCCCTGGTGGTTCCCCATGAAAATCACCGGTTCCCCTGCCGGCACCTGCTCCGCGCCGCTCACCCTCAGACGGACCCCGGCCAGTATGAGGCCGGCGCGGCTCCAGGCAAGGGCGCACCGGTGGGCCAATCCCCCCCGGGAATCGACGAGTCCGCCGAGCATGGCAAGCACGCTGAAAAAGGCGGTGAGCGGCACAAAAAAGAGCAGATAAATCAAACCGTTAAGCATTCACGACTCCGGGTGTAAATCCGGTTAACCTTACGACTTTTTCCATCCTTCGTCAAACCAAATATAGCTTGCCAGAATCCCCCCAATTCCTATACACTGCAGCGGTTTTCGGCATACATCAACGCCCCGAAGGAGGGCTCCCATGGCAAGTCTCAACAAGGTAATGCTCATCGGCAATCTCGGCAAGGACCCCGAAGTCCGCTACACCCCGGGCGGTACGGCGGTGGCCAGCTTCTCCCTCGCCACCAGCGAGAAGTTCAAGAACAGGAACGGCGAGTTCGAGGAGAAGACCGAGTGGCACAACGTGGTCCTCTGGGGGCGCCAGGCGGAGATCGCCGGCGAGTACCTGGCAAAGGGGCGGACCGTCTTCATCGAGGGGCGGCTCCAGACCCGCAAGTGGCAGGACAAGGAAGGCCGCGACCGCTGGTCCACCGAGGTGGTGGGGGAGCGGATGCAGATGCTCGGCGGCAAGGGCGAAGGGGGCGGCGGGCGCTCCGGCGGACGCGGCGGCCAGGAAGGCGGCTTCGGCGGCGGCCCGGCCTACGACGAACCTGCCTTCAACCCGGATGACGATATTCCGTTTTAACCCCGGTAGCCTGAAACCTTGAACGCATGAAAGCCGCAGTTCACCGAAACTGCGGCTTTCATGCGTTCAGGAGGATAGTCCAGGATTATCAGCCGGCCATGGCCCCGAAATCCCTCTCCACCTGACGGGGGTCCTTTTCAAGCATGGCATGGACATGCTGCGACATGGGATCGGGGAAGATGTACTCGTCCCCCTTCTCCACCCCTGCCAGAATGGCGGCGGCAACCTGCTCCGTTGTCGCTTTGGGCATCTCCTGCCCCGCCGTCATCTTCGTGTCCACCGGGCCGGGATAGACGCCGATCACCCGGATTGCCCCGGGTGCCAGTTCGGCACGGAGCCCCTGCAACAGGGAGTGCCCCGCGGCCTTGGATGCGCAATAGGTCCCGTTGACGGGGAGGTTGACCAAGCCGATGATGGAACAGACGTTCACGATGGCCCCGCCGCCGCGAGAAGCCAGCACCGGCGCGAAGGCCCGGCACATGGCCAAGGTGCCGAAGTAGTTGACCTCCATCTCCAGCCGGGCGTCCTCAAGGGTGGTGGGGCTCATGAACCCCGTGCAGCGGTTGACGCCGGCGTTGTTGATGATCAGGTCCACGTCCCGGCACTGCTCCGCCGTGCCAGCCACGCTGGCGGCTTGGGTCACGTCAAGGCGGAGCGCGACGACCCTGTCGTCACCACCGTGGGCCAAATCAGCCACGGCGTCGATACTCCGGGCAGCGGCGTAGACCTTGGCAACTCCCTTGTCCAGCAATGTCCTGACCAGGGCGCCGCCGATGCCGCCGTTGGCACCGGTAACCAAAACGGTTTTACCTTTGAGATCCATAATGACTCCTTTCGCGGTGAGCAGTGAAAATGCCTCCACGGCATGCTTTCATCAGGGAAGCCAGCTGACGTTATTGAGCGGGATCCCTTCCTTGTAGTAGAGGGAGGGGGAGAGAAGGACAAAGAAGATATGCACATCGTCGTAGCCGTACCGGCCCAGGATGCCGGCGAGGGTTGCCGCGATGGCATCATGTTTTTTCTGGTCCCGCGGAAAAATGAATATCTCCAGCGAGCGGGGGGTGGCCGTTATCTGCACGATGTTCAGCAGCTCGATCTTGACCACTTCCGGCGGGACGACCGCCACGCGGGAGAACTCCTCCACGACCAGGGGACCGAGCTTCCGCAGAAAGCCCTCGTCGAATCCCTTGAATCTCAGATAGGGCATGATGCTCCCCTGAAGTCCCGCCACGGCGCGAGGCGCGGCCACAGGATCGGCAGGACTGCGCGACGCATCATCTCTTTCCCCTCCGCCGGGCCTCGTTCACGGTGGATTCAAGCCGTTCGATGAATTCCGCCACCCGGGCAATCTCGTCGTCGCTGAAGGGGCTGAGGAGATCGTTTTCCAGGGCCGTCACCGTTTCCTGGATCCGAGCCACAATCACGCGGCCCTCGGGAGTCAGGTTGAGCAGCTTCGCCCGGCGGTCCGTGACATCTTCTAAACGCTCTATCAGCCCTTTGGCGATAAGGGTATCGAGGAGACGGACGAGTGAGGGCCCCTCGATGCCGATCGACGCTGCCAAATCCTTCTGCCGAGTCCCATCACCGAGGAGATGGAGGTGAAGGAGGGGACGCCAGGTGGCGTCGGTCAAGCCGGCAAACTGGAAGTCAGTATCCAGGACCTGGCGCCAGTGCCGTGTCAGGAGACCGAGCCGATAAAAGAGGTTGCTGCGACCAATTTTTTCGTCAGACAGGTTCATGCAATATAAATAGCATACTATTTATTTGTTCACAATTTATTTTCCTGCTGGTACACTCTGCACTCCGCGTCAACTATGTTGGGACAACCAGCCCGGGTCCCGCGCAAAAAGCGCTTGCAAATCACGGGGGGGAACCGCATAGTTTCCAGGCGAAAGCATGACGTTCACGGAAAGGGACAATGATCTGATGACATGGGCCGGAAGACGGGAACGCCGTGACCGACAGGGGGGTTAGGGGATACGGGATGACGGGAAGAGGATTTACGACACGACACTTCAGGGAGCGGAAAAAGCGGATCTCCATCCGCCGCAATGTCATGAACCTGTCGCTTCCGGTCCTCCTCTCGTCCCTCTTCCAGCGTCTCGTGGCCATCGTCGACATCTTCCTCGTGGGGGGGCTCGGCGCAGCGGCCATCGCGGCCACGGGGCTCGGCCAGCTCCTCGTCTTCGTGACCATGACGGTCTTCTGGGGGCTTGCCACTGGCACCACGGTGGTGATCGCTCACCTCTGGGGAGCGGGACAGCGCCGGGAAGCCCGCCGGGCCGCCTTTGCCGCCTGCCTCGCCTGTGCCGCCATGACGGCGGCGGCCTCGACCTTGGGGTGGTTCTTCAGCGGCGATCTGGCCGCCTTTCTCGGCGCGAAGGATGACGTCCTCCACCTGGCCGCCGGCTATACCCGGCTGGTCTTTCTCTATCTGGCCTTCACCACGGGGCTCAACATCCTCTCGGCCATCATGCACGGCACCGGCAACACCCGGACCCCCATGACCGCCATTCTCCTTGTGAATGTCCTCCACGTGCTCATGGCCTGGCCCCTCATCTACGGCAAGCTGGGTCTCCCCGCCATGGGGGTGACCGGCGCGGCCATCGCCATCAACGCCTCCGAGGCCATCGGCTTTTTCTACCTCCTGATCCAGGCCATGAGACTCCGCTATATCCGGGTGGGGCGCCCCGACACGGGGCTCTTCCAGCGCATCTGGCGGGTGGGGTGGCCCGTGGCCCTGGAGCGGGTCGCCCAGCAGGGAGGGCAGCTCTTCTACTCGAAATTCATCATCAGCTACGGCACCGCCGCCTACGCGGCGCACCAGATCGGGCTCTCCATCGAGTCCCTCTCCTTCATGCCCGGGGCCGGCATGGGGATCGCCGCGGCCACCCTCATGGGGCAGGCCCTCGGAGCAAAAAAATACCGCCGGGCGCGGATCAGCCACCGTGAGGCGCTGCGTCTGGCGGTCATGGTGATGGGGACCATGGCGGCCGTCTTCCTGACGCTGCCCGGGCCCCTCATCGGACTCTTCACCCATGACCCGGCGGTCATCGAGAAGGGAATCGTCTTCCTGCGGCTGGTGGCCTTCGCCCAGGTCCCCCTGGCCCTCTCCTTCGTCTACGCCGGGAGCCTGCGGGGGACCGGCGACACCTTCTACGTCTTCCTGGTGACCCTCGGCACCATGTGGGGGGTGCGGGTCTTCCTCTCATGGGTGGCGGCCGACTGGCTCCACCTCTCCCTCTACGCCGTCTGGGGGGTCTTCGTCATCGACTGGTACGCGAGGGCCGTCGCCTTCTGGTGGCGGTACCGGCAGCGGGACCTCCACGCGGTAGTCATCTGACACAGAAAAGGCGGGGATATCGTCCCCGCCCCTCCTCGTCCGACGCATGTCGATCTCTTCCTATTTCTGGACCCATCTCCCGTTAGCCAGCTGTGTCCACCACCCCGGCTTTGCCGCCTCCCTCTTGGCATCGGCATAGGTGGCAGCCGCCTTGGGGAGCACCTGGCCGATGGTCGCTTTGGACTCGGGCTGCTTGTTGAGCTTCAGGATCGCCCGCGCCATGGCAGTGATGACCGTCTTGCGGTTCGCCACCTCCGCCTTGACCAGGGCCTCGTCCTGGGGCGTGGCCTTCCCCTTGTCGCGGATCGTCACGAGCCCCTGGTTGGTCTCTCCAACCACCCCCTGGTCCCGCAGGAGGTCCAGCTGCGGAAGCCGCGCCTTCATCTCGTCATAGGCCTTCAGCACCTCGGGCATGCCGGAAATCTCGATGGCCAGTTGATCCGCATAGTTATCGGCGGCAAAGGCCTCCCCAACCAAGGCAAAGGAGGAGAACCCCTTCAGGAGTTTGCTCTGGGGCCCAGGCGCCGGTTTTTCTTCGGCTGGCTTCTGCCCGTCCGGGGCTGGCTTCTCTTCCCCCGGCTTCAGGAGCATCTCGTCAAGGGATTTGTAGGCCTCCTTCACCGCCTTTTCGGGAAAATAGACATTGACGGTGATGATGGCGCAGGCGGCAAGCATGCCGAAGAGTCCTGCCAGCAGGGCTTTCATGATGGTTCGTTTCATGGATTCCTCCTCGTTTCGCAAGGTACTGCCGGTACTATAGCACATCTGCCCGGAGATGGGAGCGCAAGAGCGTGTTCCTCAGTCACGCCACTGGAAGTCGGTCTGGACAGGGGGCTCGGCCGCGGGGGCCTCGTCACCCCGCGAGACCGCCTTCCCCCTGGTCGCCGCCTCTTTCAAGGCGCTGAAGAGGTGGTCAATGGCGATCCGGTTCTGAACCGGCGCCACGGTGACACTCAGATCCCGCATTCCCAGCAGGTTCGTATGGGAAATGTCCAGGGTCGTGAAGGTAAGATAGCCCTCCTCCAGGTAGGCACTCACCTCGCCGCGGTCGAACGGGCGATCGTCCCGGAAGAAGAAGCCTTTCAGCTTCTTGCCGGCGAGCCGCTGGAGAAACTCCTTGGAGAGGAGCATCTTCTCTCCCTTCGTATTCCGCACCCAGAGATCGGTAATGCCGTCGAGCCCTGCTATCCCTTTTCCCGCGCCCTTGAGGCTCGCGATTCCGTCCAGGCGGCCCGAGACATACCCCTTGATTTTCGGAATGGCATCGCAGAAACGCCGCAGGCTCAGGTCGTACACCAGGATATCGCAGCCGTAGGCAAGCCCCCCCTTCATGGCAACGAACCCCCTGCCGAGCACCTCCCCTCCCGAAAGGCCCGAACGCAGGGAGGTCAGCTCCACGACACCATTGGCGCTCCGCAGGAATGCCGTCGTCTCTCCCAGTTCCAGGGGGCCGAAACGGAGTTTGCCGACCGTCAGGGTCCGATCAGCCGTCGGCGTCTGTCGGAACTGCTCCAGAAGTCGCGTAAAATTCTCCTTGGTGAATCCCACTTCGTCCCGGGCTCGCCGGTACGTGCCAGGAGAGGACTCAAGGGAGAAGGGAACGGTGCCGTGCACGCCGCTCACCAGGAGCTTCTGGGACGGGACGTCGAGGCTCACCCCGTCGAAGGTGAGAGTACCGTCAACGCCCCCCCCCTTCCCTTTCAGCACGGCGGTCCCCTCGGCTGCCACGCTCCCCGCGACGGTCGCCTCCTGGATGAAGCGGGGAAGTGCGTTCACTACCGGATCAATGAGGCGGTCAAGGGGAGTTGCGGGAAGGGAGAAGGTAAGACGCCCGGCCCGCTGGGGCGAGAGAACCCGCTCCATCTCCCCCTGCAGCCGAAGGGTGGCCCCCTCTCCGAAGGTGGCGGAACTCTCCTGCAGCACGACCCGCTCCCCCTCCACCCGCCCGGCGATACGTGCTCCCCCGCCCGAGAGAAGGCGCTTCCCCCCCTCCCCTGCCAGGGCGACGCCGTCAGCACGGAGATCGATCCGGGCCGACAACCCGCCGGCGCGGGCAAATGAACCGGCGACCGTCCCGGACACCAAACCATCGGCCGGGACTACCGGCTGCTTTCCGGGAAGAAGCGTCCTCGCGAGCGCCAGCTTTCCGTCCTTAACCCCCAGAGAAAAGGATGCGCCCGTTGCAGGCGAGCGGGGATCGAAGGATGCCTGACCGCTCATGGTTCCGTCCAGGAGCTTCCCGCCAAGGTCTACCTCCCCTGCACTCCGCGACAGGGTGAACCGAAGCGACGGCGCCCCCACCGGGGCTCCCCGGAGGGCTAGCCGTTCGGCGAAAACGGCTCCCCCCCCCTCGAACCAGCGGCCCTTGGGATCGGCATGGAGACTGCCCCGGAGCGAGGCCGAAAGGCCCGTTGCCTCGACATCGCCGCGACGAACTGCTCCGCCCGCCAACTGGAGCAAGAGGGGACGAGGCTCCGGAGCAGCTCCCGCCTTCACGGCCGGAAGCGTCAGGGTCGCGCGGCCGGCGGAGACCATCGTTGCGGCGAAACTCCCCCTGACATCTTCCAGGGTAAGGCTCCGGTCTGCAAAGGAGAAGGTGGTGCTGATTCCCCCCCCGTTCCCGTTGAATTCCGCCCCGTCGAGCCGAGCCGTACCCGTGGCTGACAGATGCTCTCCGCTCCGTTTGAAGCGGGAGTGAACCTCCCCTGTGCCGAGGATGGCCCGCTTCCCCTGCACTTCAGCCGCCAGGGAATCAACCCGAATGGCAGCTTCACCATCGAAATCCGCCGCCCCCTTCCCCTGGAGGTCGAGAGCCAGAGAGGTTGTGCCGCTGGTGGGGCGAAGGCCGTAGCGTGACAGATAGGGCGAAAAGAGCACGAGGGACGTTGATGGAACATGGAGCGACGCAAGCAAGGGGCGTTGCGAACCAGGCCTGAAACTGAGATGGCCGGTGAGCGGCACCCCCATGATGCGGGCCGCCAGTGACGGCACCTGGACATCCAGGGGCTTGAAACGTGGTGTCAGGAGCAGGGCGAAGGGAAGTTCAATCTTCTCGACAAGGGCATCTTCCGTATTTCGCGGGGTGGAGAATGTTCCCTTGGCAAGGATCCCCCCGGGAGCCGACGCCAGGGAAACTATCCCTTCCCCCCCCTTGACAAGGAGGCGGCCGCCAAGGGAAACCACCACGTCCCGGGCAACGCCCCCCCCCTCAATGGCGATCATCCCCCGGGCACCGTCACCGGCGACATGGAGATTCCGGCTTCCCACCTGCCCGGCCAGGGAAAGAGGGCGCCCTGTCACGGCTGCGACCAGGGGGGAAAGGCGCTTCAGATCCACCTCGTCCAGGCTGACATCGGCAGAGAAAGCCCGCTCCTTCCGCACCCGGTTCACCTTAGCAGCAACCCGGGCCGTTGCGAGATCCGCGAGGGTTATGGCGAGGCTTGTAACGTGGGCCTCGTCCCGCCGGGGATCATAGTCCCCCCGAAGGTTCACGCGACCGGCAAGAAGGAGAGTCCCCTTGCCACCCCTGACAGCGATCTTGCCAAAGTCCATGATCCCGTCCGCCCTGAGTACTCCCCCCTCAAGCGCTACCCTGAGCCGCAGGGCACCGGTCCCCTGCTCCAGGAACAGCTCATGGCGCTTGATCACATCAGCAAGGGGGGCGAGGGTCAGGGAAGGGGCCGTGAGCATCAGGTCAAAGGCGGACGCCGGACCGGGACGGGCGTTCCCCTCGATCCGGTAGCGGTTGCCTGCGCCGTCTGCGAAGGCCAGATCCAGACGTGAATCGGTCGACCCCCGCGTGGCGAGGTCCCTGATCCGGAATGCAATGCCCGCAACGCTCCGTCCCTCCACAGTCATCGACCAGGAACGGAGTATCAGTTCGTCGATCCGCGTCTCCCTGGCGGGAGATCTCTTCTTCGGCAACCGACGCTGCAGTTCCACCACGTTCCAAACCCCGCCCCTGTTTTTTTCCGCGACAACCCTCGCTCCGCGGATTTCGATGCGACTGAACCTGCGGTCGCCCCAGAGGAGCCCAAACCAGCGTGGAGTAATGGCAAGGGTGTCGACGACAGCCAGAGGGGCGGCGGAGAAACCGGGGGGATTGGCCACTGAAAGACCCCGGATAACGACCGTACCGCCGCGGGTTTCCAAGGCGGCAACGGTCACGGGGGAGCGCAGGGAGTCCGTGAGAAGGCGGGAGAGATGGCTGGCCGCCTGGGGCGAGGTCAGATAGAGCTTGAAGGCGACGGGAACGAAGAGGATGAAGAGCGCAACGCATGCCAGGATGCACGCAAGGGTACGGCGTCGTACCGGTTGAGTCGGTGCTGGCTCCAGGGCAGGGGTCATCGCGGCATCTTCCTCCTGAGACGAGACTGTAACCGGGATAGGGGCCGTTGACAAGGGCACATGGTCGTTCGGCCTGAAAGGAGAGCCCCCCCCGAAGCTTTCCCCCAAAGAGTTCAGCAATGAAAAAACCCCGCACCGGCGGGGTTTCTTATCACATGTATAATTATATCAGCAACGTCTCCCCATGGGGGACGCGCGGAAATTATTTTTTCTTGGCGGCAACGGCGTCCTTGAGAGCCTTGCCCGGGCGGAACTTGGGAACCTTGGCAGCAGCGATCTTGATCTCTTTGCCGGTTTGGGGGTTACGGCCGGTACGGGCCTTGCGGGTGGACACCTCGAAGCTCCCGAATCCAACCAGGGTCACTTTGTCGCCCTTCTTGAGGGCATCGCTCACGGCACTGATTACGGCGCCCACCGCCTTGTCGGCGGCAGCCTTGGTGAGGTTGGCAGATTTCGCTACGGCATCCACAAGTTCAGCTTTGGTCATGATCAACCCTCCTTGTTAAGGTAATTCTGGCGAATACTATAGACAGAAATTTCCACATTGCAAGGGATTATTTGGAGAAAAATAATTTTTTCATGGGTCGTAAACCGTTGCCCCGCAAGGGATTAGCGACTTTCGGACCGTCGCGGCAGACGCCCAGCGCGCACCCATTCCGGCAACCCATCGGAATCGCTGGCATTTTCTTCGGTGGTGGGTGTATCCTGCTCGCCATCGTACGCCGTGGGCTCGGTACCGGCGACAAAGCACTCCTGAGTCGCCCCCGGACTCCCTTCCCGGGCCAGGCGTCCGGTGCGGACATTGATGGTGGCAAACGTGATGTCCGCCGGCTGGATAAAGTTCTTCACGGGGATACCCGCCAGGGCCCGCTGCATGAACTCGGTCCAGATGGGTGCCGCGGCCTGCCCGCCCGACCCTCCGGCGCCAAGGGAGCGCTCCTGATCGTACCCCACCCAGACCCCGGCCACCAGCTGCGGCACATAGCCCACGAACCAGGCGTCCTTCATGTCGTTGGTGGTGCCGGTCTTTCCCGCCACGGGGCGGCCCAGGGCCCGGGCCCGCTGGCCGGTGCCGCTCGTGACGACGCTCTCCATGAGATTGGTGATGATGTAGGCGGTTTCGGGCGCAATGGCCGGTACCGCTCCCCCCCCGGGAACGGCGCCCGTTGCGGGTGGGAGGTCTGCATTGGTGAGGGTGGCCGTGCTCTGGTTGGTGAAGGTCGGAATGACCGGCGGTGCCGTCTCCTCCAAAACCTTGCCGTCGGCATCCTCCACTTTGGTGATGAAGTAAGGCGTTGTCCGGTACCCTCCCGAGGCGAATACGGCGTAGGCGGAGGTCAATTCAAGGGGGGTCACGCTGGACGAACCGAGGGCCAGGGTAAGGTTGGCGGCCAGGGGGGAGGTGATGCCGAGTTTTTTGGCATAGTCGATGGCAGCGCCGACGCCGATCTGTTCCAGAATCTTGACGCTCACCACGTTGATGGAATTGGTGAGGGCTTCGCGCATGGTCACGATGCCCCGATAGATGTTGTCGTAGTTTTTCGGTTTCCAGGCCTTGTCCCCGCCCCCCTCGTATTCGACGGGGGAGTCGTCGAAGGTTGTTGCCGCCGTGAGCCCCTTGTCGAGGGCGGCGGCGTAGATGATCGGCTTGAAGGCAGAGCCGGGATTCCGCTTTGCCTGGACGGCCCGGTTGAACTGGCTCCTGCGGAAATCATACCCGCCAACCATGGCCTTCACGGCACCGGTCAGGGGATCAAGGGCCACCACCGCCGCCTGGGCCTCGGGCTCCTGGTCCAGGGAGAAGATGGCCCCCTGCTTGTTCACATCAGGGGTGAGCACCGAAACGAAGACAACGCTCCCCAAGGGGAGCGACTTCCCTTTCCCGTCCTGCTTGCCCCAGGCGTTCACAAGCTGCACCTTGCCGGCCCAGGCCATGTTCTTGCGGGAGATGGTGCCGGTCCGGTCTCCAACCCGCACGGTTGCATCCCCCTTTGCCGGATCCACGGCGGTGACGACCCCCTGGTAGGTGCTCCCCTGCTTGAGGGACGCGGTATCGATCCCGTCTTCCACTTTCTTACTGAAGGTATCCACCTCGGTTTCCCCAAGGTACTTGACCGCTCCCCGGAACCCCTGGCGCTTGTCCACGTTTTTCAGGCCGTTCACCACCGCATCAAAGGCCCCCTTCTGCATCTCGGCATTCATGGTGGTGTAGATCTTCAGCCCTTCCTTGTAGAGCCGGTCCATCCCATAGGTCTCCTCCAGCTTGATCCGGATATGCTCAAGGAAATAGGCCGACTGCTCGCTGTTTACCTTCTTCATGGACCTGACCACGATGGGGGTCGCCCGGGCGTGGTCCGCCTCGGCCTGGGTCACGTACCCCTCCCTTACCATCCGCTCAAGGACGTAGGCCTGCCGTTCCCGGGCCCGGTCCAGGTGCTTGATGGGAGAGTAGGAGTTGGGGGCCTTGGGGAGCCCGGCGAGCATGGCCATCTCGGCCAGGTTCAGCTGCTCCACGTTCTTGCCGAAGTAGGTCTCGGCAGCCACCTGGACCCCGTAGGCGCCTCCCCCCAGATAGATCTGGTTCAGGTAGATGTAGAGGATGTCGTCCTTGGAGAGCATCTTCTCCATGCGAGTGGCAAGAATCGCCTCCTTGAACTTGCGGGCAAAACTCTTCTCGGAGGTGAGAAGCATCGACTTCGCCACCTGCTGGGTGATGGTGGACGCCCCCTCCTTCTTCCGCATAGCGAGGAGGTTTTTCACCGCGGCCCGGGCGATCCCCAGGTAATCGAGCCCCTTGTGCTGGTAGAAGTTGGAATCCTCGGCCGCCACGAAAGCCTGGATCAGCTTCCGGGGAATTTTCTCCACCGGCACGACGATGCGCCGCTCCAGGTAAAACTCCCCAACAAGGCTGCCATCATCGCCAAAGACCTGGGAAACAATGGGAGGCCGGTAGTCGGCAAGACGGTCGACCTTCGGCAGGGAGGCGTAAAGATAGGTGAAATAGCCGAACACAGCGAGAAGGGCCACAACACCAAGGGTAACGAGCGTTATGACGACAACTTTCCATGGATTTTTGTCTCTCCGCCGGTTTACATTCCGGGGGTCAATGTTCTGTCTGCCGCTGGCAGGCGTCATGAGCGTCTCCAAATCTGGTATACTACGATGGCGATAACGTTTCACCTTAGCGCAGATGCGCATTTCAGTTCAAGATAGTTATTGAATCTCAGGGACAGGGCAGCCGTGGATATGCCATTGTTCCGCAGGGGGGGCCTGGTATGGCAATGAACGGTAGTTCGGGGAAACGGACAGGGACGTGGCGGATACGGGCAGGAGCGGCCATGGCCGGGCTGGCACTGCTGCTCACGGGTACGGTTGCCCGCGGCATGGAAGTCACACCCTTCCGGACAGGGAACATGGCGCCACTCGTGCAAATCCACGGTCTGCCGGTGCCGGACAGCGCCAGGATCCTGGCGTCGAGGGAAGGCGAGGTTTCCGCCGTGGCCGATCTGTCCAACAACTACGCCGTGGATTCCAAGGGGAACGAGCACATCATCCTCGACGGCGAGACATACCGGTTCGCCCTCGATCTGCGCTACGGCCTTGTTCCCGGCGTGGAGGCAGGCATTGAGATTCCCTTCATCGTTCAGTCGGGAGGATTCCTCGACGGCTTCATCGAATGGTTTCACAAGGCCTTCGGCTTCACCAACGGCGGGAGGGAGTACGCTCCCCGGGACCGGCTCCGCTACCGGTACGACACGAACGGCACCGATCGGTTCAGGATCGACGACAGCAATGCAGGTATCGGCGATATCCGCCTGACGGGGGGAATCCAACTCTACGATGACGGGGCGACGGCCCCCCGCCGCGTTGCCCTGCGGAGTGCCCTGAAACTCCCCACCGGCGACAGCGACAAACTGCGGGGAAGCGGCAGCGTCGACTTCGCCCTCTGGCTCGCCGCCAGCGACGATTACCGGCTCGGCGACTGGGGGCACCTGACCCTCTTTGCCAACGCCGGCGGCACAGTGATGGGGGATGGCGATGTGCTCGGGGACCAGCAGCGGAACCTGGCGGCCATGGGGACGTTCGGCTTCGGCTGGAGCCCCCTCGACTGGATGGCACTTACGGTTCAGACCACGTGGCATTCCTCCCTCTACGAGGGGAGTGACCTGAGGGAAATCAGCACCAACTCCCTTCTCATGACGGGAGGGTTTTCCTTCGCCTTCACGGAGCGGACCTTCTTCGACATCGCTCTTTCCGAGGATCTGAACGTGAAAACCTCGCCGGACGTGAACTTCCACCTGGCGCTACGGCAGCGGTTTTAATTATCTTTGGACTGGCGCCGCTCGTCGCGGATCATGTCGAGGGCGAGGAGCGCCACGCCAACGCAGATGGCGGAGTCGGCCACGTTGAAGGCGGGCCAGTGGTGGGTTTTCCAGTAGACGTCGAGGAAGTCGATCACCTCGCCGAGCCGCACCCGGTCGATGAGATTGCCGACAGCACCGGAGAAGATGAGGGAAAGGGAAACTGCCGCCAGTCGCTGGTCGTCCCGGAGCTTGCGGAAGGTGATGGCGATGGCCGCCATGGCCACCAGCGTGACTGCGATGAAAAAGGGGCGGCGGTAATCGAAGTTCGAGAGGAAGCTGAACGCCGCCCCCTTGTTCCGCATGTAGGTGATGCTGAAGAGCCCGGGGACCACCGGAATGGACTGGTAGAGCTCCAGGGTCCGGTCCACGAGAATCTTGGTCGCCTGGTCGATTACCAGGGACACCGCCGTGACGATTGAGAAAATGCGGTAGTTGGGCTTCATGGTCCTATTTGACCGCCGCAACGCACTTGGGGCAGAGGGTCGGATGCTCGGCATCGCCACCGATTTCCTCGTCATAGTGCCAGCACCGCTCGCACTTGTCGCCCGGGGCCGCGGTGACGCCGATCTTCAGCCCCTTCACCCCCTCAGCCTCCACGAACTCGCCGGCGATCTCCCCCACCAGCTCCACCTTCGAGACAATGAAAACCGTGGCCAGTTCCCCGGCGTACTCCTTCAGGAACCCAAGCAGTTCGGGCTCGGCGGACAGGGTCACTGCCGCGTCGAGGGAGTGGCCGATGGTTTTCTGCACCCGGGCCTGTTCCAGGGCCTTGGAGACATCGCCCCGCACCGCCATGGTCCGCGCCCACCGCTCCACCAGGGCCTCGTCTTTCCGCTCGGGACAGAGCTCCGGGAAGGACGCCAGGTGGACACTCGCCTCGGCCCGCTTCGGCATGTATCCCCAGACCTCGTCGGCGGTGAAAGAGAGGACCGGCGCCATGAGCCGCACCAGGGATTCCAGCACGAGATACATGACGGTCTGGGCGCTGCGGCGCTCCGGAGAGTCTTTCCGGCTCGTGTAGCGCTCCTTGATGATGTCGAGGTAGAAGGCGCTCATCTCCACGGTGCAGAAGCCGTTCACGGCGTGGTACAGGATGTGAAACTCGTACTCGTTGTAGGCGGTGAAAACCTTCTCCTTGAGCACCTCCAACTGGTGCAGTGCCCAGCGGTCCAGTTCCGTCATTTCCCCGAAGGGGACCATGTCGGTGGCCGGGTCGAAGTCGTAGAGGTTCCCGAGGAGGTAGCGGCAGGTGTTGCGGATCCGGCGGTAGGCCTCGGCCAGGCGGGTGAGGATCTCCTGGGAAATCCGGACGTCGTCCCGGTAGTCCTGGGCCGCCACCCAGAGGCGGAGGATCTCGGCGCCGTACTTTTTGATCACCTCTTCGGGGGCCACCACGTTCCCCACCGACTTGCTCATCTTGCGGCCGGAGCCGTCCACCACAAAGCCGTGGGTGAGGACCTCCTTGTACGGTGCGGTGCCACGGGTCCCGACGGAGGCCAGGAGTGACGAGTGGAACCACCCCCGGTGCTGGTCGCTCCCCTCAAGGTACATGTTGGCCGGCGAGCCGAGCTCGGGGCGGTTTTCCAGGACCGCGGCGTGGGAAACCCCGGAATCGAACCAGACGTCCAGAATATCCATCTCCTTCTCGAAGGCGCTCTTGCCGCACTGCGGGCAGACGGTCCCCGGCGGGAGGAGCTCGGCAGCCTCCTTTTCGTACCAGAGGTCGGCCCCCCCCTCCATGAAGAGATCGGCCACGTGGTGCATGATCGTGCCGTCGGCCAGAATCTCGCCGCACTCCGTGCAGTAGAAGGCGGTGATGGGAACCCCCCAGGAGCGCTGCCGGGAGATGCACCAGTCGGGACGGTTCTCGATCATGCCGTGGATCCGCTCGCGTCCCCATTTCGGCACCCAGGAGACCCGGTCGATCTCCTCCAGGGCCTTCTTCCGCAGGTCGTTTTTCTCCATGGAGATGAACCACTGCTCCGTGGCCCGGAAGATGATCGGTTTCTTGCAGCGCCAGCAGTGGGGGTAGGAGTGCTCCACGCTCCCCTGCCCCACCAGGGCCCCCACCTCCTGGAGCTTCTCGATGACCGTGGCGTTGGCGTCGAAGACGAACTGGCCGCCGAAGAATTCCAGGCTCTGGATGTAGCGCCCCCGATTGTCCACCGGGTTGTAGATGTCGAGCCCTTCCACCAGGGCCAGCTCGTAGTCTTCCTGGCCGTGGCCCGGGGCGGTGTGGACGCAGCCGGTACCGGCGTCCAGGGTCACGTGCTCACCCAGGAGGACAATGGAATCCCGGTCGTAGAAGGGATGCTTGCACCGCTTCCGGTAGAGAATGTCGGCCCGGAAAGTGGCGATGACACTCCCCTGCACGCCGGTGGCGGCCATGAAGGCATCCTTGAGCCCCTCGGCCACCACGAGCACCTCGCCGCCGGCCTCCAGGGCCACGTACTCCAGCTCCGGGTGGAGGGCCACGGCCAGGTTGGCCGGGATGGTCCAGGGAGTGGTGGTCCAGATGACCAGGGACACCTTCTTTCCGGCCAAGGCCGGCACCGAGGCGCTGATGTCATCCTGGAGGAGAAATTTCACGTAGATGGAGGGGGAGGTCTTGTCGGCGTACTCCACCTCGGCTTCCGCCAGTGCGGTGACACAGGAGGAGCACCAGTGGACCGGCTTCTTCCCCTTGTAGAGGCCGCCATTGGCGGCGAAGCGGGCCAGTTCCCGGGCGGTGATCCCCTCGTAGTCATGGGTCATGGTGAGGTAGGGACGGTCCCAGTCGCCGATGACTCCCAGCCGCTCGAATTCATCCCGCTGGATCTTCACGAATTTTTCGGCGTATTCCCGGCACTGTTTTCGCATCTGGAGCTTGGTGGTCTCATGCTTCTTGGACCCCAGATTTTTCTCCACCTGGAGCTCGATGGGGAGGCCGTGGCAGTCCCACCCCGGCACGTAGGGGGCGTCAAACCCCTGCATCCGCTTGCTCTTGAGAATGATGTCCTTGAGGATCTTGTTGAGGGCATGGCCGATGTGGATGTGGCCATTGGCGTAGGGGGGGCCGTCGTGGAGGACGTAGCGGGGCTTCCCCTCCCCTGCCGCGGTGAGCTTGCCGTAGAGATCGTTCTTCTGCCAGCCGGCGAGGATCTCCGGTTCCCGCTGGGGAAGATTGGCCTTCATGGGAAAATCGGTGACCGGCAGATTGAGGGTATTCTTATATTCCATGGACGTCCTCCACTACGGGGTAATCGACGAGAAAAACAGCAGGGCAAAGGTCGAAAAAGCGTCTAACGTTACCGGTATGCCGTTGAAAAGTCAAGGTTAAAGGGTCGACAAGCACCCATTGACCCAAAGGGTGAGGAAGGTTAGAATTGTCATGCGAAATGGCCATATGACCGGCACGTCAGTCCGTCATCTCACCACCACACAACCATCGCCGGACACAGTCCCGGGAACAGGACTCCCCATGGATCACCAGTTACGCATGCTTATCCTGGAAGACTCCGAAGACGATCTGCTTCTCTTGCTTCGAGAACTGCGCCGTGGCGGTATCGACCCCGTCTACGAGCGGACCGAAACGGACGCCGGCATGCGCGCTCTCCTGGACGAACGGGAATGGGACGTAATCATAGCCGACTACAACATGCCCCGGTTCGGCGCCATGGTGGGGCTGGAGATCGTCAAGGAACGGGAGCTCGACATACCGTTCATCATTGTTTCAGGCAAGATCGGCGAAGACCTGGCGGTGGCAGCCATGAAGGCCGGCGCCCACGATTATCTCATGAAGGGCAACCTCTCGCGCCTGGTGCCGGCCATCGAGCGCGAAGTGAGGGAGGCCGGCGAACGCCGGCGCCGGCGCCAGGCCGAAGCGGCCATGCGGAACCAGTTCAACCAGATCAGCACCATCTTCGACTCCCTCAACGCCCTGGTCTACGTGGTTGACATGGACAGCTACCGGCTCCTCTACCTGAACAAGTACGGCGCCCAGCTTTTCGGCGAGAACTGGGAGGGGCGCCCCTGCCACGAGGTGATCCAGGGGGGAAAGACGCTGCCATGCGACTTCTGCACCAACGACAAGCTCCTGCTGGACGGCAAGGCGCTCCCCCCCTACATCTGGGAATACAAGAACATGACCACCGGCCGTTGGTACCAGTGCATCGACAAGGCGATCCGCTGGACCGACGACCGGCTCGTCCGGATGGAGATCGCCATCGACATCACCGAACGCAAAGAGATGGAGCGGATGAAGGACGAGATGATTTCCGCCGTGAGCCACGAGATGCACACCCCCCTCACGGCCATGATCGGCTTCACCGAATTCCTGCTGGAAAACGAGGTAGACCGGGAGCAGCAGAAAAACTGCCTCCAGACCATCCACAAGGAAACCGAGCGGCTGAGCGAGCTGATCAACAACTTTCTCCAACTCCAGCGGCTCAAGGCAAGCATGGTCAAATTCCGGATCATGCCGGTGTCGGTGGGGCTTCTGCTGGCCGACGCCGCGGCCCTCTACACAGCGGCATCCCGGAAGCACACCATTGTTGTGGAGTGCCCCCCGGATCTTCCACCGGTGCGCGGCAACGAGGAACAGCTCTACCAGGTGGCCGGCAACCTCATCTCCAACGCCATCAAGTACTCACCGGCCGGAGGGACCGTCACCCTCGGCGGGAGGGCCGATGACGACATGGTCGTCTTCTGGGTGAAGGACAACGGGGTCGGCATCTCCCCCGAATTCCAGGAACGGGTTTTCGAGCGGTTCTTCCGAGTCGACAACAGCGACCGGCGAAAGGTGGGAGGGGCCGGGCTGGGGCTCACCCTCGTGCGGGAAATCGTGGCGGCCCACGGCGGGCGGGTGTGGGTGGAGAGCACTCCCGACGCCGGAAGCACCTTCTTCGTCTCCCTGCCGAGAATGAAGTAATCCCTTCAGTGGGAAAGCCAGAGGTAATCGGCTTCCTCCGCCTTAATCCGGCCGTTGCGGACCACCGGGTCGGGCAGAACCACCCGGCTGGAGAGGCCGGGCCTCTCCCGGTCCACCTGAACCGGCATTCCCCCCCTGATGGCATGGCCTCCTCCCGTGATGACCACCACGGTCCGCCCCGGATTCTTCCTGAGATATTCCACCATGTGGTAGGCCATGGACTTGTTCCAGAGCATCTGGGCTTCGCAGAAGTTCCTGAAGGTGTTGGCGCTGAGGCCGTGGCTTGAGTAGGAGCGGTGAATCATGGCCATGTAGCTCTCATCCACGTCGCAGGTGATGTTGGGGGGAAGCTTCCGCCGCTCATCCTCCGTCAGGGAAGCGAATCCCTCCCGGCCCACCTTGCGGGTAATGTCCCGGGGGACGTTGAGACCGATGAGGGGAATCCGCTTGTCACGGGCAAAGAGAAGGATGTCGCCATAGAGGGACCACGGCAGGTTCCACTCCCTGCGGTAGATCCGCTGAAACGCGGCCGTGCCGGTCTGCCCCGCCACCCACCGGTCGAGCTCCTGCTGGCTCCCGGCGGTAAACATCTCCATGCCGATGGCCAGCGGAACCCCGGCCCGGTGCAGTCCCCGGATGATCCGCAGCTGCAGCACGTGGTGATCGGGATTGTCGTGAACCTCTCCCACGTAAATCACCGCAACCTTCCGCAAATCCCCCATCATCTGCTTAAAGCTGATCTCTTTGCGGTCCGACAGCCGCACGATGAGGTCGTGGCTGAAGCAGCTCCGAGCCGTCAGGGCAGCCACAACCAAAACGAGGGCGATGCCGGCGAACCTGCCGAAACGCTTCACGACTCCTCCCCCAACGCCGGCACCGTTGCCTCTCACCGGGCGAATCTCACGATGCTCCCGCCGCCCGGAGGACGCGAGGTCTCCTTGACCCGGTTCTCCCCTCCGGAAAAGACCAGGAGCCCGTAACGGCCGTAGTGGGTGATCTTGAGGGCCGCCGCCTCGGCCCCGGCCGGCGCGTCGGCAAGGAGCAGCGCTATCACCCTGCCGGATGCTTCAGGGCGATTCAGCACCATGAACACGAGGTCGCCGGGCCCTTGGTACCCCATACCGTTCACGGCAAATCCCCCGGCCGCCGCTGTCACTCCCGGCGGCAGCGGCGGCAGAAGCCCGGGCCGCGTCGGCATTCCGCAGAGCAGGAGGTCGCGGTCTGCCAGAGAGCTCTCCCCGGCGGTCTCTTCGCGGAGCAGCGGCGCGTCGCCCTGGCCCAGAGAGCGAAGGAAAAGCCGCAGCATCTTGTCGTCGGCACCGCACGTACGGGTCACGACCGCCGCAAGGGTCCGGCTCCCCTTGATCCGGTTCACGGTAAGGGGGAGTTCGTCCCGGGACAGAATCCGGAAGAGATCCACCTCGGGGTCGAGCACCACCTCCTCGGGGTTCGTCGGTACCGGCACCGCAAACGGGGTCTCCTCTCCTGTCAGCGCCACGGTCCGGTCATACCCCCTCCCCCCTGCCTCCACCCGCACCGTCACCCCAAGGTCGTATCCCTCGCCATCACGGCGGACCGCTCCGGTCACGAGCCAGCCGGCGCCGTTTCGCTGCTGCGTCACCCCTGACAGTGCCAGGCGCGGCCCACCCGGCTGGTGGAGCCAGGGGGTCACGAAAGATGAGAGTTCCTCCCCCGAGGCACGGGAAAAAGCCCGCACAAAATCGTCCCAGGTAGCCGCTGAAAAGCGCTTCTCACGGAAGAGTTCCCGAAGCGCCCCGAAGAACGCCTCGTCGCCAATCCGCTTCCGGACCATGTGAAAGAGCATCGCCCCCTTGCCGTAGCCGATGGACCGGGAAGCCGAATCCTTCCGGCCGAGGAACCGCTCCAGGGGGAAATCGTCACCAGCCCCCACCAGGGACGCGTAATCGGCCAGGATGCGGAAGCGGTAATCACGCCCATCCCGAGCCGATTTCCGCTCCTCCAGGAGGTAGTCGGCCAGGTAAGTCACGAGCCCCTCGGACCAGTTCCCCTGCCGGTAGTCGACGAGAACACCGTTTCCCCACCAGCAGTGGGCAATCTCGTGAGGGAGGCTCGTGTGAACGATAAAGGGAAGGCGGATCACCGTGCCGCCGATGAGGGTATAGGAGGGAAAGCCGTAGCCCGTGGGAAAGAAGTTCTCCACCACGGCAAATTTTTCGAAGGGGTAGGGGCCGAACTTTCCGGCATAGAAGCGGATATAGCCGGCGGATGCCTCCAGGTAGCGCGCTGCAAGGCTGGCGTTCTCCGGATAGAAGTAGGAATAGAGGGGGATGCCGCCAAGACTCCGCTCTCCGATGACGTAGGGACCGGCCGAGAGGGAGAGTCCCTCCACGGGCCGGGCCTCCTCCCAGGTGGAGGAGGTGGTCCCCTTGTCCGTGGAACGGGCAATACGCCGACCGGCAGCAATGGCCTCGATCCCGGCAGGGGCCGTAACCGTCACGCGCCGGCTCTCCGGCAGAGTCTGCGGAGCCGGGTACCAACCGGCGTCGCTGCCGAGATAGGTTCCCCTGGTGGTTATGGCGCCGCTCACGCCGTAGGAGGGGTCTTCGCTGTCAACCGGCCGCTCCGGCGCCGGATCGTTGAAGGTGCATTGGTAGCGGATCAAAACCCGACGGGGCGAGGCGCCGCTCTCCCCGGGAAGTGCCACGGCAACGGCTTCGCCGGCCCGGCTAAAATCCGCTTTCCGCCCGTCGACGGTCACCCCGTCCACCGCAGCCCTCTGGTTGAGGGAGACGGTGAGCCGTCCGGAAGCGCCCCGGGGTAGCTCCAGAACGCTCGTGCCGAGAAGGAGATGGCGCTCCGGTTCCAGGCGGACCGTTATCTCCTGGCGAAGCAACCGGACCTCGCCCCGGGCCGTGCAGGCGGAGAAGAGCACCAGCGGCGAGACGAGCACTATCAGGAAGAAAACGAGCGTCTTCATGGGATACAACTATATCACCGAAACGCCCCACTGAAAGCTCCTCCCCCGTGGCGCTACCGTCTGCGCTTCTCGCCGGCAAGGGAGAGGATATCTGCCCGGGACGCCTTCCATACCCCGTCCTCCCGCACGAGGCGAACCGATCTGGTTGCATACTCGGTCCCTCCCGGCCCCCCGTCCAGCCCGAAGCGGCCCCGAACCGTGACGGTATCGCCGCTGCGGGCCGACACCGTCACCTCCTGAAGCTTCTCCCAGCAACAGGCGGGGCGGCGGGAGGCTTTGGCCAGCTTGCGGGCAAACCCCTCCCGGCTTTCCCGACCGCTCACGCTCGTCCGATCATAGAGAAGCTCGTAGTTACCGTCGCGCCAGGTATCGAGGATATCTTCCAGGCTTTGCCGGGCCTCGGCAGCCATCCCCGGATCGGCGGGCCGTGCCGTGCGGGCACTGGCCGGACCGGCAACGGCAAGCATGACGACCGCGACCGCCACCATACGACGAATGATATGCATGTACCCCTCCCTCAGCTTGTGCTGTCCACCATGGTTAAAAACAACCAATCCTATCGCAGCATCGGGAAGGGCGCAAGGGTTTTGCTCGACCGTTTGCTAGACAATCCGGTCCACGGACTCGGCAACGAGCCTGAGTTTCGTCATGAGGGCATCGAACTTCTTGGGCTTGAGGGACTGGGGACCGTCCGACGAGGCCCGTTCCGGATCGGGATGCACCTCGATCATTAGCCCGTCGGCCCCGGCGGCAACGGCGGCCAGCGCCATGGGGGCCACGTAGTGGTAGTTACCGGTACCGTGGGAGGGGTCGGCAATGACCGGCAGGTGCGTCATCCCCTTGAGGACCGGGATGGCGGAGAGGTCAAGGGTATTGCGAGTTGCCGTCTCGAAGGTGCGGATTCCCCGCTCGCAGAGGATCACCGACTGGTTCCCCTCGCTCAAGACGTACTCGGCGCTCATGAGGAACTCCTGGATGGTCATGGACATGCCCCGCTTGAGGAGTACCGGCCGCCTGAGCTGCCCGACCTTCTTGAGCAGGGCGAAGTTCTGGGCATTGCGGGCGCCGATCTGGAGGATGTCAGAGTACTCGGCCACGAGATCCGCCGTCTCGGGATTCACCACCTCGGTAACGATGGGAAGGCCGGTGATCTCCCGGGCCTTGGCCAGAAGCTTGAGTCCTTCTTCCTCAAGGCCCTGGAAGGAGTACGGGGAGGTGCGCGGCTTGAACGCCCCACCGCGGAGCACCTGGGCGCCGGCGGCCTTCACCGCCTTGGCCGTCTCGATGATCTGCTCCTCCCCTTCCACCGAACAGGGGCCGGCCATGACGATGATCTCCTTGCCGCCGATGCTCACCGCATCGCTGATCCGGATGATGCTCGGCTCCACCTTCACCTCCTTGGAGGCGAGTTTGTAGGGCTTGAGGATCGGGACCACGCTCTCCACCCCGTGCATCGATTCGATCGATTGCAGCACCAGCTTCCCCCGCTCGTCCCCCACGGCCCCGATCACGTCCCGCGTGGTTCCGTGGATCACGTGGGGCTTGTACCCCAGCTCCTTGATCCGCTTGATTACCTCGTCCCGGTCCTTTTTCGCTGCACCTGCTTTCATGACGATGATCATCCTTTCCTCCCTGTGGTCCCGGAAAGACGAAAGGCCGGAGGATTTCCCCCGGCCTTTGACTGTCACGATATTGGTCTTAACAACTGAAAAAGCCGGGGGTGGTCTCTCTGTCCACCCTCGGCTTCCGGTTTAGTGTGTAGTGTTTTTCAGCTTCCCTACAACAAACCCCTACCCTGGGCAGACGGCCTAAAATAAAAGCCGCACCAAAAGTAAAAGCTAACGTAGGAAAAGAAGCCGAAATTGATCATGGGTCGTATAGTCGCCCAACCCATTAGAATATGTCAAGCCCTAATTTCTGCAGATGCAAACCCTTTGACATTTTCCGTCCCCTTCCGCTAGGGTTACACAATGGAGCAGCTCCTGACAACCCATAGCCTTCCGGCCCTCTTCGGCCTGAGTTTCCTTGCGTCTACCCTGGTCCCCATCGGTTCCGAGTGGCTTCTGGTCACGCTCCTCCTCAAGCATCATGACCCGGCGCTGGCGGTGGGCGTGGCAACCGTCGGCAACTGGCTCGGGGCCTGCACCACCTACGCCATCGGCATGTGGGGCGGCCCCTTTCTGGTGCGCAGAGTCCTCAGGATCGACGAGGCGACGGAGCGCCGGGCCGACCGTCTCTATGGCCGGTACGGCTCCTGGTCCCTTCTCTTTTCGTGGCTGCCGGTCATCGGCGACCCCCTCTGCCTTGTGGGAGGAATCCTCCGGGTGAGGTTCATCCGGTTCTCGCTCCTTGTGGGGAGCGGAAAACTGGCCCGCTACGCCTTTATCGCCTGGATCACCGTGCGGGGGATGTGATGCCCAAGCGGAATATCGAAAACGCCATTGTTCGGATGCTGAAGCGTAAGCCTTTCTACGGCCGGTTCCTCCTGGGACTACGCCGGGAGGGAGGGAACGGCGGCCACCCCCTCGGGGTGACGGTGCGGGACGGGGTGCCAACCCTGGCTGTGAACGCCCCTCTCTTCGGGGCCGAGCCCCCGCAGGTTCAGGAAGGGCTCCTGGAGCACACCATCAAGCACCTGATCCACCTCCACATGTTTCGCCGCAAGGGAAGAAACAACCACGACTGGGACCTGGCCTGCGACTTGGCCATCAACCCCTCCATCGAGCACCTCCCCGCCGATGCGCTCCTCCCCCGGGCCTTCAAGCTGGAGGAAGGGCTTGCGGCTGAGGAGTACTACGCCCTCCTCGTCGACCCCTTCGACACGGGAAGCCTCAAGGGGTACGGCACGGGAAACGCCTCGCGGGATAGCGGGGGGAAGAAGGAGTCCGGGGAGGACGAGGAGCAGTCCGTGGCGACAGTGGACGACCACGCCATCTGGGACGATGCCGATGCCACGCCGGTGCGTCTTGCCGAGGAAGTGGTGCGGGGGATGGTGCGCGACGCCTACCGGGCCTGTGACGGAGAGGTGCCGGCCGACATCCGGCAGGTGGTGGCGGGGATGCTCGCCCCCTCGCCGATTCCGTGGCGCCAGGTGCTCCGGCAGTTCGTGGCGACGGCGGGGAGAACGGGCCGGCAGACCACCTGGATGAAGGAGCATCGCCGTTTTGTTCATATCACGCCCGGGACCCGAAAAATGCGGCGCCTGAACCTCCTGATCGGAATCGACGTGAGCGATTCAACCAACAGCGTCGAACTGCGGGAGGCCTTCGCCCAGGAGTTGGTCCGGATCTCCCGGGGACGGGAGTCAACTATCACCGTACTTTACGCCAACAGCCGAATCCAGAGGATCGACGCTTTCCGTGGAGTTGCGTCGGTAGTTGAAATCTACGAAGGGGGAGGGTTCACCGATCTGCGGCCGGTTTTCAGTTTTGCGCGGACCATGCACCCCCTCCCTGCTGCGGTTATCTACCTTACCGACGGCATTGGTCCGGTGCCGGAACCGATGGAATTCCCTACCCTCTGGGTGCTGACGCGGGATGGTGAAAAGCCGGCGCCGTGGGGGGCGGAGGTTAGACTGGAGGTATGACTATGGAAGAATTCACGCCAATGACTGCCGAGTCGGTGTGGGAGATTCTCGTTAGGGAAGGAGCGGAGGTATTTGCCCGCGAGGGGAGAAGTGACAGCTACGGAGCGCCGCGGGATTTCTCCTTCGAGGTGAAGGCCCTCTTTCCCAACGGCATGGGGCTCCATATCGTGGCGCGTCAGTTCAACTACCGGGACCCGTGGGAGGCCGCAGGCCGGGTGAACGACATGGTGGATGTGTCGCTTCTCCGTGACGGCTCCTACTCGCCCTTCCCCAAGGGATACCCCTGGTTCCAGGGAACCGACCAGGAGGAAGGAATCGACGAGAAGGGACTGCGCGAGATTATTGGCTGCGTCAAGGGGCTGAATCCGAAGGTCTATCTTCTCCAGGAACTGACGGGGGACTTGTAGCCCATCCAGGTATCGTTCAGGATCACAGGCCACAAAAAAACGCACTGCCCGAAAGCAGTGCGTTTTTTTGATGACGTCAGTTGTACTGTTACGGTTACTTGCGCTTCTTCAGCCCGCAGTCGATGTTGGCCACTACGCGGCGGTTCTTCTGGCGCCCTTCTTCGGTGGCGTTGTCGGCAACCGGCTTGGTCTCGCCATACCCCTTGGCAGAAAGACGCTTGGCGGAGATTCCGAATTCGTCGACCAGGTTCTTCATGACGGCCTTGGCCCTGCGCTCGGAGAGCTTCTGGTTGTACTTCACAGTTCCTTTGCTGTCGGTATGCCCTTCGATCACCGCAGTGGCGTCGGGATACTCTTTGAGGAAGTCGGCCACTCTCTTGATCTCATCGCGGAACTCGGGCTTGATGTTGGCCTTATCGAAGTCGAACTCAACCTTCAGGGTGATGCAGACCTTCTCCGGGCAGCCGTTCTTGTCGACGGCGGCATTTTTCGGCGTATCGGGGCACTTGTCCAGGTAGTCGGGTACGCCGTCACCATCCGTATCCAGTGGGCAGCCGACGCTGTCGACCTTCACGCCGGCCGGGGTGCCGGGACACTTGTCCAGGTAATCGGGTACGCCGTCACCGTCGCTGTCCAGCGGACAGCCGACGCTGTCGACCTTCACGCCGGCCGGGGTGCCGGGGCACTTGTCCAGGTAATCGGGTACGCCGTCACCGTCGCTGTCCAGCGGACAGCCGACGCTGTCGACCTTGACGCCGGCCGGGGTATCGGGGCACTTGTCCAGATTGTCGGGTACGCCATCGCCGTCACTGTCGAGGGGTGCAGTAGCGACAACCTTTTTGGGCTCGGGCTTGGGCTCGGGCTTCGGTTCAGCCTTGACCGGAGCCGGAGCAGCCTTGCCGCCGCCGAACTGAAAATCGAGGCCGGCGGTGACTTCCTGATGATTCAGAGCATCGTTGAAGGTAAAAATGTTGCGGCCATCGGCGCGAAGCGCAATACGATCCACAAGGAAGAGCTTCACACCGCCGCCGGCAGTGAGTATCCCGTCGGTCCGATCTGCATCGGGCACACCTTCACGGCCTTCGTAGGTAATACCGCCGAGCCCCGCTGCCAGGAACGGCACAACCCGTGACTGGGGAATAAAGTGATAGAGGAGCTCGGCGCCATAACGATAGACATTGGAGCTTCCATTGCCGTTATCGTACTTGGTGTCGGTATAGGCTCCCGAACCCTCGACTGCCACGTTCTCGGTGAAGTTGTAGCCGAGCCTGAGACCGCCGGTGGGCCGGCTCTTGAGATCAGAGTCCCGGTCGAAGAACGTGTACCCACCGAAGGGGCTCACCGACAAAGCACCTTCCTTGATGCGGCTCTCACTGTGGGCGGTAGCGGAGAATGCCAGACACGCCGCGGCAACGGTAATTGCTACTTGCTTCTTCATTCCATACCTCCTTGACGTTGAATTCATACCTCGTGGATGCAACACCTTTTACCTAAAGGCAAGCAAACAGAGATCATTTAATTATTTCAAACGACATGATAAAAGCTTTTATCGAAAAGTCAATTATTGAACTCAAATCAATGTGACACCATTATTGAAGAGAGCGCACTAGGCTTGAAATTTCAACACAATACAACTCATACAAATTCCCTTTCAATCTATCTGCTCTCTCGGCGGCGCGGCACTCCAGCGTCAATATCTCGCCAAAGCCGATGGACCGCAGACCGGTCAACTATGCTTCACGCCCAGTCAAACCAAGGCTCCGCAACGAAAACAGCCCCACGACTGAATGCCGATGGGGCTGCTCTGCGCAGGGAAAGGTGGTCCCCTCCCTGGAACCATTACACGAATCACTGCAAAAATTAATGGGCCTGTTCTTACACTAGATACAAAGCCAAAGTCAAGAACAAATGTCCCGTGTCACTCACGGCGCCCTGCGGAGAACTGCAGGAGAGGCTTATTTGCGCCACGGCCTGAGGAACAGATAGACGATGAGCAGAAATGGGGCGGACGAGAAGGCGGCCTCGAAATTGCCGAGAAACAGCTGCCAAGTCCCGAAGAAAACCAGGGCGATGACGAAAACGACAAGAAAGATTGAGACTAGCCTGTTCACGGGAGGAATGATACTTTCACCAGGGTCGCTACGGCAACAGGGGCGAGATGTAGACGTTGAATAAAAAGAGAAGGCCCCGGATTGCTCCGGGGCCTTCTTCGTTTCGCAGGGCTCGTATCAGTTACACCCTGGTTACGTTGGCCGCCTGCAGGCCTTTCGGGCCCTTGACGACGTCGAACGTTACCCTATCACCTTCAGTAAGGGATTTGAAACCGTCGCCGTTGATGGCCGAGAAGTGGACAAATACGTCCTCGCCGTTCTCCTGCTCCAGAAAACCAAACCCCTTGCTGTCGTTGAACCACTTTACTGTACCGTTTGCCATGTTCTTTCTTTCTCCTGCTGCTGTTGTTAGTTCGTCCTGGTACATCCACGGACATAGGGCACTCTACCAGCTTTTCCACCCAAAAGTCCACGAATAATTTTCACAGGGGAAAAATATTTCCCGATGCCAGGGAAGCCTCCGGAACCCATACCATCTGCTTCCGCTACGTGACCCCCAGCTGTTTCATTTTTTCCCACAAGGTTTTCCGGGAGATACCGAGGAGTCGAGCGGCATCTCCCTTCTTGTTGCCAGTGGAGCGCAAGGCCTCTTCGATAGCGTTTTTTTCCATGGAATGAACACTATCGGCCAGGGAAGCGGGACCGGCGGACGGGGAAAGCGGCTGAGCACCGGCTGGGTGCGGAGCGGTGAACTCCGACGGGAGATCTCCGAGGCGCAGATTGCTGCCAAGGGAGAGGGCAACGGCCCGCTCGACAGCATTTTCCAGTTCCCTGACATTGCCCGGATAGTTGTATTCCAGGAGGGCCTTCTGGGCCTCCGGGGCGATTTCCATGACCGGCTTGTGCATCTTCTCGGCGAACCGGTTGAGGAACTGCCGGGCCAGGGCGAGGATATCCTCGGTCCGCTCCCGCAGGGGGGGGATATGGATCGGGATGACGTTGAGGCGATAGAAGAGGTCTTCCCGAAACCGTCCCGCCGTCACCTCCCGGCGCAGGTCGCGGTTGGTGGCGGCGATGATCCGCACGTCCACCCTGATCTCCCGGGTGCTCCCCAGGCGCTCCACGGTCCTCTCCTGCAGCACTCTGAGCAGTTTGGCCTGGGCCGCCAGGGGCATCTCCGCGATCTCATCGAGGAAGATGGTTCCCCCGTGGGCCTGCTCGAATTTCCCCTTGCGCTCCTTGATGGCACCGGTAAACGCCCCCTTTTCATGGCCGAAGAGTTCCGATTCCAGGAGGGTATCGGGGAGGGCCGCGCAGTTGACCTTGATCATGGGGAGATCCTTGCGCGCGCTGTGCTGGTGGACGGCCCGGGCCACCAGCTCCTTGCCGGTGCCGCTTTCGCCGGTGATCAGGATGGTGGAGTCGACGGCAGCGGCGGCATTGATGATCTGGAAGATGGGGCGCATGACATCGCTGGAGCCCACCAGGTCGCAGCAGCCGAATTCGGACAGCACCTGCTCGCGAAGGGTGAGGTTTTCCGCCTTGAGCCGCTCCTTCTCGGTGATGTCGCGGCTCATCATCAGGGTTCCGAGATAGTTGCCTCCCTTATCGCGGATGGGGTAATAGCTGTTCTCGAAAACCCTCCCCCTCGTCTCGATGATATGGACATGAAAGGGGAGGACGCCGCTCCTGAGGGCGGCCAGCAGCTTGCGCACCCGCTCGGACGTATGGTTGGAATGGGTGCCGAAGATGGAAAGGATATGGCGCCCCAGGTAGTTTTCCGCCCGGATGCCGCGGATCTTCTCTGCGGCCGCGTTGATGTAGGCGAAACAGTCCTCCGTATCCAGGAAGACGATTCCATCCCCCATACTTGCCAGAATCGCCCGGTACACAGCGGGATCAATAGTTCCTTTTTCACTCCCCATGGCTCACCCTCACGTCATTGTATTTCAAAGAGTAGCATAAGTCCCGCTCCCCACTCAGCGTATGGGCGATATCTGCTGGCTTCGGGCGACCAGGTAGTATACGACTCCCAGGACCATCAGCGTCCCGGCCAGGAAGACCTGGGTCTCCAGGGGATCGTGACGGAGCGTCGAAATCAGGATTTCCCGGATGATGGCGATGATGACCACGCCGATGAACACCTGGATATTGAAGCGCCCCCCTTTCAGGGTCTTGATCTCGTTGTCCATGAGCTCGATCATCATCCAGAGGATGAGGAGCGTACCGAGGGCGCTCAGGATCCCTTTCTCGACGGAGCCCCTGAAGACATGAAATATCTCCCAGAAAAACAGACCAACGACCGAAAGGGACACGCCGACCAGGGCGAGCACCAGGACCAGGTTGAGGCCGTAGGTGAAACGCTCCGTTGCCCTGACCAGCAGCGATTCCAGCCGTTTGGAAATGAAGACCTTCTTCAGTTCCTCCTCGATGTAGGAGGCCGTCATGATGTCGAGGTTGATATCGAGAATCTTTTCCACCGCCTCTGTTTTCTTCCGCCGCTCGTCCCGGTCGGGAAAGTTCTCCCTGATCATGCCGACCGCAAAACGCCGCACCTTCTGCATGGCCGCGTTCACGAAATGGGCGTTGAGCCCGATTTTGACATGAACATGACCGACGCGCTGGAGATCGTGCAGGTACTGATTGTCGTAAACGCCCCGGAAGAGGTTGACGAACCATCCGCCGTGGCTCAGCTTGAGCCGCTGGAGGACCGTGTCGTCCTGGAGAAACGCGGCCGTTTCCGGAATGCCGAGGAGATAGTCGTAAAAGTCCTCAATCATCAGCTCCCGGTTTGCCTGGGCTATGGAGAGGAGCGACTTCAGCGTTTCGGCATCCTCGTCGCCGAACAGGTAATGCGCTTTGATTTCCTGCATGGAATACATAGAGGCACTCCGTTCATCGGCAGGCAGTCCTGACGTTTCCCGAGATTACTATATTTTTCATTATACACGGCTTGTGAATGAATTCAGGAAATAGAACGGAAACGTGACGAAAGGGCGAAAGGGGTGATCCTACCCCCCGACCGCCGCCATGGCAAAGGCCCGGTGCTCGGCCCTCTCCATCGACATGCCGTGGCACGCCGGCTTGGCGCAGGCCAGGTTTCGGAGAGCCTCGGCCAGGGGCTTCGAACCTTCGCACCTGAGAAAGGGCTTGAGGTCGATTCCGCCGTCGGAAAAGAGGCACGACTTTGCCATGCCGGTGGAGGTGACCCGAATCCGGTTGCAGTCGGCGCAGAAGTGACCGGAGAGGGCCGTGATGATTCCGATGGTGCCGGCAGCCCCCCTCAGGCGGAAATCCCGGGACGGCCCCGCCAGGCTCCCCTTTCCCACCGGTTCCAGGGAGAACTGCGTCCCTATCCGTTCAAGGATTTCCTCCCCCGCAATGGTCAGATTCTGCCAGTTCTTCTCCCTCGTGGCCGGCATGGACTCGATGAAGCGGACCGCGTAGGGATGCTCGATGGTGAGCCGCGCGAAGTCAAGCACCTCGTCATCATTCACCCCCCGCATTACCACCATGTTGATCTTGGGGGGCGGAAATCCGGCCGCCTCCGCGGCGGCGATCCCGGCAAGCACCTGCCACACGTCGCCACCTCGTGTGATGGCCCGGAACGTGCCGGGACGGAACGAATCGAGGCTCACGTTGAGCCGCTGCACCCCGGCCCGGCGCAGTTCCCCCGCCATCTCCGGCAGGAGGAACCCGTTGGTGGTGAGGACCAGTTCCCGAAGCCCCGGGAGTTTTGCGAGCCGGGCAAGGAACGGGACGATCCCCTTCCGCACCAGAGGCTCCCCGCCCGTCACCCGGATCTTCTCGATCCCCACGGCAACGGCGGCCCGGGCGATCCGAAAGAGATCCTCGTAGCTCAGGATGTCGCCGTGGCCGAGCTTCTCCACCCCCGCGGCCGGCATGCAGTAACGGCAGCGGAGATTGCAGCGGTCGGTCACCGAGAGGCGCAGGTAAGTGATTCGCCGTCCGTAGGTATCGATCAGTTCCATCTCAGGGGTGACCCATCTCGAAGTGCCGGTCCAGGAGCTGCACCTCCACCTCGCTGCCAGCGACGATGGCGGCGTCGGGAGGGAGCTTCACGAGCCCGTTGCCGCTGGTGAGGGATGAAAGCCGCGCCGACCCCTGGTCGCCGGTGGTGGCCAGCCGGTAGCGCCCCGCCTCGAGGCGGACCGACACCCGTACAAAGTGGGGCCTCCCTCCCCGGTTCCTGATGGCCTCCTCCAGGGTTCCCCGGACCACGGGCCGAAGGATGCGGGCATGCCCCATCATCGTCAGGAGGGCTGGACGGACGAACTGCTCGAAGGCGACCATGGCCGCCACCGGGTTCCCCGGCAGGGCAAAGACCGGTTTCCCCCGGACCATGGCAAAGGCCACCGGCTTCCCCGGCTTCATGGCCACCTTCCAGAATTTGATCTCTCCCCCCAGGTCCAGGAGCGCATCGCGGACAAAGTCCCTGTCCCCCACCGACACGCCGCCGGTGGTGACGAGGAGATCGGCCTGGAGCCCGTCGCTGATCTTGCGCCGGGTAGTCTCCAGATCATCCCGGGCGATGCCGAGCATGAGCGGCTCGGCCCCCGCCTCCAGAAGCTGGGCGGCAATGCTGGTACTGTTGCTGTTGATGATCTTGCCCGGCTCCGGGATGGAGCCGGGTTGCAACAGCTCGTCGCCGGTGGAGAGAACCGCGACGCGGGCCTTGCGGAACACGGTGGCTGTCGTCTTCCCCAGGGAAGAGAGGATGCCGATCTCCGGAGGGCGCAGGAGGCTTCCGGAGGCAACGACCAGATCACCGGCGTTCACCTCCTCGCCACGGCGGCGGATATGGTCGCCCCGCTTGACCATCCCCCGCAGGCGAATGGTTGTACCTTCCTCCAGCACATCCTCCACGGGAACAACGGTATCGCAACCGGGGGGAATCGGAGCGCCGGTCATGATTTTCATGGCGCAGCCGGGGGAAACCGGCTCCGTCGGTGCCACGCCGGCAGGAAGGAAGCCGCAGACCTCGAGGCTTCCCCCCTGCACGTCGTCGTAGGCAAAGGTGTAGCCATCCATGGCCGAATGGTCGGCCCCCGGGATATCCCACGGCGCGTGGACATCCTCCGCGATCACCCGGTGAAGCGCGTGCAACAGGGGAACCTCCTCGGTTCCCAGAAGCCCCGTGTGGGAAAGGATGATCTGTTGCGCTTCTTCAATGGAGATCATGGCATCACCTCTTTAGGCCATCGATTCGGTGGCTAAACGGTAGGGGCGGCGCGGCAAGCAGCGCCCCTACCGCAGGTTCCCATATTTACTTCTTGTGGCAGTCCGTGCAGCCGACCGGGCCTTTCTTCAGCTCGGTATGGCACCCCTTGCAGGTCTTGTGGGCCCAGTCCTTGCCGAAGTCCTTGATCTTGCCCGGTCCGTTTTCGTGGCACTTCTTGCAGTCCTTCAGCATCTCCTGGTGCATTTTATGGGGGAATGTCACTTTACCCATTGATGCGGGGAATTCAAATACGTCGGCGGCGAAAACATGTGCGGCAAAGGCAGAAGTGGCGACGAAGGCGATGGTGATAGCTGTTTTTTTCACATTGTTCTCCTTTTGTTGGTTAGATGCCTGCTGGGAAACGGCATTAGCAGGGGACTTCAGCGTTCTTACGCGAATAATACCACCAGGTGAGGATGATACAGCTCGCGTAGAAGGCGATGAACCCGTAGAGGGCCACCTGGGGGCCACCGGTGGCGGCAATGGAGGTGCCGAAGCTCTTGGGGATGAAAAACCCGCCGTAGGCCGCAAATGCCGAGGTGAAGCCCAGGACGGCGGCCGCCTCCTTGTTGGCGTCCTTGATTGCCTGCTCCTCCGCCTCCTTCCCCCTTCCCGCCGCATCGCGCTGCCGCTCGGTCAGGAAGATCACCGGGATCATGCGGAAGGTGGAGCCGTTGCCGATGCCGGTGGTGGCGAAGAGGAGGATGAACATGGCGAGGAATCCCCAGAAGTTGCCGCCGACTCCGCCGTGGGGGAGGAACGCCAGCACGCCGAACACGGCCCCGGCCATGATGATGAAGTTCCAGAAGGTGACCCGCGCACCACCGAGCTTATCGGCCAGCCACCCACCGACGGGACGGATCAGTGCGCCCACGAGGGGGCCGAGGAAGGCGTACTTGACCGGGTTGATGCCGGGGAACTGGGACTTGGTCAGGAGCGGGAGCCCCGCCGAGTAGCCGATGAACGAACCGAAGGTGCCGAGGTAGAGGATGCACATGAGCCAGTTGTGCTTGCGCCGGAAGATGATGGCCTGGTCACTGAAGGATGCCTTGGCGCTGGCGATGTCGTTCATGCCGAACCAGGCGACCAGGGCGGAGAGGGCGATGAACGGCACCCAGACGAAGCCGGCGTTCTGGAGCCACATAGGCTTGGTCACCCCGTTGATGACGCACTGCTGGGGATCGCCGCAGAGGGCGGCGAACATGCCGGTGGAGATAACCAGCGGCACGAGGAACTGCATGGCGCTCACCCCCAGGTTCCCCAGGCCGGCGTTCAGCCCCAGGGCGGTCCCCTTCAGGGCCTTGGGATAGAAGAAGCTGATGTTGGCCATGCTGGAGGCGAAGTTGCCGCCGCCGAACCCGCAGAGGACGGCCAGGATCAGCATGGTCGAGTAGCTGGTCGCGGGGTCCCGTACCGCAAAGCCGATCCCCATGGCGGGAATCAGGAGCGATGCCGTGCTGATGGCGGTCCACCGGCGTCCCCCGAAGATGGGGACCATGAAGGAGTAGAAGATGCGGAGCGTCGCCCCCGCAAGCGCGGGGAGGGCGGTCAGCCAGAAGAGCTTGTTGGTGTCGTACTTGAAGCCGATGTTGGGGAGGTTCACGCAGACCACGCTCCAGACCATCCAGACCGCAAAGGCCAGGAAGAGGGCCGGGATCGAGATCCAGAGGTTGCGGGTGGCAATGGCCTTCCCCCTGGTTTCCCAGAAATGCTGGTCTTCCGGGGTCCACTCCGTCAGAACGTGCGATGATGCACTCTTTTTCGTTTCCGTTGCTGTCAATACGTCCGTTGGCATCGTTATTCTCCTTCCATGGGAATTGGCTGTTATTGGCTGTTATTCGAGAATGTCGGCGGTCTTCAGCTTGCGATGAACGTTTTCTTTCTTCAGGGCCAGGTACATCCAGAACAGGGAAACGCACGTGGAACCGTACAGGAGCATGAAAGCGGTGCTCCGGACACCGGTCAGGTCCACCAGGGCGCCGAACATGATGGGGAGGACAAACCCGCCGAGCCCGCCAATGAGCCCCACGATGCCGGAGATCACGCCGATGTTGTGGGGGTATTCATCGGAGATGTGCTTGAACACCGATGCCTTGCCGAATCCCCACGCAATGCCGACAACGAAGAGAAGGGAGGTGAACACCCATACGTTGAGCCCCACGTGGCGCGCGACGGGACCGTTCACCGTGGTGACAACCACATCGAAGTGGGGGATCGAGAGGAGCAGGAGGCACCCGCCGGAGACCCACATGACCCAGCAGGTGACGGTGTGGGCGCCGAAACGGTCCGACAGCCACCCTCCCAGGGCGCGGATCACGCCGGAGGGTAGCACGAAGATGGCGGCCACCAGGGCCGCGGTCCGGATGTCGAAGCCGTACTCGTTGATGTAGTACTTGGTCATCCAGAGGGAGAGCCCCACGTAGCCCCCGAAGACGATGGCGTAGTACTGGCAGTAGCGCCAGACCTTCGGGTCCCTGAGGGCCGCCAGCTGGTCTTTGATGGTCACGGTGGAGCTCACTTTGTGGCTGTGCTCGGTGAAGGTGAATGCCCAAAACAGGATGGCCGTCACGAGCATGGCCACGGCATAGACCTTGGGGACCATCTGCCAGCCGTAGGCCACCACCAGGGAGGGGGCCAGGAACTTGGTGACCGCGGCCCCCGCGTTCCCGGCGCCAAAGATCCCCATGGCGAATCCCTGACGGGCCTTGGTGAACCAGCGGGCGGTGTAGCTGATCCCCACCGAGAAGGCGCCGCCGGCAAGACCGATGAAGAGCCCCAGGAGGAGAAAGTGCCAGTACGCCGTGGCGGCGCTCACCAGGTAGATGGGGACGATGGTGCAGAGCATCAGAATGAAGAAGACAATGCGTCCGCCGTACTTGTCGGTCCACATCCCGAGCGGCAGCCGAATCAATGAGCCGGAGAGAATGGGGGTTGCGGCCAGGATGCCGAACTGGGTCTCGTTCAGGCCTAGGGCGCCCTTGATCGGGATGCCGATGATGGAGAACATCACCCAGACCGCGAAGCAGACAGTGAAGGCGAAGGTGTTCATCGTCAGGACCGAGATCTGCTTGTACCTGTGGGTCGCCATGGTGCGCGTCCTGACCTGGGTCCCCCACGTTGCCGCCGTTGCCGTCTTCTGCTCGTGCCTTTCCATGGCGTTCTCCTTGAATGCCGTTACTCCACCTTCCCCTCGGGCCGGGAGCGCCAGCGGTAGAGGATGGGTGGATCCTTGAGAAAATCGAGAGGCCAGTAGAGGAGGTGGACCAGCTTGGTGAACGGCAGGAGCGCCACGATCAGGAATGCCCCTGCCGCGTGCAGCTTGAGGATGAGGGGGAAGTCGGCCAGGTACTCCACCTTCGGGTTGAAGTAGAGGAGCGAATAGAGGTAGGGAACCGCCGTGTGGAGGTACCACTGGGAGCCCCAGCGCATGAAGAGGCTGATGTAGACCCCGGTGAGCGTCTGGAAGGTCAGCAGAATGAGGAGCACCCAGTCGGCGGGATAGGTTACGCGCTTCAGCATGGGAGCGTTGACGCGACGCAGCAGGAGCACCACGCAGCCGAAGAGCGCGAAGAGCCCCAGGCCGAGCCCCACGCTCTCCAGAAAGACCAGGACCTCAACGTTCCCCAAGAGCGACTTCATGGCACCGGGGGCCACAACGCCAAGGGTGTGGGCCAGTATGATGGGGATGATCCCGTAGTGCCAAGGGTTGGCCCCCCAGTAGAGGGTCTTCCGCTCCAGGAACTGGGTGGAGTAGGCCGACCAGGTGAGACGGTTCGAGTAATAGCGGTAGGGGGTGACGACGATGAGCATCGCCAGGGCCACATAGGGAAGGGCCACAAAGATAAAGGTGTTCAGCACGGTGTTCAGCATGGGCTTACCTCCGGATGCGCAGCCGTTTTCGGGCGGTTTTTTTCAAGAACGCCATCGCCGATCCCTTCCGCGGGGTGCTCTCCCCGGGCGGAGTCCTCGCCGCAGATGAGGCGGACGGCCTCGACCGCGGGCCTCCAGGGGGAATCCCGGCGGGATGCCGCGAAGCTGTCACTGAGCTTCTCGACCCCCGGCAATACGTGCCGGTCAATGAACGATCTCCGTGCGTCGTCCTCTCCCCCGCGGACCAGATGGGCCAGGAACCAGAGTATGACGGGGAGATGATCGGGAAGCTCGTTGCCGAGGGGGGTGTAGCCGTGGCGGCCATACTCCCCCTTCAGGGCAATGAGATACGCCCCCTTCTTCTGGTTGTCGCCAAAGAGGTGGTGCCCCAGATAGGGGGCCACCGCCGGGTTGAAATCGAAGGTCGCCACGTATTCCTCCTGGAGCTCCGCCAGGGTCGATGCGGCCATGAACTCTCCGAAGGTGTCGAGGGGGCACTCCAGCCCCTCTTCGCTCAGATACCTCTGGACGGTGCCGATGGCCCACAGGAGGCTCTTTTTCTCCTGGGGATAGTCGAGCATCCGGGCGAGGGATGAATAGATATCCGCTGTCATCGTTTTCCCCTCCCCGTCTTCTTGAGAATGCCGAAGCCGCTGGCCCCCTTGCGGGTGTGGGAATCGAGCTCTTCCCGCTGCTGGGGCGGAATGATGTTCCGCTCGTTGTAGCCGCCGATGGTGAAGAGACGGTAGAGACGTTTCGCCCCTGCCTCGTCGAGCCCGGCCTTCCCGAGGCTCGCCTCGTCCGTGGGCTGGTTGAGGTTCTTGGCCCGCATGTGGATGCGAAGGGCGATGAGCTTCTCCAGGGCCGCCGCCACCACGTCCCGGTTGCCGCCCCCGAAGAGGCTCGCCAGGTACCCGATGGGGGCGCGCAGGGCCTCCCGGGTCGGGATCGTGCCGTGCTCCACCAGCTCGTGGAGCTCGCCGCCGGAGGTCAGAACCGGCGAGAGGGAGGGGATGTAGTAGGCCATGGGCATGGTCCGAAACTCGGGGTGGAGCGGCAGGGCGAGTTCGAACTCCTTGATCAAGGCATAGACCGGCGACTTCTCGGCGGCCTCCAGCCACTGCTCGGGGACGCCATTCTTCCTCGCCCCTTCCCGGACCGCCTCGTCCCGGGGATCGAGGATCACCCCCCGATGGGCCTCGACGAGCTGGTTGTCGGGCTTCAGGAGCGCCTGCTCCACCTTCTCGGCGTCGTAGAGGAGGACCCCCACGTAGCGGATACGGCCGACGCAGCTGTGGGCGCAGGCGTTGCACTGGCCGGTCTCGGTCCGGGGGAAGCAGAAGATGCACTTCTCCGCCTTGCCGCTGTTCCAGTTGAAGTAGACCTTCTTGTAGGGGCAGGCGCTCGTGCAGAACCGCCACCCCTTGCAGACCTCCTGGTCCACCAGAACCACCCCGTCCTCCCCCCGCTTGTAGATGGCCCGGGACGGGCAGGAGGCGACGCAGGCCGGGTTCGCGCAGTGGTTGCAGATGCGGGGGAGGTACTGCATGAACATCGTGCTGTACTGCTCGATGATCTTTTTGTCCTCCAGGTTCACGTCTGCCGACGCGTAGACCTGGGAGCCGGAGAGGTCGTCGTCCCAGTTGGGGCCGGCCTTGATATGGGCCATCTTCTCCCCGGTGATCTGGGAAAAGGCCTCGGCCACGGGCTGGTCATCCCCCCCCTTGGCCCCGTAGAGGTTGCCGTAGTCGAAGTCGAAGGGCTCGTAGTAGTCCTCCAGCTTCGGCATGTTGGGCTGGAAGAACATGTTGAGGAGCGTCGGCCCCTTCCCCATGGCCTTGAGCCGCAGGTTATGCCCGTCGGCGACCCATCCCCCCTTGAACTCCTCCTGGTCTTCCCACTTCTTCGGGTAGCCGACGCCGGGTTTCGTCTCCACGTTGTTCCACCACATGTATTCGGCGCCCTTGCGGTCGGTCCAGATGTTCTTGCAGGAGAGGCTGCAGGCGTGGCAGCCGATGCATTTGTCCAGGTTGAACACCATTACCAGTTGTGCTCTGACATCCATTGTCTCACCCCCTCAGCTTTCTGACGACCACGTAGCTGTCCCGGTTCACGCCGGTCGGTCCCCAGTAGTTGAAGTAGTAGCTGAACTGGGCGTAGCCCCCGAGCATCAGGGTCGGCTTCAGGCGGATGCGGGAGAGGCTGTTGTGGACCCCGCCCCGCTTGCCGGTCTTCTTTGACTTCTGGATGTTGATGGTCCGCTCCGGCGCGTGGTACATCACCGCGGCCCCTTTCGGGATCCGGGAGGAGACACAGGCCCGGGAGACCACCACGCCGTTGAAGTTGTAGACCTCGATCTCCTCGTTGTCCTCGATGCCGGCCCCGGCTGCGTCCTCGTGGTTGAGCCAGACCACCGGTCCCCCCCGGCCCAGGGTGAGCATTCGGAGGTTGTCGCTGTAGGTGGAATGGATGCTCCACTTGCCGTGGGGGGTGAGGAAGTTGAGGACAAGCCCCTGTTCCCCCTCGGTCTCGTCCAGAATCGCCGGGTTGAGCTTCGCCTTGAAGGTGGGGAGCCCCTCGTGGAACTCGCCGTAGTAGGGGTGGTCCAGGTAGAGGGACTGGCGCCCCGAGAGGGTGCGCCACGGCACGTCGTATTCCACGTTCAGGGTATAGGGGGCGTAGGGACGCCCGTTGTTCACGAGGCCGCTCCAGACCGGGGTGCTGCAGTAGCGCTGGGGCTTCTGGGTCACGTGCTCCCACTTGATCCGCAGGTCGCGGCTTCCGGCGGCGATCCCGGCCAGGGGCTTGCCGACCCGCTTCTCCAGGTTCTGGTAGGCCCGGTAGGCCAGCTCCCCGTTGGACTCCGGCGCGAAGGAGAGGAGCACGTCGGCCACGGTCTTTTCGTCTTCGATGTCCAGGAACGACTTGCCGTTCCAGGTGCGGGTCGGCATGGTCTCCAGGAGCTGCTCGTGGACGTCGTCCGCCTCCCAACTGACCCCGTGGGCATGGAGGTGGCCGATATGGGGCCCCACCGACACGTAGCGGTTGTAGAGGTTCACGTAGTCCCGCTCCACGATGGCCAGGTTCGGCATGGTCTTGCCGGGGATCGCCTCGCACTCGCCGAGCTTCCAGTCCTTCACCTGCCGCTGGGCGATCTCGCCCGGGGTGTCGTGGAGGAGCGGCGCGGCGATGATATCCTTCACCGGCGTGGGGAGGTGCTTCACCGCCAGCTCGCTCACCTTCTTGGCGATGCGGGTGAAGATCTTCCAGTCAGATTTCGACTCCCAGGACGGCGGCACGGCGGCGTCCAGGCAGTTGATGAAGGAGTGCATGTCGGTGGTGTTCAGGTCCGACTTCTCGTACCAGGTGGCCGTGGGGAGGACGATGTCCGAGTAGAGGGTGGAGGTGTCCATCCGGAAGTTGAGGTCCACCACCAGGTCCATCTTCCCTTCGGGGGCCTTGTCGTGCCACACGAGATCCTTCACCTGCCCCTTGGCCACCTCCTTGGCGCTCACGCTGCTGTTGGGGGCGCCGATGACGTGCTTCAGGAAGAACTCGTGCCCCTTGGCGCTGGAGGAGATGGCGTTGGCCCGCCAGATGAACCAGACCTTGGGGGAGTTCCCCTGGCCATCCGGGTCCTCGATGGCGAAGCGGGTTTCTCCGCTCTTCAGGCGATTCACGAGCCAGGAGCGGATTTCGTCGTCGCTCTGGGCGCCGGCGGCCTTGGCCGCCTCCACGAGCCGCAGGGGGCTCTCGTTGAAGTGGGGGGCGAAGGGGAGCCAGCCGAGCCGGGCCGCCTTGGCGTTCATGTCGGCGGCGTGGAGGGGCATCCGCTCGCCGGTCTCGGGCTTGAGGTAGTCGACGAATGTCCGGTCGTAGCGCCACTGGTCCGAGTGGATGTACCAGAAGCTCGGGGTGTTCTGGAGCCGGGACGGCTTTACCCAGTCCTGGGCCATGGCGATGGATGTCCAGGGAGCCAGGGGGACCACCTTCTCCTGCCCCACGTAGTGGGCGAGCCCCGCGCCGTTGCGGCCGACGCTGCCGGTCAGGATCAGGGCGGTGATGGCGGCCCGGTAGATGAGGTCGTTGTGGTACCAGTGGTTGACCCCGGCGCCGATGATGATCATGTTCCGGCCGCCGCTCTTCTCGCCGTTCTCGGCCCACTCCCGGGCGATCTTGATGAGGGATTCGGCGGCGATGCCGGTGTACTTCTCCTGCCACTTGGGGGTGAAGGGCTTGTCGGAGTCGTAGCTCTTGGGATAGTCCCCCCCGAGGCCCCGGGAAACGCCGAACTGGGCCATGAGAAGGTCGTACACGGTAGCCACCGTCACGGGGCCGTTCTTCGTCTCAATCCGCCGGACCGGCACCTCGCGGACGCTCTCCCCTTCCGCTTCAAACCGGAAGCGGACCTTCCCGGTCTCGCCACCCAGGAGGGTCAGGCGGCAGTCGATGGGGGTACCGTCCACGAGATCCGTCATGTCCAGGTTCCACTTCCCCTCCTGCTTGCTCCAGCGGGTGCCGAGGCTCCCGTGGGGGATCTTCACGTCCCCGGCGCCGTCGGCCACGCAGAGGGTCCAGTCGGCATGCTCGAGGGAGGCGCTCCGCTCGAACTCGGCAGCCCGGAGGAATTCCCCCTGCTTCAACGCTCCGTCCTTCTCCTCCAGCTTCACGAGGAACGGGAGGTCCGTGTACTTGAGGGCATACTCCTGGAAGAAGGGGACCTGGCGGTCGGCGTAGCACTCCTTGAGGATCACGTGGTTCACCGCCATCCAGAAGGCGCCGTCGTGCCCCTGCTCCACCGGGAGCCAGTTGTCGGCGAACTTGGTGGCGATGTTGTAGTCCGGCGACATGACCACCACCTTGGTCCCCCGGTAGCGGGCCTCGGTCATGAAGTGGGCGTCCGGGGTCCGGGTCATGGGGACGTTGGAGCCGCAGAGCACAATGTAGGAGGCGTTGTACCAGTCGGCGGACTCGTTCACGTCGGTCTGCTCACCCCAGACCTGGGGCGACGCCGGCGGGAGGTCGCAGTACCAGTCGTAGAAGCTCATGGCGACCCCGCCGAAGAGCTGGAGGAACCGGGTACCGGCCGCGTAGCTGATCATGGACATGGCCGGGATCGGCGAGAAGCCGATGACCCGGTCCGGGCCGTACTTCTTCGCGGTGTAGATGGAGGAGGCGGCGATCAGCTCGGTCACCTCGTCCCAGTCGGCCCGGCGCATGCCACCGGTCCCCCGCTTGCTCACGTAGGCCCGACGGGATTCCGGGTTCTCCACGATGCTCTTCCAGGCCTCCACGGGGTCTTCGTGGCGGCTCCGGGCGTCACGCCAGAGATCGATGAGGGCGCCGCGCATGTAGGGGTACTTCACCCGCAGCGGGCTGTAGAGGTACCAGGAGTAGCTGATCCCCCGGGTGCACCCCCGGGGCTCGTGGTTGGGAATGGTGCCGTCGAACTGGGGATAGTCGTTGGCCTGGAGCTCCCAGCCGACGATGCCGTCCTTCACATGGACCATCCAGCTACAGCTGCCGGTGCAGTTCACCCCGTGGGTGCTCCGCACCACCTTGTCGTACTGCCAGCGGTTCCGGTAGAACTCTTCCCACCCGCGGTCACATCCGCACCGGTCGTCCTTGAGCCTTTCCTGTGTCATTTATCTGGTCCTCCTTTTGTAGAGAGTCAAGCCGACGAGGAACACGACGAAAGTCCCCGCGCCGTAGGCGGGGAAGAAGGACGCAGATGGTGTGCTCTTAGTGAGGGCGGCATCCTTGTACAGGGCGATCAGGCTCGTTACTTCGTCATCGGTCAGGGGGCGGTTTTCGTAGATCTTCTTCATGGTCGGGAACTTGAGGGCCTTGAGCGCCCCCCGCATCCCCTTCTCCCCCATCTTCTGGTAGGAGGCGCTCAGGTTGGAGACGGCGAGGTTTCCTCCCGTAATGCCCGGGGTCGAGATCCGGTGGCAGGCGATGCACGGCGCGCCCCCGTTGGCCAGGGGCTTTTGCCCGGTGAAAAACGCTTTCCCCTTGGCAACCAGCGCCGGCGTCACCACGACTTCCGGATGTTCGTCCGCCGGCGGTGACCCGGTCTGGGCGCCGCCCCCCCCTCCCCTGAGCCAGGTGATGATCTTGATGGCGTCGTCATGGCCGATGCCGAGCTTTGGCATCTCGTAGCCGTATTTCTTGATCAGCTCCTTCCGAGCCGGATCGGTCGCCGCCAGCTTGTCCGGCTCAATGATGATCGATTCGAGCCACTCCTCGGACCTCCTGTCGGTCACCCCCTTGAGGTCCGGTCCCCCCGAATCGCCGCCGCCGACGGTGTGGCAGCCTGAACACTGTTTGTCGAACAGGTCCTTGCCCGGATCACCGTATGCGTGCGCCGCAAGGGACAGCACCAGAACCAGACATACGCGGCTGACTGCTGCTCGGAGAATTCCTCTCGCCATGACGTTCCTCCCGTTACGTGGATAAGTGTACAATATCTAATTAATTCGACACATTAGCCTAAGTAGAGTCTATCCGTAAAATAGCGTTTTGCAACCTTGCTGCCTTGACTTTAGTCAAGTAATCAAAATTGGCGCCAAACTTTTTCTCAGTGGGTATCCTCGCACTTGAAAACCGGGAAAATCTTGTTCAGCCCCCAGAAAAAGATGAACGGCAGCACCCCCACCAGCAGGGCACCCAGGAGCCCCTCCTTGAAGGTCTCGATGTCGTGGGGGATGATCGGAAGCTCGTAGTGCATGTAGCCGGAAAAGGAGGCCGAGAAGGCCTGGCCGCCGATGACCAGGTTCCACCGCATCATGAAGACCCCCATGAGGACCAGGAGCGTGGCCACGACCGCCCGTCGCACCGTGAGCCGCGGCAGGAGGAAGAGGGCCAGGGGGACCAGGTTGCCGATCCCGTACTGGATCACGAAGACATTGACGAAATCCTTGCCGTAGATGAGGCTCCGCACGATCTCCCACGAGCTGAACTTGGCGTAGTCCCGAAAGAGGAGGTCCAGAAGCTCCAGCCCCAGGGCCGCCAGGAGGGCCAGGACCAGGTATTTTGCGGTCATGGTGACCTCGTACATCTCCACGGTCCTGATCTCGTCCGGAGTGGGGAGGCTCGGGTCGCTCTTCCTCCTCCAGGCGACCATGAGCTTGCGGACCTCCATGGTCACGATGTAGCTGAGGACGCAGAGGGCGATCCCCGACACCACGGCGGAGCAGATGAAGATGAAGGGCATGAGGGGGGTCGTCCAGAGGGCATTGGCCTTCACGGAGCCGAAAATAAATCCGGCATAGCCGTGGAGGAGGCAGGCCACCGGAATCCCGGCAGTCGCCATGATCTTCACGGCCCGTTCATCCTTTGCCAGAGCCTGCTCGCTGATGTCCCAGGCACCGAGGGTGAGGGCCGAAAAGAGGAGCTGCCGTCCCCGCTCGGGGATGGTTTTGTCCCGCTTTTCCCTAAGCGCCAGGGCCGTCTCCACGAAGTGCCGCCGGTAGACGAACCAAAGCTCCGAGGCGACGATCATGCCGTAGGTGGAGAAGGCGATGCCGAAGGCGGCAATGGCCGAGGTGAAGTGGGGTGTCAGCATCACCTCGATCCCCCGTTCCGGGTGCTGGAGATGGAGTTGGAGCGGGATCATCGCCACGGGGAGGAGGGCGAAGGAGAAGACCAGTGAAAACCGCGCGATATCCTTCAGCTGCTTGATCCCGAAGACGTGATAGAGGGAGGAAAGGACAAAGGCGCCGGCCACGAGGCCGGTCATGAACGGGTACATGACGATCTGGATGGTCCAGTAGATGTACTCGTTGGGGTAGACGAACAACTCTTTCAGCGTCCATGCTTCACCGTGTACCATGGCTATTTCACCTCCCGGGAAAGAGCGAGATAGTAGACCTGCGGCTTGGTGCCGTACTGCTCCTTCAGGACGCCGACCCGTCCCGACATGATGGTCTTCGTCACGGGATCGTCGGGATCCCGCAGGTTGCCGATCTTCCGGGCACCGAAGGGGCAGGCGTCCACGCAGGCCGTCTTCATCCCCTTACTGATCCGGTGATAGCAGAAGGTGCACTTCTCCGCCGTCTTGTAGGCCGGATTGAAGGAGCGGACCCCGTAGGGGCACGCCATGATGCAGTAGGCGCAGCCGATGCAGTGCTTCCGGTCCACCAGCACCACGCCGTCGGGGGTCTGGTAGGTGGCTCCCACGGGGCAGACCTGGACGCAGGCGGGGTTATCGCACTGGTTGCAGAGCTTGGGGACGAAGAACGCCTTCTCGACATCCTTCGCCTTGACCTCGCGATACCCTTCCTCGCCCTGATCGATCCGGTCCGTGGTGAAGCCGTCCCGGGCTCCCCGGGGAGAATCCACGTAGGTCTTCCCCTTCCGGGTCACCACGTACCGTTCCACCCAGGTGCGGGTGATGTTGGTCTCGTGGGGGATCTCGTTCTCCGTCTTGCACGCCTTGACGCAGAAGCCGCACCCGACGCAGGCCTGGGTGTCCACCAGAAAGGCCCACCGGACCGGCGATTCGTCTCCCTTTTGAGCCAGGAGCTTCCTCGGGCTGATGAGTTCCAGGGCCGAGAGGGGCACCGCCAGCCCCGCGATGACCGTGATGCTATTCTTGAGAAAGTCTCGCCTGTTCATTGCTTTGACTCCTTGAGGCTCATGCAAAACTACTGCGGGGCCGGTCTGCGTTGTTGCCGCTCACTCGAAAACTCAACGTACCAACGGGTACGCCTCGCTTCCTCGCTCGCTTGCGCCTAGCATCCCAGCCTCCTCATCACGTTTTGCATGAGCCTCCCTTGTGACCGGGTTGTGGGGATCATGGCACAGGACGCATTCCGCCTCGGGGTTGTGGGTCTCGGGGTTGATGCCGGCGATGGAGGCCCTGCCGCTGGTGGGGGTGATGAGGGCTGCATGGCAGCGGAGGCAGAGCTTGCGGCTCCGGTCGATGGTGAGGGTGGGCGGGTCCTCGGGATGGTTCAGCGCCGGCCCGTGGCAGTTCTCGCAGGAGATGATCCCGTGGGGGGTGCGGGCCAGGCTCTCCGCCTTGTCGGCATGGCATTCCTTGCAGTACGCGGCCGTCCGGTACTTCACGGTCACGGCCTTCCACTCGGCCTCATTTCCCTTGCGGTGCCAGCCGTACATGTACCCTCGCTCGTGGACGCCGAAGTCTTTCGGCACCAGGAACGTTCTGGCAACGAGGACCAGTGCGATCAGGGCCACGGCGATATAGAGCGGCCGCCAGACGTGATTCCCCATGGGATACTCCCCTTTCTTCGATGTCTCATCATGTTTCGGGACAACGGGATCTCGCCCCGACAGCTGAGATAAAATATTGTTCTACCCAAAGCACCTTTCCGTCAAAACTCCCGCCGTCCCTTACATTATGAACCAACAACCTGACATCACAATGGCAAGTGACGTACCAAAAGTTCCGGCCGAAATAAAAAAACATAACCATGTGATAGTAATAAACTAATCAAAGAAAGACGCTGCGGGAGGGATGAGCGGGGGACAGGGATGACGTTACCTTGCGGTAACGGATGGGTGGGAAACGTTACGTGCCCCGGTTCCGGAAGGAACACCGGCCGCGGGGGAAGAAGGGGGACGGCCAGCGGGAGCTGCCGGGTGCCGACACAGAGTTTATGGTGGCGCAGGAACGCTTGCCTGAATGGCAAACTCTTAATGTTTGACATCCGGCCGCCTGCTGGATACAACAGGCGCAGACAGGAATTGCATAGCTGCGGGGGGGGGGATGCTGAAATAGCTGTTAATCGCTCTGTCGCTGAGCAACTCCGAAAATATCCAAAATGGGTAGTTGAGCAAAAAATTTAGGTTCATCCGGGAATTCCGGGGAAAGCGGCCCTGATCTTGAGAAAGAAGTATTCGTGATCCCGGAAGCCGTAGGCCATTCTTTTGATCACCTTGATCTTGTTATTGATGCCTTCGAGGATTCCGGTGTGAAGGGGCCAGAGGCAGTGATTGAGGATTCCTTGGAGATAGCCCTTTAGCCGGCGGGCAAACAGGATGAGTGGCGGTATTCCACTCTCCATCGCCCTTTGGTGCCACTGCTCCCAGAATAGTCCCGCCTCTTCAATGCAGGTAAACTTCCACAGTTGCTTCAGATCGTCTTTGAGCAGGTAGACCGTAAGGAGGCTGCGGTTTGCCTCCAACAGTTCCTGGAGGCGAAGCATGTCGTCGCCCTTGACGTTCTCGCTGTTTCGTAGCAGCAACCACCGCGATGTTTTGACTACCTTCCGTGCCTTCTTGTCTTCCTTCAGGCGGTTTGCCTCATCGACTCGCACCCTGTCGATCACTTCCCTGCCATACTTCGCCACCACATGGAACAGGTCGTAGACTATGTCTGCCTGGGGCGAGTGCTGCTTGATTTCCTCCTCATATGATGCGTTCATATCCATCACGACCGCTTTGAGCCGTTTACAGCCATGTGGGCCAAGCTGCGTGAAGAAAGGACGGATACTCTCGCGACTCCTGCCTTTGCCGATCCATAAGACTTCCTTACGGTATGGCTCGATGATAACCGTCGCATAGCGGTGCCCCTTGTGAAGGGCGAACTCATCCATCCCGAGAACTTCGATGTTTGAGAGGTCGACGGTGCCGACCCGCTCTGTGAGTGAGCGCTTGTCGATTTCCTTCACCTGGTCCCAAGAAAGCCCCAGATACTGCGCCACGTGCTTCACAGACACGACACCACACAGTCGCGCTACGCTCTCTGCAAGCCTGCGCGTCACGCGGGCGTATTTCGCCAGCCATGACAGACGCTCCAGCGTTGGCCCACACTGAGGGCACAGCAGCCTGCGGCGGTGAACGATCAGATAAGTCTGAGCATCGAGAATCGGCAAATCTCGAATTACGCGCTTGGTCGTTTCATGGACGCTTGTGCAACGCCCACCGCACGAGCCACACACCATCTCATCCTGGGACAGGGCAATCAGTTCTACCTCGATCCGTTTGGCATCACTTGTGACGATAGTGCGTGCCCCAGCAACACGATATCCTTCCCACCCTCCCGCAATTGCGATAACATCGGAATACGACAACGGCAGCCTCCTGCGATCTTTTTTGGTTGGGGAACCATCAAGATACCGCAGTGCTGCCGTTGTTGTTTATTAATCTTCCCCGGAATTCCCTGAAGAACCAAAATTTAACGGAGGTCCAAATGAAGAATCTTAGTTTTTGTTGTTTGCTTGCATGTGTGCTTTTGACAATTCTGTGCGGATGTGCAAACCCACGCCAGGTAATGGTAAATCCCAACACGTGGCAACAAACTGTATGTGCATCAAGTGGGTGGGGCTGGTTGGGAGCACCTTTAGCTTACAAGAACTATAACAACTGCGTAAATAATCAAAAAGTATTGGGGCTTATCCCACTAGAGGAATTAGAAGCTAAGGACACTCCTAGATTTGATACACTCATTGATGCAACCGACAAGAAGGCAGCGCGACCAGAATGGCAGGCTGGGCAATTTTGGGAGTATTCATTAAGCAGTGGCGGAACTAGCCGACTTACCGTGCAGAAAATCGGGAGTTATAATGGAACCGCAGGTTACAATGTTTTTAATGCTAATGGCAGAGAATCTTTTTATGACCAGTCTCTTGGTCTCATGATTGTCTTTGGTAGTGGTGGTGTTGAAACTGAATACGATCCAGCCCTACGCCCTTTCGACTTCCCGCTCTTCTTGAGCAAAAGTTGGAATGCCACTGGCGATATGCACCGCTCAGGTGGTCACATTGATCTTTCAAACCACCATGAGGTTAAAGGATATGGACGGATCAAAGTGCCTGCTGGTGAATTTGATGCTTTTTATATTTTGAACAGAAGCGACTATGGCGCGAGAATCAGCGAACTCTGGTACAGCCCGGAAGTTAAATAGTCGTCCCTGAAAAAGTCCCCAAACGGTCTCAGTTGGTCTGAAACCGGCAGGGTAAGCACTCCAGCAAGGGCATCAGGTTCAGATCGATGCCCCTGAATCGCTCTTTGAAAAGCCACAAAAGGATAGCTCTGAGGAGCTTCCTGATGTTGAAGCCGCACCCGGCCAGGATGGCGTTGATTTTGTCGCCTTCTTCGCCCTTCAGGTAGTTGCGGTCCATCCGGTGGTCTTGCTTGACGTGGCCGATAATCGGCTCGATGCCGCTGCGCCGCCGGTACCATTTCCAGGCGCTGGCCTTGATACTCTTCTTTTTCTTGTTGGCCAGATGAATCTCGGTGCTGTTAAGGGTTGCCGGGGCGCCTTTGTAGCCTTTGTCGCAATAAGCATGCTGGGGGCGCCAGCCACTGATGGCCTGTGCCTGATCGAGCGCGTCTTGCAGTGTATGCCCGTCATACGGGTTGCCATGGACGGCTTGGACGCCGACGATCCAGCTGTTCTCTGAGGTGCTCACCAGCGATACCTTGCAGCCGAATTCGTATTTCTTGTGGGCCTTGCCCTTGGCGATGCATTCCACTTCCGGGGCCTGCATGCTGTAGAGTTTGTTCTTATCGTTTCGCTTCTGGCCAAAGATCCGCTTCGCCCGCTCCAGCATGGTGGCCAGCAGAGGGGCCGGTGCCTCGCATTTGCGTTGGATGTCACGAATCACCTGTTAGCGGCAATGTAAAAATGACCCACCTCGGAAATTGAAAATTGACCCACTCTTCCTGATAACCTAGCCGACCTGGAGGGTCGGCATGATCGGAAAGGAAGAGTGTATGGAAGTCAGAATTCTCAAGAAACAGGGCAAAAGCATCCGGGAGATCTCGCGGATCACCGGGCTATGCCGAAACACGGTCAGGAAGTTCCTCAGATCAACGGCCGATCCCAGATACAAAGAACGGGCGAAGCGGCCGGGGAAGCTAGATCCATTTAAAGCCTTTCTCGAAGAGCGGGTGAAGGCGGCGCTGCCACACCGGATTCCTGCTCCGGTGCTTGCTCGGGAAATTGCCAGCTTTGGCTACGATGGCTGCGAGCGCACCGTAAGAACGTTTTTGGCGACACTTTACTCCCGTGTCACTCCGGAGCCGGTTGTCCGGTTTGAAACGGAGCCCGGCAAGCAGATGCAAGCCGACTGGTGCGAATTGCGCAGGGGTAAACACCCATTGTACGCGTTCGTTGGAACCCTTGGTTTCAGCCGCGATTCGTTCGTCGTCTTCACCACCAGCCAGGCCTTTGATGTCCTTCGTGAGTGCCATGAGATGGCATTTTCCTTCTTCGGCGGCGTCCCGCGTGAAGTGCTCTATGACAACATGAAGACTGTGGTTCTGGAGCGAAACGCCTTCGGCGAGGGCAAGCACCGCTTCCACTCCGGCCTGTGGGACACAGCCAAGCATTTCGGGTTTATCCCCCGGCTGTGCAAGCCGTACCGCGCCAAGACCAAGGGAAAGGTCGAGCGGTTCAACCGCTACCTGCGGTACAGCTTCTACTATCCGCTGGTCTCGCGCCTTAAGCAGGCAGGATTAACTCTCGATGTCGCGACCGCCAACATCGAGGTCCGTAACTGGCTTAATGACGTAGCCAACTGCCGAATCCATGGCGAGACCAGCGAGCGCCCCTGCGATCGTCTCAAGATCGAGCGCGCGGCAATGTCGCCGCTGCCGCCAAGGGTTAAGGTTGAGCAGGGCAAGCCGGAAGTCATCACTCCCATGCCGTGGCCGGTGATCCCACTTCAGCGCCCCGCCTCCTTCTATGATCAGATCCTTCAGGAGGGGCGGCTATGAGCGACATCCAGCACCAGCGTATGGTCACCCTCTGCGACGACTTGAAGTTTCTGGCGGTGACCGATGTGTACGCCGACCTTGCCGATGCTGCGGCAAAGCAGGAGTCGTCATACATCGACTATCTCGAGCAGGTACTCAAGGCCGAGAACGACGTCCGGCAGGGGCGCTCGCGCCACACCATGGCAAAGCTCGCGGGCTTTCCCGCGATCAAGACCCTTGAGGATTATGACTTCGATTTTGCCACCGGCGCCCCGAAGCAGCGAATCCTGGACCTATCGGCAATGGCGTTTCTGGAGCGTCGGGAGAATGTAATCCTGCTCGGTCCCAGCGGTACCGGCAAGACTCACCTCGCCATTGCCCTCGGCTACCGGGCAACCCAGTGCGGCGTGAAGGTGCGCTTCATTTCCGCTGCGGACCTGATGCTGCAACTCGAAAGCGCCCAGCGCCAGGGGCGGTACAAGGAAGTAATGCGGCGCAGTGTCCTGGGGCCGAGACTACTCATCATCGACGAGATTGGATACCTTCCGTTCAGCGAAACACAGGCAAACCTGTTCTTTCAGGTGATCGCCAAAAGGTACGAAACAGGTTCCGTCATCCTCACCTCGAACCTGAGCTTTGGGGAATGGGAACAGGCTTTCGGCGGCAACACGGCACTCACATCAGCAATGCTCGACCGGTTGCTGCACCACGCCCATGTCATTCAGATCAGGGGTGACAGCTACCGATTGAAAGAGAAGCGCCGAGCTGGCATTCTCGGGCAGCAACTGCCGACACCCCAGATGGATGATTAACCCAGGAAGGTGGGTCATTTTTCAATTGCCGATCAACCGGTAAAGTGGGTCAATTTTCGATTGCCGTTGACAATCACCCGGCCAAGGTACAGGCGCAGCCGCTTTTGTTCCCGCCTGGCCCGCTTCGTCTGCCGGGCGTGACTGTAACGACCCTGCATGATGAAGGCTCGCTTGCCAAGCCGCTCGTAACTCTGGCGAAGCTCGATGCCGCCTCTTTTGGCGAGCCGCACCAGAATACGCCGGGCCTTGTGGTAGAGCCGGGCGTCGGTCGGAAAGGCGATGGCCTTTTCCTGGACCGTGGTGTCGACGTTGACTCGCTCCAGGTCTTTTTCGGTCACGTACTCCTTGCCCTTGGCCGTCTCGATGGTCACCTGGAGCAACTTCTCCATCCCCTTGGGTCCGATGCGCTTGCGCCACTTGACCAGGGTGGTCGGATCGAGCGGGAACTGGTGCTGGAAGTGTTCGAAGCCGCAGAAATACTGCCAGTAACCATTTTCGATGAACTGGGCTACCACCGTCTCATCGCTCACATTGTAGGCATGCTTGAGGTAGTGCAGCCCGACCAGCAAACGGATCGGCAGTCCCGGTCGACCGATTTTGGCGACGTAGTGGGAACCAAACTCCTTGTCAAAGACCGTCCAGTCGATGGTGTTGGCCAGGCGGAACAGGGGATGCCGGCGGTTGAGGATCTGATCGAGTCGGGAACGAAACAGATCTTCTTGGCCGGTGGCGCTTGTTTTTGGTTTCATGAAATCACCAGGTTTTGAGTGTGTTGATTCAATTGCTGGCGATTTTACCACACAATAAACGCAAATTATATCAATAACATCAGTATGTTATACTTTTTCAGGGGCGACTAAATACTATGTCAAAGGCGTGGTTTATACAAACAATGGCAAAATTGTTGAAGAGCTTATCCGCTACAACTTAGGAAAATAAAGGGAAATAAGCCATGTCTAACTCCTTGAACGATCAGATAGATTTTCATATACCCGAGAGGCACGAGTTCTGTTCAGGGTATGAGATTTACAATCAAAGAGAGAGAAGAGGGCCTATATGGTTCGATGCGTTGGAGGTCATCAATAAGAACTGGGGCAACGCTTCTGAAATGGAGCGTGGAGTCAGTCGAATAATACGAGGATGGAACAGATTTTACGCTCGCTATGATAAAAATGCTGTAATTGCGTCCATTGATCGAAATATTGATTCGCTTAGCAATCTCAGAGACAGAGGAATAGAGACCCTCACCACACTTGATTCGGAGTTACTCACAACTCTGTTTAATGATTTTTTATCATCGTTAAAACGTTTAAATGACAATCGAAAAAGCCCTGTCTCAGTAGCAAAGACGCTGAGTTTGTTTGCACCGGCATTTCTTCCAATATGGGATTCCAACATTGCGTGGAAGTATAATTGTTTTTACATTGACGGTGATTCTCACATCAAATACCTGAAATTCTGTGAAAAGATAAAATACTCTCGGAAAGAGTTCGAAAATTTGTTCCGCACTGCGACGATCGTCCACTTCTCAAGAGAATCGACGAATACAACTATTCAAAGTACACAAAGCACTGGATTTAAGGGGGCCACGGGAAAGAAAAAAAGGGACAGGCTACTTTTCGAGGAAAGAATCGCTGAGGGGATGAAGGCATGTGGAAAAACTAGCCCGTCCCCTATTTTCTTTGTGGACTCAGGCTGCAAGTAGTTCTTTGATTACCTCAGGTTTCTTGATGGCAATAGTGATGAGAGATTTCGCCGCACCGGATGGCGTCCGACGCCCCTGCTCCCACTCCTGAAGGGTGCGGAGCGATACCCCGAGCATTTTTGCGAACTCCCTCTGCGAAAGACCGATCTTTTGGCGAGCCGCAGCTATTGGAGAAATTTCCAGGGTGGAAACACGCCCGACCTTGCCGGCCTTGATGTCTCGCACGGCCTGGAGGAGTTCTTCGCCAATGTTTCTCTTTGCATCGCGTGCCAGCAGTTCTTTTTCATCGAGTGACATGTTCCATCTCCTCTTTGAGTGCTTTGAGAATATGGCCGGGAATGCTGTCAACAGCGCTCTTGGCGTAAATCAGTAGCAACCAGATTTCGCCTGCTTCTGAACGGGCAAAATATAGAACCCTGACCCCGCCGCTTTTGCCGGTGCCGCGACGGTTCCAGCGAACCTTGCGGACTCCCCCGGAACCGCGCACCACATCGCCTGCATCAAGTGTGGCAGCAAGGAACGCCTGAAAAATCCGATATTCGTCGTCAGTCAGATAATCATGAACCTGTTTGGTAAATAACGGTGATTCGACGAACGTGACCATGTAGTCAATATACGGCATTGACGTATAAAATCAACTCCCAATTTGCAGAGAGCATCAAACTTTCTTTAAGGGAGACTAGGAACGTTGTTTAATAGTTTGCCAACTCCGTGTCATTGACAAATAGACAACGCCCCATTGAGACGACCTCTGCCGCCAACACACCATCCTTCTCACTGACAGTTGCGAAGCTACCCAGCCACCCGCTTCGTGGCGGCCCGACTTGGGCGGCTGGCCCTTCCTTCAATTTCCCGAGCTTTAGTCTCTTGGACGAGCCGCAACTCCAGACGGCAGCCGAGGGCGTGTGCGTACTTCTGCAGCGTGGCCAGAGAGGGAGAATGTTTTCCTCCTCCTGACTCAAGCCGTGCAATAGCAGACTGTGTCGTGCCGATGCGTTCGGCAACTTCCGCCTGTGTAACTCCAGCGGCTGCACGCGCTTTCAGAAATTCGTCCAGAAAAGCAAATTCCTCGTCAAGCCGGTCATATTCGGCTTTCACATCCGGGCGTTCGAGCGCACGGGCTTTAAGTTTTTTGTGCGTGAGCATTCTTGACCTCCTTCATCCTCCTCCGCGCCAGTTCAAGCTCTCTGGGCGGAGTCTTGTCCGTTTTCTTCGTGAATTGATGCAGCATCACGATCTTCTTGCCGACCATGGTGCAGTAGAACACCCGCGCTATACCTTCCGAGGCCTTAAGCCGCAGTTCGAGCAGCCCTTCCCCATGGCACGGGTGTGCGGCATGCCGAGGTCCGGACCGTAAGCCTCCATGCGGTCGGTATACCGAAGGTACCTACCGAGAAAGCCCGCCGGCATTGTCAGTATTTCCTCTTGAAGCGATTCGCTGTAATAGGTGATCGTCCAAATCATGAAAAAACATAGCACATTTGCTATATTCAATCCAGGCTTTTGTACTATACGCAGCGCGCCTCCTTCCAGCGCAGAATGCCTGAAAACGAAACCAGAGGCCGTCACAGAAAATAATAGAGGGAAGCGGCAGCGTGGAGCCCTTGATGGGCAACAGACAATTGGGGCACTACTTTCCCATGGGGGGCATGAAAATGCCCACAAGGGGGAGACGGCAAAGGACGGGAAGTCGTGGCTCCTCCTGAAGAAGAAGGACCGTTACGCCACCGGCGAAGACATCCTCGGCGAGAACCGTTCGGTGTTCTCCGGCAGGACCCAGGAGAAGGCGTTCAAAACCGCCCCGGGGAAAGGGTCCGGACAGAAAAGAAGAGAACGGATCCGCCTTCGGGAGGCGCTGGAAAACCCGGCGCTGAAGGAGGCACCCGCACCCCCCATGCCCCGTGACATCCGGCCGATGCTGGCGACCCCGGCCGAGGCCCCTTCGACCACCCCGATTGGGTCTTCGAGGTGAAATGGGACAGATGCTCCGCTTCTACGCGCAGCGCCTCAACGCGCTGGAGATCAACGACACGTTCTATCACATGCCGGCGGAGAGGGTCCTCGCCCCCTGGGCGGAGCAGGTCCCCGACGATTTCACCTTTGCGCTCAAGGCGCCCCAGGTCATCACCCACCTGAAGCAGCTCCGGAACGTAGAGGAGGAGGCCGGCTGCTTCTTCAGAACCCTGTCAGTTCTAGGGGAGGGGCTCGGGCTCGCAACCATGGGAGAGGGCCTTCATCTTTTTCAAGCACGAGGAAGAGGAGGGGAGCCCCATCACCGGCCCTGAAACCGCACTGCAGTTTCGCGGGATTGCCGGGGGGTGAGGTAAGCGACGGCGACCGTCGGGGGAAGGAATCCCTAATATGAAAAAATTGCCATGAAAACCGGTGCGTCACACGCTTTCCACGGCGGGTGTGGATAAGTCGCGCGCAACTGTGGATATGTTTCAGGATTGTCACGTATCATTGGGCACTTCTGCATCCTGCACAACGAATAAGCACCACGCGTAACCACATGAAATCACGTGTCAATAACAAATTTTCCGTGTATACACTTCAGACTGCTTCAGGGTTGGAACAGGTAACGGAACAAGTGCCGGAAACAGTGGATAAATGTCCCAAATCGCAACGGGAAAGATACTTCCCTGTTACACTCCCGGGCTAAATCAAAAACTCCTTCTCTCTCCCACTCCGTATTACATTGGCATACTGCACCTTGAACAGAGTTCTCGGCTTTCCCTGGAATTCCTCGACACGACTGTCCAGCACCTCGAATTCGGCATCAATGTCAATCTCCCGCTTGTACTGAAACCGGTCCCACCGGCCCTGGTCGATGACGTGAATTTTTTCGCCTTTTTTGCACGTTGCGATGAGCACCGGCACGGCATCCCGCTCGTTGTTGTCCCAGAGATACGCCACGTCGGCCTGGGGGAAAATCCGCTCGACGGATGCCGGCATGTCACGGTGGGCTTCCAGAAAGTCCTGAAAACTCGGCCGCAATGATTCTCCAATGTCGGCGTGTTTATTCAGAAAGACCGTAAACGCGTTGTATTCGCCGGCCACATGCCGGGTCAGCGACCGTTTCCAGGCTTCGGTGGCCTGTGCCGTAAAAAAGTTGCATTCAATGTGACGGCCGGCATTACGGCCAATCGAGATGTACTCCTCAGCCCTTTTCGACACGCAAAAGGGCCAATCCACCGTCACTCTCCCGGCATCACCGTAAATTACCGTGGAGCGCTCGCGACCGTACACCATGCTGACATGATCCCTGACATCCTGTTCCTGAACATCTCCGCGGCACCTCCCCGCTTCCTTGACGACCATTGCGTCGTAATCAAGATGCACGAACTCCCCGCTACCCTTGGTTTCATAGTTTGTTCGAATGTACGTTGTTTTCCCCGATGCGGGGGGGCCGCCAACCAATTCCAGAATTTTTCCCATGATTTTCACCTCCTGCGAAAACCGGACGGGTGACAGACGAGCCATCGAGATTCCTTGCCATGACTAATGGCAAGTGGTGTACCAAATACTTCGGGCCACACAAAAAATTGCATCGGCTTGATAACATTGATTTATTCAGAATACAGCGCGCGGGAAAAGGGATAAGGAACCGTGCCGTCGTTACCGTACGGTAACATAGTGGGAGAGAAGAGTTACCTCGTTCCTGCATAAGGAACCGAAGAGGGAAAGGATAAAAAAGGCCGGAGCGTCCCCCGGCCAGAGAAAGGAGCACCCATGGCTGTAAGTGCTCGTCCACTCAAAAATGTATCGGACTGACTATGCGGCGACCATATGACGGTCTATGCCGAGCTCCTCTTTTGAATATCCCAAGGCGAGGCCGATCATCTGGGAGAGGTGGAGGACCGGAATGTTTCCGGCCGCGGCACGTCCCGACAGAGCCCTGTCCTGGTAGGCATCGAGGGCGGTGTGACAGAGGGGGCACGGGGTGACGATGTAGTCGGCCCCGGCCCGGAGCGCATCCTCAAGGGCGTTCCCCGTCATGGCGAGGGACTGCTTCTCCGCCACCAGGAGGGTATGGAAGCCGCAGCACTTGTTCTTGGAGCCGTACTCCACCAGGCTCCCGCCAAGGGCCTCAACCAGGCGGTCCAGGGACGAGGGGGCGGCGGGGTTGTCCCTCCCCAGGAGGGAGGAGGGGCGCAGGATGTGGCAGCCGTAGAACGGGGCGAAGCGGACCCCCCAGAGAGGGGCGGTCACCTTGCCGGCAAGCCTCTCCAGTCCGTAATCCTCGTTGATGACCCAGAGGAGGTGCTTCACGTCGCTGGCCCCTTCATAGCGGAGCCCTTCGTCCGCCAGATGGGCATTCACCAGCTCCCGCTTCTCGGGGGAGGTGCCCAGGAGATGCTTGGCGCGGCGCAGGGTCAGAAGGCAGGTGCTGCAGGAGGTCACGAGATCGAGCCCCAATTGCTCCGCAAGGGCGATGTTCCGCCCGTTGACGATGATGAAGTGGTCGGGGCTCACGTAATCGAGGTTGCTCCCCCCGCAGCAGGTCCCGTTCTCCAGGGTCACCAGTTCGAGGTCCAGGTCCTTTTTCCACAGGTGGAGGGACTGGTCCACTTCCCTGGTCATGGACTCGTTGATGCAACTCAGGAAATAAGCGTATCTCATAGGCACTCTCCGCTTCGTGGCGCCGACCGTAGGGGCAATTCATGAATTGCCCCTACAGCCTCCCCGCCCGGATTTGCCTCCAGGCGGCTGTAAATGTCGCTGACCCGGTCGATGTCGGGAATCGGCCGCACCCACAGGGGTGGAGTCCGACCCTTGAGCCCCATCTTGACCGCCAGGGGTACCATCCTGAGGCTCCCGATCATCCCCTTGGTGCGGAGCGGCAAGGTGACCTCCCTCAGCCTGCCGAGGTCGCGGATGTCGTCGAAGAATGCCTGGGCGTGACGGGCCCCCTCGGAGTCGGTCATCCCCCGCTCAAAGGCTTCCTCCCGCAGGCGGTGGATGCCGTCCATGATCGGTATGTTCTTGGTGCAGTGCTCCATGCACTTGTGGCAGTGGGCACAGTCCCACAGGCCGTGGTCGGAGGAGACCCGCTCCAGCCGCTCACAGGCGAGGGTGTCGCGGGAGTCGTTATTCATGCGGAACGCCTTCACGAGGACCGGCGGCGAGATGTAGCTCCGGTTCACCTCCATCATGCTGCACTCCGAGTAGCACGACCCGCAGAGGATACAGTCCGATGCCGCGTTGATGGCCTCGAACTCCCCGTCGCTCACGAGATGCTCTTTCCGACCCATTTCCTCCTGGGGGATCGCCGGCTTAACCCAGCTGTAATTCTCTTTCAGCTTGTCCATGATCGGGTCGATGTCCACCACCAGGTCCCGGATCACTTCCAGATTGTTCAGGGGCTCGATGAGGATCGTGTGTTCTCCGTCCCCCCCCAGCTCGTCCCAGACCTGGGTCGTGCAGGCAAGCTTCGAGACCCCGTTGATGCGGACCGCGCAGGAACCGCAGATTCCCGCCTGGCAGAAGGCCCGGAAGGTAAGGCGCGGCTCCAGGTGCTCCTTGATGTGGTTCAGGGCGCGCAGGATGGTAATCCCCTTCTCGACGGCAATCCTGAAGTTGTCGTAAAAAGGAGTGCGGTCAACCTGGGGGTTGTAGCGGTAGATGCGGAATGAAACCTCTCGCCGTTCCATTAGTAACTCCTTGTCTCGAGGGAGTATTTCCCCATGGTGACCGGCTTGTGGCCGAGACGGACCTCGCCATCCCGCTCCATGGTGCAGAGGGAATGGATGTGCCACGCTCCGTCGTCACGCCGGGGGAAGTCCTCGCGGTAATGGGACCCCCTGCTCTCCTGCCGGGCCAGGGCGGTGATGGCGACGCAGGAGGCCAGGTCGAGCATGTTCTTGAGCTCCAGGATCTGAATCAGGTTGGTGTTGTAGACGGTCCCCGTGTCGAAGAGCCGGATGCGCCGGAAGCGCTCCCGCAGGGCCAGGATCTCTTCCACCCCCGTGCGGAGCCTCTCTTCGACCCGATAGATCCCCACGTTGTCCCCCATGGCCTTTCCCATCTCCTCCCTGATGATGCCGTAACGCTCGTAGCGCTCAGGATTGGCGTACGACCTGATTTCGTCGGCCATCCCCGCAACCGCGCCCGGGGGTATCCCCAGCGCCCTGCGCCGGGGGGCCTCCTCGGCCGCCTCCTGTCCCGCTCGTTTCCCGAACACCAGGATGTCCAGGAGCGAGTTTCCCCCCAGCCGGTTGGCCCCGTGCACGGAGACGCAGGCGCACTCCCCCACGGCAAAGACGCCGCGGACCGCGGTCTTCGCCATGTGGGCGTCGATCCCCCCCATGGAGTAGTGGGCCGTGGGACGGACCGGGATCGGCTCCGCGATGGGGTCCACCCCCTCGAAGTGCATGGAGAGTTCCCTGATCTGGGGGAGCTTCTTCTTGATGGCCTCGGCACCCAGGTGGCGGAGATCCAGTTCGATGTAGCTCCCGGCATCGCTCTCGAAGCCGTTCCCCTCGATGATCTCCGTCTCCATGGAGCGGGCCACCAGGTCCCGGGGACCCAGCTCCATCTTCTGGGGGGCATAGCGGACCATGAAGCGCTCCCCGTGGCGGTTGAGGAGATACCCCCCCTCGCCCCTCGCCCCTTCCGTCACCAGGAGCCCGCTCTTGCGCAGGCCCGTCGGGTGGAACTGGATGAACTCCATGTCCTTCAGGGGAATGCCGGCCCGCAGGGCCGCGGCCTGGCCGTCACCGGTGTTGCCGGCCGCGTTGCTGGAGCGGTTCCAGTACATCTTGGCGTGGCCGCCGGTGGCCAGGATGACCACCGGGGCCACAAAGGTCTCGATGGCGCTCGTGGCCATGTTCAGGGTGATGACCCCCTGGCAGTCGCCGTCGGCATGCTCCAGGGAGAGGAGGAAATATTCGTTGAAGAACGTCACCCCCCGGCGGAGGCACTGCTCGAACAGGGTGTGGAGGAGGGTATGGCCGGTCTTGTCGGCGCAGTAGCAGCAGCGGTCCTTCACGGTCCCGCCGAAGGGGCGCTGGGCGATGGTGCCATCAGCGAATCGCGAAAACGGCGCCCCCAGGTTCTCCAGCTCCCGCACCACCGACGGGGCCTGGCTGCAGAGGTAGTCGACGGCATCCTGGTCCGCCAGGTAGTCGCTCCCCTTGACGGTGTCGAAGACATGGAGATCCACGGTGTCGTCCCGGTCCTTGTTCCCCAGGGCCGCGTTGACCCCCCCCTGGGCCGCGGAGGTATGGGAGCGGGTCGGGTAGACCTTGGAGATGACGGCCACGGAAACCCGCGGGTTGGTGCGCACCGCCTCCAGGGCGGCGAACAGCCCTCCTCCCCCTGCCCCGACGATGACTATGTCGAATTTGTGCTCCATGACTGCCTCCCTGCGTGGGTGTTGCGGCTACAGGGCCACCTGGGCCACTGCCGGCAAATCCTCGACTGCCCGGAAGATCTCGATCTCGCTGATGATCCCCGCCAGTTCGTTCCCCCGGAGCACCACGAGCCGCCGGACGCCGAGCCGGTTCATCATCCGCAGCGCGTACTTCACCCGCATGGTCGGGTCGATGCTGTAGACCGGCTTGGTCATGATGTCGTGCACCTGGGTGTTCCAGATATCGCGGTAGATGTTCTCCCCCGGGTCGATGACCTTGCCGAGGATGTCCCGCACCGTGAGGATGCCGTACACATCGTCCTCGTTGCGGGGAAGGACCACAAGGCTGGCAACCTTTCTCGTCTTTATGAGCTGGATCGCCTGGGCAACGGTCTGGCTCCCTTCAATGCTGGCCACTTCCCGCTGCATGTACTCGGATACGGGGGTGTTGCGGATTTTTTTCAATGCCTCCATGGAGCCACCTCCTTGTTCCAACGGTCGTTTTCTTCCCCCTCTCCCCGGGGGAGAGGGTGCCCGAAGGGCGGGTGAGGGGTACGCTACGCCAGATACACCAGCTCGCCGGGATTGGTGCGGCAGTCGAGATCCTGTCCCCTGCCCAGGTGGTCGGCGATTTCGGCCGACACCCCCGCCATCCGGCCGTAGAGGAACATGATGAAGACGATCTCCTGGGCATCCTGCTCGCTGATTTCGCCGTCCCGGAGCTGCTTCCAGAGGAGATCCAGGGCGATGCACGCGATGACCGCATCGACGTTGACGCAGTAGACGTTGCTCGTTATCCCCTCGGCGTGGAGCTCCGTGACCAGGTGGTGGTAGAACTCCAGGAAGGGATTCTGGATCTCCTTCCCCTTGAGAAGATTGCGGATGAAGACCTCTCGCGGGTCGTGGTTTTCGGCCTTGTCGCGGAACACCGGATGGTTGATGCACGGAATCCGCTCCGTCGCCCCTTCGATCTTCGCCTTCTTCTTCCGGACCACGAATTCCTGGGTTGCCCGGGCTGCCAGCCCCTTGAGGACCGGGTCCAACTCCACCGGGGTTCCCTGGTACGGGTCGGTCTCCGAGAAGATGTCCAGGAGATAGCTCACCGATTCGAAGCCATTCCCCCCGTGGGCCAGGCCGGTGTTGGCCAGGAAGCCGGCATAGGCCGTGGCGATGTGGTTGCGGGCGCTGATGCTTTCCTTGGCTCCCTTGGCGCTGAGGGTTCCCGGGCCGTTGGTGACGGTGAGGTTGAGGAGCGCGTTGTAGGTGAAGAGCTCCTGCTCCTGCGGAACCCGGTTGAAAAGCACCTGGAAGCAGGTGGACGCAAAATCGGTAGAGAGGATCGTCGGATCCATGAGCGCGTGGAGTTTCTGCCAGAAGGGATTCCGCTCCGGGTTCACGGGAGAGACGCCAACGATGATCCCGTTCAGCCCCAGGTACGTCCCGAGATCCTGGGCAACCTCCCGGGCGATGCGGCGCTCCGCCAGGGGTTTCCAGGCGAGCCCCAGGAGGATGGCGGAGGCGAGAAGCGTGAAGGAATCAACGGGTTCTCCCTCGGCGCGACGTTTCTCGCTATACACCTGGGCGAAACGGGTGAGGATTGTCTCCTGGCCATGGGTCCGGAGCAGTGCTCCGAAATACTCCGCCAGCTGTTCCGAACGGGGGTCCTCCACGGCGGCGGGGAATCCCTCGCCGTCGCTGCATGCTTTCTCGATGAGCTCCTCGTTGATGGAGAGATCTCCCCCGGTCTCGTGGAAGAACCGGTCGATGAGCCAGGAGCTCGTGGCCCGCAGCGACTCAAAGAGGGGATTGTTCCCCGCAAGGAGCACCTCGGCGCCGATGGCGGCGTTGGGGGTGCAGCCGTTGGCCCTCCCCCTAGCCACAGTGGCGATATTCTCGCTTCCCCGGGCCGCGAACCAGTTGAGGAGCGGGTTGATGACGGCCATCTGACCGGCGTCGGGCATGGTCTTCAGGACCGAGTAGGCCGTCACGGCGCCGAAGGGCTCCTCGATGAGATCCAGGAGCTTGCGGCCGTGGAGCGAGATGGTGAAGTCGGCCGGGTCGATGGCGCTGGCGCCGGAGCGGTTGCGCATGGGCTCCCGCATGATGCGGGCCCCCACCAGCTTGTTGAACTTCTCGATCTCCTCCCCGTAGGGGGAGATGGCCCGCACCGGATGCATCCGGAGTTGCTGGGGCATGGTCAGATCCTGATCGTTTACGAACCACGGCTTGAGGCTCAGATCCCCCGTGGAGGGAAAGTCGGGATTTTCGCCCATGAGCTCCATGCAGGCGGTGACCGCCTCGGGCACATCCTGGATGGTCCTGATCCGGATCCCCCGTTTGGAGACCTCTGGCCGCTCCGGATCAAAGACCGGCACCCCGAAGAAGTCATCGAACCAGATCTCCTTCGCCTCGGCGTCGTCGCCGCTTCCCGCCATGGCTCCGGCGTGGCCGCAGGAGCGGGTCAGGTTCTTCTTCCACCGCCCGGTCACGCAGGCGATGATCGGCTTGGTCAGCTTGAAGCGCCCCTCGCTGATCCAGTCAAGGGCCTGCTTCTCGTAGTACCCCCCCGGTTCCACGTAGACCACGATGGCCTTGGTGCGGGGGTCGTTCTCGGCGCAGTAGAGGAATTCCGCCAGGGCGAAATGGATGTAGACGTCCTTGCCGCTGCTGAGGATGGTGGAGGTTCCGAACCCGGCGGTCTTCAGGTACTCGGAGATGGTGGTGCTGAAGTTGCCGGAGTTACTGTAGATGGCGACACTCCCCTTCCGCAGGCTCTGGGCCGGAACGTCCCCCCCCAGGGCGCCGCCGATCCGCACCTGATCCCAGGAGTTGGCAATCCCCAGGGTGTTGGCCCCGATCACGTCCACCTTGGCGTTCTGGCAGCCGTAGCGGATCAGGCGCGAATCCCGGGCCGAGACCTTCTCGGTCACGATGACGATCCGCTTCAGGTTGACGTTACGGGCGCACATCTCCGACACCGCGTGGGAAACGGCGCTGGGGGGGAGATAGACCACGCCGGTGTCGAAGTGGATGCCAGCCCTGATGACGTCGGAGATGCTGCCGAAGACCGGGATGTCCCCCACGGGGGTCTCGAAGGTTCCGCCCGACTCACCGTACTGGACCCCGGCAACCACGTTCCCGCCGCTGTAAGCGTGGGAGACGGGGGTGACGAGTGAGCTCTCGGTCCCCCGGATGTTCATGATGCAGACCCGGGAATGCTTGTTGGCCAGCTCGTGGAGCGACTGGACACCGACGTGGTAGGGAAAGGGATTATTTTGATAGTTCATTGGTTATCTCCTTCGTGAAGTCGTTCCGTCTCGCGACGCTGCTCACGCCGCCTTGGCCTTGATCTGCTTCGGCGCCACCGCGACCGGTTTCGGCTCAAGAAACGAATCGATCTCGATGGCATGCTGCAGAACGCTCATCATGCTGCTGTCATGGCCGAAGAAGCGGTAGGGGACACGAAGGGAGTCGAGGACGTCCCTGCCGTAGACCATCCCCTCCACCACCATGGGACCGCCCCGCCCCGCCACCACGAAGACGTCGGGGTTCAGGCGGATGTGCTCCCGAAGCGAATCGAAGATCGCCTTGAAGGTGGTGAAGATGTTGGTGTTGTTGGCCCGTCCCCCGATCAGGAGCACCACGTTCGCCTGGGGAAGCCAGTGCTTGAAGGTGATGTCGGCAATGGCCCTGATCTTCTCGTAGGGGGGGTTGCCGCCGAAGTCGGAGGAGATGATGGCCCGGTCCGCCAGGATCTCCGTGGCAGCGCTGTTGGCCCCGCCCCCGAAGATGAAGGGGAGGATCGTCCCCTTGGGGTTCACCTCCGTCACGTCGCTCTGCCCCTGGTGGGTCCGCAGGACATTGATCTCCGACTCGAACTGGGTGATGGTGGTGGAGAAGATCTCCTCCGGGTAGCCGAGCCGTTTCCAGGCCGGGTTGTCCTGGTCGAAGGAGGCCTTGATGTCGCAGGCGAAGGGGACGTAGCGCCCCTTCACCTTCCCCATCCGGATGGGGTTCAGCTCCAGGGTGGTGAGGCCGTAGTTGTCATAGACCTGCCAGAGCTTCGGCAGATGCTGAACGAGGGAACTGATGTACTGGGGGGGGCACTTCAGCTCCCGCAGGGCATCGTTGATATGGAACGACTTCACGCCGGTGACCGGGTTGAAGACGATGGTCCGCTTGTCCTCGGGGGGGACATCTTCCACGTCGACCCCACCCTTGGTGGTCAGGAGGAGGACCGGCATCCGGTATTCACTGGACTCGGAGATGCTCACGTAGATCTCGATGTCCGAGGCGATGTATCCTTCAAAGGTCACGCCACAGGCCTGCACCTCGCGGTTCCCCTGGTGATGGGTGGCAAAGAAGAGGTCACGCTTGGCGACCATCGCGTCAAAGACATTGGAACAAATGCGCACTAGACCAGCCTTACCCTTTTTCCCCACGCCACCGAGGAACACCGGTTTGACAATACACTTGCCGCCATGGGATGCAATCAGCTCATTGATCTCATCGTGGGAAGCATCCTCTGTCAGAACCTGCGACACGGGAAACTCCACCAGATCGAGCAGCCTTCTTCCATACTTTAATCCTGTCAACTGCATAGAGACCTCCTCATGCCCTTTGTTAACGTCGCTCAGCTTTTGATAGTGCTGCATCGGCTGCAGCCAACTAATCTTCCGGATTTTGACAGTCTGCCACGGCCCTGACACAGAGATCAGGCGGCTGACCATACACCAGGAAGAGCAGGTTGCCGATATAATGGCAATCGGCATACCAAAAGTGATGGTCACCATAAAAAAAATTAACTATCTGATTTTGCGGAGTTTTTTAAGGGCACTCACTGGCAGGAGGTGCCGGCGGGCACAAGCAGATGTTTCCATAGCGTAACGTGGCGGGTGAGAAGGGTTACGCGGATTCGGATGATCCGCGTTCTTTCATATGGTTCGAAATGGGGTACATTTGTAGGGGCGGTGCTTGCCGCGCCCCTACTGGCAGAGCAAGCGCCACCCCTTCACGTGGGAATGCCAACCCAGCGGCACGGCATTTGAATCACAGCAGCAACAACAGGGACACAACCATCACCGGAGGATGAAATCATGGCGGAACGAGAGCTGTTCTGGAAGGCGGACGACCAGGCCGTGCGGCTGAACGAGCTGATGACCCTGGACCCGGCCCTGAAGGATATCCCGCTGCGGCGCGATGTCCGCTCCCTGGGTCGGTTGCTGGGTGAGGTGATCAAGGAGCAGGCGGGGCCGGCTGCCTACGATGCCGAGGAAGAGCTCCGTCGGCTGGCCATCAGCCATCGGGCACTCGCCGACCAGGAGGAAGCGGTCCTCGACAGCCCCGCCGAGCAGGAACTCCAGGAACGGGCCGTCAGGATCGTGGGAACGATGACCGTGGCCGAGACCTACCAGATCGTCAAGGCCTTCGGGACCTTCTTCGAGCTCACCAACCTGGCGGAGACCAACCACCGGATGCGCCGGCGCCGGGCCACGCAACTTTCACCCGCTGCCCCCGTGAAGCCCGGTTCCCTGCTGGGCACCCTGATGCGGATGCGGGATGGGGGAATAACGGCCGAAAAAGCCCTCGATCTGCTGCGGCAGGTGGAGATCATGCCGGTCTTCACCGCTCATCCGACGGAAGTGGCGCGGCGTGTGGTCCTCTTCAAGCGACGCCGGATCGCCCGGGAGCTGGCGGAGCTTGACCTCCTCCCCCTGGCCGGCGACGAGGCTGACCGGCGACAGGAGGCCATCTTCGCGGAGATCACCGCCCTCTGGCAGACGGACGAGGTGCGCCGCCGTCCCCAGGGGGTGACCGACGAGATCAGGATGGGGCTCGACCACTATCCCGGCTCCCTCATGGCGCCCCTGGCGGGCCTCTATGAAGAAATGGCCGAGGATTTCCGCCAGGTCTACGGCGCGGACCTCCCCGATGCTGCCTTCCCCACCGTGATCCGCTTCGGCTCCTGGATCGGCGGGGATCGGGACGGCAACCCCAACGTGACAGTCGGCACCACCCGACACGCCCTGGAATCAGCCCGCCAGATGATCCTCGCCCGGTACCTGGACGGGGTCGAGGAACTGAAGGAGCTCCTGACGCCGTCAACCAATCGGGTGACGGTCTCGCCGCAGCTCCGGGAGGCCCTGGAGCGCTATGTCGCCGCCCTGGCCGGAGCAGCCGCGGAAACCGGCATCTACCCCGAGTGCGAGCCATACCGGAAATTCCTCCGGTGTGTCCACCACCGCCTCATGCAGACCCGCGACGGGGAAGACCACCCCGACGCCTATCCCGATGCCGGAGCCTTCGCCGCCGACCTCATGCTGGTGCGCACAAGCCTCGCCCAGGGGGAAGGGGAGCGGCTGGCACGCCGCTACGTGGACCCGCTCCTGCGGCAGGTGGAGACCTTCGGCTTCCACCTCCACGCCCTCGATATCCGGCAGCATGCCCGGATCCATGCCCGGGCCGTGGCAGAGCTGGCCGCCGGCGCCGGCAGCTGCGAGGAGGGGGTTCACCCCGTCCCTCCCCCCCCGTCCGCCGAGACCACCGAACTCCTCGACACCCTCCGGGCCGTGGCAAAGCTGAAGCAGCGCTACTCCCCCAAGGCAATCAGGAGCTACGTCATCAGCGGCGCCTCCTCGGCCCGGGACACCCTCTCCCTCATCTGGCTCATGGAGCTCTGCGGCATCCGCGTGGCCGCCTCGCCGGACGGAAAGGACCCGGGGGTGATGCCGGTCCCCCTCTTCGAGTCCATCGAAGACCTGCGCAACGCGCCGGGGATCTGCCGCGCCCTCTGGTGCTCGCCCGAATACGGGCCGTTTCTCGATTCGTGGGGACGCCGGCAAGAGGTGATGCTCGGCTATTCGGATTCCAACAAGGACGGGGGGATGTTCACGAGCACCTGGGAGATCCACAAGGCCCACCGGGATCTCCAGCGGGTGGCCCAGGAGTGCGGAGTGCGTCTGCGCCTCTTTCACGGCCGCGGCGGCACCGTGGGGAGGGGGGGCGGCCCCACCCACCGGGCCATCATCGCCCAGCCGGCCGACGGCTTCTCCGGCGCCCTCAAGATCACCGAGCAGGGAGAGGTCATCAACTGGAAATACTCCGACCCGTCCCTGGCGAAACGGAACCTGGAGCTGATGGTGGCCGCCTCCCTGGAGACCCTGGCCCGCGCCGGCCTCGTGGAGACACGGCCCGAGCCGGCATGGGAGGAAGCCCTGGAGGAGATGTCGGGGAGCGCCTTCACCTTCTACCGTGAGCGGATCACCGGCAACCCCGACATCCTCCCCTACTTCGAGCAGGCCACGCCGGTCCTGGAATTCGAGCTGGCAAAGATCGGCTCCCGCCCCGCGCGCCGGAGCCGGAGCCGGGATATAGCGGAGCTGCGGGCCATACCCTGGGGCTTCGGCTGGATACAGAGCCGCCACGTGATACCGGGCTGGTTCGGGGTCGGCTTCGCCCTGGATCGCTTCGCCGTCGGGGGAGAAGGTCGGTTGGAGTTCCTCAGGTCCATGATGGGGCGCTTCCCCTTCTTTTTCGATCTGATCAGGAACGTGGAACTGGCCCTCACCAAGGTGGATCTCCCCCTGGCCCGACTCTACGCGTCCCTGGTGACCGACGCGGGAATTCGCGAGCGGGTCTTCGCCATGATCGTGGAGGAATACCAACGGACCCGGCGGATGGTCCTGGCGGTCACGGGCCAGGCGCGGCTTCTGGAAAAGAACCCGGCCCTGACCGCGTCGCTGCGGCTGCGGAACCCCTACATCGACCCCCTGAGCATGATCCAGATCGAGCTCCTGCGGCGCAAGCGGGCCGGGGAAGAGAGCGACGAGCTGAACTACGTCCTGGCGGCCACCATCAACGGCATTGCCGCGGGGCTAAGGAACACGGGATAACAGGGACCGAAGGGAAGGGAGAAAGGGTTACACTGCCCCCTTGGCCTCACCTTCGGCAATCTCCAGGATCTCCCGGTAAATGGCGATCATGACCCCTGCCTCACACCATTTGCGGGCAGCATGGCAGAGGAGTGAGCCGGCATGAACCAGCGTGCCGACAAAAACCGCTATTCCGGCAGGCCGTAATTCTTCCGAATTCATCAGGTAGCAACTGGCCGCGCCTACCGTAAGCATGGACAGAAACCACGCCAACTCCGGCCCTTTCAACGGGTTCCCCATGACCTTGAGATAGTCGATGTAGTAGCATAGCAACCCCTCCACCTTTTTCATGAATTCAGCCAGATCGTCTCCCCCGTACTTCAGGTACGCGTAGGAGAGGAATCGTGTCGCGGCTGGTTGCTTGCCCTTGTTCATCATCCGTTCATGGACATATTTGTCGATCGCTTCGTCAATGGCAGTCACATTCATGGCCCTGTTCCTCAACGTTCTGTTCGGTCTCGCAGGAAAAGGAAAAGCCACTTCCCGTCAGCGAAGTGGCCTTGTTGTGTTAGTGTCTCCTAGTCGAGATAGTCGGAACCATTACTGAACCATCCTATGGCTGGTCGCGTTATCGGCTCACAGACCTTTCCCGGGTCATCGGTCCGTGCCCCGCAGTGACCGCACTCCACCCTGGCCGTGCCGGGCCTGTGGGGCTCGCCGCTACTCTTCAGGCTGCAGAGATGTTTGTCGTGATGTTTGCTCCCGCACATGCATTACCTCCTGTAATGGTTCGATACGTCCCTGTTCGAACGGCGCTCAGAGGCCGCGGAACATGGCCTCACCCTTCCGTTTAGCAAGGAGCCTACCAAAAGGGTAAAAAACCATGGATTCCGCAACTGACTATTTTTGTGCGATTTTTTCAGGCAGGGATATTCAGGAGGGAACGACCTGATTCAAAGGGTATTACGTATGGGTAACATGCGGGGAGAAACGGTAACATTACCCCCCGCGAACCACGGCAATCGGATCACCCGGTCTTACCACCCCGCCGGTGATGACCCTGGCGAAGATCCCTTCCTTGGGCATGACGCAGTCGCCGGCCTGGTGGTAGATGGCGCAGCGGGTATGGCACTCCTTGCCGATCTGGGTCACCTCCAGGAGCGTTTCCCCCACCGCGAGCCGCGTCCCCACCGGGAGCGCGGGAAGGTCGATCCCCTCGGTGGTGATGTTCTCGGCAAAGTCGCCGCTGTCCACGTCGAGCCCCATCTTGCGCATCTTTTCGATGCTCTCCGCGGCCAGGAGGCTCACCTGCCGGTGCCACTCCCCCGCGTGGGCATCCCCCACAATGCCGTGGTTCTCCCGAAGCTCAACGCTCGCCACCGGCGTCTTCCGCTCACCCTTGTTCTCGCTGATGCAGACGGCTATCACTTTTGCAGACATATGAACCTCTCCTTGAAGGAGTCAGAAGTCGGAATATAGTAGTCAGCATGGAATGGAGCCTGCCTTTCTCCTGAATTCTGAATTCTGACTCCTGAATTCTGTTATCCCCCCACCTTCGCCATGGAGAAGGCCGCATGCTCCACCTTCTCCCCATCCATCCCATGGCGTGCCGGCTTGCATCCCACCAGCCGCCGCAGAGCATCCTCCAGCACCGGCGGGGCGTTCTCTCCCAGAAACGGTTTCAGGTCAAGCCCCTCGTCGGAAAAGAGGCAACTCTTGGCCATGCCGGTGGAGGTGACACGGATCCGGTTGCATTCACCGCAGAAGTGCCCCGAAACAGCGGAGATGACCCCGATGGTCCCGACGGCGCCGCGGATGCGGAAATCCCGCGACGGGCCGGCCATGGCCCCCCTTTCCACCGGCTCCAGTTCGTGGCTGGCGGCTATCCGGTCGAGGACCTCCTGGGCCGGGATGCAGAGCCGTTGCCAGTTTTCCTCCCGGGTGGCCGGCATGTATTCGATGAAGCGGACCGTGTAGGGGTGGTCGAGGGTGAGGCGAGCGAAATCCACCACCTCGTCGTCGTTCACCCCGCGCATCACCACCATGTTGATCTTCGGGGGGGGAAAGCCGGCAACCACGGCCGCGTCGATGCCGGCCAGGACCCGCTCCACATTGCCGGTGCGGGTGATGTCGCGGAACGTCTCCGGTTTCAGGGAATCGAGGCTGATGTTGAGGCGTTGGACCCCGGCCCGGCGCAGATCCGCCGCCATCTCCGGCAGGAGGATGCCGTTGGTGGTGAGGACCAGCTGCCGCAGTCCCGGCAGCGCCGCGATTCCGGCCAGGAACGGCACGATCCCCCTGCGGACCAGGGGTTCGCCGCCGGTGATCCGGATCTTCTCGATGCCGATGGCCACCGCGGCCCGGGCAATCCGGGAGAGTTCCTCGTAGGAGAGAATTTCGCCGTGGCTCAACATCTCCACCCCCTCGGCCGGCATGCAGTAGCGGCAGCGGAGGTTGCAGCGGTCGGTGACCGAGAGGCGGAGATAGTTGATCCTCCGCCCGTGGCTGTCAACGAGTTTCATCGGTTTCCTCGAAAGATGCCATCCATCAGGCTGCACCCGCGGCAAGGAACGTCCGCTCCACAAAGTCGGCCACCTGGGCGGGATTGTTCAGGTCAAAGACCGGCACGTCCAACGCCAGGGCCGCGTCGCTGGCCACGGCCACGAGGGTGGGGTCGTGCTCCTCGCCCCGGCAGAGGAGCGTGGCGCTCCGTTCCATCCGGTGCACCTCGATCTTCGGCAGGCTGCTCTTCTTGAATCCCTCGGTCAGGACGATGTCCACATCGCCGAAGTAGGTGGCGAGGAGCTCATCGAGAGGGGGGGATTCATCATACTTCTTCACCAGCGCCAGTTTCTCCGGCGAGGCGATGAGCATGGTGTCGGCCCCGGCCGCGGCGAGGCGGTGGGAATCCTTTCCCGGATGGTCGATATCGAAGCGGTGGGCGTCGTGCTTGATGACCCCGATCCGGTATCCCCGGCCCTTCAGCTCCGCAATCACCTTTTCGAGGAGGGTCGTCTTGCCGGTCCCCGATTTAGCCACGAACGATACCGCCTTGATTGCCATCCCTTCCTCCCTGTTTCGAATGGTTTCAAACTCTTCCGGGGTGTTGACGTTGACGAAGGTCCGCGCCGGCGTCACCAGGTCAGCCAGCTCCGCCTGTTCCACGTAGCGGGTCCGCACCTCGGGATAAAAATCGTAGATCCGGTAGTTCCCCTCCCGGAGCATCCGCTCCATGGCCGGGAGACATCCGGTGCCGTAGACGGCGAAGAGGGGTTCGCTTCCCCCCACAGTGCGGGGCACCACCACGTCGAACCCTTCCCGCAGGGAACAGAGCCGCGCGATCACCCGCGGGTCAGGCCACGGCACGTCACAGGCCGAGACGAACACATGGGGAGTCCCGGCCCGGACCAGGCCGGTGTAGAGACCGCCCAGAGCGCTTCCAGGATGGATATCGGGAAAGACCGGCAGACCGTAGGATGCGAACCGCTCTCCGCGGTCACCCACGAGGAGAATCCGCTCGAAGAGGGGGCGAAAGGCATCGATGACCCGCTCCACGAGGGGTTTCCCCCCAAGGGGGATGAGCGCCTTGTCGCGCCCCATGCGGCGGCTCCGGCCGCCGACGAGGATCACGCCGGCGACGTCTGACAGGGGCCGGATATCCATGGTGAAATTGTAAAGGGGGGAACGGGGGGAGTCAAAGGTATTTTGACTCGTCGCCGCCACCATTACCACCAGTACTTGGGATACTGCCGGTGGTGGACGATATTGTTGGTGAAAAGAGCGACCGTCAGGAGGATCAGTACTCCCACAAGGATCGGGTCGATGAGGTAGGAGGCCCCCACGTGCCCCTGCACCCCGAGGAGGGCAATGGCGCCCCCCGGAGGATGGACGGTTCGGGTGACATACATGAGGAGGTTCGCCAGCCCCACCGCCAGGGCAATGGCCACGGGGCCGCTTCCGCCGCAGGCCACCACCACCACGGCAACGGCGGCGGAAAGGAGTTGCCCTCCTATCAGGTTACGGGGCTGGGCGAAGGTTGCATCTGGGGCACCAAAGAGGAGTACCGCCGAAGCCCCGAAGGAGCCGATCAGGTAGGGGTGTCCCGCCATGCGGGTCGCGGCGAAAATGGCAAGGATTCCCACCGTACTGCTCAGAACACCCCAGATGGCGTACTTAAGCGACAAAGGGGGCGAGGAGGGCCGTCCCCCCCGCCCCCTCATCTTGCGGGGAAGTTGCACGATCCGACGCTTCATCGGTCGCTTTCGCCGTATAGCGGTCGGAAAAGAGCGACGACCGCCACGAGCCCCCAGCAGAGGACATGTGCTGCAATGAAGTATTCCACCTACCCGTTCCTCTCCGCCTCGTGCCGCTCCAGCTCCGCCAACCGCTCCTTCATGGCCTTTTCCTTCTGCCAGCGCTCGGTCACGTCGCGGATGATGGCGCCGCTGCCGGCCATGGCTCCCTCGCAGTCGCGCACGAGCGCCATGGAGAACTCGGTGGAGATGCGGCCGCCGGCGCTGCACAGGGCCGGTGCCGACAGGAGCTTTGTCCCGTAGTGGGTTTCTCCTGTTTCCATGACCCTGCGGTACCCTTCCCAGTGCCGGGCCCGGAGGTTCTCGGGGATGATGAGGTCCAGGGACTGCCCAACCGCCTCGGCGGCGGTGAAGCCGAACATCCGCTCGGCCCCGGGGCTCCAGATCCGGACAATTCCTTCCCGGTCGGCGAAGATGACGGCGTCGGGGACTCCTTCAGCGATGAGGCGCAAGAGCTTGTCGTTCGTAGTGTCTGGCATGGGACCACCTCCTGTTTTTGCTACCTTACGAGATAATACGGTACCTGTTCCTTGACCTGCGTCAAGCTGTGCCGAATTTATTGCAGCCTCAATGGCTCAGGTACGGCACCATCGGTATGAGCCGGCGATAGTCGTCGGCGGAAAGGGAGCTGTGCCAGTTCCCGGTGGCCATGCCGGTGCCGATGCCGGCGACGAAGAGGAGCACCACCAGGGCCGGGAAGACCCAGGCGGGAAGGGGGCGGCGCCAGAAAGGGGGCGCCATCCGGAGCACGTCACGCTCGGGACAGCTGGCCACGCAGGTAAGGCAGCCGGTGCACTCGGCGGAGATGACCGTTTCCTTCTCATGGACTGGGAGCCCGGACGGGCAGGCCCGGCTGCAGCCGCGGCAGCCGGTGCAGCCGGCCGTATCGCGCCGGATCTTGAAGGGGCTCAGGTAGCTCGCCACCCCCAGGAGTGCGCCGTAGGGGCAGAGGTAGCGGCACCAGGCGTTCCTGTAGAGGAGCGACAGCCCCGTGAGGACGGCCAGAACCACCACCGTCGTGACCGACATCCGTGTGAAGAAGTGGAGCATCTTCACGTCGCTCACGGCCCAGTAGGGGGCGTCGAGAAAGGCCGACAGGGCCAAGGCCGGCATATCGATGAGGATGAGTTTCACGAAGAAGAGCAGGAGGAGGTACTTCACCCCCCGCAGCGCCGCGTCGAGCCAGGGCCAGACGCGAAAATTACGCCCGAAGAGGCGCTGCCCCAGCTTCCAGGCCGCTTCCGAAAGGGTCCCCACCGGGCAGAGCCAGGAGCAGAACGATTTTTTCGCCACCAGGCTCATGCCGACGATGGTGAGGAAGATGACCAGCGCCGCGGGGTGGACCGGATTGACGGTCCCCGTGGCGAGCCAGAGCTTCGTGCTGGCCAGGGCGCCGATGGGAAGGAACCCCTCCACCCCCGGCGGCCGGGTGACCAGCGGGGTGGCTCCCCCTGTCTCGAAGTGGCGGACAAAGGCGCCGAAGCGGATGCCGATGACGACTACCCAGGCGAAAAAGCCCCACTGGACCAGGGCTCGCCAAGTGGGGATGCGTGAGTGGAAATTCGGTTTGTTCATTGGTACCTCGTTCGGAAAAAGGCCGGAGCCGGCAGATTGCTCTACCGGCTCCGGTTCCCATTCCCATATTCTTTACTTCCCCGCAAGGGGGTCTTTGATCTCGTGCTCGGGCTTGAACATCAACTTCTTGCTTCCGCGATTGTTCACGTACTTCTCCAGTTCCAGGTCGACCTTTGCGGGAACCGTCACCCCTGCCTTGGCCAGGGCCTGCCGCAGGAGCCCGTCGGCCTTGCCAGCGTGCATGGCCGCATCTTCCAGCACCCGCGTGGCCTCGGTCGGGTTGTGGAAGCCAACCGAGTTCTCGGCGCCGATAAAGACCACCCGGTAGAAGGCCTCTTCGTAGTGGTCCTTGGCCTGGGCGTAGAGGGTCTTATCGATCTGTTTCCCCTGGGCCTCGGCCTTATTGGTCATCTCGAAGAGCTTGGCCACGGTGGCGGTGGCATAGCCCGTCCGAATAAACCGGGACATGGTGCGGTCCTGGATGGCGTAGACCTTGCCGCGGAGCTGGTCCGGGGTCTCGGTGTGGCACTGGGCGCAGGCCTTGAGGTCGTTCTTCAGGGGGCTCATGACCCGGTGGTCGGAAACCTTCTGATTCCCCGCGGTAGTAGAAGGCATGTGGCAGTCGGCGCAGGAGACACCCGCCTGCCAGTGGGGGCTGTTGTTGGAGAAAAGCTCGAACTCGGGGTGGCGGATAAAGGCCAGTTTGAAGCCGGTCACTCCCTGGGTCCACTCGCCGTTGGCCGGACTGCTCCGGAGCTTTTTGATGATATTCTCGATGGTGATGCCGCCGTAGGTGCTGCCGTCCCAGGGGAAGTAGACGTCCGTGGATTTCATGTTCCCATCCTTGGGGATGGCGTAGGTGACGTGGCACTGGGCACAGACAAGGGTCCGCTTGTCCTGGGCCGAGAGCTTGGCCCGGTCGACGCCGAGCTTCTCCAGGGCCTTGCCGAGGGTGAAGCCGCGGGAGATCTTCAGCGACAGGTCACTGCCGTTGTGACAGTCGATGCAGGTCACACCGAGCATCTGGTGTTCCTTGGGAATCTGGGCGTGAACTTCCTTATAGGGCTTCGAGAAGTAGTCCTTGCCGAGCCGCTGCTGCAGCTCCGGCGCATAGGGGGTCTTGCAGGTGAGGCAGGAGCCGCCAGCCTTGAGCCGTGCCGGGTCCACCTCGAACTGGTCATGGATCATGTAGGCGTGACCCCGGGGCTCCTTGTACTCGACGCCGAACCCCCAGCCGTTGTAAAGGAGCGCCAGGAAGGGGTACTCATCCAGCTTGTCGTAGAAAACCCCGTCCTCGTCATACCCCTTCTTGTAACGGCTTTTGCCCGTCGGGGTCGGCTCCTCGGTCTTCTTCCAGAGCTCGTACTGGGCCGGATAGGCCTTTTTCCATCCGGCCGGATCGATGGTCCCGTCGGCGACGCTCGCCGATTTGTCCTGTTCCACCTTTTTCGGGGCACACCCCGTACCGACCGCCGCCATTGCGGTAAAAGCCGTGACGGCGGCCCACCGCTTCACATTACTCATCAGCATTTCATTCACCTCTCTTGCTCCTTTCGTGGGAGATTTGCATCCTCTGGTCCTGCCCCTTTCATCATGTGCCGACAAAATGTACCGCAGCTGCCGGGAGCAGTCCAGACCCCGGATGTGCCGGTGGCTCCCTGACGTGAGCGTCCGACCTTCATTAGAATACGACCTCTTCAATTAGTCGCTTTGACATAAGTCAAGGGGAAGAATTTCACCGTTGCGAGGCGAAGATTGGAAGATATACTGTTAGTCACATATCATTACAATCGGCACATCACCAAGAGGAGGTGAACGATATGGGATTGCCCGGGACCGGAAACCAGGCCATCTACCTGGCGATCGGCGTAATCGTAGCAGCGGTGGCGCTCTTCGTGCTTTTCGGGCCGCCGAAGCTGCTGGCCAAATCGGACACCCCCGACTTCTGCGTCGGGTGCCACCCCATGGAAAATGAATACGAGGCATGGATCCACACCGGTGCCCACCGGCGGGTCAAGTGCGTCGACTGCCACCTCCCCAACGAGAACCTCGCGGTCCACTATATCTGGAAATCCATCGACGGCGCGAAGGACGCCATCTTCTTCTATTCGGGACACGTGCCGGAGATCATCAGGCTCTCGAAGCACGGAGAAGAGGTTCTCCAGAAGAACTGCGTCCGCTGCCACGACACCACCGTGACCCACATCGATACCGAACGCCAATGCTGGAAATGCCACCGCCGCGTCTCCCACACGCGGAGCGGGGCCATGGAAACCTTATAGGAGGCTCAACAATGAGACGACTGAATCCTGTTGCACCCCTGATCGCGCTGGCTGCCGCGGCAACCCTGTTTGTCCTCGGGGGATGCGCCCCGGAGAAAGCCCAGCCGGTAAAGACGGTCCAGATCCCCGATGGCGAAGTCGACCCGGCCGTCTGGGGCAAGGCCTATCCGACCGAATACGAAATGTGGAAAAAGACCGAGGAGCCGGAGCCTCCTGGCAAGAGCAAGTACAAGCGGGGCTTCGACGCCGACCACGTCACCTACGACAAGCTCTCCGAGTTCCCCTACATGGCACTCCTCTTCAACGGCTGGGGGTTCGGCATCGCCTACAACGAGCCCCGGGGCCACGCCAACATGGTGCGAGACCAGTTGGAGATCGACTCGGCCCGCCTCAAGTCGGGGGGCGTCTGCCTCACCTGCAAGACCCCCTACGCGCCCAAACTCGAAAAGGAGATGGGGATCGACTACTTCAAGACCCCCTTCAAGGATGTCCTCGCCAAGATTCCCGAAAAGCATAAGACCCTCGGGGTGGCCTGCATCGACTGCCACGACAACAAGGACATGAGTCTCAGGATTTCCCGAGGCTTCACCCTCGGAGAGGCCCTGAAGAAGCTGGGGGTCGACCAGGCGAAGCTGTCCCGCCAGGAGATGCGGAGCCTCGTCTGCGCCCAGTGCCACGTCACCTACAATATTCCCAAGGACGCCGACAAGAAGTCGATCGGAGTCTACTTCCCCTGGCAGGGAAGCAAGATGGGCAACATCTCCGTCGAGAACATCATCAAGCAGATCCGCAGCGATGCCAGCGTGGGGGAGTGGACGCAGACAGTCACCGGCTTCAAGCTGGGATTCATCCGCCACCCCGAGTATGAGCTCTTCTCCAACAACAGCGTCCACTGGAAGGCCGGGGCGGCCTGCACCGACTGTCATATGCCCTACACCCGGGTCGGCGCCTTCAAGGTATCGGACCACCGGGTCATGAGTCCCCTGAAGAATGACATGAAGGCCTGCATCCAATGCCACACCGAAAAACCCGAATGGCTCCGGGATCAGGTCATCGCCATCCAGGACCGGACCGTCTCCCTCATGCTCCGCTCCGGCTACGCCACCGCAACCGTGGCCAAACTCTTCGAGAAGGCCCATGCCGCCCAGGCCCAGGGAAAACAGATCGACAAGGCCCTCTACGACCGGGCGAAAGATCTCTATGAGGAAGCCTTCTACCGCTGCGTCTTCATCGGCGCCGAAAACTCCGTCGGCTTCCACAACCCCACCGAGGCCATGCGGGTGCTGGGGGACGCCACCGCCTTCGCCACCAAGGCCGAGGCCCTGCTCCGTCAGGCCCTGGCCAAGGCCGGCGTCGATGTGCCGCTCACCGTCAACCTGGAGCTGAACAAGTACCTGGATCAACGGGGCGAGAAGAAGCTGACGTTTGACCCGAAGGTGGAGATCAAGGACCCCTACGGCGTGCAGGTCCGGTTCTGATCCGCTGCTGACGCCGATCATGGGCTAAGAAAGCACAGGCCGTCCGGGTGTTCCGGGCGGCCTTTGTGTTACCTGATGTTTTCCGCCTAAAGGTCCTGTTTGACAGCTTGGCAACAGGGGATAAACTTGTTGTGCTTCAGACGAAATGGAGGACGATATGCGGAAAATTTGCTGCGGAGTCGTTTTACTGTGGATGCTGTTGTGCTCGGTGACTTCGGTCCCGGCCCAGGTGAGCATCGGCATCGGCTTGCCCCATGTAAGCATCGGGATCAACCTGCCGCTCTACCCGGACCTGGTCCCGGTGCCGGGCTACCCGGTCTATTACGCGCCGCGGGTGGCTGCCAACTATTTCTTCTATGACGGCCTGTATTGGATTTACTACGACGACGACTGGTACGCCAGTTACTGGTACAACGGCCCCTGGTGGATCGTGGAACCGGACGTGGTTCCGGTCTACATCCTCCGTATCCCCGTGCGCTACTACCGGCATCCCCCACCGTACTTTCACAGGTGGCGGCCGGATGCCCCTCCCCGCTGGGGCGAGCACTGGGGACGCGAATGGGAGCATGAGCGAAGAGGGTGGAACAAGTGGAAACGTGGCTCGGCTCCTCCCCGCGCCCCGCTGCCTGTCTACCAGCGGCAGTATTCGGGAGATCGGTATCCCACGGTGGAGCAGCAGCAGGCGATACGCCGCGAGCATTATCGTTACCAGCCGCGCGACAAGGCGGTCCGCCAGCACTTCCAGCCTCGGGGAGAGAAGGGGGCACCCGCGACTTCCCAGCGGGAACAGCGGGAAGAGCGCCGCATGAGAGCCCCGGAGCAGCAAAGAGGCCCGAGAGAAACTTTGCCCGTGCAACGGGGAAAACAGGAAGAGCGTCGGATGAGAGCCCCGGCACAGCAGAGAGAGCAAAGTGCGCCGGTTCCCGGCCAGAGAGAACGACGGCAGGAAGAGCGTCGGATGAGGGCACCGGAGCAGCAGGGCGGTCCCTCGCAACGTCCTCCCCAGCAGCGCCAGGAGCGGAGGGATATCCAGCGCGAGACGCCCAGGCCTCAAGAACAAAGAATGCAAAACCGGGAGCAACCGCAAAAACGAGGTCAACAGCAGGAACAGCGCCAGATGAGAGAGGAAGAACGGGGCCACTGACGCGGCATGAGGACGCCCCGGCGTGTCGCTTATCCGTCATGCCAGCGAAAGAAAAAAGCCACCCCGTCGGGGGTGGCTTTTTTCATCTACGTCACTACTGGTACAGATTAATCATCATCGTGGTCATACCCGGGACGGTAAATCACGTTACGAGTGACCGTGCTCTTGTTGCCTGCCGCATCCGTGGCAATGACGGTAATGGCATACAGCTTGGGAGTGGTGAAAACGAGACGCTGCATGAATACGCCATCATCAACTACAGGGATGTAGGTCTTGCCGTCCATGATAATCTTGACGGCCACTTTCTCGTTGTCGACAACCGTCCCCTTGAGGACCAGGTACGGATACTTGGTGGTAATGTCCTGATTGGGGAAGGTAACCGCAAGTGCGAGGTTATTGCTCACGCCGCTGTAGGTTACCGTCCTCTTGGCGGTTGTGATGTTGCCGGCCAGGTCGGTGGCGCTGATGCTGATGGTGTTCACACCTTTCACCAGATAAACGGTGGCGGTATACGAGTTGCCGCTGATGGCAGCGGTTTGCGGGGCGCTGCCGTTGACGCTGACGCTGACGGTGGAGGTTTCGCTGATGGTGCCGTTCAAGGTAATGAACGACTGGGTGGTGGTGCTGTTGTCGGCCGGCGCGGAGACCGTCAGAACCGGCGCGGCCGGGTCATAGGTTATGGTGCGGATATCGGTCTTCTGGGTGCCGGCATTGTCGGTGGCGACGACCGTTACGGTGTTGGCGCCGGACTGGAGTGACAGTGCATAGCTGAAGGAACCATCCGGATTGACGGTAACGGTCTGCCCGTTGACGGTTACGGACTTGATGCCGGCGGCATCAATGGCGACGCCGCTGATGTTCAAGGTTCCCTTGTTGGTGTACGAACCGTTGGCCAGGGCGGATATGGTCAGGGTGAGGTCCGCAGGGGCGACGGTAACCGTCACGCTGGCGCTCTTGGAGAGGGAGACGTTGCCTGCTGCATCCTTGGCCCAGGCGTAGAAGGTGTTATTGCCGGCCACGGCGGTCACGCTCGTGGGGGCAGTGGCGCTCCAGCCGGTGGCGGATGCCGCCGGTGCCGTGGCGCTGGTGGTGATCAGGTAACCGGTGACGCCGACGTTGTCGGTGGCGGTAAAGGAGCTGACCGCAACGGTGAGGCTCGTAGAAGTGGCCGGAAGGGTAAAGGCGCTCACCACCGGGGCGGTGGTGTCAGGGAGCGTTACCGTCACGCTGGCGCTCTTGGCGAGGGAGACGTTCCCTGCTGCGTCCTTGGCCCAGGCGTAGAAGGTGTTATTGCCGGCTACGGCGGTCACGCTCGTGGGGGCGGTGGCCGTCCACCCGGTGGCGCTTGCTGCGGGCGCGGTGGCGCTCTTGGTGATCAGGTAGCCGGTGACGCCGACGTTGTCGGTGGCGGTGAAGGAGCTGACCGCAACGGTGAGGCTCGTAGAAGTGGCCGGAAGGGTAAAGGCGCTCACCACCGGGGCGGTAGCATCAGGAAGGGTGACCGTCACGCTGGCGCTCTTGGCGAGGGAGACGTTCCCTGCTGCGTCCTTGGCCCAGGCGTAAAAGGTGTTGCTGCCGGCCACGGCGGTCACGCTCGTGGGGGCGGTGGCCGTCCACCCGGTGGCGCTTGCTGCGGGCGCGGTGGCGCTCTTGGTGATCAGGTAGCCGGTGACGCCCACGTTGTCGGTGGCGGTGAAGGAGCTGACCGCAACGGTGAGGCTCGTGGAGGTCGCAGGCAGGGTGAAGGCGCTCACGACCGGGACGGTGGCGTCAGGGAGCGTGACCGTGACGCTGGCGCTCTTGGCGAGCGAGACGTTGCCCGCTGCGTCCTTGGCCCAGGCGTAAAAGGTGTTGCTGCCGGCCACGGCGGTCACGCTCGTGGGGGCGGTGGCCGTCCACCCGGTGGCGCTTGCTGCGGGCGCGGTGGCGCTCTTGGTGATCAGGTAGCCGGTGACGCCCACGTTGTCGGTGGCGGTGAAGGAGCTGACCGCAACGGTAAGGCTCGTGGCGGTGGCCGGAAGCGTGAAGGCGCTCACGACCGGGACGACGGTGTCAGGAAGGGTGACCGTCACGCTGGCGCTCTTGGCGAGGGAGACGTTCCCTGCTGCGTCCTTAGCCCAGGCGTAGAAGGTGTTGCTGCCGGCAACAGCGGTGACGCTCGTGGGGGCGGTGGCGCTCCACCCGGTGGCGCTTGCTGCGGGCGCGGTGGCGCTCGTGGTGATCAGGTAGCCGGTGACGCCCACGTTGTCGGTGGCGGTGAAGGAGCTGACCGCAACGGTGAGGCTCGTAGAAGTGGCCGGAAGGGTAAAGGCGCTCACGACCGGGACGGTGGTGTCGACCGGAGCCACAACGGTGAACGAATTGGTATTCACCGACACCTCGCCATGGGCGCTCGCGGTCGGATTGGTAGAATCATAACTGTTGCCGAACCAGGCAGCTTTCCAGGTGTACGTTCCCGGGACAGTCGGCGCCGGCGCACTCAGGGTCGCAGGGAACGTTGTCGAGTGCCCCATGCCGCTATCGTTGCCGCTCGATATGGCCACCTGCTGATTGTTCTGGTCATACAGGATGGCCCTGACCCAGCCGCTCTGGCTGCCGCCGCTGATGGTTACCGATACGGACTCTCCGGGGGCATAGGACGTTTTGTTGGTGGCGCCTTTCAGCGACACGGGGCCGTGGTGGTGGCATCCATTGCAGGTAGCGGCCACCGGTGCCGCATGGCAGCCGGCACAATTGGTCGTGAAGTACGCGGGATAGGCCAGCGCCTCCGTCCCCTTCAGCTGAAACGCTGTCAGAGCGCCTGCTCCCAGAGCCGCGACAAAAAGGAACTGCGCTGACGTCTTACTGACAATCTTCATTTTGACTCCTTTCATCCCCTGATCTCAAAAAATGTTCTCGTTCTGCTTTCGCTCAATCGATCGGTACTGGGAATTTTTCTTTTCTGGCGCATGATCTCCTTTTATCCCGGTTGTGGTTCCGACCCAGGATTTTGGACACAAAAAAGCCGGGGCCGCATATCTGTGAGATATTTCGGCAACCCGGCTGTCTCGAAGAGACCCTGTAGGCTTTCCGCCCCATCCTCGCGGATGGTTGAGTATTATCGTCTATCCAATTGAATTTGTCTTAAATCAATTGGTCACAAGCTAGCAATTTAATATCAGCGCCGTCAAGAAAAAAATCCACAATGGTTACTAATGGGTTACAGGCCACCATAACCGACACGGACACCGTACACGTCATGGATTTTTCCGTGAACGTTCTGATGGCCGCGCCAGACGAGGACAAGCCGTTCCTCATCCGGCTCGACGATAACCGTGCCCAGCCGCATCTCCAGTTCCAGGACCGCCGCTCTGATCTGCACCGAGACGCTCGGCGTTCCTCCAGGCAGCTGAAACTGAAGCCTTCCGGCCCGGGAAGCGTTTTCCACAAGCACCTGCTCCGTGCCCGCAAGATGCCGGGCCGTTGTCAGACCGGGCGCAGCGGCCAAATAGAAGCGCGGGTCCAGGTCGTCAGGCGGCAGAGGGCTTACATACTTTCGCCACTGGTCGTCATAGGTGCCGGCATAACCAGCCCGCGGGAACCAATGGGGCGGGATCGGTCCGAACCCCACCGGTTTGGGACGATCCGTTGGCTTTTTGATGAGATGGGCCGGGTCCTCCAGATTAGGCAGCCGCAAGCCGTCGATCTCCAGCTTCGTCTTTCGTGCCAGAAGGCCCGTCCCCACCGGATTCTCCAAGCAGAACTCGTGCTCCTTCGGCTCGGGCCAGCTTGTGTCCGACCCTCCAAAGGCCCGCTCCCAGACGAGGGGAATCTTCTCGAACGGCGCCGGTTTTGACATCGAGACCATTCCCAGGCACTTCATCCAGATCCGCTCACCGAAGACCCGCACAGTCTTTCGCAATGGCCCCACCCCGAAGGTGACGTCCACAGAGCCAACTCCGACCTTAGGCGCCCAGGCGTAACCGAGAAGGATGCAGTCGGTGCCCGGCTTTTCCAGAATCAGGTCCGTATCGTAGATGAGGCTCGATGCCGCGGGATCGCCGAGGTAGCGTGGCTCAAGTTGAATGGGCACCTGCTCGCCAGCTATCGAGAGTGCCCCATTCCTCCCGATGCGCCAGGTTCCCTTGACGACGACGAGGAGGGTTTCAGCGCCGTTGCGGTCGGTAAGGATGTTGTGGGAGGCGATGAGGGGGGTGGAATTGAGAAGGTCCATACGAACACCAATTATCGGTTATTACTTCCACTACCTCGTGAACGCGGATTAGTGGAGGCCAAGCGCTTTCCGGCCCAACTCTCGCACCATGTTTTCAATGGCGGTAACGGTTATGTGGGTGGCGCTTCGTGTCTTGTAGATTGGTTCATGTCCACGGTCAAACCACCCTTCATCGAAGTCGGGCGGGATTTGGGGCTTTGTGCGGGGGGCCTTCTTTTCGACAAATTTCCCCTCATTGCCATCCACGTCACCGATGGCAAACGTCCTGTTGGCTCCAAGTTTGAGTGCTTTCGCCGATGACTCGGGGACGGTTCCGTCGCCGGCACCATCCGGGGTTTCCAGGGTAATGAGGAATGCAACCTCCGCCGGAGAACCGTTTTCCTTGAACACCAGGAGATCGGATTCATCGACTTTGTCGCGGTAACCGCCGCGATCGATGAACCGCTTATCATCACGAACCACCAAACCGATAGCGGTAGTGGCAGCCTTCTTGGCGGCATTGATGCCGATGGCTTTCGGCATGCCGGAGGCTATCCGGGGCAATGCGTTGGGAAGGCCCTTCGCCGCTTCGGCCATGGCGCCCGGCACCTGTTTTGCCGCGCCGGCAAGTCCCTTCGCGGCGGTCACCAGTTTGCTCGGGTGCAGTACGTACTCTGTCAAGGATCCACCGGCAAACGGCTTTGCCAGCGTTGTTTTGGCGGCGCCGGCCACAGGCTTGGTCAGTTCTCCCCTGGCCGCATCGACCGCCGCACCGACGCCCTTGCCGAGCAGATCTCCCTTAACCATGTCGATGATTCGTTTTCCCTTGCTTCTCAGGGTATCCCGCATCCGGGTGAATACCACCCGATCAGGGCTGGCTATTCCGGTGGAGTAAAACTGGTAGGTGTTGGGATGGACCTTGCCGCCAAGGGCGTCGTGGAAGGATTCGGCCTCTGTTAGATATTCACCATAATTAATCCAGGAAGTCTTACTGCGGTATTTTTTGTTTGATTTGACTTTCTCTCCAGGATTTAGCCACTCCGGATTGACAAGACGCCAATAGACATCTTTCGCTCGGTAAATTTCCTTGTATGGGTCCGACTTCGGGAGATTCCGACGCTTTCCCGATTCGTCTCTGAGCACCAGCCACTGGGCACAGCCGTGATTATCTCGATAACGCTTGTTGGGCAGCAACTGCAAGCCTCCGGGCATATTGCCGAGTAGTGCCGTCACTTCCCGCCCATCCGTGCCGAGCACCCATGCGGTTATATTGCCCTTGCCGAAACTGATTCCAGGGGCGAACTCAACTCCCTTGGTAACCAGGGTGTTCCATTTGTGAGCTGCAGCGCGCTTGGGCGTTTTCAACCAGTGCATCGGATCGGTTTCGGGAATCGTGTGGGGCCGCTCGAAGCCCCCCTTCATCCGCCAATAGCCGGCCGGTGAACCGTTGGCCGGCTGCACGCCGTGAATGACACCGAGAACCTTATTGTCGGCGCCGCTTAGTTTGCAGGCGGCCCGAGCTACAAGGCCCCCCATGGAGTGGGTGACGAGGATTACTTTTTCACACTGACGCCCCATGCCGCGATATTTGGTTATCACGGCATCGATGTAGCCGGCGAGCCTTTCACCGGCCAGCCGGTTGGAAGCAGTCCAGTTGTAGCCAAAAGCATGAACCGGAAATTCGGCAAAAAGGTTTACGGTCCGGTCCCACTGGCGCGTCTGCAGTTCCTTGATGATCGTCCCGTAACTGCTCCACAACACCCCTCCCCAACCGCGGTCGGCCCGATGGGTGTCGTACTGGTGTGCAAAATACTTTTTGTTATGTCTGCCATCGTCATTGATTACTCTCAGATATTCAGGAGAGAATTCCTTTCCAACAAGCATGGCCTTTTTTGTTTGAGCCGTGGCAGCCTTGAATATTCCATATTTCCAAAGCATCCAACCAGGTCTGTCAGGGTCCCATATCCTTTTGTTGAAACGATTTTTTAGCCTGCTCCCCATGATGCCAGGGATGAAAATAATAGGAATGACCTTGCGATCAAAAGCAATGCGCTGCCGTGCATCAGTTTTCAGCTCTGAAATCGGTCGCACTAACTCCTCATGATTGACCTTAAGGGTTGTTGACATTTACTTACCTTTGTAAAGCGATTTCATGGAGCCAAGAATCGCATCCCAAACTTTCAACTTCTCTTCAACCCTCCCATCGGGACTTTCCATCTCGATTTGAATCAGAGGGTATTCCCCGGAGTCTTGTTTTCCGGCATATTCCCATCCGAAATGTAACTCCGATTCTCCGCCGTCAGTCAACCTCACGACAAGCTCTTCCCCTTCAAGTCCAGCCACATTTTTCTTACGGGCACGAATTTTTTTTACATCCACCGTCGGTGCAAAGTTTGTTGATATTGCAGCAGCAAGTCGCTCAACAGGGCCTGACTCTTCGACATTATTGGTTTCAGTCATTTCTATTTCTAGCATCAAATCCAAAGGATGCCCTTCAAATCGAACATAGCTGGATTCCTGTTCGAGGTAGGGAAGTGTTATGTTTCCATAAGCAGTATGAAAAGAATCGACTTTATCTTGTTTCATTGGCTCGTAGTTTCTGGCAATTTCGAGCAAGTCATCAAACATTGGTTCCTCGTATTCAATTAGTCCTTTGATTATAAATATTGCGCCAACTTGGCCATAATCTGCCATTATCATCCAGAAACCGTCTTTGCTACTCATGTCATTCCCGTAATACAAGACTCCTTTGGACCACTTGCCTACCGACAGACTTTCCTTGGTTTCAACAATGATTTTCTTTATTCCACGCGGGGGTCTATTGCTGTTTATTTCCGCAATTCTCCTTGCCCAGGCTTCCTTGCGCGCCTCTTCCCTGTCTACGTTCTTCGGCCAGAGAAACTCCTCGATTTCCGCGTACCGGAACTCATGGGTTCGCCCCGCCTCTTTCATTTCTGTCGGCACATCAATGGAGAACCGTCCGATGTTATAGGTATTCATCCCCTTTTGTGCTCCTTTCCCGGGTTCTTTGTGATCTGATCCGTTTCCAGCGCTCCCTTTGCACGCGGTAAAGGAAACGGTTAGTATAGTTGCAGTTATGACAAGCAGTGCTCTTCTGAATACAGTTTTCATGGATCCCTCTTGGTTCAAACAATTGTGTCCGAATCAGCTCGTCTTGTGATTCCTGAACGCAGCCCCTTTGGATGATTGTTTTTCACTGACTGACCTTTCCGTGAGTTTCTCTTTGAGGTCATTGCGGTCAAATTCAAGGGCGTACCCACCCTGCGGGACGTATTCCTGGATTCCAGTGTAGGGTTCGCTCTTAGCTACAGTGATCGTTTTGGGGCCGTTCAATGAGTATTTGAGATCGACGAGCGGCTGGGTCGTCCGGCCCGTGACCACATCGGGGTGTTCAAACACCAAGGCGACCGACAAGAGATGGCCTTGCGCCTGCTTGCCCCGTGCCCTCGCATTTCCCTGCTGCAGTGGCGCGGGTGGGGTGTTTCCCGCAGCCGAGAGGTTGCTCACCATGGGGTCAAGCCGTCGGCAGACCGGCTTCCCATCGGCAAAGACATCACTGGAATAGTTGACAAACTTGGCCTTCCCTTTGGTAATCCCGGAGGAAACACCGCCGACCTTCCCCGGTTCGTCGCCGGTACTTTTGGAGAAAACCGACCCCTTGAGCATGATGGGGTTGCTGTCCATGGCAACGCTGGTACTCCCCTGGCTGGTATCGGCGGAAACCGCGATATTGGTGTAGGGAATCGGCACTACCGAAGGCCCCATGGGGGTAAGGCAGACATCGGGGCCAGTGGTGAGCACGCCCCCGCTGTCTTTGTGGACGACGGTCTGACCATTGACGATTACGGTTGCCGACATGCTTCTTTCTCCTTGTGCCGGACGTGGATATTAACCGGCAAGTTGAGCACGGAGCTGTTCAATAAAGCCCTTCCGTTCTTCGTGGTCACCGTGCTCCAGGCAGATGACCCGTCTGGCGCCCGATTCATCGGAGGTGCTGAGGGCAAGGGTCCCCCGAAACCCTGGATGGAAGGCGAAACGCCCCAAGGCGTCGGCAAGGAGAAGCGCTCCCGTGGCCTTGCCGCAATCCCCGGCGATGAAAGCGGGATGCCGCAGTTCCGGCTCCCGATCACCATCGATAAAAATCCGCCCCTCGGTGTAGGCCCAGTCAAGGGCACGGTGCCGGTCACCGTTAAGGTCGGCGATGACCGTTACGACACCTTTTCCTCCATCCCCGTGAGGAGAAATCGCTTCAAGGAATGCGTCGGTGAGTCCCCGCCCGGTAGAGGGAATGGGACCGTGCCACAGATTGGGCTCCGTCCCCCGTCCCCATGACGAAAGAATGGCCAGAACCGGCGCATTGCGCCGCCGCGCGGCGGCTTCCCGTTCAAGTAGAACAGCTCCCGCCGCTTCTCCGGCAATGATCCCTTCGGGAGTCAATGAGTCTTTCAACACATCCTCATCACAAACTGACATGAGCCAGGAAGTAGCGCAGAGGGAATCGACACATCCGACCAGAATACGCTCAGCATTTCCCGCCAAAAGCTCACCTCCGGCCTGGATGATCCGTTCAAAAAGCGAGCAGCGGCCAAGCTCGATCGGCTTCTGGCCATGCTCAAGGGAGAGGCCGGGGAATGCCTCCTGCAAGAGAGAAGGGAAAAGATGCTGCTCATAATCGATAAAATTATCAATCCGGCAGACAAGTCGTTTTTGCTCGGCGATTGAAAGCCCGGCCATGCACTCTTTCAATGCAGGATGAAATAGAGCCTCGGCTCGCTCGGCGCCGTCCAGTTCAGGAGAGATGATTTCTTCCGGGATGCGACTGATAGTTGCCCCACGAAGTACGGCACCGTACGGATCGTCGGCCACGAGCACCGTTTCGTGCTCGCACCAGGAGCTTTTCCTGAAACGCAATGCGAGGGCTGTGCTCCATTGGGAGCAGCCAAGGGAGGTTACAGTTCCAATGCCGGTTATGACGACACGATCCGTAACCGTTTTGTCTGGTTGGTTGCGGGACTGGGACGCCATTTCAATTCACCGAAGTCCTGGCACCCTTTATAACGATTTCACCGCTGGCTTTCTCGGTTATGGTCGCTCCCGTAACGACAATCTCGCCGCTGGATTTCAGGGAGATGGTAGAGCTGCCCGTCTTGAAGATGATCTCGTCATCGGCTTCCAGAACTATCGCCTTGGCCTTCACGGTGGTGTTCTGGCTGACCGTTGCCGAGAGGTTCTGCCCCACGGTGAGCGAGCGGTTCCCGGCCACCTTCTCGGTCATGTGAGCGCCGACCAGCACCGCCTTGGTCACCCCCACTTCCTCGGCCTTGGCGCCGATGACGGTCTCGTTCATGACCCCACCGACGCTGACCTGATAAAGTCCGCCGATGGTCAGCTCCTTGGCAAGCCCAACCGTTTCCGCAGAGTTGAGCCCCACCGTCTCGGTCTTGTTTGAGCCGACGGAAATACTCTTATTGGCACCGATGATTTCGGTGTGGTTGGCTCCCACCTGCACCATCTGGTCAACTCCGACGGTCTTCAGCCGGTTGTTTGCCACATGTAGAGCCTCGTCGTGTTCAACATTCTGGGTCTTGTCGTTCTTAACCAGGATGTTCCAGTCCTTCTCACTCTGAAGGTAGATCTCCTCGCTACCCTTTTTGTCTTCGAAGCGAAGTTCGTGGTAGTTGTCGCGGCCGCCGTTGGGATAGCTGCGGGTACGGATGCCGCTTTGGGTTTTGTTGGCGGGGAGGGAAAAGAGTGCGGGAGATTCGGCGTTGTTGACGCTGCCGACGATAATGGGACGATCCGGATCTCCATCGATAAAGTCGACCAGTACCTCGTCTCCAATCCGGGGGATGTTAATCATGCCCCAACCGTTTCCACTCCAAGTCTGCCCTATGCGGAGCCAGCAGGAACTCTTCTCGTCACGGCGGCCTTCCCTGTCCCAATGGAACTGAACCTTTATCCGACCATACTCATCGGCGTAGATCTCTTCGCCCTTGGGACCAACCACGATAGCGGTCTGAATCCCTTTTACTATGGGCTTTTGTCGAGTGGCAGTGGGGCGGAACGGGGTTGTTGCCGGAATGACAGTAAAACTGTTGCCGTACGAGAAAGGCCCTTGGGACATCTCCTCGAGCGACTGGGGTTGAGTGCCCGAATGAGAAACGTCCACAATGAGATATTCAATGTTCAGGCTCGCTGAATCGTGGCCAATGAGAGCAAAGTTGTACCCTGGCGTCAGTCGACAGGACGAACTCTGGCCATGACCCTGCTTCTGCATTGTCTTGAGTCCTTCCCTGTGGGCTCTGGCAAGTGCGCTACCCCTCTCTTGCGTAACATGGAGAGCGGGATACTCATAAATTTCCCGTTTTGACTCCTGCGAGTCGGATGCTTTCGCGGTCATGTCAACTGAAGGATTCTTGAAATTAAAGTTCCGATGAACGAATACCTCTGATGTCATCCTTTGGGACGAGGTAAAGCCATAGATGCTTTCTGTCTCAGCAACCATGCCGCCGTTTGAGTTGAAGGTAATCGAAGGATTACCGTTGATTGGAACGTGGACAACACTGCTGTCACTTATAACAAGAACATGCTTATCGGAATAATGCTCGAAAAAGTAAAACATCCCTTCTTCTTCGAGAAGTCGAGTTACAAAATCGAGATCCGTCTCCCTGTATTGAACGCAAAATTTCCGCAACCGCTCCTTGTTTTGGAGGGCAAAGCGGTATCTGTCCGAGGTGATACCACTTTCCTCCAGAAGCTGTTTGACGATGTCCTGGGTCATAGTGTTCTGGAAAATTCTGGAGTTTTTGCGCAGGGAGAGCTGAAAAACAGCCGGAACGATCTCGGCTTCATAGAGGCAATAATTGTTGCTACTTGAGCCAATACGCTCAAGTCGTCTGACAATCCCGTGAAAGTAGCGATCCTCTCCTCCGGCAAGCAAGTCTTTGTTGATAATTGTCAGCAGGGCTTCGCTACCGATTATGTCGTCGAAGGATTCAATTCCGTATGGAGTGGCAAAGGCAACGCTTACCGAGTATGGCAAGGACATCCACTCGTTAGCGGTAAAACTCACGACTGACATATCGGCTGCAGAACCGGAAACCTCGAACAGAAATGTCGCACTTGAAGAATTGTTGAATAAGTTGAGTATGTCCACCAGTGAGCGCCTCCGATTGATTATGAAAACGCCAGAACAAGCACTGAACGTCTAAATGAAGTGAATATTTGTCAATATGTGACATGATTTCAGAAAAACAACAGATAGGCAGCTGCTTTGGGGCCGACAATACCATTGTCGGGGAGCCCTTGTTTGCGTTGAAAGTCCTGAAGAGCTGTTTCTGTTTTCTTCCCGAAAACTCCGTCGGATTTGAGGTTGTAGCCACGGGACTTTAAGGCTTTCTGCAGTTGAACTACTTTTGGCCCCCTGTCGCCCTTCTGCAACCAATCAAACATCGAACGATGGCGTGAAGAAGAGCTTGTGCTTGCTGGCCTTGTTGTCTCGGGGATTTTGGCCTCTGGCAGGCGTTTTGAAATCGGTCCTAACAAGCCGGCATTGTGCCATTCGAGGAGCTTTTCTTTGCTGACTTCGAAGTGCATGGAGTCTTCTGTCGGAAATGTTCCACCCCAGTACCATTTGTACTTATTGAAAATCGGAGCTATTACATTCAACGCATGCTGACTTTTATTATCACCTCGACCATCAAGCAAACCATCAATCTTAAGGTCTATTGCTGTGCCCCATGAGTGGTTGCTTATAGGCCTATTCGGACAACCAATTGGTTTTTTTGCCGTCGGCCTTTGGTAGCGTACAACAAGCATTCCTTCTTGGCTCAATCTGTCATAAATGTCTTTGTGTTGTTTACTAATATCAGCCATTACAGTTTTTAGGCTTTCAACCGCAAGACCAAGTCCATTGACCTTGAATGGCCCGACGTCAACGCCTCTCACCATTAATTTTTCTAATTGAGGGTTGTTTAGCGGCCCATCTTTCTCTCCGTACATCCCATCAATTCTTGGTTTACCGAGTATACTAAATAAAATTTGATTTCTTGCGCTGGTTAGATTTAAGTTGACATTAGAAAGAGGGCCTTCAAGCTTGGAATACTTGGATTTTTCTCTATACATGATTATTCTCCCAAGCCTTCTGCTATTTTTGTAACAATCGCATGTAACTCTGATCTGCTAAACTCCTAGCTTCTAGGTTGGGATTTGATTGCCCCTTTATGTCAACCTCGTAATTAATGTCTTCGAATTTTTTAAGCCCTTTAATCAACAATACTTCTTTGACTTTTTTTGCATCAAGCGCTAGGTCTCCCTTGTATTTATCCAATTTCAATATAACTGCAAACGGTTTCCCGTTTGCCAATCTCCACTCCAACACTCTATTTGTGACAGTAGAAATAATTTGAGCCGGTAAATCCAAAACAAAATTTTTATTATCTGAAACCTGGACATACTCACAACAGGCGCTATAGTTAATCTCTATTTTGTATTTATAAGGACCATTACATATAATTGGCATGTCTTGACCCTCTTCAATGTCGCTAAATTTATTCTTACAATCTTTATTAAACCTAGTGAACGCACTTGAAAATTTAGTATCTACTATTGAAAACAGCATCTCTTCCCGAACTATTTTTAGCTTTTCGTCCTCCAATGACAAATCAAGCACTTTATAGCCTTTGTCTTTATAAGTGCCTGATTCCCACGTCTGCTCAAACTTTACCAATGCTGTCGTTCCGGAAATCGTGATTTCCGGGGAATTTGCTGCAACCAACATTTTTTTCTTGAACATCGTTTTTCTATCTTTAAGCCAGGAATCATGGTCAAACTTGCGCATACTTTTCCCTGATCGCTTAATGCCTACAAAACTCTCTGAATAGAGAGCGGCATAGTCAGGATATGAACCTTTGTTCTGAGCGGCCAGCCAGTCGTTCAGGAATATTTTCACGTCCGATTCGCTGATGTCAGCGCCAAAAGACGTTGTTGCCAAAAATAAAACACTGATAACCGTTATTAGATTGCCTATAAATCTCATGTGACCCCCAGAGTATCGCGTATTCCGGCTATTACTCATACAGGTTAAACTCTTGGACCACCCTACCCGTCTCCAAGCATTGAATTGATCGATTTATTTAAACCAAAGGGTTCTGACCTTGTCTTATTTCTTGTCTCATGCCTGGCAATGCCCCTAACTACTCCGACTTTTAACGCTAATTCTTTCTATTTTCTCGACGAAAGGTAATATTGGGGTCACAGACTTACACATTTGACAGTCTTATGTAATTGTCAAATGTGTAGGTCTGACCCTTTAACAGGTTGTTGAAAAACTAAACCTTTTTGATTCAATAAGTTAGCGAACTGTGCTATATTTTTACGCGTAACAATCTGAATTTACAGGAGAAAAGTTATGCGCGGCGCCGAGACAAAAACCGAAGCTCTGTTCTGTTATCTCTCCCCTGAGTCGTACGTCCCGAAGGACCACCCCTTGCGGTCGATCAGGGCGATGGTGGATAAGGCCCTTGCAGAGCTCAGCCCGCAATTCGAGGCCATGTACTCCCACACCGGCCGGCCCTCGATTCCTCCTGAGCAGTTGCTTAAAGCACTTCTGCTTCAGGCGCTGTACACCATCAGGAGTAACCGTCTGCTGGTGGAGCAGATCAGCTACAGCATCCTGTTCCGCTGGTTTGTGGGATTGGCCCTGGACGAGAAGGTCTGGGACCACTCCTCGTTTTCCACCAACCTGGAGCGGTTGATCGATACCGACGTGGCACGGCTGCTCTTGGCAAAAGTAGTTGAGCAGGCCCGAAGGGCAAAGCTGTTGTCCGACGAGCACTTCAGCGTTGACGGCACCCTCATCGAGGCGTGGGCTTCTATCAAGAGCTTTCGGCCCAAGGATGGACCAAAGCCTCCAGTGGGTCGTAACACGGAGCGTGATTTCCACGGCGAAAAGCTCAAAAACGACACCCATGCCTCCACCACCGATCCGGATGCGCGGATTGCCAGGAGAAGCTCGGGCAAAGAGGCGAAGCTCAGTTACCACGGGCACGCTCTCATGGAGAACCGCAACGGGATCATCGTCGATGCCAGAATCACCCACGCAACCGGTACCGCTGAGCGGGATACCGCAGTCGAGATGATCGCAGACGTCGCCGGTAACAAGCGGATCACCATGGGCGGCGACAAGGGCTACGACACCAAAGAGTGCGTCAAAGATCTGCGAGCACTCAAGGTAACCCCTCACATTGCTCAGAACACCGCTAACCGCCGCTCAGCCATCGATGGCAGGACTACCCGCCACGAAGGCTACAAAACCAGCCTGAGGATTCGCAAGCGGATCGAAGAGGCCTTCGGCTGGCTCAAGACTGTCGGCAATCTCCGCAAGACCCGGCATCGGGGAATAGCGAAAGTCGACTGGTACTTCACCATGGCCATTGCGGCATACAATCTGGTCCGGCTGCGCAATCTCGGGACGAAAACGGCATAATCAGGGGAATAATGCGACTCTTGGTGGCAAAGCCCGCCCGAAAAGGCCAAATCAAGGTAAAAAGCAAAGTTTCAAAGAACGAATAGGGCGAGATCAATGCAACTATCGGCCTAAAATGATCTCCTTGAAGGGGATTGCCCTGGAAATGAAGGAGTTTTTCAACGGCCTGTTAAGGCTTCATGAGCAATGGATGCAAACCTGATTGAATCAGCAGGTCGACAGGTAAATGAGCAACTTGTTCGCCCCCTTTACCCGAGCAAAGAAGCCTTCCAGAAGCGGCGATTTTACAAAGGGGTCCGCGCCATAGAGTCGCTCTCCGACGGGTCCATGATCGCGCAGAATTTCACTCATCGCCGGGGACCCGGCGGCCATATTCTCCGGAGGGTCCGAACGCTGATTCTCGGACTTGCTGATTATCGCCTCGACATCCTGAGATGAAAACTGCACGACTGCCATGAGTTCCCAGTCCGCTGGTCCCATCGCCCCGGAGCCTTCTCTCTCGACAATCCTCCACCAAGCGGCTTTCGGCGGGAACGGAAGAGCTATCAATTTCGATAGCCCGGCAACATCAGTCCTCATGGCAGCACTCCTCCTGGGCACTTGGCCCTCAGTGCAGCTGACGCAGGCAAGCCCGGCGATCAACACCGCCAAGGCCACACAACAATGTACAAATCCTCTAACACTCATGCAGTTTCCTCTACGGTGTCACAGTCTGTTACGAATGCGCCGATTGTCCGCAGGCTTTCTCTCTCGTGAAGTCCGTGCTTCGACGTTTTGGACTGATACCTTGGGGGGAACCGAGCCCGACCCACTCAACCCTGCGGTTGATCGTCGAGGTATTCATATACTGGTGTGCCAGGCCGGTGACCTCAAAGATTCCATTCGCCGAGTCCGGGATTCCGCTCGCTATGTCTGCGGCGCCGGGATTGAAATTGTAGCGGTCTTCGGCATGGAGGGTCATCTGCATGACGAAGGAATGCACGCCATTTGCGATTTCCACATCCACATCCGCACTTAGCCAGATGACGTGGGCTCCTATGGCTTTTTGCCAGTTTTCTGTCTTGGGATAAGGAAATGACGGATAGCGGATGCTTCCGACAGGGATTGCACTGCCGCTCATCTGAAAAAGCACAGGACTTTGTCCCTTAAAGTACTCGCCATAGAGAAGTTCGGCTCCCTGCCGTGCATCCAGAACAGCACTTGAAAGGATCACCGCACCGCTCGGATCACTCGAGACGAAACGCTCATACGAAAACAGATGATCTTTTCCATTCCCTCGCAAGAAATGTCGGTACGCGGCGAGGGCGTCGGGAAGGTTGTTGTGGGGCACGAACGGGACACCCTGAATCGCCTCAACACCCTCCAGCCGGGAAATCCAGCGGGCATACTCCTCATAATCCTTTGCCGTCGGCTTCCGCCGAGCGAAAGAATCAAGAAATCCGTTATCGTGTCGAATGTTTTTCGGCCGAGTTGGTGGTCCGATCGCGTACTGTGCGACTGGCATGTTCCTTCCTTTCAAGGATTATCAGTCTAAAGTAGGATTCGCTCAATTCAGACAAGAGCAACAAGAGACTCATATGATTAAGGAGCTGTGGAATCCCTCCCTCCCCGCCAGCGGGGAGGGAGGAACATCGGACAACTAACTACTTGGGCACGCTCCAGGAATCCTCGGCTTCGATGCCGTTGGGCTCCCAGGTCCACTTGATCTTGCGGTAGGTGAAGGCCACTTCTTCCATGTGGCGGTAGGGATTGTTCTCCTCCAGGAGTGTTACCGGCATGTAGGGCTTCATGCTGACCACGATGGCGTCTTCGAGCTTGATGGTGTAGTAGTGCTCCTCGGTCCCCTGCTTGGTGATGCGGTAGAACTTGAGGGTGACGTCCTTTAGGTGCTCACCAGTGCAGAGGGCCTGGTACATCTTGGGGGAGCTGGCGTCGAACTCCTTTACGATGCTCAGGGGGCCGTGAACCCGCTTGCCGGTGGGAAGCCCCGAGTGGGGATCCTTCGGCATGTGGATGTCGTGATTCATGGAGTAGACGAGGATGGTTTTTTCACGTCCCTGCAGTTCACAGGAACCGTCAATCTTCCCCTGTTTTTCACCGGTGAGGGTGAGGTGTGCGGGCATTGCCATTGATTACTTCCTCCTTGTGGTGTGGGATACGCGGCCAGGGATGGGCCGTATTGCAAACACATAAACCGTGAATTCATCGCTCACGACTGTACGAGCTTATTCTTTATCCAGCTTTCCAACCAAAGAGAGGGTAAAATAAGCCCCCATGTACTTGAAGTGGGGGGTAACCTTAAGGCCGACCCGGTACCAGCCGGGCTCGCCGGGGACTTCCTCTACGGTGACCTGGGCCTGGCGCAGGGGCCTTCTGCTCCGCACGCCGGGCATGGGGTTGTCCATCTCGGAGACATACTGGCGGATCCAGAGGTTCAGCTCGTTTTCCAGGTCGCCCCGCTCCTTCCAGGTGCCGATGTGCTCCCGCTGGATGACTTTCAGGTAGTGGGCGAGGCGGCTCACGATGAACATGTAGGGGAGCTGGAGCCCCAGCTTGTAGTTGAGCTCGGCCTCTTTCCCCTCCTTGCTGGTGCCGAAGTATTTCGGCTTCTGCACGGAGTTGGCGGAGAAGAAGGCGGCGTTGTCGCTCCCCTTTCTCATGGTGAGGGCGATGAACCCTTCCTCGGCCAGTTCGAATTCGCGCCGCTCGCTGACGAGCACTTCCGTGGGAATCTTGGTCTGGATGGCCCCCATGGCCTCGTACTGGTGGAGGGGTAGATCATGCACCGCGCCGCCTCCCTGGGGGCCGATGATGTTGGCGCACCAGCGGAAGTTGGCGAAGCTCTCGGTAAGCCGCGTGGCAAAGGAGAAGGCGGCGTTCCCCCAGCAGTAGCGGTCGTGGCCGGCGGAGACGCTCTCCTCGTAGTTGAAGCTCTTCACCGGCTTGGTGGCCTCGCCGTAGGGGAGCCGCAGGAGGAACCGGGGCAGGGCCAGCCCCACGTAGCGGGCGTCCTCGCTCTCCCGGAACGACTGCCACTTGGCGTACTGGGGGCCTTCGAGGATCGACTTGATGTCTTTGAGGTTCGGCAGCGCCGTGTAGTCGTCGCAGCCGAAGAACTGGGGGGAAGCGGCGGCGATGAAGGGGGCGTGGGCCATGCCGGACACGGCGGCCAGGCTCTGGAGAAGCTTGATGTCCTGGGGGCCGGGGCCGAAGTCGTAGTTGCCGATAATGGCGCCGTAGGGTTTGCCGCCGAACTGGCCGTACTCGGCGGAATAGACGGTCTTGTAGAGCCCCGACTTGGCCACCTCGGGAGCATCCTCGAAGTCGTCCAGGAGCTCATCCTTGGTGGCGTTCATGATCTCGATCCGGTTGTTCTCCCGGAAGTCGGTCCGGTCCACCAGGAAGTGGAGGGAACGCCAGGAGGATTCCAGCTTCTGGAACTGGGTATTGTGGAGGATCTCGTCCATCTGCCGGGAAAGCTTCTTGTCGATCTCGGCGATCATGTCGTCGAGGACCGCCTTGGAGACCTTCGGGGTCTCGGTCCCCGGCTCCAGAAGTTGGGTGATAAGGGCCTCGACCCCCTTCTTGGTGATGGAGTAGGCCTCGTCGGCGGGCTGGAGCTTCGTGGCCTGGACAATCTCCTCCAGAAGCGATCCTTCTATCCGGCTCTCGACTGCTGCGGTGTTTTGCTGTTCTACGCTCATGGTTGCTCCTCCTTACCCTTCCTCGATGCCGATTTCAGCCAGAAGCTTGGCCCGGGCCGCGTCGTCGGTGATCAGTTCCTGGATCTTCCTCCGGAAGTCGGGAACGTTGGAAAGCGGCCCCTTGAGGGCCCGCAGGGCCTCCCGCAGCTCCAGGAGCCGCTTCATCTCGGGGACCTGCTCCACCACCGCCTCGGGGCCGAAGTCCTTGAGTGACTCAACCTTCAGGTTCACCGGCAGCTCGTCCCCGGCCTCGCCGGCGAGCCGGTTGGGGACGGCGATGTTCAGGGAGATCCCCTGGGCCTTCATGACGTCGTTGAAGGTCTCCTTGTCGATGGCGACGGGGTCCCGCTTCTCGACGGGGCGTTCGTCGGGGGTGCCGGTAAAGTCCCCCATAACGAGCATTTTCAGCGGCAGCTCAACCTCTTCGGCAGCGCCGTCCGAGGCCGGACGGTAGACGATATTGACCCGTTCCTTCGGTGCTACGGATGCTTCTTTCGACATGTCCTTCTCCTTTCGTACGATCGTAACGGTGACTGTTTCTCCCTCCGTGGAGGACGCAATCAGCGTAAGGGTTATGAAAATCCATCAAAGACCTTGAGCAACCCTGGCAGCTTCAGTCTTCCAGTTGGTTGCACCCATGAGCATGCACACCCAGTAGGAAGTCCCCTTCTCTTTGACTCTCCGTGCCATCTTGCGTAATTCACGCTGAACATCTTTGGGGTTGAGGTAAACGCCCGGACGAGGAACGAAGTCCATGGCTTGCGAACAGCTTTTAACTTCCGAAATCATCTTTGGTAGTACGGCAACAAGCTCTTCGTTCATTTCCCAACTGGCAGTCTCATGCTTTCCCCAGAAGCCTTCCACAATAACCCTCAGATCATGTTTTTCTGTATCGGCCAATGCCATGAACGTCATTTCTCCTTTGCGGAAATAGTGGACAAGACTTCGATGAACTTCTTGTCTTCACAATTGCTCTCCAGACGCATAAGGAAATTTCGGGAATGCGCATTAGCAACTAACGCCACATTTCGGTAAGGGCCTGGACCTTCCGTTATCTGGTAGATCGTGACCGGACCCTTGCGGTACACAGCCAGCCGTGGATTTGTGGAGAAGAATCCCCGTTTCATCGACAGCATTAGTCGCCAGCTCTTGCGATCATCCTTTCCGGAAGGCTCTGGATCTTTAGGCGTTTTGGTAAAGAGAACGTTGGCTGCCTCAATTACCGACAGTCCGCGTTTGGGAAGTTTGAGGGCACTGAATGTTTCTCTGCTGAGCAGCAAAGGCTCCCCGCTCTTGAACCTGAAGACGCTCAGGTTGTCTCCTATCCCCACAGAAGCCACATCGGATGGCACCCGAAATGAGCCCCCCCCGAACAGAACCGTAATGCTTTCATCCGACGATGGCGCTTCCGGCCAGGGGGTCTCGACCGCAACAGTCTCACAACCGGGACCTTTGCATATCGGAATACTCCCCTCAGCTTTACGGAAAGCATCGCAAGGCCCGGCAAGAAATGGCAAAAGAATGATAGTTAACCCTACCAGCCAGATACATTTCACTTGTTATCCTCCACGATGTTCTTACCCCTTGGCCAGCCGCACCATCTCCACCGGGTCGAGGCGGGCGATGCGGTGGAGGGCCTCGGCGGCCTTCTCCTTGAAGCGGGGTTCGGCCTGGGAATCGAAGCCGATCCAGGCGAGCTTCAGCCCCCGCAGGGCCAGGGCCGGGTCGTACTCTTCGAGGCCGAAGGCCCCAATGTCGGCCACGACCTGCTCCAGGTGGGGGAGCGCCAACTTCGCCCGGTTGGTGTTCACGAGGAGCTGGGCCAGGGCGAGGCGCCAGTGGAGTTTTTCCTTGCGGGAGGCACCGTTGCCCAGGTGCCCCTGGAACCGCTCCACCGCCTCCAGGAGCTTGCCGCTCCGGATGAGGGCCTGGGCCTCATCAACCTCTTGGGCGATGGCCTCGGCCCGGCCTTCGGTATCGGCTTCGGCGGGGCATTGGGCGGCGGATGACTCCCGCTGCATGACCCCCGCGAGCCACTGGCGGGTCTCCCCATCGGCGAAGGGAGTGCCGTCGGCAAAGGAGAGCCCCTCAAGGCCCGGAAGCCGCCCCGCAAGGGCCGCCGTCTCGGCGCAGACCGCCTCGCGGGCAGAGGAGAAACGGTCGCCAAGGCGGGAAAGGGCTTCGGCGGTAAATCGGTTCAGGTCAAGCCAGAAGATGAACTGGGGAAGCCGCGCTTCGGCGGCCTTGAGGAGCGCTTCGCCGTCGCCGTGGCTGGCCAGCTCCTGGAGGAGAGTCAACACCTGGCGCTCGGGAGGGGGGATGCGGGTGCGGCCGTTCACAGCCGGCGGAAGCTCCGTAACTTGACCCCAGGCGGCGAGCCGTGAAAGACGGTAAGGTACCGGACTTGAGGGGTCCTGCTGGAGCAGGGCTCCGGCAGCCTCCCCCACTTGCCGCAACCCCGCTTCGAGGGCCTGAAGGGGTGAGCCTGGGATGCTTGTCTGCCGGGGGACCTCCACGGGGCGGACAGCGACCTGGCTCGGGGGGGTAAAGAGATCGGCCGGCGCCTCGGCCTGAACCGGCGGTGGGGCCGCGGCTTCGGCAACCGCCTCCACGTTCACTTCCGGCGCCATATCCACTACCAGCTCCCGCAATTTGGTGAGGGACGGGGCATTCTCCAGGCGCTCGCGCAGGAAGCGGTCGATGGCGCCGAGGGTCTCCAGCACGATGACGTGCTGTTCCCCCGGCAGGGTCTGCTCCCCCTGCTGGCGCAGGGCGATCTCGGTCCGGTCCAGCCACCACTCCACGCTCCGCTGACGTCCCCGCATCCGGGTGGGGTAGAGGTCGTTCCAGAACCGCTCCAGGAGATCGCGCCAGACCTTGAGCCCCAGGGCCAGGCCGTCGCCGCCGCGGGTCTGGACGAGCCCCACGGCCAGGTAGCTGGCCACCAGGAGGTCCTTGGAGCGGGTGGCCAGGATGTCGGCTGATAGCCGCACCACCTTCTCCCAGTCGATGTTGCCGGCGATGGCCGGGGAGGTTAGTTTGTCCACCTCGGCCTGGAGAGTGTCGAAGAGGGGATCGTAGCGGACGTCGTCACCCACCGGCTGGTCGGGGCGAACAGGCTCTTTTCCCAGGGTTGCTATATCCATGGCGTACTCCGTTCCGATGCTGTTGGGCCACCCCGCGGCATCCGAGGCGGACCAGAGGTGGAGAAAATCCCCCGGAGCCAGGGCCCGCCGGTAGGAGGCGAGAAAGGAGCGCTCCAGGGTTCCCCCCATGAAGAGGGCATTGGGGACTCCCTTCGCCGCCCCCTTGGCCAGCAGGTGCCAGAGGCTCACCAGGGTGATCTTGTCGTTGACCGGCCCACGGTCGAGCCGCACCGAGAACTCGTCCCGCCCGGCCCGTTCGGCGGCTACCTTTTCCAGCCGGGGAATGTCCAGGAACGAGGCGTAGGGGTCCAGGGGGGAGCCGAGGCGATTCAGCCCCCCGCGGCGTTCGGCCAGCTCGTCCCACTCGGCGGCAGGGGGACGCAGCCCCTGGAGCCCCTCTTCCAACTTCCTGAGGTCGCCGAAGGTATGGGTGGCCAGGAATTCGATCTGGCACCAACTCTTCTCCGCGGCAAAGGGGAGGAGGTCCCATTGCCCCTCCCACCCCTCCAGGGGACCGCTCCCCATGATAAGGAGGGGATAGGGGCGGCCGAGGCTGTCGCTGGAGACCCGCACCACTCCCAGGACCAGTGGGTCCCGGCCATAGCCCCGGGCCCAGAAGCGCCAGGAGCAGAACGCGGGCGGGGCGTCGCTTCGCTCCGCCAGGAGCCGGTAGCCGCTCTCCACCCATTTCGTGAGGCCCTCCACGAAGGGGGAAGCATGGCCGAGGCGGAAGTAATCGGCCGCCGCCGGGTGCTTGCCGAAGGCTGACCAGTTCCAGCCGGTTGTCATGTCAGTGCCGAGCATCAGTCGCACTCCTTCTCATCCGTGAGATTGGGGGGCTGCCGTTACCAGCACCGGGCGATGACCCGGGGGGCCGTGGCGCCGGCCATGGCGCTCCCCTGTTTGACCACCTGCCCTCCCCCCATGATCTGGTAGTTGACGCGGATATGCTTGATCCCCATCCGCTCAAGGGCCTCCTTCTCGCCGGGGAACTCCCGGGCCGGGAAAGTGCGCGAACCGCCGGCAAACTCCCGGAGGAAGTCGGGGAAGGCCTGGGGACCGCCGTAACGTTTGGTGAGAACCTGGTCACCCACCTCGATCTGAAAGATGACGTCGCCGCAGGTTTCGGGGGACCAGTAGAAGGTCTTCCCTACGGGGAAGTTCTGGTTCACGAGGGTCTGGGGGGTGCCAGCGCACTGGAGCTCCAGCCGGGTGGCGTGGGGCCTGATCCGGGCATCGGCGTTGGCGTCGGTGGGAAGCCCCTTGACGGCCACGGTGTAGTTGGGCTGGCGCCCCCCAGCCGAGGCCTGAATCTGGGCACCCTTGGAGAGGAAGGCGAAGAGGGCCCCCTCGATGGGGAGTGCCACCCCGAGGGCCTGCCGGGGCGCGTAGCCGGCGGCGGTCCCCCGGATGAAGGGAGCTGCGGGCCCCTTGACGAAGCGCCAGGCAAGGCCGTCGGGGCCAAGGAGCAGGGGGCCCGCCTGCTGGGGGGGCATCCCGAGGGTGGCGGCGATCACCTGCTCCTCCCAGAGGGTCTGGAGCTGGCAGCCGGCCTCATGCCGGACGTAGGTCCAGAGGTAGTCGAGGGGGCCGGTCACGAGCCGCCAGAAGGCTTCGTCGGCTCCGGCGCCGGCAACTCCGGCCCGAAGGCGGCCGGCTGCGCCCCAGGCGGCCATAAAGGGGGTCTTGCCGGTGGCCGGGTCGTCGCCGAAGGTCTGAGTGGCCAATTGGAAGGCCTGCTGCCGCGACGATGCCGCCGGCGCGATGGCCGCCAGGGCCGTCTGGTACTCCTGCCAGGCCTTCGGGGCCGCCAGGGGCGTTTCGATCCCCTTGGCCACGGCGGCATCGGGATGAATCCTCTCGCCGAGGGAGTTGATGAGACGCTTGCCGCTCTCGGCGGCCTTCCCCACGGCGCCCGGAACCGCACCCCCCGCCCGGGCCACCTGAAAGGCATAGAGCTGGACCACAAAGGGAGGTACCCCCTCCTTGCCCACGAGGGTATCGAGCTCGGCGGACATCCGGTTGATGAAGGCGAAATAGGGCCCCTGGTCTGTGGCCATTCTGGCGGCCGTCTGCTGCCAGTCGCGGACAGTGCGGAGCCGCTCCTTTCCCGTGGGGAACGCCGCGGCAAGCCGTTGCCACGCCGCCAGGCAACTCCCCCGGTACCAGGAGCCAAGGCCGCCCTTGCCCGCCGCCACGAGGCGCGGGTCGCCGAGGGCCGTCTCCAGCTCGGCCACGAGGCTGTCCATCTCCCCCTTCCCCTTGCGGGTAAAGGAGGGGGGAACCGCTGCCTCTCCCGGGAGCGGCGCGCCCCCTCCCCAGAATTCGGCCATGGTCACCGACGGAAGCCCCGACTGCCGGTCGATCCACGGGGCAAGCCAGGAAAGGCTTCCCCCCTTGAGGCCTATGATCTGGCGGAGCCACCCCTGAAGCTGGGCCGTCTCCTTGGCAAGATCGGGGGAATCTGCCCGCCAGGCCAGGTAGTGGAGGTAGAGGGTGCCGAACCGCTTGCGGGCATCAGCACCGGCGGCGGTTTCGCCGGCCAGGAAGGAGACCGAAGCCGGCTGGGGCATGGCGCTCAGTTCCGGCAGCTTTTTACCGTTCATGCCGGCGTTGAGGATATTGATCCGCCGGGTCAGATGGATGGCGTACTGGGCGAAGAGCTCGTCGGGGGTGCCAGCGGAAAGGCCCGCGACACCGGTGGCCAGCTGCCGGTCGTAGGGGGTCAGGAAACCGTCCCGGAACTGGCGGCAGAACCTCTCCTTGAGGGTCCGCTCCACCTTGACGCTCTCCGTGAGGCCAAAACGGGGAATCCACCAGGAGCGGTTCCGCTCCTCCACCTTCAGGATTCCCTGGCGGAAGGCGTCGAGCACTAGGAGATCGCTGGTGGGGTTGCCGGCCAGCCGCGGAGTCCGCTCGAACTGATGGGAGACCTGGCGGATGGTGGTCATGTTCTTCACGAAGGAAAAGGAAAGGAGACCACAGAGGGCCACGCCCAGGAGCATCCAGGAGACGAGCCCCAGGTTCCCGGTGAGGGCCCGCCACTCCACGGCACGGCGGGTCGGCGCCAGGAGCGCCCGGTCGGCGGGGAGAATCCTGGCGAAAAAGTCGTGGAGAAAGAGACCCTTGCTGGTGCCGGGGAGCGCCGCCATTTCCCCCGAGAGGCCCAAGGCCTCGGAGAAGCGGGAATGGGGATTCCCCTCCTGGCGGCCGCTGGAGAAGAAGAGCCCCCGCATGACCGGGGTCTCCTGGTAGGGGTTTTCCCGGAAGGCCCCCTCCATGAAGGCGGCGAGGGCATCCCGCAGGACCGCGAACTCCTCGGGAAAGAGGACGAGCCCCGGATCCGCTTCCCGGGCCTCGGGCTGGTGGAGAAGCAGCAGCCGGAGGGTCCGGAGCCGTTCCACCACGGCGGCAACCGCCTTGTCGGTGAAGGTGACCACGTCCGTGGCCAGTTCCTGGTTCACCATCCCCATGGGCTGCCGGAGGGCCTTTTCCGGCAGAAGCCCGGCAAAGCGGTTCATCCCCTCAACCAGATCGCACTTGGTGACGAGGACATAGATCGGGAACCGCACCCCCAGGGCCCGCATCAACTCGTCGATGCGGCTCCGCATGGTGCGCCCCTCCTCCGCGTTCTCCTCGCGCCCCGCCGCCAGGAGCCGGTCTGCCGCCACGGTGACGATGAGGCCGTTCAGGGGCTCTTTCTTCCGGTACTTGACGAGGAGCGACAGGAACTTCTGCCACTCGTCCCGGTCCTTCTCGCTGTCGATGGGAACCGCGTAGCGACCGGCCGTGTCGATGACGATGGATTCCTCGAAGAACCACCAGTCGCAGTTGCGGGTGCCGGAAACGCCGGAGGCCCGGCAGACGTCGATGAAAGGGGATGACAGGCGGGCGCTGTTGAGGGAGGTGGTCTTCCCGGAGCCGCTCTCGCCGATCACCAGGTACCAGGGGAGGACGTAAAGGGGGTTTCCCTGCTTCTTGAGATGGGAATTCTTCAGGGTGCCGATGGCATCCTTCCACTGCTCCTGGAGCTGGGTAAGGTGCTCCCGCTCCTTGCCGGAAAGGGCCTTCAGGAGCCCCTTGTCCCGGGCGATCACCTCCTGGACGAAATTCTGCTCCCGCTTGCGCAGCCACATGGCCCGCAGCAGCACAATGCCGACCCCGATCCCCGCCAGAAGGAGGAGGATGCAGAGGGCCACCCACCAGGGCCAGTCGAGGGCGAGCACAATACCAAAAACGAGAAGGACGACCACTGCCGCCCCTCCCGCCACGAGAAACCACTTGAGAAAGGTCACGAGCTTCGTTTTCATCTCAGTACGGCACCGTCCTTAAAAAATTCTCCCCCACCCCCGAAAGGGTGAAGCGGTAGACGAAGAAGAGAATGACAAAGAACACCGCCGGACCGGCGAGGCAGACGGCGGCAAGGGGGGAGAAACCGACCCGGCGCCGGGCCGGAGCCATGGCGGGCGCTCCCGCCGGATAGGCCTCCGGGAAGAGCTCGGTCCGCTCCAGGGACGGAAGCCCCACGGAGCTCCCCACGAGGAGCTTCAGCTGGGCGGTCTTCACCTGCTCCAGCTGATACTCGTCCCCCGGCTTGCAGAACCTGCCGGTGAAGCCGAGGGCGAGACAGAGGTAGTAGACCTCCCGCACCTCACGCTGGTGGAGCCCCAGGGCGTTCAGCCTGGTGAAGAACTCCTCACCCGCCTCGGTGGTGTTGTAGTGGAGGCGCTGGAGCTGCTCCCGGAGCCAGAGGCTCTTCTCGCTCCAGGCCGACGAGAGGACCGCCTCGTCGATCCAGGCGCAGACGGCGAAGCGGGCCAGCTCGAAGTCGTCGCGGGAGAACCCCTCCCGCCTGACGCACGACTCCCCCGAGGCCAGGAGGAGGTCGATTTCGCGGCGGACCTCCTGGTAGGAGGGCTGGCGCACCGCGGCCGTGCGGAGGAAGTGGGTGACATAGGCCACCAGTTCCGTGAAACAGTCAGTCAGATGCATGAAATAACCCTCATGGGAAAAACGGAGCAATCCGTCCCGACGCGATTGCCAGGACGCCGGACAGCACGGAGTCGGGTCGGCACGCCGTAAACGCCACGCCGCGCTCTGTCAGCACTGTTTTCCACGCTTTAGTTGTGATGTGTTGCAGGATGGGGGAGAATATGTCCTGGGGCGATTCAAAAGGGAATCGAAGGGGGTCCGCCTGTCTTGCGGAATCAGGTATCGTCGCCTCCTGCGTTTTGCGCCGCAAGAGTAAATGGTGCTACATTAAAAGTCAATAACTTATTATTAATTAATGCTCAAAAACTCACATCAATGCAACCAACGCATCGGAATCGTTACACTAACCATTTCGTTTCAATCGTCGTTGCCGTACATCAGGCGGTCGTACATCACTTCGTAATCCCGGAGCTTGTTTTCGAGCTTCTGGAGTTCGGCCGGGGTGTACACGGCCTCACCCCTGGCAATTTCATGCTTCAGACCAGCGATCAGTTCAGTGATGGTCATCTTCCGCGGAGGGCAATCCTCGGATTCGAGGAGACAGCGGTTCTTGGCAGTAGGGGCGGAAGTGGCGGCCGGTTCTTCCTTCGTCAACCAGGGAAAGGAAGAGCACGCAGCGAGCATGAGGGAGAGGGCTCCGAACGGGATAATTAGAACGAATCGGCTCATTTCTGTACCCACTTTCCGTTTTGCAACTGGATCCACCAGCCTGGCCGGGCGGTTTCCTGTTTCGTCTGGGCATAGGTGGCGGCCGCCTTGCCGAGAACCTGTCCCATATTGGCCGGTGTGTCGGGCTTCCCCGCCTGCTTCAGGATTGCCCGAGCCATGCCGGTAATGACGGTCTTGCGGTTGGCGTTCTCCTCGTCCACCGCTCCCTTCAGGCCGGCAATCCGGGAGGGGTCGCGGACCGTGACAAGTCCCTGGTTGGTTTCTCCCACAATGCCGCCGTCACGCAACTGATCGAGGGTCGTGAGCCGTCCTCTCATCTCCTCGTAGGCCTTGACCACCTCGGGCATCCGCGAAAGCTCAACCACCAGGCCGCCGGCCGCATCCTCGGCAGCCCAGGCGGTGGCTGTCACCGCGAGGGGCCATCGCGCTCCCTCGAACCGGCTCTGGGGCTTCTCTGCCGGCGCCGGTTCAGCACCGGCCGGGGGCTGTTCCGGGACGGGCGCCTCCCCCCCCTCCTTCCCCAGGTATTTCTCGTCCAAGGTCTTGAAGGCCTTCTTGACCTCCTTCTCGGGGAAATAGACGTTGACGGTAATGAAGGCACACGAGGCGAGAATCCCCGCAACAACGGCAAGCATCCACACAAAAATTTTCATGGGCATGATCTGACTCCAGAAGGCGTTTTTCGGGGAGGCGACACGTTCAAGTAAACCATAGGAGGCAGCTTTTGCAATGGAAGGAATGAGGCGTCAGGGTCGCCTGAAAAACTCCCCGCAGGCTCCCACTACCCGATCGATGTCGGCAGAGGTCACATCCCGATGGGTGACAAGGCGGATGCGCTCCCGACCGGAGATGAGAACTCCCCTGTCGCAGAGAAAGGTTGCCAGTGCCTCGGCATGATCAGGGGGAAGCGAGAGGAACACCATGTTCGTCTGAACCGAGACGGAGTCACCATCGAGACCGCCGACGGCAGCCAGCCCCTCGGCCAGACGCCGCGCATTGGCGTGGTCCTCGGCGAGGCGCGCCACGTTCTCCGTGAGGGCCACAATTCCCGCGGCGGCCAGGACACCTGCCTGGCGCATGCCGCCGCCGAGGACCTTGCGCCAGCGTCGGGCCTCGGCCACAAACCCCCGACTCCCGCACAAAAGCGACCCCACCGGCGCGCCGAGCCCCTTGGAGAGACAGACCGACACCGATTCGAAATGATCCGTTATCTCCCGGGCTTCCACGTCGAGGGCCACGGCGGCATTGAAGAGCCGCGCCCCGTCCAGGTGGAGGGCGAGGCCACGCTCCCGGGCAAGGGTACGGGCGCGAGCCAGGTAATCGAGGGGGAGAACCCTCCCCGCCTGGGTGTTCTCCAGACAGAGGAGCCGTGTCCGGGCAAAGTGGGGATCGTTGGGCTTGATGGCCGCGGCCACTTTCACGAGGTCAAGGGTTCCGTCGGGTTCCACGTCCACGGGCTGGGGCTGGACCCCGCCGAGGACCGCGGCGCCGCCCCCCTCGAAACGGTAGCAGTGGGCCGTCTGGCCGGCGATGTACTCGTCACCCCGCCCGCAGTGGGTCATGATGGCAAGGAGGTTGGACTGGGTGCCGCTCGTCACGAAGAGGGCCGCCTCGGTGCCGAGCATCCCGGCGGCCAGGGCTTCGAGGCGGTTCACGGTGGGGTCCTCGCCATAGACGTCGTCACCCACCTCGGCTACAGCCATAGCGGCCCGCATGGCCGGGCAGGGCCTGGTGACGGTATCGCTCCGCAGGTCGATGATCTTCATCGTGGCACCTCAATCCTCATTTGGCCTGGGGCCGGATCTCCCGGGCCGGGCTCACGAAGGAGATTCCCTGGCCCGACCGGGCGCCGATCATGACGCTCTCGACAATGGGCTCATTAACCTCCCTGGCCGACTCCCATACCACGATGAAATGGGCGCCGAAACCGCCGCTCGTGTCCCGTTCCTTGAGGTAAAAACTGGTGGAACCCTGGGGAGGAATTTTCAGGGGACCAGCCAGGAAACGCTTCACGAGGCGGCCGTTGGAGTCGTGGTAATCCACCCGGCTTACGGTTATGGGGCTGGCCGGATCAAGGTTGCGAACCCCCAGAGTGGCCGCCAGATTGAAGGGGAGCGCCCGATCACCGGTGTAGACGTGGGAGTAAACCGGCACATAGAGGGTCTGCCCCTTCGCCAGCCGCACCTCGGCGCCGGCGTTTCCCACGCCGCAGACCGCCGCAGCCGCCGCGACGACCATCCCTACAAGCCATCCTCTTGCTGTCATTAATAGCTCCTTTCTCTTCACCAGTTGCAGCTTCCGCCGCCGCGCTTCTCCAGGTACTGCTGATGGTACTCCTCGGCCCACCAGAAGGCGGAGGCGGAAGCAATTTCGGTAACGATTGGCCGGGAGTAGCGGCCGGAACCCCCTTCTTTCTCCATCGAGAGCCGGGCGGCCTGCTCCTGCTCCGGGGTATGAAAAAAGATGACCGAGCGGTAGTTGGTACCGATATCCGGCCCCTGGCGGTTCAGCTGGGTTGGATCGTGGATTGTCCAGAAAATCCGGAGAAGCTCGTCATAGGAGACCCGCGCGGGATCGTAGACCACCTCCACCACCTCCGCATGCCCCGTTTCCTTGGAGCAGACCTCCTCGTAGGTGGGATGGTCCTTCCATCCCCCCATGTACCCGGCGTGAGTGGCTACCACCCCCGACACCCGCCGGAATTCGGCCTCCACGTGCCAGAAGCACCCGGCACCGAAGGTTGCCTTTTCAAGTTCTGGTGTTTCGTCCATGATGTGAACCTCCCTGTCAACACTGTATCGATACTACAACAAAGGTAGCACAGGAGAAATCCGCTGTCTCGTTTGCATCTCCTCCCCAGCCATGCTTTTTCCCTGGGGGCCGAGCCAACGGGAAGGAACGGCAGAGAGCCAGCCGAACCGGGCGAGGAGAGCTGCAAAAGCCCCCTCGACCGGGGCACAGACCGTCAGCGGCGCACCGGTTGCCGGGTGAGGAACGGTAAGCTCAACGGCGTGCAGAAGCATGCGTACCGTCAGAAGCTCTTCCCGAAAGAACCGGTTGTGGCGCCCTTCGCCGTATTTCGTATCGCCAACGATGGGGTGGAAGAGGTGCTTGAGGTGGCGGCGAAGCTGATGACGGCGACCCGTGCGCGGCGAGAGCGACACCAGCGAATAGCGACTCGTGGGATAGCGTCCAACGGCAACAGGAAGCTCCACGTCTGCCAAGCGTCGATAGCCGGTCACTGCCGACTGGGGCGCCCTCTCTCCGGCATTCCCCCGTCCCTGCTCGAAACGATCGGGCTCCTCTGCCAGGGGATGGTCAATCACCCCTTCCTCCGGCATGGTTCCCCGAACCACCGCCAGATACGTCTTGGTCACGCTCCCGGACGCGAAGGCGCCGACGAGGCCCCGGGCGAAAGCTGGATCGAGGGCGAAGAGGAGGACACCTGAGGTGGGTTTGTCGAGTCGGTGAACCGGATAGACGCGCCGCCCCAGAAGGTCACGCACTTCCTGGAGGGCAAACCGGGTCTCGTGCCGGTCTATGGGCGAGCGGTGGACGAGTAGTCCCAGCGGTTTGTGGACTGCCACGAGATGCTCGTCGCGGTAAAGGATTTCCACGGTGGCTCCTGAAGATAGCATCGTTTTTTCCGCGAAAAAAAAACCTGCAAATGAAAAGTATTTGCGTTATAGTTTAGAGGCTTATTGATTCTCAAAAATGACCGATACATGCAGGAGGAAGCCATGGGACAGTTCGAACGGCGGCGGCATCCCCGGGTCCCCTTTTCGGCACCGGCATTCCTGGAGAAGGATTCGCGGATCACTTACGGCGAGGTGCGGGACATCAGCCATCACGGCCTCTTCCTGTCCATGCGGGGAGACTGTGAACCGGGCAAAGAGGCCCTCGTCTCCATCTACTTTCTCAGTGGCACCTCCACCCTCACCATCACCATGCCGGGCCGGATCGTCCGCACCGCCTCCAACGGTATCGGCTTCGCCTCACCCCATCTGGACCCGCTCCAAATCCTCAGCTACGAATCGGTCTTTTCCTTCGGCTACGACCCTCCGCAACTCATGGAAGAATTCCTCGCCCACGCCGACACCCTTGCCCCGGGCAAGGAGGGGATCACCACGTAACCCTCCCGCTCCCCCGTCCCGACCTACGGGACGCCCTCTCCGGTCACGAGCGCAAGGAACTGCATGACCAGCCGGTAGGTGATCCCCCAGAGGGCCGGTTTCCCCTCCGCCGGAAGGATTATGGCCGGCCGCTCGAAGGTTTCGCCACCGAAGCGAACCGTGGCGTCCTTGTGGCGGTCCGGATCGCAAAGATCGGTAAGGGAGACCCAGAAAGCGTCCCTCACCTCCCCCCCCGGCGTCAAGGGGGGATTCCCGATCAAACCATAGACGAAACATGATACCCGGATTGGCAGGTGGGCCCCCGCGACGTCGGCCAGGCGCCCCAGATAATGGGCGGTGGCGAGATCGATGCCGAGTTCCTCCCGGGTCTCCCTCTCCGCGGCACCCCGGGGTCCGGCGTCACCCGGCTCGATTTTACCCCCGGGAAACCCCAGGTCGCCGGACCACGGGTCACCGTCATGGGAGGCCCGCTCTATGAAGAGTACTTCAAGCCCCTCCCTCCCCTCCCGGAGGATGAGCGCCACGGCGGCGGACGTCATCCCCGAAGAGGAAATCTCGACGGGGGGATGGGACGCGAGGCCGGCTGCAATGCCAGGGAATGTCAAGGATGGTCCGTGAAGGCGCATATATTCTTTCCCGCGGGCAATCCCCGCATTCGGGACGGTTGTAATTTCCCGTACATTCCTATAGCATAAGCGGTTATTAACCCACCAGAGCAGAGGACATCGTCCATGGAACATACCCCCTTTTCCCTGTCAGGGAGCATCGGCTCCACCCCCCTCGTGGAGATCAGAAAGCTGAACCCCAACCCGAAGGTGAGAATTCTCGCCAAGCTTGAGGGGAATAATGTGGGGGGCTCGGTCAAGGACCGCCCCGCCCTCTACATGCTTGCCAAGGCCGAGGCTGCCGGGGAACTGTCCCCTGAGAGGACGATCCTGGAGCCCACCTCGGGAAACACCGGCATCGCCATCGCCATGCTCGGCGCGGCCAAGGGGTACCGGGTGAAGCTCGTCATGCCTGCCTGCGTGAGCCTTGAGCGGCGGGCGGTGCTGGAGGCCTACGGCGCCGAACTGGTTCTCTCTCCGGCAGAGGAGGCCACTGACGGCGCCATCCGCCTGGCGCACCGGATTCTCGACGAAGAACCCGACCGCTACTACATGCCCAACCAGTATGCCAACCCCAACAACCCCCTCGCCCACTACGAGACCACCGGTCCGGAGATTTACCGCGGCACCGACGGCACCGTCGACTTTTTCGTGGCCGGGATGGGGACCGGCGGAACCCTCATGGGGGTAAGCCGCTACTTTCGGGAAACCAAGCCGTCCGTGCGCATCGTCGGCGTGGAGCCCCGGCTCGGCCACAAGGTCCAGGGGCTCAAGAACATGCAGGAAGCCATCGTCCCAGCCATCTACAACCCCGCTGCCCTCGACCTGAAGCTCACCGTCCAGGACGAGCCCGCCTTCGATACGGCGCGGGATCTGGCCGTCCGCGAGGGGCTCTTCGTGGGGATGTCCAGCGGCGCGGCCATGGCTGGCGCCATCCGGGTGGCCAAGGATGCCCCGGCCGGAAGCACCATCGTCGTCCTTCTCCCCGACAGAGGGGACCGTTACCTCAGCACGGTGCTCTTCCGGTCCGTCTGCGGCAAATGCCCCCCCTAACAGGAATCACCACGCCCCCAGCCCCTTCAGGAACCCCACCAGGGCATCGTTGAAGGCCCCAGGGTGCTCCAGATTGGCCATGTGCCCCGCCTCGGTTACGATTTCGAGCCGGCAGCCGGGGATGCCGGCGGCTATGGCCCGGGCGGTCTCCGGGGGCGCGGCCCGGTCCCCCTCGGCCCCTATGGCCAGGGACGGTATCCCGACGGTGCCCAGCAGTCCGCTGTAGTCCTTCCGCTCCCGCATGGCGAGGAGCCCCCCCGCAAGCCCCCGCGAGTCGGTCCCCACGATCCACCCCCCAACCTCCTCCACCAGTTTCGGCCGCCCGGTGAGGGACTCCTCGGCGAAGAGAAGCGGCACGAAGGCATCGGCGATGATCTGGGGGCCGAATTTCATGGTTTCCTGGGCCAACTGGAGCCGGCGGGCCTTCGCCGCTTCGTCGTCGGCCGTGGCGCGGGTAGTGATGAAGACGGCCCCCGCGAGCCTTCCGGCATGGCGCTCCACGAGGTTGAAAAGGACGTATCCCCCCATGGACATCCCTCCCACCACCGCCCGATTGATCCCCAGGTAGTCCAGGAGCCCCGCCACGTCATCGGCAAAGAGCTCCATGGAATAGGGGCCTTCAGGGGCATCACTTTCGCCGAATCCCCGCAGATCCAGGGTCACGAGCCGAAAGCCCGCGTCGGTCACCGCCTTGATCTGGGGGTGCCACATGCGGCGGCAGAGGGGAAAACCGTGGACAAGAACCACTGCCGGTCCGCTGCCATGGTCGTCGTAGGCCAGGGTGATGCCGTTGATGATTGTGTTCATGGTGTGCCTCCGTGCCTGGTTTGCCTCCCATTACTCGAACTGGGACCGGAACTCCTCCATCATCCGGCGCAGCTCGGCCACTTCGGCCCGCAGCGCCGTCACCTCCTCCTCCAGCCTCGCCACCCGCTCGTTCTCGGCCCGCACCTGAAGCCGCGCCCCCTCGGGGGGGGCCATGCTCTCCTCTCCCTCCGCCTCGGGCGCTCCCGCCAAGAGGTGCGCATAGCGCTGTTCCTTGCGCCCCGGCTGGCGGGGAAGTCGGGTGACGAGGGGCTCCTCCCGCTCCATGAGCATCCGCAGGACTTCCTCCACCGCCGCCAGGTCGGCAAAGGGGCGCATCCGCTCGGCCCGGGTCCGGAGTTCCCCAACGGTCTGGGGTCCCCGCACGAGGAGCTCCGCCAGGACCGCAAGATCCGGGGGCTCCAGGAGGAACTTCTCGGCCAGGCAGTGGCAGTATTTCATGGCCCGCACCCCCTCGGCCGACTGCCGGGCGAATCCCTTCATGCGGAGCGAGTCCAGGGCCCGGACCACGTCGGCATCCTCCAGGGCCATGACCGGATCCCGGTTCGACTTCTGGTTGCAGGCCGCCGTCAGGGCGTTGAGGGTGAGGGGATAGTACTCGGGGGTTGCCAGCTCCTTCTCGACGAGGCAACCGAGAACGCGGATTTCGCAGGAATTCAGGACGGTTTCCATGGGGGATCTCCTTTCCGGTGGAGCACCGGTCATAATCTGCCCAAACCATACAGGGTCCGGTGGTCCGGGTCAAGAAGGTCGTGGGCTCCCGACGGGAAACAAACTCCACGATTCCCGCCGGTTAGTGCTTGAATGCCGCACCTTTTTCGAGTTTAATAGAATCTTTGCCGAAACCTGCCACGAGAGGAGCGCCGCACGGGATGTCATTCACCGGAGACCTTGAACACCTTTCCATTGTTGACGTCATTCAACTGCTCCATGCGACCCGCAAGTCGGGCGCCCTGACGGTCAAGGGGCGCAAGGGTGAGAGCCAGCTCGTCTTCAGCGACGGCTACATCATCAGCTCGAACCATTACGACAACAGCCTCCGGATCGGCAACATCCTGGTGGAGGCCGGGGTCATCACCGCCGAAACCCTGGCGACGGCTTTGGAGGAGCAGCGGAACGCCGGAGCGAACCGCCGGCCCCTGGTGGCCACCCTGATCGAGGGGGGGCGGGTCCGGAAGGAGGATGCCTACCGGGGTCTGGAGGCCCTCATCGAGCTGACGGTGGTGGAGATCCTCACCTGGAAGCGGGGGACTTTCGACCTGGACGTCTCAAACGTCACGGTCTCCGACGAGTACCGCTATTTCCCCGAAAACCTCCACCAGGAAATCACTCTCCACGCCGAGAACGTCCTGATGGACGCCCTGCGGATTTTCGACGAAAAGATGCGCGACGGGCTTCTGGTGGTGGAAGAGATCACCGACGAGCCCCTGCCCCCAGAAACTTCCGCCGAGGAGGGCGGGTTCGTCATCTCCGCCGACGACCTGGGGCTGGCCGACGTGGACAAGCTGGAAAAGTCGATCCCCAAGGTCTTCGCGGGGCTGGAGGACCGCACTCCCCACCTGAAGATCCAGGAACTGGGCGCCGACCTCTCGGACAAGGAACGGGAGGAGCTCCTGGCATTCCTCGGCAGCTATTCCGGCATGGTGGAAGACCGGGAGGGGACCGTCCCGTCGGTGGTCTTTTTCAGCGCCGACGAACTCATGGCCTACTGCGTAACCACGGCCTGCCGAAAGGACGGAATCTCTGTTCTCGCCACCTCTGACGAACAGGACCTGGACCCGATCATCGACCAACTCCTGACGAAAAAGGCCCTCCCGGTCATCGTCTTCGACACCCCCGACAGCGTCGGCGTGCAGTATTCCCCCCACAAGCTGGAGGGGCTGCGGCTCCTGAAACAGAAGGCCCATCCCCAGATTGCCATGCTGCAGTTGGTCTCCCCGGGGGACTACGTCTTCACCCTCGACTCCCTCAAGGAAGGGGCCAGGGCCGTGTTCCCGCGCCCCGTGCGCGAGGAGCGGGGAGAGACCTTCCTGGAGGACACTCTCCGGTTCCTGGGAGCGCTTCCCGCCTACCTGCGGGCCATGGGGCGCGACCAGGGGAGTACGCCGGCCGCCAGGATCGCCACCAGCGTCGCTGCGCTGCGGGGGCTGGGGGAGCCCCCGGAGATCGCCCTCTCCCTGCTGCAGTCGGTGGCGGGAGAACTCGACCGGGCCCTCACCCTCATCGTCCGCGATACGGAACTGATTGCCGAGCGCTCCATCGGGATCCGCGGCGACCGGCAAGACGGCGCCAGCCCGCCGCTCCGGTTCACGATTCCCCTGGCTCAGCCGTCGCTTTTTACCAAGGTCATTGAAAAAAGAGGTGCATTTTTCGGAAAAACTGACGATGAGATAGTGCGGGGACATCTTTTCGCCGCCATCGGGGCACCGCTTAACCCCACGGTCTTTCTCCTTCCCCTCGAGAGCTTCGGCAAGACCGTCTCCCTCATTTACGGGGACTTCGGCCAAGGGGAGCCGGCCCCGGTCCCGGTGGATTTCCTGGAAATCCTGGCCGGGGAGGCAGGGATCGTGCTGGAAAACGCCGTCTACCGCCGAAAGCGTGAAAAGCCGCACCCCTGATGGAACGAGACGTTAGCGAGGTACTTTCATGGATATGAACCTTCTGAACCAGATACTGGGTATCGCCTTCGAGAAGCGGGTGTCGGATCTCCATTTCGAGGTGGACAATCCCCCCTTCTTCCGGGCCAAGGGGCAACTGCTCCGCTCCAAGCTCCCCCGGCTGACCCCCCAGGACACGGAATTCATCGCCAAAACCGTCCTGGAGCAGAACCGGCGCACTTTCCCCGACAATCTGCGGGAATTGGACGCCTCTTATTCCCTCCCCAACGGCGGCCGCTTCCGGGTCAGCATCTTCCGCCAGCGGGGGGCCATCGGCATCGTCATGCGGGTGATCCCTCCCCATGTGGGGAGCTTCGAGGAACTGAACCTGCCGCCGGTCCTAGGGGAGATCGCCAAGGCCCCCAACGGGCTCGTGCTGGTCACCGGTCCCACCGGCAACGGCAAGTCCACGACCCTTGCCTCCATGCTCCGCCACCTGAACGAGACGTGCTCCTTCAACATCATCACCATCGAGGATCCCATCGAATTCCTCTTCACCTCTGACCGGAGCTGCATCATCCAGCGGGAGGTGGGGATCGACACGGAAAACTTCAGCGCGGCGCTTCGCTCGGCGCTGCGGATGGACCCCGACGTCATCATGGTGGGGGAGATGCGGGACCTGGAGACCATCGACTCCTGCATCAAGGCGGCGGAAACGGGGCACCTGGTCTTCTCCACCCTCCACACCCAGAGCGCCGTCTCCACCATCAACCGGCTCATCGGCCACTTCCCCCCCGACGCCCAGGAGGTCCTGCGCCAGCGCCTGGCCGACATCCTGGTGGCCACGGTGTCGTTGCGGCTCATCAAGGACAAGAGCGGCGAGAACATCCTCCCGGTGGTGGAGATCATGCGGGCCACCACCACCATCCAGGCATGCATCCGCGAGGGGCGCCTCGACGAGATCGAGAAGCACATCGAGAACGGCCGTTCCCTCTACCACATGCAGACCCTGGACCAGCACCTCCTGGAGCTCTGCGAGAAGGAGATCATCACCTTCGATCAGGCCAAGCAGATCACCCGCTCCATGGACCTGGAACGGAAACTGGCCTTCACCGAATGATGGGAGAGGGATAAAGATATTTTCACTGGACTGCAGGGCGCAAGACCGCGTACGATGGCGGAATCGGCCACGGGCCGGATATATCATAAGGGTACGGAAGGACTACATTAATGAAACAGGCACAGAAGGGCGACCGGGTCAAAATAGACTTTACCGGCAAGCTTGAAGATGGAACGGTTTTCGACAGCACCCGTGAAGTGGAATGCTGCGAGAGCGATGATTGCGGCTGCGAATCAGACCACGGCTGCGATGACGACGACTGCAGCTGCGAGGCGGGCCCCATGGAGATCACCATCGGCGGAGGGGAGTTCTTCGAGCAGGTGGAGGAGGCCCTGATCGGCATGGCCCCCGGCGAGAAGAAGACCGTCACGATCCCCGCAGAGGACGCCTTCGGCGAGTACGACGAGGAAAAGGTCTTCACGGTCCCCAAGAGCGACCTCCCGGCGGACCTGGTTCCCGAGGTGGGGCTGGAGTTGGTGCTCGCCAACGACGACGAAGAGGAGATCGGGGTGGCCGTGGTTGAAGTGACCGCCGACAGCGTAACCTTCGACGCCAACCATCCCCTGGCAGGCGAAGATCTTACCTACGAATTCGAGCTGGTGGAGATCCTCTAGGATTTTCCCGAAAAATCGGCGTACGAGAACAGCAAAGGCGGCCCATGGCCGCCTTTGTCGTCTTTCCCCCTTAGCCACTATGCACGACACAACTCCATCACCCGTTACAACTCCACGCACTCCCCTCCCCTGGCCGACCGGCCACACCCCCCTGATGCTGGCCCCCATGCAGGGGCTGACGAACCGCGCCCTGCGTGCCCTGTTCATCAACTGGGTACGGCCCGATGTGGTCTTTACCGAGTTCATGCGGGTCAATCCCGGCGGAGCGCGGCAGCCGATCAGGGCGGGGGATCTGCGGGAGGTGGCCGCCGTGGAGGGGGGCGTCCCCCTGGTGGTACAGCTCATCGGTCACGACCATAAAGCCCTGGTGGCCGCTGCCCGGACGGCTCAGGAGGCCGGGGCAGTCCACATCAACCTTAATCTCGGCTGTCCCTACGGACGGATGACTTCCGGCCTCACCGGCGGAGGGATGCTGCACCGCCCCGAGGCCCTGGAAGAGCTCATCCCAGCCCTGCGGAGGGCCATTGCGGGGACATTTTCCGTCAAGGTCAGGGCAGGCTACGACGACTCCGGGCAGATAATGACCCTCCTCCCCCTGTTCGAGGAGGCGGGGGTCGACTTCCTGGTGCTCCATCCCCGGACGGTTGTGCAGGAATACACCGGCCACGCCGACCATGCCGTTACCGCCGAGGTGGTGCGGCAGACCCGGCTCCCGGTCATCGCCAACGGCGACGTCCGGAGCGCCGCCGACGGTCTGCGGGTCCTGCGGAAAACGGGGGCGACGGGACTCATGCTGGGGAGGGGAGCCATCGCCGACCCCCTGCTGTTCCAGCGGCTCAGGGGCAAGGCGCCGGCCGAACCGACCGGTGAGGAACGGGTGGCAATGCTCAAGCGTTATCTGGGGGAGTTGCTGGAGGGATACGGCGAAATCTTCTGCGGCGACACGCAGATTCTGGGGAAGATCAAGGGAGTCATGGCCACCATGGACGATCCCTTCCTGGCAAAGGGGCTCAAACAGCTCAAGAAAGCGCGGACTGTCGCGGCCTTCGCCTCCACCCTGAGAGACATCCAATGAGAAAAGGAGCAGTTTCCCGCCCCCTTTGGCACAATGTCACATTATACCGGGAAAAAATTTTTTTTACAGTCTGTGCAGGGAATTTTTCCAAAGGTATAGTTGAATCAGGTAGCGCTACCGGCAACAGAAGTGCAACAGACTGTCACCAGAAGGAGGGCCCCGTTATAGAGGTAGCTACTCCCGAACACAATCTGAGGCAGCACGTGGCCGGCTGAAGTACCGAGCCGGCATGACCCTGAAATGGGGAGAACAGAAGTTGAGACAAGAGAGGCCCGCCGAATCATTTGGCGGGCCTTTTCACGTTTACCCAGCCGGTGAGCGCCGTGGGCCATGCGAAGCGAATGTGCCCGAGCGCCAGCCGCTGTAGGCGAAATGGAGCAAAGCCGACCCATCGTGTCTGAGCCCGCAGGGCGAGTTGATGGGGCGGCGCGGAATGAGCCCTACAGCGGCGGTGCGAGCGGCACTTTGAGCGTAGCAGGGGTCACGGCGCTCACCGGCTGGGGCTTACCCCTTCTCCGAATAATCCCGCGCAAAAAAATACGCTACGATGGCAACGGCCAGACCCGCCACGGGGAAGAGGAAGGCGGCATGGTAGGCAGAGGGAGATGCGCCCGCAGCACCGCGCCCGTAGGAACCGACAATCACCCCCATGATCTGCTGGGTCATCGCCGCCCCCATGAGAACGAAGAAGTTGAGGGAGGTGAGGGCCGTCCCCACGATCCGCACGGAGAACATGGAGCGGATGATAGGGTAGATCATGACTCCGCTGGAGACGGCCAGGCCGATGGCGAAGAAGAGGAGCGCCAGGAGCGGGCGGGGAAGCGTCTCGGCCGTACCGAGAAAGCCGGACATGAGAATGAGAAGCACTATCTGCCCTGCCAGAAGGGTTTTCTTGTAGGAGCGGAAGAGCCGGCGGGCCACGGTGTCGACCACCATGCTCCCGGAGATGAACCCCAGGGAGGTGAACATGAGCATCTGGCCGGTGGCGGCCCGGGAGAGGCGCATCACCTCCATGAGGTAGGGGCCGCCCCACAGCCCCTGGAGGGCCAGGTAATTGCCGTACCAGAAGAAGGAGACCCCTCCCAGGAGCCAGAAATGGGGGTTGGAGAAGATCTCTCCCCAGGCATCCAGCATGCCGGCGGGTCTGGCGGCGTCGGCGGCGTCTCCGGGGTCCGCCACCGGCGGGCGATCCTTTACCATGCTAAAAACCAGTACCGTCACCACCGCCTGGAGGATGCCGATTACCAGGAACGAGGAGCGCCAGCCGATGGCGGCCACCGCCAGGGCCAGAGGGGCCGTGGCCGAGAGGTTTCCCAGGTTCCCGATGGCCACCATGAAGCCGGAGACCCGGCCGAATTCCTGCTTGGAAAACCAGTGGCTGAAGATGGTGAAGGTGGCCATGAGCACCGACGCGGTGCCAATGCCGATGAACACCCGGGCCGCCATGGCCATGGCGAGGGTGTCCGCCTGGGAGAAGAGGAGGCCGCCGATGGTGGTCAGCACGCCGCAGCCGCTGATGACGAGCCGGCTCCCCAGCCGGTCGATCATGGGGCCCAGGGGGAGCTGGGCCACGGCATAGACGTAGAAGAGGATCCCCGAGAGGGAGCCCAGTTGCTGGGGGGTGAGCCGCAGTTCCCGGGAGATGTCCCCTGCCACCACCGCCAGGGAGACCCGGTAGAAATAGACGAGAATATACATGAGCGCCAGCACCGAGAAGATCACCCAGCGCTGGCGGCGGATACGGCTGGTATTGCTCATTGGCTCTCCATCCCGCAGCCTTGGGGGCTACAGGTACTTTTCCCGCAGGGCGACCTTGTTGGTCTTGCCCACGCTGGTCTTGTCGATGGCCTCCACGAGGCGGACTCGGGCAAGGACCACCTGCTTGCTGACGACCCCTTTGTCGGCGTACTCCCGCACATGGTGGACCAGTTCCTTCTCCGTCACCCGGCCGGCTTCGCCGGGCTTCGCGACCACCAGGGCCAGGGGGCGCTCCCCCCATTTCTCGTCGGGCTGGCCGATGACCGCCACCTCGGCCACGGCCGGATGGTGGGCGAAGATGTCCTCCAGTTCCAGGGACGAGACCCACTCCCCCGCCACCTTGATGACATCCTTGGTCCGGTCGGTGATCCGCACGTATCCCAACCCATCCCGGACCGCCACGTCGCCGGTGTGGAGATATCCTCCGTCCCAGAGCCGCTCCGAGGCCTTGTGGTCCTTCAGGTACCCCTGGGTGAGCCAGGGGGCCCGAACCACGATCTCGCCGCTGCTCACCCCGTCCCGGGGAAGCTCCCGCAGCTCGCCCCCCGCCACCCGCAGATCCACCAGCGGCAGGGCCTGGCCGGTCTTGCAGCGGATCGTCGCCTGCTCCTCCGGGGAAAGTTCCAGCATCTCCGGCGTGAGATGGGAAAGGGAGAGGATGGGGCAGGTCTCGGACATGCCGTAGCCGGTGAAGACATCGATGCCGCGCCGCAGCGCCTCCAGGCAGAGAGTCCGGGACATGGCCGCGCCGCCGATGATCACCTTCCACCCCGAGAGATCGATACGCTCGGCATGGGGATGCTTCAGGAGCATGTGGAGGATGGTGGGGACGCAGTGGGAAAAGGTCACCTTCTCCCGCTCGATGAGCTCCAGGAGCTGGTCCGGCACGTAGCGCCCCGGATAGACCTGTTTCACCCCCAGCATGGAGGCCACGTAAGGCATCCCCCAGGCGTGAACGTGGAACATGGGGGTTATGGGCATGTAGACGTCGGTGCGGCGGAACGTGCCGTGCCCCACCGCCGTGCTCAAGGCCGTCATGACGCCGAAGGAGTGGAGGACCAGCTGGCGGTGGCTGAAGTAGACCCCCTTGGGCATGCCGGTGGTGCCGGTGGTGTAGAAGGTGGTGGCCCGGGTGTTCTCGTCGAAGTCGGGGAACTCGAATTCCGGCGCTGCTGCCGCCAGGAGCGCCTCGTACTCCCCGAGGAAGGGGATGGCGGTTTCGGGCGCCTTCGCCTCGTCGGTAAGGAGCACGTACCCTTGCACCGCGTCGAGCCGTCCCCGGATCTGCTCCAGGATCGGGAGGAATTCACTGTTCACCAGGAGGAGGTCGTCCTCCGCATGGTCGATGGTGTAGAGGATCTGCTCCGGCGAGAGTCGGACGTTGATGGTATGGAGCACCGCACCGATCATCGGCACGGCAAAGAAGAGTTCCAGGTAGCGGTGGCTGTCCCAGTCCATGACCGCCACGGTGTCGCCGGGCTTCACCCCCAGCCCGGTCAGGACGCTGGCCAGGCGCCGGACCCGCTCCCGAAGGCCGCGGTAGGTGCCGCGGTAGAGATCGCGGTAGACGATCTCCTGGTCCGGGTTGTCCACCACGGGGCAGAAGAGGAGGTTCTTGATCAGCAGCGGATAGTCGTAGGCCGAGGGGGTACGGGGAATGAGGGGGTCGGACATGGGGGCTCCTGGGGCCGGGCAGAAGGCCGAAAATAAATAACAACCTGCCGGGTTATATCATGTTTTCGGGATGGTTGGACGGATTTTCATCATCGATTCACGGCGACAATCCCAGAGAGGGGAACACCCGGAGCACCTCGCGCACCGCAGCCACCGAGAGGCTGTTGCCGATCAGGTGCCACCGCTTCCTGAGCGGGACTTCGTCGGGGAAGCGGAATCCCTCCGGAAACGCCATGAACCGCACGATCTCCTCCGGAGAAAAGTGGCGCACGCCGCTTGCGCATTGCAGGTAGGAGCCGGCGGACGTGATGGATCTCCCATACCCGGCGGTGAAGCAGGTGGCACAGGCTGAACCGTCGCCAGAGTCAAGGATGGGAAGGGCTCCGCCGAAACGGGCAACGACGTCGGGAGAAAGGAGCAGCTCAGTGGGCACCTCGCCGTCAAACCGCCGGTCGAGGTACCCGGCCAGCGGGCGGAGAGGACGAGGTTCCGGGGCTACGAGGGGTCGCATCTCGTCGCGGGAGGCGGCCAGGTAGTAGCGGGGCCGCCGCATGGGGGCTCCCAGTTCCGTGGGGCAGAGAAACCGCTCCCGCACCTGGAAGCCCCGGGAAGTAAGGACTTCGGTGAGCAGGCCGTGGCCCTCGGAGCCCACAAAGCCGGCCACGTTCTCCAGGGCCAGATGGCGGGGGAGGAGATCGTCGGGAATCCGCTCCAGCAGTTCCAGGATATGGACGAGGCTCCGGGCGCGGGGATCGGCCAGATCCCGACGCGCCCCCCGCTCGCAGTAAGGCTGGCAGGGGGGAGAGAGCCACCAGAGATCAACGCCACCGGCCGTCAGCTCCCAGGCGCTTACCCGTTCCAGGTCCACCTTCCTTGCCCCATGGCCGGGGAAGTTGAGCCGATAGGTGTCCAGGGCCGCCGGATCCTGGTCGAAGGCCCCCACGATCCGCACGTTTCCCCCCTCCACTGCGGCGGAAAACCCGCCGATCCCGCAGAAAAGCTCCAGCGTCCGCAGTGGCGCGGCTGTTTTCACCTCAGTCACTGTCGGTCCCCCATTCCCCCAACGCCCCTCTCCTTCCTTGACCTGCATCAATGCCGCCCATGCCCCCCGGTGCTACCATTCACCGAACGCACACCCACGGACCGGGAGGAACACCATGACTTCCAGCGAGATAATCGTAACCGCAATCATCTGGCTTCTGACGGCCATCGGCGGATTCTTCGCCCTGCGAGGCGCCCTCCGCCGCAGACGGGAGGCCACGCGGTCGTCAAAGCATAATGAATGAAAGCCCGGGGGAGTGCAATCCCTGAACCTCGGGCTCACAAACTTCGCATTGCGTTCCCCTTGGAGAGCAGGTAAGCTCTCGGCAAAAGGAGAACCCATGAACCTGCTCTATGCCCTCGACCTGCTCGGAACCGCCGCCTTCGCCGCCTCGGGCGCCTGGGCCGGCATCCGCCGCGATATGGACCTCTTCGGCGTGCTCATGCTCGGCCTCGTCACCGCTACGGGTGGCGGAACCCTGCGCGACCTGTTCCTGGGGGACACCCCCCCCTTCATCTTCAAGGACGAAACCTACCTCTACCTCTCCATCGCCGTTTCCCTGGCTATCTTTCTCTTCCACAAGCGCCTGGAATTCCTCCATCACCCCCTTCTCTACTTCGACGCCGTGGGGCTCGGCACCTTCGTGGTCATCGGCACGGGTAAGGCCCTGGCATTCAAAATGGGGTTTGTCGGCTCGGTGATGATGGGGGTGATGACCGCCACCGCCGGAGGGATGATCCGTGACGTCCTCTCCACCCATATTCCCCTGGTGCTGCAGAAGGAGGTGTACGCCTCGGCCTGCATCGCCGGCGCGGCTCTTCTCTTCCTGCTGGACCGGATCTCCTTTCCCCGCACCCTGTCCCTTCTCGCCGCCGCCATGACGGTCATCGTGGTGCGGCTCCTGGCCATCCGCTACAACTGGTCCCTCCCCCGGGCCGGGGGCGAGCGAAACGCATGAGCGTCGCGCAATATGATGAAGGAGCTGATGGAATTTACCGCTGGAGATAGAGAGCCAGGACCATCAGAAGCGGGAAGAGGTTAAGGCTGGAGAAGAGGGCACCCTCGGCTCGGGAGAATGCGAGGAGGACCAGGAGGAGAGGGAAAGCGCAAAAACCGGGTGCGGCACTGCCTCCGATGATGCCGAACAGCGGCAGCAGGAGCGTCCCTGCCGCGAATGCCCCGATCCAGACCCTGAAGACGGGTGAGCCGGCCGTAACGCCGGGAGCGAAGAGCGGGAGCCCCGCCCGCCGGTAGTCTTCTGCGTGGCGACACTGGAGCAACCAGAAGTGGGGGATCTGCCAGAGATAGAGAAGGCCTGCCACGAGTACAATCCGGAAATCGACGAGACTCCCGCCGGTTATGGTCCAGCCCACAAGGGGTGGAACAGCTCCGCTCACGGCTCCGGCCAGGAGGGAGCAGGAAGTGCGGCGCTTGAGGGGGGTGTAGATCCCCAGGTACCAGGCCAGGGCGCCGACACCGATGAGGGGGGGGAATATCCCCCCGGTCCCGGCAAGCACAACGAGGCCGGCGATGATGCTGATGCCGCCGATGGCCGTTGCCGCCCGAGGAGAGAGCTCTCCCGTGGGGAGGGGGCGCTGCCGGGTCCGCTCCATGAGGAGATCCAGGTCCCGTTCCATCACCTGGTTGAGGGCCGATCCCCCGGCAGCAAGAAGCGTCACCCCCGCCAGGGATGCGACGATGAGTGACATCGCCGCTCCCTCCGGGGCGAGGAGACACCCCGCCACTGCCGCGATGCCGTTCAGCAGCGCGAGACGGGGTCGAAGCAGCCGACTGGCCTCCGCAATCATTTGAGATCCTTCAGGAAATCCATAATTTCCTCGATATCCTTATCGGAGAGGGCTGAATAGGGGGGCATGACTGGCGGGTATCCCTTGACCACATCGGCCCCCGGCTCGCGGATCGAGCGTTTCACGTACTCCTCGTCCACGGTGATGGTCCGCTCGGCGCCACCGGTCATAACCGTCACGTTCCGCCCCCAGATCCCCTTGAAGCTTGGCCCCACCTTTCGCGACCCGTCCAGGGAATGGCAGCCGAGGCAGCCGTTCTTCTCCAGGAGCGCCCTCCCCCCTCCTTGGTTCTCCTCTTTCTCCGCCTTCGCGAGCCATGCCTGGAACTCCGCCTCGGGAACGGCCACCACCGTGGAAACCATACCGGAATGGCCGAGGCCGCAGTAGACGGAACAGAAAAGATCGTAGGTGCCGGGTTTGTCCGCCACGAACCAGACATGGTTCTTCATTCCCGGCACCACGTCGTGCTTGACCCGGAACGCGGGGACATAGAAGCCGTGGATCACATCCTCGGAGACGAGATGCACCAGCACCGGCTTTCCGACCGGCACATAGAGCGTCGGGCTGGTCTTGCCGTTGGCGTAGGTGAAGCTCCAGGACCACATGCGGGCCGTGGCCGTCACCTCCAGGGCGTCCTTCGGCACATTGCGGAGCGTCAGGTAGCCGGCCCAGCCGTAGTAGAACATCGCCATGACGATGATGGTGGGGAGGGCTGTCCAGATTATCTCAAGCCAGATGTTGCTTGCCGCCTGGGAAGTGGGTTCCGGGGCCCGGGAGCGGCGGTAGCGGATGACGAATCCCACCATGGTGGCGGTGATCCCCAGGAGAAGCACCAGGCTGACCCCGAAGATCCAGATGAAAACGGGGTCCACGGCTCGGGTTGTGGTGTAGAGGTTCGGGTCCACGGCAGTTCCTTATCGGTAGAGCACGTCGGAAAAGGTGAGGCCGATGAAAATCGCCAGGGTGACCAGGGCCACGAAGAGCAGCCAGCGGAGGAGCCTCCCCTCGTAGCGCATGTGCATGAAGAAGGCGATCACCAGCCCCCCCTTGGCGGCGGCAATGGCGAGGGAGCCCCACACATGGCCGATCCCCGGCGCGTTGAGGGCGACCCAGACCGTGAGCGCGGTCAGGGCCAAGAGCGCGATCCAGACCGTTGTCAGCGTTTTGTAGCCGATGACATGCGTAGTAGTGTCATGGGTATCACTCCCCATTGCTTCTCCTCGAATCCGGCCCGTTTGTTGCCCCCGTGAGCCTGCCGCACCCATTGCAATATTCCAGGGCTGCGGATTTTGCACCAGATCGTCGCACCCGCAGGAGAGACCGCGGAGGCGTAGCAGCGCTACGCCGCACAAGGGAGCGACGAGGACGGCGGCGAGATGGCGTAAAAGCCGCAGCCCCCCACACTACAGGACCAGGTAATAGAGGGGGAAGATAAAGATCCAGACCAGGTCCACCAGGTGCCAGTAGAGTGCCCCGTTCTCCAGCCACGCGAAATCCCCGGCATGGATCGTCCCCCGCCCCACCCGCGCCGCCACCACCGCCAGCAGCGTCCCGCCGATCAGGACATGGAGACCGTGGAGGCCGACGGTCAGGTAGTAGAGGCTGTAGAAGACCGATTCCCCCGGCGGTCCCGCTGCCAGCCGGGGCGAGCCGGGATAGATGCCGTGGCCGATTTCGTCGCTCCACTCCAGGTACTTGTTGAAGAGGAAAACGGCGCCGCAGAGGACCGTCCCCCCCAACAAATACAGAACCAGCCTCCGGCCGCTCCGCTGGATGGCGGTGACCGCCATGGCCGCCAGGAGGCTGCTCGTGATGAGAATCACCGTATTGGCCGTCCCGAACCCCAGATGCATCTCCCGCCCCGCGGCGGCAAACTCCCGGTGGTAGCGGGCCAGATAGACCCCGTAAAGAAGGAACAGCCCCCCGAACAGGAACAGCTCGGTAAAGAGGAAGAGCCACATGCCGAGCTTGGCGCCGGCTGGGTCTTTTCGGGTCTGATGACTCATGGGATGCCGGCTCCCCGGTAATCATAGGGGCCGTGAGTGACCACCGGCTCCTCCTCGAAATTCTCCGTGGGTGGGGGCGTCGGGATGCTCCACTCCAAGGTCGCCGCTCCCCACGGATTTTTCCCGACCCGCTCCCCGCTCCTCAGCCCCCGGACCAGGTTCACCAAGAGCAGCACGAGACCGGAGGCCAGGATCCAGCTCCCGATGGTGGAGACCAGGTTGAGGGGGGCGAATTCGGGGAGATAGTCGTAGTAGCGCCGTGGCATCCCCTCCAGCCCCAGCACGATCATGGAGAAGTAGAGGATGTTGAAACCGACGGACATGAGCGCCCAGGCGATAATCGCCGGTTTTTCGGCGTAGCGGCGGCCATAGAACTTGGGGAGCCAGTAGTGCATGGCGGCGAAGAAGGCGAATCCCGAGCCGCCGAAGATGACATAGTGGAAATGCCCCACCACGAACTGGGTGTCGTGGACATGGATGTCGGTTGCCGCCGCCCCCTGGATCAGTCCGGTCAGCCCCCCGATGGAGAAGAGGAAGATGAAGGAGAGGGAGAAGAGCATGGGTGCTTCCAGGGAGATGGACCCCTTGTAGAGGGTGGAGACCCAGTTGAAGACCTTGATGGCCGACGGGATGGCGACGACGAAGGTAAGAAAGGAGAATACCAGGACCGCCGTATCGCTCATGCCGCTGGTGAACATGTGGTGCCCCCAGACCAGGGAACCGGCCGCGGCGATGGCGAGGCTGGAAAAGGCGATCATCTTGTAGCCGAAGACCGGCTTGCGGGCAAAGACCGGGATAATCTCCGAGATCACCCCCATGGCCGGCAGGATCATGATGTAGACCGCGGGATGGGAGTAGATCCAGAAGAGGTGCTGGTACATGAGGGGATCTCCCCCTCGCCCCGGGTCGAAGAGGCCGGTTCCGAGGAGCCGTTCGGCGATGATCAGCACCAGGGTGATGCCGAGGATGGGGGTCGCCAGAATCTGCACCCAGGCGGTGGCGTAGAGGGACCAGACAAAAAGCGGCAGCCGTCCCCAGGTCATCCCCTCGGCCCGCAGGCGGTGGATGGTGGTGACGAAATTGACCCCGGTGGCGATGGACGAGAACCCCACGACGAAGACGCCGAACACCGCCAGGGAGACGTTGGTCCCGGTCCGGCCGCTGAAGGGGAGGTAGAAGGTCCAGCCGGTGTCGGGGGGGCCGCCGCCGGTGAAGAGCGACGTGAGGATGATTGCCGCGCCTGCCATGTAGAGCCACCACGAAAAGAGGTTCAGGCGGGGAAAGGCCACGTCCCGGGCGCCGATCTGGATCGGCATGATGAGGTTGCCGAAGGAGCCCTGGAATCCGGGGATGATGAAGAGAAAGACCATCACCACCCCGTGGACGGTGAAGAGGGCGTTGTAGGTCTGGGGGCCCATGATGGTCCGGCCCGGCGCCATCAGCTCGATGCGGATCAGAAGGCCGAGCACGACGCCCACGAGGAAAAAGCCGAACACCGAGAAGAAGTAGAGGAGACCGATCCGCTTGTGGTCGGTGGAAAAGATCCAGGAGGCGATGCCGCTCCTGCCGGTGTCGTTCCAGAAGCTGGCGGCGGGGGTCATGGTCTGGTCAGTGGGTTTCATGGCCACCTCGGGGAGACGCGGGGCGTTTTTTCCCGGTCAGGAACAGGAAGGCGAGAAAGGCCCCCGTGCTTATGATGACGATGGTGGCGCTCACCCGCAGCAGGTTGAAGACGTAGGTCTTCGCCTGGGGGTCGAAGGTGAAGCAGTACCCCACCACCTGGCGGATCGTCGCCCCCACCTTCCCGCTCCGGGCTTCCAGCAGCGCCAGGGAGAGGTCCTTGGGGAGAAAAGTCGTCCCGTAGAGGTACCGGACGATAGTCCCGTCCCGGGCGACAATAATACTCGCCACCGGGTGGATGAAATCCCTCCCCCGGCGCTCGAACCGGAAGCCGGCCGCATCGGTCAGCCGACGGATGTTCTTCGCATCCCCGGTCAGGAACCGCCACCCGTTCTCCGGGAAGGGGGCGTTCATGGATGCCAGATACGTCCGCTTGTACTTGGTGGCCAGCTCCGGCGTCTCGGTTTCATCGAAACTGACCGAGATTACCCGGTACTCCTCCCCCGGCCTCTGCCTGACATCCTTCAGGACGCTGGCGAGCCCCCCCTGGAGGAAATTGCAGACGTTGGTGCAACTGTAGTAGACGGGAAGGATGATGGTGGGGACGGTCACCAGAGCCGCCAGACGGACCGGCGCGCCGGTCTCGTCCCGAAACGTGAGGTCGAGGGGGATTTTCTCTCCCAGTCGTTCGGTGAGGCCGAACTTTGCCGCGTCACCCGCTCCGGCATCCGTGCCAAAGGGGCCGTGCTTGTGGAGATCCTCCTCCGTGTGGGCCGTTGCAGGAGCGGGGAGAAGTGCGAACGCCACCAGCATTATAGAGAGGAAGCATCGAAAGGCGGTCCATCGTGGACCGTGTAACCATGCCATGGGCCACCACCCTGTGACCGAGATCGTGTGTCCCTATACCTTACCGTTCTTCGCCCGGTTCGCAACCTTGCCCGGCAACAGTCGCCGCACAAAAATGAAAACGGCGGCCAGGGGCCGCCGTTCACGGGGGATGTCACGTTAGGGTTCCGGCGGGCGCCGGATATCCTCAGACCAGGTCGAAATTGTTCTGGTAGGCCATGAGGGTGTTGATCATGAGGGCGGCCACCGTCATGCGCCCCACGCCGCCGGGGACCGGGGTGATCCAGGAGCACTTCTTCTTCACGTTCTCGAAGTCCACGTCCCCCACAATCTTGCCGTCCTCCAGCCGGTTGATCCCCACGTCGATGACAACCACCCCCTCCTTCACCATGTCCTCGGTGACGAAGCCGGGGATGCCGACGGCCACGATGACGATGTCGGCCCGGCGCGTTTCGTCCAACAGGAGCTCCCGGGGGGTCTCGATGTGGGTCAGGGTCACGGTGGCGTTGCCGATGTCGAAGTCGTTGGAGAGCATGATGGAGATGGGCTTTCCCACGATGTTGGAGCGGCCGATGACCACGCAGTGCTTCCCCCAGACCGGGATCTCGTAGAACTGCAGCAGCTTGCAGATGCCGTAGGCGGTGGCGGGGCGGAACGCCTTCTGCCCCAGGGTCATGCGGCCGAAGTTCGTGGGGTGGAACCCGTCGATGTCCTTCTCGGGGGCAATGGCGTTGATGATGTGCTGCTGGTTGATGTGCCGGGGGAGGGGGAGCTGCACGATGAGGCCGTCGGTGGTGGGGTCGGCGTTGATCCCGCGGATCTTCTCCAGAAGCTCCGCCTCGGTGATGGTGTCCGGGAAGCGCAGGAGCGTCCCCTCGAACCCGGCATTCCCGCACGACTTGATCTTGGACTTCACGTAGGACTCGCTCGGTGCGTGCTCCCCCACGAGAATGACCGTCATGTGGGGCTTCCGGAGGCCCGACTCTTCATACCCTGCCACTTTCCTGGCGATGTCGGCAACCAGGCTCTCGGCACACTTCTTCCCGTCCAGTAATTTCATGGCAACTCATGCTCCTTTATCTATTTTCCGCATACAAATCGGGAGGTTCAAGGCTCATCTCTTTTGTAACACAGAATCAGGGATGTCACAACCGGCGACACCCCAAAGGGATGGTTCAGGGAAGCTCCAGGGGGGGCTCCGTCAGGGCCGCAACCTGCTCCCGCAGCTCGATGATCTGGTCGTTCCAGTAGCGGGGGGTGTTGAACCAGGGGAAGGTGGCGGGAAAGATGGGGTCTTCCCAGCGGCGGGCGAGCCAGGCGCTGTAGTGGAGAACCCGCAGGGCCCGCAGGGGCTCGATGAGCCTGAGTTCCCGGGAGTCGAACTCGTTGAACTCCGTGTACCCCTCCAGCAGAGAATCCAGTTGGGCGAGCTTTCGAGGGCGGTCGCCGGAGAGCATCATCCAGAGGTCCTGCACGGCCGGCGCCATGCGGGCGTCGTCGAAGTCCACGAAGTGAGGGGCGTCGCCGCGCCAGAGGATGTTCCCGGCGTGGCAGTCGCCGTGGGTCCGCAGGTACCGGACCGCCCCCATCTCGGCGAAGGTGGCGTCGACCGTCTCCAGGAGCATGCCGGTCACGGCCGCGTAGCTCTCCCGCAGGTCGGGGGGAATGAAGCGGTCCCGGATCAGGGCCACGCTTTCGCGGCCGAAGCTCTGGCTGTCCAGGGTGGGACGGTGGGCGAAGGGAGTAACGGCGCCGATGCGGTGCATCCGCCCCAGCATCCGCCCGAGGACCAGGAGGTTGTCCAGGTTGTCGAACTCCGGCGCCCGTCCCCCCTGGCGGGGATAGAGGGCGAAGCGGAACCCGCCGTGGTGGAAGAGTGTGTGGCCGGCGGCGTTGCGCCAGGGGGCCACCACGGGAAGCTCGTGGCCCGCCAGTTCGGCGCAGAACTCGTGCTCCTCCACGATCTGCTCGTCGGTCCAGCGACCGGGGCGGTAGAACTTGGCCACGAGGGGTTCCCCCTCCTCGATCCCCACCTGATAGACCCGGTTCTCGTAGCTGTTCAGGGCCAGGGTGCGGCAATCGCAGGCGAACCCCTGGCTCTCCACGGCATCCATGATGAAGGCGGGGGTAAGGGTGCTGAAGGGGTGGGTGCGGTGGGGCATGGGGCTGTCACTTCCTGAACATGGCGATTAATGGAACCACCGGCACCATACCACCAATCGCCCACGCAACCAAGGGATTCACCCGCCTGCGAAAAACGGCGCGTGGTTTGAGGTGAAAAGAGGCGGATCCCGGCGGAGAATTTCCGCCACGGCGGGGTGGCGGGTGAACTCCCGGTCCAGGAAACGTCGCACCTCCCTGCGGCCCCACCCCCGGGGGTGGCGGAACCCGGTGTAGAGGGGAAGGTCTCCCCCGTAGAAGGGCTCGGTCCCGTGGTCGATGGCCTCATCTCCAAACGCCGGCATATTGAAGACCGCCAGGTTGAGAAAGGTTATGGCCTCCCGGTGGCGAACCACAAAATCCAGGGTTCGCCGGGCGTCCTCCTCCGCCTCGGCCGGCGTGCCGAAGAGGAGGTAGCCGTAAACGGCGATTCCCGCAAGCCGCAGGTTCTCCAGCACCCGCCCTGCCGTCCCCAGATCGATCCCCTTGTGGAGCCGGTCCAGAACCCCCTGGTCCCCCGACTCCAGCCCCAACTTGAGCATGACGCACCCCGAACGCCTGAGTGCCCGGCAGAAATCGTAATCAGCCAGGGTGTCGTCAATCCGTGCAAAGCCGTACCACGGCGCGCCGGGCGGGGTGTTCGCAAGGCTGCGTAACAGTGAGGGGCTGACCGCGTTGTCCAACAGATGGATGAGGGCCGGCCGGTACCGGTCGGCAAGAGTCCGCAGCTCGTCGAGGGCCTGGGAGGCCGGGATGGGACGGTACGGGTTCCCCTCGGCCCGCTCGGGACAAAAGGAGCAGCGGTTCCACCAGCAGCCGCTGGCGGCGCTGTAGGGGAGGACGAGGCCAGGGGAGAGGTAGCCGGCAAGGGGGAGGAGGTCGTAGGCCGGCAGTGGCGGCTGCCGGCATTCCGGACGGGCGCCGAGGAGGGCCAGGAGGGGCTCTTCCCCCGGCCCGGCGATCATGTGGTCCACGAGACCGCCGAAGGGGTTGCGCCAGGCGGGGCGCCGCAGCCACGAGGTCACGAGCCCGCCGCCGAGCACCACCGTGAGATCCGGAAACCGCTGCCGGATAAAGCCGATGAGGGCAAAGGTGGTGACCGCCTGGCTCAGGTAGTTGAGAGAGATACCTACGACCCGGATGTCGTCCAGCAACTCCGGGAGGCGCCTGCTGAACCAGGGGAAGAAGGGATTGCGCTCCGGCTCCGCCGCTGCCCTGAGGAGACCGGCGCTGGAGACCGGCGAAAAGTCGGCCTGCTCATAGTCCGCGAGCCCCACCGTGGCCCCATTCTCTTTCCCTGCCACGGCCAGGAGGCGGTTCAGGTCCATAACCGCCCGTACGTAACGGTCGGGGGAACGGTAGGTTTGCCGCTCCCGCAGCGCGGCCAAGTGGCCTCCCCTCCCCTTCACAGCCCGACGGGTCCAGGTGTCGGTCCCTGGCTCGGGCTGCTCCATGAGCCAGAGGAGCCCCTCCAAGTTGGCATCGAGCACGCGGCACGGGAGGCCATTGACGCGAAGCGCCCCGGCAAGGCGGGCAATGCCGGCGGGGGGCTCGCCGGGTTTGGCAACAGGGGGATGGATGAGGAGCATGGCTCCATTATGGGGGAAACTGAAGAGAGAGGCAAGGCGGCCCGTGAAGACCGCCCGGGCTAATACCGCTGATTACCTTCCTGCCAGCCAGTGGGCCAGGTTACGGGCCAGGCGGGTGTTGTTTTCGTCCAGGTACCGGTTCTGGAAGATGGCGTCGTCGCCAAAGATGAGGATGCGACCGGAGCCGATGCTCCCTTCCGCAACCACCGTGAAGCGGTCCGCCGCATCACCGGCTGACAGTTTGCGGTTCCCGTCCAGGTCGACCCAGGCTTCGGCGCTGGTCCGGGCAAGGGAGGTCAGGCCGTTCAAGGCCCAGCCGCCATAGAGGCTGAACTGCTCCAGCCCGCTGAAGAGGGGATGGGTCGCCAGGTCCCGCACCCGGAAGGTGATGTCGTTATCGTCAATGACGTTCTGGCGCTCGTGGAGGACGCTGTTGGAGAAGTCACCCCCCACCCGGTGGATGAGCCCGGCAAGGGGGTGCCCGATGTGGAGCATGAGGGCAACCCGTCCCCCGCGCTCCAGGAAGCGGATCACCGCATCCACCTCCTCCGACGCCAGGGGCTCAAAGGGACCGGAGATCACCAACGCCGCCGCCTTGGCAAGTGATTCGTCGGTGAGACGCTCCCGACCGGTGGTTACCTGCAGCCCCTCCTCCCCAAGGGTAGCCGCCAGGCCAGAAAGGTGCAATTCACCTTTCTGCTCAACGAGAAAACGCTGGCCGTGCCCCTGGTCAACCACCACCAGCGGCCCGGCCCCCCAGGAGACAATCGCCGAAGAAAAAATCATGCAAACTGCGGCACCGACCGACAGGACCGCTCTTTTCACTGATGCGAACATGGTTACCCTCCACAAAAGGACTATTTAGGTCTTATTTGTACCATTTTAGTTTTTCGCAATGCAAGCACTATCTTACACGATGCTCAAAGATTGGCAGGAGATATAATTGCGTGCTCCCCGGCAGGCTGCCGAGAAGGGTTCCCGTCACTTTTGCGGAAACCACGATGATTGCCGGCAGACTGAACCCCTTTCCCTTTCGGATTGCCTGTGATAAAGGAATCACAGGAACCGGATGGTGTTTAATGAAAGGATAAGGGGCATTGGGGCAATGACAGGGGATAAGCGGACTTTCCAGCTGCCGGGCATAGGCAGGATAAAATCGGTCGACGCGGCACTTGTACTGCTGCTGATTGCACTTGCCGCTGCGTACAGCGTTTACGGCTTGCGGCAGTACGATGTCGTATCGGCCGACGGCGCCGGTTATGCCAGCTCGGGGAAAGCCTTTTTCAAAACCGGTGATCCCCGCTGTTTCGGGACGCTATTCCCGCCGCTGTATCCGTTTCTCGTGGGCCTGTTCAATCTGGCACTCGACAATCTCGAAACCTCGGCCAGGATGGTTTCCGTCTTTTTCAACGCCCTTACCCTGATCCCCCTCTATGGCCTCGCCCTGGACCTCTGGGGGAGGCGCGCCGCCCTGTGCGCGTCCATCCTGTTCATCACCCTCCCCTTTCTGCACGGCATGTCCGGCATCGACATCACTGAACCCACGTACACCTTCTTTGCCCTTGCCGCGGCGTGGGCATTCAGAAGATGCCTTGCCGCCCGCGGCAAAGGCACAGCTTTCGCCGCCGGAGCGCTCCTCGGAATCGCCTACCTGGCGCGCCCCGAAGGATTCATTGTCGCCGCGGCATTTGCCGGCATCCTGCTCCTACTGCTTTTTCTTCCCCCCCGGAAAGGGTGGATGGGGCAGGCCCTGCTTCTGGCGGTTTTCTGGTGCGGATTCCTGGTGCCGGCCGCACCGTACATGAATTACCTCCACAACGTGACCGGTGCCTGGCAGTTGAGCGGCAAGACGGGCCTGAACTCCAGCATTATTCGCGAATACCGGGGCGAAACCCCTCCCGACCAGCACATGCGACTCAACGAGCAGGGGCAGGAGGTAGGGGGAGGCAATTCGACGCTGCTTGACCTGATGAAGGAATCCCCGGATATTTTCTGGGGCAATATCCGCGATAATCTCCACGCCCTCCCCCGGGAACTTGCCGGCACCTTTCCGTGGTTCCTGTTTGTGCTGTCATGCATCGGGTACCTGTGGCTCCCCCGCTATGAACCGGAGGATGGGGGAGAGCGCGCGGCACCCGCCCGCCAGGGGCTCATGGACCGCCTGCTCCTGGCTTCCGTCTGCTCGCCCCTGGCCCTGTATGTGGTGTATTTTGTGCAGCCCCGGGGATTTTACGCCTATGTGCCGGTCTTCCTCATGGCAACGGGGGGCGGCCTCGCCCGGATCGATTCATGGGTCCGCCGGATTACCCCCCTGGAAACGGGAATCGTCCTCCCCATCGTTGCGGTTCTCGGGCTTTGGTACGTCTACAGCGGCATCCCCGCGCCAAAGCCCCCCTACCACTACACCCAGGACGGCGCCCGGTATGACGACAAGCAGGTCGGGCTCCGGCTAAGAAGCATCATTCCCCCGGGGGCGACAATCATAACCCGTTCCGGCAGGATCGGTTTCTACTCCCAGCGCGCCTACCTGATGCCTCCCCAGGGAAGCCTCGCTGAAATAATCGCCTTTGCCGACAAGAATCATGCGGACTACCTCATTGCGACAATCCAGCTCCTCTCCATGCGCCCCCAGCTGGAGATACTCTATCAGCCCCTTTTCGGGACGGGCGGCAATGCCCCGCCTCTTCCCGGCATTGAAGCGGTCTACATCGGCCAGGAGCCGGGCGGACTCCCCTATATTGTCTACCGGTTTGTCCGGCAGTGACATCTTGTCTGGTGGCCCCGTGAAAACTCCATTCCTGTCATTCATCATACCTGCCTACAACGAAGAGCAACGCCTCCCATCCTACCTGGAACGGGTAATCGGGTTTTTCGCGGGGCAGTCCTATTCATTCGAGATAGTTGTCGTGGATGACGGCAGCTCCGACGGGACGGCGGCGCTGGTGAAAGCGCTCATGGCGCAGCATTCCTGCCTGCGGCTGGAAGCGCTCGACCGGAACAGGGGGAAGGGGTTTGCGGTAAAAACCGGGATGAGCGCCGCGAAGGGCCAACTCCGCGTTTTTGCCGATGCCGATGGGGCAACGCCCGTCGAAGAGATCCGACGGCTGCTCGATGCCCGTGAGCAAGGGGCCGACATTGCCATCGGCTCACGGGCCATGAGGTCCGACGAGTGCATCGTACAGGGAAGGGTACACCGCAAAATCATGGGAACGGTTTTCAACGGGCTCATACGAGCCCTTGCAGTACGGGGCATTCACGATTCCCAGTGCGGCTTCAAGCTCTTCACGGCCTCTGCCGCCGAAGACATTTTCCCGCGGCAAAGGATTACCGGTTTCGGGTTTGACGTGGAACTCCTCTTCTTGGCCCGGCGTTTGGGGTATGTGGTCGTTGAGGTGCCGGTAAACTGGTCTGATGTGGAGGGGACAAAGGTTCGCCTGGTACGGGATTCCTTCCGGATGCTCGGCGAAGTGCTGCGGATACGGTTCACCAACCTTACCGGAGGCTATGGAGACATCCCCGGCAAAACATAACTAATCATTTCATCATCGTATCCTCCTCCCCCTATATCCCGCGAACGCAGCTTGACTTCACCCGGACGGCCGGTATACTTTCCATTACAAATCAACGTGATACACGACAATACTAAACCATCCGCGAGGATGGGGCGGAAAGCCCACAGGGTCTCACCGAGACAGCCGGGTTGCCGAAATGTCACCACATTTTCGACAGCCCGGTTTTTTTGTGCTATGGCACTGAAAAATCGGGGAAAGGAGATTCATGATGGTACAGATGAGATCCGCTCTGAAAACAATGGTGTTCTTTGCTGTCGCGACGCTGGCTCTGGTCCAGTTCCAGGGGTGCAGTGGCGGGGGAGGCGGAGGAGGGACAGCCTCAACCGGTACACTGAAGGTTGCCTTGACCGACAAACTGAGTGACGATTTTGCTGAAGTGAGGATAAAAATCAAAGCTGTCAAAATCGTACCGGTCGAATATGACCAGAATGCATCCGACGACGACCCCCTGCTAATCACCATTCCGCTTGCTGAACCATCCCCCAGCTTCAACGTTCTCGACCTTGCCTATGTCCAGGAACTGCTCGGCACGGTAACCCTTCCCGTGGGAACCTACAGCCAGGTCCGCCTGATCCTTGAACCAAACGTCAATGGGCAGAACCCGGTCAATTACGTTACCCTCAAATCCGACCCGAACACAAAGATTCCCCTCAAGACGCCCAGCGCACAACAATCGGGACTCAAGGTGCTTGGCAGGTTTGTGGTTGAACCGGGGGTGATCAACGCCATCGCCATCGACTTCGATCCCAACACCGCCATTGTTGAACGCGGCAACACCCCGCAAAACGAAAAATATATCCTGAAACCTACGGGAATACGGATAATCCAGATGGAGGATGTGATTCCAGCCTATGGGTCAATTTCCGGCACGGTCGTTTCCCCGTTCGCAGACTGGTCGAGCGCCACGGTGTCGGTGAAACGCCGCGGCGCCATCAACGACGTGAATCCCATCGCCGCCGGCACGATCTTCAGCAACTACACGAGCGGCACGTGGCAGGCCCCCTTTGCGGTATTTGTTCCGCCCAGCACCGCGACAGTCGCCTACAAGGCATTCGTCGCCGCCAACGGTTTCCAGCTCTATTCGTCCGCCGCCGTTTCCGTCGCATCCAAGGCAACCACCGACCTCGGCGCCATTCATCTGACCCCGACACCCTGACGCCCGATACGGGGGAGGCCATGAAAGCCTCCCCCGTTCTTTCCCCCATCAGAGGAGGTTCCCGTGGGAGGCCCCATGAAACAGATACCGCGGAAACCAGCCGTACCGCGCCCTGCCCAGGAAACGGCCCGCCACGCCGTCATGGAGCTGATTCGCGATCACCCCCTCTCCGCCAGAGAGATTTCGAGCCAGGCACATTTGGCGGAAAAGGAGGTCTATAGCCACCTGGAGCATATCCGTCTCAGCATCCACGCCAGTGGAGGATACCTGGAGGTCACCCCTGCCGAATGCCGCGCCTGCGGCTTCGTATTCGCCAAACGCGACCGCCTCACCTCCCCCGGCAAATGCCCCGTCTGCCGCGACGAGTTCATCTTCGAACCGCTCTTCGCCATCCGCCAGCGACAGGGGCACGGCCAGGAGTGAGAATACCTCCTGATTCTTCAGGATCCTATCCGAGCTGATCCGACAATCCGAAGCAACTCGCGGGCAATGGCTACCGCCGGTTGTAGAGGATACCCCCCCGCTCCCGGTAGAGTTCCAGCACCCTCTTCCCTTCTTCACGCATGAAACCCCTTTCAATCTCGATTCCACGCTCCTTCAGGTAGCAGTACGACTCAGGATACACCGGCCCCTCATCGAAGCCGATTGCCCGGGCGTCGTCGGCCGCAGCGGCACACACCAGTCTCTCCACCCCACTCCAGAGGATCCCCCCGAGGCACATGGCGCACGGTTCACAGGAGGAGAACAGCTCGAAACGTCCCCTGACTGCCAGGGTATAGGTCCCCAACACCGCTTCGGCCGCCATGATGGCCACCATCTCGGCATGGAGTACGGAGTTCATGCCTGCAACCACGAGGTTCACCCCCACACTCACCAGCTCGCCGCTTTCCCGGTTGAATATGGCCGCACCGAACGGGCCTCCGGTCCCCTCTTCCACATTGCTCCGAGCAAGACTGATGGCAAAGGCCATTTTCTCGGCATCCCCTGCAAAAATGCCCGAATTCCCCACGGACGTCCGGGCCCATTCGGGCAACGGCATCGACAGATGCAGCATCAGGTTACCCCCTTCACCCCAAAGGGCTTTCGGTCCATATCAACGATCTGCACAGAGACAGAAAAGGCGACCTATTGGTCGCCTTTTTGAATTAAGTATATATCTATTCCTAGAATAAACTCTCGTAATTATATCTTCTTTTTGCTTGCCCTGGGTGCCCGGGAAGGTTTTGCCACAACAGGAACTTCAACAGGAGGCAAATAAGAGCCAGGAGCAGCAGGCTCCAACGTACTGAAGTGAGATACTGCAATTTTCCGTTTTATACCGTCGCTGAACTGTATCATCGCCAAGGTGGATGTTATTTCCAGAACCTTACCGGCGCCCCATTCCTGGCCTCTCGGGTGACTTACAATGTTTCCGACTTTGATTGTCATTGTCTCATACCGCTTTCTTTTTGTAGAGGTGAATGAGTCATAATTCTCAACTCACAAACCTGCCCTTACGAATAAAACCCGAAAAATCACCAACACAGTCTATAACTTGTTTCTATAATATACGACAAGATTCTGAATTAGCAAGGAATCTTGACGTTAATTTATTACTTTGATATTGACACGATCATGAACAACGCTGACAACAGTCACTATTTGCGCAGTTGCACGATTATGGCAACTCGCTAATGAGAGGCATGATTACAAATTGCACCTCAGACTTGGCGCATTAAATTAATGAGGCCCATGTCCAGATAAATATAATAGATTGACTTCATCAGAACAAAGCTGTTACTGTCGAAAAAACATCCGGCATGATGCCGGACAAAAACAACAGGAAGTATCAGGAGAAAGTAAGCACATGGTAAACGGAACAGTAAAGTGGTTCAACGACAGCAAGGGTTTTGGATTTCTCGAGCAGGATAACGGTGAGGATGTGTTCTGTCACTTCTCCGCCATCGCGGGTGACGGATTCAAATCCCTTACTGAAGGCGATAGGGTAACGTTTGAAGTAACCAAGGGGCCGAAAGGTCTCCAGGCCGCGAACGTAACCAGAGTATAACAACCCTCCAGCAGACCTCAAAAGCCCCGGGAAAACCTCGGGGCTTTTTTGTTTCGGCAATTGCCGGCACCCCAAGGAATAGACACCTCGGGATCATGTCCCTCACGCCCCCTATCCCATGCGCGCAGGAGTGAATCGATGGCAAAACCCAATTTTCAGTTTCAGAAACGGCAGAAGGAATTAGAGCGGAAGAAAAAGAACGACGAAAAGCTTCAGCGCAAACTGGCAAGAAAAGACTCCCTCCCTGAAGAAGTCTCCGGACAATCCACCGAAGAGGAAGAGGCGAAATAACGAACGACAGCCAACTGATTGGCCGGACTTCAATCCTCAGCAGACCTCGACGACCGTGAAGGTTTTTCGCGTCCCCCCCATGCCCGCTTGCAACTGATCCCCGACTACTTTGCCGAGCAGGACGCGGCCCAAGGGTGACTGCGGGGTTATGACTACGATCTCCCCCTCGCCGTCGGCGATTTTGAGTCCACCCGCTTCCGGACCGAGAAAGACACGCCGTGCTTCCCCATCCTCATCCTCCAGGATAACCAGGGCCGTCAACCGGATCGGCGTTTCGTCGTCGAATTCGCGCAGTGCCAGCACCCGATAGCTCTCCAGCGCCATCCGGATCTCCTGGGCACGGTTCGCCTGCCCCTGGGCAACGTATGATGCCTCCAGCGCCGTGGTGTCGTACTTGTTGTCGGGTATGCACTCCTCGTGGGTCGCTGCCTCGTGGGCGAACCGGGCTGCGGTGGCGAGGACAGCAAGATCGGCATCGAGGGCCGCCGTAATCTGGTTCAGCAACTGCTCTTTTGTCATGGCAACGGACGGTCCCTTTCCGGGGACTGGCTGTTGGCCGTACCTTTCCCCGTCAGCCTAATTCCCTCATCGTTCAAGGTCACCAGACCGTCCTTGTAGAGACCCCCCACCGCCTTCTTGAAGCTCTTCTTGCTCATGCCCAGAGCCTTCTCGATGGCTGCCGGTGAGCTCCGGTCATGAAGGGGCAAGGTGCCGCCATGGGCAGCCAACGCCGCGAGGATGGCATCCCGTGCGTCCGACACCGCCTCGGCCCCCACCTTGCGGAGGGTGACATCGAGCCTGCCGTCTTCGCGCAGTCGCTTCACATAACCGGACAGCGGCATGCCGACAATGGCCCCGGCCGGCAGTTCGTCCCGGTAGAGGAGGGCGGGATACCGGTGATTGACAATGACCTTGGCGCCCAGGTCGGTGAACTGCCAGACGAGCAGGTCCACCGCATCCCCTTCACGCAGGTCGGGCCGCCCGCGGTCAAGGCAGTCGTCGATACGGGCATTGGCAAAAGGGCGCCCCTGCGGGTCGAGATCGACCTTCACGAGGTAGCTCCTGGCGACCTGCATCCGCTCGGGCTGGAGGCGATACGGCGCCAGCAGATCCTTTGCCAGGCCCCAGTCGAGGAACGCCCCGTGGGAACCGACCGACTTGACCGTCAGCAGCGCAAACTCACCGGCCTGGGCCAGCGGGAGACGGCACGTGGCCTGCAACTCTCCAACCCCGTCCTGATAGAGAAATACGTCCACCGGGTCACCGGGGGACGATTGGGGCGCCTCCCGCCGGGGCAGGTGCGCCAGGCGCCCGCCGGCCTCCAGCCAGACGCCTTGCTTGTCAACGCGGACGACCTTCAGGGTGTGCAGACGACAGAGTCCAGGCTGTTCAGTGTATTCCATGCTATCCTCCACGGATGTCTCAGTGCTTGTTCCACGCAGGATAGCATGGGACTCCGGGACGTTGTAAGGCTAATCTTTCCCCTCGGTAAACCTCTTCCCCGGTGGTATAATAAATTCAAGAAGAAGGGAGGCGAAGGATCATGAGAACCGAGAGATGTGATATCAAGGTTTGGAGCGGTGCCTGTGAACACGGCTCTTTCAGCGACAAAGAAGAAAAGTATCTCTGCGAAGCATGTGAGACGATTCCCAAGCTCGACCATGAAGTAAGGAGAGACGGTTTTGTCCATGTGAGCGGTGACGCTGACATGTTGAGCTAGGGAGGAAGATGGTTCGGACACAAAAGGCCATACCCTGAAACGGGTCTGGCCTTTTGCATCTGCATGCCGACAGGGGAAAACGGGAGATCAGGGAACGTAGTCAGGCGGCACGGAATACCTGTCGGGAGATGATGGCGACGGGGCGACCCTCTTCAGCCGGTACCGGTGCACCCGGCCGGGAACCTGGTTCCCCTTGGCATACATGCACTGCACGTACGCGTAATCATATTTCTGCTGCGCCTCCCATCCATACGCCTCCCCAGCGCCGGAACCAGACGCCGTCCCCACGAGCAACCCGCTGCCGGCGCCAATGGCCGCGCCCGCAGCCGGATGGCCGGCCGCGGCTCCGAGGAGCGCACCGGCGCCGGCGCCTATCGCCGTTCCCACGGCGGCACTTTGGGCGGTATTCTGGTTGACCGTCTCCTGGGCGGAGAGGCCGATCTGTTGCCCGGCCCACTGCCGGCAGGTCGCGTCTTCCACCTGGAACTGCTCGAAGGGTTTTCCCGGGGCCGGCAGTACCAGTACGCTCGGACCGGACGGCACCGTCGCACACCCCCCCAGCACCATCAATGCCGCCACTGTCGCATATCTTTGCAACCAATTGACTACCATGGCATCACTCCTCCTCTTCCTCCGGTGGATTTTCAGGAGGAACAACCTTCATCCACCCCTTTGGGCACTTTTTCACATCGGGATAGTATCCCTTCGCTTCCTTGCAATAATACCAGTAACGGGGTTCCTCCGCCTCGGGCGCGGGGGCCGGTTCGACGTAGAGATCGGATGGGGGCTGCACGATTACCGGCGGCGGATAATAGGGATAATAGCCGTAGCCGTACGGTCCCCACCATCCCGGCCACCACGCCCCCGGCCCCACATGCACGCCGAACCTCACCCCTCCTCCATGATGCCCGTAATAACCGCCCCGCGCATGGGCAGGCAGGACATTCACCATGAGCGCAACCGTCAACGCGAAGATACCGCACGCGATCCTGTACATACAAGCCTCCTTCCATCGTCGTGATTTACGCCTCGCCTCCGATTACCCATCGAGGGTTCCACGAAGACGTTATTATTATAAACGCTCGACAGATTATCGTGTTGACAAAAAATGACAACGACCATGGTCCCCCTGCGAGGGTGTATGTTCCCGATCTACCGGCAAAATCAAAATCCAGCATGCTCGGGAGGGGGAAAAGTTTGCTCCTGTCAGGTTGACATGCCGAGTGGGAGGGGGTAAAAAGGATAGCTCAACGAATCAAATCAGGTTTCAGAATAGACGACAATACTAAACCATCCGCGAGGATGGGGCGGAAAGCCCATAGGGTCTCACCGAGACAGCCGGGTTGCCGAAATATTTTTTCGGCGACCCGGCTTTTTCGTTTTCTGGAACCACGCAGGAGGTACAAATCATGAACAAGAAAATCCACAACATGGCGGTATTTATCGAATTCCTCGTCGGGTCCGGCTTGGCGATCTTTTTCCACTGGGTACTCCGCCACGAGGAGGTCGCCTACGTCACCTTTGCCGTGGGCGTGCTCCTCTCCCTCGCCACCTGGCTGCTGCGGGAAGATGTGGAGAAATCACGGGACGCCCTCATCGAGCAGTACCGGGAGGCCCACGAGATCCCTGCGGCCATCGCCCGGATTTGCGATGCCGAATGCCATGCCCGGGCCACCGAGTTGATGGCCTCGACCCGGCGGACGCTCCTCATGCTCGAAAAGGGGTACATCCCCCTGGACGATACCGAGTTCTATCTGGAAGGGGCCAAACTCTCCGACGCGGCAACCCACTCCGTCAAGGCGGTGGACCCCATGACCCCCGGGTGGGGAAACCGCGGCACCCTCCTCAACTTCTACCAGGCCAATCTCCGCGCCCTGGGGCAGGGAGTGGCCATCACCCGAATCTTCGTCGTCAACCGCGACGATCTTGCCGACCCTGAAGTGCAAAAGGTGCTCCTCGCGCAGCATGGTGACGGCGTCAACGTGCGGGTCGCCTTCCGCGACGAACTCCCCGCCGCCACCGACATCAACGGCCGGGACACCACCGGCTCCTGCAACTTTGCCATCTACGACGACCAGGTGGTGACCGATGTCTTCGCCCAGCCAGGGAAATATTACGGGCGCAAGACAGCCCAGCACGCGGAAGTGGAGCGGTATCAGCGGCTCTATGAACTGATCGGGCATAGTGCCCATCCCCTTGCGCTCGACGAAGGGAACCTCACGATCTCCTCGGAGGTGTATGCCATCGCCTCGTGAGTGCCGTCTGCCCCACTCACGGAAGCAGCACGATCTTGCCGAAGGTGCTCGACTCCATGACCGCGTGATGGGCCTCAGCCGCGGCGGCAAGGGGGAGCTCCCGGCTCACCACCGGCCTGAGGGTGCCGTTGGCCAGCCCCTCGACAAATGCCGCATGCATGCCGGCCAGTTCCTTGTCGCTGGCGTTGTAGAGGGTCATGCCAAGGATCGCGGCTTCCTTTCCCATGGCGGTGCGGGGATCGATCTCCACCCGGCCGCGGCTGCCAACCACCACCACCCGGCCCCCCTTTGCCAGCACCCCAAGGTCACGGTCCAGGTTCACGTTGGCGAGCATCTCCACGATAACGTCCACCCCCTTGCCGCAGGGGAACTCCTGCAGCCTGTCCAGATACCCCTCGACACGGTGGTTCAGGACATGGTGGGCACCCTGGGCCCTCACCAGCGCCTCGCCCTTCTCCGTGCCGGCGGTACCGATCACCCACATGCCGGCCCTCCGGGCGAGCTGCACCGCCGCAATCCCCACGCCGCCGCTCGCGCCATGGATCAGCACCGTTTCCCCTGCCACCGCATGGGCACGCTGGAACAGCGCCCGGAATGCGGCGCCATAGGGGACGCCGATGGCCGCGCCCTGGGCGAAGCTGACCCCGTCGGGAAGCGGATGGGTCTGGAATTCCTTGCAGAGGACCTCCTCCGCATAGGTACCGCTCAGGGACCAGGCGACATAGACCCGCTGTCCCACGTGCCGGTGCTTGACTTCCGAACCGACGGCACTGATGACGCCGGCCCCGTCGAGGCCGGGCGTGTAGGGAAGTTTCAGGTCAGGGCGGTACTGGCCGGAGCGGATATAGGCATCAACCGGGTTCACCCCCACGGCGTGCAGCCTGACCACGACCTCTGCCGGTCCCGGGGTCAGGGGGGCCACGTCTTCTAGCCCCATCACTTCCGGTTCGCCAAATTCACGCACTCGAATAGCTTTCATGATGATCACCGATTCCTTTATCTCTTTTGGCTCCTTTTGATTCCCATTATATCACCGCCAGCAGTGACCGGCAGAGATGCTGGTAAGCAAGCCGCATTTCCGAGGGTTGCGGCAGACACAAAAGAGACTAAAATAGTCTTAAAGCACACGCTGCCGATAAGGAGGTCTCACCATGAAATCGTTCATGTCACTATACAGTTCCTACTGCTACGCGCTGATGAGGATCGTTACCGGTTTTCTGTTCCTGTGGCACGGCTCCCAGAAGCTGTTCGCCTTCCCAATCGGAATGCCGGGTGACGTTCCCGCATTCCTCACCTACGTTGCCGGCCCCATCGAACTGATCGGGGGATTCCTCGTGATGATCGGCCTGTTCACCCACTGGGCAGCCTTCATAACCAGCGGGGAGATGGCCGTTGCCTACTGGATGGTGCACGGGACCACGGCGCTCCTGCCGATCCAGAACAAGGGGGAGCTTGCCGTGCTCTACTGCTTCGCGTTCCTGTTCATCGCCTCGCAGGGGGGCGGCATCTGGAGCATTGACTCCTCGATGCACGGTGCCAGAAGGAAGGCTCCCGGCCGCTAGGCCGGCAGTGCGAACGCTCCGCAGTTCACACCTCTGAGAGGAGAGCAATCAGGGAGAGGCTACTCTTCAGAGAAACAGGCTCTTTAGCAGAATCTGTGGTGACACAGGGGTTCTGGCAAGTCGCCAAGTGTGTGATATAGCGCCACTTGCAGGCACTTGATGGTTCGGAAACCGTACGCTTTTCTGATAGTCAGTTTTGCTTTGAGGTTCAGACCCTCTACCGCGCCGCTGGAAAGTCGGCCTTTTGCCTTGAACCAGTTGAGAATCATCGGTTTGTGGTTGCGTAACATCCTGGCAACCTTCTTCATCGGTTCCAGGTCAGTTTGCATTGTCCTGATGACCCAGTCGTCGAGGAACTTGCCAGCAAAGTCAGACCGCTGGTAGTCCCAGAACTGCTGAAAGTCCTCGCGCAGCAGATATGCCTTGATTGATGAGAGGTTGAGCTTGAGCAAATCTCCCAATCGTGACGTCTGCTTCTCGGACAGATTTTCCGGCCGTTTCAGCAGCAACCAACGGCCCTTTTCCAGGACGTTCTCCTGCTTGGCGGCCTTGAACTCCTTGGCTTCGGTGCGCCGAACCTCGTCAATCGCTTCGTTAAACTTCCGCATGATGTGGAAGCGGTCGAGGATGTTCACGGCATTGGGTGCCCGCTTGGCGATAACCTTGAGATACGGTGCCCACATGTCGCTGCAGACATACTTGAGCTTGGCGCTGCGTTCTTTGCCGAATTCCCGAAAGAAGCGCAGTAGCGTTCTTATCCGACGTTGCGGACCACACCAGAGAAGACGCCTGACGCCGGCATTGAGCTGATAGACCATCGTAAGATACTGATGGCCCTTGAAGACGGCAATTTCATCAACACCGATTTCCGTAACGCCATCAAGGTTTCTGTTTGCCAGGCCGTAATCGACAGCATACTGCACCGCCCGAAAGATGCTGTCCCAACTGGTCTTAAAGATTTCGGCAACTTCCTTCCAGGAGAGTCGCCGAGCCCACCGGGCAAGATAGACCTGGTACGAGATCGTCATTTGCTCTTTGCCATACCCCCAGGGGAGGGATTCAACCTTTACCCCATGGATTGGGCACAGAACCCGACGGGGAGCGTAGCGAAAGAAGACCTTGAACGCCCAGATCGGCACATACTCGAACAGTCGGGCCGGTTGCGTGTCGTATGTCTTGCCTCGCTTGCCACATTCCGGGCATTCGGGCTTGCTGTTGCGACGAGCCTTGATGTCAATGACCAGTGCTTCTGAGCCGCCGACTTTCGCCAGTCGGCAATCTCCGTAAATGAAGGACTTGAAACGCTCGAACTTGTTCAGTACAGTCTTGATAAGCATTGCTTCTCCCGTGTCGGACTTGATCGTTTCTCGCAAAAACAATCTTATCCTTCACGGAGGGGCAATGCCCTTATTTTTTCAGCCAACTACCCACAGATTCTGCGGACGAGGCGAGAAACAATCCTTCCTATTCTTTTCCCCGCAATGCGACAACCTTGAACGCACGCTCCGTGAATGCTTATTGTTTTCGGCGTGACATGCGTGTATCAATCGGTTTCATGCGTTCAATGATGTCTCACCCCTCAAAGAGGTGCCCCGTGACCCTGCATAATCTTCTCCTCATCTCGATTCCGGCCGTTGTCGCCCTGTGCGGGGGGTTCCTTGCCGCATTCTGGAAACCGAACCATCAGAGTCGGAGCCTCATTCAGCATTTCGCTGCCGGCGTGGTTCTGGCGGCCCTGGCAGTGGAACTCCTGCCGGAGATCGGGCGGGAACACGCGCCCGGCCCGGTGCTGATCGGGGCCTTCGCCCTGGGGAGCCTTTTCATGTACGGCCTGAAGTTCTGGACCGAGCACCTCGAACATCAGGATCAGCTGGCCGGGATACGGGCAGGCATCGGGCGGGGGCTCCTGCTGGCAACCTTCATCGACGTGGCGGTGGATGGTTTCATCATCGGCGCCGGGTTCGCCGCCGGGGGGGAGACCGGGCCGATACTTGCCATCGGCCTGTCGGTGGAACTGCTTTTTTTGGGATTGGCCCTCACCTCCGACCAGGTCAGCGATCGGCAGATCGTCCTTGTCTCAGGGGGGCTCGGGGTAACGGTACTGCTCTGCGCGGTTCTCGGGAACATCCTTCTTGCGGGTGCCTCGCACACGGCAATCGGCGCAGCCCTTGCCTTCAGCGCCGCCGCGCTTCTCTACCTCGTCACCGAGGAGTTGCTGATGGAAGCCCATGTGGTGCAGGAGAAGCCGATTTCCACCCTCGTCCTCTTCGCCGGTTTTCTCACCTTCTGGAGCATTCAGCTCATGGGGGTATAATCTAGTCGCATATATATCCAGTCGGGAGAGGAGACTCCCGACCCTACCGTCAAGGAGGAGTCGCGATGATACGAATGATGATAATTATGGGGATGCTTCTCATGCTGCAGGGGTGTGTGCTGACGAAGCTGGTATCGGTTCCCATGCGGGTGACCGGTGCGGTGATTTCAATCATTCCGGTAGCGGGCAATGCGGTCCACGACGGGATCGACAGCGCTGCCGACGTGGTCGATGACGTGCCGATCTGATTATTCGCAGAACGGACATGCATGGCGCACATGCGGTGGGCGGTCTGGCACCTGTTCAATTGAGCATAACGTCGTAGCTGCCACTTACAGCAGCAGCGAGATGGCGTGCAGCAGCAGGCCGATCACCCCTCCCACCAGGGTGCCGTTCATCCGGATGAACTGCAGATCGGAACCGATGCTCAGCTCGATCTCGTTGGTATAGTCTTCGTGTTCCCACTGCTGCATGGTGCCGGTTATGTGGCCGGCAATCGCCGTGCGCAGCGTATCCCCGTAGTGCAGCACCAGCGTTTCCAGGTGTGCGTTCAGGGACTCCTGCAGTTCCTTGTTGTGCGCCAGGGTCGTACCGAGGCCGGCAACCGCCGCCGCAACTTTCTCCCGCACCTGCGACTCGGGCTGCTGCAGATCGTTCTTCAGCCAGTTCTTGAGGTCGCTGCCGATACTCTGCGCGTAATCGCTGATGGCCTGGTTATGGACAACGTCGCGCTTGATCGCCTCGATCTTGTCGCGCAGCACCGGGTCGGTCTTCAGCCGGGCGATGAAGCCGGTCACGGCGGTGTCAAAGCGGTACCGGACCTCATGGCCGGGGTCGGCATTGACCTCCTGGATGAAGGCGTTGATCCTCTTGACGATCTTCTCCCCCGCCCCCCGGGCGAACTTGTCCCGGTTGGGAAGAAACGCCATCAGCAGCGGATATTCCTTGGCGCACATGTCGTCGATGGCCGTGGCCAGCCGCGCCTGGGCCTCCTCGCCGGCCAGCCACCCGGCACAGCGTTGCAACAGGTCATCGAGCACGACCTGGTGGCGATTGTCCTTACGCAGGGCATCGAGAACCGTTCCGGCGGAGGTCGAGACATCAAAGCTGTCAATCCGGTTACTCAGCGCGGCTCTCAGCAATCGCTGCACCCGCTCGTCATCGATAAAATCCAGGGAGTCGGCGCAGAGCCGGGTCACCCCCCTGGCCATGCCGGCGGCATTGTCCCGCGCCATCAGGTAGACGGCCAGGTGCTCGGCCGGGTTGTAGGCCCTCATTTTGGCGATCAGCGTGTCGGTGGCAAGGAACTTGTCACGGATGAAGCCGGCCAGGTTCCCGGCAATGGCGTCCTTCTTGTTCTTGATGATCGCCGTATGGGGAATCGGCACCCCCAGCGGGTGGCGAAACAGGGCCACCACCGCAAACCAGTCTGCCAGGGCGCCCACCATGGCCGCCTCCGCGAACGCGGCCACCCACTCCCAGGCGCCATGTCCCTTCTGCAGGCGGGCGATTACAAACAGGATCGCCGCGCCAATCATCAATCCCGTTGCTATGGTCTTGTTTCTGATCAATGCTTGCTTTCTGGTGTCCACACACGTTCTCCGGATCATTTTTTCGCGCCAGCCCATGACGAACGAAAGCCGCTTCATGAGGTGGAAGCGGCTTCCCGTCAGGCAGTTGATTTATGACATGGCGGCGGTGTTTTTGTCAACGCTTGGTGGAGGCGGCGCCGCGGTGGTATTACGATCCTTGCGCCTCGTCGAGCTTCAGAAGCGCCGGCAGTTCGCGGACGCCGTCCAGAAGCCAGCGGGCGGCCCCGAAATCGCCCCCCCGGTTCATGTCGCCGGGGATCGCGGCAACGACGAGCCCGGCCCGGGCGGCGGAGGTTACACCCCGCTCCGAATCCTCAATTGCCAGACAGCGACCGGGGTCGAGCCCGACCCGGGAGCAGGCGGTCCGGTATGGCTCGGGATCGGGCTTGGACGCGCCGTAGTCCTCGCGGGTGAGGATGAAATCGAAGTAGTCGAGGAGTCCGCTCTGCCGGTGCATCTGCAGGAAGTTCTCCCGGCGGCAGCTGGTGACGATCGCCATGGGGAGCCGGCCGTGGAGCCGCGCCAGGGTTTCCCGCACCCCGGACATCACCCGGGCCTCCTCCCCCAGAAGCCGGTAATAGATCCCGTCCCGCACCCGGCGCAGCGCCGTAGCCTCCTCGTCACCCAGCCCCGCGCCGGCGGCCAAGCCAAGCACGCTCTCCCCCTGGCGCAGGGAGATCCGGCGAAAGTCGTCAAGGGTAAGCGTCACCCCCGCCTGGGCCAACGCCTCGGCATTGGCCTGATAGTAGAGGTGCTCGGTCTCCATCAACACCCCGTCGTTGTCCCAGAAAATCCCCTCAAACATCTTCGTGCCCGCCTCGCCTTCCGTCCATGGGTAAACGTACGTTCCACGTTCAGCCGTCCCAACCATTGTGGTGTAAAGTCGTGCAAAACTGCAAGAGGGGAATCGACAACGGCAGCCCGTCGGCTGCCTCACGTTCCCGCTTCATAATTGGTCCGGAATGCTTCATAATGCCGCCATGACTTCGCTCCGGCGCAACATTCCCCTCCTCTACGGCTTTTCCTTCCTCCAGATGACCCTGTTCCCCATGGCAGTCATCACCCTCTTCTGGAAGGACCACATCGGGCTCTCGCTGTCCCAGATCCTGCTCCTCCAGAGCATCTTCGCCGTGGCGATGGTGGTGATGGAGTACCCCTCCGGCTACATCAGCGACCGGGTCGGCTACCGCACCGCCCTGACCCTGGCGTCGGTTCTCGGCATAGCCGGCTGGGGGGTCTACACGGTCGCCTCGTCGTTCCGGGATGTCCTCATCGCCGAGACCCTCCTCGGCATCTCCACCTCGTTCATCAGCGGCACGGACAGCGCGCTCCTCTACGAATCCCTCAAGGAGACGGGGGATGAAGCGGCATACGGCCGGTTCGAGGGGCGCTCCACCTTCTTCGGCCAGACCGGCGAGGCCGCCGGGGCGCTCTTCGCCGGGGTGCTCTACGCCCGTTATCCGCTCCTCCCCTTTGTGCTCCAGGTTGCGGTCTGGGTCCTGGCGCTCCTCCTCACCCGCGGCATGGCCGAACCGCCCCGCGAGCGGCACCACCAGGTCAACCACCTGAAGGAGTCCCTTGCCTCGGCGCGTTACGTCTTCATCGAGAACCGGCGCCTCCGGGTGACGGTCCTCCTCAGCATCGCCCTCGGGCTCTCCTCCTTCTACCCCGTCTGGCTGATCCAGCCCTACATGCGGAACGCCGGGGTTCCCCTCGCCTCCTTTGGCCCAATCTGGGCCGGGGCCAACCTCACCGTGGCCATCTTTGCCGTATTCAGCCACCGGCTGCGGGAGCAGCTCCGCGATCGCGGCATGATCTTCCTGCTGATAATCCTCGTCTGGGGCGGATACCTGGGGCTGGGGCTTGCGGCGGGAGTGTGGGGATTTCTCTTCTACTACCTGCTGACGGCCATGCGGGGGATGCGGGGGCCGTTCCTGCTGCACGTGGCTCAGGCCGAGATCCCGTCGGCCAACCGGGCAGGGATGCTCTCGCTCCAGTCCCTCTGCTTCCGGCTGCTGTTCGCCGTCACCGCCCCGCTCCTTGGCCGATTTGCCGATGCCCACGGGGTGGGGAACAGCTTCCGGCTCCTCTTCTTCGCCTACCTGCTGGTGCTGCCCCCGCTGGTCTGGTTGTTCTTGAGACAGCGGCACGGCGTCGGTTCCCATCCATAAAGGCGGCAAACTGGCCGCCTTTTAATTAATGCGTGACGGTCCCCGGAATCCGGACCTTCCCGACGATCACCGTCTCCCACGCTTCCTGCTCCGGGTAGTTCCAGTCGGTGCGGCAGCGGTTGTGAACTCGGGCTCATAGCCCACCACGAAACTGGTGGCGGTGGCGTTGCGCATGCTCAGGAAATGCGCGTTGTTCTTGTCGAAGGGGCAGATGGGCACACGGCACGGCTCAAAGCCGAACCGGCTGTAATAGCCTGGCTCACCCAGAACGAAGAGGGGCTGGCTGCTGATCGCCTCCTGTCGCAGAGCGAACCTGAGCAGCTCCGACCCCACCCCCCGCCCTTGGAATTCCGGGGCCACGGCCATGGGGGCCAGGTGCAGCCCGCAGATGTCGCGGCCATGGTAGGCGTTGGTAAAGGCGATGTAGGCGATGGCCTTCCCGGTATGGATGCACACCCATTCATGGATAACTCTGCCGTTATCATGGAGTTTCTGCACCAGTGCGGCTTCATAGTCACTGCTGGGAAAGGCGCCGCGCAGGAGCGCGTAGACCTTTGGGCGATTTTCGGTCGTCAATCTCTGTATTTTCATTTCCCTACCACTATCCTCCCTCGAGCTTCTCGACGACTTCGTTTATCAGTAAAGAATCCCATGCACAAAAATACGCTAGCGAGTCTCCGGGCGTCAATATGACTCGACAAACTATCCTCCCCCTATATACGCCCCATACCTCTCCTGACTCCGTGGGGCAGCCCTCAAGCAGATGACTGGTGGAAAAGACGCCCAACCGCTGGGGGATCGCAATCATCTGCACGCTGCTCATGGTCTGCCTCGGGACCGTGTACGCCTGGAGCTTCTTCCAGAAGCCGTTCTGCGACACCCACTGGACCAACAGCCAGGTGGCATGGGTCTTCAGCCTCGCCATCTGCTTCCTGGGCCTTGCCGCCGCAGCCGGGGGGATGATGCTGCCGAGGATTGGACCAACGAAGCTCGCCCTGGCGGGCGGGGCGCTGTTCGGGGCCGGCTATCTCCTGGCGGCCCTGGCGCTCGGCATGCATTCCCTTCCGCTGCTGTATATCGGCTACGGGGTGGTCGGAGGGACCGGACTCGGGCTCGGCTACGTCACCCCTGTCGCCACGGTGGCCCGATGGTTTCCTGACCGCAAGGGGTTTGCCACCGGCATGGTGGTCATGGGGTTCGGGTTTGGCGCCCTGCTGATGTCCAAGGTCATCGCACCTCTGCTCCTGGCGCAAATGGGCGGGGACATGGTGACGGTGTTTGCCGTCATGGGGGTGCTGTTCCTGCTGGTGACCGTTCCTGCCGCGACCTTTGTCAGGTACCCTCCAACGGGGTGGGTGCCGCCGGAATATGCCCTGCCGCGGGATCAGGCCGGAAGCGGCCCGGACGACGGTGGGAGGGGAGCCCGCGCCTGCATTCTCTCCGGGGAATTTGCGCTTCTCTGGGGGATCTTTTTCTGCAACATCACCGCGGGCTCGCTCTCATCGGCTTCCAGTCGCCGCTCTTTCAGGAAATCTGCGGCGAGGCCAGTCCGGGGCTGGGAAAAGAGGCCCTGGCGCGGTACGGCGCCACCCTGATTGCGACCAGTTCACTGTTCAACGGGGTCGGCAGGTTTTTCTGGGGGGGACTCTCGGACCGGATCGGCCGGCCCGAGACCTTCAGGCTGATCCTCGGCTCGCAGTTCCTGGCGTTCGTGCTTCTGATGCGCACCGACTCTCCCTGGCACTTCGCCCTGCTGGTCTGCTACGTGCTCCTCTGCGACGGCGGCGGTTTCGGAACCATGCCCGCGTTCGTGCTCGACATGTTCGGCGCTCGGGTCATGCCTGCCGTCTACGGCGCGATCCTCACCGCCTGGTCCGCCGCCGGCATCGCGGGCCCCCAACTGGTGGCCCTGATCAAGGACCGGTACCCGGCGGAGCTCTATCCGGGCCGGGCATCCGTCTACAGCTTCGCCATGGGATGCGGGTTTCTCCTGGTCGGGTTCGCCTTGTCGTTTCTGACAAGGTCGCGCAGAGGAAAACCCGTTGCGTAGGTTTCAGACGGCAGGATTTCTCGAATTTCTCCATCAGCTCGGTCGCTGGCCGCGAATCATGCGATGCAGGAGGCTGCCCACCGATAGGCTGCCGTCTTGCTGTAGACAATCAAATTGACAACGTCTCCAAAGCCCATCCCGGAAAGAGTGGCGCTACGGAGCTGGGATATGCCTCGATAATTGTCTATAATCTTAACATCGGGGGAAAAAGATGAAAACACGAGCATTGACGATTCTGGTATTTGTTGTTGCCTGCCTGATACTGGCAGTTGTTGCCAGGCCCCCCCGCTTCGGCGGCCGAACAGCAGAAAAGGAGACGACGATGACAGCGAGGAAATACTCTGACGAAGAGCTGAAGCAGCGCCTCACTCCGCTGCAGTACCGCGTGACGAGGAAATCGGGGACCGAGCCCCCCTTCGACAATACCTACTGGAACGAGCACCGCGAAGGGCTCTATGTGGACATCGTCAGCGGTGAGCCGCTCTTCTCATCCAGGGACAAGTTCGATTCCGGCACCGGCTGGCCCAGCTTCACCCGGCCGGTCGCCCCGAACAGCGTGAAGGAGGAGACCGACATCGGCTTCGGCACGGTCCGGACCGAGGTCCGCTCCAAAGAAGCCGACTCCCACCTGGGGCATCTCTTCACCGACGGGCCGCGGGACAAGGGGGGGCTGCGTTACTGCGTCAACTCCGCGGCGCTCCGCTTCATCCCGGTGGACGACCTGGAGAAGGAAGGGTATGGCTCGTATCTCCCCCTCTTCGGCCGGAAGGCGCCGGCAGCGGCAGTAAAGCAGGTGGCGACCCTGGCCGGAGGCTGTTTCTGGGGAATGCAGGACCTGCTGCGCAAGCAGCCGGGGGTGATCGCCACGGAGGTGGGCTACACCGGCGGCAGCGTGCCCAACGCCACCTACGAAAACCACGAGGGGCACGCCGAAGCGGTGCGGATCGAATTCGACCCGACGAAGACCAGCTACGAGGCCCTGTTGCGGTTCTTCTTCCGGATGCACGACCCGACCACCTTGAACCGCCAGGGGAACGACATCGGCAGCAGCTACCGGAGCGCCATCTTCTACCATGACGCCGAGCAGAAGCGGATCGCGGAAAAGGTCAAGGCCGAGGTGGACGCCAGCGGCAAGTGGAAGCGGCCTGTCGTCACCGAGATCGTCCCGGCCGGCCCCTGGTGGCGGGCCGAGGAGTATCATCAGGATTACCTGGTGAAGAACCCGGGAGGGTATACCTGCCACTGGGTACGGGAGTAGGGAGCAGGTACGATTACGTCATTACGGACTGACTACCGGTACACCTCGTCATGGCTGCCAATGTCGAGAAGAATGATTTCTTTTTCGGCGATCAGCAGGGTCAGGGTGATTCGGTAGGAATAGGTCAGCCTGACGGCATGACAGCCGGCAAGCTTGCCGGAAAGCTGGTGCAGCCCGAGGCCTGGCTGAAATGGATCCAGCTTGAGCGCCTCGAAGATGGCAGCGAAGCGGGGTCTCAAGTCGGGGTGTTTATTGAAGAATTTTCGCGCTTGACGGAGGAACTGTTCCGATGTGGTGACGCTGTACACGGTTACTCCCCCTCAGCGTCGAGCGCCTGCAACAGCTCGTCGGCCGAGGCAAACCGCCGCACCCGTCCCGCCTTCACATCCTCAAGCGATGCCCTCACCCTGGCCAGATACGCCTCTTCGGCCTCGGCCACCAGCTCACGGTAGCGCTCCTCGGAGAGAATTACATACTCGGGCCGGTTGTTGCGAATCACGTGGACGTCACCCGATTCGATCAAGCCGTCAACCGCCGCAATGCCGCGGCGCTTCAGCTCTTGGGCGGGAATTGTATTCATATTGGCACTCCTTTCGGCACCTTATTGAGTACTTACAGTGTGCCACAGCCTGTAACAGGCAGCAAGAAGTTTCTCCAGATTCGTCAAAGACACCGTTTGGCCGCCTTTTGAACTTGTTCTGCCCGTAATCCTCGCGTGCCCCATGGCGTTTTCTGAACGCCTGTGAAAGAGCTGTTGCGCCGCAACCATGGAAAATGCTAGAAAAGTAAATTAACATTTACATGCCGCCGTGACGGCATCTTGGAACCAAACATCACCATCACATCCATGAGGTTGATCGAATGACAATGACTTCTTTTGGTCCGACCGGACTCGACGCAACGCTTATCCCGAAGATCGCCGGGGAATGGGGAACCCCTATTTACCTCCACGATCAGCAGTACATCGAGAACAGCTGCGACCAGCTGCTTGCCATGCCCAATGCCTACGGCCTGCACGTCCGCTACGCCATCAAGGCCAACTCTGACCGCACCGTCCTGCGCATTGTCACCGGCAAGGGGCTGGACCTGGACTGCTCATCCCTGGACGAGGCCGCCCGGGCCCATGCCGCCGGCATCCCCTACAGCCGCATGATGCTCACCACCCAGGAGGTCCCCACCGGCGAGGAGCGGACCGAACTGGAAGCCATGATCAAGGTCGGCCTCAAGTACAATGTCTGCTCCACGCTGCAGTACCAGCTCATCGCCGACTTTGCCGCCCAGAACAAGATCGACCTTTCCATGAGGGTCCATCCGGGCGCCGCCGGCGGCGGCGAGAGCGCCACCCGCGACACCGGCAGCGAGTACTCCTGCTTCGGCGTCCACCTGCGCGACGTCCCGACCGTGAAGGCCCTGGCCGACGAGAAAGGGCTCCGCTTCACCCAGGTCCACGTCCATATCGGCTCCGGCGGCGCCCCGGAGAAGTGGCAAGAGAACATCGACCGGGAGCTCGGCTTCATCAAAACCTACTTCCCGGATGCAGTCACCGTCAGCTTCGGCGGCGGCCTCAAGGTGGCCCGCATGCCGGGCGAGAAGCAGGCCGACATCGCCACCCTGGGAGCCTATGCAAAGCAGCGGATCGAAGAGTTCAAGGCCGCCACCGGCCGCGAACTGATGATGGAGATCGAGCCGGGGACCTTTGTGGTGGCCAACTCGGGGCACATCGTCACTCGCATCATCGACAAGAAGTTCACCAACGAGATGAACTTCCTCATCGTCGACGGCGGCATGGAGCTACTGACCCGGCCGCTCCTCTACGGCTCCGAGCATCCCATCGCCATCGTCCGCCAGGACGGGACGCTCCTCTCCAGCGAGTACGACCAGACCCCCACGGCGGGGCTGAAGCCCTTCGGCATCGTCGGCCGCTGCTGCGAAAGCGGCGACTCGGTCCGCCTGGACAAGGAGGGGAACATCGTGCCGGTCATGATCGTTGAGCCGGAGATCGGCGACTACGTCGTCATCGGCGGCACCGGCGCCTACTCCGAGAGCATGTCGCCGGAGAACTACAACTCCCACCGCAAGCCGGGAGCCGTCATGAGGACCAAAACCGGCGAACTGGTGCTCATCCGGAAGAAGCAGGTACGGGAGCAACTGACCCAGAACGAACTGGACGTGACGCTGTAATTCATTGTCACATATGCTCAGGAAACAGAAAAGGCGGCCATTTGGCCGCCTTTCGAATTATGCATAATGTCCTCGGAATTCCCTGCCAATTAAGTAAGGTGTCCCCCGAATTCGAGTGCGGGAGCACGGCGCTCGAACTAGGTCATCAAGTCCGACGGCCCGGAAACGACTGATTCACTGTTCCATATGGCTCCCACAAAAACATTCCGTTTTCCGTATTGCCCGACCGCGAGATGTTCATGAGATTTGCCAGGGAAATGTCGCCGCAATCATCGTTGAAGTCCTTGCCGATTTTCCTGAGCAGAAAAATGATCCCCGCAGGATAGGACTCGAACCTGACGGGAATGTTTTGGGGCGGGCTGCAGGATTCCGGCGAAAATCCCTCGGGCATGTTCACCGCTTCTTCCCTCTGGGACGTATTGATGGCGATCCATCTTGAGTCGATCTTCACCAGCACGAATTGATGACCGTTTATGGTCTTCTCCATGTCCTGCTTTTCCAGGGCACGATTATAGTCATCGGCTTTGCTGGACACCACATAGCGCAGGTCTTCCGGCTTTTCCACCAGCCCGAGGGCCTTGACGACGGCGATGAATGCCCGGGCATAGTGTGTACAGCCGAAACCGGCCCTGGTTTTGATAATTTCATCGGCCGTGGGGGCAAAAAAGACGTCGGCAGGATGTTCGTTCATGTACTTTCCATGCCAGCGCTGCAGCATCTCTTTTTGCTCCGGAGAAAACTTCCAGGTGTAGAGAAATCCCAGCTTGACCTTGTCGAGAAGGTTGTAGATGAAGTAGGCATCGGGTGCTATCCGGTTGACGTCCACGCCCATTTTCGGGTCCTTGAGCACATCCACCACTTTCAGCAGTTGCGACAGACGGTCTTTGTCCGGACTGGCGTCAAGGACCGGCTTTACCGTATTGACGGCATAATCCATGACCGCCGGGGTGACGGCAAGGCGCGGTTCCATATTCTGGGCCGCTCCACCACTGGGCCCACCGGCCCCATGGACTGTTCGGGACAATAAAAACGACATGGAAAGAAAAAGAATGGCAAAACGAAATCTAAAGCGCATCCATACCATTTCAATCGACCCTCCCCTGATGCTTCTTGATAGAAGCACAAATTTCCTCCTTGCCCATGATCCCGATGATTCCGGGGACATCCCGGATTCCGGGGATTCGGGGGCGGGGATTCCGGCACGGGGATTCCGGGGGGATTCCGGGGACACCTTACTTATTTCCCTCCGGTCAGGGTCCGGGGTCAGGCTTCCAAGATGCCAAGTTACATCTCATCCCCGCCCTCTCGCACTCTGCCAAACACAACCTCGTCCCAGATTGATTGGCCTCCTCACTCCGGGCTATCTCGCTGGCACCGGTCACCTCAAGACTGAAGGGTTCGGGCACTCCCTCAATCACCCAACCCGGACCTCCCGAGCCGCTTGGGGCGGAATTCCGGGGACAGTTTATTTAACTCCAGCATCCCCAGAACCGCACAAAATCTCCTGCACTGCCTCACGAATCAACGTCGCAGCCTTGAGCGACTCCGTAGCATCATCCTCATCAGCCGTCATTCCCGGATACCTGACCTCAACCGCCATTGCCGACAGTATTCTGGCGAAGCGCAGAATCCGCTCCAATCCTGGATATTCCCCGAACAACAAATTGACCAGCGCCTCAAGATCATGGATGCGTGGTACGCGCACGCCCGTCTCCACCATAATGGCCTTCAGATATTTCTCGGCACACTGCTGGGCGTGAAAACAGACCTCATCGAAATTCGGCGCGTCATCAACCGAGGCCTCACGTTGCGCCGTGGCAAGGTCCGCATCAGCCTTGCTCGTCAATTCGGCAGTCTCAGGCTTCATACAGCACCGTGCCGCGGTCGACAATTTCGGTCAGCAGCATATCGTGCTTGGCCAAACGTTCCCGGAGCTGCTCCGGTGTACGCACCATCAAATCAAGCGGGATAGTGGCTCTGATGCGCTCCCTGATCTCAACGGCAAAACGCCACGGTTTCCCCTCGAAATCCGCAATTACCAGAAGATCGACATCCGAATCGTCCGACGGCGTACCCCAAGAATGGGAACCGAACAGGATAATTTTCCGGGGTGCGAACTCCCTGCGAATCTGATTGGAAATATTTTGAATATCAACTGAAGTAGCCATATGAATCTCCTGAAATTCCCGGCACAGCTTGTTTAACTCCCCTCACGCCGCCAAGCGGAAGGTCGCATCGATCTCGTCCCAGGGGACGAAGAACCGGCTCTCCTCGTCCTTCTCCACCAGTCCCAGCCGCTCCAGCGTCTTCACATCATCAAAGACATTGCGGTATTGCCGGTGAAGTTTCTTTGCCAGGGCGTTGATACTCACATGCCCCACGGAGTGCAGGGTGTTGAGCAGCTCGAACCGCTTCGGAGTGAGATACTTGAGAAGCGTCGGCAGATCCTCGAAATAGAGACTTTCGACCGGCTGCTCCGGCCTCCAGCCTGTATCCAGCTTGCGGGCGAATTCTCTCGCTTCGGCAAAGAATTCATCGTCAGATTTGATTCCAACCTTTATATCCCGTTTCATTTTTTCATCGCCTCCCTGACGTCTTTTTCGAAATCGGCAAACAACACTTCCAGGCTTGTGAACTGGTACGGCTGCTCCTCATCCGCAACGTGTCGATGGTCGCCCTTCCCCCGCTCGTTGTCATATCTGACCAGGCATGTGCCGGTTTCCAGGCTGCCGCAAAAGAGCCGGTACTTGAAAGGATGGCTTGACCCACTCAAGGGGGCGTCAAGCTCCCAGACCACCAGTTCGATGATCAGCCCCTCCTTGACCTTCTTGTCCCTAAAGACAAGGACCGCACCCACAACACTACCTCCTGAACATATGTCCTACAATAACATAGTCAAGCATTGCGTCAACGGGAAAAATTTCCCAGCTCCTGACCACAATATAAAAAGGGCGCCGCAACGGGCGCCCTTTCGATTCATCCTACTTCAGATTCTTCTTTATCCTCTCCACCGCCTCAATCACATTCTCGCGATGGCCGAAGGCCGAGAGCCGGAAGAACCCTTCGCCGCTGGGGCCGAAGCCGCTTCCCGGCGTCCCCACGACGTTGCACTCAGTGAGAAGTTTGTCGAAGAAGTCCCAGCTGCTCATGCCGCCCGGCGTTTTCAGCCAGATGTAGGGGGCGTTGACCCCGCCGTAGACTGTAAGGCCGGCGGCGGCGAGGCCTTCGCGGATGATCCGGGCGTTCTCCATGTAGTAGTCGATGATCTCTTTGTTCTGCTTCCATCCCTCGTCGGAGTAGACGGCGGCGGCGGCCTTCTGGACCGGGTAGGAGGCGCCGTTGAACTTGGTGGTGGTGCGGCGGAGCCAGAGCTTGTTGAAGCTGTACTTCTCCCCCGTCGGCGTGGTGCCCATCACCTCTTCCGGAACGACCACGAGGCCGCAGCGGACACCGGTGAAACCGGCGGTCTTGGAGAAGGAGCGGAATTCGATGGCGCACTTCTTGGCCCCTTCGATCTCGTAGATGGAGTGTGGGATTGCGGGATCGGTGATGAAGGCCTCATAGGCGGCGTCGAAGAAGATGACGGCATCGTTGGCGTTGGCGTAGTCGACCCACTTTTTCAGCTCGGCCTTGGTGGCCACGGTGCCGGTGGGATTATTGGGGAAGCAGAGGTAGATGATGTCCACTTTTTCCGTGGGGAGCGACGGGATGAAGCCGTTCGCCTCGGTGCAGGGCATGTAGACGATCCCCTTGTAGTACCCCTTCTCGTCGGCATCGCCGGTGCGGCCGATCATGACGTTGGTGTCGTTGTAGACCGGGTAGACCGGATCGCCGATGGCAACGACGTTGTCGAGGGCGAAGATGTCGAGGATGTTGGCGCAGTCGCACTTGGAGCCGTCGGAGATGAACATCTCCTCGGTCTTGAGGGAAACGCCCAGGGGCTTGTAGGACTTCTCGATGATGGCGTTGATGAGCCAGTCGTACCCCTGCTCCGGGCCATAGCCGGCGAAGTTGTCGATGGTGGCCAGATCGTCCACGGCGTCGTGGAACGCCTTGATGATGGCCGGGGCCAGGGGGCGGGTCACGTCGCCGATGCCGAGCCGGATGACCTTGGCCTCGGGGTTGGCGGCGGAAAACTCCCGCACGCGGCGGCCGATCTCGGGAAAGAGGTAGCCGGCCTTCAGTTTCAGGTAGTTGTCGTTGATTTTTGCCATCTTCGGTAATTCCTCCAGATTCGTTTTTATAAAGGAAATGCCGCATGGAGCGGCAAATCGGGTTCAAGGTTTTCGGTTTAACCTACGGGATGTCGATTTTTCGCCAAGGTCAAGGCGTCAAGGAAGAGCACGGAGACGTAGCAGCGCTACGTCGCACACGCGATGACGCAGAAAACGCCGAGATTGGCAAAAAGCGGCATTCCTCCTACCGAAGGCCCAGGACATCCTGCATGTCGTAGAGCCCCGGCGCCTTCCCCACCACCCACTGGGCGGCGCGAACGGAGCCACGGGAGAACATGTCACGGGTCATGGCCCGGTGGCTGATCTCGATCCGCTCGCCCATGCCGATGAAGTAGACGGTGTGTTCGCCGACAATGTCGCCGCCGCGCACGGTCTGCATGCCGATCTCTTCCTTCGTCCGCTCGCCGCAGATCCCCTCGCGGTGGTAATTGGCCACCTTGTTGTAGTCGCGGCCCAGGGCCTCGGCCACCACCTCTCCCATGCGGACGGCGGTGCCGGAGGGGGCGTCCTTCTTCTTGTTGTGGTGCAGCTCCACGATCTCCACGTCGAAGTCGTCACCCAGGGTCTTGGCCACGTCCTTCAGGATCTTGAAGCAGACGTTGACCCCGACGCTCATGTTGGGGGCCAGCACCGCGGGGATATCTTTCGCCAGTTCGGCGGCCAGGGCGCGCTCCTCGGGGGTAAAGCCGGTAGAACCGATGACGATGGCCTTTTTCTTGAGGGCGCAGGCCTCCAGGTTCTTGAGGGAAACCTTGGGGGTGGTGAAGTCGATGAGGACGTCGCACCCATCAACAACGGCATTCAGGTCATCGGAAATGGCGACGCCCAGGGCGCCGCAGCCGGCGATAAGCCCGGCATCCTGTCCCACCAGCTCGTGGCCCGGCCGCTCCAGGGCGCCGGAAACTGTGCATCCCGCCTCTTTGGCAGCAACGATAATCCTCTGGCCCATGCGCCCGGCGGCGCCGCAGACAGCGATTTTCACCATAAAAAACCTCACTTCCGCCACAGGGACACGGAGACACAGAGAAAAACCTCAGCGTCAATGCCTGGCAAACACAGCTTTCTCCGTTTCTCTGTGCCTCTGTGGCGGACTTTGAATTTAGATTAGTTCGTACTCTTTCATGATGGCCGCAAGCTTCTCTTTGTTGGCCGCACCCATGGGGCAAAGCGGGAGCCGCACCTCGTCGGAGCACTTGCCCATAAGGCCGAGGGCGGTTTTCACCGGAATCGGGTTCGACTCGATGAACATGGCATTGCCGATCTTGAGGGTTTGCAGGTGGAGCTGACGGGCCTTCTCCATGTCCCCGGCGTAAAAGGCATCTGTCAGTTCGGCCACGGTCTTGGGCATGATGTTGGCCAGCACCGAGATGACCCCCTTGGCGCCGCAGGCCATCATGGGAAAGGTGATGAAGTCGTCGCCGCAGAGAACGTCGATCTTATCGCCGCAAAGCGCCAGAATCTCAGATGCCTGCTGGAGCGAGCCGGTGGCCTCCTTGATGGCGACGATGTTTTTGTGGGGCGCCAGCCGGGCCACGGTTTCGGGGAGCATGTTGACGCCGGTGCGTCCCGGCACGTTGTAAAGGATCTGGGGTATGGCCACGGCATCGGCGATGGCGGTGTAGTGGCGAACGAGCCCCTCCTGGGTCGGCTTGTTGTAGTAAGGGGTGACGAGCAGCACGCCGTCGGCCCCGACCTCCTTGGCCTTCTGGGAAAGCTCGATGGCCTCGGCGGTGGAGTTGGAGCCGGTGCCGGCAATGACCGGAACCCGCTTGTTGACCTGCTCGATGACGGTCTTCACCACATCCATGTGCTCGTCGTAGTCCAGGGTCGAAGCCTCGCCGGTGGTGCCGCAGGGGACGATGGCGTCGGTACCGTTGGAGATCTGGAATTCGACCAGTTCCCGCAGTTTCTCAAAATCCACCTGGCCGTTATTGAACGGGGTGACGATGGCGACGATGCTTCCCTTGAACATATGAAACCTCCTATGTGGGGGCGATCTTTGTGATAGCCCGTTTTGCAAAAAATCTGTCAGTAATCCTCAGCTTGCCCAATGTATAAAAAGGTGTTTCATTGCCACACCGAAACAAAAGTGGGTATTTTTACCATGGAAGCCGTTAAAAAGTCAAAAGATTAGAAGCTTACCGGCTATGGCAGTTCCTCTCGTTCCCTTCACTCCGGTTCAGCCAGCATCCCCCTGACTTCGTTGGAAACAGCGCTTTCAACCGGCATGCCGTCGATGTCAACGACCTCCCGCACCGTGTAAACATAGGTGACACCCCGTTCCAGCCGAAGATCTTCATACTGGCGTTCTACGACCGGCGTCGGCGTAAGGAGGACCAGGGTGGAAACAGCTTCGCCGCGGCAGCGATAGACATAGGCCCCCACCGGTTTGCCGACGGTCCCGGAGGGGGGCTCCCATTGCAGCACCACACTGGTGGGTCCGGCAGCCGCAGAGAGGTGCGGAGCGGGCGGGGCGGTAACCTTTGCGCGGCGCGCCCGGTTGGAGGCGGCGCTCTCGGAGCCGTCCCTGCGGAAGGAAACCACCTTGTACTGGTAGGTCACGCCGTCTGTCAGATTGCGGTCGGCAAAGACGTAACGGTTGTTATAGAATCGCACATCCTGCGGATATTCCAGGTCCACGGTCTTCACGACGGTATAGGCCGTGGGGCACTCCTCGCAATCCTGATCGGGGGGAAGTACCGGACGGCGAAAGACCCTGAAGCCGGCCAGCTCCTTCAGCGGGCGTCCCGCCTCATCCTTGGAGGGAGCGGGCCAGGAAACATAGAACGCATCCTCCTTCTGCTCAACCGACAGGGCGCTCACCGGCGCCGGCGCGAAGCTTTCGGGGGGAACCAGCGGCCCCTTCTTGCCGCATGCCGCAAGGAGGAGCAACCCTACTATCACAAGATATCTGGCTATCATCTGTCCGTCCGTGGGGGCGGGGGATGCCCCGCCCGCTCGTTGATGGTTATCCCAAGGGATTATCTGCCCGCCTTGACCCGCGCGATCTCGGCCTTCACCCGCTCCAACGCAGTACCGCCGGTGGCGGACCGGGCATTTACCGATGCCTCGAGGGTGATGCAGCCGAAGATATCTTCCCCGATTTTATCGGAGAATCCTTGCCATTCCCCAAGAGTCAGGTCCGGCAGGTCCTTGCCGTTGGAGAGGCAGTAAGCCACGGTCTTGCCCACCACCTCATGGGCATCGCGGAACGGCATCCCCTTGCGGACAAGGTAATCGGCCACATCAGTGGCGGTGGAAAACCCCTTGGCCGCTGCGGCGCGCATATTCCCGGTGTTGATCCGCATCTCGCCAACCATGTCGGCAAATATCTTCAGGCTCCCCTTCACGGTGTCGATGGTGTCGAAGAGGGGCTCCTTGTCCTCTTGCATATCCTTGTTGTAGGCAAGGGGAAGGGCCTTCATGACCGTGAGGAGCGCCATGAGGTTGCCGTAGACCCGGCCGGTCTTGCCGCGGACCAGCTCCGGCACGTCCGGGTTCTTCTTCTGGGGCATGATGGAGGAGCCGGTGCAGAAGGAGTCGGAAAGGTCCACGAACTTAAACTCGCTGGTGGACCAGAGAATCAACTCCTCGGAGAAGCGGGAGAGGTGCATCATCAGTATCGACGAGGCAGCCATAAACTCCAGGGCGAAGTCCCGGTCCGAAACCGAGTCGAGGGAATTGCGGGTCACTTCGGGGAAGTCCAGAATCTCGGCCACATGCTCCCGGTCGATGGGGAAAGTGGTTCCCGCCAGGGCTCCGGCCCCCAGGGGAAGGACGTTCATACGCCGCAGGCAGTCCTCCATCCGCCCCTTGTCCCGGCTGAACATCTCCACATAGGCCATCATGTGGTGGGAGAAGAGAATCGGCTGGGCGGTCTGGAGGTGGGTATACCCAGGCATGATGACCCCCAAGTTCTTTTCGGCCTGGGAAATGAGGGAATCCACCAGCAGGTCGAGGTAGGCCGAAACCTCCACGATCTCGTCCCGCAGATAGAGGCGGATGTCGAGGGCCACCTGGTCGTTGCGGGAACGGCCGGTGTGGAGGCGCTTGCCGGCCTCGCCGATTTTCTCGGAGAGACGGGCCTCGATGTTCATGTGGATGTCTTCCAGGGCCACCGAGAACTTGAACTGCCCCCCCTGGATCTGGCGCAGAATCTCCTGGAGGCCGGCCGTGATCTTCTCCACATCCTCCATGGGGATAATACCCTGCTTGCCGAGCATGCGGGCGTGGGCGATGGAGCCGCGGATATCCTGGTGGTAGAGCCGCTTGTCGAAATCGATGGAAGCGGTGAACTCCTCGACGAATTTGTCGGTGGGTTCGGAAAAGCGGCCGCCCCAGAGTTTTTCGTGTGTCATGGTTATCTCCTTCAATTCAGAGCGTTTTTGCTGATATTTTCAGGAACGAGGTTTTTAATTCCCTCATCCTTCCTGCCCGATCTCGAACTCGGCCACCATCTCGTCCCCGCTCACCCGAACCCAGCCGCCGTCCGGGGACGGGCGCATGATGGTGTGCACCTTGAGGGGAACCCGCGTGGTGCGGGGGTCAAGCTCGTGGTGAAGCGGCAGGTTGAAGTAGTAGAGGCGCGTCCCCGTGCCGAACCGGAGCCGGCAGACCGGCGCGCCGCCGAAGTCGTCGGTGGAAAACTCCGAAAGCTGCACCCGCGCCAGGCGATGCCGCCGGTTGATAACAACGGACGAGCAACCGAACCCCCGGTCTTCAGGGGCATCCTCGATTCGCGTTTCGTCAGAGGTATTGCCGAAGACGGTCACCGTCTCCCGCACCCCCGGCGTATCCTCCAGGTACTCGCCGTAGAAGCCGGAAAGGACGTCCCGGTAGGCCCGGTGTTCCGGCTTCGGGTTGCACTGGACCACGAAAATGGTGTCCAGGGTCTGGCGGGTGGAGAAATAGAGCTGGTTCGCGTGGTCGATGATCTGCCGGATATTGGAGCTGTAAAGATCGCGGTAGAGATAGTCGAGGCAGATCAGGACCATGAAATTGAAGCATGAGGGGCGGCTCCGGAACAGGTAAAAGTGGCGCCCCCGGTAGAGATCGTGGAACTTGTCCAGGAACTCCTCCCCATGGAAGGGATGGCTCTTTGCCTCCAGGAAGACGCGCAGTTTCCCCGTCGCCTCCTTCACCGCCACGCAGCACCAGTTCACCGGCATTTCCAGCACGTCGCCGGAGTCAATGTCCCGGTCCACCAGCTCGATGGCCTCGGCGTTGTCCTCCCGAAACCGCTCCAGCATCTCCCGGTAGGCCTTGAGGCTCACGTGCTCCACCCCGAACATGGTCACCGAATTGGGGCGAAAGGTGCCGTCGATGATCCTGAGCATCTCGTCGAAGCGGACAACGGGGACATGGGTCTCGGGAAGCATGAGGAAGTGGAGCTTTTTCAGGTTCCCCTCCCCCCCCGCCACCAGGTCCAGGATCGACCGGACCGCTTCCCACTGGCGGTCGGGCTCCATGACAGCAAACCCCTTCTCTGCCCGGCGGATCCGGTTCGGCACCTGGGCGATCATGCAGTGGAGGTGGTGCCCCAGCGCATATTCAAGATTCACCTTTTTGTCGATGATCTGGACCATGGAGACCTCGTCACGTCTCGCAGCTGCAGAGTTCCGGGAAAATTTTCCCAAGGATGAATCTGGCCCCCTGGGGCATCTTGTAGTTTATCAATTCCCCGCGGGGAACCCAGCGGGCCTCCTCCACCTCGTCCAGATTGTGGTTGATGTCACAGTAGAGGGGGTGGCAGAGATAGTAGAGGATGATGAAGTGGTAGTTGTCCTCACCCGGCGTCACGTGCTCGAAAACGTCGACCAGGTCCTCCACCTCCACCTGAAGCCCCACCTCTTCCATAACCTCCCGCTGGAGGGCCTTGATAATCGGCTCGCCCAGATCGATCTTCCCCCCCGGCATGACCCATTCGCCCTTGAAGGGGCTCACGTTCCGCTTGGTGAGGAGCACCTGCCCGTCATCGTCCACGATGACCGCCACGACAGAGGTGACTATGTGGTCTTTCTTGAAAGTCTTCTTGGTCATGGGATAGACGAAGGGACACGGCGAACCGTGTCCCTGATGTCATGATTCAGAGATTGCGAAAAGGCGCGTTTTCCTACTTTTTCCCCTGCATGAGCGCCCTGATCCGCAGCCGCAGGGAGTTGATCTTGATGAAGCCGGTGGCGTCGGCCTGGTTGAATACCTGATCCTTCTCGAAGGTGGCGAAATCCAGGTTGAAGAGGGAGTTGGTCTCGGACTTGCGGCCTACGGTGCGGCAATGCCCCTTGTAGAGCTTCACCCGGGCCACGCCGTTCACGCACTTCTGGGAGTCGTCAATCAGGGTCTGGAGCATTTCCCGCTCCGGGGAGAACCAGTAGCCGGAATAGACCTGGCGGGCGTACTCGGGGATAAGGGAGTCGCGGATTCTCATGACTTCGCGGTCCATGGTGATCTGCTCCACCGCCGAGTGGGCCTCGCGCAGGATGGTGCCGCCGGGGGTCTCGTACACGCCCCGTGACTTCATCCCCACGGAACGGTTCTCCAGCAGGTCCACCCGGCCGATGCCGTGCTCGCCGCCGATGTAGTTCAGGTGGGCCAGAAGCTGGGCCGGGCTCATCTTCTCGCCGTCAACGGCCACGGCGTTGCCGTTCTTGAACTCGATCTCCACGAACTGGGGCTTGTTGGGGGCCTTCTCCGGCGCCTTGGTGAGCACGTACATGTTCTCGGGGGGCTCGGCCCAGGTATCCTCCAGGATACCCCCTTCGAAGGAGATGTGAAGCATGTTGCGGTCCGAGGACCAGGGACGCTTCTTGGTGACCGGGATCGGAATCCCGTTTTTCTTGGCGTAGTTCACCAGGGCCTGGCGGCTGTTGAGCTTCCACTCCCGCCACGGGACCACAACCGTGATGGCCGGGTCAAAGTGGTAGTAGGCCAGCTCGAAACGGACCTGATCGTTCCCCTTGCCGGTGGCGCCATGGGATACGGCGTCGGCTCCCTCGATCTTCGCGATCTCCATCTGGCGCTTGGCGATGAGTGGCCGGGCGATGGAGGTGCCCAGGAGGTAGTGACCCTCGTAGATGGCGTTGGCGCGGAACATGGGGAATACGAAGTCCCTGACGAACTCTTCCTTCAGATCGTCGATATAGACCTTGTCGGCGCCGGTAGCGAAGGCTTTGTCGCGGATCGGGGCAAGCTCGTCGCCCTGGCCCAGGTCGGCGGAGAAGGCTATGACCTCGCAGCCGTACTCGTTCTTGAGCCACTTGAGGATGATGGAGGTGTCGAGCCCGCCCGAGTAGGCGAGGACGATCTTTTTCACGTCTTTGTGCACTTTGGCCATGTAAGTCTCCTTTTGGATCGGAATGGGATCAGTTACTTCAACAACGAAGCCATGATGGCTTTCTGTACGTGGAGCCGGTTCTCTGCCTCGTCCCAGACGGCGGAACGGGGGCCTTCGATGACGCTGTCGGTGATCTCCTCACCCCGGTGGGCCGGGAGGCAGTGGAGAACCATGCAGTCGGGCTTAGCCAGGGCAACCAGGTCGTCGTCGAGACAGTAGCCCTTGAACGCCACCTCGCGCACCTTCTGTTCCTGCTCCTGCCCCATGCTGGCCCAGACGTCGGTGTTGACGACATCGGCGTCGCGCACGGCCTCTTTTGGATCCCGGGTGATAGTAATGGACGACGTGGCTTTCTTCTGGGCCCAGTCCCAGACAGTGCGGTCAGGCTCATACCCCTCCGGGCAGGCCAGAGCCAGGTCGAAGCCGAGGATGGCGGCGGCCTCGATCCAGGTATTGGCCATGTTGTTGCCGTCGCCGACCCAGGCGAATTTCAGCCCGTCGTATTTCCCCTTGTGCTCGATGACCGTAAAGAGATCGGCCATGATCTGGCAGGGATGGAACAGGTCGGTGAGGCCGTTTATGACCGGCACCGACGAATAGCGGGCAAACTCCTCCACAATCTCCTGGCCGTAAGTGCGGATCATGACGCCGTCACAGTAGCGGGCCATGACGCGGGCGGTGTCCCTTACGGGCTCGCCCCGCCCCATCTGGGACGTGGCCGAGGAGATGAAAAGCGGATGGGCTCCCAGCTGATGAACCCCCACCTCAAAGGAAATACGAGTCCTGGTGGACGACTTTTCGAAAATGAGGGCGACGCTTTTTCCCTCCAGTATCCGGTGGGGAATCCCCTTTTTCTGCTCTTCCTTCAGCTCCCGTGTCAGGGCGAAGAGGGCGTCGAGGGCTTCTTTGGTATACTGGTTGAGGGCAAGAAAATGCCGGGTCATTGCTTAATCTCCTCCAGAATGCCGTCAAGCACGGCGATCATTTCATTCACTTCCTGCTTGGTCACGATGAGCGGCGGCACGAACCGGAGCACCTTGTCCTGGGCCACGTTAAGGAGGACGCCACGCTCAAGCCCCTTGAGCACGATCTCGCCGGCCGGAGCGGAGAGCTCCATCCCTATCATGAGACCGATCCCCCGAACGTCGGTGATGAACGCATACTTCTCCTTGAGCCGCTCCAACTCGCCCACGAGGTATTCCCCCATTTCTTCGGCCCGGTTCAGGAGCCCCTCCTCCAGCACCGCCCGGACGGCGGCCACACCGGCGGCGGTGACCAGGGGGTTTCCCCCGAAGGTGGAACCGTGGGTGCCGGGCGAAAAGGAGGCGGCCACTTCATCTTTCGCCAGCATGGAACCGATGGGAGCGCCGCCGGCCAGGGCCTTGGCCAGGGTCATGATGTCGGGGGTCACATCAAAGTGCTCATGGGCGAAGAGCTTACCGGTCCGGCCGATCCCCACCTGCACCTCGTCGAATATGAGAAGGAGCCCGTGACGATCGCAGATTTCCCGCACCTTCCGGAAGTAGTCGGCGGAAGGGATAACCACGCCACCCTCTCCCTGGATCGGCTCCAGCATCACCGCGCAGGTTTTCGGCGTAACCGCCGCCTCCAGGGCGTCGGCATCGTCAAAGGGGACATAGGTGAATCCGTGTAGGAGCGGATCGAAGAACTTCTGCACCTTCTCCTGTCCCGTGGCGGAGATGGTGGCCATGGTCCGACCGTGGAAAGAAGCAATAGCCGTTATAATCTCATAACGCTCGACATCGCCGGTCTTTTCCCGGGCATACTTGCGGGCGAGCTTGATGGCGGCCTCGTTGGCCTCGGCGCCGCTGTTGCAGAAGAAGGCCTTGTCGGCAAAGGAGTTGCTGCAGAGCAGCTCCGCCAGCTCGATCTGGGTGGGAATATTGTAGTAGTTGGAGCAATGGATCATCTCGGCGGCCTGTTTCTGAAGCGCCGCCACCACCTTAGGGTGGCAGTGTCCCAGGTTGTTCACCGCCACACCGGCGAGAAAGTCCAGATACTCCTTCCCGTCCGCGTCCCAGACCCGGCACCCTTCGCCACGCACCGGCACCAGGGGGTACCGGCCATAGGTCTTCATGATGTATTTGTCGCCCTTTGCTATCCAATCAGCAGATTTCATTCGCATTTCCTCCAAATTTTCGTCCCGTGGCACTGTTTTCCACCCCATGCCTATCGTCGGATCTCGGTCCCGACGCCAACGTCAGTGAAAATTTCGAGGAGAACCGCGTGGAGAACCCGGCCGTCGATGATGGAGGCCTTCTTGACCCCCTCCTCGATGGCGTCGACACAGCAGGTGACCTTGGGGATCATCCCGCCGGTGATGACGCCACCGTCGATGAGTCGCGGAACGTCATCCAGGACGATGCCGGGGATCAGCTCTCCCGCCTTGTCCTTGACCCCCTCCACGTCGGTGAGAAGGATCAGTTTCTCGGCCTTGAGTGCCCCAGCCACCCGGCCCGCCACGAGATCCGCGTTCACGTTGTAGCTTTCGCCATCCTCCCCTACGCCCACCGGGGCGATGACCGGAATGAACTTGCCGTGCTCCAGGGTCTGGATCAGTTCCTGGTTCACCTTGACCACGTCCCCTACGAAGCCGATGTCCACCTTCTCCAGGGAACCGTCGCCCTGCTTCACCTCCTGGAGAAGCTTCCGACAGAGAAGGAGACTGCCGTCCTTGCCGGAGAGACCCACGGCCCGGCCGCCATGCTGGTTCAGGTACCCCACCACTTCCTTGTTGACCTGACCGGTGAGAACCATCTCCACCACCTGCATGGTGGCGGCGTCGGTGACACGCATCCCCCGCACGAATTCGGAGACGATACCGTAGCGTTTGAGGGTCTCGTTGATCTGGGGGCCTCCGCCGTGAACCACGACGGTGTTGATGCCGAGGGATTTGAGAAGGATGACGTCGAGGGCGAAGGACTTTTTCAGGGCCTCGTCGGACATGGCGTGGCCGCCGTACTTGATGACGATGGTCTTGCCGGAGAAGCGCCGGATGTAGGGGAGCGCCTCCATGAGGGTGTTGGCCTTTTCGATGAGATGCTGCACGCGGTTGAACCTCCCGTTCGTCGGAAAGTGGTGCCGGAAGGGGCTCAAGAAAGGTGCAACTATAGCAGATAGGGGGAAATAATCAATACGAAAGGCGGGTTTGCCCACCTCCGGAGTGTGAGGAAACTCAGGGCGTAATGGACGAATGGAGGGGAAGAAGGACCGTAACGCGGGTTCCCTTTTCGGGCTCGCTTTCCACGGTGATGGTGCCGCCGTGAAGCTTGACAAACTCCCGTGCGTAGAAAAGGCCGAGGCCGAAACCGCGAATCTGGCCGGCGCCCTCAAGGTCCACCTGATAGAACTTCTCGAAGATCTTCGGCAGCTCTTCCTTCGGGATCCCGATGCCTTCATCCTCCACGGTCAGGCGGCAGGCAACGTTGTCCTCACGCAGGGAGAAGGAGACAGTCCCCGTTTCGCGGGAAAACTTAAAGGCGTTGTCGATCACCTGGCCGATGGCAAAGGCGATTTTCTCCCGATCGAGGGACAGGGGGGAGAGCTGCTCCAGATCGAAGGACGCAACGACGCCCGGCTTGGCAGTCGCCTCCTTGGAAGAGGCAACCAGGGGACGAATGATTTCAGGGAGGCTGCACGGCTCCAGGTGAAGCTCTTCCCCGGCGGCCAAGAAGCGGCTGAATACCAGGAGCTCGGCGACAAGGTTCTCAAGGTATCTGGACTGGCCGCAGATGAGTTTCAGGTTCTCGCGCGAATCAGGGTCGTCCGGGTCGCAAACCCCGCTCGCCAGGTTCTGGAGAAAGAGGGAGATGGCGGTAATGGGGGTGCGAAACTTGTGCGAGATGAGGGAGAGGAAGTTGCTCTTGAGTCGATCCATGCTCTTGAGGTTGGCGAGTTCCTCCTTAAGGGCCTTCTTGTCCAGGGCCTTGTCCACCGCCGTCTTGAGCTGAAGGATGTTCAGGGGTTTGGTGATGAAGTCGTCGGCATCGGCCTTGAGGGCGTTGAGAATGATCTCCTTCTCGGCATAGCCGGTCATGACGATGACCACGATGGTGGGCTCCAGATCTTTCAGGCGGCGCAACAGCTCGATGCCGTTGATCTTCGGCATCATCACGTCGGTGAGGATGACGTCGACCCCCCCCTTCTCGAAGAGCCGCAACGCCTCCTCGCCGTCGGCCGCCTGGAGCACCCGGTACCCCTTGAGTGCCCGGGCGCAGAGGTCACGGATCACCGCCTCGTCGTCAACGACGAGGATCGTCTTGACATCCCGCTCAGCCTGGAATTTCGCCACAACGTCCATGGTGTACCACCCTCTCCCTGCCCGGCCGCCCGATCAGCCGATGAGCCCGTACACCTTACCGAGGGCCTCGGCCAGCATGTCGGGCTGGCTCCCCCCCGCCTGGGCCAGCTCCGGCTTGCCGCCGCCGCTCCCGCCGATGACCGGCGCCAGCTGCCGGATGATGTCGCCGGCCCTGATGCGGCCCGCCAGATCTTTCGTCACCGCCACGAGGAGGTTGGCCCTGCCGTCCTTCTCGCACCCAAGGGCCACAACCCCGGAACCGAGACGGTCCTTGAGGGTATCGGCCAACTCCCTCAACTTTTTCGGATCGTCCACCTCCACTTTCGTGGCCAGGACCTTCACACCGTTCACCTCCCGGACATCCGCCAAGAGATCCCCGGATTTGGCCGCATTGAGCTGACCCTGGAGCGTCTCGATCTCCCGCTGCATCTCCCGCTGGCGGGCGAGAAGTTTCTGGAGCCGGTCGATATTGTCTCCCCCCTCGGCCTTCATGAGGGCCGCGATCTGCCGCTTCTCATCCTCCAGCTCCTGGATGTGGCGCAGCGCCCCCATGCCGGTCAGGGCCTCTATGCGGCGCACCCCGGCGGCAATTCCCGCCTCGGAGAGAATCTTGAAGGAGCCGATGTCGCCGGCGGCCCGGACGTGGGTGCCGCCGCAGAGCTCGGCGCTCACCTCCCCCACCTTGACCACCCGTACCCGATCGCCGTACTTCTCGCCGAACAGGGCCGTGGCTCCGCTCTCCATGGCTTCCTCAACAGCCATCTCCCGGGCATGGACCGTATCGTTCTCCATTATGAAGGTATTGACGATCTCCTCCACCCGGCGGATTTCCTCCGGGGTCATGGCGGCAAAGTGGGTGAAGTCGAAACGGAGCCGGTCCGGCGCCACGAGGGAGCCGGCCTGCTTCACGTGTTCGCCGAGCACCCGGCGGAGCGCCGTCTGGAGGAGGTGAGTGGCGGTGTGGTTTCTGGCCGTGGCGTCGCGATCCACGGACGCAACCTTCAGGTCGCACGCCTCGCCGGTCTTGATGGTCCCCTCGACGACGGTTCCCCGGTGGACGATGAGGTCGGGATAGGGGCGGATCGTGCCGGTCACCCGCACGTGGGCCGAGCCGGTGGAGATGGTGCCGGTATCTCCGGCCTGGCCGCCGGACTCGCCGTAGAAGGGGGTCCTGTCGGTGATGATTTCCACATCTTCGCCGGCCTTCGCCTCGGCCACCTCGGAGCCACCACGGAGGATGCTGCCGATCGCTGCGTAGCTGCACTTCTCGTCATAACCCACAAAGACGCTTCTGACCCCACGGTTGTGGAGTTCCTTGTGGACGGCGGCAATCCCTTCTTCGCCGGAACCTTTCCAGTGCTCCCGGGCCTGCTCCCGCTGGCGTCCCATGCAGGCCTCGAAGCCCGGCTCGTCGATGGTGAACCCTTCGGCGCGGACGATGTCGGCCGTGAGGTCAGTGGGAAAACCGAATGTGTCGTAAAGGCGGAAGAGGGTTTCGCCGGGGATCACCGTCTTCCCCTCCCCCTTCAACTGGGCCACGGCGTCGTTCAGGATGGCGAGGCCCCGGTCGAGGGTTTCGGCGAAGCGCTCCTCCTCGGCCCGGATCACCTTTTTGATGTATTCTTCCCGCTCCAGAAGCTCCGGGTATGAGCCCCCCATCATCTCGTTCACGGCATCCACGGTCCGGTAGAGGACCGGCTCGGCAAAGCCGAGCATCTTGGCGTGGCGGGCTGCCCGGCGCATGATCCGGCGCAGCACGTAGCCCCGCCCCTCGTTGGAGGGAAGGACACCGTCGCAGATGAGGAAGGTGGTGGCCCGGGCGTGATCGGCGATGACCCGCATGGAGACGTCGTCCTTCTCATTCTCCCGGTACCGTTTTCCCGAAAGCCGCTCCACATGCCTGATGACCCCCTGGAGGAGGTCAGTGTCGTAGTTGGATTTAACCCCCTGCATGACGGTGCAGATCCGCTCAAGACCCATGCCGGTATCGACGGAGGGTTTGGGGAGCGGGGTCATGGTGCCGTCGGCGGAGCGGTTGAACTGCATGAAGACGTTGTTCCAGATCTCCATGTAGCGGTCGCAGTCACACCCGACGGTACAGTCGGGGGAGCCGCACCCTACCTCGGGACCATTGTCCCAGAAGATCTCGGAGCAGGGGCCGCAGGGGCCGGTGTCTCCCATGGACCAGAAGTTGTCCTTCTCGCCGAAGCGGAAAATCCGCTCGCGGGGAACCCCCTCCTGGTGGTGCCAGATGTCGGCGGCCTCGTCGTCATCGGTGTAGACCGTCACGTAGAGGCGGTCCTTGTCAAGCCCCAGGTCCTTGGTGAGGAACTCCCAGGCAAAGGCAATGGCCTCCTTCTTGAAGTAGTCGCCGAAGGAGAAATTGCCGAGCATCTCGAAGAAGGTATGGTGCCGGGCGGTGCGCCCCACGTTCTCCAGGTCGTTGTGCTTCCCCCCGGCCCGCACGCACTTCTGGGAACTGGTTGCCCGGGTGTACCCCCGGTCCTCCATGCCGAGGAAGCAGTCCTTGAACTGGTTCATGCCGGCATTGGCAAAAAGGAGCGTCGGGTCATTGTGGGGGATGAGGAGGGAGCTGGGGACCACGGTGTGTCCGCGGTCCTCGAAAAATTTCAGGAATCTGGCGCGTAGTTCGTTTCCGGTCATCGGTTCCTCTGTATTCTGGATTGAATTGAAAAGATAAATGTTATTCGTCGGCGGAAACCCGCAGGGCATCCAGGATGGCCGAAAGGGGATAGCCGCGACGCTGGAACCAGCCGACCACCCGCCGTTTCTCCCGTAAATCCGCCTCCCTTGGGTCGAAGGATGAGAACTTGCCGGCCAGCATCTCCCTTATGTCATCCCGCAGATCGCGCCCTTCGGTGGCCCTGGCCAGGGCCTCGGCCGCAAGCTCCCTGGGGATTCCGCGCCGGATGAGTTCCCGGCTGAGCCGCGGTCCCGCCATCCTGCCGCCGGCCATGGCCGTTTCCGCTATCCGCTCGGCCAGGCGCCGGTCGTTGAGATACCCCAACTCCCGCAGGCGGGCCACGACTGATGCAATCTCTCTTTCGTCGATCCCCTTGCGCCGCAGCTTCAGGGCCAACTCCGCCTCGCTGTGGTCACGCCGGGAGAGAATATCAAGGGCGCGGCTGAACCCGCTCCGCTCCTCCCCCATCTAAAACTTCTCGATCCCCTCGGTGGGCGTATCTCCAGCAGCCGCGGGGGGGGCTTCGTCGTGGACAAAGTTGTCCCACGTGCTGTCGGACGTGGAAGAGATGCCCGACACCTTGAGGGCGAAATCATCCGGGTTGGTGGACTGCCGGAGCGCTTCCTCGTAGGTGATGAGCTTGCCGGTGTAGAGCTGCATGAGGGACTGGTCAAATGTCTGCATCCCGTAGGTGGTGAACCCTTGGGCGATGGCCTCGGGGAGGAGCTTCGTCTTGTCCTTGTCGTCGATATATTCCTTGATGCGGGCGGTGCCGATCATGACCTCCACGGCCGGAACCCGCCCCTTGCCGTCGGCCCGGGGGACCAGCCGCTGGGATATGACCCCCTTGATGACCCCGGAGAGTTGGAGCCTGACCTGGCGCTGGTGGAAGGGAGGGAAGACGGAGATGATCCGGTTGATGGTTTCGGCGGCGTCCAGGGTATGGAGGGTGGACATGACCAGGTGCCCGGTCTCGGCGGCGTGCATGGCGGTCTCGATGGTTTCCAGGTCCCGCATCTCCCCCACGAGAACCACGTCCGGGTCCTGGCGTAGGGCTCCCTTCAGGGCAGTGGAGAAGGAAAGGGTATCGAACCCCACCTCCCGCTGGGAGAGGATGCTCTTCTTGTCCCGATGCAGGAACTCCACCGGGTCTTCGACGGTGATGATGTTGCAGGTCCGGTGCTCGTTGATGTAGTCGATCATGGCGGCCAGGGTCGTGGACTTGCCGCTTCCCGTGGTGCCGGTGACGAGGATGAGCCCACGTTCCTCCAGTGCAAGCTTCTTGATGACCGGCGGAAGGGTCAGGTTCTCAATGGAGGGGATGCCGAAGGGGATGGACCGGAAGACCATGGCCACGGTCCCCCGCTGGGAATAGATACTCACCCGGAAGCGGCCGAGTCCCGGCACCCCGTAGGCCACGTCGCACTCGTAGTGCTCCTCGAAGATCCCCTTTTGTCGCTCATTCATGATGGCAAAGGCCATGGCGCGAACCTGGTCCGGGGCAAGACGCTGTGCATTGGGAATGGGCCGCAGCCGTCCATCGATCCGGACAACCGGGGGGAGCCCCGTCTTGATGTGGATATCAGACGCTTTAGCCTTGACCGCTATGGCAAGAATATCATTGAGTTCCATGGGCTACGCCGCCTCTTCCTTCCCCCCTTTGCGGGGAATGCCGGCCGTTTCGTAAATCTTGTCCTCGATTTCGGCCACCATCTCCGGATGCTCCTTGAGGAAATTCCGGGAGTTCTCGCGTCCCTGGCCGATCCGGTCGGAGCCGTAGGAAAACCAGGCACCGCTCTTGTCGATGATCTTGCGGTCAACGGCCAGGTCCAGGAGGTCCCCCAGGCGGGATATCCCCTCGCCGTAGTAGATGTCGAACTCCACCTCCCTGAAGGGGGGAGCCACCTTGTTCTTCACCACCTTCACCTTGGTGCGGGAGCCGATCACCGCATCCCCCTGCTTGAGGGTGGCGATCTTGCGGATGTCGAGGCGGACCGAAGCGTAGAACTTGAGGGCGTTGCCGCCGGTGGTGGTCTCGGGGCTGCCGAACATGACGCCGATCTTCATCCGGATCTGGTTGATGAAGATGACGCAGCAGTTGGACTTGGAGATGATGCCGGTGAGCTTGCGCAGGGCCTGGGACATGAGGCGGGCCTGGAGCCCCACGTGGGAGTCCCCCATCTCCCCCTCGATCTCGGCCTTGGGAACGAGGGCCGCCACCGAGTCGATGACGAGGACGTCCACGGCGCCGCTCCGCACGAGCATCTCGGCGATCTCAAGGGCCTGCTCCCCCGTGTCGGGCTGGGAGACCAGGAGGTCGTCGGTCCGAACACCCAGCTTGCGGGCATAGCCGATGTCCAGGGCGTGCTCGGCATCCACGAAGGCCGCGATGCCGCCCAGCTTCTGGGCCTCGGCGGCGATGTGGAGGGCGAGGGTCGTCTTGCCCGACGACTCGGGGCCGTAGATCTCGATGACCCGTCCCCGGGGAACCCCGCCCACCCCCAGGGCGATATCCAGGGAGAGGGCGCCGGTGGGGATGGCGTCGATGTCCGGCAGGGCCTCGTCAGCACCCAGCCGCATGATGGCGCCCTTGCCGAACTGCTTCTCTATCTGGCTCAGTGCCAGCTCAATCGCCTTCTCGCGTTCCTGGGTCACGGAATTCCTCCTCTGGGGTCGTCGGCAGGGCGAAAAATCGCCACTGACCGGTATAGTTGAACAGAGATAGCACAGGTGTTTCGTCTTTTTCAACGGGTATCTTCGGGACCTGCGCCACCGCCGCGGCGGCTATCCGCCCCCCTCATCGGGAAGGTCGTCATGGGAACGGGACATGCCGGCTCCGGAGAGGGGGAGTTGGGGCTGGCAGGCACTCTCCTCCAGGGGGAGAAGCACGAAGAAGGCGCTGCCGAGACGGCCATCGGAACTTTCTCCCGGACTCTCGACCCAGACCATGCCCCCATGGGCTTCCACCATCCCCTTGACGATGGCGAGCCCCAACCCGGTCCCCTTCCCCTGGAACTTGTTCTTGCCGCTGGAGTGATGACGGATATCACCCACCTCGTAGAACTTGTCGAAGATCTTCACCTGCTCATCATGACTCACGCCGATGCCGCTGTCCCGGACCTCCACCTCCAGGTAGCACCCCCCACCCGACTGGGCAAGGAACCGGGAATTGAAGCGGTTGAGGATGTCTCCCCTCGGCGAGAGCCGATCCCTGTCCACAATCCGGGCGTCAACCATGATGGTACCGCCGTCGGGGGTGAATTTGATGGAATTTTCCAGCAGTTCGGTGAAGATATCCTTGAAGCACTCCCGGTCGCCGTTGCAGTGGGGAAGCCTCTCCAGGTCGGCGAAGGAAATCGTGAGGTCCCGTTCGGCCCGCAGGGGTTCCAGCGCCTCAAGGACCTCTTCGAAAACCTGGGAAATGTGGAGGGTCGAGCGGGTGACCGGAGTGCTGTTGGCCTCCAGCTTCGCCACCTTGAGGATATCGCTGACGATTTCGGAAAGGCGTTCTCCCCCCTGATTGATCATGTCAAGGACCCGGCGCGCATCGCTTCCAATCTGAAAGGAGGGGGACGAGAGGAGAAACTCGGTGCCGCTGATGATGCTCGTCAGGGGGGTGCGGAACTCGTGGGAAATCATGCCGAGGAAGTTGGACTTCATCCGGTCGATCCGCTCCAGTTCCTGGTTGGCCCGTTCCACGAGCATCAGGTTGGTGCGGAGCCGGTGCTGGGAGAAGGAGAGTTCGTGGCTGCTCCGTTCCAGGAGGCGGAGGGAGCCCATGAGCTCATCGCTCTTCCACTTGAGTTCATCGAAGAGGCGGGCGTTGTCGATCACGATCCCCACCTGGCCGGCGATGGAAAGCAAGAGGGCCACCTCGTCATCCCCGAAGCGACGTTCCTTCCTGCACAGGAGGTACATGACGCCGGTGACGCGGTTGCGGGCCGAAAGGGGAACCCCGACGAATCCCTTCCACCCCTGGACGGCCGGCGACGAGCCGAAACGGCACTCCGTTTCCAGGTTCGCCAGACTGAGGCTGGTGCCGGAGTCGGCGATCCGCTCCAGGGGGCCTGCCTCATCCCGCCGGGCAAGGAGGAACCGGAGTTGCTCGGGAACGTTGATTGATGCCGTTGGCCTCAGCTTCCCGTCCTGATTGCCAAGGTGTATCCCGCCGCCATTGGCGCCGAAGGCCTCGATGGTCTCGCGAAGCGTCACGTCGAGCACCGTCTCCAGCTCCGTCTCCTGGTTGGCCCGGGTAATGATGCCGACAAGGGTGGAGAGTTCCCGGTTGCGCTGGCGGACCTCCCGTTCGGCCCGGTGCTTGAAGGTGATGTCGCGAACCACGGCATGAACCACCTTCTCGTCCCCCAGGTCGATGAGACGGGCATCGACCTGACCCAGGAAGCACTCACCACCCTTGCGGCGAAACGTGATCCCGTCGGAGCGTCCCCTCCCCCGCCGGGCCACTCGGTGAACGAGGGAGATGAATTTCTCCTGGTCCTCCTCAAGGACCAGGTCCTTCCCCCGCAACGGGATCATCTCCTCCTTGTCGTAGCCGAAGAGTTCGGTTCCGCGGCGATTCACCTCCACCAGCATCCCCGTATCGGCATTGAAGACGAAGATGGCCGTACCCGCCCCCTCCATGAGACTGCGGTAACGGCGCGCGGTCTTGTCCAGTTCCCGCTGGACCTGCATCAGTTCCTTGACATGGGCCAGGGCTTCCTCGCTCTTCATGCGGCGATAGCTTACGGCCATGAATATGAAACAGAGCATGAGAAAGACGAGAACATGGGGGAGAACGCCGAAGATAGAGGCGTTATGGATGCGGTAGGCGACGAACGTGCCGACAAGCCCCAGGAAGAGCAGAACGGCGCCCCCCCAGCCGACAACGAGGCATATCCGATGGTTTGGTGAAGACATGACTACCTATCCATCCCGCCAAGGACTAATGTGATAAAAGCCGCCTTCTCAGCCAATCCATGGCCGTAACCGCGGTGATCGTCCTGATCCTGTCGCGGTCTCCCCTGAAATGGTACCCCTTGGCAGAGCAACCTGCCTGGTCCGCCAAGGCGATGAACACCGTCCCCACTGGCTTGTCCGGGCTCCCCCCCTCCGGCCCGGCGATGCCGGTAACGGCCAGGGCCAGATCGCTCCCGGCCAGTTGCCGCGCCCCCCGGGCCATGGCCTTGGCCACCTCGGCGCTCACGGCCCCGGTCTCGGCCAGAAGCCCCTGGGGAACGCCAAGCAGACGCGCCTTGGCGTCGTTGGCATAGGTGACCGCGCTGAGGAAAAAATAGGCGGAACTGCCGGGAATCGCCGTGACCCGTCCGGCGATGAGGCCGCCGGTACACGACTCGGCCAGGGCCAGGGTCATCCCCGTTTCCCGGAAGAGGCGGGCCACTGTTGTGTCGATGGTTTCCCCGTCCCCGGCGACCACGTGCCCCCCGAGACGTTCCCGCACCAGGGCCGCACCGTCCTCCAGAAGCGCCGTCAGCGCCCCCTCGTCCTCCCCTGTGGCCCGGAGCTTCACCTGAACCACCGGATACTCCACGCAGTAGGCGACCGTAAGCCCCGGCCGTGAGCGGTCCAAGTCCGAGAGGCGGGCGCCGATCTCCGCCTCGGAGAGGCCGAAGACCGTAAGGGTCAAAGTTCGGGTGCGCCGGTGCTCCCCGCGCCGCTCCAGAACCAGGGGAACAACCGTCTCATCCAGCATCACGGCCATCTCGGAGGGGACCCCGGGGAGGAACATGAGGAGACATCTGTCGAGGGGGAGATAAAAACCGCTGGCAGTGCCGGTGGGATTCGGGATGAGTTCCGCCTTGGCCGGCAGAAGGCACTGGCGGCCGTTGGCCGGGTGCATCTCCCGCCCCAGCCGGACGAAAAACTCCCTGAGGTGCCCCATGGCCTCCTCGTTCAGGACGAGGCGCCTTCCCGTGGCCCGGGCAGCGGCCCGGGCGGTCACGTCGTCATCGGTGGGGCCGAGGCCTCCCGTGGCGATGACCACGTCGTGACCACGGGCAAGCTCCTCCAGGGCCCCGGCGATTTCCCCCTCGTCATCCCCCACGGTCAGTTTCCGGGCCGTGACGATCCCCTCGTCGGCCAGCCGTGCTGCGATTCGAGCCGAGTTGGTATCCACAACCTCACCAAGGAGGAGTTCGTCGCCGATGGAGAGAAGCGCCGTTTTCACAGAAACCTCAGGATCACGTGGAGCACCACGCAGGCGTAGATGCCGGCCACCACGTCATCGAGGACCACGCCGTAACCGTTTTTCACCTGCCGGTCGAAGTAGCGGGCCGGCGGCACCTTGACGATGTCGAAGAACCGGAAGAGGAGAAAGCCGATCACGATGCTCCGCCAGTGGACCGGCGCCCCGGCCATGGTTATGAGGAAGCCGATCACCTCGTCAATGACGATCTTTCCCGAGTCCTTCTCGCCGAACTCCCGTTCCGCCGCCCCTGAGACCCATGAAGCGAGGAAGAAGAAGGGGACGAGAGTCAGGAGGTAGAGCCAGAGGGGAAGCCGCGCCAGGACCAGGTAGAGGGGGATGGCCCCCAGGGTCCCCACGGTCCCCGAAGCCACGGGGAAAAACCCGGTACCGAACCAGCTTGCCGCGCAGACGACGAAGCCCCTCATGGCTCCCCCGCCTCCCGCTCCACGATCCGGTAGACCTCCAGAAGCGACATTTCCCGCTCGGCGGCGATCCGGCGGCACGCATCGTATTCGGGGGTTACCCGCACCACCCGCCCGCCGTCGCGGATCACCTTCACCGTCACCGGGCCGAGGGAAGTGGGGCGCTCCTCCTTCTCGCGGGAGAGTTTGAGCCGGGAAGCGGGGTAGAACCGGACCCCGATGGCCGAGGTCTCCCGCAGCACGAGAGCGGCGAGTTCGTCGCGCTGCCCGGGGCGGGCGATGACGGTGAGCTTCACCGCCGGGCGGTTCTTCTTCATCTGCAGGGGCGAGAAGGCCGCGTCGAGGGCGCCGGCCTCCATGAGCCGTTCCAGGACGTGGCCGAGGATCTCCGGGTTCATGTCGTCGATGTGGGTCTCGATGATGCAGACCTCGTCCCGCAAAAGCCCCCCTTCCGCCTCGCCCATAAAGAGCCGCATGACGTTGGGGATATCGTCGAAATCCTTCGTCCCCGCCCCGCAGCCGACGCCGGTGACGGTCATGGCCGGGGCCCGGCCGAAGCCGGTGGCCAGGGCGGCCAGGATGGCGGCGCCGGTTGGGGTCACCCGCTCCCCGCTCCCCGCCTCGCCGTGGATCGGGAGTCCCCGCAGAAGCTCCGCCGTGGCCGGGGCCGGCACCGGGAGCCGGCCGTGGGCCGTTTCCACGAAGCCGCTTCCCAGGGGGAGAGGAGCGGCATGGACGGCGTCGATGCCGAGCCACTCCAGGGCAGCGGCCGTCCCGACAATATCGACGATGGAGTCCACGGCTCCCACCTCGTGGAAGTGGACCCGCCCGATCTCGACGCCGTGGACCTTTGCCTCGGCCTCGGCGAGGCGGAAGAAGATCCGCTGGGCCTTCTCCTTCACCCCTTCGGCAAGCGTACTCTCCTCGATCATGGCGGCGATGTCGGCGTAGTGGCGGTGGGGCTGGTGCTCCTCCACGTGCACCACGAACCGGGCGGCGGCGATCCCCTTGCGGCTCGTCCGCTCCACGGCCAGGGAGTAGCTGGAATGGGGAAGGGGGAGCTGTTTCACCGCCCCCTCCACCACCTCGAAGGGGACCCCCAGGTCCAGGAGGGCCGCCACAGTCATGTCGCCGGCAATGCCGGCAAAGCAGTCGCAATAGAGTATCTTCAAGAAAACCTCATTCCCTGTTGATCTTGCTGGCCGCCACGGCGGCGCCGAAACCGTTATCGATGTTCACCACCGTGACGCCGGCGGCGCAGGAGTTGAGCATCCCGAGGAGGGCGGCGATCCCCCCGAAGGCTGCCCCGTACCCCACCGAGGTGGGAACGGCGATGACCGGCCGGTCCACGAGGCCCCCCACCACCGAGGGAAGGGCCCCCTCCATTCCGGCCACCACGATGAGGACGCTGGCGGCCGTGAGCGCCTCCCGTCGGGCCAGGAGCCGGTGGATTCCCGCCACCCCCACGTCGTAGAGGTGCTCGGTGTCGTTCCCCAGCATCCGGAGGGTGACCAGGGCCTCGGCCGCCACCGGCAGGTCGGAGGTACCGGCCGAGACGACGAGGACCGTCCCCCGCCCCCGCCGTTCCGCCGGCTTCTGCTCCAGGGTGAGGCAGCGGGCGTCGGCGTGCCAGACCGCGGGGGGAAAGGCTTCCTTCACCGCCAGAGCCTTGGCCTCGTCGAGACGGGTCACGAGGATGTTGTTCCCCCTGGCTGCCAGGGAGGCCATGATCCGCTCGATCTGGCCGGCGCTCTTGCCGGCGCCGAAGATCACCTCCGGGAACCCCTGGCGCAGGCTCCGGTGATGGTCCACCATGGCATCTCCAATGTCCTCGAAGGGGAGGTGGCGCAGGCGCTCAAGGGCCTCGTCCTCGCCGATGGCGCCGCTCTTGAATTCGTTCAGGAGAATTTTGAGTTCGTTCGGGTCCATAGCATCCAGCCGGGTATCAGTACATTCTAACAAAAATATCATCCATTGCAGGGGTTGAAAATGCGTGCTGCCGGGAAAGGGGCCAGTGGGTTTGGCGTGATGAAGACAAAAGGGGGGAAACCCAGTGTCTCCCCCCTTTCTTAACGGCTCAGCTATGCTCCCGCGTGGCGTGGAACTGGAGATCCTTCCAGTTGTCCATGGTGTTGTCGAGGCGCCACTGGGAACTGGCCAGGTAGGCCAGGTTCCCCTCACCGTCGATGTAGCAGCTCATGACCTCTTTCTTCTGGAACTCCTCCAGCTTCTTCTTCTCGCCGGTCACCCACCGGGCCGTGGCGTAGGCGGCGGGCTCGTAGGTGGCCTTCACGTTGTACTCGTGCTCCAACCGGTGCATGACCACGTCGAACTGGAGGATACCCACGGCCCCGACGATCCAGTCGGCCCCCATCAGCGGCCGAAAGACCTGGGTGGTCCCCTCCTCGGCCAACTGCGTGAGCCCCTTCTCCAGGGCCTTGGATTTGAGCGGGTCCAGGAGCCGCACCTTGCGGAAGTGCTCCGGGGCGAAGTTGGGGATGCCGGTGAACTTCAGCTCCTCACCCATGGTGAAGGTGTCGCCGATCTTGATGGTGCCGTGGTTATGGATGCCGATGATGTCGCCGGGGAACGCCTCGTCCACGTGGGTCCGGTCCTGGGCCATGAAGATGGTGGCGTTGTTGATGGCCACCTCGCGGCCGAGCCGCACGTGGCGCACCTTCATCCCCCGGGTGAACTTGCCGGAGCAGATGCGGAAGAAGGCGATCCGGTCCCGGTGGGCCGGGTCCATGTTCGCCTGGATCTTGAAGGCGAAGGCGGCAAAGGGCTCCTCGTAGGGAGAGACGGTACGGGTGACTGCCTCCCGGGGAAGCGGCGCCGGGGCGTTCTCCACGAAGGTGTCGAGGAGTTGCTGCACCCCGAAGGTGTTGATGGCGCTCCCGAAGAAGACCGGGGTCTGGAGGCCGGCGAGATACGCCTCCTCCTCGAAGGGGTGGGCCGCCCCCTCCAGAAGCTCGATGTCACCGCGAAGCTCCGCGGCCTGGGAGCCGAGAATCTCGTCGAGGCGGGGATCGTCGAGGCCGGAGAGCGACACGATGCTCCCGGTCCCCCGCTCCGCCTCGGCGTCGAAGATGATGAGCTCCTTGGTGTAGAGGTGGTAGGTCCCCCGGAACCGCTTCCCCATGCCGATGGGCCAGGTCATGGGCGCGCACTGGATCTTCAGGACCTTCTCAATCTCGTCGATGAGCTCGAAGGGATCGCGCCCTTCACGGTCCAGCTTGTTGACGAAGGTCATGATGGGGGTGTGGCGGAGGCGGCAGACATCGAGGAGCTTGATGGTCTGGCTCTCGACCCCCTTGACCGCGTCGATGACCATGAGGGCCGAGTCCACGGCGGTGAGGACCCGGTAGGTGTCCTCGGAAAAATCGTTGTGGCCCGGGGTGTCCAGGAGGTTCACCTCGTAGTTCCGGTAGGTGAACTTCATGACCGACGAGGTGACCGAGATCCCCCGCTGCTTCTCCATCTCCATCCAGTCGGAGGTGGCATGGCGGGCCGCCTTGCGGGCGCGAACCTCGCCGGCCTGCTGGATGGCGCCGCCGAACAGCAGCAGCTTCTCGGTGATGGTGGTCTTGCCGGCGTCCGGGTGGCTGATGATGGCGAAGGTTCGCCGGCGGTCGATTTCCTGCTCGTTGTGCTTCGTCAAAGTCTGCTCTCCGTCATGGTGAAAAGTGCTGAAATTTCTGGACAAACGAAAGGCGAAGAGGATATCTTCGCCAGAATTGACTATACACGAAATCGCCGCGCCGTGACAACCAAAAGAACGCCTTGCCACTACCCCATCTCAAGGACGGATCCATGGACGATTACTACCAGCTTGTGCCAGACGCCGATGCCCGGGAGGACAACCGGCAGATACTCGAAACCCTCGCCGCCATCCGGAAGGGGACCGTCTCCAACGATCTGCGGCTCCTCAACTACTACCAGTCGATCCCGGTCAACTTCGGCGCCACGGTGGAATCCATCGACGGCGACACCGTGGAGCTTGCGGTCCACCAGCAACAGGCGGTGGTCATGCACCTGGAAAAGCAGACCTTCCTCAAGAGCAGCCACTTCCCGAAGGATGTTCTGGCCGCCGTCAGTTACGTGAACATCGACAAGTGCGTGGCCATGGTGACCAAGTTCGCCTATGCGGTGGTGCGGGCCGAGCGGCGCCAGTTCGTGCGGGTGGAGGTGAAAGACCCGATCGAGGCGACGTTCAGCGCATCCGGCGTGAAGGTGACCGGCACCCTCAACGACATCTCCATCGGCGGCATCGCCATCGCCGTCTCTGTCCCCAATCCACCCGAAAACGCCCTGGAAGGGTCGGTGCGGGTCGGGCTCCCCGGCGGACCCTTCGAAATCCCAGCCAAACTCCTGAGAGTCATTCCCGCAAACGAGAAACACCTTGCCATCTGCGAGATCAGGCCCGATGCCCGGGCCGAAAAGGGGATTTCCCAATACATCTTCCAGCGGCAAGTGGAGATAATACGAGAGTTGAAAGACTCGATCTTTTAGGGTGGCTTGCGTCCGGATGCGGCGTCACACTACCGTCTGAAAAGATAGCGGTCCACCGACCACGCCCCCCCGCCGATCAGGACCAGGGACAGGGCCATGCCGAGGAGCGCCAGGTTGTACTCGATGCCGTCCCCCCGGGGGCCGTTGAGGAAGAACCCGTTCACCCAGCTGACCTTGTAGATGGCCACCGCCATGGTGGCGGCGATGCTGAACCCCGACAGCCGGGTGAGGAAACCGCAGAGAACCCCGATGCCGCCGCCGAACTCGGCGATGATTGCCAGGAGTGTCAGAATCGGCGGAATGCCGAGCTTCTGCTCGAAGGTGGCAAAGGTGGCGGTGAGGCCGTGACCGCCGAAGAGCCCCAGAAGCTTCTGGGAACCATGGGCGATGAAAATGGCCCCGAGGGGTATCCGGATCATGAGGAGCGCCAGGGAATCGGCCGTGGCGCCCATGGTGGACCTAGCCATGGAAACCTCCTGCTGCTGACGTGCCGACGCCAATATTATCCGCTGCCGGCCGCTGCTATTCTTGCCACAGAATGCCGCCTGTCCGCAACGGTAAAACGTGCTCCGGCAATCGCGCTTCTGAAGCTTACCGCCAAAAATGTTTGAGCCATGCCCCCCACTTGGAGTACTATCAATTAGTTGATGTTCCAGCAGATATCCCTATCAAACCACAAGGAGACATGACACCATGTTTTTTCCCACGTTCCGCGCCCGCAGAATCAGGGGCAAAGAGGTCTTCCGCCGGATGGTCAGCGAGACCACCCTTTCCGCCACCGACCTGATCTACCCGATGTTTTCCGCCTTCGGCACGGGGATCAGAAAAGAGATCTCCTCCATGCCGGGGATCTACCAGCAGTCCATCGAGCACATCGTCGCCGAGGCCCAGGAGGTGTACGAACTGGGGGTTCCCGCAGTGATCCTCTTCGGCATCCCCGAAACCAAGGACGCCGTGGGGAGCGACGCCTACGACGAGCACGGCATCATCCAGGAAACGATCCGGGCCATCAAGAAGCAGGTGCCGGGGCTGGCGGTCATCACCGACGTCTGCATGTGCGAGTACACCGACCACGGTCACTGCGGCATCATTAAAGATGGCGACGTGGACAACGACGAGACCCTGGAGCTCCTGGCCAAGGAAGCCCTCTCCCACGCAGAGGCAGGCGCCGACATGGTGGCGCCGTCGGACATGATGGACGGCCGGGTCATGGCCATCCGCGAAATCCTCGACAACCACGGCTACAAGCACATCCCCATCATGAGCTACGCCGTGAAATACGCCTCGGGCTACTACGGCCCGTTCCGGGAGGCCGCCGAGTCGACGCCGCAATTCGGCGACCGCCGCTCCTACCAGATGGACCCGGGGAACCGCCGGGAGGCCGTCCGCGAGGCCCGCATGGACGTGGAGGAAGGGGCCGACATCATCATGGTGAAGCCGGGGCTCCCCTACCTCGACATCGTCCGAGACCTGCGAGAAGAGTTCGACCTCCCCGTGGCGGTCTACAACGTCTCCGGCGAGTACAGCATGATCAAGGCCGCCGGCCGGGCCGGCTGGATCGACGAGGAGCGGGTCATGATGGAGACGCTGCTCTCCTTCAAGCGGGCCGGCGCCGACCTCATCCTCACCTACCACGCCAAGGAGGCGGCACGGGTGCTGAAGAGAGGTTAGCCTGATTCCGTGATAAACTTGAAAGGCCTGCCGGTTGGCGGGCCTTTTTTCATGTCCATCTTTGAATAACACGGAGAGACGGAGCGCACAGAGAAAACCAAGAGACTGATTTATTTTGCCCCAAAAACCGGAAAGCAACATTCAATCAGGTTGTCCATGAAGGACCGCCAGCCGATTTACTCCGTGTTCTCCGTCTCTCCGTGTTATTAAACGCTTTTCAAGGCCGCGAGGCACCACCATGAAACGCCTCCCCTTCCGCTATCTGGAACCCACCTTCTGCGCGGGGCTCCTGGACGACCCGGTCCTCCTGGTGAACGTCCGCCCCCTGGGGCGCGCCATCCTCGTGGACTGCGGCCAGCTCCACCACCTGGCCAAGCGGGTCCTCAAATCCCTCGACGCAATCTTTATCACCCACGCCCACATGGACCACTTCATGGGGTTCGACACCCTCGTTCGCCACATCCACGTCTCCCCCCGGACGGTGCAGCTTTTCGGCCCGGCAGGGATCGCCGGGAAGGTGACGGCCAAGCTGGCCGGCTACGACTGGAACCTGACCGAATCCTACTGGTGCACCTTCCGGGTCCACGAGGTCCATCCCGACAGAATCATCAATTTCACCTTCCCCGGCGCCCAGGGTTTTCCCTGTCTGCCGGAGGGGGAAACGCCGCGCGCGGGGACGGAGATCTACCGCAACCCGCTTCTCACGGTGGACGCCGCCATCTGCGACCACAACGCCATCCCCACCCTCGCCTTCCGGATCACCGAGCGCCCCTCCTTCTGGATCGACGGGGGAAAGATCGCGTCGGAAGAGCTTGTGCCGGGGGAGTGGCTGCGGGAGCTGAAGAGCCGCTTTTACCGGGGGGAACTGGATGGCAGAACAATCACGGTCCCCTGCCGGACAGCCGCCGGCGGCGTGGAGGAGCGAAGCGTCCACGGCCGGGAGCTCTTCGAGGCGATCCGGCGGGACCAGGAACCGGCCGGCATCGGCTACCTCACCGACATCGGGGCGAGCGCCGGGAACCTGGCCACGGCGCGGCGGCTCCTGACAGGCGTCACACTCCTCGCCTGCGAGTGCTCATTCCTGGCCGCGGACAGGGACAAGGCCCGCACCTCCCACCACCTCTGCACGACCGACGTCTCGGCCCTCGCCCGGGAGCTCCGCCCCGGCTGGCTCCTCCCCATGCACCTCTCCAAGAGCTACAACACGAAGGGCCACCTCATCTACGATGAACTGGCCCTTGCGCCGGAAACCCGGCTGATCCGCCTCCCCGAGCACCTCACCCCCCGGCCACTTCTGCCGACGGAGTTTCCGAAGCTGGGATGACTGCGGACAGCCCCGTCAGTGGCATCACCCGTTCTGCCTTGAACCATCCCTCCGTAACGGGACCGGAAACGGTGGTGCAACGAAGGCCTCTGATCCCATTCGGGACCGATGACCGGCTCACGCAAGCCCGACCACTTTCAGGGCAACAAGCGTAAGCGTGCTGACCACCCCCCAGAGCGTGACCGCGTGCAAGAGGGGCCTTATCCCGACCGCCCCCACCACCTCCCTGCTGAGCCCCGCGCCAACCATGAACAAGGTCATGACGAGGCATTGTTTGGCGACAGCAGCCAGCACTCCCCAGTACTGCCCGAACATTGGCAGTACTGTTCTGATGGTTGCGGCACCGATAAATCCCACGATGAACAGAAGAATCCTGGCCCTCTGTTTCCCCCCTTTGATCAACGATACCGCCATGACAGCCGGTGCGATCCAGATGGCCCTCGTCAGCTTGACCGTCGTCCCGATGGTCAACGCCAAGGGACCATAGGCGGACGTGGCACCAACAACACTGCTGGTGTCGTGGATGGCAAGCCCGGACCAGACCCCGAACATAGTCTGGTCAAGCTGCAGCCAGCGGCCGATCAACGGAAAGAGCAGGAGCGCCACGGAATTCAGGGTGAAGACCGTTGCCAAGGCCACCGCCGTTTCGTCATCCTTCGCCTTCAAGACGGGTGCCATGGCCGCGATGGCACTGCCGCCGCAGATTGCCGTGCCGAACGAAATAAGGGCCGAGGTGTTGCGGTCCGTCCGGAACAGCGTGCCCAGGACAGAGCCCACCAGGAGGGTCCCTGCGATGCCGATGGCGCTATACCAAATGGAGTTTTTCCCGGTCTGTAGCACCTCGCCCAGCCCCAGCCCGAAGCCGAGTCCGACGACCGAGACCTGCAGCAGCTTTGTGCTGTAGTGGGCGGTTTTCCGGGGCCATTGGTTCCCCAACAGCAGACTGAAGGATATCCCCATGACCAACGCCAGGGCAGTACCAACCCATGGGGTAGCGCACAGTGCCAGTAGAATGACGAATAACACCTTGTGGAGCCTGGTTGCGTTCATGACATCCTCCCCGATGCATGTTTTGATTGCATCATAGGCCATCTCGCATATAATAAAAAATGAGTAATATCTATCAATATGTTCAATATTTTTTATAAGGGACTGCAATGGCTATTACCGTGAGGCAACTGGAAATATTTGAAAAGGTTGCCCGATGCGAGCATGTGACCCAGGCAAGCAGTCAGCTCTTCATAACGCAGTCGGCGGTGAGCATGGCCATTGCCGAACTGGAGCGGCTGGCGGGGGCCCCGCTCTTCGAGCGCCACGGCAAGCGCCTGCTCCTGAATGATCGGGGACGCAAGATCCTGCCGGAAGCCGTGGAGGTGATCAGAAGAATCCGGGCGATAGAGCAGTTCCTCGAAGACTCCGCCGGCGAACCCCGGGGGGTCCTGACCATCGGGGCAAGCACCACCATCGGCAACTATATTCTGCCCGACATCGTTGCCGAATTTTCGAGGAACTACCCCCAGGCAAAGGTGTTGCTGACCATCGCGAATGCCCAGCAGATCGAGAATGCTCTGGAAAATGGGGAGCTCGACCTGGGACTGATCGAAGGGATTCCCCATTCCAGGGTTCTCGACACATCCCCCTGGAAAAATGATGAATTGGTCGTCGTGGTTGGCAAAGGGCATCCGTGGGGGGGCAGAAAAAAGGCTTCTGTGGAGATGTTGCACGGCGCCCCCTGGATCATGCGTGAAAAGGGGTCCGGAACGAGGGAGGTTTTTGAGGCGGCAATGGCCCGAAAAGGGATAGAGTTCTCAATCGCCCTGGAATTGGGGCATACCGAAGCCATCAAGAAGGCCACTGAAGCGGGCCTGGGGGTAGGATGCCTCTCGAAAATTGCCGTCGAAAGGGAGCTGGAACAGGGCTGGCTCGTGGAGGTTGCGTGCTCTCTTGACTTACGGAGAACCCTTTCGGTCCAGACAAGGGAATGTCGATACCAGACGAGGTTATTGCAGGAATTTCTCTCCCTGTTGAACCAGTACCGGGACACATGACCAAACGACGCGCACGTGCGCATGACGGCTGGTCAGCCTGCTGCTGACGGGAACACCCCCTCACCGGGTCTTGCTCCCCCACAGCTTCCCCAGCCACGCAAGAACCCTGTACCGGATGTCGTGGAAGCGGTGAAACCTCTCCCGCACGAGCCGGAGCGCCTGGGGGCCGGCATGGCGCCCGCTGTCGAACAGTCAGGTTCCCGCCCCAGTACCAGAAAGAAGTCTATGTGTTCCGTTTGATTCTGTTGGGTATGGTGTCAGCCGCATTTTTCAGCAGCACGTTTGTACTGAACCGGGCTTGCCGGCTTCGGCATCTTCTATTCCCTGCTCAGCTTCAGTGCGTCATACACTCGACAGGAGTTCGGGGGACATCCATGATGTGTTATTACCAAAAGCACCTCGCTACTCTCCCGCCAGCCACCCCTCGATCCGCGCCAGCTCCTCCCCCCAGCCGGCCCCGAGCCGGGCCTTCAGAAACTCCCCGTAGAGGCTGTCGAAGAGCTGCAGACCCTGCTCGATGACGTACATCCGCTCGTAGAAGGCGGCCTCCCGCTCGCTCCCCTCGTCCACGTGGTCCCCCTTCTCGATGGCCACCTTGGGGGCCTTGAAGGAGGCAAAGTGGAAGAGCTCACCCTTGAGGGTCAGCTTCCAGGCGTTCTCCTCCTGCTCCAGGTAGAGAGTCGACTCGGTGATCCGCTTGCCGTGGGCAAGGGCGGTGCGGGCCTCCCGGAAGTGATCCTGGGGGCCGGCGACGGTGATCTTCTGGGTGCCGGCCTCGCCGGCGCTCATGAGGACGAGGCGGTCGTTGAGATAGGCCACGAAGGGGTCGTCGGCCAGGGCCGGTCCGGGCCGGCTCACCCGGTACTCGGACGCCTCGGTCATGGTCCGGTGGAGGAGCCAAAGGAGGAAGTCCCACCCGAGCCACTGGTTGCTCCGGATAAGGTCGATGGCGGCGTCGCTGGTGGCGAGGTTGGACTTCTCCAGGGCCGGCTGCAGCTCCTCGCCGACGACCGCCTCGGCCCGGCTGTAGGGGTGGATCGCCACCAAGCGCGCCCCCTCGAAGGTCTTCTTGAACTGGGCCTCGAAGAGCTCGATGATGGGGGCCGACAGGGAGGTGAAGCTGACGATGCCGGTGCGGGTGTCCCAGACCGCGTCCCACGTGGAGGGGACCGGCAGGGTCTTGGCCAGGAGGCTGAGGCGCACCGCCTCCTTCAGCTCCTCCCGCTTCTGCTTCGGCACCCGGTTGAGGCCGGGGTTGGCGGAAAGATGCTCGTGCTCGGCCACCTGGAGGTAGGCTTTCACCAGCGCCGCGGGGAGCTTCCGCTGGTCGCGGCGCAGGGTGAAGGTGACGTAGTGGTCGCGCCAGAAGGCGGCGGTGGTATCGAAGCTCATCTGGCGGTGGTCGTCCAGGTGGACCCACCCCACGGACTGCTCGGCGGCACCCTGGTCGATGGGCTGAAAGGCCTGCTTGGCAAGATTTTCTGCAATAAAGGGGTAGAGATCGCCAGAGGGGAGGTCCCCCGCGACGCGGAACTGACAGACGGCAACGGTGCCGGAAAGGATGCCCATGGATAGTCTCCTTGCTTGGAAAGTAAAAGGGGAGACTTCATACACCCATTGGGGCTCGGAGGGCAAGTACTTTGTACGGCCGTCACGGCTCTCTTCCCAGCGAAGATGGTGTCTGCGAGAAAATGCTAAAGTTTTCGCTAAGGTGGCCGATACGCTTCCCTATGGGGCGTCCCCTATATTCCGCGCGCCATCTCTGCCTGTCAAAAAGGAGCCTGCGTATGCCGCTTAGCTTCACCGTAGGAGGCGCGACCCTGGCCGAAGAGGATCTGGCCACCCACATAGTCGGGGCGGTCAAGAACATCTTCGCCACTATGATCTTCATTAGCGATATCGAGGACAGATATCCCCTGGACAAGCCAGTTTCCCACTTCACCTGCAGCATCTCGGGGATGGTGGGGCTCGGCGGCGACTGCACGGGGATGGTGGGAATCCACATTCCCGAGGAGCTTGCCCGGGAGGCTACGGCATCCATGCTCGGCATGGAGATGGATGAGATCGAAGGCGACGGCGACGTGCACGACGCCATGGGGGAGCTGACCAACATGCTGGCCGGCGAGGTCAAGATGATCTTCTCCGCCAGGGGGATGAGCGTCTGCCTTTCCACGCCGTCGGTCATCTCCGGCAGGGAGTACTCGGTGGAGGTGGTGTCCAGCGGCGCGGCGGTGGTGGTCCCCTTTGACCGGGGGGAGCACCGTTTCCTGGCAACGCTGCAGCTGGAAGGAAGCTGACGCGGCACGAGGTTCCTCCTTTTCTTTTCGCCCCCATGGAGTAGACTTGTGGGGCAATCAACCCGAAAAGGAGGAACACCAATGCAGGAACGCCCAGGCATCATCACCTTCAAGGGAAACCCCATGACGCTCCTCGGCCCGGCCCTGGCGGTGGGTGACAAGGCCCCGGCCTTCATCGCCGTGGACACCGGCCTCGCCCCGGTATCCCTGGCCGACTTCGCCGGGAAGGTCAAAATCATCAGCGCCGTCCCCTCCCTCGACACACCGGTCTGCGACACGGAGACCCGCCGCTTCAACCAGGAAGCGGCAACTCTGCCGGACAATGTCGTGCTGCTCACCGTGAGCATGGACCTCCCCTTTGCCCAGAAGCGCTGGTGCGGTGCCGCCGGCATCGACCGGGTAAAGACCCTCTCCGACTACCGGGACCGCTCCTTCGGCCTCGCCTACGGGGTGGTCATCAAGGAGCTGATGCTCCTCTCCCGCTCCCTCTTCGTCATCGACGCCACGGACACCATCCGGTACCTCCAGCATGTGCCCGAAGTGACCAGCGAGCCCGACTACGCGGCGGTTCTTGCCGCGGCCAAGAGTCTCCTGTAGCCGACAACCAGTACGCCGGAACGGAAAAGGCCTGCACAAAATGCAGGCCTTTTTTTGTGGTACCGCTATGCAATTGTCGTCGGGACGCTACCCGTGCCTCTCGAAGGGCTTCCAGTAGTCGAGCCGCAGGTCCATGTCGTGGCTCTCCCCGGCAATCTTGTCGAGAATCCAGTCAATCACCGAGAAGACAATGAGGGGGAAGCCGAACAAGACCGCTGAAAAGATCCAGATGATCACCTTGATAACCATCCTTGCCATTTCCTTCATCGCTGTTCCTCCTTCCGCATTCCGGGTTTCTTGTGCGGCGCAGCATTAACCGCGCCTAAAAAACAATACCGCAAGTAGCCGGAATGTCAAGGAGATCACCCGCAATCACCGCTTCTTCACCCGGAAGCCTGCCTTTTCCAGCTTCGCCAGGTCGAGACCGCCGGAGCCCTTCTCCTCTCGGGGCGGACGCTCGCTCTTGGGGCGCGCTCCCCCTTCCATGGCCTCGCGGATGGAGAGGGAGATGCGCTTTCGGGGCACGTCCACGGCCAGGACCTTCACCTTCACCACCTCCCCCACCCGCACCGCCTCGTTGGGATCCTTGACGAACCGGGTGGAGAGATGGCTCACATGGACGAGGCCGTCCTGGTGGACGCCGATATCCACAAAGGCGCCGAAGGCGGTGACGTTGGTCACCACCCCCTGGAGCACCATCCCCTCCTTGAGGTCTGACAACTCCCGGATGTCGTCCCGGAAGGCGGCGGTCTTGAACTCCTCCCGGGGGTCGCGCCCCGGCTTTTTCAGCTCCGCCACGATGTCCCGCAGGGTCGGGAGTCCCAGGTCCCCGGTCACGTAGCGCTTGAGGTCGATCCGCGCCACCAGGGCCGGATCGGCGGCAAGCTGTGCCAGGGACGCGCCCAGATCGGCGGCCATGGCCTCCACCACCGGGTAGCGCTCCGGGTGGACAGCGGTGTTGTCGAGGGGATGCTCGCCCCCCCGGATGCGGAGGAAGCCCGCCGCCTGCTCAAAGGCCTTCTCGCCAAAGCGGGGGACCTTCAGGAGCCCCCGCCGGGAGGCGAAGGGGCCCTCGGCGTCCCGCCGGGTCACGATGGCCTTGGCCAGGGACTGCCCCACCCCCGAGACGTAGGAGAGAAGCGCCCAGGAAGCGGTGTTGAGATCAACGCCGACAAAGTTGACGCACGACTCCACCACATCGTCCAGGGCTTTTTTCAGGGCCTTCTGGTCCACGTCGTGCTGGTACTGCCCGACGCCGATGCTCTTGGGATCGATCTTCACCAGCTCCGCCAGGGGATCCTGGAGGCGGCGGGCGATGGAGATGGCCCCCCTCACCGTGAGGTCCAGCTCCGGGAACTCCTCCCGGGCAATCTCCGACGCCGAGTAGACACTGGCCCCGGCCTCGCTCACCATGACCACCGGCACCCGCTTACCCGCCTCGGCCAGGGTCTCCTTGGCGAACTGCTCAATCTCGCGGCCGGCGGTGCCGTTCCCCACGGCAATCATCTCGACATCGTGGGCTTCAACGAGGCGCAGGAAATCTTTCTTCGCCCCGGCGACACGCGCCTCGCCGGTGTGGGGGTAGATGGTCACGTGCTCCAGGAAGCGGCCGGTGCCGTCCACCGCCGCCAGCTTGGAGCCGGTCCGAAGCCCCGGGTCGATGCCGAGGGCCCACTTCCCCCCGGCCGGAGGGGCCAGGAGGAGATTCCGCAGGTTCTGGGCAAAGACCCGGATGGCCGCCTCGTCGGCCAGCTTTTTGGCCTCAAGTCGCAGCTCCACCTCGATGGAGGGGGCCATGAGCCGCTTGTAGGCATCCTCGGCCACCCGCTCCAGGAGCGGCCGGAAAATGCTTTCCCGGGTCGCGAGCCGTCCCTTGAGGCCGGTGTGGATCTCCGCCACCGGCGCCTCCACGGCCAAAAGCAGCACCTCCTCCTTCTCCCCCCGGCGCATGGCGAGCATCCGGTGGGAGGGGACGCTCTTCAGAGGCTCCCGGTGGTCGTAGTACATCTCGAACTTGGTGACCGCTTCCTTCTTGTCGCTGGCCACCCGGGAGGCGAAGATGCCGTCGTCCCAGGTGAGTCGGCGGACAAAGGCCCGGGCGTCGGCATCGTCGGCCAGCCGCTCCGCCAGGATATGCCCTGCCCCCTCCAGGGCCGCAGCCGCGTCGGGGACCTCCCTGGCCGGGTCCACGAAGGGGAGCGCCACCTCCTCCGGCGTGCCGGCCATAAGTTCCTGGGCCGCCAAGATCTCGGCCAGGGGCTCCAGCCCCCGCTCCTTGGCAATGGTGGCCTTGGTGCGGCGCTTGGGCTTGTAGGGGAGGTAGAGGTCCTCCACCTCCGTCTTCTGCCGGGAGCCCACGATGCGGAGCTTCAGCTCGGGGGTCAGCTTCCCCTGCTCCTCGATGGACTTCAGCACCGTGACCTTCCGCTCCTCCAGCTCGGTGAAGTAGCCGAGGCGCTCCTCCACGGTGCGGATCTGCACCTCGTCCAGCTCCCCGGTCCGCTCCTTCCGGTACCGGGCGATGAACGGCACCGTGGCCCCCTCCTTTAGGAGCTCCACGGTGTTTTCCACCTGGAACGGCTTCAGGCCGGTCTCTTCGATGATGAAGGTGGTGATTTTCGTGAGTACGTCGTTGTTCAGGCTCATGGATGGTCCTTTGTTCGGCGGATGAAAAGGGGAAGGATACTACCACAGGGGGGGCAGACTTGAAAGAGGGAAGCGGGCGGCAAGGGTCACCCGCGCATCCTCCGGGTCTTCAGACCGCAGATGGGGCAGCGGCTGGAGGCGACCGCCTCTTCGCAGACCTCGCACCAGTACCACGTCTCCTCGTCCTTGCCGCAGTGGGGACACTTCTCGCCGGGCTTCCCCTGGCCGCACCGGCACCGTGACGCCTCTTCACCCATGGCTTTGTCTCCCTTCGTGTGCAGGATCACTCTTCCCGCTGCCCGATCCGGCAGCTCCCCCCTGCGCACGTTTCACGGCGACGGGGGAGGTATTTCCTGATGCGGGCGAAACCCCGGTAACCGGCCCGGGCCAGAAGGTTCACCCCCGGAAGCATCACGAGGGCACCGAGGAATCCATAGAGGGTTGAGGCCGGAAAGGCCTGCCAGATCGCCCAGAACGCCTCCACGGACAGGTAGACCCGGCCGGTCCGGTCGATGGCGTGCATCTGGTACATAAACGCGTCGAGAGTGATGCCGTAGGGGGTGGGGTCGAAGGAAGGGGCGCTGATGTCGACGAACAGGAGGCGCCCCCCGTGCTCCTTGCGCATGTAGGCCTCCATCTCCGTGGCGCAGACGGAGCAGGAGCCGTCGTAGAAGACACTGAGGGGAAATTCGGGAGGGACTGGCATCGGCAGACCTCGCAGTCGGATCGTTCCGAAACCTATACCACGGAACCGGCCGACGGCAACCCGCCTCAGGGGTAGAGCCGGAAAAGCTGCTCGGCCACGCAGGCGGGCTTCGGCTCCCCTTCGATTTCAACGGTGATTTCGTAGGTAATCTGCACCGCGGAACCCAGGGGCTCCAGGGCCGTAAGCCTGGTCCGGGCCCGGATGCGTAAGCCGGTCTTCACCGGCGCCGGGAACCGGACCCGGTTGAGGCCGTAGTTGACCCGCAGCCGCATGCCGGGGTAGTTCCGCTCGAACTGCCCCGGGGCGTTGGCCTCGGTGAGGAAGGGGAGAAGGGACAAGGTCAGGAAGCCGTGGGCGATGGTGGTGCCGTAGGGGGATTCGCTCCGGGCCCGCTCCGGGTCGGTGTGAATCCACTGCACGTCCGCCGTTGCCGCCGCAAAGGCGTCGATCCGCGCCTGCTCCATGACGAGCCAGGGGCCCACGTGGATCTCGGTGCCGAGCTTCGGGGCGAGGAAGGCAATGAGTTCGTCTGCGGCGGACATGGCGGGTCTCCTGGAAACTACAGGCAAAATAACACTGAGCAACAGAGCAACAGAGGAATCAAAACCTCCAGGCAAAATCATCAATCATGCGGGTGCCGTTGTTGAGAACATAAAAAAATTCTTTCTCAGGTTTTACTCCGTTGCTCTGTTGCTTGTATGTTTCAAAAATTGTCTGGTTCAAATGGCGCGCCCGCCGGCGCTGAGGGTTCTTCGCACCATGAGGCGGAAGAGCTCCTCCAGGCCGGTCTGGACTGCCGGTGATTCAATGATCCCGAGGGCCCGGGCAATGGCCTCGAAGGTGGCGAGCCCCTGGGGGTGGTTTTCCCGGCGGATGCCCCACTCGGTGGGGAGGCCCTCGGGAAGCCGGACCATCTCCGCGTGGTCGAGGCCGGGAAGCCGCCGCCCCATGCGGGACGCCTGGCGCCAGGTGCCGTCCGGTACCACGAGGGTGACGGGGCGGCGGTCCCGCTCCAGAAGCTCCCTCGTCAGGACCGGCACGTCGTCACCGGGATAGAGAAGGAGGGTCCGGCGCTCCGGAGTTGCCAGGTCGCCCAGGTCCAGGAGGGAGTCCCGCTCGCCGTGGATGCGGAGCTCGCTGTTGGGGAGGGCCGCCAGGGCCAGGGGACCGGTGGCCGTGGGCTTCGGGTATTCCCGGTGGTGCATGACGAGGACCACGCGGGTCGTCAGGTCATACCGGGGGATGGCCGGGCAGACGCACCGCTCCAGATGCATGCGGCAGCGGCCGCACCGCTCGCTTCGCTTCGATCGGGTTCCCATAATCCTCTAGCGCCCCACGAGCTCTCTTACCCGCTGGGCCACTTGGGGCGGGGTGAAGCCGAACTGCTCGGCAAGGACCTTTTCCGGGGCCGAGGCACCGAAGCCCTCCATGCCGATGAAGAGGCCCCCCGGGCCGAGGAGTCGCCACCAGAGGCCGCCGTGCCCTGCCTCCACCGCCACCCGGGGGACGCGGCCCGGCAGGAGCCGGCGCCGGTACGCCTCGGGCTGGGCCAGGAAGGTTTCGAGAGAGGGGACCGACACTACCCGGGCCGTCACCCCTTCGCCGGCCAGGATATCTGCCGCGGCCAGGGCCAGCCCCACCTCGGAACCGCTTGCCATGATGACCACGTCGGGCGTTGCCCCGTCTTGCCGGACCGCGTACCCCCCCTTGGCGAAGGTTTTCGCATCCAGTGGTTCCTCCCGCATGATGGCCGGCACCTTCTGGCGGGTGAGGATGAGGGCCGTGGGGCCGTCGGCGCGGCGCAGGGCCGCGTTCCAGGCCAGGGCCGTCTCGGGGCCGTCGGCGGGGCGGATGACCCGGAGATTGGGAATGAGCCGCAGCGACGAGAGCTGCTCCACCGGCTGGTGGGTGGGGCCGTCCTCCCCCAGGAAGATCGAGTCGTGGGTGAAGACGTAGATCGCCTGCTGCTTCATGAGGGCCGCGAGCCGGATGCTTGGCCGGCAGTAGTCGGAGAAGACCAGGAAGGTGGCGCCGTAGGGGATGAAGCAGCCGTAGCGGGCCATGCCGTTCATGACGGCGGCCATGGCGTGCTCACGGATGCCGAAGTGGAGGTTCCGCCCCCTGTAGCTCCCCGCAAGCACCGACGGTGATTCCGCGATCCAGGTGTTGGTGGAGGGTTCCAGGTCGGCGGAGCCGCCGGCCAGGGCCGGCATTGCCGCGGCCGCGGCCTGGATCACCTTTCCCGACAGGGCGCGGGTGGCGCCGGTACTCCCCTCAACGGCGGCTAGGAGCCGGGTTTCCAGGTCTTTCGGGATCGCCTTCTGCCACATGCCGTCCCAGAGCCGGGCCTTGTCGGGGTTGCGGCGGCGCCAGCGGCGGAACTCATCCTCCCAGGCGGCGTAGGCCGCGACAAGCTCCTCCCGACGCTTGTCGCAGATCTCACGCACCCGCTCCGGCACGTGGAACAGTTCATCGGGCCACCCAAGATTCCTGCGGGTGGCGGCCGCCTCTTCGGCGCCCAGGGGGGAGCCGTGGGCGGCGGCCGTGTCGTGCTTTCCCGGCGAGCCCTGGGCGATGTGGGTCCGGGCAATGATGAGGGAGGGGCGGTCCCGCTCCACCTTGGCCCGCCAGAGGGCCTCCCCCACCTGGCCGATATCGTGGCCGTCCACCTTCTGCACCTGCCACCCCAGGGCCGTGAAGCGTCCGGCCGTATCATCCGAAAAGGCGAGATCCGTGGACCCCTCGATGGTGATCCGGTTGTCGTCGTAGATATAAACGATGTTGCCGAGCTTCAGGTGTCCCGCCAGGGAGGCCGCCTCCTGGCTGATTCCCTCCATGAGGTCCCCATCGCTCACGATGGCGTAGACCTGGTGGCCGCACGGGTCGAAGCGCTCGTCGGCAAAGCGGGCAGAGGCCATCCGGGCCGCCAGGGCCATGCCGACCCCCATGGCGAACCCCTGCCCCAGGGGGCCGGTGGTCACCTCGACGCCGGGGGTGTGGCCGAACTCCGGGTGGCCCGGGGTGCGGCTCCCCCACTGGCGGAACCGTTTCAGCTCGTCCAGGGGGAGGTCAAAGCCGAAGAGGTGGAGGAGGCTATAGAGGAGCATGGAGCCGTGCCCCGCCGAGAGGACGAAGCGGTCCCGTCCGGCCCATTCCGGGTCGGTGGGGGCAAAGCGAAGGTGGGAATGCCAGAGGAGGAAGGCATAGTCCGCAGCCCCCATGGGGAGCCCGGGATGGCCCGAGTTGGCCGCCTCCACGGCGTCCACCGCCAGCATTCTGAGGGTATCGGCGCCGAGGCGGGCGTCTTCGCTGGTAAGTACTGGTGCTGACATGGTGTCCTCCCTGACAATTGTTGTTCAAAGCTTCTCAAACGGCTGCGGTCGGGTACACTTTCTCTCAAAGGAGATCCGACAATGCCCGACGACACACACGATCTCGTCATCCTCGGCTCCGGCTCCACCGCCTTTGCCGCGGCGCTCAGGGCCCAGTCCTACGGGACGCGGGTCCTCATGGTGGAAAAGGGGGTGCCGGGCGGCACCTGCATCAACTGGGGGTGCGTCCCAAGCAAGACGCTGATCCATGCCGCGTTATTCTATCAGGAGGGGAAGCTCGGGGCAAGGCTCGGGCTCGGGGAATGCGGCGGGACGGTGGTTCTAGAGCGCCTCATGGCCCGCAAAGATCAGGTGGTGGGGCATCTCCGCCAGACGAAATACCTTGATATCCTCCAGGATGTGCCGGGGCTTCAACTGGTGAAGGGGACCGGCCGCTTCCTAGGGCCCGACCGGCTGGAGGTGGGGGACCGGGAGATCAGGAGCGAGCGGTTTCTGGTGGCCGTGGGGGGGGATCCCCGGGTCCCGCGGATTCCTGGTTTGGAATCGACCCCCTTTCTCACGAGCCGGGGGACTCTCCTCCTCAAGACCATTCCTCAGTCCCTTGTCATCATCGGCGGCGGGGTCATCGCCGTGGAAATGGGGCAGATGTTCCAGCGCCTCGGCGCCAAGGTAACGATCCTGGAGCACGGTCCCCGCATCCTGGGGCCGGTGGAGCCGGAGCCGGCCCTGGCGGTGCGTGACTTTCTGCGGGCGGAGGGAATGAAGATCGTCTGCCGCACCACGATCTGCTTGGCGGCCCAGGACGGGGCCGGGGTGCGCGTGGAGGCGGAACGGGACGGGGAGCGGGTGAGCTTCACCGCCGAAAAGCTCCTCGTGGCGACGGGAACGGCTCCGGCCACCAACGGGATCGGGCTGGAGCTGGCCGGGGTTGAAACCGACCCGCGGGGGTTCGTGACGGTGGATGAACGGATGCGGACCACGGCGCCGGGTATCTGGGCCGCCGGCGACTGCACCGGCGGGATGATGATCGCCACGGTCGGCGCCCGGGAAGGGATCGTGGCGGTGGACGACATGCTGAACCCCGGCTGCGGCTGCTCCATGGATTTTTTGAGCGCTCCCATGGCCATCTTCACCGACCCGGAGGTGGGGATGGTGGGGCACACCGAAGAGGGTGCCAAAGCCGCCGGCTTCGACGTGGTCGTGAATGTGATGCCGGTGGCGGCCATCCCCAAGGCCCACGTCACCGGCCACACAGCCGGGGTCATCAAGATGGTGGCGGACAAGGCCACGGGCCGTCTCCTGGGGGTGCATCTGGCCTGCCACCGGGGAGCGGACATCATCAACGAGGCAGCCCTGGCCATCCGCTTCCGGGCCACGGTGGAGGATCTGGCAAACGCGTTGCATGTCTATCCTTCGATGGGGGAGGGCCTGAGGCTCTGCGCCCAGGGATTCAGTAGGGATATCAGCCGGTTGTCGTGCTGTGCCGAATAGCTGTTCCACACGGATCATGACGGGGCGGGCCATGGAGAGGAGCGCAAAAAGTACACACCTGGACCCTGAATTGTCACGGCGGCTCCACCGGGCCCTCACCTGCGGCAAGGAGGAGCTCTTCGAGGCAATCCTCGACTCCTCCCCCGAGGTGCTCCGGGCGGCCCTCCGGAACCCCGCCCTGGACGGTAACCACCTCCTCGCCCTCCTGGGGCGCCGGGACCTGACCGAGGATCTCCTCAGGACCGTGGCTGGGCTTGATACGGTGGCGGGGAACCACAACCTGACCGTGGCCCTGGTCCAGAATCCTGCAACCCCGGCCGGCGTAGCCCTGTCGCTCCTTCCCCGTCTCTACCTCTTCGAACTCGTTACCCTCAGCGAGCTTCCGGGGACCACTCCCGACCAGCGGCTGGCGGCGGAGCGGGCCATCGTCCAGCGGCTCCCCACCACTCCCCTGGGGAACCGGATCACCCTTGCCCGCCGGGCCAGCGCCTCGGTCCTCGATGCCCTCATGAAGGAGGGGGACGTGCGGGTGGTGGAGCCGTGCCTCGCCAACCCCCGCCTCAAGGAGGCGTCGGTCTTCCAGCTTGTCTCAAGCGCCCGCTCCTCCACCGAGGCCATTGCCGCCGTGGCCCGCCACCAGCGATGGGCGAGCCGCCCCAACCTGAAAATTGCCATGATCAAGAATCCCCGCACTCCCTCGACGGTCTTTGTTTCGCTTCTTGCCGGGGCACCGGCCATGGAACTTCGGAACCTGGCAGTCTCGGGCCGCCTCGGCCAGGAGCAAAAGCGGCTTATCGGCGAGGAACTCCGGCGCAGGGGATTCTAGGGGTACCACCGTCGCACGACAAAGGTCTTCTCTCCCCTCCCGTTTTTCTCCGCGAACCGATCCACAGGCACCCTCTTTCCCATCACCTCGGACAGAACATCCCGCAGCGGCCTCACGGCCACACCGTCCCGCTTTCCCGGCACCGGGCCGAGTCGGCTCTCGATGGTCCGCTCCCGGTCAAGGACGATAATCACGTGTCCCTTCCAGACGATGAGGTCCAGGGGCTCCAGTTGCTGGCGGATCTCTTCTGTAGAGAGCCCGGCAATGGGCACCCCCCGGCCGTAGCCAGCAAGGGCGCTCGTGTTGCGGGGGGTGACGCCGTCGGTGGCCTCGTAGAGGAGCCCCGAGCAGTCGAGCCCTTGCAGCAGCCAGCGGCGCTCCGTCTCGGCGGAGAGTTTTCCCGCCGGGGGAAAGAGGCGGATCATATCCGGCACCCCCGCACGGACGTTTCCTCCCCAGACGTAACGGCTTCCCCGGGCCGCCAGGAGTCGGGTGATGATCTTGTTGCGGGAAGGAAGTTTCCGGGCACGGGGATGGGGCGTTTCGTCCGTGAGCCGTACGAAGCGGGCATCCACAAAGTAGCCTGTCGTGGTCGGGTAGGGGTAGTCGTCGGTGGTGACCCGGTGGACCACCGATCCCCCCCTGCGGAGCGTCTCCTGCACCGTAAAGGCTGCCCCCGGCAGGGCGATGAACTCTAGTTCTCGGATCTGTCCCTGGTGGTCGGTTTTGACGGTCCTGCCGTCCTGGCCGCCGAATACGCGGGGAAAATCCGGGGTGTTGAGCACCGGCGTCGGCAACTCTGCCACTGCGTAGTGCTGCGCATCGCCTGCCCGGGCCACGGTCGTACTCAGCAGCATGAGAAAGGCCGCGGCTGCGGCCTTCAACCAGCGAGACATGACAATTCCTTTCGTTGCTACGTGAGGCATTTGCAAAACGTGATGAGGAGGCCGGGATGCTAGGCGCAAGCGAACGAGGAAGCGACGCGTACCCGTTGGTACGTTGAGCTTTCGAGCGAGCGGCAACAACGCAGACCGGTCCCGCAATAGTTTTGTAAGTGCCTCACCTGAGAAAATACTGGTGCACTGCGGCCCCGGTCAGCCAGACACCGAAGCTGGCCGCCAGGACCAGGGGCAGGGGGAACTGGCGCCGGAAGAGGAACAAGGCTGCCACGAAAAAGAGGACCGTCGGGATGATCCCCCAGAGGACCCCCTTCGTGTACCCCTCCATGAGCCGGTAGTCTCCCGGCGCGTCGGACCAGAGCCAGAGGAGGACCAGGAGGCTCGTGAGGGGCATGGTGGCGATGAGGCCCCCGAGGGTCGGGAAGCGTTTGCCGATTTTGGCGCAGGCGATGATGATGACGAGGCTGATGAGGGCCTTTATGATGCTCTGCACGGGGGCTCCGTTCTAGCGAAGAATCGCGGCTGCCAGGTCGAAGAGGGGGCCGGGCCAGATGCCGAGGATGAAGATGGCGAGGGCTGCAATGCCAAGGGAGAGCGCTTCCGCAACGGTGGGGCGTTGGCCGGAGCCCGTCTCATCCGCCGGTTTCATGTAGAGGTTCACCACCACCCGCAGGTAGTAGTAGGCCGAGGCCGCCGCCGTGAGGATGCCGATGACCGCCAGGGGAGCCTCTCCCCCTTTCAGGGCCGCGAAGAAGATGGCGAACTTTCCCACAAAGCCCACCGTTGGAGGAATCCCTGCCAGGGCGAGCATGGCCACGGCCAGCACCACCCCCTGGAAGGGGCGGTGATAGCCGAGCCCCCGGAGGTCATCCACCTGTTCCAGCGGCGTTTCTCCCTCCAGGGAGGCAAGGGCGCCGAAGGCAGCCAGGACCATGGCTCCGTAGGCCACGGCATAAAACGCCGCAGCCTCGTACCCCCGTCCCCCCGACAGGAGCGCCAGGGCCACGTACCCCATCTGGGCCACGGATGAGTAGGCGAGCATCCGCTTCACGTTGGGCTGCAGGAGTGCCGCCAGGTTCCCGACGGTCATGGAGAGGAACGCCAGCCCCCAGAGGGGCGCCCGCAGGGTGCCGAGCGTTCCGAGGGGGGAGAGAATGAGCAGGAAAAGGGCGATGGCCGCCCCCTTGGAGCCGGAGGCGAGGAAGGCCACCACCGGCGTCGGCCCCCCCTGGTAGATGTCCGGGGTCCAGAGGTGGGCCGGTGCCAGGGATATCTTGAAGGCGAGCCCCGCCAAGAGGAGCCCCCATCCCGCCAGGGCGATCCCTCCCCCGGCTGCCGAGGCGGCCACGGCCCGGCTAATCTCCAGGGTCCCCGTGGCCCCGTAGAGGAGCGCGATGCCGAATGCCACAAAGGCCGCCGACACGGCCCCCATGAGGAGGTACTTGAGCCCTGCCTCCCCGGACGCCGGGCGGTTGTGGTCGTAGGCCACCAGAATGTAGAAGGCGAAGGTGAGGGCCTCCAGCCCCAGGAAGAGGGTCAGGAAGTTGGCCGCGCTCGCCACCACACCCATGCCGAAGGTGCCGAAGAGGATCGTGGCCGGGTACTCCTCCCCCTTAAGCCCCTGCCGCGCCGCATGGTCTCGGGCCAGGAGGAGCGACAAGCCTGCCGTCACGGCGAAAAATACGAGGAAGAAGCGGGTAAAGGGGGTGACGGTCACTCCCAGAGTCGGCGGCGCCAGGGGCTGCGGCGGAGCCAGCATCGCCCAGAGAGCCGTGCCGGCGCAGACGGCAACGCCGATGACGGTTCCGCACCGTCCCGGCACGATTGCCCCGAGCATGAGCACGAAGACGCTCCCGCAGGCGAGGATCAGAAGAGGGATGAGGGCCCAGAGTTCGGTTATGGTCATGGCGTCGCCCCCGTCAGGAGCGCCACCGGCACCTTGAGGATATCCAGGAGCGGTTTCGGATGGACACCGATATACACGTCGATCGTCGCCAGCACCGCCAGAAGCGCCTCCTCCCGCAGGGTCACGTCCGGCAGTCGCAGGGGCCGCCGCTCCGTCTGGAAGAGCACCTCCTGCACGAGCCTCACTGTGTAGATGAGCGGCAGCACGATGCCGATAAAGGCGATGGCCGCTGCCGCCGGCGTAGTCCGGAAGACCCCCGCAAGGATCAGGAATTCGCCCGTGAAGTTGTTGAGCCCCGGCAACCCCGCCGATGTCATGGCGAAAAGGAGAAAGAAGAAGGCGAGCTTGGGCGCTTTCCCCCACACCCCGCCGTAGGCGGCGATCTCCCGGGTATCGGTCCGTTCGTCCAGCATCCCCACCAGGGCGAAGAGGGCGCCGGTGGTGACGCCGTGGTTCACCATCTGGAGGATGGAACCGGACAGGGCCACCGGGCTCCAGGAGGCGATTCCCAGGGCCACGAACCCCATGTGCCCCACGCTGGAGTAGGCCACCATCCGCTTCATGTCCTCCTGGGCATAGGCGACCCACGAGGCGTAGAGGATGCCGACGACGGCCAGCGCCGAAATGAAGGGCGTGAACCCCTTGGCCGCCTCGGGAAAGAGGGGGTAGCCGAAGCGAACCAGCCCATAGGCCCCGGTTTTCAGGAGGAGCGCCGCCAGGATCACGCTCCCGGCCGTGGGGGCGTCGGTGTGGGCATCGGGGAGCCAGGTGTGCACCGGGAAGAGGGGGAACTTGATGGCGAAGGCCAGGAGAAACGCCCCGAAGAGCCACGGTGCCGCGGCGTGGGCTATGGGGGCCTTGGCCAGGAGGGGGAGGGTGAAGGTGTAGATGCCGGTGGCATCGCCATGTATGAGGTAGACCCCGATGATGGCCAGGAGCATCAGGAGTGAACCGGCCAGGGTGTAGAGGAAGAACTTCACCGCCGAGTAGATGCGGCGGCCGTGTCCCCAGATGCCGATCAGGAAGAACATGGGGATCAGCATCACCTCCCAGAAGAGGTAGAAGAGGACGAGATCCAGGGCGAGGAAGACCCCCATGAGCCCGCTCTCCATGAGGAGGATGAGGAAATAGTGGAGGGCCGTCCGCTCGGTGACGGCGCGCCACGATACCGCCATGGCGACCACCGTGATGAAGGCCGTGAGCGCCACCATGAGGAGGCTGATCCCGTCCATCCCAAGGAGGTAGCGGATGCCGAAGCGCTCGATCCACACGGCATCCTCCCAGAGGAAATACCCCGTCGGCGCGCCGGGGGCGGCGGGCATCCCCGTGGCGGCCACCAGAAGCCACGCCGCCAGGGCCAGTTCGGCAACGGCAAACCCCAGGGCCACGGCGCGGGCAGACGTCCGGCAGTGCCAGACCGGCGCTAAACAGAGGCATCCCGCCAGGGGGAGGAAGATGAGGATGGTGAGGATCGGATAGTCGGTCACGATCAAGTACCTGTTTTACGACATCACGTTTTGTGGCAACCCGCCACCGTCACAGCTCATTGCGGAAGCGGATCAGGAGATAGAAGCAGACGCAGCCCCCCGCCCCCATGAGTATATCGCGCAGCCACGGAATCGGCTTCTCCAGCATGGAATAGATGAGCGGATCGAGCAGGGCGCTCGTTAGGAGTCCGACGGCACCCCATGACAGAAGCTTTTTCAATGCACAACCCTCGCCTGACGCGCCTTGGCGACATCTCCCTTGGCCCGGCTGTAGAACTCCTGCTCCTTGATCGACGGCAAGGAGAAGTCTCCCTCAATTTGCCAACGATCCTTCAAATAGAACCAGGGTGCCAGGCTGGACAAGCGGTATCCATCGAGGACGTCGATTTTTTCAGACTTCATGTCACGAATGGAAAGCCCCTTCTTCCCGGCAACTACCACGTGACTCCCGCTGAAGGGTAAAGCGCCGGCGTCAGTGAAGTCCCATTCCACATGCTGGCGCTGCTCGCCGTCGGGCAACTCGTGGCACGAGGCGCAAGGACGGCTTTTCCCATATTTATGGGAGACCTTGTCCATCTGGATCCATGCCAGTGCCCGGTTGTTCTCGGGCAAGCCGTCGAACAGCCCGACATACCCGTAAGCGTCATCGGTGCGCTGCAGGTCGGGCAGTTCTTTGGGCCAGCGCCAGTGCAGCCCCGGCTTCAATGCCGACTCCTTCTGGTTCAGGACCGCCATCGGAAATGGTTTTACCGGTATCCAGCGCCCGTTTTGATCGCGTATCAGAATAGGCTCCTTCATGATCCCGTAGTATTCCTTGTACTTGAAGAAGGGCGTGTTTGAACCGGCCAGTTTGCCTGGTCCCCAGAAGGTCCCCTGGTAGCCGGAAATGTTCTGAATGTGGCATGCTTCGCAGGAGAGAGTTTTGTGTAGCGTCAGCTTGTGGCTGGCGACCTGCCGCTCGTGGCACCGGTCGCAACGTCCCTGCCGCTTGATCATCCCATGTCCCAGGCCGCTCTTGGATCCGCTGTTTTCGTGGCAGTCGAGACAGCCAACCTTCTTAGCCTGATGGATGTCCGGCTCCATTCCCTCCGGGTTGGCGTAGCTGCCGCCGAAATAGCCCGCTCCCCGGCGCCGCTCCTCCGGCCCGGCATGGCAGATCTGCCCACGGCCGCCACCATAGCAGCTTTCCGGCTTCGGTACTCGGTTGAAGGTGTGTATCCCCCGCTTTGGGTTGGCCGGATCCGTCGGCTGTGGATCGTAGTGACAATCGAGGCACCCCACGTGGCAGGTGTTGCAACTGCGCTGGTTCAACGCACTTTGCTCCCGAGAAAAGGGGACGGCCGTGTTGGTTGAGATTCTCTCGTAATTTCCATTGAACCATGCGCCGCAGTTATGGGGGCCTCGCTGTTGGTCGGTCCAGCTCTGGTATCGGCTCTGTTTGGCGTTGCGTCCCATAGTACTCTGGGTGAACTCGGAGAACTCCTTGGCATGGCAGGCGCCGCAGGTCTTCTCCATGACGCCGAAATCCTGGGAAAGATTGTCTCGACGCTTGTCCTGATAGAGGATCAGGGTGACATTGGGGTCGATGACCACCTTGCCGTCCCTGACGATTTGATGCTGAATACGGGTCATGGGATTGCCGGTCAGCTTCAGAGGGGCCTCGCGCTGTACAGACTCGGCCAGCATCCCTTTCTTGCGCACCAATAGCAACCGTCCCATGCCCCGGTGGGCAGCCGTGCGGCCCGGGTTCGTCGGGTCTCCCAAATGGCAATCTGAACAGGCTGCGTTCATGCCTGATTGCCTGGTTGCCTCCTCAGCAGTCACGCTCAGGTGGGGGAAGCCGAACCGAAGCATTTTCGACCGGTCCGCGTGGCAGCCACTGCACGTATCAGGAGGCTGAGCTGCATCAGAAGGCTGAGCTGCGCCGACCTGCACAAAAAGCAGTAGCAGAATAAGGGAAGCGACAGACTGCAGGATGCACCGGCAGTGAGCAGTGATGATGGTCATGCCAAGCTCCTTGTCTGGAGATTTTTCTCCCGAGTATAATTTCCGTGATGTTGTGCGTCTCATGTGAGGGTTGCCTAACGTGTATTGCTCACCCGCTCACACAGCCGTCCCGAAGAGCGCCCCGACCCCTGCCGTGGCCGCCATGGCCAGCGCCCCCCAGAGCGTTACCCGCGTTGCGCCGACGGCGATGTCCGCGCCCCCAGCCCGTGCCGCCAGCGTTCCCAGGAGCGCCAGGCAGACGAGGGAGCCTCCGGCCACGCCGGGGACGATGAGTTGCTCCGGACTGAGCAGGGTGATGATGAGGGGGAGGGTTGCTCCGACGGCAAAGGTGACCGCCGACGCCAGTGCCGCCTGGATGGGGCGCGCAGTGTGTATTTCGTTGAGCCCCAGTTCGTCGCGGGCGTGGGCCGCCAGGGCGTCGTGGGCCATGAGCTGCGTAGCGACCTGCTTGGCAAGCTGCGGTTCAAGCCCCCTGTCCACATAGATGGACGCAAGTTCCTTGAGCTCGAACTCGTGGTCTTCCTCCAGTTCCCTCCTCTCGCGGGCCAGGTCGGCCTTTTCGGTGTCGGCTTGGGAGCTGACGGACACATACTCGCCCGCTGCCATGGACATGGTGCCGGCGACGAGGCCCGCCACCCCGGCTATGAGCACATTTCCCCGGGCGGCATGGGCGGCCGCCACCCCCACGACCAGGCTCGCGGTGGAAATGATCCCGTCGTTGGCCCCGAGCACTGCCGCCCGCAGCCAGCCGATTCGCTCCGCATAGTGAGTTTCGCTCTTCGTGCTCATCCCCGGTCCCTTCCGTGTTCAGTCCGGTCATTCATGCTGCGCATCCATTCCGGCGGTTCTCCATCTACCACACCATCTCCCACGCCAGCCACCCCAGAATCAGCGCCAACCCCGCGGCAAAACTGAGGAGATAGACTGACACCCTCCCGCAGCTCCACCCCCCCAGCCCTTGGCCGGTTTTGCCCAAGTTGCCGGCCAGACGGTCCAGGGAATCGTCGATCACCCCTTCGTCCACCCGGCGCCAGAGGAAGCCTGCCAGGGCCTCGTAGGGGCGGATGAGAAGGAACCGGTAGAAATTGTCGGCGTACCAGCCGTTCAGGAGGAAGGCGGTGATTCCCCGTGGTTCCGCGGCGGCCCCCTCGATCCGGGCCGCGCGCCGCACTCCTCCGTAGCGGAGGTGGGCCGCGGCGAGGCCGGCGAGGGCCACCAGGGCCGCGACTCCCTCTACGGCCATCTCCTCACCGTGGGCGAGGTGAGGGGCGCGTTCGGTCAAGGCCGTGGCCAGGAAGCGGCCGAGCCAGCCTTCGGCCAGAAAGTCGGGGAGGTGAATGATGCCTCCCAGGAGCCCTAGGAGCGCCAGGGGGAGCAGCATTGTCTCCATGATCCGGGGAGCGTGGTGGACCTCTGTCACCCCTTCGCCGCCAAAGACCAGGTAAACCATTCGAAACGTGTAGAAGGAGGTGAAGAGCGCCGCCAGAAGGCCCAGGGTGAAGAGCCCGCCGTAGAGGAGCCCCCCCTTGGCCCAGACCGCGGCCAGGATGGCGTCCTTGCTGAAGAATCCGCCGGTGGGGGGAAGTCCGGCCAGACAGGCGGCCCCGGCCAGGAAGGCCCAGAAGGTGAGGGGCATCCGCGTGCGCAGTCCCCCCATCCTGAAGATGTCCTGCTCGTGGTGGAGAGCCGTGATGACGCAGCCGGCTCCCAGGAAGAGGAGGGCCTTGAAGAAAGCGTGCTCCAGGAGGTGAAAGGTGGCGGCGGTGACGGCGCCGGCCCCCACGCCGAGCATCATGTAGCCGATCTGGCTGATGGTGGAGTAGGCCAGCACTCGCTTGAAGTCCCGCTGCACCAAGGCACACGAGGCGCCGTAGAAGGCGGTGACCGCCCCGGTGACGGCTACGGCGGCCATGACCACGGGAGCCGCCCCGAAGAGGGGCGACATCCTCGCCATGAGGTAGACCCCGGCGGTGACCATGGTGGCGGCGTGGATCAGGGCCGAGACCGGCGTGGGGCCGGCCATGGCGTCGGGGAGCCAGACCATGAGCGGAACCTGGGCCGATTTCCCCATGGCCCCGGCCAGAAAGAGGAGCCCGAGGGTGGTGATGATCCCCACGGGCATCAGGAACCCCATCTGGTTGATCTGAGTAATGGAGACGGTCTGGAAGAGCTGGAAGCACCAGACAATGCCGATGCCGAAGGCGGTGTCGCCGATCCGCGTCACGATGAAGGCCTTGCGGCCGGCGGTGGCGTTCTTCGGGTCGTCGTACCAGAAGCCGATGAGAGCGTAGGAGCAGAAGCCGACCCCCTCCCAGCCGAGATAGAGGAGCGGCAGGTTCTCCGCCAGGACCAGGACCAGCATGGCGAAAACGAAGAGGTTCAGGAGGGCGAAGAACCGGGCCGGGCTTTCCTCCTTCGCCATGTATCCCACGGAATAGAGGTGGATGATCCCGCAGACGAAGGTGACCATGACCATCATCACCAGGGAGAGGGGGTCCAGGTAGAGGGTAACGGGAGCGGAAAAATCGAAGTCAGCCAGCCACGAGGCCAGCTCCACCGTGACCGGGGTCCGGTAGGCCGCGAAGGCCAGGACCGCGCCGGCAAAAGCCCCCCAGACCGCGGTGCAGGCCAGGGCCTCGCACGCGCGGCGGGGGAGTTTGCGCCCGATAACGGCATTGATGGCTCCCCCGAGGAGGGGGAGCAGGAGTATGGTGGTGAGGTAGAGTTTCATCCCTTCAGCTCGCTGAACTCATCCGCATCCACCGTCCTCTTGCGCCGGTGGAGGTAGACCACCATGGCCAGGGCCAGGGAGACCTCGGCTGAGGTGAGGGCCATGATGACGAGGGAGAAGACCTGGCCGTCGGCCATTCCCCATCGGGCCGCCCCTCCCACAAAGGCGAGCATGGCGGCGTTGAGCATCACCTCGATGCCGATGAGGAGCATGATCAGGTTCATCCGCCAGACCAGGACGCAGACGAGCCCCAGGGCAAAGAGGATGCCGGCCAGGATCAGGACGTGCTCAAAGGGGACGATCATTGCGCGATGCTCACGTTACTTCTGTGTTGCGTCCTTGACCGCATCTTTGGTCTTGTCGGCAGCCTTGTCGACTGCCTCTTTGCTTTTGTCGACGGCCTCGCCCACCTTTTCACCGGCTTTCTCGACAGCCTCCTTGCTCTTTTCGGTTGCCTTGCCAAGCCCTTCGCCGGCCTTTTCCACGGCCTTGTCGATCTCTTGTCCCGCCTTCTCCGCCGGCCCTACCTCCTTCTTCTTGCATCCGACCGCGGACATCGCCACTACTGCAGCCAGCAGAACAACCATTCCCTTGAGATGTTTCATGCCATTCCTCCTTGGTTGATATGCACCGTGCCGCCTGTTCGGCACGAGTGTTCCTATCGCTTCCGTGCCAGGTAAAGCGCCCCGACGAGCGCGAAAAGGAGCTGCATCGAAATGACTTCCACCGCCACGCCGTACTTGCCGAAGAGGGCCAGGGCGAACTCCTTGACGCCGATGGCTTTCCCCGGTGCCGGAATCGCCGGGGCGCGGGATACGACGAGGGCCAGGGCCGACGCCAGGGTCACGGCGCCGAGGGCAAGGGCCGGCCACCACTCCCGGATTCCGGGAAGCCGCGCCCGCTCCGGGTGCCCCAGGTCGAGCATCATGATCACGAAGAGGAAGAGGACCATGATGGCGCCGGCGTAGATGATCACCTCGAAGATTGCCACCACCGGCGCTCCGAGCAGGAAGAAGATCACCGCCAGGGCGAAAAACGAGGTGACGAGGTAGACGATGGCGTGCACCGCGTGCTTTTCCGTGATGGCGAAGGCGGTGCCCGTGACCGTTACAACGGCCAGGATGTAGAAGAGGGCCGATTCCATATCGGATAAAATCTACCATATCGGGGGTAAATTGCAGAAAAAAAGGGGCCTCTCCCGGCAGTTTTTCGCCGGAGAGACCCCATGCGTTCATACTTCCGTGGGGGAGATGTCAATCCATGCTACTTGTAGTAGCCCACCGTGCAGACCTGATCGTCCACCTTTGTGACGAAGCTCACCTTGGGCACCGGGTCGGTGCTGCCGGGACGGGGCCACATGCAGGAAACCTCGCTGATGGTCCCCTGTCGCAGTCTAGCGTGCGCATGTGCCTGGGCTCTGAGATGCCGCAACATCCACACATTATAGAGTTTGGTAATTGTAAGCCACTGTTTCATTTTCGGCATAAAGTCTGTTGCTGTGGAAGGGGAGGGCTTGCGGAATGCGGGGATGGAGAGGCAGGATCGGTCTGCCGGTTAGACGCTCAGGCGTGGGGATGTCACGGCATGAGTCCCCGCGCATCAACCGGTTCCTCTTCCCGCTCGCCGGCGCCCCGTGGCTGGGTGACGCCGATGCCGGCATGGCGGTAGAAGTTGTAGGCGGGGTCCTTGCCGCAGCCGTCGATGAGGAGGTCTTCCTTCTCGTAGACCAGTTCCATGATGTCCCGCTCGCAGATCTCGTAGTCAGGGGTCATCTGGATGGCGAGGGTGGGGCAGGCCTCGGCGCAGAGGCCGCAGAAGATGCAGCGGGAGAAGTTGATCCGGAACCACCGGGCGTACCGGCGGCCGTTCCCGTCCTCGGTCGCCTCCATGGAGATGCAGTCAACGGGGCAGGCGGCGGAGCAGAGGTAGCAGGCCACGCACCGCTCTCCCCCCTCGGGGTCGCGGGTGAGGACGATCCTCGCCCGGTAGCGGGGAGCGGGGGTCCGCTTCACCTCGGGGTATTCCACCGTGACGCTCCTGCGGAAGATGTGCTTCCAGGTGACAAAGAGCCCGGTGGCGATTGCTTTGAAGTCGGTGATGATGGGCATGGTGGCAACAGAGGGGCGAGGCATCCCCCGCCCCTGCGGTAACGTACCCTTGCAGGATCAGGCGTTTCCGGCCTTGGCCCGCTGGGCCTTCGTTATCAGTTCCAGGGTGTCGGGGTGTCCGTTCGCTTCCGCATAGGTCAGGGCGGTGTTGCCGAGCTTCATTTTGGCCAGGGGGTCGGCGCCGGCCGTCAAAAGGGTTTCCACGCACTCGTTGCATCCGTAGTTGGCCGCCAGCATGAGGGGGGTGTGCCATTCCATGTCTCGCGGGTCCACTTCAGCCCCCGCCTCCAGCAGAGTCTTGATGGCCGCTGCCTTACCGTTGGCCGCCGCGTAATGCAGGGCCGTCTTCCCCTTCTCGCTCCGTGCATCCATGTCGGCGCCGCGGTTCAGGAGATCTCTGATCGTCTCGGCGTCCCCTGTCTTGGCCGCCTCGATGAGCGGCGTATGCCCATGCTTGTCTTTGGTATTCACGTTCTCAACCATGACACGTCCTCCTTTGAAATGTTGCGTAATGAGTTCACTTCTCCGGGACAATGACCAATGCGTGAGTGATACCTTGATGCGTGCGGACTACCCGTTCCCCTCCTTTCCGTTAAAATGTCCGATGCTCCGTTAGCGGAGCATCAGTATCCAGCCGGTGACAAGAATGTTGACCAGCGCCAGCGGCGTCAGCACCTTCCAGCCCAGGTGCATGAGCTGGTCGTAGCGAAGCCGCGGCAGCGTCCCCCGCATCCAGATGAAGAAGAAGGCGAAGGCGAGGGTCTTCGCCGAGAACCAGACGAAGGGGGGGAGCCACGGCCCGTGCCAACCCCCCAGGAAGAAGGTGGTTGCCAGCCCGCCGAGGACGATGATGTTGATGTACTCCCCCACGAAGAAAAGGCCGAAGCGCATCCCCGAGTACTCGGTGTGGAACCCGGCCACCAGCTCCCCCTCCGCCTCGGGGATGTCGAAGGGAATCCGCTTGCACTCCGCCGCGATGCTGATGAGGAAGATCACGAATGCCAGGGGCTGATAGACGATGAACCAGATCCCCTCCTGGGCCGCCACGATGTCCGAGAGCCGGAGCGACCCGGCCAGCATCACCGTCGGCACCAGCGACAACCCCATGGACAGCTCGTAGGAGATGAGTTGCGCCAGCCCCCGGATGGAGCCCAAAAGCGCGTACTTGGAGTTGGACGCCCACCCCCCCAGGGCCACACCATACACCGCTATTGAGGAGAGTGCCAGAAAGAAAAGGAGCCCCACGTTCAGGTCCGCCACCTGGAGCGGCACCTCCCTGCCGAAGAGCGTCAGAGGGGCCCCGAAGGGGATCACCGCGAAGGTGAGAATGGCCGGGATCGCCGCCATGGCAGGGGCCAGGTAGAAGAGCCACTTGTCGGCCCCGGCGGGTCGGAAGTCCTCCTTGGTCAGGAGCTTGATGAGATCCGCCAGGGGCTGCAAGAGGCCAAAGGGCCCCACCCGGTTCGGTCCCTTCCGGTCCTGGATCCAGGCCAGAATCCGCCGCTCGGCGAAGACCAGGTAGGCCGCCAGAGTCAGCACCACGAAGAAGATCAGGGCGATCTTGGCCAGGTGGATGGCTATGTCGAGGGCTACAGGGGTCATTCCATCATCTCTGTTTCGCTGCCTGTCGTCTCAGCCTGTCACGCCGCTTGGTCACCCCCAGCCGCTTGGCAAGGTTTGTGATTGGATATCATGCAAGGCTCACCAGGTTTGAGTGGCCGATTCGATGGTAACGGCCAATGTGGCTCGTAACCAGTTGAACTTTGCCTTCATAAAGTCAAAATCCGGCCCGGAAGTTATGAAGTTCGCCTTACCCTTGATCAGGAAACCGGCGCCGGGACCGTGCAACCCCGCAACCTTGCTGCTTCCCAAGGTGATCAGCACATCGGGATTATGGGCAATGTTGGCCTCAGTCTTATGCATGTACCCCGCTGGAATGAACAAACGCCCGTCTTGTGAGACCTTGATATAGCTATTCCACGTGTTGACCATATGCGGACCATCCTCCCCCAAGGTCGCAATGGCGACAACTCCGTCCTGTTTCATGATTTCCAATAGTTTTTCCGGGATCATTGGCATGGTCTCCTCGTGATAAATTTTCTGTCTTGCATAAACGGCTGGGAGATCAGCCGCGTCAATGGCTGCATCTTCCTGATTAGGAAAGCCTTCTCCCTTTCAAGATGTCAAATCAGTCAATGCCTGTCCCCACGCTTGAGCGGTTCACGTGCGCGCTCATCTCCACAAACGGGACACGTATCACCCTCTCAGCCTCACCCCATCTCCCTCCGGATCGAGCCCCCGCAACACCTCCCACCGCCCCACAAAGGGGTCAGTCTCTGTCTCCCCTCCGCACCGCTCCATGAGTTCCGCCACGATCCGCCAGGCGGGGCGAGTATCACCGCCGGGTGAAACGCTGCGGTGGACCCGGGGCGGATGGAAGGGCGCCGGCTTGTCCGGTGAGGCGTGGTAGCGGGCCGGGAGCCCCCGGATCGGGAGACCGGGGACCATGGCCTTGCGGAAGCGCTGTGCCCGCCCCTCGTTGTTGACGAAGGTGCCGTCCATCTCTACCCAGGCGGCCGTGGGGAGAACCACCTGGGCCCGCCGGAGCGTCTCCGTGGGGAGCCAGTCGGCGGCGACGATAAGGGGGACTTGCGCCAGAAGCTCCTCCGGGATGTCTGCCTCCACGGCGATGATCCCCTTCACCTTTCCGGAGGCCACGGCCTCGGCCAGGGCGACCGCTCCGTGCTCCTTTGCCAGAAGCCTGGCTCCGAAGGCGTTGGGGCCGGGGAGGAGGCAGGCGATCTTGGCATCGGCCCGGGCCAGGAGTTCGATGGCGGCGCGGGTGCTGTTCCTGGTCCCGCAGATGACCACGGGGCGCTCGAAGATGGCCAGGGGAACCTCTTCGAGGATGCTGAGCTCGATGGCTTCCATGGAGACGGTGCGGGCCTGCTCCAGGGGGGCGTGCTTCCCCACCAGGAAGACCGGCGCGCCGTGGCGCCATGCCTGCCGGACCGCCAGGAGCATCATGGGCCCCTCGTCCCGGAGGTCCGCTTCGAGGATGACTACGCAGTCGGCCTTCCGCACGTCCGCCATGGAGGCGGCTTTGTCGCCGGCGAGGAGGTCGACTGCCGCGGCGGTCCGCTCCCCCTCCTCCTTCTCGGTAAAGTAGCAGAGGTGCCCCGCGCCGAGGAGGTCCGCCAGGCGCGCCAGCAGGATGTTCCCCTCCAGCGCGAGCCGGGGCGAGCCGACCACTGCCAGGCTCCCGGGGCCGTACAGCTCTTCCAGTTCGCTGACCCGCACCATGAGGGCATCCAGGGCCGCATCCCACGAAACCTCTTTCCTGTCCACCAGCGGCACCCGGGGGCGCGCCGGGTCGTTCACCGGGGCATTGGTGAACCGTCCCCGGTCGCAGATGAAGGGGCCGTTCACGGTGGGGTTCTCCCGGGCAATGGTTTTCAGGAGCTCCCGGTAGCGGGCCGCCGGCACGGTGTTGCATCCCAGAGAACAGTGGGGGCAGACCGAGGGGGCCATCTCGTAGTCCCAGTAGCGGGCCCGGAAGCGGGCGGTCTTGTCGGTGAAGACGCCGGTGGGGCAGATGTCCACGAGGGTGCCGGAGAAGGGAGATTCGAGCTTCCCCTCCTCAAAGCGGCCGTAGTAAACCCGCCGGGCGTTTCCCATGACGCCGAAGTCGCTCCCGCCGGCGTATTCCTGGTAGAACCGGACGCAGCGGTAGCACTGGATGCAGCGATTCATCTCGTGCTCGATGTACGGCCCAAGGTACTGGTTCACGTGGGTTCGCTTTTTCCCTTCGTAGCGGCGGATGCCGTGGCCCCCGGCGACGGTGTAATCCTGGAGGAGGCACTCACCCCCCTCGTCGCAGACCGGGCAGTCGTGGGGATGGTTGGTCATGAGCCACTCGATGACGAGGCTCCGCATCTTCAGGGCCTCGGGGTCGGTGGTGGAGACCACCATCCCGTCCTGGGCCGGGAGCATGCACGACATCTGGATCCCCTTCACCGGGCCGTCCAGCATCTTCACGGCGCAGAGCCGGCAGGCCCCCACGCTTCCGAGGGCCGGATGGTAGCAGAAGTGGGGGATCCAGATCCCGACGGACTTGGCCGCCTCCAGAACGCTGGTGCCGGCGGGGACTTCAACCGGTATGTGATCGATGATGAGCTTGGGCATGGTCTCTCGCTACAGGATGATCACCCGGGGCCGTTCCCGGTCGTACTGGAGCGCCATGACGAGGCTTCCCCAGCCGAGGGTGATGATGATGCCGATGCCGAGAAGGAGCGCCCCCACGGCCATGAAGATGCCGCCGATGAGCACCGCCAGGAGCCAGCCGACCAGATCCCCCTTGATGGCTTCGAGGCTCCAGCGGAAGGCGTCCATGAACTTCATCCTCCGGTCGATGATCCCGTACATCCCCGGGGCAACCACCACCGCCAGGGCGAACCCCGCCACCTGGCCGATGCCCGGCACGTGGTTCAGGGCGAACTGGGCCACGAGCACCAGGAGGAGGTAGACGAAGAGGTCGCCGAAGCAGTCCCACGCCCGGAAGATGTCCCCTGCCTCGGCCTTTTCCCCCCTGGCCACCTTGAGGATCGCCCGGGTGTAGCCGGCAAGGAACCCCACGTTGGCGACGGGGATCCAGCACACCAGCACGAAGACCAGGGAGAGAATGAGCAGGTTGCCGAAGTTCCCTGTCCAGAGCCGTGTGGCCCGGGTGACGAGGCCGCCGAAATCATCCACCGGTGGTGCCATCATTTCCCTCCAAAGGGGCAGCGCCCCAGAACAATATGCTCCCGGATCTCGCCCTCGAAGAGCCGCAACAGTCCCTCCACCGGCCCCATGGCGCCCGGGGCCAGGGGACAGAAGGAGTAGTTGAGGTATTGGATATGCTCCCGGAGGATGCCGATGTGCTCCTCCCGTCCCTCCCCCGCCTCGATCCGGGCCAGGACGTCCTGCACGAAGGGGAGCCCCTCCCGGCAGGGGGTGCACCAGCCGCACGATTCCCGGGCGTAGAAGACGATTAGGTTCAGGGTTGCCGCCACCATGCAGGTGTCCCGGTCGAAGACCACGATGCCGCCGGTGCCGAGCCGGGACCCGGCCTTGGCCACGGTGTCGAAATCCATGGGAACGTGCCAGTGCTCCTTCGTGAAGAACGGCGTCGACGCCCCACCGGGGATGCACGCCTTGAACTCCCGTCCCGGGAGCATCCCGCCGCAGGGGCCGTCGATGATCTCGCCCAGGGTCATCCCGAGCGGCAACTCGAAGCAGGCGGTGTTGTTCACATGGCCGCTCACGCAGAAGAGCTTCATCCCCGCCGCCTCGGGGATCCGTGCCAGCCCCTTGAACCAGGCGGCCCCGTTGGCCACGATGGCCGGGATGTTTGCCAGGGTCTCCACGTTGTTCACCACCGTGGGGCGCCCCCAGAGCCCCTTCACCGCCGGGAAGGGGGGCTTGCTCCGCGGATTGGCCCGCTTCCCCTCCAGGGCGTTCATGAGAGCGGTTTCCTCGCCGCAGATGTAGCGCCCGGCGGACTGGTGGACGTCCAGCTCCAGGGAGAAGCCGGTGCCGAGGATGTTCTCCCCCAGAAGCCCCGCCGCTTTCGCCTCGGCGATGGCCCGGCGGCAGTTCTCCGCCGCCTCCTCGTACCCCCGCCGGATGAAGATGAAGGCGTGGGCCACACCGATGGCGTAGGCGGCCAGGGTCATCCCCTCCACGAGGGAATAGGGGTTCGCCTCCAGGAGCACCCGGTCCTTGTAGGTCCCCGGCTCCATCTCGTCGCAGTTGCAGATGAGGTAACGGGGGCCGGGGATGTCCCGGGGGACGAAGGACCACTTCTTCCCCGTGGGGAAGCCGGCGCCGCCGCGGCCGCGCAGGCCCGAGTCGATCACGACCTGCTGGACGTCGTTGGGGGACATGCCGGCAAGGGCTTTCTCCAGCGCCGCGAAGCCCCCCTCGGCCCGGTACTCGGCAAAGGTCACGCACCGGCCGGGGCGGTTATGTCGGAAGAGGAGCTGTTCCATGGGCTAATCGAGCATTTCCTTCAAAACCACCGCGTTGTTGTGCTCTTCATCCTTGGCCGCAAAGAGGAGCGTTACCGTTCCCTTGCCGACAAGAGTCCGAAGGTGGTCCAGGATTTCCGCCTTCGCTTCCAGTTCCCGCCGGAACCGTTCCCGGAACTCCTCCCACCGGGCCGGATCATGGCCGAACCACTTCCTCAGTTCGTCGCTGGGGGCGATCTCCTTGAGCCACTCGTCGATCCGGGCCTCGTCCTTAGAAATCCCCCGGGGCCAGAGGCGATCCACGAGCACCCTCGTTCCGTCCTCCGGCGCCGGCGGATCGTATATCCGCTTGATCCTGAGCATCCCATCCTCCGTCAAAAACAGAAGAGAGTGGCGACCGTGGCCAGTCGCCACTCTTGCCTCTACTTGAAGGTCTTCAGAACATACTCCGCGATTGCCCTTGCCTCTTTGTCGCTCACATCCTTCTTCTCGAACTTGGTCATCCCCGGTCCGGGGTTGCGCATCTTGGCAACGATGTCTTTCCAGGTCTTGACCCCGTTGGCCTCCAGGGTCGCTTTCTTCAGGGGCTTGGCGGGGTTGACGATGTTGCCGCCGTCGGGGTGGCAGACGGCGCAGTGCTCCTTGAATTCCTTGGCGCCGTCGATCTTCCCCCCCTTCTTGGTGTCGGCGAGGCCGGCCGTGGCGAACGCCGCCGTGGCCAGCAGGCTGATGGAGATGATAATTCCCTTTTTCATACGTTCTCCTCCTCTTGTGGTGTGCCGGGTCCTTCTGGCACGGTTGCTGCGGTTTCCCGCGCGTTGCTCAGGATTTCCTCTCCCCGCTCCGGCGTCACCCGGCCATAGAGGGTGTCGCCGATCATCAGCGTCGGCGCCTCGCCGCAGTTGCCGAGGCAGCAGCAGGGAAGGAGCGTGAACATCCCGTCCGCCGTGGTCCCGCCGGGTTCTACGCCGAGCTTCGCCGCCAGGTGCGCCATGAGGCTCTCTCCTCCCATGGCCCAGCAGGAGATGGAGTCGCAGACGTGGACCACCCGCTTACCTACCGGCCGGCGGTAGATCATTTCGTAGAAAGTGGCCAGCTCCTCCACCTGGAGCGGCGTGAGCCCCAGGAGCCCTGCCGCCTCGGCCACCGCCTCGTCGGTGAGCCAGCCGTAGTGCCGCTGCAGCTCCTTTATCACGTCCACCGCCGCCTCGCGGTTGGTGACGGCGTGGGCGATGCGGGCCTGGAGATCAGATTTCAGACGGTTAGTAAGCATAAAAACCTTTTCACCGGTCCAGATCCGCCAGTACAAAGTCGATGGACCCGATGATGGCGAGAAAATCCGCCACGAGCCACCCTCGGCTCATGAGGGGGAGCGCCTGGATGTGGGGAAAGCTCGGGGTCTTGATCCGCACCCGGTACGGGACGTTGAGGCCGTCGCTCACCACGAAGTAGCCGTTTTCCCCCTTGGGAGCCTCGATGGCGCTGTAGTTTTCCCCCCTGGGGGGCGCCATCCCCCGGGTGGCGTTGATGAAGTGGTGGATGAGGGACTCGATGTCGTGGAGCGTGTCCCTCTTCTTGGGGAGGACATAGCGGTAGTCGTCGGTGATCCAGCGGCCGGCGGGCATCTCCTTCCGGCACTGCGCCACGATGTGGAGCGACTGGCGGATCTCCTCGACCCTGATCCGGTACCGCGCCCAGCAGTCCCCCCCTTCCTCCGTGGGGATCTCGAAGTGGAAGTGCTGGTAGCCGTTGTAGGGGATTTTCTTCCGCAGGTCCCACGCCATGCCGCAGGCCCGAAGGTTCGGGCCGGTGATTCCCCACTCCATGGCCTCGTCTTTCGTAATGACGCCGACCCCTTTCAGCCGCGCCTTGAAGATTGGGTTTTCCTTCAGGAGGTCTTCGTACTCCTTGAGCCGGCCCGGCATCCAGTCGAGGAATTCCTTCACCGCCCCGTCCCACCCCTCGGGGAGATCCTCGGTCACGCCGCCGATCCGGAACCAGGAGGGGTGCATCCGGCCGCCGGTGACCATCTCGATGATGTCGAAGATCTTCTCCCGGTCGGTGAAGGTGTAGAAGACCGGGGTCATGGCCCCCACGTCGGCGGCAAAGGTGCCGAGCCAGACCAGATGGCTGGCGATCCGGAAGAGCTCCGCCAGCATGACCCGGATGGTGATGGCCCGGTCCGGCACGGTGATACCGCAGAGCCGCTCCACGCTGTTCACGTAGGCGAGGTTGTTCTGGACCCCGGCCAGGTAGTCGATCCGGTCGGTGTAGGGGATGAACTGGTTCCAGTGCTGGCGTTCGCCGATTTTCTCGGCCCCCCGGTGGTGGTAGCCGATGTCGGTGTCCATGTCCACGATCTCCTCGCCGTCCAGCTTGAGGATGAAGCGGATGATCCCGTGGGTCCCCGGATGTTGGGGGCCCAGGTTGATGATCAAGGTCTCCTCGTCGATTCTATCGAAAAAATCGCTGGCCGGCAGGGCCTGGTGGCGCCGTGCATCGTCGGTGGTGTAGGGAGGCATCTCCGTGGCCCGGAAGGGGTGCTCCTTGCGCAGGGGATGCCCCTCCCAGTCGGGGGGCATGAGGATGCGGCGCAGGTTCGGATGCCCGGCGAAGCGGATGCCGTACATGTCGAAGGCCTCCCGCTCGTACCAGTCGGCCGCGGGGAAGACGCCGGTCGCGCTCGGAAGCTCCGGGGTCTCCCCCATCAGCTCCGTCTTGATCCGGAGGTGGCCGGGGATGTCGAAGTTCAGGAGGTGGTAGTTGACGGTGAAGTCCGGGAACCGCTCCCGCTCCCGGCGGCACGATTCGTCCACGCAGACCACGTCCTCCAGGCGCCGGAAGGGGGCGGAGCTTCGGCTCTTCAGGTGGCGCAGCACCTCGGGCACCAGCTCCGGAGGGCAGCGGTAGGTGAGCATGTCGGTGGCGGCCTGCTCCACCGCCACCCGGCCGCCGAAGATCGTCTCCAGTTCTCCGGCGAGGCCGAAGTCGGGATAGTCGTGCCGCGGCGCGGGAGGGCGCCACATCTCGTCGGAACGGGACATCCAGAAGCGGGGATGCTGGACCGGGGTGCCGCGAATGGCGATTCCCTCCATCCCCGGCCCGCGGGTGTCGCGGGATTTCGTCACCCCGTCCACGAGGACCGGCCGGGTGGTCCCCTCGGTCCCGCCGGCCATGTGAAGAACTTTGCGTGCGGGGCGCTCTTCCCGCCTGATCTTCTCCTGCAGGAGCATCACCCCCTGGAGGAACGCCTCGGGGCGCGGCGGGCAGCCGGGGACGTGGACATCCACCGGGATGATCTGGTTCACCCCCTGGACCACGCTGTAGACGTCGTACATGCCGCCGGAGTTGGCGCAGCTCCCCATGGAGATGACCCACTTGGGCTCGGCCATCTGCTCGTAGAGGCGAAGGATGGAGGGGGCCATCTTCTTGAAGACCGTGCCGGCGATGACCATCAGGTCCGCCTCCCGGGGAGTCCCCCGGAGCACCTCGGCCCCGAAGCGGGAGATGTCGTAGCGGGAGGTGAAGGAGGTCATCATCTCCACGAAGCAGCAGGAGAGCCCAAAGAACATGGGCCAGAGGGAATTGGCGCGCCCCCAGTTGATGAGGTCGTCCAGGCGGGTCAGCACTATGTTCTGTGGGATTTCAGTCTCTTCCATTATTTAATCCTGCTTTTCGAGAAACGTGGATTTTTCGCAAGATCAAGGCTGTCGAAGGACTGCGCGGAGACGTAGCAGCGCTACGTCGCACAAGCGGTCCCGAAGACTTACGCAGAGATTGCGGAAAAGCCACGTTTCTCACCTCCGTTCACGGGAAGGGCCCCAGTCGAGGCCTCCCTTCATCCAGAGCCAGACGAGCCCCAGGAGGAGGATGACGATGAAGAAGGTGATATGGATGAGCCCCGCCAGACCCAGTTCGCGCCAGGCCGTGGCCCAGGCGAAGATGAAGGCCGCCTCCACGTCGAAGACGATGAAGAAGATGGCGATGAGGTAGAAGGGGACCGGATAGGCGAGGCGGGCGCTTCCCGTGGGGATGACCCCGGATTCGTAGGGGAGTTCCTTGTTGCGGTTGGTGGTCTTCGCGCCGAGCCACCAGGCGGCCAGGAGGAGGACGCCGATCAGGACGGTTGCCGCAACGGTATAGAGCGCCAGGGGGAGGAACTCGGGCGGCAGGGTCGGGAAGAGGGAATGGTTTGCGACGGTGGTTTGCTGCATTCTACTCTCCGTGATGTCGAGTGAAATGCCAAGTTCAAACTCTAGCGCACGAGGAACTCATGTCAACGGTCGTAATGGACGGCTGCCGATTCAGCCCGGTGTCAGCGAAGGGTGCTCCGGACCCAGGAAAGGACTGACTCCTTCGACTGGGCACCATTCAGGGACCCGAGGATCTTACCCCTCTGCAGGAGGACGAGGGCCGGGATTCCCCGGATGCCGAAACGGCTCGCCACCTGGGGATTTCCCTGGGTGTTCACCTGGGCCACCACCCCCCTTCCGGCAAGCTCGCGCGCTATTTCCCGCACCACCGGTGCGAATCTCTGGCAGTGGGGTCACCAGGGGGCCCAGAACTCGGTCAGGACAGGGCCCGGATACCCGGCGACGAAGGGATCGAAGCTCCGGTCGGTAAGGGGGACCGGATGGAGGTAGAGGGGGGGAAGCGTCCCTCGGCAGTTGCCGCATCGTCCCGCAACTCCTTCCTTTTCTGCCGGCACCCGGTTCGCTGTGCCGCAGGCGGAACAGGTGACGAGAAAGGATTCACCGCTTGCGGCCATGGGATCTCCCTACGCAGCCGTCTTCCTGAGGTAATCCAGCACCTGGGCCGGATGAGCGTCGGCTTTGGCCACCTTGGGCCAGTGCTTCATCACGGTGCCGTCGGGGCCGACCACCACCGTGGAGCGGATAACCCCCAGAGTGGTCTTGCCGTACAGGAGCTTATTGCCGAAGGCGCCGTAGGCGGTCATCATTGTGGTGTCGGGGTCCGAGAGGAGGGTGAAGGGGATCTCCTGGTCCCGGACGAATTTGTCGTGGGCCTTGAGGCTGTCCTTGCTCACCCCCAGGATGCCGATGCCCAGTTTGTCGAATTCCGGCTTCAGGTCACGGAAGCCGTTGGCCTCCTTCGTTCAGCCGGGGGTGCTGTCTTTGGGGTAAAAATAGATGACGGTGGTCTTCCCTGCGTAATCCTTCAGGGAGTGCTTCCTTCCGTCGCTCCCTTCCAGGGTGAAGTCGGGGGCTTGTTTGCCTTCCAGCGACATAAGTCTCTCCTTGGTGGATGGAATTCGGTGAGAAAAACAGTTTACCCCGTTTCAGGCGTTTGTCATCCCCCGGCGCCGTTCAGGAGGGCCGCCACCTCCTCGGCATAGACCATCTCTTCTTCGGTGTGGACCACGTAGACCGCCACGGGGGAGTCGTCGGCGCTGATCCGCTCCTCCCGCTCCACGGAACGGGCCGCCCGGTTCCGCTCCCGGTCGAGCCGGATGCCGAAGATTTCCATGTCGGCGAGGGTCTTCTCCCGCACGAGCCATTCCCCTTCCCCCGAGGCGGTGCTGAAGACCACGGCGTCGAGCCGGCCGAGAGCCGCGGCGTAGCCGCCGATGTGCTTCTTGAGGCGGTAGGCCTCCATCTCCAGGGCCAGGAGGCACCGCTCGTTTCCTTCTGCGGCCCGGGCCAGGAACGCAGCCCGATCCAGCTTCAGCCCGGTGATTCCCGCTGCCCCGCTCCGCTGGTTGAGGATCCGGTCCATGTCCCGGGGAGCAAGCTGCTCCTCCTGCATCATGAAGGGGGGGATGCCGGGATCGATGGAGCCGCAGCGGGTCCCCATCATGGTCCCCTCCAGGGGGGTGAGCCCCATGCTCGTGTCGATGGAGCGTCCCCCCTCCACGGCGCAGAGGGAGGTGCCATTGCCGATGTGGACGGTGACCAGGTTGCATGCCGCCGGATCGCGCCCCAAGAGGGCCGCACCCCGCTGCGCCGCGTAGCAGTGGGGTGCGCCGTGGAAGCCATAGCGTCGCACGCCGTGCTTTTCGTACCACTCCCAGGGGAGGGGGTAGATGTAGGCGTGGAGGGGCATCGTCTGATGGAAGGCCGAGTCGAAGACTGCCACGTGGGGGGTGCGGGGAAGGGTTGCCATGGCCCCCTCGATCCCCGCCAGGTTCGCGGGAATGTGGAGCGGTGCCAGCTCCTCGAATCCCCGGACCGCCGCAATGATCTCTTCGTTGATGGTGACCGACGAGGTGAACCGCTCGCCGCCATGGGCAACCCGATGCCCCACGGCGGCAATCTGTTCGACCCGGTCAAGGGGTCCCTCCAGGGGATGGGTGAGGGTGGAGAGGATGAGGGCCACAGCGGCTCCGAAGCTGGAGCAGTCCGAGTCCAGATGGTAGGGGTCCCGGCCCGGGACTTCCATGACAATGAAGGAATCGCCCAGCTCGATCCGGTCCACGTCCCCCCGGGCGAGGATGGTGCGGGTGGACCAGTCGAAGAGTTGGAAATGGATGGAAAAGCCCCGGCAGTTCAGGATAAGGATAATCATTGGTCTTCCTGTTTCATGGGATTTGGCGCCCGGCTACCCCCAGTGGATGCAGGAGACCGGGCAGGCGTCGATGGCCTCCTGGATTTTCTCCTCGGCGGCGCCGGCCGGGTCGTAAGCCTCGGCCAGGTTGTCGTCGTCGAAACGGAACACTTCGGGGACCGTCTCAACGCAGAGACCGCAGCTGATGCAGACATCTTTCTCGACGTAAACGTTGCGGGCCATGGCACTACCTCCTTGTATTCGCCGGAACGGATTGTATCACTCCGTACTCCGGGGGGTAACAATATTTTTTTCCGGCACGATCTTCACAAAGCCGCTCCGGGCCGCGGCAATGATTCTCTCCACGGCGTCGGCTTCCTCCTCCTGGTGGGAGTGGAGGAGCTCCCGGTGGTATTTGAGCAGCAGTTCACCGATGGCCGCCACATCCTCCTCCCCGATGTCGCGGATTTCCACCCCGGCTCCCCGGGCCAGGCGCCGGCGCAGGGCCTCGCGGTCGAGCCCCATGGCCCCGTCCAGGCGACAGTAGACCACGCCGCCGGTCATGCCGGAGCAGATCCAGGGGCCGGGATCGCCGAGGACAACCACGCGCCCCGCGGTCATGTACTCGAAGGCGAACCCCTTGAGATTTGCCCGGCAGGCCGTGTCTCCCCGGGAGTCGTCCAGGGGTTCCCGGATGCGGGAACCGAAGACCACGTCGGCCCCGGAGAGGCGGATGCAGGCCCGGCTGTCGGCATCCCCCTGGATGAGGAAGGTTCCCCCCTGGGCGCCGTAGGCGAGCCCCTTGCCCACGGTTCCCCCCACCCGGCGCCCTTCCCGGTTCTCCCCCTTGAGGATGACGATTTTTCCGCCGGAGGCGCACTTCCCGACCCCGTCCTGGGCCCCCCCCTCCACCAGGATGTTGATCCGGTTGATGGAGAAGGCGGCAAGGCCGTTGCCCGGGATGGCATCCCGGTGGAACTGGAGGAGGGCGTTCTGTTCGGGGCGGAAGCGTCCCTCGGCCATCCCCCGCACGTAGGCGCCGGCCAGATGGGTGCCGATGGCCCGGTCGGAGCTGGTGGCGTTGTCGTCGTCGTAGCGGACCCGCTCCTCCCCCGCGGCAAAGGCGTCGGTCACGAGCCCGGAGATGAGGGATGTGAGATAGTTGAGGGGCTTGCGGATGATGCGCACCTCGGGCTCGAAGGAGGAGGCTTCCGCCGATTGGGCCGGGCGAAGTAGCTCCGCCAGGTCGAGGCGGTCGAGACCCCGGGCCTGGCCGAGGAGGTCGCTCCGCCCCACCATGTCCCGGGTCCGCCGGAAACCGAGCTTGGCGGTGAGGATCCGGATCTCCCGGCTCATCCCCCGGAAGAAGGTGCACATGTAAATGACCCCGTTCTCCAGGACCCGGGGGACGAACCGCTTGAGCCCCCTCGCTTCCGCCTCTTCCGTGGTCTCGATCTGGGTGGCGATTCCCACGTGGCAGGTGCCGAGGTGGCACCCCCGGCAGGCGGTGCAGCCGATGACCACCATGGCCATGGTGCCGAAGCCGACCCGGTTGGCGCCGAGGAGCATCAGCTTCACCACGTCGCGGCCGGTGCGGGCGCCGCCGTCGGCCCAGATTTCGACCTTCTGCCGCATCCCGGCCGAGACGAGGGCCTTGTGGGCCTCGGAGACCCCGATCTCCGCCGGGAGCCCCACGAATTTGATGGCGTGCTTGCGGGCCGCGCCGGTGCCGCCGTCGTAGCCGCTGATGGTGATGATGTCGGCCCCGGCCTTGGCCACCCCGAGGGCGATGGTGCCGATCCCCGCCACCGCCGGCACCTTCACCGAGATGCGGGCCGTCGGGTTGGCGGTCCGGAGCTCCTCCACGATCTGGGCCAGGTCCTCGATGGAGTAGATGTCGTGGTTGTTGGAGGGTGAGATGAGGGAGACGCCGGGCGTGGCGTGCCGGGCCGCCGCGATCTTGGCGGTCACCTTGAAGCCGGGGAGATGCCCCCCTTCGCCCGGCTTGGCCCCTTGGCCCACCTTGATCTCCAGGAAGTCGGCGGAGTTGAGGAACGCCATGTTTACCCCGAAGCGCCCCGAGGCGATCTGCTGCCCCCGGTTCTTCCGGTATTGGCCCAGCATGTCGGCGATCTCTCCCCCCTCGCCGTTCATGCAGACGATGTTGAGGCGCTTCGCCGCCTCGGCGTAGATCCTAAAAGGGGTTTCCCCCTGGGAGCCGAAGCTCATGGCCGAGAAGAGAATCGGCAGGGTGTGGTCACCCACGGAGGTGTCCACCTCGTCCGGGTCCACGGTCAGCTCCGAGGTGTAGCGGAGGTCCAGCAGATGCCGGATGGCCAGGGGATTCTCCGCTTCTAGCTGCTGGATGAGGCGGGAGAGGTCGGCGTAGGTCTCCTCCATCTTGGCCACGGCCCCCACCATCTTCCAGATCTTCGGATAAAGGCGGAACTGCACCGGCACCGGCTGCTTCTGGCGGCTGCGGGCCACGGCGGAACGGGAGCGGTTCTCGGCCTCCAGCCGCTCCAGGGTGAGTCCTCCCTGCCCCGAGCCGCAGAAGTTGGGGGTCTCGAAGATCCCGGCCAGGTGCCCACAGAGGCCGATGGAGGCGAAGTACTTGCCGTAGCCGCCGATCTCGTGGGTCCCCATGGTGGAGATGACCTTTTCGAGCCCCTTGGCGAGGACCGAGAGGAGGTTCCGCACCCCGGCCGTGTCGCCGGCCCCTTCCCACATGAGGTAGGGGCAGAGGGCGTCGGCACCCATGCCGAGGGCGAAGATGAGATCATGGAGGCTCCGGAGCGCCCCGGAGCGGACCACCAGCGATGCCCGGCGGCGCTGGCTCTCGCCGGCGGAGTCGGTGGTCTCCTTGAGCCCCTTGTGGAGGACCGCCGTTACCAGGAACGGGTCGATGAAGCTCTTTCCCGGCCCGAAACAGTCGCTGTCGTCCAGGAGGAGCATTGTCGCGCCGCGGGTCACCGCTCCCACCGCTTCGCACGTGAGACGCGCCAGGGCGTCGCCGAGGCGCTCGTCTTTTCCCATGAAGCAGGGGATCACCCGGCAGCGCCCCTTTCCCTCGCCGAAGGCGGCCACGAGCCCCTCCAGGGTGGCGGTGCCGAACTCCCGGGCCACCGCAACGTCGTCCGGATCGGTGCCGGTGCGGCGGCCGCCGGTCAGAAGCGGCACCTCCAGGGCTACTCCCGGCCGGGCCGGACCCCGGAACTGGGGCCGGGGCCCCAGGTAAACCCGGGTGGAGAAGTGCTCCGCCTCCCGCTCCCGGTCGATGGCGGGGTTGGTCACCACCGCCACCTGCTCCTTGAAGTAGTCGGAGAGGTTCTGGCGCTGGTTGGAGAGGGAGGCCAGGGGGCCGTCGTACCCCAGGGAGGCGATGGGGTCGGAGCCGTTTTTCGCCATCTCCCGGAGATTGGAGAGGTCGCTGGATTTCCAGGCAAAGGCCGACATGAGGTTGTCCTGGTGGAGTTTACTGTTTCGCCCAAAGCGGGCCGCAAGCGCGGGGGCCCCACCTTGCAACTCAGCGCCGGCGGCAAGGGCCTTCTCCTGGGCCGGAAGGTTCGTCCGCTTCCGGAAGCTCTGGTAGATCTCCTGCCTGAGCGCCGGATGGTCCACGAGTTCCACCGTGCGCCCCGCCGCGATCCGTACCCCCACCTTCTCGCCCGGAGCCAGGGGCTTCGGGTCGGCCAAAATCTCCTCGTGGGGGACCACCCCCAGCTCCGAGGAGGCGAAGATCTCCTTGGTCGTCTCCCCCACCCAGAGGGGGCGCAGCCCCATGGCATCCACGCTGAAGACACAGAGTTCCCGATGCCGGGCGATGATGGCCGCCGGCCCCTGGGCGCTCGCCTTCAGGAAGCGGCGGAACCAGGTGTACATGGACTTTAGCTCCGGCGCCATGCCGTCCATGGCGCTGAAGATCGGCGGAAAGACCACCTCCATGGCCTCGAAGAGAGTGAGGCCGTAGCGGAACATGAGCCCTTCCAGGGTCCGGTTCAGGTCCTGGGAGTCGGAGCCGTCGGCGAAAAGCGGTATCCCCATCATCCGGGCCTCCTCCCGGAGCCGGGCGATGGTGTTGATCTCGCCGTTGTGCCCCAAGAGCGAGAAGGGCTGGGCCCGGAGCACCGTGGGGAGGGTGTTGGTGGAGTAGCGGCTGTGGCCGATGGTGACCGAAGAGAGGAACTCCCGGCGCTTCAGCTCGGGATAGTAACGGGAGAGGATCTCCGGCGAGCCGTGGACCTTCCAGGCGGCAACGTCAGCCGACAGCGACGCCACGTGCACCGGGAAATCCCGCTCGATGGCCGTCTGGAGCTCGAAGAGGAGCGCGGGCGCCGCCACCTTCTCCGGGCAGAGCAGCGCCACCTGCCAGAAGAGGGGCTCACCCTCCCGGGCGCGGCTGGAGAGGACCTCGCTCCGGACGATGCCGGGGCGCTCCACCAGAAGCTGGACCCCGGCCGTGGCAAAGCGGGCAAGAATTTTGTCCTGCAGTTGCGGATCGGCCGCCGTGGCCTCTTTGGGGAGCAGCAGATGCCCCACCGCAAAGCCCGGCATTTCGGCCAGGTTCGGGTCATGGCCGGCGCCGGCCAGCACCTCCCGCCAGATCATGCGGGGAATGTCGGTCAGCACGCCGCAGCCGTCCCCTTCGCCGTTGATCTCCCCGGCCCGGTGCCCCATCTTGATGAGGGCCTCGATGGTCCGCTGGACGTTGCCGTGGGTCGGCCGCGCCTCCTTGTTGATGTAGCAGATGATGGCGCAGGCGTCCCGCTCGGGGGGGACGAGGCCGGAGGGGTCGATGGTCTTGTTGGTCATGGGGAGTCTCCGTGGCGGTGGTTTGGCCCGGTTCTGTCGCCGCTCGGCAACGTCACCGCAACCGGTCGAACAGATATTCGAGCCCGTTTACCTTGATTTCATAGACGGCGCGCAGCATGGTGCCCAGCTTCCCTTCGGGAAAGCCCTGCCCGGCAAACCAGACGACATAGGGCTCCGGCAGATCGATGAGGCGGCGCCCCTGATATTTGCCAAAGGGCATCCGCATGGTGGCCAGTTCCAGCAGCTGTTCGTGGTCATTGGAAGGATACTGTTCCATTGTTTCCTTTATGGGGGATCAGAGAGGAAATTCCTGCTGCCCGATGAGCGGCGGCAACCGTTTCGGCGCCTTGATCCGCAACTGTTTATTGACATTCATGCGCCCGAACACAACCTGAATATCTCCGACCGATACGCCGAATTCGTCAGCCAGAAATCGTACCATATGGTCGGTCGCCCGCCCGGCGCGGGGGATAGCCGTCACACTAACACAGAGCTGGTGACCCTTCACCTTGCCGATGGCGTCCCGTTTGGCATTGGGCGTGCCGAGGATATTAAGCACCAGGGTATCACCATCCCATGTATAAAAAGGTTTCTTCACCATTCCTCCGGCGCAGGTTACCACCCCGTCAGCCTCTTCCACCCGCTCCCTGCCAGATCCACCAGCCCGTCGATGGTGCGCTGGTAGAACTTCTTCACCGGCATCCGGTTGAGGAGGATCTGGCCGTCGCTCCGCTCCAGGCTGATCCGGTCGCCGGGGAGGAGCTTGATGAGTTGCTGGTAGTTCTCGCCGGCGATGCCGAAGAGGAAGCGGTAACTTTTGCCGCTTTGTGCCCGGCAGGAAACGATGGTGATGATTCCCTCGGGGTCGCCGCTCCTGTAGTCGAAGCGGGTGGTGGCGGTGACGAAGGTCCCTTCCACGACGCCGGTTTCCGCCAGGAGGGCGTCAACGGTCACTTCCTTCGGCTTGAGCCGGCCCAGGGAGGGGAGCCCCCACGGCTTGTAGGGTTCGTGGGGACGGCGCTCGTAGTGGTCGCTCCGCTCCAGGAGGGTGACGATGTTGTTGTTGATGGGGCCGCCGATGGAGTGGGAGACGCCGGCCTGGAAGCGCCCTTCGAGAATCATCCGGTGGTTCTCCACCACCTGGATCATGCCGGTGGCCCCCAGGGGGTGGCCCCGTCCCTTGAGGCCGCCAGTGAGGTTGGTGGGGAACATGCCGTTCTCCCCGGTGCAAGCGTCGTCCAGGAGGGCGTCGAGGATGCGCCCCCGGGGGACGAAGCCGAGATCCACCATGTTGATGGGGCCGAAGCCGTTGAAGGGGTCGTGCATGTTCACGTGGATCTTCCCGGCGAAGGCGCGGATGTCCCTGATGCCGGCCATGCCGTAGGCCTCGGCGGCGGCGGCCACGGTGGCGGGGAAGGAGTGGAAGTAGTTGCGGTCGGCGATGGTGGGGATATCGGTGGCGCTCCCCACGCCGGAGACCATCACCTCCTGGGGGGCGGCGGTGAGGATCACGGCGGCCACGCCATCGGACATGGGGCAGAAGTCGTGGTAGCGCAGGGGCCACCAGTAGCGGTAGTTTTTCCCGTTGATGATCTGGCGGTAGTACTCCTCCAAGGGGATTTCCCTGTTCAAATGCGCGTCCGGGTTCCTGGCGGCGTAGCGGTGGGCCCGCTGGGTGAGGAGGGCCGAGAAGGCGGTCCATTCGTCAATGGAGAGGCCGTGCCGCTCCATGAGCGCCCGGGCCACCAGTGCCCCACAGGCGGGCATGCTGAGGCCGAATTCAGCCTCGTCTTTGTCGATGACCCCGGCGACAATGCGGGTCGCCTCGGTGGTGGGGGCGTCGCTCATTTTCTGGATGCCGATGGCGAGCACATGGTCGCAGCGGCCCGAGGCGATCTGGAGGTAGGCGTTCTCGAAGGCCGAGGCGCCCGAGGAGGAGGCGGTGTCGATGAGGACCGACTTGGCCCCCGAGACCCCCACGACCCCGGCGATCTTGGCGGCGGTGTTGTCGACGCCGGAAAAGGCCACGGGGCTCTGGGAGCCGACCACCACCGCCTCGATGGCGCGGGGTTTCACCGGTGAATCGTTGAAGACCGACTTGGCCTTTTCGGCCAGGTCGAGGAAGGAGAGCTGTTCCCGGTGCTTGCCGTCGTAGCGCCCCACTGGGGCCATGTACGAGGCGGCGACGTAGACTCTTCGGGGAGTGAATTCGGGGTGTCTCATGGGGGCTCCGTTTACGGGGAGATTTGTGACCCTGTCTCTGTAGTGTAAACGAGGATTGCCGTTGAGCAACCGGCAGCAAAAAGCCCGAACCTTTCGGGCTCGGGCTTCGTGCTGCTCATGCCAGTTGTCTGTTACTGCACCGGCTTTGCGTCGATAGGGACTTCGCGGATCGGCGTCGGCTCCGGCACCGCCACGGATTCCGGTTGCGGCGCGGGAACCGGCTGTGCCGCGGGAGCCGGTGCCGCCTTGGATGCCGGCGCCGGTTGGGGTGCAGGCTGGTAGGACGGCTGCGACGCCGGCTGGGGCTGGTAGGAGGCCGGTTGCGGTGCGGAGCCCCCCTTTTTCTCGTCTCCAAAGAGCTTGATGGGTGGCTTCAGGAGTTCCACCATCTCGTCGAAGAGATGGTAGTAGGGGACCGTGGCCTTCCGCTCCCGGAAGAGGAGGTCTTTCTCCTTTTTCCCCAGGTAACGGGTGAGTCCGGGGATGGTCTTGAACTTCACGTTGATCCGCTCATCCATGTTGGCGGCCCCTTCGTCGAAGTCGGGGTACTGGAGTTCGGCGAGGACCGGCGTGGAGGGGCTGCCGGCCCGGAAGTTGGGGTACTCCCAGAGGGTGGCGCCGTTGGCGTCGAGGATCTGGGCGGAGGCGGAGAGGACGTTGTAATCGGAATCGAGGTATTTGACCAGGTTGCTGGAGAAGATCCGGTCCCGCATGGTGAGGCCGCTCACCGTCACCAGGAGCACCGCGTCCACGTTGTTCTGGGTGACCAGGGTCCTGATTTCCTCGGGCTTGAAGAACTGCTTGTTGTAGACCACGCCGGCGTCGTCGCGGCGCTCGGCCCGCAGGAGAAGTGTGCGGTAGAGTTCGTCGGGGGCGGCGGCATCCAGGAAGCGGACCGAGAAGTAGGCCCCGGATTCCTTGATCATCTCCGCCAGTTCCTTCTCGTTCTTCCGGTTGTACTCCCGCACCAGGGTAACGAGGGTATCCTTCTCCGGGTGCCGGATGTCGGAATCGGCGTCCATGAAGATGGGAGCCACGCCGAGAACCTTCACCTTCTGCTCGTAGTCTGCCCGGGGGATGTTGAAGGGGTCGTGGGCGCAACCGAAGGCGGCAAGGGCCAGGGCCGCCAGGCAGATCCACTGAATGATCCGTTTCATCGCTTCCTCCTGATTCGATCTCGGATAAAATCTTTGCTTCAGATTTTCGCTTTATAGCAGAAGCGGCCCCCGAAGACCACCCCTTTCGCTTTCCGCGAACCGGCCTCCACCACCGGAAACTAAAAAGAGACGGGGCTTTCGCCCCGCCTCCCGTTTCAACATCATGGCCGCGGATCAGTGCTTTTTCGCCTCGGCCCTCAGGCGTTCCGCGTCCTCCTTGATCCTGGCGGAGGCCTCCTTCACCTTGGCCCAGCCGTACCAGTGCATGTAGTCGGGGTTTGCGTGGAAGGCCCCCTGGAAGGCCCGCTGCCGGTATTCCAGGAAGATCAGGTAGAGTTCCTGCTCGGCGGCGCTCTTCGCCTCGTAGAACTGGAGGAGATCAGGGGCGTACTTCCAGTCGGCCGGCTTTTTGAGTATGCCGTCGTCGTAGAGGGCCTTCACGGTCCGGATGGAGTCGGCGAAGATCTTGTCCACCTCGCGGATGATGTCGTCGCCCGCCTTCAAGTTGGCCTCGGCGTAGCTCCTGGAGTGGCACTTGGAGCAGACGTCGATCATCTTTTTCCGTTCCTTATCGAAGTCCTCCTTGGTGAGCCGGGCTATCTTGGCTGCCTTCACCGCCTCGAAACGTTCGGTGGGCTGCCCTTTCTCGTCAAGAACACCGATGGCCTTGAGGATGGTCACGCGATTGTCCCACCACTCTTTGTCGTCCTCGGGAACCCGCAGCGCCAGGAAGCCCCAGGCAGTCATGACCCCGTGACTGCCGTCGGGCATGTGGCAGGTCTGGCAGGTGGGGGCGCGACCGGTGGTCGGCTCGATCTCCCAGATGGTGCCGTGCTTGGAGGTTTGCCACATCTCCCACTGCGGATGGTCGAAGCCCATGTGGCAGGTGCGGCAGGCCCGAGGGTCTCTGGCTTCCTTCACCGAGAAGGAGTGACGGGTGTGGCACGAGTCGCAGGCTCCAGTGCCGTAGCGGGTGAGGTCGGCCATGGGCTTTTCGCCGACTTTGTGGCAGGCCGAGCACCCCTTGAGGTCGCCGCCACCCACAGACGATGGCTGGTGGTTGATCATTGGCATCGCCTTCATGGAGACCCAAGCCAGGGCGTGCTTCCCTTCGCGGTATTCCTTGACCCGTTTCTCGTGGCACTGGGCACAGGTTTCGGGGGTGGGAAGCTTCACCTTTGCCACGTCCTTCTCTGTCTGGTGGTCGGAGCCGTGGCAGGTGGAGCAGTCCAGGGTCTTGCCCATCTTGCCGGAGAGGAACTGGGTCACCACCCCCGGCGTCACCTTCTCGTGACAGCTGATGCACTTCGACTTCTGGGCCGCTTCCGTCGGCGCCGCCCGCAGCCCCAGGGATGCTGCGATCCCGAGGACGGCCACGACGGCAACCATGCCGTACCGCACGATGAGTCCTTTCATCTTTCTCCTCCTTCGCTCGCCGGATGGGTTGAATTGCCGGCGGCATTCCACCGACAGAGTTTACCACTTCCTTGACGCAGGTCAAAAAGCGCGGAAAGCACAGGTTGCGTTCGGCCCGCCAAGCGTTCTGCGGCTTCCCTTCTCCCGGCGAATGTGCTATAGCCGAACCCTATGAAATGGCTCCTCATTCTTTCGGCAGGACTTTACCTCTTCGGCGCCTTCCGCCGCCCCTTCTTCGCGGCGGGGCTCGCGGCCGGCGCGGCCTACTTGGCAGTCCGGGGGATCGAGCTGGGGCGGCTCCCCCTGGTGGGGCCCCACGACACCCTCGCGTTCTTCTCCGTCTCCATCGGCCTCATGGCGCTGCCGTTCCTCTTGTCGCCCGCGCTGCGGCAACAATCTTTCTTTTCCTGGGGAATGGGGTGCGCCGCGGCCCTCTTCGGGCTCATGGCCCTGCTCTTTCCCGCCTTCGCCATGCCGCTTCCCCCCGTTCTCCGCACCCTCTGGTTCGAGCTCCACGTGGCGCTGGCCTTTTTCTCCTACGCCCTCTTCGCCATCGGCGCGGTCCTCGGGGGCATCTTCCTGGCCGGCGGGGAGCGGCGGATTCTTGACCTCCAGTACCGGGCCGCGCTGGTGGGGTACACCTTTTTCTCCGCATCCATGGTATCGGGGGGGATCTGGGGGTACTTCGCCTGGGGGACCTACTGGCTCTGGACCCCGAAGGAGTTCTGGACCTCCATCCTCTGGATATTCTATACCTTCTGGCTCCATCTGCGACTCCGGGGGACGGGGGGTGACAAGGCCCTGGCCTGGAGCGGCATCGTCGGGTTCGCGGTCGCGCTCTTCACCTACCTGGGAGTGAGCATCCTGATGAAGAGCTCCCACAGTTTCTAAAAGGCCTGAATCCGCGACGGCTACCGCACCATTTCGCTCCGAGTGCCGCTCGCACCGCCGCTGTACAGCTCATTTCGCTAGCGGCCTGTAACTCACCCTGTTGGGTTCAAACAAACAGGCCACTGGACGCTCCATTTCGCATACAGCGGCTGGCGCTCGGGCACAGTCGCTCCGTCGGCGCGCTATCCGTCACGGATTCAGGAGAGGGTATGCCGCGTATCATATTTAGTGGCCCCGTTATTGCATTGGTGATCCCTGCGATCACATCGGGTTTTTCGCGATGATCAAGAGAATCTACGAATTTTTGGCCTCCCTCTCCCTCGGTCTCTGGCTCATGGGGGGAGTCATGGCCTTTCTGGCAGCAGGGTCGTTTGGTGGAGAGGACGCAGCGTCCCTGAACGAAATGCCCCTCTTCGTCTGGCTTGGCGCGGCCCCCTTCTCCGCCTCCTGGTGGCTCTGGGGGACTCTGGTCCTGCTGGCCCTCATGGTGGTGAACACGCTCTTGTGCAGCGTGGAGGCGATCCGGAAGCGCTACGGCAAGAGCGGACTCCTGGCTCTCCTGGCACCCCAGCTCATGCACGCGGGGTTCCTCCTCATCGTTCTGGCCCACCTTCTGAGCGCCAAAGGGGGGGAGAAACAGGCGATGCAGCTCTTCGAGGGGTCCAACCTCCGCTTTCCCGGCGGGAGTTTCGTCATGGTTGACGCCATCGAGGTGGAAACCGATCCCCGGGGGATGCCGCTCGATTACCGGGCCCGGATGCGGGTCGTGGAGCAGGGAAGATCAACGCCGGTGACGGTGCGGCCCAACGAACCCCTGTTCCATGACGGGGTCGGCATCTACCTGAAGCAGGCGGCGCCGTTCCCGTACCCAACCGCCTATGTGGAGATCCACCGGGAACCGGGCGCGGGGTGGGCCCTGGCCGGCGCGCTTCTCTTCACCGCGGGGAACGTCATGCTCCTGGCGGTGCGGCGGGAGCGGCGAACGGCGTAAATAGCCGTTGCGGCGAAGGATTGTTGTGGTAAGATGGATAGCCTGGCGGCAAAAGCCGGCTCTGCCGGATGCATGGCCCGTTTCGGAATACATGGGGAGGATATGGATGGGACAGGGAATCAGGACGGCAGTGGTCACGGTCGCGGCACTAGCGGCGTGGGGAGCGGGGAGCGGGGTCTTCGCCGCCGGAATCGATGACGGTGCGGTGACCGCGCCGAAGCTCGCCGACGGAGCCGTCACCTACCGGGCCATCGTCCCCGGCGCCGTTACCAACAGCAAGATCGTCGACGGCGCCGTCACCGACGAGAAACTCGGCTTCGGTGCGGTGACCACGCCGAAGCTCGCCGACGGCGCCGTCACCGACGCCAAGATCGCCGGACCCATCGCCGGCCACAAGATCGGCCGCCACGGCCACGACGCTGCCGACATCGTCCAGGGGACCATTGACGCCGCCCGTCTTCCCGTGGGGACCGCCCCCGGCACGGTTGCCGCCGGCGACCATACCCACGAAGGGCTTCTCAGAAGGCCCGCCGAACTCATCACCGTGGCCCTGAGCGGCGGTGATTTCACCAATCCCATCGACGCCCTCAATTCAATCACCGACGCATCCGCCGATAAACCCTACCTGGTGAAAATCATGCCCGGCACCTATGACCTCGGAATCGACACCCTCGTCATGAAGTCCTACGTGGACATCGAAGGCTCCGGCGAGCTGACTACCCGGCTGCGGGGGAACGCCGCCGATGCCGGCGTAGTGGCCGGGGCGTCCATGGCCGAACTGCGGAACCTCACCGTGCAGGCCAGCGGCACCGAGGGGACCATCGTCGGCATCTTCAACGGGAGCGCCGCGCCGCGCATCGCCCACGTGACCGTCAGCGCCGAGGGTGGCAAGGGGGCCTACGGCATCTACAACCTCATGGCGGCGCCGGTTATCGCGGACGTGACCGTCTTGGCCGGGGGGAGCGACACGGCCTTCGGCGTCTTCAACCTCCACTCCTCCCCCATTGTCAGAAACTCGGCCATCAAGGCTGGAAACGGCATCTACAGCTACTATTCCGGCACAGTGACCGTGGAGGGGACCTCGGTTAACGCCTCCCTCACCACCCTCTTCACCGATGTCGGCGCCACCACCCTCGTGGCGAATTCACGCCTCACGGGGGGACGGCCCGCATCCAACGGCATCATGAAATGCGTCGGGGTCTACGACGGGAACTACGAGCCGGTCTCCTGCCGCTGATAGGTTTTTTCAGTACCGCATCCGCACCCGGTAGACGAGGGTCGCCTCCCCGTCCTTGGGCACCGGCACCTTGAACACGGCGCTGAAGGCGTCCCCCTTCTCGTGGGGGTGGGATGAGGAGAGCATCTGCCAGTCGCCGGGGACCGGCTCCACCACCTTCACGGTGATATCCTCCTTCTTGTGGTTGCGAAGCCTTATCTCAAAGGCCGACTCGTAGGTGTCGCTGGCCACCTTCCGCCACTCGGTCTGCTTCCGCTCCCCCACCACGTCGAAGGCGTCCCCCAGCTTCACCCGCACCGTCTCCTTCTCCGGGGTGTGGTCGATGGTGTCCTCCCCCACGAACTGGAGGCTTCCCCCGGCATCCCGCTTGTAGACCCGCACGATCCCCTTGGGGAGCGGCATCCCCAGGTTGTGCTCCTTCCGGTTCTCCATCTCCACGAAGACCCCCACCTTCTGCTTCTCGACCTCGCCGGCGGGGCTCTGGTAGTAGAAACTCTCCCCCTTCAGGAGGAATTCCTTCTTCACCGGCACGGCATCGGCGGTCACCAGATTGATCTGCTTGGTCTGGTTCTCCTTGATGGTGGAGGGGCGCTGGAGGGTATAGAGGTGGTACTCGAAGAAGGCCTCCTCCTGGAACTGGGGAGCGGGTGCCATGGCTTCGGCCCGCACGGACTTGGCGAAGCGGGTGGACTGCTCCTGCACCCGGTTCACGTCGCCGGCCACGAGCTTGAGGGTGGCATTGCGGTAGGCGGCGCCGCTCCGGTTGTCGATGGTGACCCAGCCGGCAAGGTTCGCCTGGTCGTCCTTCTCGCTCAGGGTCACCACGTAGTCGGCCCGCCAGGAGATGCCGCCGGTGAGGTAGGAGGCCTCGATGGTCCGCTTCTCGACTGCAGCTCCCTCCAGGAGCCAGACCAGGGTCGGCCGGGCGATGAGGTCGTCGGGGACCCCGGGAAAGATCAGGCGTCCGGGGTGGCCGAAGGTGATCTCGTCGCCGATGCGGTAGACCGGCCCGCCGTTATTGGAGAGGAGCGTGGCGGTCACCACCTCTTCCCGCTCGGTGTAAGGGTTCTTCTGGTGGAGCTTCACCTCCTTCCCCACGTACTTGTCCATGAGCTTCTGGGGTGAGAGGAGGTCATACTCGTAGTTCTGCTCCAGGACCTGGAGTTCCCCGCCGGCGAGGGAGGCGATGGAGACGCTGGTGGGGATGATCTGGGCCGCCACGTCCATGAAGCGGAGCTCGCCGTTTCCCGGGGCGAGGCGGATCTCCCGACGGTCCTTCACGAGGCCGAGGTTCCGGTTGTAGATGGTGAGGGCGATGCCCGTCTGGTCCGCCACCGTGGAAACGGTGGGGGCGGCGGGTGCGGGAAGGGGGAGGAGAAGGGAGAGGAGGGCGAGTAGGGGAAGGAAGCGCTGTCTCATGGCATACCTCGCGTCATGGTTTGTTGCGGACACAGGAGGATATACCACAAAAAAGGGCGCCCGTCAGGACGCCCTCTTGTGAAACGTGCGTGTTGCCTGCCCCGTTATTTGACGGCCTTCATCGACGTGATGACCACCGGCGTCACCGGGAGGTTGGCAAAGACCATGTTGAGGCGCTGGGTGGGGGTGGCGACGATTTTGTCCACCACGTCCATCCCTTCGACCACCTTGCCGAAGACGGCGTAGCCGAAGCCGTCCGGGTTCGGGCGGTTGAGACCGTCGTTGTTCACCACGTTGATGAAGAACTGGGCCGTGGCGCTGTCGGGGTTGGCGGTGCGGGCCATGGCGATGGTCCCCCGGTCGTTCTTGAGGCCGTTAGCGGCTTCGTTCTTGATGGGGGCCTTCGTTTCCTTCTGCTTCCGGTCGGCGGTGAAGCCGCCCCCCTGGGCCATGAAGCCGGGGATGACCCGGTGGAAGATGGTGCCGTTGTAGAAGCCGCTGTTCACGTAGTCGAGGAAGTTCTTCACCGATACCGGCGCCTTGTCGGGGTAGAGCTCGATCTTCACGGGACCGAGGGTCGTCTCCATGAGAACCACGGGGTTCTTGGCCTTTTCGGCCTTTGCCGCGGCATCGGCATTGCCGGCGATGAGAAGCACGCTGAAAAGACCGCAGATTGTCAGGGCCAGGATAATCCGTTTGAACATAGTGTCACTCCTCCGAGTCGATAATCAAACCGCTGAATTATAATGAGGATGCAGCCTTCTCGTCAATCATTTCATCGCCTTCCGCGTCAGGCTTGCGCAGGACGATGGTGACGTATTCCTCCAGGATTTGCCAGTCGTGCTCGATGCATCCCAGGTTCCGGAAGCGGCGCTGGATGTCGAACTTGTCCTGAAGCGGAATGCCGGAGAGGATGAGCCACCCGCCGGGGCGCACGAGCCCCACCATCTCGTGGGCCAGGGCCAGGTGGATGTCGGCGTAGATGTTGGCCAGGAGGAGGTCGTAGGGTTCCCGCCCCACCGAGGCCAGTTCGCCGCAGACGGAGAAGATCCGTCCCTCCATGCCGTTGAGGCGCACGTTGGCGGCGCACGATTCAGCGGCCTTTGGGTCGATGTCCACCGCCACCACGCTGGCGGCTCCGAGGCGGATGGCGGCCACGGCCAGGATGCCGGTGCCGCTCCCGAGATCGAGGCAGCGCATGCCGGCGATGCCGGGGATTCGCTCCATCTCTTCCAGGCAGGAGGCGGTGGTCTCGTGCTCGCCGGAGCCGAAGGCCCCTTTTTTCCCCATGATGAGGGGGAGGCCCGCTGCCGGGTCCTCGGGATGATCCTCCGGCACGATGGTGAACCCCCCGATGGCAAAGGGGGTGAAGATGCGTCCGTACATAGGCATGGGCCTCCTCGGTGGCGTGGTGAAGGGAAAACCATACCCCAATTCGACGGTGAAAGAAATAAACAAAAGGTTGACTTGACGGGCGATAGTGCGGAAAATTGTCTAGTTTTACGTACGATTACCCATGAACTGACATTCAGGAGGAGAGACGGTGCAGATAAAGTTCGGAACTGACGGCTGGCGCGGGGTTATTGCCCGGGATTTCACCTTCGACAACCTCTCCCGGGTGGCCCAGGCTACCATGGAGTACCTCATCCGCGAAGGACTCGCTCCCCGGGGGCTCGTGATCGGCTACGACCGCCGCTTCCTTTCCCGGGAGTTTGCCGAGCGGGTGGCGGAGATCGCCGCCGGCAACGGCATCCGGGTCTGGCTCACCGCAGGCTACGCCCCGACCCCGGCGGTCTCCTGGGCGGTCCACGAGCTGGGGGCCGGCGGCGGCGTCATGATCACCGCAAGCCACAACCCCCCCGCTTACAACGGCTTCAAGGTGAAGGAGTCCTTTGGCGGCTCGGCCCGCCCCTCCACCACGAAGATCCTGGAGGAGATGGTGGCCGCCAACGACGCCGCCGGCCGCGAGATCAAGGCCCGCCCCCTGGCCGAAGCCCTGGCCGACGGGAGTGTCGCCACCTTTGACCCCAAAGGGGGGTATTTCCGGCAGCTGGCCCGTTATGTGGATCTGGAGGCGATCCGGAAGGCGAACCTCCCCGTGGTCGTGGACCCTATGTTTGGTGCCGGCGCCGGCTTCGTGCCGGAGCTCCTCCCCGGGGTCCGGGAGATTCACGGCGACGAGAACCCTTCCTTCGGGGGACAGCCTCCGGAGCCCACTGAAGAGCACCTGACGGAGCTGGCGGCCCTGGTGGCAAGCGGCCGGTACCGCATCGGCCTGGCCCTGGACGGCGACGCCGACCGGATCGGCGCCGTGGACGAGACCGGCGAGTTCTTCTCCTCCCACCGGATCTTCACGGTGATCCTCCGGCACCTGGTGGAGCGCAAGGGGCTCACCGGCGGGGTGGTGAAGACTGTCTCCACCACCCGCATGGTGGATCTTCTGGCCGAGAAGTTCGGCCTCCCCCTCCACGAGACCCCCATCGGCTTCAAGCATATCTGCGAGCTGATGCTCGACCACGACATCCTCATGGGGGGCGAGGAGTCGGGGGGGCTCGGCGTCAAGGGGCACATCCCGGAGCGGGACGGCATCCTCATGGGGCTCCTCCTCCTGGAGGCCATGGCCGTGAGCGGCAAGGGAGTCCGGCAGCTTCTCGACGAGACCATGGACGAGATCGGCCGCTTTTGCTACCGCCGCATTGACCTCCCCATCGCCGACGCCGCCAAGGAGCTCCTCATCGCCCGGCTGAAGCAGGGAGGGATTGCCTCTATTGCGGGTCGTAACGTGGCACGGGAGAATTTCCGCGACGGCTTCAAGTTCATTTTTGAGGATGGCTCCTGGCTCCTGATCCGTCCGTCGGGGACCGAGCCGGTGCTCAGGCTCTACAGCGAGGCCGGCGATGCGCAGACGGTGGAGGAACTCCTGGCCGCGGCCCGGGAGATCGCCGGGCTGTGACGTTATGGGGGAAATGTTCCCTTGACCGTCCTTCCCCTTCCATCTACAATTTTTTCGATGCGCCAACGGCGCGATTTTGAACCGGGAAATGGTGTTCCATGATCAAGGCCTACCTCCGCGCGGAGGATTCATTCAGAACGGTCTCCGTTGAGCCCGATGAGCTCGTGGACCTGGATGTCAGCTCCCTCATCTGGCTCGACCTCCTCTCCCCCTCCACGGACGAGCTCGCCACCGTGGAGCGGAGCCTGAAGATCGAGCTCCCGACCCGCCAGGAGTCGGAGGAGATCGAGTTCAGCTCCCGGTTCTGGGAGGACGAAAGCGGCATCGACATCAATACCTACTTCCTGGTGCGCCAGGAGGAAAAGTTCCACAACGAGACCGTCTCCTTCATTCTCCGGGGGAAGTTCGTGGTCACCATCCGCTTCAGCGACCACCGGATCTTCACCGAGTTTTCCCGCAAGCTGCGCCTCAGCCCCCGTTCGTTTCGGGATGGGGCCGATATCCTGTCGGGGATCCTCGCCATGCGGGTCGACATGGACGCCGACACCCTGGAGGCGCTCTCCCGGGGGATCGCCAGCCTTGGCCGGCGCGGTCCCCAGACCTTCGAGAACCCGACCGAGTACCTCTCCCACATCACCGACTACGAAGACATCAACATCACCATCCGGGAGAACCTGACTGACAAGCACCGGGTCCTGTCGTCGCTCCTGAAGAGCGCTTCCATCTCCGAGAACCTCAAGAAGGAGTTCAGCATGATGATGAAGGACGTGAACTCCCTCGTCATCTCGGCCAACTTCAACTTCGAGCGCCTCGACTACATCCAGAACCTCTTCCTCAACCACCTGAGTGTTGAGCAGAACAAGGTCATCAAGATCTTCACCGTCATGTCGGTGATCTTCCTGCCGCCCACCATGATCGCCAGCATCTACGGCATGAACTACAAACACATGCCCGAACTGGAATGGGTCTTCGGCTACCCCTTCGCCCTCACGCTGATCATCCTCTCGGCCGTGCTCCCCCTCTACGTCTTCAAGAAGAAGGGGTGGCTGTAACATGGCCCGCAAGCCCTCCTCCCCGAAGAGAACCGCCCCCGAAACAGCGGCGGGCGGGGAGTGGTCGGTCTGCGACCTGGCCGCCCCCGAGCTCTACCTGAACCGGGAGCTCACCTGGCTCGCGTTCAACCGCCGGGTCCTCCACGAGGCCGAGGACGAGCGGACGCCGCTTCTGGAGCGGGTCAAGTTTGCCGCCATCGTCAGCAGCAACCTGGACGAGTTTTTCATGAAGCGGATCGGCGGCCTCAAGCAGCAGGTGGGGGCGGGCATCCAGAACCTGACCGTGGACGGCCGCACCCCCCGGCAGCAGATCGAGGAGTGCTACGCCGTGGTGCGGGAACTGGGGGAGCGGAAGCGGCTCCTTTTCGGCGAGCTCCTGACGCTCCTGCGGTCGGCCGGCATCCAGATCCTCGGCTACAGCGAGATCCCGGCCCGGGAGCGGAAAGGGCTCCGCGACTATTACATCCGGAACATCTTTCCCCTGGTCACCCCCCAGTCCATCGACCCCGCCCACCCCTTCCCCTTCATCTCCAACCTCTCCCTGAACCTGCTGGTGACGCTCCGCTACCCCCGGGAGCGGGAGACCTCCCTGGCCCGGGTCAAGGTGCCGGTGGGGACCGGGATTCCCCGTTTCCTCCGGGTGGGTGACAAGGACCGGTTCGTCCCCCTGGAGGAGGTGATGCAGCACAACCTGGACCTCCTCTTCCCGGAGATGGAGGTGGTGGCCTGCGAGTTCTTCCGGGTCACCCGCAACGCCAATACCGAGCGGAACGAGGAGCAGGCCGACGACCTCCTCTCCATGATCGAGTCGGAACTCCAAGACCGGCGCTTCGCTCCCATCGTGCGGCTGGAGGTTGTGGCCGGCATGGGGGCGGTGCACCGGGGGATGCTCGCCGCGGAGCTGGAACTGAACGAGGCCGCCGACGTCTTCGAGGTGGAGGGGATGCTGGCCCTGCGGGACCTGTTCGAGATCGCCGGCCTCGGCTACCCGGAGCTCCACGACCCGTCCCACCACCCGGTCGACCACCCCCGCCTCATGACCGACCGGAACATCTTTCACGTGATCCGGGACGCCGGCGCCATTCTCCTCCAGCACCCCTACGACTCCTTCGCCACCTCGGTGGAGCGCTTCCTCTTCGAGGCAAGCGAGGATCCCAAGGTGCGGGCCATCAAGATGACCCTCTACCGGACCGCCTCCGACAGCCGGATCATCGATTGCCTGGTGAACGCGGCGAGTAACGGTAAGCAGGTGGCGGTGGCGGTGGAGTTGAAGGCCCGCTTCGACGAGGCGGCCAACATTCGGCTTGCGGAGCGGATGGAGGAGGCGGGGATCCACGTCACCTACGGCGTGGTGGGGCTCAAGACCCACTGCAAGGTGATCCTCGTGGTGCGGCAGGACTACGATGGGCTGCGGCGCTACGTCCACATCGGCACCGGCAACTACCATCCCGGCACCGCCCGGCTCTACTCCGACCTGGGGCTCCTCACCAGCGACGAGGCGATTGGCCAGGACGCCACCGAGCTTTTCAACTACCTCACCACCGGCTACACCCCCCGGCGCAACTATCAGAAACTGCTGCCGGCGCCGAAGCACCTGAAGCGGGCGCTCCTGGCCAGGATCGAGCGGGAGGCGGAACTCCACTCGGAGAAGACGCCGGGGCTCATCCAGTTCAAAATGAACGCCCTGGAAGACGCCGACATCGTGGCAGCCCTCTACCGTTCGGCCCGGAAGGGGGTGCGGATCGACCTCCTCATCCGGGACAGCTGCCGCCTGCGCCCCGGCGTTCCGGGGCTCTCGGAGACGGTGCGGGTGGTGAGCGTGGTGGGACGGTTCCTGGAGCACTCACGGATCTACTACTTCCGCAACAATGGTGACGAGGAGTACTACATCGGTTCCGCCGACGCCATGAAGCGGAACCTGGAATACCGGGTCGAGGTCCTCGCACCGGTGGAGGCCCCGGACCTGCGGAAGGAACTCCGAGCCATGCTCGACGCGCAACTCGGCGACCGGCGGAGCGCCTGGGAGATGCAGCCCGACGGCAGCTCCGTGCAGCGGATGCCGGGGGAAGGGGACGACCCGAGGGGAAGCCACGAGATCCTCATCGCCCTGGCCGAAAAACGCCGCAAGGCCGGTGCGCGCCTCAAAAAGAAAAAGGCCAGGGGAGTTGTCCGGCGCCCTGTCCGGTAACTCCCTCGGGCCTGCGATAATCAGAACAAGCATTTGAAACACAGAGCAACCGTGTTCTCAGTCAACAAATTAGTGCAGAAGTGGAGTGAATTTCGAGTGATCCCACTTCTGGTTGTTTTTCACCATGGCATTGAGGATGGTGAGTAGTTTTCGCATGCAAGCGGTGATCGCGACTTTGTGAAGTTTTCCGGCGCTTGTAAGGCGTTGATAGAAGGCTTTTATAACCGGGTTAAACCTGGCGGCACACAATGTTGCCATGTACAGGACAGAACGCACGGTTGCTCTGCCACCGGAGATTGCGCGCTTTCCACGGAATTTGCCACTGTCCCGATTATAGGGGCATACTCCGACCAGAGCGCCAAGCTGCTGTCGGGAAATGGTCCCCAACTCCGGAAGTGCTGCCAGTATGGTGGCCGCAGTCACAGGGCCGATGCCCTTGACACTGGTAAGGATTTCTTCTTTTGCCTTCCAGGATTCGCTGGACTGAATAAGAGTTGAGATGTCTTTATCAACGTCATCGATCTGCTGTGTCAGCCAGGCAATATGGGTCATGATGCCTTTGCGGACCGTAGGTGCAGCGGAAATCACGCGATTTTTTTCCGCCACAAGCATCTCGACCAACTGCCGGCGGCGGGCCAGCAGTGCTGCTAGATTTTGGCTTGTCTCGTCCTTGAGCGGCCTGATTTCAGGCTTGATGGCTTGGGCAAATCGGGCAATGATCTTGGCATCAAGAATATCGGTCTTCGCCAGCAGCCCGCATGCTTTGGCAAAGTTTCTGACCTGCCGAGGATTAACCACGACCACTGGCAGACCCGCTGCTGATAAGGTGCTGACAGCTAGCATCTCCAAGCCGCCGGTGGCTTCGAGAACAATCCGACAAGGGGCGTTCGTAATGAGCCACGTCGTCAGCTCAGCACAACCGGCATCATCGTTAGTCACCCTTTTCTGGTCACCAGTTGGCATGAGGTAGACATCAAGATGCTCTTTACTAACGTCGACTCCAACAACTGCATCATTGGGTTCCATATTCTCTCCAGTCCCTTTCTTGCGAAAATTCGGGCTCGTTTCGGCCCAAGCAACCGTTCGGGTTGAGGAAAGATGGACACGACGCATTACGCTCTGTGACGGGCTCAATTGGCCCAAGCAACGACCAAGCTGTCGTGTCCAATTCTGGAGAACATATAACCGGTTACTGAAACATACAAGCAACTGAGCAAATTCTGAGACAAATTCCTATTAAAACTGTTTCTGAACACACCCGGGAAAGTTTTGCATCAAATTGAATTAACCGGGTTGATTCCTCTGTTGCTCAGTTGCTCTGTGTTATTCGCCCTCAGTCCCTGTCGTCATCATCCCAGCGGTCGCGGCCGTGCTTGCGCCACTCCTTCTCCCGCCACTTCGCTTCCCTCCACCGTGCCTTCTCATCTTGCCGGATTTCGCGCCGTTCCCTCTCAGGACGGAAGCTGCGCCACTGGTCATGGTCGTCATCGCACCAGCGGCGGTAATCCCGGTCCCGCTGGTAGCGGATCGTTGCCACCGGGTAGCGCCTCAGCTCACGGGGCAGGGAGCGGTACGTCACCGTGGTCCACGGTCCCTGGTACGAGGCGCCGTTGTACCAGACGCCGTTGCGGCTCAGGTAGTAGCGGTTTCCCGCATAGAAGAGGTCGTAGGGTGTGCCTATGGCGACGTAGAAACCGAGTGAAGGGGAGAGGACGAATTCGGGAGGCTCGGCGATTACCACCGGTGGTGGGGCCGGCACGTAGACAGGCCGAGGAGCAGATGCGTAAACCGGCTCATAGCGGACTGGCGGGGCGGGAGCATAGACAGGCGGCGGGGCGGGGGCGTAGACCGGTTCGTACACCGCCACGGGCCTGTTCCCCAGGTTGATCCCGATGCTGAAGTCGACGTTTCCGGCGTGGGCCGTTCCTGTCAGGGCGGCGAGACAGGCGATAGATGCGATAATTTTGCTGGTCATGGTGTTTCCTCCTTTCATGTTACGCCCCTTTCGGTCATGAAAAAAGCCGGGGCCGGCATATCCTGTTGAGATATTTGGCGACCCGGCTGTCTCGGGGAGACCCTGTAGGCTTTCCGTCCCACCCTCGCGGATGGTTTAGTATTATCGTCTATCGGTGGCTATGCGGTTGTTGGTCTTGCCCTGGAAAGAGCAGAGAGCGTGCCAACACACGACCAAAGGTAATAACGTGCCGTTGCTTCTGAGGAATTCCGGGATGGCCGGATTGGCGGGGAATAGGAGTTCCGCCTGAAATCTGGGAACGGCTGCCCCATTTGGGGTAAAAAGCGTCTATAGTTTCACCTTGCGCCACACCTCCGCCACGGTGCCGATGATCCGCGTCTCCGGGGCGGGGGTGAAGGGGGAGTAGGTGGCGTTGTCGGGGGAGTAGACGATATCGCCGTTCCTGACCCGATACCGCCGCAGGATCGCCTCGCCCCACCGGTTGGTCACCAGGACCACTTCGCCGTTCTGGGGTTCTTCCCCGGGCCTGAAGATCACCAGGTCGCCGTCCCGGATGGTAGGGGCCATGAAATCACCGTAGGCGACGATGGCGTAGCATCCCTCGCTGACCTCCGGCAGGGCCACGCGATCACGGATGTCATCCTCCCCGACCCGGTGGGGAAACTCTGGCCCTATCCGCTCCAGGAGCGGGATTCCTTCGCCACCGGGAGAAGTTGCGGGCTGCCCGGCGCGGCGCGGCGTCCGGTACATTTCTCCCTCTCCCGAGGCGAGCCATGACGGGCTTATTTCATAGAGATTACAGAGGGCGATCAGGAGGGTGTCCGAAGGGGTCTTCTTCTCCCGCTCGATGCCGCTGAGGAATCCCTGCACGATCCCGAGGGAGTCGGCAAACTCCTTCTGAGTCAGTCCTTTGTTTATCCGGATTTCCTTGATCCGTCTCCCTGTGGATGGGGTCGGGACGATGGGGGAAACAGCCATAAAATATCTCTCCGATGAAACAATATTTCTGGATGAAAAATTTTCGTTGACAATATATTTCTTTGGAATAATAATAAAATTACCAAGGAAATAAAATATCCCCCTTACCGGCCCACGGGAGAAGAGGTTTTAAGGAAAAATGGGCTTAATTTGAAGCCTATCATGGTGTGCCGGGTGGGGCAAGGCTAAATTGCTGGGAGATAGTGACCTCCTCCGTCAATGGAGGAAAAAGGAAGGCCCGCAGCAGGCGGGCGGGGAGGACGCCATGAAAGGGGCTCACGGACGGTTTTGCGAGGTTTCACAGCTTCTTGCGGGGGATGCCCGGGGAGGACAGCTTGCCGATGATCTTCTGAATGCCTGTTTCGACCATGTGCTGCCGGAGGATGGCGGCGAGGGGAGCATGAAAACCCTGGCCCATCTCATGGTGACACTGGATCGGTTCAATGCCCACGTGCGACGAGAGGGGGGAGAGGGGCTCTTTGTCGGGTCGCCGGAAGAGGTCGCGGCCTGGGCCGAGGAGCTCACCCGGCAGATCTGGGAGAACCGCCCCAACTGACCGGCATCGCTCCGGTCAGCGGGGAGCGTCGACGCGCGTCTCAACAATTTCGCTGTTATGCCATGGGGTCGGCCGAAGGGTCGGCCCTTTTTTTATTCTGTTCCGTGCTATAGTATCTTTTTTGCCGGATGACTCCGGACCTAATCACCGCATACCGAAGGAACCGAACCCCCATGGCACACGACACCATCATCGTCAAAGGCGCCTGCGAGCACAACCTCAAGTGCATCGACGTGGAGATCCCCCGGGACAAGCTCGTGGTCATCACCGGCATCTCCGGCTCGGGGAAGTCGACCCTGGCCTTCGACACCATCTATGCCGAGGGGCAGCGCCGCTACGTGGAGTCACTCTCCGCCTATGCCCGCCAGTTTCTGGAGCAGATGGAAAAGCCCGATGTGGAATCCATTGAGGGGCTCTCTCCCGCCATCTCCATCGAGCAGAAGACCACGAGCAGAAACCCCCGCTCCACCGTGGGCACCGTTACCGAGATTTACGACTACCTCCGGCTTCTCTTCGCCCGGGTCGGCCATCCCCACTGCTACCAGTGCGGCAAAGAAATAACCTCCCAGACCGTCTCCCAGATGGTTGACCAGATCATGGCCATGGCAACGGGGACCAAGCTCCAGCTCCTCTCCCCCATGGTCAGGGGGCGCAAGGGGGAGTACCGAAAGGAGCTGGCCCAGCTCCGCAAGGACGGCTTCGCCCGGGTCATCGTGGATGGGGTACAGTACGAGCTTGCCGAGGAGATTCCCCTCGACAAGAACAAGAAACACGATATCGATATCGTGGTGGACCGGCTCATCGTTAAGGCGGGGATCGAGCGGCGCCTGGCCGATTCCCTGGAGACGGCCCTGAACCATGCCGAAGGGGTGGTGAAGGTGCAGGTCATCGACGGCGACACCATCCTCTTCTCAGAGGCCCTGGCCTGCATTGACTGCGGCATCTCCTACCCGGAGATGACCCCCCGGATGTTCTCCTTCAACAATCCCTACGGCGCCTGCCCCGACTGCACCGGCCTCGGCACGCGGATGTATTTCGACCAGGAGCTGGTGGTGCCGAACCCCGACCTCTCCATCCGCGACGGGGCCATCGTCCCGTGGGAGAAGCGGCTCTCCGGCTGGTACCACATGACCCTCGACGCCCTGGCCAAGGCCTATGACTTCGACATCCAGACCCCGTTCAGGGAACTGCCGCAGAAGGTTCAGGAGGTGATCCTCCGGGGCTCCGGCGGCCGGAAAATCGAATTCTGGTGGGAGGAGGACGGTGGCCGCCGCCACACCTACACCAAGGAGTTCGAAGGGGTGATCCCGAACCTGGAGCGGCGCTATCGGGAAAGCGACTCGGAGCAGGTCCACGAGGAGCTGGAGCGGTACATGAACGTGATGCCGTGCCCCACCTGCGAAGGGGCGCGGCTAAAGAAGGAGGCGCTCCACGTGAAGGTGGCGGGGCGCGACATCCGACAGGTGACGGCCCTCTCCATCAAGGATGCCCTGGAGTACTTTGCCTCCCTGGCCCTGACCCCCAAGGAGGAGGAGATCGCCCGCCGGATATTGAAGGAGATCCGGGAGCGGCTCAACTTCCTCGTGAACGTGGGGCTCGACTACCTCTCCCTGGACCGGGCCTCCGGCACCCTCTCCGGCGGCGAGGGGCAGCGGATCAGGCTCGCCACCCAGATCGGCTCCAGCCTCGTGGGGGTCCTCTACATCCTGGACGAGCCCTCCATCGGCCTCCACCAGCGGGACAACGGCCGGCTCCTCCAGACCTTGAAACACATGCGGGACATCGGCAACACGGTGCTCGTGGTGGAGCACGACGAGGAGACGATCCTGGAGGCGGACCACGTCCTCGACATGGGGCCCGGCGCCGGGGAGCACGGGGGCCGCGTGGTGGCCCAGGGGACCCCGGCGGAGATCATGGCGAACCCCGCATCCCTCACGGGGCGTTACCTCTCGGGGGAGCTCGCCATCGCGGTGCCGAAGAAGCGGAGAAAACCGAAACGCGTCATCACCGTGGCAGGGGCCACGGAGAATAACTTGAAGGATGTCTCCGTGGACATCCCCCTTGGGGTCATGACCTGCGTCACCGGGGTATCCGGATCGGGAAAATCGACCCTGGTCATCGACACCCTCTACAAGGTTCTGGGGCAGCGCCTCTACAAGAGCCGGGAGAAGGCCGGGGCGGTGCGTGAAATTCGGGGGCTGGAGCAGCTGGACAAGGTCATCAACATCGACCAGTCCCCCATCGGCCGCACGCCGCGCTCCAATCCCGCCACCTACACCGGCGTCTTCGCCGACATCCGTGACCTTTTCGCCCAGCTCCCCGAATCCAAGGTGCGGGGCTACAAGCCGGGGCGCTACTCCTTCAACGTGAAGGGGGGGCGGTGCGAGGCGTGCTCCGGGGACGGGATCATCAAGATCGAGATGCACTTTCTTCCCGATGTCTACGTCCAGTGCGAGGTCTGCAAGGGGGCCCGCTACAACCGGGAGACCCTGGAGGTGACCTATAAGGGGAAATCCATAGCCCAGGTCCTGGACATGACCGTCTCCGAGGCACTGCGGTTTCTGGAGAACATCCCGAAGATCAAAACGAAGCTCCAGACCCTGGAGGAAGTGGGGCTCGGCTACATCCGTCTCGGCCAGGCGGCCACGACGCTGTCCGGCGGCGAGGCCCAGCGGGTAAAGCTCGCCAAGGAGCTGGCCCGCCGCGCCACCGGCCGCACCATCTACATCCTCGACGAGCCCACCACCGGCCTCCACTTCCACGACATCGCCAAACTCCTGGAGGTGCTGCGAAAGCTCGTGGAGGGGGGAAACACCATCGTCATCATCGAGCACAATCTCGACGTCATCAAGACCGCCGATTACCTCATCGATCTCGGCCCCGAAGGGGGCGACCGGGGAGGTGAGGTGATCGCCACCGGCACTCCCGAGGAGGTGGCCAAGGTGACGCGATCATATACTGGGCAGTATTTGCGGAAGTTGCTCTGAGTCACCTTGAAAATCCTCCGTGATGCGGAGGATTTTCAAGGTGACTGACCGTGCGTGGATGTCAAAAAGGGGGGAGAACTACTTTTCTTCGGTAGGAACCGCGACGGGCTGTACCTTCAGCCGCTTGTAGTAGAAATTCTGTCCATAGAGAACCGCGGCGGGGTTATGGCCCGTGACCCGGTCCTTGCAGACCAGCGTCGTGACCGGTGCCTTCGAGTGCTTGGTGAAGAGCATGTCGTGCCCTACGCAGAGGCCGACGATGATGTTCATCTGGGTGCCGCAGCGGTTCAGTATCTCTGCCTGGGCGATGGGGTTGCAGGCCGGCTCGAAGGTGCCGGGGCGGACCTTGTCGCTCTCCTCCAGCCCCAGTTCCAGCTTGTCGATGCTCCCCGATTTGCAGCAGACGCTGGCGGGTTCCAGCCCCTGGGCCTCCAGGATGGTGACGAGCTGCTTCGTTTCCTCCAGGAGGCCGATGCAGGTGGCAATCCCTACCTTCGTCCACCCCATGAGCTTCGCCAGGGCGACAGTGTCCTCCACCCGGGTCCAGCGGGCCACCACGGCGTCGCTCCCCTGCATCTTCTGGTAGCAGAGCCCCTCCACCCTGGCCGCCACGCGGGCAAGGCGGGCGTCGTCGCCATCCCCCCGGTACTCGGCGAAACTCTCGTCGATGATGTCGGGGGAGGTTTTCGAGGGGCAGTTGGCCGGCTGGCCGGGGCGGTTGTCCGGGCTGCTCCAGCAGTTGGTGGTGCCGCTCTTCTGCCAGACTGCGCTGCAGTTGGCGCAGGAGGGTATCGTTTCGTTATCGGCCATGGTCAGTGCTCCTTCATGAGGACATAGGGGCTGATGATGAGGGTGCTGAAGCGGGCGGCCTTGTCGGCGTCCCAGGCGGCGATCTGCCCTTCGCTCGGCTTAGACAGCTTGCCGGTTTCGATCCATGCCCCCACGGTCGCCGTGTCGTCCCTGGCGATCCGCTCCCCCACCTCTGCTATTTCCAGTTCAGGGGCCACAACGATCAGGCCCCCCCGCTCCAGATGGGCCCGGAGCCAGTTCCACTCCGCCACGTCCACCTGAAGGGCCAGTTCTTCTTTTGTTGGTTTCACGCATTGTCTCCTTCACTTCGTGTTCGCGACTTCGACAGAATACCAGCATTGCGGGAAAAATCCAGACGGTAGCGTTCAGTTCACTCCCGCTCGAACTCCGGTAGGTGCCGGCGGTGCTTCAGGGGGAGGTTTTGCCGCTGGAGCTTCGGATTGTGGCGCTCCGCGATGGAGAGGCGGTCGAAGTAGCGCTGCCAGAGATCCCGAAAGAGCTCCTCTCCAGCGGAGAGGGGGAGGGGACCGGTCACCTCCAGGGGAATGTCGGCCCACTCGCGGCGGGCAGGGTCGAAGGCCACCGCCTCGTTCCGCCGTCGGTCGTGGATGATCCAGCGCTGGTCGGCGAACCGGGCCGCGAAGTGGGGAGCGATGAGGGGGAGGATCCGGTGATCGGGCTCCATGGCGGCGTACCAGACATCCCCCTCCAGTTGCCGGAAGCGAACAAGCCCCTTGTAGCGGTGGGCCTCGCGCCCCACTGCCCGGGCCAGCTTCCAGACCGGGATGACCGCCTCGTGGGCCAGCATGGCGCCGAACCGGGGCCCCGTTGTCAGCCCCAGTTGCAGGTAGCGGAAGAGGAGGATTTCCCGACCCGGTTCCCCGGCGTGGAAGGCGTAGCGGAGAGTCTGCACGGCCCCGGCGGGGAGGGTACGGCGGATGAGCTGATAGAGCTCCCCGGCCCGGTCCCGGTCCGTCTCCACTTCTTCGACGGCGGCGAAGAGCCCCTGTTGCTCCGGCTCCCGGTCAGTGATCGCCTCGGGCTCGGCGCTCCGCTCCCGTGCCAGGGCCACGGCCGTGAGAAATCCGGCAAAGGTGCCGTCGTAGCGGAGGATCACAGCTCCCCCGTGATGGTGGACCGGATGTCGATGGCGTTGGCGCCGTCGAAGAGGGAGGGCTGGCTCCAGCGAGGCCGGGGGGTAGTCCGCTCCGTGAGCCGCGCCTGGAGTCCCGCGGCGTCCGGGGTCATGTCGGCACCGAACCGTCCCCGGGCCGTGACGAAGTACCGGGCCCGCTTCATGACCACCCCAAGCAGGGCCAGATCATCCAGGGAGAGGTGTCCCCCCCGCCGTGCCCCGACGATCCGCTGGGCCGACCGGACGCCGATCCCCGGCACCCGCAGGAGAAGTTCCAGGGGGGCTCGGTTCACCTCCACGGGGAAGAGGTGGAGGTTCCGCAGGGCCCACCCCGCCTTGGGGTCCAGGGAGAGGTCCAGGTTGGGGTGCTCCTCGTCCAGAAGCTCCCCGGCGGCGAACCCGTAGTAGCGCATGAGCCAGTCGGCCTGGTAGAGGCGGTGCTCCCGCACCAGGGGCGGCGTGCCGACCACGGAGGGGAGGCGAGTGTCGGTGTTCACCGGAATGAAGGCCGAGTAGTAGACCCGCTTCATGGAGAGGCGCCCGTAGAGCCCGGCGGCCAGCGACACGATCTGCAGGTCGCTCTCCCCGCTGGCGCCGATGATGAGCTGGGTGCTCTGCCCCGCCGGGGCAAAGGGAGGGATCTTCCGGGATACCTTCCGCTCCTCCTTTGTCTGGACGATGAGCTCCCCCACCCGTTTCATGGGTGCGACGATGGCCTCGCGGCTTTTGTCCGGGGCCAGGAGTTGCAGGCTCTCCCTGCTCGGCAGCTCCATGTTGACGCTCACCCGGTCCGCCAGGCGCCCCAGCCGGTCAACCAGGAGAAGGTCGGCGCCGGGGACCACCTTCACGTGGATGTAGCCGTTGAAGCGGTGCTCCTCCCGCAGGATGCTGGTCGCCTCGATGAGGAGCTCCATGGTGTGGTCCGGATCCTTCACCACGCCGGTGGAGAGGAAGAGCCCCTCGATGGCGTTGCGGCGGTAGAAGCCGATGGTGAGTTCCGCCACCTCGGCGGGGGTGAGGAGCACCCGGCGGGTATCGTTGGAGCGGCGGTTCACGCAGTAGGCGCAGTCGTAAATGCAGGCGTTGGTCAGGAGGATTTTGAGGAGCGACACGCAGCGGCCGTCGGCGGTCCAGCTGTGGCAGATGCCGCACTGGGCGGCGTTGCCGATCCCCCCTTTGTTACGGCGCGAGCTGCCGCTGGAGGCGCAGGAGACATCGTACTTGGCGCCGTCGGCGAGGATTTCGAGTTTTTCGGCAAGGCTGAGTTCGGGCATGGTGCTCACTGTTTCCCGTCAGAATAATCAAGGCCCGGGCAATCCTACCCCGGGCCTGTGACGGAATGTGTCGCTAATGTATCGCCTCAGAGGGAAAACGCCCGGCTCTCCCGCTCCACCTTGTCCACCACGCAGTAGATTCCCCCTTCCTTCATCCCCGGCTTGAAGCAGCCGTTGCAGGAGATGCAGCGGGCCCGGCTCTCGTCCCCCTCCTCCCAGCGGCGAGGGAGGTTGGGCTCCCGGATGAGGGGGCGGGAAAGGGAGACAAAGTCGGCCTCTTCCCGTCGGATGACCCCTTCCACCAGCTCGAAGGTGCGGAACCCCCCCACCACCATGACGGGGCAGGAGACCACCTGCTTGATCCGGTAGGCGAGGGGGAGGTTGTAGGCCTCCTGCTCCCGGGTCTCGATCCCCTGGCGGACCGGGGTCTGTCCGCCCGAGGCCGGTGTGCCGCCGGAGACCTCGATGGCGTCGATCCCCTCCTCATCCAGCATCCGGGCCACCAGAACCGCCTCCTCCAGGTCGAGTCCCCCGTTCAGGTTGTCGGAGCCGTTGAGTTTCACCATGACCGGGAAATCCTTCCCCACGGCGGCACGTACAGCATGGGAAATCTCCAGGAGAAAGCGGCACCGGTTCTCCAGGGAGCCGCCGTAGCGGTCGGTGCGGCGGTTGGTGAGGGGGGAGAGGAACTGGTTGATGAGGTAGCCGTGGGCGGCATGGAGCTGGACCGCGTCGAAGCCCCACTCCCGGGCCCGGACGGCGCCGGCGGCGAAGGCTGCCACCAGATCCGCGATCTCGGCCTCGGGGAGTTCACGGGGAAGTTCCGGGTATTGATCGATTTGCACGGCGGTAGGGGCCACTGGCTGAGCGCCGGCCGCCCTGGCCGTGGTCTGGCCGCCGCAGTGGACCAGCTGGAGACAGATTTTACCCCCCTCCCGGTGGACCGCCTCGGTCAGGAGCCGTGCCTCGGGGGCAAAGGAGTCCTCGTGGATTCCCAGCTGTCCGGGAAGCTGCTTTCCGTCGGGACGGACGAAGGCGTAGCCGGAGATGATGAGCCCCACCCCGCCCCGGGCCAGGGTCCCGTAGTAGGCGGCCAGCTTCTCCGTGGGATGCCCTCCGGCCCGGCACATCCCCTCCCAGGTGGCGGAGCGGACCAGCCGGTTGCGGAGTGTCAGGTGGTGGATCTTTGTCTCGTCGAACACCTTGCGCATTGAATCAAACCTCCGTCAGAAAATCTCGAAAAACTTCCCCGTCCCCAGCTTGTGGACCTTCATAAGGTTCGTGGAACCTCGGGCCTCCACCGGCACCCCCATGGTTATGACGATCACGTCTCCCTTGCGGTACCCCGCCGAGAGGAACGTCGATTCCACGGCCGCGATCTGCTCGTCGGTGCCGGTCATGGGGCCAATGGGGAGCGGCTTCACCCCCCAGTAGAGGGAGAGGCGCCGCCGGGTCTCCAGGGACTGGGTAAAGGCGATGATGGGGAGCGGCGGCCGGAACTTGGAGATGAGGGCGGCGGTGCTCCCCGACTGGGTCATGACCGAGATGGCCCGGGCGTCCACGGTGACGGCGGCGCGGCAGGCGGCCTCGGCCACCGCCTCGGCGATGCTCGGGTTGTGGCGCCGCTGGGGGAGGGTGTCCTCCATCTGAGCGTAGCGCTCCACATCCAGGGCCACCTTGGCCATGGTCCGCACCGCTTCCAGGGGGAACTGCCCCGAGGCGGTCTCTCCCGAGAGCATGACCGCGTCGGTCCCGTCAAGGATGGCGTTAGCCACGTCGGAGGTCTCGGCCCGGGTGGGGCGCGGGTGGCTGATCATCGATTCCAGCATCTGGGTGGCGGTGATAACCGGCTTCCCCGCCTCGTTGCAGGCTCGGATGATTTTTTTCTGGAAGAGGGGGACCTTCTCGGCGCTGATCTCAACACCCAGGTCGCCCCGGGCCACCATGACACCGTCGGCCGCTTTGAGGATGCTCTTGAAATTGCGCAGGGCCTCGGGCTTCTCGATCTTGGCCACCACGGGGATGTGGATGCCGCGCTCGAAGAGGATCCGCTTGAGCCCCTCCACGTCCTCGGCGCTCCGGACAAAGGAGAGGGCGATGTAGTCCACCCCCTCGGCCAGGCAGAACTCCAGGTCCCGCAGATCCTTCTCCGAGAGGGAGGGGGCCGAGACATGGACTCCGGGGAGGTTGATCCCCTTCAGGTCCTTGAGGGTTCCCCCCTCCACCACGGTGCAGCGGACCAGGTTTCCCTCCACCGAATGGACCTTCAGCTCGATGAGGCCGTCGTCCATGAGAATGCGGGAGCCGGGCTTCACGTCATGGGGGAGGGCCTTGTAGATGGTGGAGATGAGGGTCGGGGTGCCGAGGACCTCATCGGTGACGATGTCGAGGGGGTCTCCCTTGCGCAGGGAGATGGCGCCGTTCTCCATGCGGCCGGTCCTGATCTTTGGCCCCTGGAGGTCGGCCAGGATGCCGATCTCCTTTCCCCGGGCGGCAGAAAGACGCCGGATGGTGGCAATGGTCTCCCGGCGCTGGTCGTTGGCCCCGTGGGAGAAGTTGAGGCGGAAAAGGTCTGCCCCTGCCTCCATGAGCTTGCTGATCATCTCCGGCGAGGAGCTGGCCGGTCCGAGGGTGGCTACGATCTTGGTTTTGCGCGACGATTTATCCATGGAAACGATGGTTCCCTCAGTGATGGAATTTCCCGACCCGCCCCTTGTGGGCCGGGGTGGGGGATTTGTGGCATTCGAAGCAGGGGAGTTCGTCCACCTTCCGGATGTCCAGGGGGGAGGCCGGCTTGGCGGGCTGGGGCATGGTATACCCTTCGGTCTGGAAGTAGGGGCGGTCGCGCTCGTCGGAAAGGATCGCCGGCTGGTAGGCCACCTGCCAGTTGGCGCTGATGGGGATCGTGTGGCACTGGTCACAGCCGCCGGGAGGGGGAATGCTCTTCCAGGACGTGAGCATGGCGCATCCGGTGGTCAGAATGGCTGTCAGGGCAACGAGGAGAGGGGGAGCTGTGCGCATGTGATCGTACTCCGTGATGGGAAATACCGCAAATGAGTGGTGATAATGATAGCACAAAGCGTGACTAAAACAAGCCGGCAGCGCGTCAAAACAGTGCCGGAGCCGATGCTTGACCTTTTGGGTCGAATACTATAGGCTCGTCGGTAACTAGCTGAGAGAAATGATGTTTTATCTTGCGAAGCAGCCATGGACAGGAGGAGTCTCGATCATGTGCACCACCTGCGGTTGCGAAACCGATACCCATCATCACCATCACCACCATCATCATGGCGAAGGGAAAGAAGCCCGCAAGATCGCCGTTGAACTGGACATCCTCGCCCGCAACAACCGCTTTGCCGCCGAGAACCGGGCACTCTTCGCCGCCAAGGGGATCTTCGCCCTCAATTTCGTGAGTTCACCCGGTTCGGGGAAGACCACCACCCTGGAGCGGACGTTAAAGGACTTGGCCGGCCGGTACCGCTGCGCCGTCATCGAGGGGGACCAGCAGACCGACAATGACGCCGTCCGCATCGCCGCCACCGGCGTGCCGGTGAAGCAGATCAACACCGGCGCCGGGTGCCACCTGGACGCCCACATGGTGGGCCACGCCGTTGAGGAATTCGACCTGGACGCCCTCGATCTCCTCCTGGTGGAGAACGTGGGGAACCTGGTCTGCCCCGCCTCCTTCGACCTGGGGGAGCATCACAAGGTGGTGGTCCTGTCGGTGACCGAGGGGGAGGACAAGCCCCTTAAGTACCCGAATATGTTCCACGCCGCCGACGTGATGCTCCTCAACAAGGTGGATCTCCTCCCCTACGTGGACTTCGACGTGGAGAAGTGCAAGGAAATGGCCCGCCGCGTGAGCCCCGACATCGCCATCTTCGAGATCTCCAGCCGCACCGGAGAGGGGATGGATGCCTGGTACGGCTGGCTTGCCGGCCGCATCGCCGCCGTGAAGGGATAACGCCGCGTTTCGTCCCATGACCGATGCCAGGCGCACCAGGATAACCATTGAGGGGATTGTCCAGGGGGTCGGCTTCCGCCCCTTCGTCTTCCGCCTCGCGGAGCACCACGGCATTGCCGGATGGGTGCAGAACACCACGGCGGGAGTTGTCGTTGAGGCGGAAGGGGATGCCCGGCGCCTCGCCTCCTTCGTGGCTGACCTCACGGGGAAAGCCCCCCCTCTGGCTGTCATCGTTTCGCTTGCAACCGAAGAGATCCCGCCGCAAGGGGGGACCGCCTTCGCCATCCGTTACAGCGAGGGGAGCGCCGGGCCGGTGCGGGTGGCCCCGGACGGCGACGTCTGCCCTGACTGCCTCCATGAGCTCTTCGATCCGGCCGACCGCCGCCATCGCTATCCCTTCATCACCTGCACCAACTGCGGCCCCCGCTACTCCCTCATCACCGCTGTCCCCTACGATCGCCCCAACACCACCATGGCCCCCTTCCCCCTCTGCGATGCCTGCCGGACCGAGTACGAGGACCCCCGGAACCGCCGTTTCCATGCCCAGCCGGTGGCCTGTCCGGAGTGCGGTCCCCGGCTCAGGCTCGTGGATGCCGACGACCGGGACCTGCCAGGGGATCCCGTGGAGGAGGCAGCAGGGCTCCTCTCCCAGGGAAAGATCGTTGCCGTGAAAGGGATCGGCGGCTATCACCTGGCCGTGGACGCCCTGAACGACGGGGCGGTGCGGGAGCTGCGCCGCCGCAAGGCCCGGGACGAGAAGCCCTTTGCGCTCATGGCCCCTGACCTGGCGGCGGTGCGGACCTTTGCCCTTCCCGACGCCGTGGAGGAGCGGCTCCTGGCCGCCCCCGAGCACCCCATCGTGCTCCTGCGCAAACGCCCCGACAATCCCGTCTCCCCCCTGGCGGCCCCGGCCAACGGCTATTTCGGCACCATGCTCCCCTACGCGCCGCTCCACCATCTCCTCCTGCGGGACCGGTTTACGGCCCTGGTCATGACGAGCGGCAACCTCTCCGATGAGCCCATTGCCTACCGGGACGCCGAGGCCCGGGAGCGGCTTGCGTACATCGCCGACGCGTTCCTTGTCCACGACCGGGAGATCCATACCCGAACCGACGACTCGGTGATCCGGGTGTTCCGGGGTAATCCCCTCTTCCTGCGCCGCTCCCGGGGATATGTGCCGCGGGAGGTGCGGATGCCCGTGGAGATTCCGGCTGTCCTTGCCGTGGGGGCCGAGCTCAAGGGGACCATCTGCCTCGCCCGGGGAGACCGGGCCGTCATGAGCCAGCACATCGGCGACCTGAAGAATGCCGCCACCCTCGATTCTCTGGCGGAGACCACCGCGCACCTCCAGGGGCTCCTGGGGCTAACCCCGGAGCTTGTTGCCCACGACCTCCACCCCGACTACCTCTCCACGGCCTTTGCCGAGGGGATCCCGGTGCTTCCGCGGGTGGCGGTGCAGCACCACCACGCCCACCTGGCATCCTGCATGGCCGAGAACGGCCTCGACGGGGAGGTGATCGGCGTCATCTTCGACGGCACCGGCTACGGCCGGGACGGCACGGTCTGGGGAGGGGAGTTTCTCGTGGGGGGATACGGGGGCTTCCGGCGGGCCGGCCACCTCCGGCAGGTTCCCCTTCTCGGCGGCGACGCGGCGGTGCGGGAGCCGTTTCGCATGGCCCTGTCCTACCTTTACGATGCCTTCGGTGCCGACTTTTTCGGCCTTTCCCTGCCGTGGCTTCGGGAGATCGGCGAAGCCGAGCGGCCTCTTTTTCTCCAGATGCTGGAGCGCCGGATCAACTCCCCCCCCACCTCCAGCTGCGGTCGGCTCTTCGATGCCGTGGCGGCCCTCACGGGGGTGCGGGGAAGGGTCTCCTACGAGGGGCAGGCGGCCATGGAACTGGAGGCTCTGGCCGAAGGGAGCGCTACGGCATCCATTTATCCCTATGCCATTGTTCGCAACGACGTCAGCGCCGAGGTCGATTTCCGGCTGATGGTCCGGGCGCTCGCGGAGGATGCGGCCGCCGGCCGGCCGGGGGGGGAGATGGCCCGGGCTTTCCACAATACCCTTGCCGCGGCAGTGACGGACCTCTGTGCCCAGATTCGCGCTGTGGACGGCCTGGACCGTGTCGTCCTCTCCGGGGGCGTTTTCCAGAACAAGCTCCTGACGGAAGGGGTTTTCCAGTCCCTGGCCGATCAGGGATTCCATGTCTACACCCACCGGCTCGTTCCTCCCAACGACGGGGGGCTGGCCCTGGGGCAGGCGATAATCGCAGGATACGGAGCACGAAAAGGAGAATAGGATCTATGTGTCTCGGAGTACCCATGCAGGTGGTCAGCGTCGGCGACGGCGACATCGTTGCCGAGATCGACGGCGTGAGGAAGGAAGCGAGCCTCATGCTCCTCGACGAAGAGGTGAAGGAAGGGGATTTCGTCATCGTCCACGCGGGTTTTGCCATCTCCCGCCTCGATGAGGAGGAGGCGCAGGAGACGCTGAGGCTCATGAGAGAGGTGTTCAAACCGGAGGACATGGCGTGAAATACCAGGACGAATTCCGCGACCGCCACGTGGTGCTGGGCCTTGCCGCCCGGATCAGGGAGCACGTGGCCGGGCGTACGGAGCCCATGACCTTCATGGAGGTCTGCGGCACTCATACCATGTCGATCTATCAGTACGGGCTCCGCACCCTCCTCCCTCCCCAGGTGCGGCTCATCTCCGGACCCGGCTGCCCGGTCTGCGTCACCCCCAATGAGTACCTGGACCGGGCCGTGGCCCTCTGCCGGCTCCCCGACGTTATCGTCGCCACCTTCGGCGACATGGTCCGGGTCCCCGGCTCCACGTCGTCCCTCCAGGAGGAGCGCGCCCGGGGGGCCGACATCCGGATCGTCTACTCCCCCTTGGACGCCGTTGCCATTGCTGCCAGGAATCCGGAGAAGCGGGTGGTCTTTCTCGGCGTCGGCTTCGAGACCACGGCCCCGGCCATTGGCGGGAGCATCCTGGCGGCGAAGAAGCAGGGGCTCGCCAACTACTTCGTGCTGGCAGCCCACAAGACCATGCCCAAGCCCATGGGGGTCCTCTCCGCCGACCCGGAGCTGAAGATCGACGGCTACATCTGCCCCGCCCACGTGAGCACCATCACCGGGCCGGAGATCTACCGCTTCCTGGCCGAGGAGTTTCATATCCCCTGCGTCATCACCGGTTTCGAGCCTGCGGACGTCATGCAGGGGGTCGAGATGCTCGTCCGCCAGGTGGTGGCGGGGGAGAGCCGGGTGGAGACCCAGTACAGCAGGGTGGTACGGCCTGAGGGGAACCGCAAGGCCCAGGAGGTGATCCGGGAGGTCTTCACCCCCTGCGATGCCCCCTGGCGCGGCATCGGGGTCATCCCGGGGAGCGGCCTGCGGATCGCCGACGCCTATGCCGTGTTTGACGCCGAGAAGGCGATTCCCGTGGCGGTGGAGGAGACCCGGGAACACGCGGGATGTCTCTGCGGCGAGATCCTCAAGGGGAAAGCGGCCCCAACCGACTGTCCCCTCTTTGGCGGCGCCTGCACCCCCGAGTCCCCCGTGGGGGCCTGCATGGTCTCCTCCGAGGGGACCTGCGCGGCGGCGTACAAGTATGGGCAGTGACCAGCAGCAAAGAATATGACCGCTCGGAGAATCCTGTGAACAAAGACCTCATCCTCCTGGGCCACGGCAGCGGCGGGAAGCTTTCCCACCAGCTCCTGGACGACCTCATCATCCCGACCCTCTCGGGCATCCCCCTCGCCGGGCAGAACGACGCGGCGGTGGTGGAGCATGGCGGCCAGAGGCTCGCCTTCACCACCGACTCCTACGTGGTGGACCCCATCTTCTTCCCCGGCGGCAACATCGGAAGCCTGGCCGTGAACGGCACCGTGAACGACCTGGCCATGATGGGGGCGCGCCCCCTCTTCATCAGCGCCGGCCTCATTGTCGAGGAAGGGTTCAGCCGGACCGAACTGGCCGGGATCCTCGCCTCCATGCGGGGTGCTGCCGACGCCGCCGGGGTCAGGATCGTCACCGGCGATACCAAGGTGGTCCCCCGGGGGAAGGCGGACCGAATCTTCATCAACACCTCCGGCATCGGGGCCGTGGAGCACGATTTCGCCATTAACGGCGCCAACGCCCGGGCCGGCGACGTGGTCATCATCAACGGCACCATCGGCGACCATGGTATCGCGGTCATGGCCGAGCGGGAGGGGCTTGACCTCCGGACCGCCATCCGGAGCGACTGCGCGGCCCTGAACGACCTCGTGGCCGAGATCATCGCTGCAGGGGGCGACGCGGTCCACGTTCTGCGGGACCCGACCCGGGGGGGAGTCGCCACGACCCTCAAGGAAATCGCCCTTCAGTCCGATAAGACTATTACCCTCCGGGAGGAGACCCTCCCCCTCAACGGAGCGGTGAAGGGGGTCTGCTCGATCCTCGGTCTCGATCCCCTCTACGTGGCCAACGAGGGGAAGCTTCTGGCCGTGGTGGCCCCCGAGGCCGCGGAGAGGGTGCTGACCCGCATCAAGGGGCATCGCCTCGGGAGGGATGCCGCCATCATCGGCCATGTGGCTGAGGGGGGAGGCCGGGTACAGATGGAGACCGCCGTGGGCGGCATGCGGGCCGTGGAGATGCTGGCCGGAGAGCAGCTCCCCCGCATCTGCTAGCAGTCAGCATCCATCAGCAGGATTGTTTTGTGCTATCTTTACTTCAGTGTTGAAGTATCTCAGGGGGGAAATGTCATGCCTAACCATCACACCATGTCCCCTGGGCCGTCCAACGGCCCGGTGACCCTCATGTTCATCGGCGGCGGAAGCCGCTGCCCCGCGTTCATCGGCGCCCTCAAGGCGGTGGAGGAACTGCGGATTCCCGTCGGAAAAATCATCGGCGCCTCGGGGGGGAGCATCGTGGCGGCCCTCTATGCCGCGGGGTATTCTCCCGATGAACTCCACCGCCTCTCCCTTGACACCGACATCGGGGCATTCCGGGACTTCTCGCCCCGGGGCGCCCTGGCCGGCATGGGAGTCTGCCGGGGGGACGCCCTGGAACGGTGGCTGGATGAAAAGCTGGGGGGGAAGCATCTCGGTGACGGCTTGCGCATCCCCCTCGGCATCGTTGCCACCGACATTCTCAACCACACCCCCCACCTCCTCTGCGGCGACAATCACCCCGACCTGAAGGTCTCTGCCGCCGTCCGTTTTTCCATGGGGATTCCCCTGGTTTTCGCCTGGAAGAAATATTCCCACCGGGGGCGGGACTACGTCTTCATCGACGGCTCCCTCATGGCGGGGATCATCGAGGGGCAGTGCGCCGACGCGGGACGCACCCTCACCATCAAGACCTTCGCCAAGCGGAGCATAAGCCGGCCGGCCTCGTCGGTTCTGAGTCTGCGGCGCTACGGATCAGACCTGCTCTCCATCTTTTACGGCGCCATGGACCGGGAATTTCTCAAGGGGGGGAGATGGAAGGACACCATTACCATCCACTGCGGCACGGTTTCCCCCCTCACCTTTTCCCTCAGTTCGGCGGAAAAGGAATTTCTCTTCGAGCAGGGATACCACCAGGTGGCCAAGTACCTTCGCTACAAGGGAGGGTTCTGACGACGGCAAGGTTTCCGTTGTCTCTGCCGGAGAATTTCTGTTAGGATGCCCTCATCCCTCTTTTTTGCTAAAGATTGCGCCGCGCCTGCCGATAGATATAGTGTTCAGTGTCGAGAGTGACCAAGGGAGGAGTTAGGGTGGAAAAGAGAAAGTTCGAGCGGGTTGACCTCCGCACCGAGGCCGTTGTCCGTCATCGGGACCTGACCTTCAGGGGCGAGGTGGAGAATCTGAGCCTGAAGGGGCTCTTCGTCAGGACCGACCAGAAGATTCCCCTCCATGAGAAGGTGGATGTGGCAATGTTTTTCCAGGGCTCGTCGTCGGAGCTTTCCTTCAGCCTTGAGGCCAATGTGGTGAGAGCCACCGACCAGGGGATCGGCCTCAATTTCCGCAAGATAGACATCGATTCCCTGGTCCGCTCCGACGTGTTGTCATCCGCCGGCGGCGACCGCCGGCAGGTGATCGAGGAGTTCTACGGCTTTGCGGAGAATAACGAAGCGACCGAGGAAGAAAAATCGAAAGTCCCCCCGGTCGCGTCATAGCAACCGCCTCTATCAGTCCACCGGGTTTCCCTTGGTGACCGCATCAAAGACCGAGATGAGCGAGTCGGGCGTGTAGGGGCAGGCCCGGTTCTTGGTGGTACCATCAGCCAGTGTCTGCTCCCAGAAGATAACCTCCTCGCCCCCTTTTTCCCCCCGCGATACCCCTTTCGGGTCGAACTCCTTGAGCACATTCCACATCTGGTCCATGGTCAGGAGTTCGTAGCTGGCGAACTCGTCGCCGCTCCCCACGCTGGCGAGGAAGCTGTTAACGAGTTCGTAGTCGACAAAGTCGTTCTCCTTCCGGCACCACTTGATAAACGGTTGGTCAGCCTTCCTCCCGTCGCGAATTTCCTTTTCAATCTCACGTCCTGTCATGTCTCCTCCTCTTCCGCCGCCTGGCCATGTCAGCCACACAGTGCCAGGAGCAATGATGGTTCGTGGCGTTTCCCGATCCGTGACCTTACTGGCTGGCGGCAATAATGTTGTATAGTAATAGTACAGCACTTTTGGGAGATGTCACCGGATGCGCGGAGCGAAAAGTGCTTTCTCGCTGGCTCGTAATTTGCTTGCCTGTGAACGGGAGTTTTTCGCTCGTTGAGGTGGGGATGGTTAGTGTGCCATGAACGATGTGCAACGTGCCTTTGATCTGTTGCAGTTGAAGCCGGGCGCGAGTCCCGCGGAGGTAAAACGTGCCTTTCGCGACCAGGTTGCAGCGTGGCATCCCGACCGGTTCTCCGCCGACCCCATCATGCAGCGGCGAGCCGAGGAACGGCTGCGCCTCGTCATCGAGGCCCATCGGTCAATCGTTTCATATCATGAAATGCGTGCATCGGGAGAGATGGCGGCCGGCCATCGCGTGCAGGGGGATGATCGGGGCCTTTCCTCGCCGGCCGGGAGCTTTTTTCGCTCGGTCCCGAATTGTGTATTCTGCGTCGTTGTGCTTGGCTGTGCCCTGCTGGGGCTGCTCCGGCATGGGATGACGATCCACGCCTGGATCTACGGAGTTGAGATGGCGCTTATACCGGCCCTCTTCTCCCTGGCCTACAATCTGGCGGGCCGCGGCAATCTGGTGGTGAGAAATCTCTATCTCGGCTTTTGCCTCTGTGCTTTGGCAGTCGTTGTGGTGGACGGCGCCATGATCGGTGTGGAGCGGTCTGCACCGGCCGGGGAAGGGGAAGTCTTTTCCCCCCGGGGTAATGACGGCGGAGCGGTTGGTGGCGGCTGGCCCCTCCCCCGCGGGGGAGGCAGGGACCTCATTGGCGAAGGTCTTGCGCCGGCTTCCCATGAACCGCCTTCTCCGCGGGCACCGGCTCTCCCTCTGGCGCCGATGGCCCCCGCGGCTCCCCATGCGCCCGCGGCCCCGCTGGCGCCATTGGCTCACTGATCCGCGGCTCTCTATCATGACGCGTCGCGAAGGCGCTCAGAATCAGGAGGTAAACGCACCGTATGGCGCTTAGACTTGGAGAAATGCTGGTCAAGACAGGCCGGATCACGCCGGACCAGCTTGATGAGGCTTTGAGGAGCCAGGTCATCTTCGGAGGACGGCTCGGAACGAACCTTGTCGAGATGGGATGCATCGACGAGGAGGAACTGGCGAGGGTCCTGAGTGAGAAGTTGCGGGTCCCCTGCGTCGACCCGGACGAGCTGATGAACATCTCCCCTGCCATTATAGAGGCGGTGCCGTTGGAGGTGGTGGAGCAGTACCAGGTGGTCCCCCTCAGACTGGAGAACCGGCGGCTGTTCCTCGTCATGGCCGATCCGTCCGATCTTCCCGCCATTGATCAGATAGCCTTCAGGACCGGCCATGTCATCGTGCCGCTGGTGGCCCCGGAGATCAGGCTCCTGATGGCCCTCGAAAAGTACTACGGCATCAAGCGGGAGTTGCGGTATCTGCCGGTGTCGAAGGGATTGGGGGGGAGAAGGGTCTGCAGCTACCAGCCGAAACCCGCTGACGCGGCCATCGCCGCTCCGCGCGAGGTGGTCGACTTTTCGACGCTCCCCGCGGAGGGGGAGGAATTTTTTCCGTGGGGAGAGGGGGGGTACGACGCTACCCGGATCGAAGCCGCCAAGCGGCACACCATCGACACCCTCTCCCGCGAGCTGGTCGATGCCCCTGACCGGGATGCGGTGGCGCGGGCCATCCTGAACTACGTGGGTCAGGAGTTCGGCCGGGCAGCGCTCCTCCTCGTCACCCGGGATGCCGTGGCGGGGTGGATGGCCCTCGATGGGGGAAACCCGGTCCCCCGGTTCGACGAACTGAGAATCGGCCTCGACGAGCCGTCAGTAATGCTGTCGGTGACCAAGGCCCGGGTCCTCTACCATGGTCCCGTGGCCGGTACTCCCGCAAACCTCAGGCTGCTGAAGGCCCTGGGGGGGGACAAGCCCGAGGGGATGATCCTCGTACCCCTGGTTATGAACAAGCGGGTGGTGGCCATCCTCTGCGCCGTGGGTGGGGTGGAGCTCCTCGGCGCCAGGCAGGAGAGCCTCCAGGTCGTTGCCCGCAAGGGGGTCCTTGCCTTCGAGGTTCTCATCCTGAAAAACAAGATCCTGATGACGTGACGGAAAAAGGCGCCCCCTGAAGAAGGGGGTTGTCTCTTTTTTCTGAAGCGGGTAGTCTGAAATCCACTGATCCCTTCCCCTCCGGTGAAGGGATCGATTACTCATTATTGAAGGAGTCCATTGATGAACAAAGCACTCAGCATCTCAGCCCTCGCGCTTGCCCTTTCGCTCCCCCTCGGTGCCCACGCCTTCGGTCCCGGCGCGTCCTCCATGGGAGGGGCCACCGCCCCGGCAGGCGTTCCCCTGGCGGGGAAGGTTGCGGAAACCATGGCGAGCGGCGGGTACACCTACCTTCTCCTGGAGCGGGACGGGAAGAAGACGTGGGCGGCCATCCCCGAAACCCCCGTGGAGGTGGGCCGAGAGATTACCCTCAAGCCGGGGATGGAGATGAAGAACTTCGCCAGTAAAGCCCTCAAGCGCACCTTCGAGAGCATCTATTTCTCAGAGGGTCTCGCATCGGCTGTGGAAAGCACGGCGGGTAAGAGCTCTCCGGGGAGCAAGGGGGTCGTGGTAGCCCCGGCCGAACAGGTGAAGGTTGAGAAAGCTGCCAGCCCCAACGCCCACACTATCGCCGAGACCTACGAGCAGAGGGGGAGCCTCGACGGAAAACCCGTGGCCGTGCGGGGGAAGGTCATGAGGGTGTCCGCGGGCATCATGGGGAAAAACTGGGTCCACCTCCAGGACGGTAGCGGCGATGCCAAGAAGGGAACCAACGACCTGACCGTCACCACCCAGGATCTTCCGGCCGTGGGTGACGTGGTGACCGCCACCGGCACCCTCCGCAAGGACAAGGATTTCGGCGGCGGCTACCGGTATCAGGTCATCATCGAGGAAGGGACCGTGAAGCGCTGACGCTCTCCTCCTCCATGACCGCCGTCATCATCCTTTTCTACCTCATTACCCTTGGCGCCGGCTTTTTCCTTCGGACGCTGAATCTCCGCCATCTGAAACGGTACGGCTCCACCGTCCCCTCCGGTTTCGAGGGGGCGGTGGAGCCGGAAACCCTCCGCAAAACGGTTGCCTATACCCTTGACCAGAGCCGCCTGGGGCTCGCCGAGTCCCTCTTCGACGCGGCGCTCCTCCTCATTTTTCTCTTCGGGCTTCTGCCGGCCTATGACCGGTGGCTCGCCTCCCTGGGAGGCTCCTTCGTCCTCTCGGGTGTCCTCTTCTTCCTGGGTCTCACCCTCATCCAGACGTTCCTCGGCATCCCCTTCGACCTTTACGGGACCTTTCGCCTCGAAGTCCGCTACGGCTTCAACACCACGACTCCCGGCCTCTGGCTCTCGGACCTGGCAAAGTCGACCCTCATCGCGGTGGTGCTGACCGGGCTCCTGGTGGCCGGGGCCTTTGCCCTCGTGGCGTGGAGTCCCCGCTTCTGGTGGCTCTGGGTCTGGGGGTTCTTCGCCATGGTCTCCCTCTTCCTCATGTACCTCTCCCCCTACGTCATCGAACCCCTCTTCAACCGGTTCGAGCCGGTCGCCGAGGAGGGGCTGGAGGAGGAGATCCGCGCCTTGTGTGAACGGGCCGGGCTGCGGGTCAGCCGGGTCATGCAGGTGGACGCCTCCCGGCGCAGCCGCCACTCCAATGCCTACTTCACCGGCATCGGCCGGGTAAAGCGTATCGTCCTTTACGACACCCTCATCCGCCAGATGAGCCACCGGGAGATCCTGGCGGTCCTTGCCCACGAGATCGGCCACTGGAAGAAGGGGCATATCCGCCGGCGGTTGATCCTCACGGAAGCCGGTGCCCTGGCCGGCTCGTGGTTTGCCTGGAAACTCACGGGATGGGAGGGATTTCCGGGGCTCATCGGCCTGACGGACGCCTCCTTCGCGGCGCGACTCGTCATCCTCGGTTTCCTGGGCTCCATCGTTTCCTTCCCCTTCACCCCCCTTTCCAGTTGGCTCTCCCGCCGCCACGAGCGGGAGGCGGACCGTTTCGCCACCGACATTACGGGGGATGCGGAGGCCTTGGCCTCAGCCCTCGTGAAGCTCTCCACGGAGAATCTCTCCAATCTCCACCCTCATCCCCTTTATGCGGCGTTCTACTATTCCCATCCTCCCGTGGTTGAGCGGGTGGGCAGGCTGAGGGCCGCCATGCCTCCGGCAGGAAAAGCGGGAGAGACCACGATGTAATCGGAAATTTTTTCATAATTCAGGTCCCTGGCGAGTCGTCACTGCCGTGGTTGAATGAATCTCTAACGATCTGCCATTCACTGTGGCTAATTATGATTTTACAATGTCGTATGTGGCGGAAGGGGTGGTTGGCCGCAGGAGTGGCAACATACCGAAGGCTGCCTACATCAGGTGGAACATGGAAAGGTAGAAGTGAGCGCCTATGTTGACAGTAAAATGGTAAAATGGTACCTTTATATTAAAATATGGCAGCACGCAATCGGCAAGAATAGCAAATAAAGGAGAGCACCATGAGCAATCTCCCGTTCCATCAATTTTGCGGTACCGAGGGGTACGTCGCCTCCAGGGCGCTCCAGGACGTGGTCAACGTGGCCATTGCCCTGGAACGGCCGCTGTTGCTCAAGGGGGAGCCGGGCACGGGAAAAACTCTTCTCGCCTACCATATCGCCAAGGCATTGGGGATGGAGATCATCCTGTGGAACGTGAAGTCCACCACAAAGGCCCGCGACGGCCTCTATACCTACGACACGGTCCAGCGCCTGAATGATGCCCGCTTCGGCGATGGAGACGTCCGGGACATCCGCCACTACATCAAGCTCGGTCCTCTGGGAAGGGCCTTCGGGAGCGCGGAGCGGGTGGTGCTCCTCATCGACGAGGTGGACAAGGCAGACATAGAGTTTCCCAATGACCTGCTGTTCGAGCTGGACGAGATGCGTTTCCACGTCTTGGAGACCGACGAATGGGTGTCGGCCGCCCATCGTCCGGTGGTGATCGTTACATCGAACTCGGAGAAGGAGCTTCCCGACGCGTTCCTGCGCCGCTGCGTATTCCACTACATCGACTTTCCGGACGAGACGCAGATGCGCGCCATCATCGATGTCCACTTTCCGGACCTGCCCGCCGAGCTCATGAGGAGTGCCTGCAAGGTCTTCTACGGTCTGCGCGAGGTGCCGGGATTGCGCAAGCGCCCTTCCACCTCGGAGCTGCTGGACTGGATCCGGGTGCTGCTGGCCAGCGGCGCACGGCTGCCGGAGGAGGAGACTCCCGCGCTCCAATCGGTGCCGTTTCTGGGCGCCCTCGTCAAGATACAGGAGGATGCCGACATCCTCGCCCACCACGCCAGCCGGTCGGCAGATGTCCGCACCGCGGGCCGCCGCTTTTTCCGCTGATGTTTCTGGCTCTCTACCACTCACTGCGGGCGCTCAAGGTGCCGGTGAGCCTCACCGAGTGGCTTACCCTGCTGGAGGGGCTTGCCAATGGGCTCCACAACCAGAGCCTCGAGGACTTCTATTACCTCTCCCGCAGCCTCCTCGTGAAGGACGTCGCCCACTACGACGCCTTTGACCAGGCTTTCGCCTACTGCTTCAAGGATGCACCGATACCCGAAGATCTTGCCACCAGGAAGAAGGTCCTGGAATGGCTCCGGGATGCGCAGGCTCCGCGGCGTCTTTCAGAGGAAGAGCTGGCCCGCCTGGAAGCGCTTTCCCTGGACGAACTGCTGCGGCAGCTGGAAGAGCGGCTGCGTACCCAGGACGGTGCCCACCACGGCGGGAAAAAGTGGATCGGCACCGGTGGGACGAGCCCCTTCGGCGCCGGCGGCAACCACCCCTCCGGGATATCCTTCGCTGCCGAGGGGGGCGGGGGAAGGGCCGTGCTCCAGGCCTTTGGCCGGCGCTACCGCAACCTGCGCAATGATCTGACCCTGGATGTGCGCCAGATCGGCGTGGCACTGAAGCGTCTGCGCGATCTGAGGGAATGCGGTGCCGAGGAACATCTCGACCTTGAGGGCACCATCGACAGGACCTGCAGGAACGCCGGGGAGATCGATCTGGTCTTTGCCCGCGAGCGGGAGAACCAGGTGCGCGTTCTGCTGATTATGGACTCGGGTGGTTCCATGGAGCCGTTCAGGGCCCTGTCGGAGCGGCTCTTTTCCGCGGCCCACGGACTCAACCATTTCAGGGATTTCCGCGCATTCTACTTCCATAACTGCGTCTACGAGGACCTCTATGTCGACCTCGATTCCGACGAATCCATCCCCACGGCCGAGGTGATCAGGGAGTACGGAAAGGAGTATCGACTCATCTTCGTGGGCGACGGGGCCATGGCCCCCTACGAACTGATGAGCCCTTCCGGCATTCTGGAGCGGTATCGTGCCGGCACCATGTCCGGCCTGGACTGGCTCCGCCAGCTTGCCGACGCCTTCGGCCGGCGGGCCTGGATGAACCCGCTTCCCGAGAATTCCTGGATGCACTACGAGACCGTCCCCGTGGTAGGAGGTCTCTTTCCCATGTTCCCCCTCACGCTGGAAGGGCTCACGCGGGCAGTGCGGCACTTGCGGTAGCGGCACGAGGGGGGCACATATATCTCCGAGAAAACAAGAGGGTACTGATTTGCCGCAGCAGATTGACCACGCCTGCCAGAATCGATATAGTCGTTACTCCTGTAACGCATTGATAAGACCGACGGTTTCTGAGAGCGAAACGCACCCATGAAGATCAGCAATCTCCTTATCCATCTGCACAACAACATTGACGCCTTCACCCTGAAGCCACGTCACGTCGAGCAGATACGCCAAGCACTCCCGGAAGTGGCCATTACCGTCTCGGCGAGCGACAGCGACTTCATGGACCGGCTTCCCGATGCCGAATATGCCCTTGTGTGGGTCTTCAAACCCGAGTGGTATGCGACCGCTCCCCGGCTTAAGGCACTCTTCACTCCTGCCGCCGGCCGTGACTGGGTTGCGGCAGACCCGTCAGGGAGGGTGATGACCTGTCATGGCAGCTTCCACGGTCGTATCATGCGCGAGAGTCTTCTCTCCATGATGCTTTATTTCAACCGGCGCCTCGGCCAGTCGCTTGAAGATCAGGGCCGCCGGATGTGGGGGCGTCCGGACTACAGCGGTTGTGTCGGCCTCTTCAGCCAGCGGGTCATGATCGTAGGTTTGGGGGCGCTGGGGCAGTCCATGGCGGAACTGCTCAAAGCCTTCGGTGCGCACGTAACCGGGGTCAAGCGCAACCCGGAATCCTTTGCGGGCAGCCCTTGTGTCGACAGGGTGATCTCTTTTGACGCGCTGGAGGAGGCGTTGCCTGAAGCCGATCATGTGGTTCTGCTGCTTCCCGGCGGGACGGCAACCGATGGTATTTTCACCGCACGACACTTCAATGCCATGAGGCCGGGAGCCTACCTTTACAACCTGGGTCGAGGGAACTGTTACCGGGAGGAAGACCTTGTGGCCGCCCTGGAGGATGGCCGCCTGGCAGGTGCCGGTCTGGATGTCTTTGCCGAAGAGCCGCTGCCGGCCTCCTCGCCTCTCTGGGAGCAACGCAACGTCCTGATCACGCCCCATTCCAGCGCCATCAGCCGGGAGTACCTCGACCTCTTTATTCAGGAGTGGCTAGAGACCCTGCGGAAGGGTGCGCCGCAGAACGCGTAAAGCAACACGTTACAAGCAAGAGGAGTAGATTTATTTCAGAGGAGAACTGCCATGCGCGACTTTTGTGATGCAGACCGGAAGAAAAAGAGCGGCAGGATCACGTTGCCGGAAAACCCGAGTAATCTCTCCGAAGAAGTCCTGGCACAGCTGGAAAGCGCCGTGAAAGCGGCCGTGAAAGACGGATACGTGAGTTGTCCGGCAGGCTGGAAGGTGGCCGGCAACGTGGGGGTTTCCCGCCTTGATGTGGGGGCGATGATCGACAAGCTCGGCATCCGCGTGACAGACTGTCAACTCGCCTGCTTCGCGGTGTCCAAGACTTCGCACCTGGGCTCGGCGACAGAGCCGGTCAGCGAAGATGTCTCCAGCCGCGTCGAGGATCTTGAGGAAAAGGGGGCGCTCACCTGCGCCAACGTCTTCGCCCTCGCCAACGAACTGAACGTAAAGCCGATGTCCGTCGCGAACGCGGCCAATAGCAAGAGGTATAAGATCCGGCAGTGCCAGCTTGGCTGTTTCTAGTAGTCAACCGCTATTCCACGGTCACGCTCTTGGCCAGGTTCCGGGGCTGATCCACGTCGGTTCCCTTGAGAACGGCCACGTGGTACGCCAGGAGTTGGAGCGGGACCGACAAGAGGATCGTCGCCAGTTCCTCGCCGTCTGAGGGGACTTCGAGGGTCTCCTCAGCCTTCTGGCTAACGCCGTCGTCGCCGGAGGAACAAATGGCGATGACCCTTCCCCCCCGGGCAATGACTTCCTCCATGTTGGAGAGAACCTTCTCGTAGGTGGAGTTCTTCGGCACGAGGACCACCACCGGCATGTTTTCGTCGATGAGGGCGATGGGGCCGTGCTTCATCTCGCCGGCGGGGTATCCCTCGGCGTGGATGTAGGAAATCTCCTTGAGCTTCAGGGCGCCTTCCAGGGCGATGGGGTAGCAGACGCCGCGCCCCAGGTAGAGGAAATCCCGGGCGTTCATGTAGCGGCGGGCCACCTTCTCCACCGTGTCGTTCATCTCCAGGGTCTTTTCGAGGAGGGCGGGGATCTTCACGAGCTCGCCGATCATGGCGCGCCCCTTGGCCTGGTCCAGGGTGCCCAGTGCCCGGCCGAGCCGGATGGTGAAGAGGTAGAGGGCCACCAACTGGGTAACGAATGCCTTGGTGGAGGCGACGCCAATTTCGGGTCCCGCGTGGGTGTAGACGACCCCCGCGGCCTCACGGGCGATGGAGGAGTCAACCACATTGCAGATGGCGATGTTCCTGGCCCCCCGCGCTTTTCCCTCGCGCATGGCGGCCAGGGTGTCGGCGGTCTCTCCCGACTGGGAGATGAGAACCATGAGGGTCCGGTCGTTCACCACCGGGTTGCGGTAGCGGAATTCGGAGGCGATGTCCACCTCCACCGGGAGGCGGCAGTGTTCTTCCAGGAGGAACTTTCCCACCAGGGCCGCGTGCCACGAGGTGCCGCAGGCGATGATGCAGATCCGGTCAATGCCCCTGAGCTCCTCATCGGTGAGTTTCAGGTCTTCGAGGTAGACATCTCCCTGCTCCTCCCGGAGCCGGCCGGCGATGGTGTCGCGGACTGCCCGGGGCTGCTCGAAGATTTCCTTGAGCATGAAGTGCTTGTATCCCCCCTTCTCGGCCATGAGGGGAGACCAGTCGATGTGGCGGGAGGCCTTTTCCAGCGGCTCGCCGCTCACCCGGCTGAAGGAGGGGGTGCCGTCGCGGAAGACGACCATCTCCCCGTCATCGAGAAAGACCATCTCCCGGGTGTGGGAGAGGATGGCGGGGATGTCCGAGGCCACGAAGAACTCGCCGGTGCCGAGCCCCACCACCATGGGGGAGCCCTGCTTGGCGGCGATGAGGACCCCCGGTTCCTTTTCGCAGAGGACGCAGACGGCGTAGGCCCCCCGCAGCTCCGCCAGGGCCTGCCGGGTGGCGCGCTCGAAGTCGCCGCAGGCCCCATACTTCTCGTCGATGAGGTGGGAAATCACCTCCGTGTCGGTTTCGCTCAGGAACTCCCGGCCGGTTCCCCTCAGCCGTTCCCGCAACTCCAGATAGTTCTCGATGATGCCGTTGTGGACCACGATGACGGAGCCCGCCTGGTGGGGATGGGCGTTGATCTCGGAGGGTCTGCCGTGGGTGGCCCAGCGGGTGTGGCCGATGCCGATCCGCCCCAGCAGGGGCTGGGCCGCCACGAGACGCTCCAGGTTGAAGAGCTTCCCTTCGCTCCGCCGTACCTTGGCCCGGCCGGCATCGAGGGTGCAGACCCCGGCGGAGTCGTACCCCCGGTACTCAAGGCGCTTGAGTCCGTCGAGGATGATGGGTGTCGCCTCCTGGGCGCCGATATAGCCGACGATTCCGCACATAGTCTCAATCTCCGTTAGTAAATGGATAAAAAGGGGTCACTGATCCCGCTGTTTGAGTTTCCACCCGTCCTTGTTCACCTGGGGGGCCCGGGCAATGGCCAGGGAGTCGGGGGGGACATCCCGGGTCACCGTGGTGCCGGCGGCGATGAGGGAGTTCCGCCCGACGGTGACGGGCGCCACGAACTGGACGTCGCTTCCCACGAAGACGTCGTCCTCGATGACGGTGCGGTGCTTGCGCACCCCGTCGTAGTTGCAGGTAATGGTGCCGCATCCAACGTTGACGTTGTTGCCGATGGAGGCGTCACCCAGGTAGGTGAGGTGGGAGGCCTTGGAGCCTTCGCCCATGGTGATTTTCTTGGTTTCGACGAAGTTGCCGATCTTCACGTGGGCCATGAGTTCGGTTCCGGGCCTGAGGTGCGCCATGGGGCCGATGGCCGTGTGGTCGTGGATGATCGCATCCTCCATGACGGAGCCGGCCTTCACCATGACGTGGCTCCCGAGGCGGCAGCTCCGGATGACGGCCCCCGGTTCCACGACGCAGCCGTTGCCGAGGGTGCTCCCCTTGATGACGGCCCCCTGTTCGATGGTGCACCCTTCGCCGATCCGGGTCTCGCCGGAGAGGTGGACTCCCGGATGGACCGTGGTGTCGCGCCCCACGACAGCCCCCCGGTCGATGTAGGTGGCGGCCGGATCCACGATGGTCACGCCGTCGAGCATGAGCTCCCGGTTGATCCGCTGCCGGGCAAACCGCCCCGCTTCGGCCAGCTGGGCCCGGTCGTTCACCCCCATGACCTCAACCGGGTCGGCCACGGGATGGGCGGTGCAGCGGAGCCCCTGCTCGTTGGCCATGGTGACGATGTCGGTGAGGTAGTATTCCCCCTGGGCGTTGTCGTTGCCGATCCGCGTGACCGCGTCGAAGAGAAACGCCGCCTCGGCGCAGTAGATGCCGGCGTTTACCTCTCTGCGGCCCCGCTCCTCGGGAGTCGCATCCTTCTCCTCGACGATCCGGATGACCCGGCCGTCAAAGCCGCGGATGATCCGGCCGTAGCCGAAGGGGTTTTCAAGACGCGTGGTGAGGACCGTGAGGGCCGCACCGGTGGCCCCGTGGGCGTCGATCATCCCCCGGAGCGTCTCGGGCCGGATAAGGGGGACGTCGCCGCAGAGGATGAGGACTCTCCCCGTAAAGCCGTCGAGGGCCGCGGCGGCGCTGGCCACGGCGTGACCGGTGCCGAGTTGTTCCTCCTGGAGGGCAAAGGCTACCTGTTCTGTTCCTGCGAAGTGCTCACGAATGGTGTCCGCCTGGTGGCCGACCACCAGCACCATGCGGGACGTCCCCGCCTGCCGGGCCGCCTCCACTGGCCACGCGACCATCGGTGCGCCGGCCAGGGGATGCATCACCTTGACCAGATCGGATTTCATTCTCGTTCCCTTGCCGGCGGCAAGGATTATCGCCGCAAGATCGCCCATGACGGCCCTCCTTTGAGGAGAAATCATTGGATTTGAAACCATTTACTCTATACGATGCCCCGCGCGGACGTCAAGCGAATAGACGGGTGCAACGGGAAGCTTTCGTCTTTACACCGAGGGGGGTTTCTGTCTATAGTCGAACCCGGAGAACCTATGGGAATTCCGGAAGACATAGCCCAGTTCGAGCAGTGCCTCAATGAGCTGATCATCAAGTACGAGCAGTACTTCCTCGGCCTTGAGAAGCGGGAGCCCCTGCGCCTGCTCGAGACGGTCGACCGGCTGGCGCGCAAGTACGTCAGCGTGAAGATCGTCAACACCATGCTGAACTTCAAGTACAACTCCCTCGTGGCAAAGCTGGGTTCCTACCGGCAGTACTGGAACCGGATCCTCCGGCTCATGGAGGAGGGAAAGTACTCCCGGGACCGGTTCCGCATGGCCATGCACGAACGTCCCGCCCAAGCTGCCAAGAATGACGCCTCTCCGTCCCCGTCCCACGACGAGGCGGACGAGCTCTATCGCCAGTTCATCGAGGCGCGCCGCTCCTGCAACCTCCCCGTCGAGACGGTGACCAGGGATATGGTCGCCTCCGCCATTGAAAAGCAGAAGCCGGCGATCGTGGCAAAATACGGCACCGACCGGGTGGAATTCCGCATCGTCATCGAAAACGGCGTCCCCAAGATCAAGGCCAGGCCCCGTCGGTCATCCTAACCATCACCGTCATGCCATTCCTGGCGGAGTGGTCTCATTTTACCCCCGGAGGAGTCCGTGAAGGTCGTCCTTGCCGCCATCCACCCAGTTCCCTCTCCCCAGGCCGTCCCTCTCGCCAACGCGTTCCTGAAGGCATACCTCGGCACCGACGAGGAGCTTGCCGCCCGCGTTGCTGTCACGCTCTGCGATTTTTTGCGTTCAACGCCAGCCGACGTCTGTGCTGCCGAGATTCTTGCCCACGAGCCCGATGCGGTCGGCTTTTCCCTCTATCTCTGGAACACCGAGGAGTCGGGGCGGATTGCGGCGGAGCTTCGGCGGAACCGTCCCGGCATCACCATCTTCGCCGGCGGCCCCCAGGCAACCGCAGACCCCCTCGGAACGCTCACCGGGGGGGGGTACGATTTTCTCATCCTCGGCGAGGGGGAGGTGCCGTTTCTCGAGGTGACGGCCCGGCTTGCCGACGGGCGTCCTTTCCGTGGCGCGCCGGGGACGGCCTGGCTTGACGATGGAAAACTGGCAAGCCGGCCCCAGAAGCCGGTGGCGCTCCTTGACACCATTCCGTCCCCCTTTTTGTCGGGAATCATCGAGCCCGGGCGCTACGGGGGGCTTCTCTGGCAACTCTCCCGCGGGTGCGACTTCGCCTGCGAGTACTGCTTCGACTACAAGGGGACCAAGGGGGTGCGGCGGTTCTCTCTGGAGCGGGTCGACGCGGAGCTCGATTTTCTCGTCCGCCACAACGTCCCCCAGGTGTTTGTCCTCGACTCCACCTTCAACGTCGATGCGAAGCGGGCCAAGACGATCCTGCGGATGATCCGCAAGCGCGCCCCCCATATCCACTTCCACTTCGAGGTGCGGAGCGAGTTTCTGGACCGGGAGATGGCCCGGCTTTTTGCCGGCATTACCTGCTCTCTCCAGATCGGCCTCCAGAGTGCCGACCCGGCCATCCTCAAGGGGATACGGCGGCATTTCGATCCGGACGACTTTCGAAAACGAGTCGCGCTTCTCAACGAAAGCGGGGCCGTCTTCGGCTTTGATCTCATCTACGGACTCCCCGGCGACTCCCTCGCAGGCTTCAGGCAATCCCTCGACTTCGCCCTCGCCCTCTACCCGAACCATCTGGACATCTTCCCCCTTGCCGTTCTCCCCGGCACCCCCCTTGCCGCCCGCGCGGCTCAGGCAGGGCTCGACCACCTTCCGGCGCCCCCCTACGCGCTTACCGCCACCCCGACGTTTCCGGCCCCGGACATGAAACGTGCCGCCCGCCTTGCCGGAGCCTGCGACATCTTCTATAGCCGGGGAAAAGCGGTCGCCTGGTTCAACGGCGTCATTGCCCCCCTTTCCCTGACGCCGGCAGAGTTTCTCGACGCCTTCGGCGGATGGCTCGCACGCCAAGGGATTGAAGCCCGGGAGGAGGCCTTGGGCGACGAGGCGATCTGGTCGCTGCAGCGCTCGTTTCTTGCCCACATCTTTGCCGACCGGCGGGTGCGTCGTCTTCTCCCCGTGGCTCTCGACCTGGTCGATTATCACTATCATTACGCGGCGGCGCTTCTGGCGCCGCCGCCGGAGCTTCCCACCGACCGCAGCCTCGCCGGCTTGAATATTCTCGATCAGGTAGTGTGTCTTGCTCCATCCACGAGGCTTGCCCGCTTCTCCTATGAAATCACCGATCTGCTGGAAGCGGGCAACGCAGACCTTCGGGAAATCTGTGCATGTTTCTCGCCCAGTCCGTCATGGGCCGTCATTTATCCCCGCGGCAACGACATATTTACCGAATCTCTCCTGGAGTCCTATTTCCTTCTTCTCGAGGGGCTCGACGGCTGCTGCCGGGCCGGTGATGTCGTTGCGCGACTCGCCCTTTCCGGAGAGGGGGCAGCGGAATTCCTCAAATTTGCCGCCGCGGAGGGGATTGTCACGGTACGGAACTGCCCCTGACGCAGCAGGGATAATGTTATGTCGTGTTTAAGCCGCTGCGATTGCCTCTATGTATAAAAAAAGTATACTATTTTGTTGCATTTTCCCCCCTTGGGTATTACTATCCCCGAGATTGATACTTATTCATTGAATGACTTTTAATATTTAGAATATCGTTTTATTTTCCGATTGTTCGGCATCTTGCTAATCCATTGAAATGGTTTTGGTTGGCATTGTCGAACAAGTTAATCTGGTGAGTCGAGACATTCTTTGATTTCTTTTGCAATACCTTGTTTTATCGATATTTATCGGGAAGCAAGAAAAAATACCTCACAAGGAGGAGCATGCATGTTGTCGAAGGTTTTTCGGCTGGTCCCCGCACTTCTGCTGCTCATGGCCGTTGCCCGGCCAGCGGCTGCCGAAAGTGGCATGGCAATTGACCCGGCCACCTGTCTCGGCTGTCACAGCAACAAGGTTTCCGCCTCGGCATTTGCCGCGTCGGTCCACGGCAAAAACGCCTGTACAAGCTGCCACGTGGAGATTACTGATCTCGCCAAGCACATGAAAGGCGAAACAAAGGTCCACAAGGTTCGGTGCGAGCGCTGCCACAAGAAGGAGAACTCCGAGCACTACGCCAGCGTCCATGCCCAGAAGGACGTGATGTGCGCCGACTGCCACACCGATATCCATACCCATACCTACTGGAACAAGGATAAACGGAAAGTTGTGGCCAAATGTATCCAGTGCCACGACAAGGAGGCGGGCTACCGCAACTCCATCCACGGAAAGTCCGTGGCTGGCGGCAACATGGACTCGGCGGCTTGTAACGACTGCCACAACCTCCATGCAATCAAGCCCCTTGGTGATCCGAAGTCCAAGGAAAACCGGGAGTTCCATACCAAGGTCTGCATGAAGTGCCATGCCGACGAGAAGATGATGGAGCGTAACAACGTCGTCACCGTTGCCGTCGAAACCTACATGGAAAGCTACCATGGCAAGAACTACCGCCTCGGCTTCCCTGAGAAGGTTGCCGGTTGCGCCGACTGCCACACCGCCCACGGCGTTCTCCCTGCCAAGGATCCCAACTCCAGCGTCAACCCCCAGAATCTCGTCGCCACGTGCGCCAAGTGCCATCCGAAGGCGACCCCCCTCTTCACCAAGTTCTACGCCCACGGTTCCCACGACCGTGTGAAATACCCGATCCTCTTCTACACCTTCGTGGCAATGACTGGCCTCCTCGTCAGTACCTTCGCCGTGTTCTGGGTTCACACCCTTCTGTGGATGTTCCGGGGCTTCGTGGAGAACCGCGAAAAGCAGCAGGCCCTCATCCAGGGCCACGAGGAGCATCACGTCCCCGACGGCCACAAGGTGTATCGCCGCTTCAAGAAGCGTCACATCTTCCTCCACCTCCTGGTGATCATCAGCTTCCTCCTCCTGTCGCTTTCGGGGCTTCCCCTTAAATTCAGCGACCAGCAGTGGGCGAAGTTCATGATGGATCACATATTCGGCCACTCAGCCAATGCCGGTCGTATTCACCGTCTTGGCGCCTGCATCACCTTTGTCTATTTTTTCAGCGCGATACTCCTGTCCCTCCACTTCCTCTTCGTGCGTAAGGATCTCAAGGGCAACTGGCTCCAGCGCATGTTCGGCCCCGACTCCCTCATGCCCAACTTCCGTGACATCAAGGACGTGGCCGGCATGGTTAGATGGTTCCTCTTCCGCGGGCCCAAACCGACTTTCGAGCGGTGGACCTACTGGGAGAAATTCGACTTCATCGCGGTCTTCTGGGGTATGTTCGCCATCGGCGGCTCGGGCCTGATGCTCTGGTTCCCCGAGTTCTTCGGCAGCTTCCTCCCGGGCTGGATGTTCAACGTCGCCACCATCGTTCACTCCGATGAGGCGCTCCTTGCCACGGGCTTCATCTTCACGGTCCACTTCTTCAACACCCACGGCCGTCCCGAGAAGTTCCCCATGGACTTCGTCATCTTCAACGGCCAGATACCGAAGCATGAATTCCTTGAAGAGCGGGGCGATCAGTGGAAGCGCTACGAGGAACTGGGGATCACCGAACAGTTCGCTGCCAAGAAAACGAGCGGCGTTGCCTACGACTTCATCGTCAAAGCCTTTGGCTTCTGCGCGGTTATCATCGGTATATCGCTGACGGTGCTGATGCTCTTCGCCTTCCTCTCCGGAGGGTCGCACTAAGAGAGAAGTCAGTAATTGACATGCAGTGAAAAAAGAAGGGGTGGCTTTTGGCCACCCCTTCTTTTTGTTGTTTGCCTGGGGAGAGGGAAATTCCAGGGACAAAAAAAGGCCTCGCGAGAAAATCGCGAAGCCTTGATTTTTCTGGTGCCCAGAGACGGAGTCGAACCGCCGACACGAGGATTTTCAGTCCTCTGCTCTACCGACTGAGCTATCTGGGCGAAAAGAGCTTTAACTTATAACCTCTGGCCGGGATTGTGTCAATACCTTTTTCGATTTTCCCGGTGCCGGCTCGGGAATTTTCACTCCGCTGCTCTGCGAATCAGGCTCGGGATACGAACCGGCAGTCCCGGGTGTCGACCTTGATCTTCTCTCCCACCTCCAGGTAGGGGGGGACCTGGAGGGTCAGGCCGGTTTCGAGGGTGGCCTCCTTGGTCTGGGCGGTGGCGGTGGCGTTCTTCATGATCGGGGGGGTGTCGGTGACGGTGAGTTCTACCACTTGGGGCGGATCTACGCTCACGAGGCGCTCCTGGAACAGGCCGAGGGTTACCTCAGTGCCGTCCAGGAGGTAGGGCTGGATGGCGCTGAAGGAGTCAGCGTCCATTTCGAACTGCTCGTAGGTTTCGAGATCCATGAATACCCCTCGGTCGCCGTCGGCGTAGAGGAACTGCCCCTTGTGGCGCTCGAAGTCGGCCTCCTCCACCTTGTCGCCGGAACGGAAGGTCTTCTCCAGCACCTGGGCGGTGAGGAGGTTGCGGTACTTGGTCTTGACCATGGTGCTGGCGCCCCGGGCTGAGGGGGACTGGAAGTGGACGTCGAGGATTACGCAGGGGGCACCGTCGAGCTTGATGACGAGGCCCCGCTTGAAGTCGGATGTGGTGAGCATGGCAAATCTCCTTTGGGCGTGAAAAATCTCCTCTTCATAACAAAAAAGTGCTACAAAGACAACCAACTTGGACGAATACCGTTGGGAGTGCCATAACACGATGAAGATCGAAACCGAATACATAAAGCTTGATAGTTTTCTGAAGGCCGAGAATATCGTTGCCTCCGGCGGCGAGGCGAAAATCATCATCGCCGATGGGGAAGTGCGGGTGAACGGCGAGGTGGAGACGCGGCGCGGCAGGAAGCTCCGGGTCGGCGACCGGGTCGAGGCGGGCGGTGAAACGCTCGTGGTGGAATGACGGTGGGGGCTCCCATGGAAACCGTAAGCTGCCCTCACTGTGGCTTCGCGAAGGAGATGCCCGCCGGGACCGTACCCAACGGGGCGCGGGTGAAATGTCCCCGTTGCAAGGAGACCTTCATCTTTACCCGGACGGCTGACCGGGGCACTCCTCCCGCTGCCGTGACAGCCGCGCGCGAATCGGCGGCAGTGGTCCCGCCATTGTCGGCTCCATCCGAACCACGGCGGCCGGCGCAGCCCCGGACCCTCCGCTTCACCTTCACCGGCACGGCCAAGGAATATTTCGGCATCTGGATCGTCAACACGCTTCTGAAGATCGTGACCCTCGGGGTCTACTCGGCCTGGGCCAAGGTCCGCAAGCGCCGCTACTTCTATGGCAATACGCTTCTGGATGGAAGCCCCTTCGACTACCTGGCCGACCCCAAGGCCCTCTTTCGCGGGTGGCTCATCGGGGTGCTGGCGTTTCTCGTCTACACGGCCGGAACCCGGTATACGCCGGGCATCTCCAAGATCCTCGGTTCTATTTTCTTCCTGACGGTGCCGTGGCTCGTGGTCCGTTCGCGACTTTTCAACAACCGCAACTCCAGCTACCGCAGCCTCCGTTTTGCCTTCCGGGACGACTACCAGGAGGCCTACGTAATATTTGCCGGCCTCGCCTTCCTGGTGCCGTTCACGCTGGGGCTCATCTTCCCCTACCTCATCTATCGCCAGAAGAAGTTTCTCGTGGAGCGGAGCTCGTTCGGTCGTACCCCCTTCACTTTCACGGCCACGGGAAAGGATTACTACGTCCTCTTCCTGAAGGCGGCTGGGTGGCTCGTGCTCCTGCTGGTGGTGGTGATGCCGGCGGCCTTCTACGTGATCTCCACCCTGGCCGAAGGGGGGGCGCTCCTGGCCGGCGGCGACCTGCACCGGACCCAGATGATGGTGGGTGCCCTCATGATCTTCACCCTGCCGTTTCTCTACTTCTTCATCGTGGTCTACGTGCAGACCGCCCTGGCGAACCTTACCTGGAACAGCACCGGCATCGCAGGAAGCAGCTTTGTGAGCCGGATGCGGGTCCGGGACATGGCCTGGCTCTATCTCTCCAACGCCGTGGCCATCATGGGGAGCCTCGGACTCATGATCCCGTGGGCGTCGGTGCGGCTGGCCCGGTACCGGTTCGAGACCCTTTCCGTCGAGGGGATTGCGGATATGGAGGCGTTCCGGGCAGGGTTCCAGGGGGACGTGAGCGCCACCGGCGAGGAGATCGGCGATATCTTCGGGATCGACGTGGCCCTGTGATGACGGCCCCAGGCATCTACTACGACGGCCGGACCTCGGCCCGGCGGACCGTACGCCTCACCCTGGAGGGGAACCGCCTCCTGGTGGCCGGGGAGGGGGTTGAGACCTCTGCGGAGCTCTCCCGCCTCGCCATCTCCTCCCCCCTTTCCACGGCGCGACGCTCGGTCCGGTTCCCGTCCGGGGCCCTCTGCGAGGTGAGCGACACCCGCTTCGTGGACGAGCTCATGCGGCGCCAGGGGAAAGGGCGCGCCTCGGCAGCCATCCACCGGTGGGAGCGGAGCCTCCCCCTGGCCCTGGTGGCCCTCGTGGCGACGGTGGCCGTGGTCTGGGGCTTTGTCGCCTTCGGGATTCCCGCGTTGGCTGACAAGGTCGCCCGGGCCGTTCCCCCGGTCACCGAGGTCTCCCTGGGGCGGGAGAGCCTGGCGATGCTCGACAAGCTTGTCTTCACGCCGTCCCGGCTCCCCGATGCCCGGCGCCGGGACATCGCGGCCCAATTTTCCCGCATGGGCCGGGATCTTCCCTTTGCTGCCGGCTACCGGCTGGAGTTCCGCCGGAGCGACCAGCTGGGGGCCAATGCCCTGGCGCTGCCGTCGGGGATCATCGTCGTCACCGACCGCCTCGTGGAGATTGCCCAAAGCGATGACGAGCTGATCGGGGTCCTGGCCCACGAGATGGGGCACGTGCGGCACCGCCACGCCCTGCGCCACGTGCTCCAGAACTCGGCCACGGGCCTCATTATCGCCGCCATCACCGGCGACATCACCTCCATCACCTCCCTGGCCGCCACGCTTCCCACGGTCCTCGTCGACGCCTCCTATTCCCGCAGCTTCGAGACGGAGGCCGACGACGCCGCGGTAGCCTACCTGAAGCGCCGCGGCATCCCCCTGAAGAGCTATGCCGCCATGCTGGGCCGCCTGGAAGCGGAGCACCGGAAGAAGCAGGAGGAGAAGGGGAAGAAGGAGAAAAAATCCCTGGGCGATTACTTCTCCACCCACCCGGTGACCGAGGAGCGGATCAAGCGGGTCCTGGAGGCGGGCCGATGACCGGTCTCGCGGCTATTTCCGATGCCCTTGCCGCTGACCTGGCGGGGCTTTCCTTCTCATCGCCGGTGGCCCACGTCTACAATCCCCTCCTCTACGCCCGGGAGCCCCATGTCGCCTATCTCTCCCGCTTCGGCTCCCCTCCCAAGGAAGTCCTTTTCGTCGGCATGAACCCCGGCCCCTGGGGGATGGCCCAGACCGGCGTCCCCTTCGGGGAGGTCGCGGTGGTGACGGAGTGGCTCGGGATCAACGGCACGGTCACGCGGCCGGCGGGCGAGCACCCCAAAAAGCGGGTCGACGGCTTTGCCTGCCGGCGGAGCGAGGTGAGCGGCCGGCGGCTCTGGGGGTTCATCCGGGAGCGGTTCGGGACGCCGGAGCGGTTTTTTGCCCGCTTTTTCGTGGCCAACTACTGCCCGCTCCTCTTCCTCACCGCCGAGGGTGGCAACATCACCCCGGACAAACTGCGCCGGGGAGAGCAGGAGCCCCTCTTCGCCGCCTGTGACCTGGCCCTGCGCCGGACCGTGGTACTGCTCCGGCCACGGGTGGTCATCGGCGTCGGAGCGTTCGCCGAGGCGCGCTGCCACGAGGCCCTGGAGGGCTTTGACGTGGAGGTGGGGCGGATCATTCACCCCAGCCCCGCCAGCCCCGCTGCCAACCGGGACTGGGCCGGCACGGCCCTGCGACAACTTGCGGAGCTTGGTGTCGATTTCTGACCCTGAAAAGTATTTGGAACACAAGCAACCGTGTTCTCAGTCAACAAATTAGTGCAGAAGTGGAGTGAATTTCGAGTGATCCCACTTCTGGTTGTTTTTCACCATGGCATTGAGGATGGTGAGTAGTTTTCGCATGCAAGCGGTGATCGCGACTTTGTGAAGTTTTCCGGCGCTTGTAAGGCGTTGATAGAAGGCTTTTATAACCGGGTTAAACCTGGCGGCACACAATGTTGCCATGTACAGGACAGAACGCACGGTTGCTCTGCCACCGGAGATTGCGCGCTTTCCACGGAATTTGCCACTGTCCCGATTATAGGGGCATACTCCGACCAGAGCGCCAAGCTGCTGTCGGGAAATGGTCCCCAACTCCGGAAGTGCTGCCAGTATGGTGGCCGCAGTCACAGGGCCGATGCCCTTGACACTGGTAAGGATTTCTTCTTTTGCCTTCCAGGATTCGCTGGACTGAATAAGAGTTGAGATGTCTTTATCAACGTCATCGATCTGCTGTGTCAGCCAGGCAATATGGGTCATGATGCCTTTGCGGACCGTAGGTGCAGCGGAAATCACGCGATTTTTTTCCGCCACAAGCATCTCGACCAACTGCCGGCGGCGGGCCAGCAGTGCTGCTAGATTTTGGCTTGTCTCGTCCTTGAGCGGCCTGATTTCAGGCTTGATGGCTTGGGCAAATCGGGCAATGATCTTGGCATCAAGAATATCGGTCTTCGCCAGCAGCCCGCATGCTTTGGCAAAGTTTCTGACCTGCCGAGGATTAACCACGACCACTGGCAGACCCGCTGCTGATAAGGTGCTGACAGCTAGCATCTCCAAGCCGCCGGTGGCTTCGAGAACAATCCGACAAGGGGCGTTCGTAATGAGCCACGTCGTCAGCTCAGCACAACCGGCATCATCGTTAGTCACCCTTTTCTGGTCACCAGTTGGCATGAGGTAGACATCAAGATGCTCTTTACTAACGTCGACTCCAACAACTGCATCATTGGGTTCCATATTCTCTCCAGTCCCTTTCTTGCGAAAATTCGGGCTCGTTTCGGCCCAAGCAACCGTTCGGGTTGAGGAAAGATGGACACGACGCATTACGCTCTGTGACGGGCTCAATTGGCCCAAGCAACGACCAAGCTGTCGTGTCCAATTCTGGAGAACATATAACCGGTTACTGAAACATACAAGCAACTGAGCAACGGAGAACAATCTGAGTCAAATAACGCTTCTATTTGTAGAGTCAGGCTGGATTTCGAATTACCCTTCTGATCTCTCTGTTGCTCAGTTGCTCTGTGTTATTTTTATTTCCTAATTGTTGAGTGCCACGACATCGTGGACAGAAAAATGTGCCAGCACATCGTAGACAAAGTTCTCTGACAATCGAATAGTCGCCACGGCATTCTGTGAACACCACATCAAACTCGGAGGTGTTCATGGAAGATAAAAACAAGCAGCTTCGGGTGTTGGCCGTTCAACGGTTCAGAAACGGCGAAACCCCGGAATCAATTTGCACATCACTCGGCAAGTCTCGTTCCTGGCTATACAAATGGGTTGCTCGCCAGAATGGAGATGACCCTGTATGGAGTGACGAGCGATCCCGATGCCCACAATCCATGCCGAACCGTACAACGGCAGAGATTGAAGAAATCGTCAAAATGGTTCGCCTCAATCTCTACAACAAGGGCTTGTTCTGTGGTGCACAGGCCATCCTGTGGGAGTTGGAGGACCTGGGTGTCAAGCCGTTGCCTTCTACCAGAACCATCAATCGGATTCTTGCAAGGAATGAACTGACACATCGGCGCACCGGCAAATACGAAGCCAAAGGGACGCTTTACCCAGTTCTGCCGTCAGCGTTGCCGAACCAGACGCACCAAGCTGATCTCGTTGGTCCATGCTATCTGACAGGGCCAATTCGCTTCTACAGCCTGAATGTTGTCGATACAGCAACCGTCAGGTGCGGGTTGCACTCATCTCGGTCCAAAGCTGGTCAGATGGTCATTGACGGTTTGTGGGAAGTCTGGAAACGACTAGGCATCCCAGAACGACTCCAGGTTGACAATGCCATGTCATTCTTCGGCAGCCCGACACATCCCCGCGGCATGGGACCACTGATTCGTCTTTGCCTGCATAACGATGTCGAACCATGGTTCATACCCATGGCTGAACCATGGAGAAACGGCATGATCGAAAAGTTCAACGACCGGTACCAACAACGGTTCCTCGGCAAAGTCATCATGACTTCAGAAGAGGAATTGAAAGTCGGCTCACTGACCTTTGAGCAGCGACACAACAGCAAGTATCGCTACAGCAAGCTAAAGGGGAGTACGCCGCTGAAAGCACTGGCCACCTCGCATGTGCAACTGAGGTTCCCGACTGAGGATGAACCTCCCAGGCATCGCCTGAAGAAGCCAGAAGTCGGAAAATATCATGCTGTCCGCCTTATCCGCAGTGACCTGAAGCTGAACATCTTCGGCGAATGCTTCTCGGTTCCACCGGAGACAGCGCTTGAATACGTGGTGGCGACTATCGATGTCAAAGAACAGAAACTGAAACTCTTCCTGGATAAAAATCAGGTCGAGGAATTCGATTACAAACTGCGGTGATTCAGATGAGTGTCCACGATGTCATGGCACAAAAAGTTGTCCACGATGTCGTGGCACTCAACACCTAATCCATATTGAAAGGATATTCCGTGGAACTAACCGAGATCCTGAAAAAATCCCTCCTCTTTTCCGGCCTTGACGGCGAGAACCTGTCCGACGTGGCGGCCATCGCCACGCGGCGCCCCTTTGCCCGGGGAGAGTCCCTCTTCTCGGAAGGGGAGCCGGCCAGCGGCTTCTACCTTTTGGCCCAGGGGAGCATGAAGCTCTGCAAGGTGTCCCCCGACGGGAAGGAAAAGGTCCTCCATTTCGTCCATCCCGGCGAGACCTTTGCCGAGGCGGCTTTCTTCGGCGACGGGAAGTACCCGGCCGAGGCCCGGGCCACGGAAAAGGGGGAGGCGATCTTCTTTCCGAGGGAGGGGTTCATGGGGATCCTGGAGCGGAACCCCCGCTTTTCCCTGAACCTCATCGTCTCCCTCTCCCTCATGCTCCGCCGCTTCGCCCGCCAGATCGAGGAGCTCACCTTCGCCGAGGTGCCGGCCCGCCTCGCCGCCCACCTGGTGGAACTGGCCGAACGCAAGTCCACCGCGTTCCAGGGAAAGACCTACCTGGATCTGGACATGAAGAAGGGAGAGCTGGCGTCGCGCCTCGGCACCGTGAGCGAGACTCTGTCACGGGCCTTCCGGAAGCTGAAGGAGGAGGGGCTCATCGAGGTGGAAGGGAGCCGGGTGGTGATTTTCGATATGGAGAAGCTGAAGGACGCCGCCGGGAGACGGCCGGCCTAGCCTTGCTGCTCCCGGGTCACCCGCTTCCAGCGGTTGTAGACCCAGAGCCACTGGTCGGGGTGGCGGGCGATGTACTGCTCGATGGCCCGGTTGAGAAGGCGGGTGGTGGCGATGGGATCGCCGGAAGGATCGGGGGCTATTTCAGGGAAGAACTCCACCACGTGGCGGTCCCCCTCCCGGTGGCCGAAACCGGGGACTAGGGCGGCGCCGGTCCTGGCCGCCATGAGGGCCGGCATGGTGGTGGTCCAGGCCTTTCTTCCGAGGAACTCCACCAGCTCCCCCTCGTGGAAAGGGACTGACTGATCCATGAGAAGGCCGATGGCCGCGTTCTTCCGGAGCCGGAAAAAGATCTGCCGGGCCGCACCCTCGGAGTAGATGATGCTGTTGCCGTGCCGGTTGCGGAGCCGTTCCAGCAGCCGTGTCAGGGGCTCGAACTTCTGCCGCCTCGCCACCACCGCCATCCCCTCGGCGTTGGTGCCGAAGGCGTGGGCCACTAGCTCCCAGTTGTCGCAGTGGCCGGTGATGAAGATGACCCCTTTCCCCCGCGCCTTTGCCGCCCGAACGTGCTCCAATCCCCGCAGTTCCGTCCGGTCGACAAGTCCCTTTCCCTGGCCGAAATAGAGCTTAATGATCTCCACAGCGGTCCGGCCGATGTTGGCGAAGGTGCGCCGGGCGATCTCCTCCGGCGTGCCGGCGGCGGGGTCCCACTCTTCCAGGGTGCCGAGGTAGGGATAGGCGCTCTCAATGTGTGCCACGGTCTTGCGCCGCAGCTTCCCCATGAGGAGGAAAACGAGCCGGCCCCCGCGGGCGCCGAGCCCCACGGCCAGGCGGCGCGGCAGGAGGAGGACCGGAATTGCGACCAAGGCGAACAGGACTAGCCCCAGCCGCCACTTGATGGCGCGGATCGTCTCCTTGGTGCGGTTGCGGGGGGGAGAGGGTGCTGCCTCGTGTTCAGGTGACTCCATCGACATGGACTCACCCTAGCACAGTTTTAGCGGGAGGGGAACCGCCTGGCATCAACCCGGCGGCAACCCGCCGCCCCGCTCCAGGGCCAGGAGGGCCGCCTTGCGCTTAAGCCCGCCGGCATAGCCGGTAAGGGAACCGTCGGCCCCTATCACCCGGTGGCAGGGGATAATGATGTCGATGGGATTGCGCCCCACCGCGCTCCCCACCGCCCGGGCCGACGTAATGCGCCCCCCCCTGCCCTGGGCCATGCGGACAGCCAAGGCGCCGTAGGAGGTGGTCGTCCCCGGGGGAATGGTGCGCAGAAGCTCCCAGACCGCCATCTGGAACGGGGTCCCCTGGGGCGCCAGCGGCAGGTCGAACGTCTGCAGCATGCCGGCGAAATAGGCGTCCAGCTGCCGGCGCAGCTCCGCAAAGAGGGGATGATCCTGGTCGTGCATCCGGTCTCCGGCATCCGCCGGCACGTACTTCTGATCCGTGAACCAGAGCCCGCTCAGTTCGTCCCCCTCCGCCAGCGCCACCATGTCGCCCAACGGGGTCTTGATGGTGCAGTACCGTTTCATCGTGGCTCCTCCTCGAATCCATGGCTGATGGATATTTAACCTGGCAACTATACCACAAACATTCTTGACTAAATTCCCCCGGGCCGTAAATATGGGCCGTTGATCCAAGTCTCCACTGTGTGAAAAGGTACTCCCATGGACCTTCTGAAAAATCTCAACCCGCCCCAGAAGGAGGCGGTTCTCCACGGCGAGGGGCCGCTCCTGGTTCTGGCCGGAGCCGGATCCGGCAAGACCCGGGTCATCGTCCACCGTATCGCTCACCTGATCTGCAACCTCGGCGTCCCCCCGTGGCAGATTCTGGCGGTTACCTTCACCAACAAGGCCGCCGGCGAGATGCGGGAGCGGGTGGAGCGGCTCGTGGGAGCCGGCGAGGCTCCCCTCATCGCCACCTTCCACTCCACCTGCGCCCGGTTCCTGCGCCGCGATATCCACCACCTGGGGTATGACTCCTCCTTCGCTATCTACGACGACAAGGACGCGGAAAAGCTTCTGAAGGAGGTGATCGCCGGCCTCGGCCTGGACGAGAAACGCTTCCCGGCCCGCTCCTTTGCCGCCGCCATCGACGACTGCAAGAACCGGGGCATCCCCCCCGGGGAGATCCCCACCGGCGACTACACCGGCGAGATGCTGGCCCGGGTCTACGGCGCCTACCAGGAGCGGCTGAAGAAGTGCAACGCCCTGGACTTCGGCGATCTCCTCATGCTGACGGTCCGTCTCTTAGAAGAGCACCCCGAGGTGCTGGCCCGCTACCGGGACAAATATCGCTGGATCCTTGTGGACGAGTATCAGGATACGAACCCGATTCAGTACCGGCTCGTGCGGCTTCTGGCCGGGGAGCGGCGCAACCTCTGCGTGGTGGGGGACGATGACCAGTCAATCTATCGGTGGCGGGGGGCCGACATCCGGAACATCCTCGACTTCGAGAAGGATTTTCCCGGCGTGGTCACAGTTAAGCTGGAGCAGAACTACCGTTCCACCCAAAACATCCTGGCCGCGGCCGGGGCCGTGGTGGCCAAAAACCGCGGCCGCAAGGCCAAGACCCTCTGGAGCGAGAACCCGGCCGGCGAGGCCATTGTCTACCGGCGCCTCTCCGACGAGCGGGAGGAGGCCCGCTTCGTCTGCCGGGAGGTGGAGAAGCATGTGCGGCGCGGCGGGGATCTGCGGGACGTGGCGGTCTTCTACCGGACCAACGCCCAGTCCCGGGTCATCGAGGACGCCATGGTGGCCGACGGGATTCCCTACCACATGGTGGGGGGGATGCGGTTCTACGAGCGGATGGAGGTAAAGGACATCCTCGCCTACCTGAAGGTCCTCGTGAACCCCGCCGACGAGGTGTCCCTCAAGCGGATCATCAACGTCCCGGCCCGGGGTATCGGCCACGCCACCGTGGACAAGGTGGCGGAGCTGGCATTCCGCAAGGGGATCATTCTCTACGACGCCTTCAGCGAGGCGTCCACCAGCGGACTCCTCTCCACCGGCCCCCGGGGGAAAATCGCCGGCTTCATGGCACTCATGGAGCAGTTTGCCGGCCTCGCCGGCACGGTACCCCTGTCGGAGCTCGCCTCCCGCATCATCGACGGGACCGGCTACGCCGCCAAACTGAAGGAAGAGCGGAGCGACGAGGCCCAGGACCGCCTCGACAACCTCCAGGAACTCTGTTCCGCCATGGAGGAGTTCGAGCGAACGAGCGACGAGAAGACCCTGGCCGCCTTCCTGGAGCAGGTGGCCCTCGTGTCGGATCTGGAGCGGGGCGAGGGGAAGCGGGAATCGGCCACCCTCATGACCCTCCACGCGGCCAAGGGGCTCGAATTCCCAGTGGTATTCATGATCGGAATGGAGGAGAAGCTTTTCCCACACGTCCGCTCCCTGGACGACCCCGAGGCCATGGAGGAGGAGCGGCGCCTCTGCTACGTGGGGATGACCCGGGCGAGGGAGCGGCTGATCCTCACCAACGCCCGCCGCCGGCGACTCTTCGGCCAGGACCAGGTGAACATGTCGTCCCGCTTCATCGCCGACGTTCCCCGGGATCTCCTGGATCTGGAAGACGAGTACCAGTCCTCCTTCGGCTTCGGCGCAGGACGGGGGCTGGAGCGGGAGACAACAGCCGCCGAACCGACGCGCCACAACCTGGCGAGCATCTTCGAAACGGAGATCGAGCCCGATTTCGACGACATCGAGGTGATCCCCGACGAGCCCGAGGACGGCGGCATCTGGCTCGGCATGAAGGTGCGCCACGGCAAGTTCGGCGTCGGCGTCATCCGCAAGATCGAGGGGAAGGGGGACGACCAGAAGGTGATCGTCTGGTTCAACTCCGTGGGGCCGAAGAAGCTGTTGGTGCGGTTTGCAGGGTTGGAGCGGGTTTGATCGCGGCCGTATTCAGGCCATCTTTGGCCGGTTCTCAATCGCACAATCCTCGACGTAGCGCTGCTACGCCTGCGGTTGTACTCATTCGGCCCGACCAAATCTGACCTAAATCCATCCGCGATTTGATTTTTTTGTTTGATATCACTCCCCTGCTTGCTGCAGATACTTCTTCACCGTCCGCCGGTCCAGGTTGGCCCGGCGGGCCACCTCCTCGTAGGTGTCGTGCCGCTCGTACAGGATGCGGCAGTAGCCGGCCAGAAGCCCCTGGGCATCGAGCCCCCCCGCCGCCACGTCCGCCAGGAACTGCTCCGTCACGCCGGACGGCGCCCCTTTCTCTTCCCCCCGGTAATGTCCCGTCACCAGTACCCGCCGCACCGCCTGCTCCAGCTCCCGCACGTTTCCCGGCCAGTGGTATCCCTTTCCCGTTTCCCGTTCGATGGCCTTGCGCAATAGCTGCACCTCCCGCTTCGGCGCGGTCCCGGTCAGGCGCGTGAGGATTCCCGCCACCAGCTCCCCCAGCTCGTCGGGGCATTCCTGGAGCCGCTGCCGCAGGGGTGGGATGGTGATGACGTCGGAACAGAGGCGGTAGTAGAAGTCGTCCCGGAACTCCCCCTGCTCCCGCAGGCGGGTCAGGTCCCGGTTGGTGGCGGCGATGACCCGGCCGCTGAAGCGGAGCCGCTGGTGGCTCCCCACCGGCGAGAAGCTCCGCTCCTGGAGCACCTGGAGGAGCTTCACCTGCACCGGCAGCGGCACCTCGCCGATCTCGTCCAGGAAGATGGCGCCGTGGGGGGTGCAGCGGCTGAAGACCCCCTCATGGTGATCGATGGCGCCGGTGAAGGCCCCCTTCCGGTGGCCGAAGAGCTCCGACTCCAGGACCCCCTCCGGGTACTGGGAGAGGTTCACCGCCAGGAAGTTGCGGGTGAAGCTTTCGCTGAACCGGCCGGTTTTCGGGTCGAAGGGGATGAAGCCCGACCGGCCGATGGCCGCGGCTGCGGCCCCCTTGCCGGTGCCGGTCTCCCCGAGGATGAGTACGGAGAAGTCCTCCATCCGGTCCCAGAGGTACTGGTCGAACCACCGGATGTTGTGGGTGAAGAGGGTCTGCCAGAGGTGTTCCCGCACCCGGCGCAGCGACGGGCTGGAACCGGCGAGCCCTTCCCGGATGAAGTAGAAGGCCCGCCGGAGCTGGTAGAAGAGGCCCAGGTAGCGGCGGCTTTCCGTCTCGGAGAAGCCCGCCTCCGCGAAGGCGGCCTGGAAGCCGCCGGCAAAGGGGACGGGGCAGGGGGAGTCGCCGCCGACGGCCTGCTCCCGGATCAGGCGGTCGAAGGAGTCCAGGAACCGATGAAAGAGATCGAAGAGGAGCACAGTCCGGACCGTTTCCCGGTCGGCAGCCGGCAGGCGGTGGTGGTTGCCCCGCAGTTCCCGCTGCAGGACGGCCGTCCGTTCGGCCACCCGGGCAATGATGGCGGCAAGCACTCCGCCCCGGTCACCGGCACCAGTTCCCGCCAGGAGCAGGTCCAGTTCGTCGCGGCTCTCGCCAAAGGGATTGAGGAAGGCGGCCCGGGCCACCTTGGCAAAAAAATCCCGCTCCGTCGCCAGTATTGTCTCGATAGCTTTCATACATTCGATGTATAGTTGCCATTCATAAAATGTCAATCACGATTTGCCGCTAATCAGCAGGAGCGATTGCCGTCTGACTGCAACAATCCAGAATCATTGGCAATCTCAGGCGGTAGCCGACTTGGCATGTTATCGGCAATCTTCTGAGCAGAAACCATTGTTCGGGAGGTTGCCATGTTCACCCCACTTGCCCTATTGTTGATGAGCGCCGTTGCCGCCGCCCCGGTCTTCACTGCCATGACCGTAAAGACCATCACCGACTGCCGCATGAACCACCGGAGCCGGAAATGACCGTCATCGACATTCACTGCCATGCCGCCGGCATCGGCGCCGGTGACAGCGGCTGCTTCATCTCCCCGAAGCTTCGCCGGAGCTGGAAGTACCGCTTCTACCTCAAATCCTTCGGCGTGACCAATGCGGACTTGGAGCGGGAGGGTGATAGCCTGGTGCTCCGGCGTATTTCGGAGCGGCTCACCGCTTCGTCCCAGGTCCAGCAGGCCGTGGTGCTGGCCATGGATGGCGTGGTGGACGGCAGCGGCCAGTTGGATCGGGACCGGACCGAGATGTACATTCCCAATGAGTTCCTGGCCCGGGAGTGCCGCCGCTACCCGAACCTCCTCTTCGGCGCCAGCGTCAACCCCCAGCGCCCCGACGCCTTGGAGCGCCTCGACGCCGCTGCCGCCGCCGGAGCGGTGCTCGTGAAGTGGCTCCCCTCCATCCAGGGGACCGACCCTGCGGATCGGTGCCTCGTTCCCTTCTATCGCCACCTGGCCCAGCTGGGGCTTCCGCTTCTGACCCACACCGGCCTTGAGGAGTCATTCACCCTGGCCGACAACGCCCTGGCCGACCCGGCGCGTCTCCGGCTCCCCCTGGAAGAGGGGGTGACTGTCATTGCCGCCCACTGCGCCACCAGCGGACAAAGCCACGGGGAGTCGAACCTGGCGCGCCTCCTTCCACTCTTTGCCCAATTCCCGAACCTCTACGCCGACATCTCGGCCCTCACCCAGCTGAACCGACTGGGGCACCTGGAGCGGGTCCTGGCGCACCGGGACATTCACGGCCGGCTCCTCTACGGCACCGACATGCCCCTGCCTGCCACGGGGCTCACCTCCCCCTGGTTCCACCTCCTCCGGCTCGGGCCGCTGGAGGCCCGGCGGTTGGCCGTCATCGGTAACCCCTGGGATCAGGATGTGGCCCTGAAGCTGGCCCTGGGGATGCCAGAGGAGATCCTGTTCCGGGCCGCAGGCGTACTCGGGATCGCTGACACCATCAAACACCGGAGCTTCCCATGAATACCACCGAACCGACCACCCTACCCGTCTCCTTCCGCCGCCTGAACCTGGCCCAGGCCCTGGGGGCGCTGAACGACAACCTCATCAAACTGATCATCGTCTTCTACCTCATCGGCCGCTACGGCCGGGAGGAGGCCGGCACCATTGCCGCCATGGGGAGCGCCGCCTTCGTTGCGCCGTTTCTCCTCTTCTCGGCCCTGGCCGGTTCCCTGGCCGACCGCTTTCCCAAGGGGCGGATCGTGGTGGGGGTCAAGGCGCTGGAAGTGGGGATCGCCCTCCTGGCCGTGAGTGGTCTCTTCCTGGCCTCCCCTCCACTTCTCTATGGGGCGGTCTTTCTCCTGGGTACCCACAGCGCCCTCTTCGCTCCGGCTAAGTACGGGGTGGTGCCGGAGCTGGTCCCCCGGGAGGGGCTCTCGAAAGCCAACAGCCTCTTGGAGATGGCTTCCTTTCTCGCCATCGTCGGGGGGACTGCTCTGGCCCCCTTCCTCGTGCAGCTGGCAGGGGGGCGCCACGGCGTGGCTCTTCTGGCGGGGGTGGCCATTGCCGTGGCCGGGCTTCTCATCGCCCGCACCCTCCCCCCGACACCGGCCGTGGCCCCGGACCGGGCGATTTCCTTCTTGCCGACCAGCTACTGGCGCACCCTCCGGAGCCTGAAACGCGACGGCTATCTCCTCCTGGCGGTGATCGGCGCCGCCTACTTCCTCTTTGTGAGGGCCTTCTGTCAGCTGAATCTCCTCCCCTACGGCATGAAGATCCTCGCCCTCTCCGAAGAGCAGAGCGGCTACCTCTTCCTGGCCGCTGCCATCGGCATCGGCGCCGGGTCACTCTGGGCCGGCCGGCTCTCCGGGCGCACCGTGGAGTTCGGCGTGGTCCCCATCGGGGCCGTGGGGCTCACCGTCTGCTCCTTCGTCCTGGCCATGATGCCGGCGAGCCTGTGGGCGGTCCTGGCCGTGGTGGCTCTCTTCGGCGTCAGCGCCGGCCTCTTCATCGTGCCGCTCCAGTCCTTCATTCAGCTGCGGGCACCGGCGGACCGGCGGGGGGAGGTCCTGGCCGCCTCGTCGTTCCTGAGCTGGGTCGGGGTGCTTCTGGCCTCGGGGCTCCTCTGGGTCCTCTCGGGCCCCCTGGGGTTCTCCCCCGGCAGCTGCTTCACGGTTCTCGGGGCGATCACCCTCGTCCTCACGGCCGTCACCCTCCGGGTCCTCCCCGATTTCCTCCTCCGCTTCATCGCCTTGGCGGTCATGCGGATCCGCTACCGGGTGACCACCATCGACGACCGCCACGTGCCGGTGGAAGGGGGGGCGTTGTTGGTGGCGAACCACGTCTCCTGGCTCGACGCCCTCATCCTCCTCGCCACCCAGCAGCGGCGGATCCGCTTCGTCATGGAACGGGAGATCTACAGCGCTCCCGGCCTCAAGCAGCTCTGCGCCCTCATGGGGGTGATCCCGGTTTCGTCCCGGGACGGGAAAAGGGGCCTCCTGGAGTTCATCGCCACCGCCCGCAAGGCCCTGGACGACGGCTACCTGGTCTGCATCTTCGCCGAGGGGGAGATCACCCGCACCGGCATGCTGAACCGGTTCAAGGGGGGCTTCGAGCACATCGTCAAGGGGACGAGCCACCCCATCATCCCGGTCTACATCGGCGGCGCCTGGGGGAGCGCCCTCTCCTACGCCCACGGCAGGCTCCTCTCCCGCCTCCCCTCCCTCATCCCCTACCGGGTGACGGTCCTCTTCGGCGCGCCCGTGCCGGCCGGGAGCACCCCCCACGACGTGCGCCGGGCCGTGATGGAGCTTTCCGCGGCCTGGTTCGAGGCCCGCAAGCCCCGACGCCGCGCCCTGGGGGAGCTCTTCGCCGAGACGGCCCGGGAGAACTGGCACCGCCTTGCCATGGCTGACACCGGGGGCCGGGAGCTGACTTACGGCAGGGCCCTCACCGGCGCCGTGGCCCTGGCGGCGAAGCTGAAGGACGCAACTCCCGGCCAGGAGATGGTCGGTGTCTGCCTCCCCCCCACCGTGGGGGGCGCCCTGGTGAACCTTGCCCTCACCCTGAACGGCATCGTGCCGGTGAACCTGAACTACACCGCCTCGCCGGAGGGTATCCGCTCGGCCTTGGCCCAGTGCGCCATTACGACCACCATCACCTCCCGCGTCTTCCTGGAGAAGCTCGGCACCCTGCCGGAATTTCCCGGTGTCCTCTACGTGGAGGACCTCCTCGCCGGCCTCACCGACGGCGACAAGCGCCGGGCGTTTCTCACGGCCCGCTTCCTCCCGCTTCGCACCTTCGCCCGCCCCGCCGGGTTCGATGCCGACCGCCTCGCCACGGTGATCTTTTCCTCCGGGAGCACCGGGGAGCCCAAGGGGGTCATGCTCTCCCACCACAACATCCTCTCCAACCTGGAGGCGCTCCGGATGGTCTTTCGCGCCACCCAGCGGGACAACATCTGCTCGGCTCTCCCCTTCTTCCACTCCCTGGGGTTCACCGGCACCCTCTGGCTCCCGCTCCTCTCGGGCTTCTCGGCGGTCTACCACACCAACCCCCTGGACGGCGAAACCATCGCCAAAACCGTGCGGGAGCGGCAGTCGACCCTCCTCATCGCCACCCCCACCTTCCTCATGGCCTACCTGCGGCGAGCCAAAAAGGAGGACTTTGCCACCCTGCGCCTCGTCATCACCGGCGCCGAGAAACTGAAGCCGAAGCTGGCCGACACCTTCCAGGAGAAGTTCGGCATCCGCCCCATGGAGGGGTACGGCGCCACGGAGCTGTCGCCGGTCATCTCCCTGTCGCTTCCCGACGTGGAGGTCAACGGGGTCCGCCAGATCGCCTCCCGGCAAGGGAGCGTGGGGCTCCCGGTCCCCGGCGTGGTGGTGAAGATAGTGGACCCCGACACCTTTGCCGCGCTTCCCGAGGGGGAGGCGGGGCTCATCCTCGTCAAGGGGCCCAACGTCATGCTCGGCTACCTCCACAAGCCCGAAAAGACCGCCGAGGTGGTAAAGGACGGCTGGTACGTCACCGGCGACATCGGCCGGCTGGACAACTACGGCTTTCTCCACATCACCGACCGCCTCTCCCGCTTCAGCAAGATCGCCGGGGAGATGGTTCCCCACGGCGCCGTGGAAGACGCTCTCCACGCCCGCCTCGGGATGACCGGCGTCGTGGCCGTCACCGGCATCCCTGACGAGAAGCGGGGGGAAAAGCTCGTGGTGGTCTTCGCCCGGGAGGCAGGCGATGCCGAAACCCTCCACCGGCTCATGGCCGAGAGCGACCTCCCCAACCTCTGGAAGCCGGGGCGGGATTGCTACGTGGCCGTGGACGCCCTGCCGCTGCTGGGGACCGGGAAGCTGGACCTGCGGGGGGTGAAGGAGGCGGCTCTGGCGGTAGTGGGGTGAAACCGGGTAAGCTATGGACAGTTTTCATTTAACTACGAGAACATAGGAGAACATCATGACATCAATCACCATTCGGCCAACCATCGTTGCCTGCCTGATCATTGCGCTGGGAGCGGGATCAGCCGTCGGTAGCGCGGTAACCGGCCAGACGCCTGCGGCCCAACCACAAGCGTCCGTCACTCTCCCTCCGGAAGCGAGGCTCTCCGAACGGATCTATCATCTGCCGGGGATATCAAATGGGGGACGAGTGGCGCCGGGAATCTACCGGGGCGCCCAGCCGGGACCCGAGGGGTACGAGACCCTGCGGAAGATGGGAATCCGGACGGTCATCGATCTCCGGACCACCGAAAGTGAACAGCGGGAGGTGGAAGCGGCCGGCATGAAGGCCATTGCAATCCCCATCGCCATGTCCCGCGACGGTCTCCGGGAGAAGGTGGACCGGGTGGTGGTGCTCATGGCCGACCCGGCTAACCAGCCGGTATTTGTCCACTGCCGCCATGGCCAGGACCGGACCGGCATCGTGGTGGCCGCCTATCGGATGAAGGTGGAGGGGTGGTCCCTGGCTGACGCCGAGGCCGAGATGCAATCCTTCGGCTTCAATGACGTCTGGATTAATTTCAAAAAATTTATTAAAAGTTATGGGGAACAATTGCCGAAGAGATGATTGTGACCCCCCTCAGTCCCCCCTACCCTGTAGGGGGGAAGCGAGCAAGGCGAGCAGGGGGGTCAAAAAATCATTCTATCAATGGAGACCACTGAATGAGGCGCATCACCGTTGCCGTGCTGCTCATGGCTGCCCTCCTCTCACCCTTCACAGCCCTGGCCCAGCGCCAGGCGGCCTGCCGCGAGCACCTTGCCGCGGCCCACAGCGGTGGCCGGGCGGCGGTGAACCAATCCCTCGCCAAGGAAATGACTGCTTTCCGGACCCTGGCGGAACGGGCCCTGGCACTCCGGGCCGAGACCATCAAGGTGGGAAATTCTGTCCACGCCAAAGTGGACCAGGGCAAACCCCTTACCGGCGATGACATCGCACTTCTCAACCAGGGGATCACCGAGCACCTGACCCTGCGGGACGAGATGCTGGCCGTGGCCGAGAGCCACGAATGCTGGCTCGATGCCTCGACCGCCGAACTCAGCAAGGCCGGCATCACCGATGAGGCCCGTCTCAAGGGGGTGATGGTATCCCTGGCCTCGGCCCTGGTCCTCTATGACAACTACCTCCTTGCGGTCTCCCTCTTTGAGGGGGACGCCAAGCTGCGCCGCATCCTCAATGAAAAAGATCCCGGCTATGCCGTGACCCGCGCCGCCCTCTCGAAGGTCACCCTCAACTACAACTCCATCGCCAACCGGCAGCGGGTCCGGCGGGCCATCTCGTTCTTCGAGAGCGAATCAAAGAAGCACCCGGCCCTCCTCCGCGACGGCGCGGAAACCTCCTACCTCGCCACCCTCATCGCCCAGAGCCCCTCGTACACCATGGTCGAGAAGGTATCGCCCCTCTACGTTATCGGCCGCAAGCTGGGCTTCCTGGGGGCCGCCACCACCGACACCCTCACCGTAATGGAGCGGGAAGGGGTCAACGTCTTCAGCATGCTCTTCGGCAACGCGGTGGGGCTGGTGGAGACCCGCAAGGGGAAGCTGGCCCTGCGGGGCGACGTGGCGCATGATGTTTCGGCAACCCTCAGGTCCGGCGACATCCTCCTGGAGAAGACCCCCTTCCGGCTCACCGACAAGCTCATTCCCGGTTACTGGGGTCATGCGGCGGTCTGGATCGGCAGCGAGGCGGAGCTGAAGGAGCTGGGGATCTGGGACAATCCCGTGGTGGCCCGCCACCACGGGGAGATCCGTGAGGGACGGCTCGTGGTGGAGGCCCTCCGTTCCGGGGTGGAGATGAACACACTGGAACACTTCATGAACGTGGACAGCCTCGGCATCCTGCGCAAGGCCGCCGCCGGCCGGGACGAGCGGGGGCGGATCATCATCCAGGCCCTGCGCCAGGTGGGCAAGCCCTACGACTTCAACTTCGACGTGGAATCCAAGGAGCGGGTCTACTGCTCCAAGCTGGTTTACCTCTCCTACAGCGGCATCGACTGGCCCACGAAAAAGTCCCTGGGAAGGGCCACCTTCAGCCCCGACGACGTGGCTGTCCGCGCCTTCAAGGGTGGCGACCTGCAATTGGTCACCTTCTACCACGACGGTAAACCGGTCAGCGACCGGCCCGCAGTCCGCATGGCGGAGCTGATGCGGGTGCGGGAGTAGCGTGCCCATTAAAACAGTCCTAGGGGCATTGCCCCCCATCCCTCTCACATCCGCACCACGAAAGGAATCCGAATGTTATTAAATGTCGTTCTTGACCACTGGGGGTACTTTGCCGCACTGGTGCCCATTGCCGTCCTCCTCTATGCCTCAATCGTCATTGTCGGCGGTAACGAAATCGCCCTCATCGAGCGGCGCTGGTTCGGGAGCAAGATGCCCCAGGGACGTGTCGTGGCCCTGGGGAACGAGGTGGGCATCCAGGCCCGCACCCTCGGCCCGGGGCTCCATTTCCTCATCCCCTTCATCTACAAGGCGACCAAGAGCGTTTTCACGGAAATCCTCGACAACGAGATCGGCCTCATCGAATCGGTGGACGGCAACGCCATTCCGGCGGGGCGGATTTTCGCCGAGGTGGTAACCGGTCACAACTCCTTCCAGGACGGCGAGGCCTTCATCAAAAACGGCGGCCAGAAGGGGCCCCAGATCGAGGTGCTCCCTCCGGGGAAATACCGGATCAACCCCTACCTCTTCAAGCTGACCAAGGGGACTGTCACCGAGATCAAGGACACGGAAATCGGCATCGTCGAGTCGGTGGATGGCGCCGCCATCCCCGAGGGTAAAATCTTCGCCAGGGCGGTGGAGGGGCACGCCTCCTTCCAAAACGGCGAGGCGTTCATCAAGAACGGCGGCCAGAAGGGGCCCCAGATCGAGATCATCCCGCCGGGCAACTACCGGATCAACCCCTACCTCTTCAAGGTCACCAAGAGCCTCGCCACCAAGATCAGCGAAGGGGAGATCGGCATGGTGGAGTCGTCGGACGGCTCGGCCATCCCCGCGGGGCGGATCTTCGCCAACGTGGTGCCGGGGCACAACTCCTTTCAGGACGGCGAGGCATTCATCAAGAACGGCGGCCAGAAGGGACCCCAGATCGAAATCCTGCCGCCGGGGGTCTACCGGATCCATCCCAATCTCTTCCGCATCATGAAGGCGGCGGCGGTGGTCATCGCCAAGGGTGAGGTGGGGATGGTCACGGCCCAGGACGGCGAACCGATCCCAATGGGGCGGCTCCTGGCCCAGAGCGTGCCGGAGCACTCCAACTTCGAGAACGGCGAGGCATTCCTGAAAAACGGCGGCCAGAAGGGGCCCCAGATCGACGTGCTCCTCCCCGGTACCTACCGGATCAACCTGAACCTGTTCCAGATCCAGATCGCCCCGGCGGCGGTCGTGGAGGCCAACAAGATCGGTCTGGTCACCGCCCTGGACGGCATCCCCCTGCCGGAGCGGGAGTATGTCGCCTCCCCCATCACCGGCCACAACGACTACCAGGACGGCTCCGCCTTCCTCACCAAGAGCGGCCAGCGGGGACCGCAGCTCGACGTCCTTCGCCCCGGCACCTACTACATCAACCCCCTCATGTTCAGCGTCGCCATTGACGATGTGGCCGTGGTGGAGCGGGGCCAGGTGGGGGTCATCGTCTCCAACGTGGGGGATGACCCGACGGAGGAGATGAAGAAGCGGCTCGGCTCATCCCAGACCGGCGCCTCCATCGAGGAGGGGAAAGAGAAGTACGTGGTCCCCAAGGGGTTCCGGGGGATCCAGGAGGAGGTGGCCGGACCCGGCCGTTACTACCTGAACCGCCGGGCCTTCATGTGCTACATCATCGACACCACCAACATCACCATCGACTGGGACGACCAGGAGGACACCCGTTTCGACCAGCTCACCGTCATCTCCAAGGACGGCTTCCCCATCCAGGTGGCGGTTAAGGTGGTCATCCGCGTCCGGCCCGACCAGGCCCCCTACATGGTGGCAAAGGTGGGATCCATCGACAACCTGATCCAGCACGTCATCCACCCCATGATCGACTCCTCCTTCCGCAACCAGGCCTCTACCGCCTCGGCCATGAACTTCCTCCAGAGCCGCTCCGAAGAGCAGTCCAAAGCCGAGAGCCGTGCCCGCATCGACCTGGAGAGGTACCATGTGGAGTGTGTCTCCGTACTCATATGCCAGATCAAGCTCCCCGAAGACCTGATGGAGACCCAGACCAAGCGGATCATCGCCGAGCAGCAGCAGGAGATGTACAAGATGGAGCAGCGCTCCCAGGCCGAGCGGACCGAGATGGAGAAGATGCGGGCCACCGCCGACCAGCAGCCTACCCTCGTGGCGTCTGAGATCGCCGTGAAGGTGGCCACCCAGAAGAAGGCCGAGATGATCACCCTGGCCGAAGGTACCGCCGAAGCCCAGGCCCTGGAAGGGACCGGCGAAGGGAAGCGGCTGAAGGCCATCGGCGACGGCGAGGCGTCAAAGATCGCCGCCATCGGCGACGCCACCGCCCAGGCCTACTCGAAACAGAAAGAGGCCATCGGCGAAGACGCCATCAAGCAGATCAAGATCGTCGAACTGATCTCCGCCGCCATCGAAAACGGCCAGATCAAGATCGTCCCCGATGTGCTCGTCTCCGGCGGCGGCACAGCCGGCGACGGGCTCATGGGGCAGTTGACCCGGCTGCTGCCGGGGGTGGATTTGAATGCGTTGATGGCGAAGGGGGGGAAGCAGCCTCAGGCGTGAGGCGGGAAATCCTGTTACGGGAGAAATGTTCTGTTTGGGGGGATGAGCGGTTCATGCGCGCGTGCGCGTGAACCGCTCAATAATTATGTTGAACAGAGGAGAATATACTAATGACACAAGAGTCTGACATGGCGCAGGAAGTTATGGCCGCTGTTTTAGTTTTCGACATATGCTCATCTACAGATATTCTTGAAGATCTTCATCGCACCGACAATTTGCAAAAATGGCGTAATTTGTTGATAGGTGTAAAGAAATTCATCGTAGAACAAGGAGATAACTTTCCTTTCCGACTCTATAACTTCACTGGCGATGGCTGGATTCTTCTATTTGATCACAATATTGACGGAGAAAAGCTTCTTCCATTCATTCGAAAATTGTGCACCACGTTTAAACATCTCTATGAGCAGAAAATCCACCCGGTTTTAGAAACTCCACCAGAAATTATAGGTCTAACAATCGGAATGGATCGCGGACGGTTAATCAAGATAAGGTTGAACCATCGTGACGAATATGTGGGACGGCCACTGAACGTTGCATGTAGGTTGCAAAGCGCAATAAAAGATCGCGACAAGAATCCTGCTAATAAGATGCTGATGACCAAAAATCTTTACAATTCTATCAAACAAGATACTATACAGTGGCGTTTTACCGAGGTAGAGAGAACCCTTCGTAATATTGCAGGTAGTAGGAGAGTCAGTTGCATGAAACTCATGAGTATAGAACCACAAAATGTAACAAAACGAATACTGCATCCTCCATTGCTACAGCGTAAGAATCGAGGTTAATAGTACATTTTGCAAGCCATTGAGTGATAAGCACAAGGGGTGTTAAAGGGTAATGATAATGAGCAAAGAGAATGATGGAAAAATATTGGCATTCCTATACGCCTCGATCACAGATATTCAATCTGCTATTAGGGTTAATGACACCAAAGCAGCTGTTGTGATGGGCATATTGATCTTGGCACTTACTAATTCAGGAAAGATATATCTCAATTTTTCGGGCTCTTTAGCAGAATCTGTGGTGACACAGGGGTTCTGGCAAGTCGCCAAGTGTGTGATATAGCGCCACTTGCAGGCACTTGATGGTTCGGAAACCGTACGCTTTTCTGATAGTCAGTTTTGCTTTGAGGTTCAGACCCTCTACCGCGCCGCTGGAAAGTCGGCCTTTTGCCTTGAACCAGTTGAGAATCATCGGTTTGTGGTTGCGTAACATCCTGGCAACCTTCTTCATCGGTTCCAGGTCAGTTTGCATTGTCCTGATGACCCAGTCGTCGAGGAACTTGCCAGCAAAGTCAGACCGCTGGTAGTCCCAGAACTGCTGAAAGTCCTCGCGCAGCAGATATGCCTTGATTGATGAGAGGTTGAGCTTGAGCAAATCTCCCAATCGTGACGTCTGCTTCTCGGACAGATTTTCCGGCCGTTTCAGCAGCAACCAACGGCCCTTTTCCAGGACGTTCTCCTGCTTGGCGGCCTTGAACTCCTTGGCTTCGGTGCGCCGAACCTCGTCAATCGCTTCGTTAAACTTCCGCATGATGTGGAAGCGGTCGAGGATGTTCACGGCATTGGGTGCCCGCTTGGCGATAACCTTGAGATACGGTGCCCACATGTCGCTGCAGACATACTTGAGCTTGGCGCTGCGTTCTTTGCCGAATTCCCGAAAGAAGCGCAGTAGCGTTCTTATCCGACGTTGCGGACCACACCAGAGAAGACGCCTGACGCCGGCATTGAGCTGATAGACCATCGTAAGATACTGATGGCCCTTGAAGACGGCAATTTCATCAACACCGATTTCCGTAACGCCATCAAGGTTTCTGTTTGCCAGGCCGTAATCGACAGCATACTGCACCGCCCGAAAGATGCTGTCCCAACTGGTCTTAAAGATTTCGGCAACTTCCTTCCAGGAGAGTCGCCGAGCCCACCGGGCAAGATAGACCTGGTACGAGATCGTCATTTGCTCTTTGCCATACCCCCAGGGGAGGGATTCAACCTTTACCCCATGGATTGGGCACAGAACCCGACGGGGAGCGTAGCGAAAGAAGACCTTGAACGCCCAGATCGGCACATACTCGAACAGTCGGGCCGGTTGCGTGTCGTATGTCTTGCCTCGCTTGCCACATTCCGGGCATTCGGGCTTGCTGTTGCGACGAGCCTTGATGTCAATGACCAGTGCTTCTGAGCCGCCGACTTTCGCCAGTCGGCAATCTCCGTAAATGAAGGACTTGAAACGCTCGAACTTGTTCAGTACAGTCTTGATAAGCATTGCTTCTCCCGTGTCGGACTTGATCGTTTCTCGCAAAAACAATCTTATCCTTCACGGAGGGGCAATGCCCTTATTTTTTCAGCCAACTACCCACAGATTCTGCGGACGAGGCATTTTTCGAAACTACATCAGACTGTATATTGTGGGCCTGGCCAGTGGCAACTTTGGGCGCTAATTATGTTGTTCCTTTGTACATGGTTTGCTGCCTTCGTTGCTGCAATGCGGTCCGTAATGGCAATTCACAATCCAAAATCCCACGTTACTTTCACGGACTGCCCCATCGGGACTTTCTACAATGATGGGTTGTACGATCTTGGATTACGTGATGCATTTATCAATAGGGATATTTCCTCGAAGGTACGCTTGGAGGACTATGTCAAAAAACTTCCAGACACCATTGATGCCATCAAACAAGAATTGGTGTTTGAGCAAATGAAGCTGGCATACATTAGAGACATGAAAGAAGTTAGATTGAAATGGGCATATATTCTTGTAATGGCATGGCTCGTCTGTGGTTTTTGGGGTCGGATGTTGTTTCTGTATTACTGTAGTAAATAACCAGCAACCCAGGGTATCTGACAATGGCTAAGACAATCGATGAGATTATAAATAAACATTATAACGAGGCTGCCGGCGGAATTGTAGACAAAGTTCCATCTGCCTTGAAACGCGGTGAGGGGACCGAGCGTGAGTTCTACATGCTCAAAATTGACCTCGTTGATTCGACGTTATTCACCTGGACGCGGACTCATAAGACATATCTCAAGCTAGCTCATACTTTTCTTTCCTCGGTTGATGAAATATCCCGCGAATTTGGCGCTGACGATGATCAGGTCGAATATGTCGGAGATAGCATCATTGCCTATTTCAGAGCAGACAAAGTGAACGCACTCTCTGTTCTTTATGCCGCATATTACTGCCGAATAGCAGCTCTACAGATGAAATCTCTCGATGCAACCTTCAGTAAATATCATTTTTTGACTAAAACAATTCTGCACCATGGGAAATTGATATTGGCCAAAATAGGGCCACGAGGAGATACGTTTGTGACAGCCATAGGCCCGGCGTTACATAGGGCGTGCAAAATGGAATCAAGGGTTTCCCCTGGACAGAGCAGAGTATCGAAGGAATTCAGAGAAAAGCTGCTGGGAAGAGAGAAACTGCTGTTAAAACCAAATTACAAAGAGACCCAAGTACCCAAGGTACCCGAGTTTCAACCGGCAACGCACAATTTATCAAACCTACTTTATCCTTCTTCGAGTCCGGCGACTTTACTTGGTATGAGCCCATCAGATTTGGCGCAGACCACAGAAAATTTGCTGGCTGGAGCAATTGCCCCTCGACGTGGGCTTATGGAATTCGCCCGTACCACTCCATCAGCGCAGACTAAATTCGAAGTCAAACGAGAATTGATTGATTTCTCTGTCAAATGGGATGATGTAGCGAGATACATCGCATTGCAGCGCAGGTAGAAGAAACTATGACATTCTCTGTCTGGGGACAGGTTATTCGACAGAGAAATAAACTGTCCCCAAAACTGCCGAAACTGCTGCGGGACTGCCCTTTTTGCGCGCTCTTCCCGACAATTGAAACGAGGCTCTTTGTAATGATCCGACCTCTGCTCCTTATCACCCTGTCACTCCTTCTCATACTCACCGCCGTTCCCGGCGCACGCCTGTCAGCCGCCGAAACCACCCCGGTAACGCTTCCCCTGGCCCGGAGCATCCAGCCCCTGCTGTCTGCCCACCCCGGCAAGACCGGCCTCTATGTCTTGGAAAAGGGGGAAGAGTCGCTCCTGGCCCGGGCGTGGCTCGCGGACCACGCCACGAAGAGCATCGACGTCCAGTATTTCATCTGGAGCAGCGACAACATCGGCATCCTGGCCTCGGAGGCGTTGCTGCGGGCGGCGGAGCGGGGGATACGGGTGCGGGTGCTGGTGGATGACCTCCTCATCGACGCGCCGCCGGAATCGCTCCTGGCCCTGGCCCGTCACCCCAACATCGACATCCGGATCTACAACCCGAAGATGACGGTGGGAACCTCGAAGGTGAAGCGGTTCGCCAACGTTGTGACCGGCTTCCGTTCCGTGAACCAGCGGATGCACGACAAGACCGCCCTCTTCGACGGCATGGTGGGGATCACCGGCGGCCGCAACATGGCCGACGAGTACTACGATTTCGACCAGGAGTACACCTTCCGGGACCGGGACATGCTGATGCTCGGCCCGACTGTGGCCGAGGCGGAGGCGAGCTTCGCCCGTTTCTGGGAGAGCCCCCTGGCTGTGCCGGTGGAGAAGCTGCTGAAAAAGCCCATGAAGAAGATGACGCCGGAGCGGACCGGCCAGGTCTATGCCGGCCTCCACGCCTATGCCGGGAAGCCGGAAAACTTCGCCCCGGAGGTCCGCCAGGCGCTCCAGAACCTCCCCCGCAGGTTCGACGGGCTGCTGCGGGAGATGGTCTGGGACGAGGCCCGCTTCATCTCGGACCTGCCGGGAAAGAACAGCGGCCGGGAGGGACTGGGGGGCGGCGGCCGGAGCACGGCGGCCCTGGTGGACGCGGTGAGCCGGGCCAAGCGGCGGGTCACCATCCAGTCCCCCTACCTGGTCATGCCCGAGGGGGGCGTGGAGCTGTTCCGGAAGCTGATCCGGCGCGGGGTGGAGGTGCGGATCGTCACCAACTCCCTGGCCGCCACCGACAACCTCCAGGCCTTCAGCGGCTACCGGAAGCAGCGCAACCGGCTCCTGAAGGCGGGGATCACCATCCGGGAATTCCGCCCGGACCCGGCCGTGCGGCAGGAGCTGATCGACCGCTACCCGAAGCTGAAGGAGAAGCCCCCCACCTTCGCCCTCCATGCAAAGACCATGGTGATCGACGGCGTGACTCTGTTCGTCGGCACCTTCAACCTGGACCCCCGTTCCGCCAACCTGAACACCGAGGTGGGGGTGATGGTCCGCAACCCCGCCCTGGCCCGCCAGGTGGAGGAGCGGATCGAGCGGGACATGCGCCCGGAGAACAGCTGGAATCCGGCCACGGACAACCCGGACCGCCGCGCCTCGGCGGCCAAGCGGAACAGGCTGCGCCTCTGGAAGTCGCTGCCGCTGACCCCCATCCTCTGAAGATTCCGGGAATGTGACGTGATGTGAAGTGAGAAAATTCTCAAGGATGCCGTTTTTTTGCCGAAAAGAGAGTAATGATGCGCGGTGCCGGAACCCGGCACGACTCCCACCTTTGATGCCTTCCATCGTTCGGCAGAAGGACTGCTGCGGGCCATGAATCTCGAAACCTGGCGGATACGCAACTGGCGACTCTTCACGAAAATATTCCTCATGTCGACGGTGGCGGTGTTCGTCATCATAGCGGGGCTGCTGGGGTTCTTCCTGCCGCTTCTGGAATCGAAGCTGATCCACGAGCGGACGGATAACGCGAGCCATATCGTGGACGCGGCACGCTCCATAGCCGCCCACTACCATTCCCTCCAACTCCGGGGGGAGCTCTCCGAGCCAGAGGCCCGCAGACTGGCCGTGAATACCCTTCGTGCATTGCGCTACAATGTCAACGGCTACGTCTGGGTCCATGACCTGGAGAACAGGATGGTGATGCACCCCCTGCAACCCGAATTGGAGGGGCACTATCTCACCCGCTTGGCCGACGCCCGGGGGAAGCCCCTCTTCCTGACCATGAACAACCTTGTGCGCCGGGAGGGGAAGGGAGAAGTCGACTACCTCTGGCCCCGCCCGGGCGAACAAGAGCCGAGCCGCAAAGTGTCCTATGTTTCCCTCTTTGAGCCGTGGCAGTGGGTTCTGGGGAGCGGCGTATACCTGGACGACGTGCAGGACGAAATTTCCATGCTGGAGGCGCGAGTCATAACGGGGGCACTGGTGACGCTGCTTCTCTCCGTGGTCTTTTCCGCCTATGCCGCCTACCGCATCAACCGCCCCCTCCGGCAGGCGCTCTTCTGTGCGGCCGCCGCCATGGGGCACGACACGTCGGTGGTGGAGGACAAAAGCCATGACGAGACACACCAGGTGCTCCATACCATCGAGCGGATGGTCAACGACCTGAAGCGTTCCCGAGACGAAGCGGAGTCCGCCAGCAGGATGAAGGGGGAGTTCCTGGCCAACATGAGCCACGAGATCCGGACCCCCATGAACGCCATCATCGGCATGACCGAACTGACCCTGGAAACGCCCCTTTCACCCTCCCAGCGCGAAAACCTGGAGATCATCGGTTCATCGGCCGAGAGCCTGCTGGGGCTGCTGAACGATATCCTGGATTTCTCGAGGATCGAGGCCGGGCGCCTCTTGCTGGAGAAGGTCCCCTTCGACCTCCGGAACACCGTGGAGGGAGCCCTGGACGTGGTAGCCCCCCAGGCCCACGGCAAGGGGCTGGAGCTGATCCTCGACGTGGCACGGGACCTCCCGGAGGCATTCATCGGCGATCCAACCCGCCTGCGGCAGGTGCTGATCAACCTCCTCAGCAATGCCGTCAAGTTCACCGCCAAGGGAGAAGTGGGCCTGAAGGTGGAGCGCGCCCCCTCTTCCGGCACGGACGACGGCGTGATGCTGCTCTTCACGGTTTCGGACACCGGCATCGGCATCCCCGCCGACAAGCTCTCCCTCATATTCGAGTCGTTCACCCAGGCCGACGGCTCCACCACCAGGAAATACGGGGGGTCGGGGCTGGGGCTCGCCATTTGCCGCGCCCTGGTGTCGATGATGGGAGGGGATATCTCCGTAAAGAGCGCCGTCGGAGTTGGGAGCACCTTCCGGTTCACGGCCCGGTTGGGGACCTGCGCTCTCCAGAACCGGGAAATCAGGCAGGCAGGGATACCCCGGTTTGGCCGGGAGGTGAAGATCCTTCTCGCCGAGGATAATCCCATGAATCTCAAGGTTTCCCGGCTCCTCCTGGAGATGATGGGGTGCCAGGTTGTTGCGGTGGAGAACGGCGGCGATGTCGTGAGCGCCATGAAGGGGGAGCGATTCGACGTGGTGCTGATGGATATCCAGATGCCGGTGCTGGACGGCCTGGAGGCGACCCGCGTGATACGGAGCGGCTCAGAGAGGGGCATCGACCAGACCACGCCAGTCATCGCCATGACCGCCCACGCCCTCAAGGGGTACGAGAAAGTCTGCCACGAGGCGGGGATGAACGATTTCATCTCCAAGCCGGTCCGGGCAGGGGAGCTGTACAACGTCATCCTCCGCAATCTCCCCCCGGCCCCCGGCGGTGGCGGGGTCACCCCTTCCGCGCTCTGAATTTCCCGACCAGCCCACAGCCACAAGAGAGAAGCGAACGCATCCCGGCCGTTTGAACGATGAGCCGCGGCATTCATGGCCGCGTCGCCTTGTCATTTTCCCCTGTTCGTGCTACAAAATACCGTTCATTTCACCAGGTTCACCCCACGGAGATCCCCCATGAAGATAACCAAAGCCGAAGTCGACGCCGTTGCCCTCCTGGCACGCCTTGAGCTGACCCCGGAGGAGACGGAGACCTTCACCGGCCAGATGGACGCCATCCTCGCCTACGTGGAAAAGCTGAACGAGCTGGACACGAGCGGCATCATCCCCACTTCCCACGCGGTGCCGGTGGAAAACGCCTTCCGGGACGACGCGGTCCGCCCCTCCATCGGCGTGGAGAACGCCCTGGCCAACGCCCCGGACCGGGTGGAAGGATTCTTCCGGGTGCCGAAGGTGATCGAGTGAATCCCTGCTCCCACCGACTGCTCCTTGGGCTCCTTGTCCTTGCTGCTGCGCTTCCCCTGGCCGGCTGCTTCACGTCGAGCTTCCACGGGTCGGTGGAGACGAGCGCCACCATAACGAACAACTCCCTGGGGAGGGAGACGGAAAAGTAAAATCGCACGCATCGGAGACCCCATGGAACTCTTTGATCTGACCATACACGAACTGCACGACCGGCTGAAGCGGAAGGAGCTCTCCTCCGTGGAGGCGACGAGAGCGATGCTCGCCCGCATCGAGGCGGTGGACCCGAAGGTGAACGCCTACATCACGGTCACCCCCGAGGAGGCCCTGGCCGCGGCAGAAGCGGCTGACCGGCGCATTGCCGCCGGCGACATGGCCCCGCTGACCGGCATCCCCGTCGCCCTCAAAGACATCTTCGTCACCAAGGGGATCCGCACCACCTGCGCCTCGAAGATCCTCGACAACTTTGTCCCCCCCTACGACGGGACAGCGGTGGCGAAGCTGAAGGAGGCCGGCGCGGTCATCGTGGGGAAACTAAACCAGGACGAGTTCGCCATGGGCTCCTCCGGCGAGTCGAGCGCCTTCGGCCCCACCAGAAACCCCTGGAACCTGGAGTGCATCCCCGGCGGCTCCTCCAGCGGATCGGCGGCGGCCATCGCAGCCCGCACCGCCACGGCGACGCTCGGCACCGACACCGGCGGCTCCATCCGCCAGCCCGCCTCCCACTGCGGCTGCGTGGGGCTTCGCCCCACCTACGGCCGGGTCTCCCGCTACGGGGTCATCGCCTACGCCTCCTCCCTGGACCAGGTGGGGCCCGTGACCCGGGACGTGACCGACTGCGCCCTCATGCTCCAGGCCGTGGCCGGCCATGACCCCATGGATTCCACCAGCGTCGAGGTGCCGGTCCCCGACTACGCAAAGGGGCTCACCGGCGACGTGAAGGGGCTGAAGCTGGGGCTTCCCAAGGAGTACTACATCGAGGGGCTCGACCCGGACGTGAAGAAGGCCCTGGACGAGGCCATCGAGACCTACCGGGGCCTCGGCGCCGAGTTTGTGGATATCTCCCTCCCCCACACCGACTACGCCGTGGCCACCTATTACCTGATCGCCACCGCCGAGGCCAGCTCCAACCTGGCCCGCTACGAGGGGGTCCGCTTCGGTCACCGGACGGAAGGGGCCGCAAACCTTATCGACATGTTCCGCAAGACCCGCTCCGAAGGGTTCGGAGACGAGGTGAAGCGGCGGATCATGATCGGCACCTATGCCCTCTCCTCCGGCTACTACGACGCCTACTACCTGAAGGCCCAGAAAGTCCGCACCCTCATCATGCAGGACTTCCTCAAGGCCTTCGAGGCCGTGGACGCCATCCTCACCCCCGTGGCCCCGACCCCGGCCTTCAAAATCGGCGAGAAGACGAGCGATCCGCTCCGGATGTACCTGTCGGACATCTTCACCATCCCCGTGAACCTGGCCGGCACCTGCGCCGTCTCCGTCCCCGCCGGGATGAGCGGCGCCGGACTCCCCATCGGCCTCCAGCTCATCGGCCGCCCCTTCGGGGAGGAAACCATACTGCGCGCCGCCCACGCCTTCGAGCAGGCCACGGCGTGGCATACGCAAAAGGCCGGGATATAGGGGCGATCACAAAAGGCGGGAATGGTGAGGGCTCTGAAATGAGCAAACGATTATCGAAAGACATTGCCGGTAAACACGTCTCTCCCTTCGAGCAGATCAAACGCACCAATGACGCGGGCAGTGAATTCTGGTCAAGCCGCGATTTTGCCCAGATTCTGGATTATGCTGACTATCGCAACTTCGAGCAGGTAGTCACCAAGGCACGTACCGCCTGCTTCAACAGCGGCCAGCGGATAGATGACCATTTCGTTGACGTCACCGAAATGGTCGATCTCGGCAGTGGCGCGAAACGCCAGGTAAAATCGGTATTTCTATCCCGCTACGCCTGTTATTTGATCGTTCAAAATGCCGACCCCAGCAAAGAAATCGTCGCCCTTGGCCAGACCTATTGCCGGTTGCCGACAGCATAAAGAAGTTGGAGAAAAAACAGAAAAAGCTACTATCCGAACTCCCTGAACCAGGAGAAACCGAATGAACTACCAAGCCGTCATCGGCCTTGAAGTCCACGTCCAGCTGAAAACCGACACCAAGATCTTCTGCGGCTGCTCCACCCAGTTCGGTGCCAGCCCCAACTCCCAGACCTGCCCGGTCTGCCTCGGGATGCCCGGCGCCCTGCCGGTCCTGAACCGGAAGGTGGTGGAGTTCGCCATCAAGGCCGGTCTCGCCACCAACTGCCGGATCGCGCCGCGCAGCGTCTTCGCCCGGAAGAACTACTTCTACCCGGACCTCCCCAAGGGGTACCAGATCAGCCAGTTCGAACTCCCCATCTGCCAGAACGGCCACCTGGACATCGAGGTGGAGGGTGAGACTAAGCGGATCGGCATCACCCGCATCCACATGGAGGAGGACGCCGGCAAGCTGGTCCACAGCGACATCCCCGGCCTGGGAAGCGGCTCCGGGGTGGACCTGAACCGGGCCTGCACGCCGCTCCTGGAAATCGTGTCGGAGCCGGACATCCGCAGCGCCGACGAAGCGGTGGCCTACCTGAAGAAGCTCCATCAGATCGTGGTCTACCTCGGCATCTGCGACGGGAACATGGAGGAGGGGAGCTTCCGCTGCGACGCCAACGTGTCGGTGATGCCGGTGGGCTCCACGACTTTCGGGACCCGCACCGAGACCAAGAACGTCAACTCCTTCCGCTTCGTGAAACAGGCCATCGAGTACGAGATCGAGCGGCAGATCGAGCTCATCGAGGAGGGGGGGAAGGTGGTCCAGGAGACCCGCCTCTTCAACCCGGACAGCGGCGAAACCCGCTCCATGCGCGGCAAGGAGGAGGCCCACGACTACCGCTACTTCCCCGATCCCGATCTCGTGCCGCTCGTCATCTCCAACGACTGGGTGGCCGACGTGGCCCTGTCGCTCCCCGAACTCCCCGAGGCCCGGCGCAATCGCTACCGCTCCGACTTGGGGCTTTCCGACTACGACGCCGAGGTCCTGACCGCGACGCGGGAAATGGCCGAGTACTTCGAAGCGTGCCTCGCCGCCGGCGCCCCGGCCAAGGGGGCCGCCAACTGGGTGATGGGTGAGGTGACTCGCTCCCTCAACGAGGCGGGCACGGGAATCGCCGACTGCCCGGTGACGCCGGAGCGCCTCACGGCCCTGCTCCAGCTCATCGAGAAGGGGACCATCTCGGGCAAAATCGCCAAGACCGTCTTCGACGAGATGTGGACGAACGACAAGGCCCCCGAGGCCATCGTGGAGGAGAAGGGGCTCGTCCAGGTCTCCGACACCGGCGCCATCGAGAAGATCATCGACGAGATCATGGCCGCCAACATGGGGCAGGTGGAGGAGTTCCGCGGCGGCAAGGAGAAGGTCTTCGGCTTCTTCGTGGGGCAGGTGATGCGGGCCTCCAAGGGGAAGGCGAACCCGGCGGTGGTGAACGAGCTGTTACTGAAGAAGCTCAAGGGGTGAGATTCAACTTGCTGTTCTCTGTGTCTCCGTGTCTCTGTGGCAGATTGTGAGGGTTATTTATGTCCTTTAGAACTATCGAATGGCGCGACGACAAGGTAATAATGATCGACCAGACCCGGCTTCCGGGCGAAGAGGTCTACTGCGAGTACGGCGACTACAAGAGTGTGGCCGAGGCGATCCGGGGGATGATCATCCGGGGGGCGCCGGCCATCGGGGTGGCGGCGGCCATGGGTGTGGCCCTGGGGGCCAGGGAGATCATCGCGGATACCCACGAGTCGTTCCTGCGGCAGCTGGATAACGTCTGCGACGTCCTGGCCCGCACCCGCCCCACGGCCGTGAACCTCTTCTGGGCCATCGAGCGTATGAAACGGGTGGCCGCCGATAACTGCGGCGGTTCCCTGGACGAGGTGCGCGAAGTCCTCAAGGCCGAGGCGATCCGCATCGAGGAGGAGGATCTGGCGCTCTGCAAGGCCATCGGCCGCCACGGCGCCGGCCTGATCCCCGAGGGGGCCACGGTACTCACCCACTGCAACGCCGGCGGCCTTGCCACGGCCGGCTACGGTACGGCCCTGGGGGTCATCCGGGCGGCCCACGAGGCGGGGAAGAACATCCAGGTCTTCGCCGACGAGACCCGCCCCTGGCTCCAGGGGGCGCGGCTCACGGCGTGGGAGCTCATGAAGGACGGCATCCCCGTGACCCTCATTTCCGACAACATGGCCGGCTTCTTCATGAAGCGGGGCGAGATCACCTGCTGCGTGGTGGGAGCCGACCGGATCGCGGCCAACGGCGACACGGCCAACAAGATCGGCACCTACAGCGTGGCGGTTCTGGCCAAGGAAAACAACATCCCCTTCTACGTGGCGGCCCCCACCTCCACCCTCGACCTGTCGCTCGAAAACGGCGACCAGATCCCCATCGAGGAGCGCCACGCCCGGGAGGTGACCCACCTCCAGGGGCTTCCCGTGGCGCCGGAGGGGATCGCGGTCCGCAATCCCGCCTTCGACGTGACGCCGGCCCGCTACATCGCCGGCATCATCACCGAGAAGGGGGTGATTACCGGCGATTACACGGCGAAGCTCAAGGCCCTCGTGAAACCATGACCCCTACCGATTCCCTGGCCCGCCGCCTGGAGGAGGCCATCGGCACCTCCCCCGACATCGACAACGACCAGCTCCTCATGGCGCTCCTGGAGGAGCTGGGGTTCACCTACGCGGCCCGGTCGGCCACGAACCTCCGCCTCCTTCAGCATGTCTTCCCCGACAGCCTCGTCCGCGGCATCGCCGCCGCCTCCCTGGCCGCGCCCCAGGCGGACATGGCCCTGAACGGGCTGGAGCGGGTGAGCGGCGTGGCGGACCGGGACGAGCTCCTCGACGTCTGCTCCCGGCGGGACGGGCTCTCCCAGCTCCTCACCATCTGCGGCTCCTCCCCCTTCCTGGTCAACATCCTCTGCCGCGACCCCTCCTACTTCCACTATCTCTTTATCCGCAAAGCACTGGCAATCCGCCGGAGCGAGACGGAGATGCTGGCGGAGCTCCGCGCCCAGGTGCCGAAGGATACCGACTACGCCGCCCTCTTCCCGCTCCTGCGCCGTTTCAAGTTCATGGAGATCCTCCGGATCGCGGCCCGGGACCTGACCGGCGTCGCCCCCCTGGAGGAGGTAACGGGGGAGCTGTCGTCCCTGGCCGCGGCCGCCCTCCAGGTGGCCCACGACGTGGCCCGGAAAAAGCTCGTGGCCGAGCACGGCCTCCCCCTCATGGAGACCCCCGACGGCCTCCGGGAGGCGGAGTTCACCATCCTGGGTATGGGGAAGTTCGGCGGCCGGGAACTGAACTTCTCCTCGGACATCGATCTCATCTACTTCTACTCCTCGGACCAGGGGGAGACGGCAGGCATTCCCGACGGCCGGGGAGGGGCAACGGGCACGACCACCCTCCACGCCTTCTTCGTGAAGCTGGGGGAGATGGTCAGCAAGGCGCTCTCCCAGGTGACGGCCGACGGCTTCGTCTTCCGGGTCGACATGGGGCTTCGCCCCGAGGGGAAGAGCGGCGACATGGCCTGCTCGTTCCACTCGGCGGTCACCTACTATGAGTACTGGGGCCAGTCATGGGAGCGGGCCGCCATGCTCAAGGCCCGCCCCGTGGCCGGCTCCATCGAACTGGGAAAACGAATCCTGGCCGCCATCGAGCCCTTCATCTACCGCAAGTACCTCGATTACAACCTGATCGAGGACATGATGGCCATGAAGAAAAAGATCGACGCCTCCCTGGCCCGGCAGCAGGAGGGGGAGCTGAACATCAAGCTGGGGCGCGGCGGCATCAGGGAGATCGAGTTTTTCATCCAGGCGCTCCAGCTCGTCTACGCCGGCAAAAACCCGGCCCTGCGGGAACGGAACTCCCTCAAAGCCCTGGAGACCCTGAAGGACGGCCGCATCATCGCCGAGGAGGATGCTGCGGCCCTGGCCGAGGCCTACCGGTTCCTCCGCACCGTGGAGCACCGGATCCAGGTGGTCCAGGAGCGCCAAACCCACTCCCTTCCCAAGAAGGACGACGAGATGCTGGCCCTGGCCCGGCGCTGCGGCTACCTGCGGCAGGACGGCCTGACTAAGTTCAGAGAGGTCCTGGAGGGGCATCGGGAGCGGGTCTCGTCCATCTACGGCGGACTCTTCCTCTCCCGGGATGAGAAGCTGAAGGAGGAAGTGCGGCCGGAGACGTATTACTTCTTCGACCGGGGCGCCGACCCAGACTTCATCAAGGACATGCTGGCGGAGCGGCGCTTCGAGAACGTGGATGCCGCCTACGAGAACCTGCTGCTGTTGCGGGACGGCCCTCCCCGGGCCCATCTCACCGAGCGGTCCCGGCGGCTTCTGGAGCAGATATCACCGCTCCTCCTCCAGGAGATCTTTGCCTCCCCCGATCCGGACATGGCCCTCACCAACCTGGAGCGGTTCCTCTGCGCCGTGGGCTCCCGCTCCTCCTTCTACGCCCTCCTGGCCGAGAACCGGGAGATACTGAAGCTCCTGGTCTCCTTCTTCGCCACCTCGGAGCTCCTGTCCAAGATCTTCATCGGCCACCCGGAACTGCTGGACAGCCTCGTCTCCCGTTCCTACGCCTCCTTCATCAAGGATCGGGAGGCCATGGAAGGAGAACTGGAAGGGATGCTCGCCGCGGCAGTGGACTACGAGGAGCGCCTCGACATCCTGCGGCGGTACCGCAACGAAGAATTCCTCCGGATTGGACTTACCGACATCTACGGCAAGCTGGGGCAGTCGGAACTCACCTACCAGCTGACGGGGCTCGCCGAGGTCTGCCTCTCCGCCGCCTGCCGCATGGGCAAAAAAGAGCTGGCCCGCTTTGGCAGGCCCATGTACCGGGACGCCGACGGCGATCTGCGCCAGGCCCACTTCGCCGTGGTGGCCATGGGGAAAATGGGGGGGAACGAGCTCAACTACCACTCGGACCTGGACATCATCTACATCTACGATGAGCAGGGAGAAACCGACGGCGAGAAGCAGATAACGAACCGGGAGTATTTCGCCAAACTGGGGCAGAAGATCATCTCCATCCTCACCACCCCCACCCGCGAGGGGTATGTCTACAAAATCGACACCCGGCTCCGCCCCTCGGGGAACGCCGGCCCCCTCGTCACCTCCCTGGAGTCGTTCCGGACCTACCACCGGGAGGAGGCCCAGGTCTGGGAACGCCAGGCCCTCACCAAGGCGCGGGTGGTCTTTGGCGACGAGCGCCTGCGGCGCCAGATCGAGGAGGTCATGCGGGGAACGGTCTACGGCTCCGGCGCCGACGAGACGGTACGCGGAGAGATCCACCGGCTGCGGACCCGCATGGAGGTGGAGCTGGCCAAGGAGAAAGAGGGGAGCTACAACATCAAGACCGGCCGGGGGGGAATCGTGGACATCGAGTTCATGGTCCAGTACCTCCAGCTTTGCCACGGGGTGAATCTCCCCGAGGTCCGGAGCACCAACACGCTCCTGGCCCTGAAGGCGATGCGGCTCTGCGGGGTGCTGACCGAGGAGGAATTCGCGACGCTCCAAGCGGGATACAAGTTCCTTCGCCGGCTGGAGAACCGGCTCCGCCTCATCCACGACTACTCCATCAACGACCTGGGGGGTCCCCGGGAGTACCTGGACAAGCTGGCCCGCCGCCTCGGCTACGACCCGAAGCTGCGGCACCCGGGAGATCTTCTCATGCGGGAGTACGAGGAGACCACCGAGGCGGTGCGGCGGATCTACGAGCGGATTATGGGGGGAGACTCCCCCGGCGGGACGGCCTGATGCTCGACGCGGTCCTGCAGGAGATCTTCGACATCCTCCATGCCGCCTACGGACCCCGCCACTGGTGGCCCGCCGACACCCCCTTCGAGGTCTGCGTCGGCGCAATCCTGACCCAGAACACCAACTGGGGAAACGTGGAAAAAGCCATCTCAAACCTGAAGCGTGAGAGCCTCCTCTCCCCCGAAGCCCTCCGCGACGTGCCGGCCGCCTCCCTGGCGGAGGCCATCCGGCCGGCCGGGTACTTCAATGTGAAGAGCCTCCGGCTCAAGGATTTCGCGGGGTATCTCTGGGAACGGCACGGGGGAAGCCTGGAGCGGATGTTCGCAGGGGATTGGCACGCGTTGCGGGAGGAACTGCTGGGGGTGCGGGGGATCGGCCCGGAGACCGCTGATTCGATCCTTCTCTACGCGGGGGGGAAACCGACCTTCGTGGTGGATGCCTACACGAAGCGTCTCTTCGCGGCCCTGGGGATTCTGAACGGGTCGGCCGGCTACGATGAGGTGCGAGATCTCTTCATGGCCAACCTGCCGCCCGACGTCCGGCTCTTCAACGAGTACCACGCCCTCATCGTGGAGCACGGCAAGCGCCACTGCCGCAAGCGCCCCCTCTGCCCCGGCTGTGGCCTCCACCTCTTCTGTCGAAGCCACGTTACGGAACGGCCGGCATCATAATTCCGTCAGTCAGAAACGAGCACCTGAGCGCCTTAAGGCACCCCTTTTTCAATGCTTGCCCCTGCCATGAGCTCAACGCGGTTGCGTCCCCCCTGTTTGGCACGGTAGAGTGCCTCGTCGGCCTGCCTGAAGAGCGAGTCGATGCTCTCCACCCGGGACGACGGGTACGTGGCCACGCCAAGACTGATGGTTATCACCAGCCCCCCGAGGCTTCCCTCGAAGACATGTTCCTGAACCTCCAGCCGCAACCGCTCAGCTATGGAGAGGGCCTCTTGGACGGGAGTTTCCGGCAGCAGCAGCACGAACTCTTCCCCGCCGTAGCGGGCCGCGAGGTCGTAGCTCCGAAGCCGCCTTCGGACGATGTCGGCCAGGATGGTGAGGACCCGGTCCCCCTCCTGGTGCCCGTAGGTATCGTTGATTTTCTTGAAGTAGTCGATGTCGAGGATGACGAGGGAGAGGGGCGCCCCCTTGCGGGAGGAGCGCTGGAACTCCTTATCCACCATCTCCATGAGGTGGCGGCGGTTGTGGAGGTGGGTCAGGGGATCGGTGATGGAGAGGGTACGCAGCATCTCGTTGGAGCGCTTCAACTCGTCCTGAAGTCCCTTCATCTTGAGTTGGACCCGCACCCGGGCCACCAGTTCCCCGGTGTCGAACGGTTTGGTCACGAAGTCGGAAGCCCCCTGCTCAAGGCCACGAATCTTCGTGTCCCGGTCCTCACGCCCCGTCAGGATGATGACCGGCAGGTCCTGAAACTCCTCCCGGGCCCGCATCATGGTAAGAAAACGGAAGCCGTCCATCCGCGGCATTTCCAGGTCGCAGAGGACCAGGTCCACCCGGTTGTTGAGGAGAACCTTGAACCCGTCAAGCCCGTCACCGGCCTCCAGGTAGGTGTCGAAAAGGGATACTCCCCGGAGTGACCGGAGGATCTCCTCCCGCAGGGTGTCCGAGTCGTCGATAACCAAGACTGTCTTCTTCATTTCAGCCCTATGCTCCCGTAGCACCTGGCTACGCGATTTCTCCTGCTCCACACGTTACCGCTGGAACGTCAGATCCAGGAACTGCTTGAGGATGGCAGCGGTCAGCCCCCAGATCTCGTCCCCTTCGTACGTGAAAAAACAGACCGGATGGGTACGTCCCTTCCAGTTCCAATCCTCGACCCGAAAGATTTCCGGCCTGAGGAGATGCGTCAGCGGCACCGTGATGATCCGCTCGATTTCGTCCGGGTTCACTTCCAGCGGGTAGCGGGGAGGGAAGATCCCCACCACCGGCGTCACCAGGTAGTTGTGGATGGAGAAATAATCATCCAGTTCCCCCAGCACGTCCACATCCCCCGGTCTGATGCCAACTTCTTCCCAGGTCTCCCGCAGGGCCGTCTCGCGGGGGCCCCCGTCGTCGGGGTGGCGTACCCCGCCGGGGAAGGAAATCTCTCCCCGGTGATGGTTCAGGTGCTCCGCCCTCTTGGTAAAGAGGATATGGTACTCACCCCCCTCCAGGAAGAGGGGAACGAGGATGGCGGCCGGAACCGGCCCCGGCGCCATGGGTACCCGCTTCCGGTTTGCCAGGGCGGTCCTGATCCGCTCCGGGAGTTCACTCTGCTTGACAACCAACTCTGTCATTTCTAAACGCTTGTCGAATAACGTGCACGACACGTAGTTACAGTATCGGCTCTTTTGCCCGGCGCTTTAGTTCTTTTATTGTTTCCTTGTAATCTTTGCTTCCGAAAACGGCGCTTCCGGCCACGAAGACATTGGCTCCCGCATGGGCGATCCGGTCGATGTTGTCGATCTTCACGCCGCCGTCCACTTCCAGTTCGGCATTGCATCCCCGCCGGTCGAGCATGGCCCGCAGGGCCTGGATCTTCGGCAGGCAGGCCTCGATGAATGACTGTCCCCCAAAGCCGGGGTTGACGGTCATGAGGAGGACCAGGTCCAGTTCGTCAAGGACATACTCCAGGACCGACAGGGGGGTGGCCGGGTTAAGGGATACCCCTGCCTTTTTTCCCAGGGACTTGATGAGCTGGATGGTCCGGTGGAGGTGAACCGATGCCTCGGCATGAACGACGATGATGTCGGAGCCGGCCTTGGCGAAATCGGGAATGTAGCGGTCGGGGTTTTCGATCATGAGGTGCACGTCGAGGGGAAGTTCGGTCACCTTCCGGACCGCCTCCACCACCGGGGGACCGATGGTGATGTTGGGCACGAAGTGCCCGTCCATGACGTCCACGTGGATATAGTCGGCCCCGGCGGCTGCCACGGCCCTGACCTCGTCGCCGAGCCGGGAAAAATCGGCGGACAGAATTGATGGCGCTATCTTCTTCATTGCATCCTCCACGTGCTAGAGCTTTCTGATCCGGGCGGCGAAAAAACCGTCCATGCCGTGCCGGTGGGGCCAGCTCCGGAAATGCCCCCGACCGGTAAATTGTCCGGGAAAATCGGGGGAAATGGCATTCAAATCTTCTAACACAAAATCTTCGTGCCGGGAAAGGAAATCATCCACGACGTCTTCGTCCTCGGCCACCATGGTCGAGCAGGTGGAGTAGAGGAGGACCCCGCCGGGCCGGAGCCTCGGGGCGACGGCAGCGAGGATGTTCCGCTGGGTGGCGGCGAGACGGGCCAGATCGTCGGGGGTCTTCCACCACTTCCCCTCGGGATTGCGGCGGATGACGCCGAATCCCGAACAGGGGGCATCGAGGAGGATCCGGTCGAAGGGGGGCTCACCGGCACCGGGCTTCGTTGCGTCGCCGGCCATGGTGCGGATGATGCCGATGCCGAGCCGGGCCGCAGCCTCGGCCACGAGCCGGAGCTTCTTGGCCGAGATGTCGCAGGCCAGGACCTCTCCCCGGTTTTCCATGAGCTGGGCCAGGTACGTGGCCTTGCCCCCGGGGGCGGCACAGACGTCGAGAATCCGCTCGCCGGGTTGGGGATCGAGAAAAAACGCCGCCAGCTGCGACGACTCGTCCTGCACCGTAAAGAGCCCCTCGGCAAAGCCGGGAAGGGTGGTGACTGCCGTACGGGAGAGGATGCGAACCCCGTGGGGCGCCCAGACGGTGGGCTCAGCCGTGATCCCGGCGGCGGCAAGCTCCTCCATGAAGGCCTCTCGGGTGGTCTTCAGCGTATTGACCCGGATGGTAAGGGGGGCCTGCTCGGCCATGGCGACCGCAAGCTCCTCCGCTTCCGGGATGCCGAGCTGCTCGATCCACTGCTCCACGAGCCAGCGGGGATGGGAGTGACGCACCGCGATGTAGGCAGCGGGGTCAGCCCCGCGATCGGGCCAGGGGAGGGAGTCCCGCTCCCGGTCGGCCCGGCGCAGCACCGCGTTCACGAACCCCGCGGCCCGGGGCGCCACGGCCTTGGCCAGGTTCACCGATTCGTTCACGGCGGCCGAAGTGGGGATCCGGTCCAGGAAGAAGAGCTGATAGAGCCCGAGCCGAAGGATGACCAGGATCGCCCGCTCCAGCTTGCCGCTGCGGCTGGCGGCAAAGGCGTCCACCAGAAAGTCGAGGGTTCCCTGGCGGCGGAGCACCCCGTAGACCAGCTCAGTCAGAAGCCCCCGGTCGGGCCCCGTAAGGGTCCCCAGGGAAAGCTCCCGGTCCAGGAGCTGCTCGGCAAAGGCGCGGTCCCGTTCGACCCGCAGAAGGATGTCGAGCGCCGTTCGGCGCGGATTGCTTCTCGTCACGGATAATTCCTTTATCGTTGTATTGGTTCTGAGTATAGTAATTCCCGCCCGAAACCTCAAGAAACGGCTTCGGCCTGCTGCTTGACTTGACCGGACGGTGAGCTAACCTTGACGTGTGCCGGCCGACCCGCCGCGGTTTTTGTGCATCTTGTTATGGAGAGGTGATGTGATCGACGAACTGGCCTTAGCACTGGGAACAGCGGCCCTCATTGCCCTCTCGCTCTTTTCGGCAGGGCACGCCTTGATCATGAAGCGCGATCCCCGTTCCTCCCTGGGGTGGATCGTCACCTGCCTCACCATCCCCCTGCTCGGCCCCTTTTTTTACTGGGGGATGGGGGTCAACCGGATCTTCCGCCGCGCCCGTACATGGCTCGAAAGTGGCCGTCGCCTGGCCGACCCCGAGTTCTTCAAATCGACCCTCGAACAGAACACCGCCACGGCCCTCCCCCCCGGCGCCGAGTACCTGAGCGAGCTCCGCCGTCTGGCCGACCGGGTGGTGAGCACTCCCCTCGTGACGGGAAATCGGTTCACCCCCCTGGTAAACGGCGAAGGTGCCTATCCTGCCATGCTCGAAGCCATCGCCGGCGCCCGCCGGTCGATCCACCTCTCCACCTACATCTTCGACTCGGACGCCGCGGGTCGCCGCTTCATCGATGCCCTGGCCGACGCCGCGAGGCGGGGGGTCGACGTGCGGGTCATCATCGACGGCCTCGGCGAAAAGTATTCCTTCCCCCGTGCCCGAACGCTCATGGAGAGGACCGGCATCCGGGTCGCCCGCTTCCTGCCGTTGAGGCAGGGGTTTTACATGAATCTGCGCAACCACAGGAAAATGCTGATTATAGACGGGGAACGGGCGTTCACGGGAGGGATGAACATCGGTGACCGCCACATGGTGGAGCGGCCGCTCCCGACGGTGGTGAAGGATCTGCACTTTGCCGTCGCAGGGCCGGTGGTGGGCGAGCTTCAACAGATCTTCCTGGAAGACTGGTACTTCGTTTCCGGAGAGCTCCTGGACAACCGGCACCACTTCCCCCCCCTCCCCGCGGCGGGGCACGCCATATCCCGGGCCATCGGCGACGGCCCCGACAAGGAGTTCCGCAAGCTCTTCCTGATCCTCATGGGGGCACTCTCCTGCGCCACCCGGCAGGTGCAGATCATGACCCCCTATTTCATTCCCGACCGGGCACTGGTGGCAGCCCTTGTCACCACTGCCCTGCGTGGCGTGGAAGTGACTCTCGTCCTCCCCGAGAAGAACAACCTTCCCTTTGTCCACTGGGCCTCCCGGGCCTACCTCTGGGAGCTCCTCCAGCAGGGGATCCGGGTCTTCTACCAACCTCCCCCCTTCGTCCACACCAAGCTCTTCATTGTGGACGGCCTCTGGAGCCTCATCGGCTCCGCCAATCTCGATCCCCGCAGCCTCCGCCTCAACTTCGAGCTGAACCTGGAGGTCTATGACCGGGAATTCGCCGGAACCCTGACCAAGCATGTAGCCGGCGTGCTGGCCCGGTCCCGCGAGGTAACCCTCGAGCAAATGGACAACCGCCCCCTGCCGGAAAAGCTGCGGGACGGGGTGGCCAAGCTCTTCTCCCCCTATCTGTAGCCCTCCACAGAAATCCATGAAAAAGCCCGCTTGCGCGGGCCATGGTCACGTGCGGTATTTCTCGATGGCGACCAGCGCCCGGTCGAGGGCGTCGCGGCAATGGGCCTCGATGGTCCACGCGGCGCCGGGGGCGTAACGCTCCATGAGGGAGAAAAAGAGGTCAAAGTCGATGGCTGCCTCCCCAAGGGGTAGGTGGTCATCCCGTTTGCCGAAATTGTCGTGGATATGGGCCTCGGCCACGAAAGAGCCCAGTTCGGCGAACCACTCCTCCATCCCCACGGTGTGGAACAGGTTCCAGTGCCCCACGTCGAAGCAGTGCCGCAGACGGGGGTGGTCGATTGCCTCAAAAAGCGCCTTCAGGGTCGACGGCTCCTCCTCGAAGATGTTCTCCACTGCGATGGTGGTGCCGAGGGAGTCGGTCCGCTCAAGCACCTGCCGCCACGCGACAATGCTGTGGGCAAGCCACTTGTCCTGGCTCTCACCATAGCGCCACTTGTCGTATCCCGGATGGAAGACGATGACGTCGGGTTTGAGGATTTGCGCCGCATCCAGCACCTGCCCGAAGCGGTGCATGGTCGCCTCGCGGATGAGGCGCTCCACCGACCCGGGATTCAGGTCGATAAAGGCCCCGTGGAAGGTACAGCGGAGCCCCGCCTCGGCCAGCTGCCCGGCGATTGCGCCCACTTCCTCGGGGACGAGGGTATCGAGGGTATCGCCGGAAAAAAATATCTCCGGGTTGATACGCCGGGAGATAATGGCTGGCAGGTTTGCCGCCAGCATCGAATAGGGGACGTGGGCATAGACGCAATTAGACATGATCGGGGTGCTCTTTTCGGTGTTTTTTGATGATCGTATCGGCGCACGATTCGCAGGCGACCAGTTGCTCCAGCTTTGTAATAGCCACCGGTTCGCCGAGGACGATAAGGGTGTCGAGGGCTTCTATCTTGGTGTGGGGATTCGGGTTGAAAACCATCTTGCCCGAGGCCTTTTTTATCCCCACAATGATGACGCCGGTCTCCTTGCGGAATCCGGAAGTTACCAGGTTCTCGCCAATAAAGGCTGATTTCTCGGGAATTTGAATCTCCTCCATCTGAAGATCCAGGTGCTCCCGGCCCGTGGCGATCTCGATGAAATCCACCACGTTGGGGCGAAGGATCGCCTGGGCCATCCGGCTCCCGCCGATGACGTACGGCGAAACCACCTTGTTGGCGCCGGCCCGCTTGAGCTTGAGTTCGGACCCCTCCTCGCCGGAGCGGGCCAGAATAAAGAGGTCGGGGTTGAGCCCCCGGGCCGTGAGGGTTATGTAGACGTTCTCCGTATCGGAGGTGACCACCGAGATCAGCCCCTTGGCCCGCTTGATCCCGGCCCGCAGCAGCGTCTCGTCCTCGGTGGCGTCGCCCCGGATGTGGAGGTACTCCTCATGGTGCAGTTTCTCGTGCACCTCCGGATGCTTCTCGATGACCAGAAACGGCATCGGCTTGGCCGCGAATTCCCGGCAGATGAGGGCGCCGATCCGGCCAAAGCCGCAGATGATGTAGTGGTCATGCAGGGCCTCTATCTTTCGCTCCACCTTCTTCCTCCCGATGATCCGCTGTATCTGCCCCTCGAACATGATCTGGGCGAGACTGCCGACGATGTAGCCGAGAACGCTCACCCCGAAAATTATCAACCCGATGGTGAATATCTTCCCCGCATTGCTTAGGTCGTGGACCTCCTTGAAACCCACGGTGCCGAGGGTGATGACCGTCATGTAGAGAGCGTCGAGGAACTGCCACCCCTCAATGGCCATGTAGCCGGCCGTCCCGACAGAGACGAGGAGCAGCAGAACAGCTATGGAAATTTTAAAATGGCGTACGGGGTCCATGGCCTCTCTTTCGCACTCAAGATACTATCGGACCAGCCTCCTTGGCAAGAGCGTAACCGGGCCACGAACCGCTCTTTTTTCTTTTTTTTAGGCCATGTTAACTCCTGCTTGACAATTCTTGTATACTGTATACAATAAGCAAGCACCCCCTACCGGAGTGATTCAATGAAAAAAACGCTGGAAAAGCACCTGACCCTCAGGGAAAAGATACTCGAAACCATCCGCGACGCCATCATGACCGGCGCGCTCAGGCCGGGGGAAAAGGTTGCCGAGCCCGACCTCGCCGAGCGTTTCGGCATCAGCCGCACCCCGATCCGCGAGGCGTTCCGCCAGCTGGAGTCGGAAGGGTACCTGACCGTCATCCCCCGCAAGGGTGCTGTGGTAACGGCCTTCTCCCCCCGGGATGTGGAGGAATTTTACGCCATCAAGAGCATCCTCGAAGGGTATGCGGCCCGCCGGGCCTGCGAAAAACTCTCCTCGAAGGATATCGAGCGACTCCGCAACATCAATGACCGGCTTCGGCACATGGCCGACGACGGTGACATCAAGCACTTCTTTCGAATCCATAATGACTTTCACGATCTTTTCCTCAAGGCAGCCGACAACGAAAAGCTCTACGAACTGATTACAAACCTCGTTCGCAAGTTCCAGCGCCTGCGCTACGCGTCCCTGAGCCTACCCGGACGGATGAAGATATCGGTGCAGGAGCACGATAAAATCATCGAGGCTTTCCTCAAGCGGGACCCGGACAAGGCCGAAGTTCTCGTCCGGAAAAACGCCGAGTACGGCGGCAAGGTCCTCATGCAGAACGACGGAGCGCCTCCCCTCAAGCCGGCGGAGCGCGCAGCCGCCCTCCATCTCGACCTCTAACACTTCCTTTTCCCTGTCACGGGGCGGCCTTGACAGGCCGGCATCGATCTGGTAGTGAGGTTTCTCGTTCCACAACCTCCACCTCCCCAGACAGAGGACGCCCCCGTGACGCTCTTTGCGCGTATCCCCAAAGTTGACAAAATTCTCGAATGGGATGGGACCAAGGTCCTTCTCGGCATTCATCCCCGCCCGACCGTCCTCAACGCTGTCAGGTCCGTTCTTGACTCCCTCCGCACCGCTGCCCGCAGCGGCTTTCTCAAGGAAGAGGAACTGCTCGAAGGTGCGGTAGCGTCGAGAATCGAGCGGGAAGTTGCCCGCTCGACCGCCTTCAGTCTGCGGCGTGTGGTCAACGGGACCGGCGTCGTGATCCATACGAACCTGGGGCGCTCCCCCCTGTCGAAGCGGGTGAAACCGCTCCTGGACGAGATCGCCTTCGGCTACTCCAACCTCGAATTCGACCTGGAAAAGGGAGAGCGGGGAAGCCGTTACAGCCACGTGGAACGGCTTCTCTGCGACCTGACCGGTGCCGAGGCGGCCCTGGTGGTGAACAATAACGCTGCCGCCGTGCTCCTTGCCCTGTCGGCCCTGGCGGCCGGGAAGGAAGTCGTCGTTTCCCGGGGGGAACTGGTGGAGATTGGGGGGTCCTTCCGCATTCCCGATGTCATGGGGCAGGGAGGCGCTATTCTCCGGGAGGTGGGGACCACCAACCGGACCCATCCCCGCGACTACCACCAGGCGGTCTCGGAGCAGACGGCGCTTCTCCTCAAGGTCCATTCCAGCAATTTTGCCGTGGTCGGCTTTACTGCCGAAGTGTCCGCCACCGAGCTTGTCGCCATCGGCAAAGAGCATTCCGTGCCGGTCATGGCCGACATCGGGAGTGGATGCCTCCTGGACCTCTCTCCCTTCGGCATCCGGGGCGAGCCGACGGTTCAGGAATTCGTCAAGGCGGGAGTCGACGTCATCACCTTCAGCGGCGACAAGCTCCTCGGCGGCCCCCAGGCAGGGATCATCGTCGGCCGCAGGGAATTCATCGCTCCCCTCACGCAGCATCCCCTCCTGCGGGCGCTGCGGATCGACAAGCTGACCCTGGCTGCACTGGAAGGAACGCTCCGCCTCTACCGGGACGAACGGCTGGCCCTGGCCGAGATCCCGACCCTCCGGATGCTTACCGCGTCGGCCGCGGAGCTGGCGACCCGTGCCAGGAGCTTTGCGCGACGCATCCGCCGGGCATCCCCGCCGGACATCCGACTCACCCTCACCAGCGGCATCTCCCAGGTGGGGGGAGGAGCCTATCCCCTCCTCGAACTGCCAACGACCCTCATGGCCATGGAGGCCGACGGCATCTCTCCCCAGGAGATGGAAATCCGCCTCCGGGGAATGGAGGTTCCGGTCACCGGCCGCATCCACAGGGGACGGTTCCTCCTCGATGTCCGCACCCTCCAGGATGACGATATCCCGTTCATAGCCGCGGCCCTCAGCAGTCTTGCCGACTAGGAACTCCTACCGTTGTGGCGCGACTTTTGTCTGGTCTTTTGCCTATCCTTTTGTATAATCGGATAATTCCGGCCGGCTGCTCCCGCAGCGCACCGGCCCGTAATGAGGTCGACACATGGCAGTTTTCGCCCTGATTCCAGCGGCAGGCATGGGCAAGCGGATGGGTGCCTCCATCAACAAGCAGTATCTGCTCCTGGGCGGAATGCCGATCCTTGCCCGCACCCTGGAAGTCTTCGAGCGCTCCCCCCTGGTGGACGGCATCTTCGTCGTGATTCCAGCGGACGAGATCCCTTTCTGCCGGGAGCAGGTGGTGGAGCGGCACGGCTTTTCGAAGGTGCGGAGCATCGTTGCCGGCGGAGCCGAGCGTCAGCAGTCGGTACTGAACGGCCTGCGGGCCATGGAGGGGACGGCGGGGGAGTACGACGTGATTCTCATCCACGACGGGGTCCGCCCCTTTGTCACGGAGGATATCCTCGGCCGGGCAACCGCAACGGCCCGGGAAAACGACGGAGCCCTTGTGGCGGTACCGGCCAAGGACACGGTGAAGGTGGTGGAGGACGGCATCATCACCGCAACGCCGTCACGGGAGACCCTCTGGCTCGCCCAGACTCCCCAGGCCTTCCGCTACGGCGTCATCCGCGCAGCCCACGAGGTGGCCGACGCCGAGCGGTTCCTCGGCACCGACGACGCCATGCTCGTGGAACGCCTGGGGCGACAGGTACGGATCGTTCTGGGAGACTACCGCAACGTTAAGATCACGACGCCGGAGGATATGGTTCTGGCAGAAGCGTTCATCAAGGAGAAGCTGCCATGAGAATCGGGCACGGCTACGACGTCCATTGCCTCGTGGAGGGGCGGAAACTGATTCTCGGAGGAGTTGATGTTCCCTACGAACGGGGGCTTTTGGGACACTCGGACGCCGACGTCCTCCTCCATGCCATCGCCGACGCCATCCTCGGGGCGTTGGCCCTTGGGGACATCGGGAAGCACTTCCCCGACACCGACCCCCAGTTCAAGGGGGCCGACAGCCGCAAGCTCCTGCGCCACGTCATGGCCCTGGCCGGCCAGAAGGGATATGTCCTCGGCAACGTGGATGCCACCATCGTGGCCCAGCGCCCCAAGCTGGCTCCCTTCATCCCGGAGATGCGCGCGAATCTCGCCGAAGACCTCATCGCTGAGATCGATCGGATCAACGTCAAGGCCACTACCACCGAGCAACTCGGCTTTGCCGGCCGAGGCGAGGGAATCGCCGCTTATGCGGTGGTCCTCATGGAGCGCAGGTAGCGCCCCCCCTGAAATCACGTCCAAAGGATCGAGTCCATGTCAACCGAAACGCCCCACACCGCCAACTTCCTCCGCACCATCGTTCAGGAGGACCTGAAGGGCGGCAAACGCGAAACCATCGTCACCCGCTTCCCCCCTGAGCCCAACGGCTATCTCCACATCGGCCACGCCAAGTCCATCTGCCTGAACTTCGGCCTGGCAAAGGAGTTCGGGGGCCGCTGCCACCTCCGCTTCGACGACACGAACCCGGTAAAGGAAGAAACCGAGTATGTGGAATCCATCAAGGAAAGCGTGCGGTGGCTCGGCTTCTCATGGGGGACGCACCTCTACTACGCCTCCGAGTACTTCGAGCAGCTCTACCAGTGGGCAGAGCACCTAATCCTCCAGGGGAAGGCCTACGTGGACGACCTGACGGCCGAGGAGATCCGGGCCCACCGCGGCACCCTGACCGAGGCGGGGAAGGAGAGCCCCTGGCGCAACCGCTCCCCGGAGGAGAACCTGGATCTTTTCCGCCGGATGCGGGCCGGGGAGTTTCCCGACGGCGCCAAGGTGCTCCGGGCGAAGATAGACATGGCCTCCCCCAACATGAACCTCCGGGACCCGGTCATGTACCGGATCATCCACGCCTCCCACCCCCACGTGGGTGACGCCTGGCGCATCTACCCCATGTACGACTACGCCCACGGCCAGTCCGACGCCATCGAGGGGATCACCCACTCCATCTGCACCCTGGAGTTCGAGGACCACAAGCCTCTCTACGAGTGGTTCCTGGACAACCTGCCGGTGCCCAACCGCCCCCGCCAGTACGAGTTCGCGCGCCTGAACCTCACCTACGCGGTCATGAGCAAGCGCAAGCTCCTGCAGTTGGTGAAGGACGGCGACGTCTCCGGCTGGGACGACCCGCGCATGCCTACCATCATGGGGATCCGGCGCCGTGGCTACACTCCCGAGGCGGTCAGAAACTTCTGCGAGACCATCGGCGTGGGGCGGAGCGACAGCTGGATCGACATGAGCATCCTGGAGGAGAGCGTTCGCCAGGACCTGAACGAGCGGGCACCCCGGGTCATGGCGGTGCTGAAGCCCCTGCGGCTCGTCATAGAGGATTATCCGGAAGGGGAGGCGGAGGAGCTCACCATCCCGTACCACCCCCAGAAGCCTGAGCTGGGGAGCCGGGTGGTCCCCTTCTGCAGCGAGCTCTTCATCGAGCAGGATGATTTTGCGGAAGTTCCCCCCAAGGGATTCAAGCGCCTCTCCCCCGGGGAGGAGATCCGGCTGCGGGGGGCATACATCATTAAGTGCGTCGACGTGGAGAAGGATGCCGAGGGCGCCGTCACCGCGGTCCGCTGTACCTACGATCCCGAAACCCGCAGCGGTCTCCCAGGGTCCGAGCGGAAGGTGAAGGGGGTCATCCACTGGGTGTCGGCCCGCCACGCCGAAACAGCGAAGGTGCGCCTCTACGACCGGCTCTTCACCGACCCTAACCCCTCCGGCGACGACTGGAAGGACCACCTGAATCCGGCATCCATGGAGATTCTGGCCGACTGCCGGCTGGAACCCTCCCTTGCTACAGCCCAGGCCGAGGACCGCTTCCAGTTTGAACGGCAGGGATACTTCTGCGTTGACCTGAAGGATTCACGACCAGGGGCGCCGGTCTTCAACCGGACGGTGACCCTGCGGGATTCCTGGACCAAGAAATAAACTCAAAGAGGTTAGTTGCATGTCTTTGCGCGTCTACAATACGCTTTCCGGAACCAAGGAAGAATTCACCCCCCTCGTGCCGGGAAGGGTCTCCATGTATGTCTGCGGCGTCACGGTCTACGACCACTGCCACATCGGCCACGCCCGGGCCAACGTGGTTTTCGACATGATCTACCGCTACCTGCGCCACGCGGGATATGACGTTACCTACGTCCGCAACTACACCGACGTGGACGACAAGATCATCAACCGGGCCAACCAGGAAGGTGTTCCCTACAACGCCATCTCCGAGCGCTTCATCGCCGAGTTCGACCGGGATATGGCGGCCCTGGGGCTCGATCTCCCCACCCACCAGCCTAAGGCTACGGAACACATCGCCGAGATGATCGATGTCATCAGCCGCCTCATCGAGAAAGGCTTTGCCTACGCAGCGGACGGCGACGTCTACTTCTGTGTGGAAAAGTTTGATCCCTACCTGAAGCTCTCCAAGCGCAACCTGGACGAGATGCAGGCCGGAGCCCGGATCGAGGTGGGGGAGAAGAAGCGCCACCCCATGGATTTCGCCCTCTGGAAGGGATCCAAACCGGGTGAGCCATTCTGGGAGTCCCCCTGGGGCCAGGGGCGGCCGGGATGGCACATCGAGTGCTCGGCCATGAGCATGAAGTACCTGGGGGAGACCTTCGACATCCATGGCGGCGGCAAAGACCTGGTCTTTCCCCACCACGAGAACGAGATCGCCCAGTCCGAGGCGGCCAACGGCAAACCCTTTGCCCACTACTGGATCCACAACGGCTTCGTGAACATCAACTCCGAGAAGATGAGCAAGTCCCTAGGGAACTTCTTCACCATCAAGGAGGTGCTGGAGAAGTACGATGCCGAGGTGCTCCGCTTCTTCCTCCTCTCGGCCCACTACCGCTCCCCCATCGACTTCTCCGACCAGAACCTGCGGGAGGCCGAGGCGGGGCTGGAGCGGATCTACGGGACCCTTGCGGGAATCGATGAGAATCTGACAAAAGGAGCGGAGGGTACGGCAGAAGAGACTGACAGGGAGCTGGCCGAAAAGGCGGTCACCTTTCCCGAGCGTTTCCGCGAAGCCATGGATGATGACTTCAACACGGCTCAGGCCCTAGGCTTCGTTTTCGATCTGGTGAGGTCGGCAAACCGGGTGCTGGGGGAAGGAAAGGGAGGAGGGAGCAATCGCGCTCTCCTGGCAGAGGCACGGGATCGCATCCGGAAGGTGGGGGCGGTGCTCGGCATCTTCACCTCCGAGCCCCGTGCGTTCGCGGAGCGGCTCAAAAACCGCAAGGCTGCGGAGCTTCCCATTACCGCCGAGGAGATTGAGCGGCTAATCGCGGAACGGATTGCCGCCCGCGCAAACCGGGACTTCAAACGCGCCGACGAAATCCGTGACAGTCTCGCCGCAAAAGGGATCATGCTGCTCGACTCCCCCCAAGGGACGACCTGGAAGGTGAAATGACATATGGTTGCCACAGGATTCCCATCCCCTGTGACACCTTTGGCACAATCAGCTTAAGAAAAAGGGCCGCAAGTAGCGGCCCTTTTTTCTTAAGCGGCCTTCTGGTGGTGGGGCTGCTCCGTCTTTTGCAATTGAACGGCGAAAATCTCCATGGCCTCGCGCATGATGTCGGAGACACTCTTCTGGGTTGCCTCCATTATCTGCTGGAGCCGATCACGCTCCTCGTCGCTGATTCTCATGGATATGACGTTGTACCGCGGATTTTCTCTCATTCTGCCCATGGTCTGTTCCTCCGTGTATAGTGTGCTCGGTTACGTTCAATCGTATGAGACAACACTATTGCCATTTGCATGCCAAAACACGGAAATCGATAACTCAGTCGCAACGGTTCAAAATTATTGCATTTTTAGAACATTGGTTTGAATTAATAAAATATTCTGTATACACAATTGTGTCACCGATGGCACAGAGTTGGCCAAAAGTGCACACTTTGTTTACGCTGCGCCATCAAGGAGTTAGCGAACATCCCGTTCCCTGAGGCGGTACTTATCGAGAAGCCGATAAAAGGTCCGCCGGGGGATGTTTGCCAGCTTCGCCGCCCGCGAAATATTGCCGTTGGCCTCCGTCAGGTAGCGCTGTATAAGCTTTTTCTCCAGCTTCCCCATATGTTGCTCCCGCTCGGACCGAAACGATGCTGCGTGGATGTCGAGCCCCGTGGCGAACCCCTCCTCAAGCCCCTCAGAGAGGGCAAGGGGAAAGTTCTCGACCCGGATCACGCCGTCATGGGTGAGAACGGCAGCCCGCTCGATGACGTTCTGCATCTCACGGATATTGCCGGGCCACGGGTACTTTGTGAGCGCCTTGACGGCACGGTCCTCGATGCCGACCATCCGCTTGTTGAGCTTGGTGCTTGCCTTGTCCATAAAGTGGTGGACCAGAATGGGAATCGACTCGACGCGGCTTCGCAGGGGGGGCATGGTAATGGTGAAGACGTTGAGCCGGTAATAGAGATCCTCCCGGAACCACCCCTCGCGGACCCCCTGTTCCAGGTTCTTGTTGGTGGCGGCAATGAGGCGCACATCCACCTTTTTTGCTGCAGTCCCCCCCACGGGGCGCACCTCCCCCATATCGAGAACCCGCAAGAGCTCCGCCTGGAGCTTGGGGGTTATGTCGCCGATCTCATCGAGGAAGATCGTCCCCCCGTCGGCGGCCTCAAAGAGCCCTTTCTTGTCGGCAACGGCACCGGTGAAGGCTCCCCGCTTGTGGCCAAAGAGTTCGCTCTCCAGGAGAGAGTCGGTGATAGTGGTGCAGTTGACGGTAACCAGCGGTTTGTCGTTGCGCTTGCTGTAGCGGTGGATCGCCCGGGCGGTGAGCTCCTTGCCGGTACCTGACTCCCCCCGAATGAGAACCGTTGTGGGGGTGGGTCCCACCTGTTTGATGAGGCCGAGCACATCCAGGGTCTTGCGGTCGTTGCCCACGATGAACTCGTCCCCGTACTCCCGTTCCAGTTCCCGCCGCGCCAACTCGTACTTCTGAATGAGGCGCCCCCGGTCCTCCTCCAGTTGCTGGAGGTTGTAAGGGAGGCACATCTCAATCTCCGCGAGCCCCTGAAAGACTGCCACAGCGTACTCGCGGCAGGTGCGGTAACCGCAGGCCCGGCAGTTGAGCTCGTCCTTCACCGTGAACTTGTTGGTGGCGTTGAGGATCTTGCGGACGTCGTTCGCCTTGGGGGCCTCCAGTTTCGCGTACTTGCTGGCGAAGCTGCGGCCAAAGGAGACCCGCCCTGCCTCAAGGAGGGAATTGGGGACCGTCCGGCAGGGGACCTCCTGCTTGAAGTGGGCAATCACCCGGTTGCGGCGGTAAAACTCCGTAAGCGCCCGGTTTCTGCCGGGGCCGCCGATGCAGCCGTCGTAGCAGAAACGGAGGTCGGCGATCCGGGGGGAGATGCGGCCAGCTGCCAGGTCATTGATGATACCCATGACGTTCACCTCGCCACAGGCGGCGACGATCTCGGTGTCCAGGGGATCAAAAGGGATGCCGAAGGCCCGGAACGTCCCGTCGGCAATGGGAAAAAGCCGGCCGGCCCCCGGCCTGATTCCGTCGAGGGGCTCGTCGGCAAGGGCCGGCAGGGCTATCTGGCGGCTCCGGAAGATACCCTCCAGTTCCCGGTAGGTCAGAACGATGTCAACGGCGCCGCGGGTCTCCTGGGTCTGCGTTTCCAGCTTGTTGGCAACGCAGGAGCTTATGTAGACAACCCTCACGTGCTGCCCCAGGGTCCCCTTGAGATACCGCCCCATGGCCACCATGGGGGACACCACCGGCACGAGGTTCCCCACGAGCTTCGGGTAGTGGCGCTCGATGAGATCGACGATGGCAGGGCAGTGGGACGAGATACGGGGGTGTCCCTTTTCCGACGTGATTCGGGCATAATCGTCGGCAATCAGTTCGGCCCCATAGGATCCTTCGTGGACCTCGGCAAAGCCGATCTTCCTGAGGCCCGCCACCAACTGACCGGGGGTAACATTGTGGAAAAAGGCGGGAAAAGAGGATCCGAGCACGGCGATAACTTCCTCCCCCGAGGAGAGGAGCTTTTCGGTCACCCCCACCTTGTCGGCCACCATCTTTGCCTGCTGGGGGCAGTTGCTGAGACAGTTGCCGCAGCCGATGCACCGGTCGACGATGATCTCGGTGTAGCTCTTGGCCACCTTGATCGCCTTGACCGGGCAACTCCGGACACAGCAGTAGCATTTACGGCACTTCTCTTTTACGGTAATGATCGGTTCCATGGTTCTCCCAGCTGATAATGTTAGGCCTGACACTCTGTTGATTGCCTGATCCACCGCTGGATCATATACCAGGCCCGCCTCCCTGTGCAACCAATGGCACACCCGGAGAGCACTGTGTCACACGTGGCACACCAGCAGGCAAAAAAACACCCTAGCGACTAGGAGGGAAAGTCAACTAGGGCATAATGAGGGCCTTGCGACCCTCGCAATTCTTTCACTTATAGTATACCGTGCTGCTGCCACCCCTGCAACAAAAAATATTTCTAACTAATTAATATACAAAGTTTTTTCATCTTTTCTCCCGCCAAAGCCTCCCCTTGCCTCCAATTGCTCCCCTCTGCGGTTTATGGTATAACCTCCTCAGATTCAGCCGATTTTCCAACAATTCCACCAAAGGAGCCCTCCATGGACCTGACCCTTGACGAACACCGTCTCATATCTGAATTTCGCCGTCTGAATCCTGCCGGAAAGCAGGAGATTCTCGACTTGGCCTCCCTCCTGCTCAAGCGCCAGGATGAAGGGGCGACGGCCTCTGCCACCCGGGACAGCTGTACTCTCGACCGCAAGGAGGAGCGTCCCGAAACGACCAAGGAACCGCTCTTCACGGAGTAACCTCACGCCATGCGCCTCATACACCTTTATTCCCAGAGCCTCGGCATCCTCATTTTCGTTCTCGTCACGGCGCTTTCCGTCAACGCCGAAACCAAAGCCTCTACCCTGCTGCAAAAGCCGCCCGTGGGGGAACGGTGGTTCGGCATCTTTCTCGGAAACGAGCGGACCGGCTTCGCTCACCAGAATATCACTGCAAAAGACGGCGGGTACGAGATCACGGTCGAGGGGAGCGTGAAGATGGTCGTCATGGGGTTCTCCCGCGAGGCATCTTCCCGGGAACGCTATATCGTGGGGACCGACCTCTCTCTCAGGTCATTCGCGGTGGAGCAGGTCATTGACGGGACCCCCATGGGAGTTACCGGGGAGGCGACACCCAAAGGAGTCAGGGTGGTTGTGAATGCGGGTGGAGAAAGGAAAGAGAAACTCCTGACGGCTAAAGGTCCCGTTTTCCCGCCGCCGGTCCTGAACATCCTCCCCCTCATGAAGGGGACCGCCAAGGGGAAGCGCCTCCAGGTCCAGATGCTCGATGTGGAGGCGGTGAAAGTGAAGAAGGTGACCGTGACGGTCGTGGGATTCGAGCCCCTCCCGGACGGGGCCCGCGCCCTCCACATCCGCAACGACCTTTTCCCCCTCGTTGACAACGACATCTGGGTGGACGCCGCGGGGAATACGATACGGGAGTCGGTGCGGGACGGCCTCGTGGAAACGGTGGCCGAGGATGAGGGACGCACCCGGCAGTTCATCGCCTCCGCGGCCCTCTCCCGTCGGGACCTTATCTTCGACTTCAGCCTGGTGCGGGTCGATCCCCCTCTTGCCAACGCAACCAGCCTGAGCCGGCTTGTGCTGGAAATTGACGGCGTGCCTGCCACCATGCCCCTCATCCAGGGGGGGGGACAAACCGCCCGCCGGACCGGTGCCGGAACGGTGGTGTTCACGGTGGAGCCGGCAAAGGCAGGCGCCTCGCCCCTTGACGAGCCGGAGCGGAAGCGTTTCTCGGAGCCCGCTGACCGGCTCCCGGCGGATCATCCCGACATCATCGCCCGGGCCAGGGAAGTGGTGGGGGAAGAGACAGCTCCTCTGAAGCAGGTGGAAAGGCTCGTCAAGTGGGTGGCAACCACCGTGGAGGACGCCGTCACCGATGCCCCCTCACCCCTTGACACCCTCAAATCACGGAAGGGGAACTGCCAGTCCCACGCCCGGCTCTATGCCACCCTGGCCCGTGCCGCGGGAATCCCGACCCGGTTCGTCTCGGGGCTCGTCTATCTGGAAGGAAGGGGATTTCTCTACCACAGCTGGGCGGAAAGCTACGTTAAAGGGGGATGGCTGCAGGTGGATCCCACCTTCGGTCAGGTTCCCGTCGATGCCACCCACGTGAAGCTGGTGGAAGGCGAGGGCCCCGACGACCTGGCGGCCATCGCCGGGGTGGTGGGTAAGATCAAAGCGCGGGTGATTGAGGCGAAATAAACCCTCGAAAACCTCAAGAATAACACGGAGAGACGGAGAACACGGAGGAGTCAACAAATCGGGCTCTATTAGTCCTCCGTGCTCTCAGTTTCTCCGTGTTATTGAATACTTGTCTTTTGCAGGTTAATGCATTTTTACCGAAACTCAGCCTCGTACCGCCTGACAATGCCGGCAATCTCCCGCTTGACCGCCGCCTTCACCGGACCCACGGCCACCAGGTTGAGCCGTGCCGGCGCGAAGAGCTCCCGGGCCGTGGCCATGACCGCCGCGGCATCCACGGCGCCGGCCTCGGCCTGATCCTCCTCGATGCTCCGCACCATCCCCATGAGCTCACCCCATCCGTAGCGAACCTGCATGTCAAAGGTGGAATCCCTGCTGTAATCCAGGTCGAAGAAATATCCCTGCCGAACCCGATCCAGTTCCTCATCCCCCACCGGCTCCGTTGCCAGGCGCAGGGTCTCGCGCAGCACTTCCGTCACTGCCACGGCCAGGTTCTCCGGGGCCGTGGAGAGTTCCACAGCGAAGCAGCCGGTGTCGTCGTAGGCGGCAAGCTGGGCGTCCACCGAATAGACGATGCCGAGCCGTTCCCGCAGGTTCAGGTGGAGCCGGGAGCACCCGCCGCCGGTGAGGATGCGCCGGATAAGCCGGGCAGCAGCCAGCCGCTGGTCCTCCCGGGGAAAGCTCCGGAAGGCAAGCTGGAGGTTCACCTGGCTGTCGGAGTCCTTGACGAACAGGGAAACCGGAGCGTCCTGGACATCGGAGACCGATTCCTGGACGGGTGCCGGGGGACCGCTCCAGGATGCGAAGGCCCGGCCGGCAGCGGCAAAAACCTCCTCGACAGAAACCCTCCCCGCCGCCACCACGACGGCGTTTTCCGGCACATAGTGGCGGGCCATGTGCCCCCGGAGATCCTCCTCGGTGAAGCCGGCAATGGTGTCAAGATAGCCGATGGTGGGCATGCCGATCCCGTGGCCGGGCCACAAGAGCCGGCTCGCCAGGTTGTCGGGATTGACCTCTTCCCCCTGTTCGTTGATATCCTCCAGGGCCTCCTCGGTGATGATCTTCTTCTCGATCTCGAGCCCCGTGAGGAGTGGTGAGAGGAGCATGACCGACAAAAGCCTCACCCCCTCGGCCACGTGATCAGGGTGGACCCGGGTGTAGTAGCAGGTGGTCTCGGCATCGGTGGCGGCATTGATGCAACCGCCGATGGCCTCGAAGTCCGCCTCCAGCTCCAAGCTCGACGGGTGCTCGGCGGTACCCCGGAAGAGCATGTGCTCCAGGAAGTGGGCAAGCCCCGCCTTCTCGCGGCTGTCGTGGCGGCCCCCCACCCGGAGGTAGACGGCGATCTCTGCCGAGTTGAGGTGGGGCATCTCCACGGCGACCACGCGGAGGCCGTTGGGAAGGGTTGTCAGGGATGGAGTGATGGTAGTCATGGGGCTTCCGCGCTGATGGTCCGGATGGCGTCGAAGACGACGGCGTCGTACTTGTCCTGGGAGATGGCCTGGGCCACGGGGGGGATCTTCAGGAGCGACTTCACGAGGCCGAACCGCATGTCCCGGGGGAGGATGTCGATGTAGCGGACCAGGTTCTCCTCCTGCTCCGCTCCGAGCCGCGGATCAGCGGTGAGGGTCGCCACGATGTCCCCCATGGTGGAAGCCTGCAGATCGTCCCGCTGGGCCTCCAGGCGCTCCCGCACCCCGTCACCGCCGTTGAGGACCTCGACGGCGGTGACGGGGCGGCGGGTGTTCTCGGCGCACCAGCGCAGAAACGCAATGGCCGCCTCCTTGCCGACGATGCCGGCGTAGATCTCCATCTCCAGGTCCCTGGGGAAGCGGCAGCTCTTCCTGAGGATGCTCACCATCTCCCATCCCCGCTCCGTGGGCTCGGCATCCATCTCCAGGGGGCTCCCCTGGCTGGCGAGGAACATGGAATTGGCGGCCAGGAAGTGGCGCACGCCGGTGTCCAGATCCCGGGCCGCGGCGTAGCCGGCCCAGCAGTGGTAGTCGGTTTCCACGTAGAGCATCACCATCCGGTCGATGAGGGCCCGGTCCAGGGTCGCCACCTGGTAGGTGCCGTCGGAGGGGTTGATGGTCACCACCACCTTGTGTTTCGGGTGGAGGGAGTGGGTGTGGAGGGCCCGGCGCATCCCCTCGGCCGGGGGCTCCACGAACTGGAAGATGGCCTGGAGGGTGTCCTCCTGCTGGGCCCGATTCAGCTCGTCGCAGTGGATGACCGTGGCCGGTTCGTCATCGGCGGGCCACCAGCAGGGGCGGGACCAGTTCATCACCTCCCCCTCCCGGTAGGGTATGCCGACCAGGTCCCCCACCTCCATCTGACCGAGGCGCAGCGGCACGTAGCTGCTCCCCAGCTCCCGGCAGAGCTGAACGATCCCGGCGGTCTTCCCGACCCCCCGGTGCCCCACCACGCAGGGGGTAAGGTCGGTCCTGGTCAGGATTTCCCGCAGGACGGTTTTCATCTGTTCGACGTTCATGACGTGCGCTACACCTCGTATGCATCCTGAAAATACTGAGCTTCACTACCGCAATGTGAAAGCATAGCATTGTTGCGGTAGCCAGGTCCATACCGACGTGCGCGACGGTGGGGGGGAACTCCCTTGACACGTCAGGGGCAAAGTGCTATAAACGCCGTCCCTTTCGGGGGAAATATTGCGAGGTGGAAGAATGATCGTCAGGAAGCGCTCAGCAGGAGATATTGTCGAGGCGAAATGCACCCGGTGCCGGGCGGTGCTGAACCACACCATCGTGGCGATGGTGGGGGAGCGGATTGTCCGGGTTCAGTGCAACACCTGTGGCGGCCAGCACAACTACCACCAGCCCCAGGAAGAAAAGAAGCCGGTCGAGCGTTCCTCTTCCCAGCGCACTGCCTCCCCCCGCACCCCATCGGCGGGTCGCCCCCGCAGGGAGCCGGTTCCGAAGGGGCCGTCGGAGTGGGAGCTGAGCATGGAGAGGGTCGATCCGGACACGGCCACCCCCTATGCCATGGACCGACCCTTCCGCACCGGCGAGGTCGTCTCCCATCCCGTCTTCGGCATCGGCATCGTTGTGACCGTCACCAAGCCCAACAAGGTGGAGATCCTCTTCAGGGACGGGGTGAAACTGCTGCGCTGCGCCCTGTAACCCCCCCCCGCCTCCCCCTGCCCCGAAACCGCCTCACCTCGCCTCCATCCCGGCTTTATGGAGAGACTTTGTCCTCGTACATCCGCCGGTCGGCCAGGCGCCAGGCGTCACGCAGGGTGCCGGGAGCATCGGTCGTTGCCGCGCCGAGCGAGAGGCTCAAGCCGCACTCCGCTGACCCGCCATTGAGTGCGGCTACGCTTCCCCGCAAGCGAACCAGAGCTTCAGCCGATGCAGCCCCGTCGGTACCTTCGAGAATCACGGCAAACTCATCCCCCCCACCCGCGCCACCACGTCCTCTGCCCGAAACGCCTCCTGGATCGCCCGGGCCGCCATGACGATCAGCCGGTCTCCGGCAGCATGCCCCGACGAGCCACTTGAGCCTGTCCACGTCGACCATGATGACGCTGGCCGGAAAGTGGCGTCCCCGGTCGATCCGGTCCATCTCAGCCTCGAAAAAGCGCCGGTTGTAAAGGCCGGTCATGGAGTCACGAGTGGAGAAGAGGAGAGGTGCGCGGCCAAGGGGATGCAGGTAGACATAATGAGCATCACGAAGGCTGCAATTTTGGTTTTGAGGCTCATCCGTCCCATGGGCACCCTTAGGTAACGTTCGCCATAAAGTTCATCATTACAGTATTATTCCGGTAACATGTCCCATTTCTTGAGAAATTAAACGCCCCTTCTTCCCTTCTCTCCCCGCTTAGTGATATGCTCGCCTCATTTGCTGAAAGGTGGAAAGCCATGGACACCCGCAACCGGACCACTCCCTTCAAGGGGCTGGTGGTCGACATTGAGCAGATGGACGTACGGATAGGCGACAAGGGATGGCACACGTTCCAGGTTGTACGCCATCCGGGAGGGGTGGGCGTCCTGCCGCTCCACGACGACGGCACGGTGACCCTCATCCGGCAGTTGCGTCCCTCGGTGGATGCAACGTTGCTTGAGATCCCGGCCGGCCGCCTCGATCCGGGAGAAGAGCCGGCGGCATGCGGCCTCCGGGAGCTGGCCGAAGAGACGGGGCTCTCCTCGACCCGGCTCGAATCCCTCGGTGTCATCCTCACCTCACCGGGAGTCTTTGACGAGGCGATCCATCTCTACCTGGCCACCGGACTCTCCCAGGGGGAGGCCGACCCGGAGCAGTACGAGGAGATTGAAACGGTGCGGGTCCCCCTTGAGGAGGCTGTCACCATGGCGACGGACGGCCGCATCCGCGACGGCAAGACTATCATTGCCCTTTTCCGGGCCAAGGCTGGATTGCCATGATCCTCACCGGCCGGGCAGGAGAAGGGGAGGCGGGGATGCGTCTCGACGACGGGGCGGTGCGGCTCTTCCCGCAGCTCTCCAAGACCCGTGTCCGCAAGATCATCGACTGGGGGGGATGCGCCGTGGCCGGCGCCATGGTGCGGGTCGCCTCCCGCACGCTGCGGGCCGGGGAGGAGATCGTCCTCGGCGTCATGGAGCCGGAGCGCTACCAGGAGTTGGCCTACACCCGTGATGACCTCCTCTTCGAGAATGACGACTACCTGGCGGTGAACAAGGCGGCCGGGCTCAACTGCCAGCGGACCCCCTACCAGCTCAAGGGGACCGTGGAGCATGCGGTCACCCTCTACCTGCGCACCCTCGGCAGCCAGGAGCCGGCCCGGGTGATCCACCGTCTCGACCGGGGGACCTCGGGGGTGATGATCTTTCCCAAGACAAAGCGGGCCGCGGCCCACATCTCCGCTCAGCTGAAAGAGGGGAGGGTGGAAAAGGTCTACTGGGCCCTTGTTACGGCCGAGCCGGCATCGGACCAGTGGGAGGTCAACGCCCCCATCGCCAAGGTAGGGAGCGCCCGCTACGGGGTGGCCACCCCAGGCCGTGAGGCGCTGACCCGTTTCGCGGTCATCGCCCGGGGGACCTGCGGCGTTCTCGTGGAGGCCCGCCCCCTCACCGGCCGCACCCACCAGATCCGGGTCCACCTGGCCCACTGCGGTCTTCCCATCGTCGGCGACCCCACCTACGGCGGCGAGAAGGCGCCGCGGATGATGCTCCACTGCCGGGCCATGTCCTTCACCGCTGCCGACAGGCGTCCCATCACTGCTGAGGCACCCCTCGACGACCCCTTCCGCGACGCATGCGCCAGCCGGGGTATAATATTGGAATTCTAATAACACAGAGCAACCGTGTTCTCAGTCAACAAATTAGTGCAGAAGTGGAGTGAATTTCGAGTGATCCCACTTCTGGTTGTTTTTCACCATGGCATTGAGGATGGTGAGTAGTTTTCGCATGCAAGCGGTGATCGCGACTTTGTGAAGTTTTCCGGCGCTTGTAAGGCGTTGATAGAAGGCTTTTATAACCGGGTTAAACCTGGCGGCACACAATGTTGCCATGTACAGGACAGAACGCACGGTTGCTCTGCCACCGGAGATTGCGCGCTTTCCACGGAATTTGCCACTGTCCCGATTATAGGGGCATACTCCGACCAGAGCGCCAAGCTGCTGTCGGGAAATGGTCCCCAACTCCGGAAGTGCTGCCAGTATGGTGGCCGCAGTCACAGGGCCGATGCCCTTGACACTGGTAAGGATTTCTTCTTTTGCCTTCCAGGATTCGCTGGACTGAATAAGAGTTGAGATGTCTTTATCAACGTCATCGATCTGCTGTGTCAGCCAGGCAATATGGGTCATGATGCCTTTGCGGACCGTAGGTGCAGCGGAAATCACGCGATTTTTTTCCGCCACAAGCATCTCGACCAACTGCCGGCGGCGGGCCAGCAGTGCTGCTAGATTTTGGCTTGTCTCGTCCTTGAGCGGCCTGATTTCAGGCTTGATGGCTTGGGCAAATCGGGCAATGATCTTGGCATCAAGAATATCGGTCTTCGCCAGCAGCCCGCATGCTTTGGCAAAGTTTCTGACCTGCCGAGGATTAACCACGACCACTGGCAGACCCGCTGCTGATAAGGTGCTGACAGCTAGCATCTCCAAGCCGCCGGTGGCTTCGAGAACAATCCGACAAGGGGCGTTCGTAATGAGCCACGTCGTCAGCTCAGCACAACCGGCATCATCGTTAGTCACCCTTTTCTGGTCACCAGTTGGCATGAGGTAGACATCAAGATGCTCTTTACTAACGTCGACTCCAACAACTGCATCATTGGGTTCCATATTCTCTCCAGTCCCTTTCTTGCGAAAATTCGGGCTCGTTTCGGCCCAAGCAACCGTTCGGGTTGAGGAAAGATGGACACGACGCATTACGCTCTGTGACGGGCTCAATTGGCCCAAGCAACGACCAAGCTGTCGTGTCCAATTCTGGAGAACATATAACCGGTTACTGAAACATACAAGCAACAGAGAATCAATGCCTTAGTCCGAAACTCCTCCTAACCCGGCAGGGGCGCTATCAAAACGGATTTAAATGGATTTTCTCGTCGGATCTTACTCAGTTGCTCCGTTGCTTGTATGTTTCAGTAACCGGTTATATGTTCTCCAGAATTGGACACGACAGCTTGGTCGTTGCTTGGGCCAATTGAGCCCGTCACAGAGCGTAATGCGTCGTGTCCATCTTTCCTCAACCCGAACGGTTGCTTGGGCCGAAACGAGCCCGAATTTTCGCAAGAAAGGGACTGGAGAGAATATGGAACCCAATGATGCAGTTGTTGGAGTCGACGTTAGTAAAGAGCATCTTGATGTCTACCTCATGCCAACTGGTGACCAGAAAAGGGTGACTAACGATGATGCCGGTTGTGCTGAGCTGACGACGTGGCTCATTACGAACGCCCCTTGTCGGATTGTTCTCGAAGCCACCGGCGGCTTGGAGATGCTAGCTGTCAGCACCTTATCAGCAGCGGGTCTGCCAGTGGTCGTGGTTAATCCTCGGCAGGTCAGAAACTTTGCCAAAGCATGCGGGCTGCTGGCGAAGACCGATATTCTTGATGCCAAGATCATTGCCCGATTTGCCCAAGCCATCAAGCCTGAAATCAGGCCGCTCAAGGACGAGACAAGCCAAAATCTAGCAGCACTGCTGGCCCGCCGCCGGCAGTTGGTCGAGATGCTTGTGGCGGAAAAAAATCGCGTGATTTCCGCTGCACCTACGGTCCGCAAAGGCATCATGACCCATATTGCCTGGCTGACACAGCAGATCGATGACGTTGATAAAGACATCTCAACTCTTATTCAGTCCAGCGAATCCTGGAAGGCAAAAGAAGAAATCCTTACCAGTGTCAAGGGCATCGGCCCTGTGACTGCGGCCACCATACTGGCAGCACTTCCGGAGTTGGGGACCATTTCCCGACAGCAGCTTGGCGCTCTGGTCGGAGTATGCCCCTATAATCGGGACAGTGGCAAATTCCGTGGAAAGCGCGCAATCTCCGGTGGCAGAGCAACCGTGCGTTCTGTCCTGTACATGGCAACATTGTGTGCCGCCAGGTTTAACCCGGTTATAAAAGCCTTCTATCAACGCCTTACAAGCGCCGGAAAACTTCACAAAGTCGCGATCACCGCTTGCATGCGAAAACTACTCACCATCCTCAATGCCATGGTGAAAAACAACCAGAAGTGGGATCACTCGAAATTCACTCCACTTCTGCACTAATTTGTTGACTGAGAACACGGTTGCTCTGTGTTTCAATGATTTTCTGACAAAACAAGGCGACGTTTCCGTCGCCCTTTTCTGTGTCAGCGTGTCCAGTTCACCCGAACGAAGCCCTCGTCCTGGCTCCACTGAAGACCGAGCTTCCCGCTGTGGGATTTGTAGATCTCCTTCCCCAGCTTTTCCGCCAGCTTCTCGTCGGTGGTGCGGATGGTGAGGACATTCGCCTCCTGGCCGATCTCCATGATCCTGGCCAGGGGATTCTTGGCCCGCGCCTTCGCCTCGACATTCTTGACGGCGTTCAGGATCACCTCCTCGTGCTTGAGGAGGTAGTCGCCGGACAGGGTGACGACCCCAGCGGGGTTATTGTCCTTCATCCGCTGGCAGGCCGGGCAGACCCCCTTGTGGGGCAGATGGCCGGCGGGGAACTTTGCCCCTTCGTCACCCTCGTTGAACCACCGTTTCCCCCAGAAGGTAGCCTTGCACCCGGTGCAGACCACCGCCTCTTCCTTACCTTCAGCCGGCAGGTAGACATCCGTGCTGCGGGCTGCCCTCTTGCCGTGCTCCTCAACGCCAAACCGCGCTGATCCACGTGGAGTTGTCATAGGCGTCACACCCCTTTCCCGGAAGGCCTCCTGCCTTCCGCCCAATCGCCTGCAGTATTCTTACACTTTCCAGTATACCACCCGCCGTCCGGGACGCCACAGACTACGGGGAACGGCTCTCCACCCGGTCTCTTCCCAGCCCCTTGGCCCGGTAGAGGGCCTGGTCCGCCGCATCCACCATCTCCCGGGCCGTCGCGGCGTCGTCGGGGAAGGTGGCGATGCCGACGCTTACCGTGAGGAGACCGCCCGGCTGGGTCTCCTGGAGGGAAAAGGGGTGCTCGGCCACGGCCCGCCTCAGCTTTTCCCCGGCGATGAGCGCCAGGTCGCGGCCGGTTTCAGGCATGATGACCACGAACTCCTCTCCACCGTAGCGGGCCGCGATGTCGGAGTTCCTGATGCTGGCAACGAAAAGCTTGCTGATCTCCTTCAGCACCTCGTCGCCGCGCAGGTGCCCGTGCCGGTCGTTGTACTGCTTGAAGAAATCGATGTCGATCATGGCGAGGGAACAGTGCCTGCCGTAGCGGCGGGCCCGGGCCAGCTCGTGGTCGAGGCTCAACCAGAACTGGCGCAGGTTGAAGAGGCCGGTAAGGGGATCGGTGAACGCCTCGCTGGCGGCTATCTCGTAATTGCGCTTGAGGAAATCGTAATTGAGCTTCTGGGCGATGAGGCTGCGGGCCTTGAGGAAGAGCTCCTCCGTTTCGGCCGGGAGGGCGAAAAAACCGTCGGCCCCCGCCTGGGCGCTTCCCACCTTGGCCGAGCGGTCAGGATAGGGGGCGGTGATAATGACCGGGATCTGCTTGCTCCGTTCGTGCGCCTTGAGTCGCAGGCAGACGTCGATCCCTCCCACTTCGGGGAGGGAGAGGCTCAGAATGCAGAGGTCCGGGGCCATGGAAATCCCCTTGTCCAGGGCGTCCTGACCGCCGCCGGCAGTGATGGTTTCATACCCTTCGTCCCGTAGCCGCGAAAGAAGAGGCCCCGCGAAGTCCTCCTCCAGACCGGCCACGAGGACCCGGGGCGTGCGGACCATGCGAACCGAGGGACCACCCTTGGGGAGGAGAACGGTGAAAGAACTCCCCTCCCCGGCCTGACTCTCGACGGATATCCTCCCCCCGTGAAGATCCACGAAGTGCTTCACCAGGGCGAGCCCGAGCCCGAGGCTTCCGGGGCTGGCAATCGCGCCGCTCCCCATCTCGAAGCTCTTGAAGATCTGCCCCAGCTCCTCCTCCCGGATACCCGGCCCCTGGTCGGAAACCGCCACTTCCAGAAACCGCTCCTCCCGGCCTCCGGTCACGTTCCGCAGGCGCACCGTGATCCGTGACCCCCGGGGTGAAAACTTGAGGGCATTTGTGGCCAACTCTTCAATAATGAAGGAGAACTTCCCTTCGTCGGCCAGGAGGGTTCCCCCATCAACGCAGCCGGCATCGATGGCCACACCCTGTTTCTCGGCCCTCTCCCGCAGTCGCTTCACCACCCGCTCAAGGGCATCCTCGACGGGAAACTCCTTGGGAAGAAAGACCGCCATCCCCAGATCGCTGCTGCAGAGTTCCAGGACCCGCTGCAGCATCCGCTGGAGCCGCATCCCCCGTATGACGATGGCGTCGAGGCCACTCCGCTGCTCGGGGTTCACCTCCCCCATGGCGCCGTCCCGGAGGCAGGAGGCGAAGTCGACGATGCGGTCCAGGGGTCGCTGGAACTCCCGGGACATGTGGGAGAGGAATTCGGATTTCACCTGGGTGGCCATGAAGAGGCGCTCGTTGGCCCGCTCCAGCTCCTCGGTCCGTTCCCGGAGAAGGCGGCGCAGGAGGTCCAGCTCCCGGGCGCTGACGATCTTCCGTGATCCTGCCATGACGCCCCCTGTCAGGCCACGGGCCAACGGGTCGTGTGGGGGTCGAAGGGGGTTTCTCCCCCCTTCGGTTCCCTCCCCCGGAGGATGGCCCGGGCCGGAGCGCCGTCCCCGCCGGCAATCTTAAGGGGAAGGCAAACCAGTTCGTACTCACCCGGTTCCACCTCGGCAAGGGTGATCCCCTCCAGGATCACAACCCCCGCGTCCAGGAGCATCCGGTGGACGGTGATGCCGCTTGCGATTCCCTCGATGGAGAGGTAGTCGATCCCCACAAGCCGGACTCCCGCCTCGATGAGAAACGCGGCTCCCTCCTCGGTGAGGTGGGCAAAATCGTCCTGGAAGCCGGGGCTCTCCCAGAGGAGGGAATTGTCGGTCCGCAGGAGGAGCCGCTCCTCTCCCCGCACCGGAAGACGGGAAAGCTCACGGCGGCCGATGGCCCGCTCGCCGCGGATGTCCAGCACCCGGGCCTTCCCCATGAGAAGGGAGAGGGGGAGGTGGTCCACGGTGGCGCCGCCATCGCGGCAGTGGCCCGGCACGTCCAGGTGGGTGCCGCTGTGGGTGGTCATGGTAATGCGGGTGACGTTGGCTGTGTCTCCCCGGGCGATGCGGGTGACCGGCTCGCAGGTGACCGGTGGGTCGCCGGGGTAGACGGGGAGGTCGGGAGAAAGGGGAACCGTGATGTCGTGGATTGTCATGGTTGGCCTCCGCTGCGTGGGGGAATCACCGAAAAGTATACCCGCGGCGGAGGAATTTGCGAGGACGGGCGTTACATTGCTGAAATCCCGGCAAGGAGACGTTCAAGGTCGTCGCGGCCGAAATGGTAGTGCTCCCGACAGAACTCACAGGTCACCTCGGTCTCCCCCTGTTCGGCCAGGAGCGAGGCGAGGTCGTCACGCCCAAGCGATATGAGAACCCGCTCGATCCGCTCCCGACTGCAGGAGCAGACAAAGGCCAGTGCCCGCTTCTCCAGGGTGTCGTAGGGGATCCCCTCGAAGAGGTACTCCAGGAGCCCCTCGGGGCTCTTCCCCTGCCGGAGGAGCTCCGTGACCGGCGGCATGGCGCCGATCCGCTCCATGAGCCGGTCCACCGCTTCGTCGTTGTGGGGGGGGAGCGACTGGATGAGGAACCCGCCAGCAGCGGCGACGGCGCCGTCGGGCTCCACGAAGACCCCAAGCCCCACCGCCGACGGCACCTGCTCCGAGTCGGTCAGGTAGTAGGCGAGGTCCTCGGCGATCTCGCTCGTGTAGAGGAGCACCGTCCCCGTGTAAGGCTCCTTGAGCCCCAGGTCCTTGGTGACGGTGAGGAGCCCGGCCTGGCCGATGGCGGCGGCCACATCCAGCTTGCCGTCCTCCCGCAGGGGGTTCGCCTCCGGGTTCCCCACGCAGCCACGGACGGCGCCGTTGGCGTCGGCCTCCACGAGGATATTCTTCAGGGGGCCGTTCCCCTCGAAGCGGAGTGCCACCCGCTGGCCGGTCTTCAGGAGCGCTCCCATGAGGGCCCCGCCGGTCACGGCCCGCCCCAGGGCCGCCGAGGCCGTGGGCCAAGTGCCGTGGCGCCGGCAGAGCTCACCCACGAGGCCGGTAGTGACGCAGGCGAGAGCCCGGATGCTGCCGTCCCTGGCGATGACGCGGACGAGATAGTCGGTGATGATCGAGTCGGTGCTGTTTCCCATAGTATCTATACCAATCCCATGACAAAGTTGAATTCGCTCGTCCCCGGCACCCCCTCGCCCCGGGCAAGGGCGTCGAGGATGGGGCGCCACCGCTCCCGGGGGGCCTGGGAGAGGTCCACCACGAAAGAGCCGCACCCCGCCTCCTGGAGCCGGCCCCGGAAGTGGGTGACGGAGAAGCGGACCGCCGGGGTGATGGTGGTGAGGTCTCCCCGCACCGCCACCTCATACTCTTCGCCCCGGTCAGAGACCAGGGGGGCGTCCCCCTTCACCCCCTTGATGGCGACGCGGGTGGTCATGGCCGGCACCCCGCCGTAGACCAGGACCCGCCGTCGCACCGGCACCGGCGCGCCGAGGAGTACCGCCATGTTCTCCACGTCGTCCTCGATGTAGAGGGTGGAAGTGGTCACCCCCAGCTCGTGCCACGCCATGATGGCCTGGGTGTTGAGGGAGAAGAGGCGGTAGTCGGTGGAGAGCTCCACGTCCCGTCCTGCAAGGAGGGGGAAGTGGGAGAGGTTCGAGAGCTCGAAGCGGCGGAACCCCTGCCCCGTGAGGAGGGCGACCGCCTCCTGGTAGAAGGGGAGGTCCGCGTCGAAGATGACGAAGGGGAGGTGCCAGATGATCCGCCCCTCATCCCCCCGGAGCTTGCGCGCCGCAAGGGGAACCTGGTGGATGTTGGCCCGGGAGACCGGAAGGATGATGGCGTCTACCCCCTGCTGGCGAAGGATTGCGGTATCGCGCAGGTGCTCGATCCGGACCGTCACCTCGCCCTTGACCTCACGACGCGGGTGCCCCGGCGGGACCAGGGAGGCCAGTGCCCGTTTCCGCGCTTCGGCCCGGCGCTGGGCAACGCCGGCCGCCACCTTCTCGCCCAGTCGGCGATAGAAGTCGCGACGGATATCCTTGAGCCGAGCCGGCGGGATGAGGACCGAGGGGAAGCCCGGAGCGTCAAGACCCAGAAGCTCGAAGGGGGTCTCGCCGGTGCGGGAGAACTGGGCCCGAAGGACCCCCGCCATGTCGCTGGTGGTGGAGGGCTCCAGAAGACCGACCGGAAACTCGGCGGCAAATTCGGCACCGGCGGCCTGAGCGCCGATGCGGAGGGTCTCCCCGGCAAGGGAAAGCTCAAGGGCACAAGGGATCTTCCCCGGCTTGACCGCGTCGAGGCGTTTCAGGCAGGCGTTCTCGCTCATGGTGAAGGCGGTCTCGGAGGAGACCTTGAAGACCGCGTCCCCCGCCTTGAAGGCGAAAGGGGACACCACCGTGACGATGCTCCGTTCCTTCGCCGACTTCACCCGCTCCTTCCCCACAAAGATATCCTTCACCGTGAAGGCCTTGCCGGCCATGTCGCTCTTGGGCTGCACCCGGACCCGGTCCCCCACGAAGAGGCGGTCTTTCGTCTCGAAGGTGAGCCGGTCCCCCCGCACGCTCTTCACTTCCCCGAGAAAGCGCCCCGTAGCCCCCCGGAGGGTGGGGATGGCGATGTCGGTGGGGGTGCGGGAGGCCATGAACCCCTTGGTGGGGACCCGGCCGAAGGAGAACTTGAGGATCTCCTTGGCCCGGGCCGCCGCCTCGGCCCGCTTGCGCTCCGGGGCGTCGAGGACGAGGCGGTAGGCCTCCACCACGCTTGCCACGTACTCGGCCGACTTCATCCGCCCCTCGATCTTCAGGGACGCCACACCAGCGGCGGACAGGTCGGGGATGAGGTCCACGGTGGAGAGGTCGTTGGTGGAGAAGAAGTACCCCTCGTTCTGTCGATAGCGGTAGTGGCGGCGGCAGGGCTGGGCGCAGCGCCCCCGGTTGCCGCTGTGCCCCCCGAGGAATGACGAGAAGTAGCACTGCCCCGAGATGGCGAAGCAGAGGGCGCCGTGGATGAAGCACTCGATCTCCACCCCCGACTCCCGGCTGATATGGCGGATGTCGTCGAGGTGGAGCTCCCGTGCCAGGACCACCCGCTCGAACCCCATATCCCTGAGCATCCGGGCGCCGGGGAGGTTGTGGATGGTCATCTGGGTGGAGGCATGGCGGGGAAGGCCCGGAAAGTGGTCCCGGATGAGACGGGCAACCCCCAGGTCCTGGAGGATGACGGCATCGGCCCCCATGGCCTCCAGGGCGGCGAGGGTCTCCACGAGCTGCGGCAGTTCCCCCTCCTTCACCAGGGTGTTGAGGGTGATGTAGACCTTGCGGCCGAGGCCGTGGGCGTAGGCCACCATCCGCTCCATCTGGGTGAGGGGAAAGTTTTTCGCCTTGGCTCGGGCTGAGAACTCCCGGAGCCCCGCGTAGACCGCGTCAGCCCCCTTCTCCATGGCGGCGAAGAAGGCCTCCAGGGAGCCGGCCGGGGCGAGAAGTTCCGGTTTTTTCTTTTGTTCGTAGGGTTTATGCATCCGTTCAGACTACCCGAAGGGGGGAGAGAAGGTCAAGGAGAATGGCCGGAACAGGAGCCGGTTTGCGCTTGTGCCGCCGTGTGCTAAGTGATATAAGGGGCCGGCTGTATACATTGGCTCGCATCCCGATGCTCGGCACCGGCTCGCGAGCCTTGGAGGATGCACGGATGGTGCAGGAACACACGGAATCGTTCTGGGGCGGAATCATCAAGTCCATGGGGCTTGTTTTCGGCGACATCGGCACGAGCCCCATCTATACCCTCACGGTCATCATGACCCTGACGAAACCGGACGCCGAGCATGTCCTCGGCATCCTCTCCCTCATCGTCTGGACCCTCATCATCCTCGTCTCCGTGGAGTATGCCTGGCTCGCCATGAGTCTCGGCCGCAAGGGAGAGGGGGGGACCATCGTTCTCAAGGAGATCCTGGTCCGGCTCCTGAAATCGGGGCGCCAGGTGGCCTTCGTCGGCTTTCTTGCCTTCATGGGGGTCTCGCTCCTGCTGGGGGACGGCATCATCACCCCGGCCATCAGTATCCTCTCCGCCGTGGAGGGGATGCGGCTGATCCCGGGATGGGAGAACCTTGCCCAGGGGGTCCTGATTTTCATTGCGGCGGTCATCGCCCTCATCCTGTTCATCTTCCAGTTCAAGGGAACCGACAAGGTGGCCGGCGCCTTCGGGCCGATCATGGTCATCTGGTTCGGCGCCCTGACTCTGTCGGGGATCGTGTCGATCGCCGGCACTCCGGAGGTCGTCAGCGCGGTGAGCCCCCATCACGCCGTGACCTTCCTGATGCACAACGGCCTGGCCGGGTTCTTCATCCTCTCGGAGGTGATCCTCTGCGCCACCGGGGGAGAGGCCCTCTACGCCGACATGGGGCACCTGGGGCGAAAGCCGATCATCCGGGCCTGGTACTTCGTCTTCAGCGCCCTGGTCATCAACTACCTGGGGCAGGGGGCCTTCATCCTGAGAAACCCCAACGAAACGAACATTCTCTTCTCCATGGTGAAGAGCCAGGCGCCCATTCTCTACATTCCCTTCCTCTGCCTCACCATCATGGCCACCATCATCGCATCCCAGGCCCTCATCAGCGGGGTCTTCTCCATCGTCTACCAGGGGATCACCACCCGGATCCTCCCCCTCATGAAGGTGGATTACACCTCCACGCACCTGAAATCCCAGATATACATCGGCTCCGTCAACTGGTCACTGCTAGTGGCGGTCATCTTCATCATGCTCATTTTCAAGAAATCGGAAAACCTGGCCGCGGCCTACGGCCTGGCGGTCACCGGCACCATGTTCATCACCGGCATCATGATGACCATGATCTTCTCCCACACCACCAAAAAGTGGAAGGTCCCCATCGCCCTCGCGGTGACCCTCATCGACCTGGTCTACCTGACGGCCAACTTCCACAAGCTCCCCCACGGCGGCTACTGGTCCCTGATCCTTGCCTCGATTCCCCTGGCGATCATGATCATCTGGACCCAGGGGCAAAAGGCACTCTACCGGGCGCTCAGGCCCCTGGACCTGGACACGTTCCTCCTCTCCTTCGGGCAAATCTACGCCAAGGGGCACAACATTCCCGGCACCGGACTTTTCTTCGTGCGGGAGACGGCGGTGGTCCCCCCCTATGTGATCCACTGCATCATCCGGAGCAACATCATCTACGAACGGAACGTCTTCGTCTCCCTGAACCGCTCCGACGAGCCCTTTGGCGTCAAGGCCAATCTCACGAAGGGGATCGGGCCGGGGCTCGACAGTTTCGAGATCCTCGCCGGCTACATGGAGCTGGTTGACATCGAGCGGCTCCTCAAGAAGAAGGGAATCGAGGAGAAGGTCATCTTCTACGGCATCGAGGACATCGCCACCAACAACCCTTTCTGGCGCGTTTTCTCAACCATCAAGCGGCAGACCGCCAACTTCGTCCAGTTCAACAAGCTGCCGGTCAGCAAGCTGCAGGGTGTTGTGACGCGGGTGGAGATGTAATCCGAGGAGGGGACGGGCCATGGACCAGCATAAGGGAGACGCCTCACTGGGTGGAATCGTCAAGGCGCTCGGCCTCGTCTTCGGCGACATCGGCACGAGCCCCATTTATACCCTTACCGTCATCTTCACCCTGACCCAGCCGACGAGGGAGAACGTCTTCGGCATCCTGTCGCTGGTCTTCTGGACTATGACGATCCTGGTGACCATGGAGTACGCCTGGCTCGCCATGAGCCTGGGACGCAAGGGGCAGGGGGGGGAGATCGTCCTGCGGGAGATCATCATGAAGCTGGTGAAGACGGGGCGTCTCGTGGCCTTTGCCGGCTTCCTCTCCTTCGTGGGGGTATCGCTCCTGCTGGGTGACGGGGTTATCACCCCCGCCATCAGTATCCTCTCCGCCGTGGAGGGGCTCCTCCTGATCCCCGGCCTCGAAGGGCTCTCCACCGGGACCCTTGTCGCCATCGCCGCCGCCATCGCCATCGGCCTCTTCTCAGTCCAGTTCAAGGGGACCGACCGGGTGGCCGGCGCCTTCGGCCCCATCATGGCGGTCTGGTTCAGCACCCTCGCCGTCACCGGCGTCGTTTCCGCCCTCTCCATGCCCGAGATTGTGGAGGCGATCAACCCGTGGCACGCCTTCACCTTCTTCCGGGAGAACGGTCTGGCCGGCTACTTCGTTCTCTCCGAGGTGATCCTCTGCTCCACGGGGGGCGAGGCCCTTTACGCCGACATGGGACACCTGGGGCGCCGCCCCATCGTCAAGTCGTGGTACTTTGTCTTCATGGCCCTCTACCTCAACTACCTGGGGCAGGGGGTCTTCGCCATTACCCACCCGGAGGCGAAAAACCTCCTCTTCGGCATGGTCCGGGATCAGATGCCGACCCTCTACATCCCGTTCCTCATTCTCACCATCATGGCCACCATCATCGCCTCCCAGTCCATCATCAGCGGGGTCTTCTCCATCGTCTACCAGGGGATCACCACACGGCTCCTGCCGCTCATGCGGGTCGACTACACCTCCCGGGAGATCAAATCCCAGATATACCTGGGGGCCGTCAACTGGTCCCTCATGGTGGCGGTCATCCTCGTGATGCTCCTTTTCCGCAAGTCCGAGAACCTGGCCGCCGCCTACGGCATGGCGGTCACCGGCTCCATGACCATCACCGGCATCATGATGATCATCGTCTTCGCCCACACCACCAAGAAGTGGCGGGCCCTGGTGGCCCTGGTGATCACCCTCATCGACGCCGCGTACCTCCTCTCCACTTTCTCCAAGATCCCCCACGGAGCCTACTGGTCCCTGATCCTGGCGTCGATCCCCTTTGTCACCATCATCATCTGGACCCGGGGACAGCGCTCCCTCTACCACGCCCTGAAACCCCTCGACCTAGAGACTTTCCTCATCTCCTACGAGCAGATTTATGCCAAGGGGCCCATCCGGGGGACCGGACTCTTCTTCACCCGCGATACCGACGTGGTCCCCCCCTACGTGGTCCACTGCATCATCCGGAGCAACATCATCTACGAGCGCAACGTCTTCATCTCCCTCGTCATCACCGACGAGCCCCTGGGGGTCGAGACCGAGCTGATCAAGGGGATCGGGCCGGGGCTTGACGCCTTCCGGATCGAGGCCGGATACATGGAGGTGGTGGACATTGAGGCGCTCCTCAAGGCGAACGGCATCCAGGAGAAGGTCATCTTCTACGGGGTCGAGGACATCTCCACCCGCAACCCCCTCTGGCGGGTCTTCTCGGTCTTCAAAAAGCTCACCCCAAATTTCGTCCAGTTCCACAAGCTGCCGGCCAGCCGCCTCCAGGGTGTCGTGACGCGGGTGGAGATGTAATACTTCCACGCCTTTCCCTTCCATTGACAAGCACGCCTCGCGCCTTAGAATTACCTTACAAACCGCGACAGAGGAGTCCTTCAATGAAAACAACTATCGCCATCGTGATGATGCTGGCGGCAGGCAGCCTTGCGGCTGTCGCAGCCCAAGAGGAGGAAAAACCTTACTTTGCCACCATCGGCAGCGACGGGATCCAGCATGTGGAAATCGTTGGGGGGAGCTACTTCTTCAAACCGGGCCATATCGTTGTCAAGGTGAACGTGCCGGTGGAGTTGAAGGTACGAAAAGAAGCGGGGATGGTTCCCCACAATATCGCCATGAACTCGCCGGAGGCCGGGATCGTTTTTGATGTCAGCCTGGGTGAGGAGCCGAAAATCGTGAAATTCACCCCGGTCAAGACCGGCAGGTACAGTATGTACTGCGACAAGAAACTTCTCTTCTTCAAGAGCCACCGGGAAAAGGGGATGGAAGGCGTGCTCGAAGTGGTCGAATGAAACCCGAGGGTCAGGTCTTGGCGAAGAGGAGCATACAACCGACGTTCGGACTGGGATGATTCACCATGGATATACTAGCACTGCTGGGGACGGCCACCGGCATCGCACTCTTTTCGGGGCTGAGGCTCTACACGACAATCCTTGCCATTGGCCTTGCCCTGCGATTCGGCTCCTTCCATCTTCCACAAGGCCTGGCAGGGCTTTCGGTCCTTGCCGACTGGCGGGTGCTTGCCATTGCGGCGGCATGTTTCGTTGTCGAATTCCTGGCGGACAAGATTCCCCTCGTCGATACGGTCTGGGACGGGATCCACACCTTTATCCGCCCAATCGGGGCCGCGGTGCTCGGCTACACCGTTATCGGCAACTATGATCCGTGGATTCAGGTGGCGATCGTCCTCGCCTGTGGCGGCATCGGCTTCACCGCCCATTCGGCAAAGGCGGGCACCCGTGTGATCCTCAACCAGAGCCCGGAGCCCATCAGCAACATCGGGGCAAGCCTGGTGGAGGACCTCTTCGCCGTGGGCGGCTCCCTGATCGCCCTGACACACCCCCTTCTGATGCTGGGAGGGGTCGTGGTATTTCTCCTTGTCTTTGCCTTCCTCGCCCGCAAAATCGTGCATCTACTGATCGGCAGGTTCCGACGCCCCAGGGGCGACATGAATGCCCCATCGTGAGGTGATGCCCATCACTGGCGTCCGCCGCAACAAGGGCTCTCAGATGAACAGGAAGATCGATTCCACCTGGAGCCTGATGTCTTCAATGGCGTTGTCCAGGTCACGGAGGATCGTCTCAATGGCGTCTGCATCGATGCCGGGAAAGTGCCCGGCCATGCGGCACCACGCCGCGTATTCGGTCTCGCCCCCCTCGCTCACCTCATACCCGCCGTAGTCGATGCTCCGCCAGCGGCAGAACTGGTCAGCGACGGCGATGATGGAAACGAGGCCGGCATCATCCTGGGGAGCGTGGGTCGGCTCATGATGGTAGAGCATGGCATCAGTCACGAATTTCGGAACATTCCACCGTCTGCCGATGACGTGACCCACTTCGTTGTGGGTGGTGCCGAGCAACAGGGACTCGACCCCGTGGAAGGAATGCCCCTCTGCCTTGGCCTTCTGGGCGATCTGGGCAAACATCGGTTCGAGATAGTAGTTGAGGAATACCTCGCCGATGTCGTGGAGCAACCCGGCAATATACGCATTATCCGGTTCGGCGTAGCCGACCTTTTTGGCGATCCTCTTGGAGACCAGGGCGACGCCAAGGGCGTGGGACCAGAGTGTTGCCCGATCGATGACCCCCTTTCCTTCCCTGAACAGGTCGACGATCGAGCAGGTGTAGATGACCTCTTTGATGTGATCCAGCCCCAGGTATAGGATCGCCTCTTTCAGGGAGACGATGTTTTTCATGGTGCTGTAATAGGGAGAATTGGCCAGCCGCAGGAGCCTGATCGTCAGCACCTGGTCCATGAGGAGAAGGTCGAGAATTTCCTGAATATCCACCTCGGGGTCGTGAAGTTTTTGTACAATGCTGACAATAACCGTCGGGACGGTTGGAAGTTCGGGAATCGTGGCCAGCAACTCTTCGGCCCTGGCAATCCGGTTGTCGACATTCATGGGCTACCCTCCTGTGCCTGGTCCCTAACCTTTTGGACTCACAGCTCTTATCGGCATCCCCCGCCTCTTTCTTGAGAGGAAAACCGACCCTGCCCGCAGAGCGTCGAATGGCGCCGTAGCCACGCTGCCGCTCCGTGATACAATTATCAGGTTTGCGGGGCATGAACAGGTACCTTATCTTCTGCGTAACGAAACGGAGGGTACACACATGGAAGGTTCAAAGCGATTCGGGGAGACCTACCGCACGTGGGCAACGGGAGAGAAGACCGAGGGGATATGCGAGGTGTGCGGCGCGGAGTTGGAAATTGATCCGGAAAGTGGCGAGCAGTCGTGCCCGTCCTGCGACAATCCGGAGCCTTAGGATGCGCGTCGGAGGAACGTCTGTGCCCCATTTCCTTGCCACCAGGGAGTAACAACCGTCGTGAACCTCTTTCTGCTCGTCTTTTTCCTGGTCTACGGCGGCACTCACGCCTATTTCTTCGTCAAGGCGCGGGGGGCCTTCGGCTTCGGCCCATCCATAGGCACCCTCCTCGCTTTTTTCCTGGCGCTCATGGCCATCGCGCCGGTCCTCGTCCGTATCACCGAGCGGCAGGGGTGGGAATTCACAGCCTGCTTCCTGGCCTGGACCGGCTATCTCTGGATGGGCCTCCTCTTTTTCTTCTTTTCCGCATCTCTTGCCATGGATCTCTTTCACCTCGTTCTCAAGGGGGGAGGAACGCTCCTGCAGCGCGACCCGTCCCTCCTGATCATCGGAAGAAGGGCCGCCTTCGGCATCGCCGCAGCCTACGCAGTATTGGCATGCCTGTCGAGCTACATGGAGGCACGACACATCAGGTCCCGGCGGATCGTTATCCCCACCACGAAACTTCCCGCCACGATCCCGAAGCTGACGATAGCGCAAATTTCCGATGTCCATCTGGGTCTGATTGTACGGAAGGAACGGCTTGAGAATATCCTGGCCAGAGTCAGGGAGGCCAGGCCCGACATCGTCGTCTCGACGGGGGATCTGGTGGACGGCCAGATCAACGACCTGTCGGCTCTGGAGAAACCCCTGGCGGAGCTCTCGCCCCGGTACGGAAAGTTCGCGGTAACCGGCAACCACGAGGTTTACGTCGGTCTCGACCAGGCCATCGGTTTCACTCGCAGGGGAGGATTTACGGTCCTGCGGGGGGAGGGGGTGACCGCCGGGGGAGTGGTAAACATCGCCGGGGTCGACGACCCCGCAACCCCTTCGCCGCCCCATGCCGAACGGAACGCCCTGGCGGGACTTCCCGCCGACCGTTTCACCATCCTTCTCAAGCATCGCCCCCGGATCGACGGGGAGACCGTTGGACGCTTCGACCTCCAGCTCTCGGGCCACGTCCACGGCGGCCAACTCTTCCCCTTCGGGCTCCTGGTCCGTCTCTCCTATCCCTACATGGACGGCTTTTATCGGCTGGCGAACGGGTCAGCCCTCTCCGTGAGCCGCGGCAGCGGCACCTGGGGTCCGCCGCTCCGTTTCCTGGCCCCCCCCGAGGTTACCATCATCGAGTTGATCCCCTTCGGCTGAAGAAGGGGCTAGCCGTTCATCAGGTGCTGCCGTACGCCTTGGCCAGGTCGTTGTCGATGGCGTAGATGCAGACCTCCTTGGCGCCGTTCTTGGTGTAGCGGAACTTGCTGCAGAGGTTGTTGACGAGGAAGGTGACGTCGTCGCGGATCCGCTTGTCGTAGGTCTTGAACTCCTCTTTCCCGAAATCCTTGATGGCGCGGCGGAAGTTGACGTTCTCCAGGAAGGGGTCCAGGGCCTTCTCCTTCAGGTTGAAGACATATTTGTCGAACAAAGTCCGGTAGAGACGGGTAGCGGTGATTCCCTTCCCCTCGAAGAGGATCTCCTGGGCCAGGGTGTGGGCGGCGTACTCCCGCTGGATCTCTTTCCTGAACGCGAGACGCTGCGCCCGGTCGCGGCCATTGGCCCCCAGAAGACGGCTCTCGATCCCCTCGAAGAATGACTCGCTGATGTGGAGCTTGTCCCTGGTCCAGGTACAGGTTTCGTCCACCTCGGGCTCGAAGTTGATGGCAAAGAGGTAGTTCTGAACGTCCCGGGAGATCTGCTCCTCGTTGTAGTAGTAGAGAGATTCCTTCACCTCCTGGAGAATGGTGAAATTGTAGAGTCCCCTGAGGGCGTCGAGGAAGCCGTTGGGGAGCTGCTTCCCCAGCTCCGGGTGGACCTTGGTGAAGAAGGCGATGAGGATGGTCATGGTGATCAGCTTGTCCTTGCGGGCAAAGGTGGAATAGAACTCGCCGAAGATCTTCAGGGCGTCGCGCCCCGAAAAGCCCCTGTGCCCCTCGTTCTCCCCCTCGGAGATGATCTGGCGCCGCCGCTTGGCAGTGAGGCGCTTGCGGTCCTCCTCCGAAAGCCAGGGGGGGATGAACCCGGTATAGATCTCCATCTTGAGAAGCTGGAGGTTGAAATCGCAGAAGGTGCTGTAGCGGTGGGGCTCGGGGATCCACTCGTGCATGGCGAAGGAGCGTTCGTCCATGCGCGACGCGATGATGATCCGGGCGAAGTTGTGGAGGACCCGGGGCAGGAAGCTGTGGTCGATGTGCTTGCCGAAGGTGTTACGGTAGATCTCCACCTCGGTGTTGAGGTCCAGCACGTAGGGTATCTTGATGTACTCGATCCGGTCCAGGAACGACTGATACCCCTCGATGTTGCTCTTGTCCTCGGGGTTCATGAGGGCCAGGAACAGGGAGTCGACGTTCTCCTCCAGGTCGTCCACCTTGTGTACCCCTTCACTCACGATGTTGTGGAGCTCGATGAGCCGGTCGGTGTTGTGCCCTTTGATGTCCATGAGGGAGTAAATGCCGTTGTTGGTCTTGGCATACTCGGAGAAGAGGTACTTCACCAGGTTGCTGTCCTTGAGAATGGCGTTGATCCGGCTCTGGAGCATCTCGTTGGTGAAGACGCTGTTGCGCATCGGCTTGTCGCCGGGGTTGAAGACGCTGACCCCCTCGCCGAGGCGCCGGTTGAAACGGTAGGGGCGGGCGTGGAGCATGCCGAGGACCGCCGCCGGGCTTTTCAGCCGGGCCAGGAGCGCCTGGTAGAGGGAGCTGCAGATGGTGCAGGGGGTGTCGCGGAAGAGCCACTCGTACTCCTTCTCGGTGAAGAGACGCCACTTCATCTCGTCGTTCTTGAACAGGTCGTCGAAGAACTGGCGCCTGAGCTGCTTCGGGATCACGAGGAGGGGATTGTCGTGGGAGGGGCAGGGGATCTCCACGTAGTCATCCCCCGGATGGAGGGCGTGCTCCGCCGCCAGGAGCTCATCCTGACTGAAGTCGTGCTCCTCCAGGAGCTTGGAAAGCTTGTCGAGAAAAACTGCTGTCTCGTGCCGGGTGAACCCCCCGAATGCCTGGCGGTCCAAACGCCAGACCGCCTCGTAGCGTATTCCCGCGTCGGTATTGACGTAGTTCTCGAACTTCAGGAGCAGGTTGTTGAGGAAGGTGCTCTTGCCGCTTCCTGGCGGCCCCTCGAAAACATAGATCTTGTTCTGGAGGGAACCCCGTTTCAGGGCCTCCACAAGCCCCACGAACCGGTTGGCGAAGAGGCGGTCGGCGAAGAAGGGATGGTCGGTCCCCTCCACGAAGAGGCGACGGCAGTCATAGGGGATGAAATGGATCGATTCGGGGTCGTCGGGATACTCGTCGGCGCCGATGTCGATGTGGCTCATGACCATGTCATGGAAGACCTGGAAAACGTTGCGGATGACCCGCGTGGGATTGGCCACGAGAATCTTCAGGAACTCCTCGAAGGGAATGGGGGCTAGGTGCTCCCATTCGTTCGCGCTCCGGTCCATGTGATGTAATGCCCTGCTTATGGTGTCCATGGGTCTGTTCCGCTCACACGAGAGTCTTGGAAAGTGTCCGGTTTTCCATGGTGTAGACGTGCCGACGCCAGTGGATCTTCGGCGCTTCCCCTTCGCCGCGGGGCGCGCCCGCTTCCCGGGGAGGAGCCGACGCCACTTCGCTGGTCTCCAGCTTCACCGGTCCCCCCCAGAGGAATTCTATCCCCAGCATGGTGTTGGCGATAAAGTCCGGGATCAGCGGTTTCCCCTCGAAGAGATGGTTGAGGTAGAGGGTCTTCCCCCCCCCTTTTGCCCGGTCCACCTCAATGCGGGGTGGATGGTAGAGGGATTCCAGGAGCATGCCCCGGTATTCCTCGGCCTTACGGCTCTTGACGTAGTACTGCCACGCCGTCCGCTCCGCATTCAGGCGCTTCCCCACCACGAAGAGGTTGTGGCGGTTGACGAAGTCCTGGTCCACGTAGGTGTTGATGAAGGTGAAGTCGCAGAGGTTTTCCCGCACCGCGAAGATAACGTCGCGCCCCGTGCCGGTGGCCCGGTCGAACTCCTTCCGGGCATGGCTGTCGGCAAGCCGCTGGTACTCCAGGGAGAGCCGCCCCTGATCGCCCCCCTCCTCGATCTGCTGGAAGAGCCGCATTCCGATGGCATAGGGATTGAGCCCCACCCGGTGGAGGCAGGTGACCCCCGAGTGGACCCGTGCGAAGTCCACCTCGTGCCCCTTGATCCGGTCGTCGGTGAGAAAGAGGGTCTCGTGCCAGTAGCTGGCCCACCCCTCGTTCATGATCTTGGTCCGGATCTGGGGCTGGAAGTAGACCGATGTGGAGCGGATCACCTCCAGCACCGACTTCATCCACAGGTTTTCGTCCTGGTTCAGGAACTCCGAATGCTCCATGAGGAACTGGAGAAGATCGAGCCGCTCCTCCTTCTTCTCCCGGGTTCCCTTGAGATAGAACGCCTCGAACTCCGGATTCTTCGCCACCACGTCGGCAAAGAAGCTCTCCTCGCACAGCTCACCCACTTCCCGCCTGCAGCGGTTGTAGCGCTCGATCTCCTTCACGTACTCGGCGGTCTTCACCCCCTTGACCTCCTGGAGGAAGACGTCGAAGTAGTAGTCAAGCCGCTTGGAAAAGGGGGGGCGGTCCTGCCGGAAGAGGTGGGAGAGCCCGTCAAAGTACCCCACCAGATTGTCAATGGCGCGGGCGAACTCGATGACGTAGTCGACCCACCGGCCGTGCTCGGAGCGCAACCGCGCGATGAGCCGCTTGTCGGCCAGGGCCTTCCCGGTCAGGTCGTATTCCCAGGTATGGCGGAAGTAGAGGTTGTTCTGGAAGAAGTCGATGTGGGCCAGGACGTGGTAGAAGATCATCACGTTCAGCCAGTCGGGATTGTTGTCGTTGTAAAAGGAGATGGGAGGGCGGGTGTTGATGACCGTCTCGTAGGGGTTGCTGGGGTAGAGTTCGTACTTTCCCTTTTCCCTGAGCAGTTCCACGTCATGGACCCAGTAGTCGTAGAGGGTCGGGATCATCACCTTCGGGTGAAGCTCCAGCATGTCCCGGTTGGTGACGATGTACTCCAGGGTCTCGTCGGAGAAGCGCAAGCCGGCGTCGCGAGCGCGCTCCTTGCACCCTTCCATGATGCTCTTGGTATGTTGATCGATGAGTTCCATATTCAGGTCTATGGAGGGGCGCCGCTTGCTGCGCCCTTGCATCCGGTGACGGGCGCGGCAAGCAGCGCCCCTACCCTATGACACCTAAGAAATCAAACGTTTTATCCCATCGATAATCCGCGTCTCGTCGGCATCCTCTCCCATCACATCCATGCGCAAAAACTCCGGCTTTTCATCCAGGAGCCCCGACCCCTTCAGGTACCGCTCCACCTCGGTGGCCCCGCGGGAGCCGTAGGCGTTATGCTCGGCGATGGTGATCCCCACCCGGTTGGTGTAGGTGAGCATCCGCCGCAGTTCGGGAATGGTCTCCTCGCCGTTGGTGTCCCAGTCGTCGCCGTCGGTGCCGTGGAAGACGTAGATGTTGTAATCCTTGGCAAGGCTCTCCTGCTCCACGATGTCGTTCACCATCTTGTAGGCCGCCGCCACCCTCGTTCCCCCGGCAACCCGGAGGTTGTAGTAGGTGTAGAAGTCGGGGACCTCCCGGGCGTCGTTGTCATGGAGGACGAAGCGGGTCTCCACCTGCCTGGCGAACTGGTAGAGGAGCCAGCTGTAGATGAGCACGTGCTGGGAGCAGATCACCTCCGACGCCTTCCCCTCCATGGATCCGGAATAGTCGCGGACGAAGAAGACGAGGGCCTGGGACTCGTACTCCAGTTCCCGGGAGAGGATCCGGAAGATTCGGTCCCGGGGGTCGATGAGGAGGCGGGTCGTGTCGATGTTGGTCACATCATCGATGTTCCCCAGGGCGATGTTGGTCTCGATGACCCGCTTGAGGGTCTGCTTCTTTTCGAGGATCTGGCCGAAGCCCCGGTTGCGGTCGGTGAGGTCGTAGGTGTAGTGGGAGAGGGAGCTCTTCTTCCCCTTTTCCTTCAGGTTCGGCAGATTGAACCGCTCCGTCAGAATCCGCCCCAGGTCGTAGGCCGATGACTCCAGTTCATGCCCCTCGCCGCCACCGTGCCCCGCGGTGCCGCTTCCCGCCCCCTGCTCGGGGCGGACCGGCTGCTCGCCAAGGATATCCCCTTCCGCCTCGTCGCCGGTCCCCCCCATGGGTTCCTCCTCTTCGGGAGGAGTGGGGGCCCGGTCGTGCATGAACTTCTCTTCCACCGTGGTGGGAACCACCACGAACTTCTCCTGTTTCCCCTTACCCGGCTTGATGAGCTTGCCGATCCGGATCTTGCGCGGAAAGCCGTCCTCTTCCCGGAGCCGGTCCCGCTCCAGAAGTTCATCCAGGGAGCGAATCCGGGTGGTGTAGGACCCTTCAGGCCCGGGGGCAAGGGAGGAGATGTCCCATATTTTAAAGATTTTGGAGTCTTCGTTTTTCATGTTGGTTTCAGACCGTATAGAAACGTGGATTGTTCGCAAGGTCAAGGCGATCGAATGATTGCGCGGAGGCGTAGCAGCGCTACGCCGCACAAGCAATTATGAAGATCAACGCAGAGATTGCGGAAAAGCCGCGTTTCTATCTAGATCTCGTCTTCCTGCGTGCAGAAGTACTCTATGGTCTTCTGGGCGCAGGTCCGGCAGTAGCCCAGCTTCTTCAGCATGGTGTCAACCATCCGGTCGTAGAGCTTCTGGTTCTCCTCGTTGGTCCGGTTGGCCAGGGCGCCGATGAGGCTCCCGGCACCGGCGATGTCGCTCTTGAGCCGCACATCGGTCACCGCCTTCACCAACTCCAGGTTGTCCATGAAGTCGTAGGTGGAATCCACCGATATCTTCTGGCCGTAGATCTTGCGAATGGAGGTGCGGAAGCTCTCCCGCTGCTCGTCGGTCTTGAGGCCAAGCCGGTCCTCCACGTTCTTCACGTAGCGCTCATCGATCTTCAGGGCCTTCAGCTCGCCGGTCTGGGGATCCTTGTACTTCCACATCCGGTCGGGGCCGAGACTCTCCGCGTCGATGCCGATGATCATGTTCACGTAGTTCATGACGTCCTTCTTGACGGCGTAAGGCTCGTCCATGTAGGCGTTGAACATCTCAGTCATGATCCGCTCGCGGTAGAGCCCCTTGGCTATCTTCAGGTCCTCCAGATACTTGGCCCGGTCGTTCTGGTCGGGGACATAATCGAGAACGATCCGCTCCAGGGACTTGAACACGTCGTAGGCCACCATGCAGCGCCCCTCGTTGGTTTCCGAGCTCTCCACGAGGAGTTGCACGGCCCGCCCCAGGTTCCGCTGGCCGAGCCCCTTCTGGCCAAAGCGCTTGGTGACGTCCTGCTCCTGGCTGAGGATGTCCACCACCTCGGCCAGGGTCTTGAGGCTCTTCTCCCCGGCGATCTCGCCGGCGGCCAACTTCATGGCCTCGATGGGGGTGAGCTTCTCGGAGCGGGGAAGCCGCGTGAGCACCACCCCCACGCAGGCGGCGTAGTTCAGGTTCGGGTCCTGGTGGAGCTCCTCCCGGTTCAGGGTGGTCTTGGTCTCGCCGCCGATGGCGTAGGTGGTGAGCTGCTCCTGCATCCGGTAGTTGGTGTTGTGGGAGACGTAGCAGATGCGGCAGCGGTCGATAATGGGAGCCTCTTCCTTCTCGGAGAGGTACCGGTTGAACTCGGCGTTGTTGCTGGTGGCGATGATGAGGGTGTCGATGGGCCAGCGGTAGCCGTCGATCTCGATGACCCGGTTCTGGATGACCCCCAGGTAGACCTGCACCAGATCCTTCTTGTTCTTGTAGATCTCGTCGGAGAAGTGGATGCCGCCGCCGGCCACCCGAGCCAGGGCGCCGCGGCGGAGATCGAAGCGGTAGGGGTTGTTGATGTCGGTGATGTGGAGAAGCCGCTGGATCGACTCCTCACCCAGAAGGTCCACGGCGCTGGAGGTGATCTTGTCCTTGGCCGCGTATTTGCCGGTGACGGTTCCGAGGGTCTCGGTTAGGGGGACCGGAATCACCTCGATGAACTTCAGCATCTCTTCGATGTTGCCGCCGGTGAAGGTGCGAATGTCGTTGAGGATGTAGCTGGAGCAGGCCCCCAGGGGACGGTAGTTGTCGGCCAGGCGCTGCAGCTCCTTGTCGGTGAAGCCGAACTCCCGGGCCAGGAACTCCGTGGCCTCGTCCCGTGACTCGAAGAGGTTCATGGCGAGCACCATGGGATCCTCGTAGGTCTGGGACTCGATAATGTCGATCTTCCCGTAGCTCCCCAGCTGCGCCATCCCCGTGTAACGGAAGGAATGTCGCCGGTTCTCGGGCTTCGACAGGAACTCCCGGTAGCGGCCGCAGACATACTCCACGAAGAAGGTCTTGCCGTTGCCCGGCTCTCCCACCAGGACGAAAGCCATCTCCTTGGAGGAGCCCCCCTCGGCCGCGTCCTTCACGAAGGAGACGAAGCTGTTTATCTCGTCGTACATGCCGACGGGGTGCTTGCGGCCGGTGCGGAAGATCCGGAAATCGTAGGTGGTGCGGCCGTTGACCACAACCTTGTCGACCCCCTGCTCCAGGATCATCCGAGTCACCCCCTGGAAGGCATTCTCGAAGCGGAGTTTCCCCTCCTTGACCGCAGCGATGTGATCGCGAAGCGTCACGGTGCCGGTACCGTTCATCGTTTTCTCCCCCCTCGGAACGCGGGCAGGCGAAGAGCGTCTTCACCAGCCCGAAAAGTGCGGGTCGCGGGGCAACCCTTGGCGCCAATTAAGTATACACATTTTTTCGGGCAGCCAAGGCCGGCACAGCATTTTTTTCTCGATGATATATGCTGCCATTCCAGAGCGTTATGTTTTAACCACTCTATAGAAACGGGATGGCAAAAGGCCGGAAACAGAAAAAGGGGAAAGACCGAAGTCCTTCCCCTTTTCATGTTCAACCGGAATGAGCCGGAATGATTTACATCATGCCGCCCATGCCACCCATTCCGCCCATGCCGCCGGGCATTGCCGGCATGGCAGCCTCTTCCTTCGGCTTGTCGGCAATCATGGCCTCGGTGGTCAGCATGAGGCCGGCCACGGAAGCGGCATTCTGCAGGGCCGAACGGGAAACCTTGGTCGGGTCGATGATGCCGGCCGCGATCATGTCCACGTACTCGTCATCGGCAGCGTTGAAGCCAAAGGCGTCTTTGCCGTTCTTCACCTTATCGACGACGATGGAGCCGTCAACGCCGGCGTTCTGGGCGATCTGGCGAATCGGCTCCTCAAGGGCGCGCTTGATGAGGGTAACGCCAAACTGCTGCTCTGCCGGGAGGCTGATACCTTCAAGGGCGCCGAGGGAACGGATATAGGCAACGCCGCCGCCGGGGACGATCCCTTCGTCAACGGCTGCGCGGGTGGCGTGGAGGGCGTCCTCGACCCGTGCCTTCTTCTCTTTCATCTCGGTTTCGGTGGCGGCACCGACCTTGATGACGGCAACGCCGCCCACGAGCTTGGCCAGGCGCTCCTGGAGCTTCTCGCGGTCATAGTCGCTGCTGGTTTCTTCGATCTGGGCACGAATCTGCTTCACGCGGCCCTGGATATCGGCTTCAGAACCGTCGCCGTCAATAATGGTGGTGTTGTCCTTGTCGATGGTGACCCGCTTGGCAGTGCCGAGCATGTCGAAGGTGGCGTTCTCGAGCTTGAAGCCGAGCTCTTCGGAAATCACCTTGCCGCCGGTGAGAACGGCGATGTCTTCCAGCATGGCCTTGCGGCGGTCGCCGAAGCCCGGAGCCTTCACGGCGCAGATGTTGAGGACGCCGCGCAGCTTGTTGACAACCAGGGTGGCCAGAGCCTCGCCCTCGATGTCCTCGGCGATGATCAGCAGCGGACGGCCGCTCTTGGCGGTCTGCTCAAGGATCGGGAGCAGGTCCTTCATGTTGGAGATCTTCTTGTCGTGGATCAGGATGTTGGCGTTCTCGAGGGAAGCTTCCATGCGCTCCGGATCGGTTACGAAGTAGGGGGAGAGGTAGCCGCGGTCGAACTGCATCCCCTCGACGGTCTCAAGGCTGGTTTCCATGGCCTTGGCCTCCTCGACGGTGATGACCCCTTCCTTGCCGACCTTCTCCATGGCCTCGGCGATGATGCCGCCGATGGTCTTGTCGTTGTTGGCGGAGATGGTGCCGACCTGGGCGATCTCCTTGTGGTCCTTGATCGGCTTGGATATCTTCTGGAGCTCGGCCACGATGGTCTCAACGGCGCTGTCGATGCCGCGCTTGATCTCCATGGGGTTGTGGCCGGCGGCCACCAGCTTGGAGCCCTGGCGGTAGATGGCCTGGGCGAGAACCGTGGCGGTGGTGGTGCCGTCGCCGGCAACGTCGGAGGTCTTGGAGGCGACTTCCTTCACCAGCTGGGCGCCCATGTTCTCGAACTTGTCCTCCAGCTCAATTTCCTTGGCAACGGTGACGCCGTCCTTGGTGATGAGCGGGGAGCCGAACGACTTCTCGATGATGACGTTGCGTCCCTTGGGGCCGAGGGTCACCTTGACCGCGTCAGCAAGAGTATTGACACCTTTCAGGATGGCGTTGCGCCCTTCCTGATCGAACTTGATAATCTTTGCCATGTTACTCGTTCCTCCCTATTTAATCTTCGTCTTCGTATGTTGTTATCTATGCTGTTTCATGGCACGGCCAAAGGCTCCGGATGGACCTTCGGCGAAGCCGGCCACTCTATTCGATGACGCCGAGGATGTCGTCTTCCCTCATAATCAGGAAGTCTTCGCCCTCGACCTTGATGTCGGTGCCGGCGTACTTGCCGAAGAGCACCTTGTCGCCCACCTTCAGGTCGATGGGGATCACCTTGCCGTCTTCGGTCTTCTTGCCATTGCCGACGGCCACGATCTCGCCGCGCTGGGGCTTCTCCTTGGCGGTGTCGGGGATGAAGATCCCTCCGGCGGTAACTTGCTCCTCCTCGATTCTCTTCACGAGGATGCGGTCCTGCAACGGTCTGAGTTTCATCTGCAGCTTCTCCTTTCTTTCATGAGTATGCTCACGTGATTTCATCGAAAAAAATTAGCACTCGATACAGCTGAGTGCTAACGCGAAGTAACTATAGTCACCCCCCGGGCAAAAATCAAGGTCATTTGCAAAAAAAATTTCAGGGGGAAGAAGACACGGGGGGACGTAGCGGCGCCATGGCGGCAAGTACCTTCTGGGAGAGGTCCCGGGCAAGATCCCGGGCAAGGCGGCCCCGCTCCCGGTCGATGGTGGAGCGGTCATGGTCGAAGAAGCTCTCCATGGGAACGAAGATCTCCACCGACGGGATGCTCCTCCCGGGCTCATGGACGTAAACGCGGGCCTTGACCCGGATATTGGTGGAACAGCACCCCGAGTCCTCCACATAACTCCAGATGTCGCCGGAGATGTAGTACTGGCGGGCGAGCCAGCCGGGATCCACCGCACTCACCTCGTCCTTGAGGATGGCGAAGGAGCGGATCCCGGTCTCGCGCCGGCGGCCGTTGAGCTGGTCCACAAAATCGTTGAAGACCGTGGCGGAGAACTCCTCGGGTACCAGGGCGCCGCCAAAGGGGACCACATAGGCGGTTTCCACATCGGAGGCGGGGCGGAAGGAGGGGGAGACGCTGATCTGGGTTTTTGGCCCGCAGCCGGCCAGCACCATGAAGACGATGGCGAGAAGCGCCGTAAAGACAAGCGCGCGCGTCAATCTGCAGCAAAAGCTCACCATTTCCGCTTCGCCATCTCTTCCTGGTAGAATTTCTGGTAGAGGACCTCGTACTCCCGGCTCCCCGGCACCTTGGCCTGGGCGTAGGAGGCAAGCTTCTTCCGGACGGCGGCATCCACCTCGCCGGTCACCGCGAAGAAGGAGGAGATCGCCTCCTTGATGCACTGCAGCGAGCGCCGCTCATCAGGGAAATCGGCCAGGTCGTCCTTCCAGAGCCGGTCCTGGATCCGATGGGCCAGATGGGATATGCGGTCTTCGGAAATGCTCATGGTTTCGTGCTCCGTGCCGGCGGGCCAGGGTCAGATGACGATCCCCTTCTCCTTGGCCAGCCGCTCCTTGATCATCTTCAGCATCTTGTGCCGGTCGATGCCGACGCCCCCCCCCATGGAGCGCAGGGTCTGCTCCAGGAGGCGCTCGGCCTCCCGCTCCAGATCCTCTTCCCCCTTGGCATCGGAGGCAACGGCTTTTTTAATCCGGTCGAGGACGACCCCCCGCTCGGCCTTGAGGTTTATGAGCCCCGCGGTGATGAGCCGTTCCAGCACCTGCTCCGCGAGCCGGGCGATCTGCGCTTCCTTGAGCTTCATGGGTCCTCCCGATGCTCCGTCACGTCGTGGCCCGGTCATTGCGGCCGGGGAATCCATTCTACCCATTGCCGGCGAAAAAGCAAGGCACCGTTGACCCCCGTGTCCCCCTCTGGTATCGTTGCTCCGATGAGACGACTGCAATCTTGGAAAAGGAGGGGCGCGTGCTGATCGTCATGATCCACAAGGCTGGTCCGAAACAGATCGAGGCAGTTGTGAAGGCGGTGGAAACCATGGGGCTTACGGCGGCGCCGATTCCGGGGAGCGAGCGGACCGCCATCGGGGTCCTCGGCAACAAAGGGTACGTGGATGACACCACCATCAGGGACCTCCCCGGCGTCCAGGAAGTGATCCACGTCTCCAAGCCCTACAAGCTCGTCTCCCGCGACTTCCATCCCCGCAACACCATCGTGAAGGTCTGTGGCATCTCCATCGGCGAGGGGAAACGGCCGGTGGTGGTGGCCGGCCCCTGCGCGGTGGAAGGGGAGGAGCAGATCCTGAAGACCGCCCGGGCCGTCAAGAAGGCTGGGGCGGATCTTCTCCGTGGAGGGGCGTTCAAGCCCCGCACCGGCCCCCATACCTTCCAGGGAATGCGGGAAGAGGGCCTGAAGCTCCTGGCCAAGGCCCGGGAGGCAACAGGACTTCCCATCGTCACCGAAGTCATGAGTCCCGACACGGTGGGGCTCGTGGCGGAATACGCCGACCTCCTCCAGGTGGGTGCCCGCAACATGCAGAATTTCGAACTCCTCAAGGAGCTTGGCCGCATCCAGAAGCCGGTCCTGCTCAAGCGGGGCATGAGCGCAACCATCGAAGAATTCCTGGCCGCCGCCGAATACATCCTGGCCGAGGGAAACCCCCACGTGATCCTCTGCGAGCGGGGGATCAGGACCTTTGAGACCGCCACCCGCAACACCCTGGACCTGGCGGTGGTTCCCCTCATCCGGGAGATGTCCCACCTGCCGGTCATGGTGGACCCTTCCCACGCCACGGGAAAGCGGAGCCTCGTGGCCCCCATGGCCAAGGCGGCACTGGTGGCCGGAGCCCACGGCGTCCTGATTGAAGTCCATCCGGAGCCGGACAAGGCCCTCTCCGACGGTCCCCAATCCCTGACCTTCCACGGCTTTGATCTGCTCATGGAGGAAATCAGGCGCCTGAACGCATTCCTCGGGGTCGACGACGGTGGAGAAAAAGCCCCTTGATTTATCCGGGAGAGGAGGCTAAACTAGCTACAAATATTAGAATTCTCTCTGCCATGCGCGTCAGGCTGATATGCCCCAGCGGAACATTTACGTAAGACGGGGGTTCTTTCTACCGTGGTGTGCTGCCCCATCATGTGGGATTTGCCTGAAGCGGTACAGAGCCTGCCACCTGTAAGGAACTCGCTGTGAGGCCCTTACAAGCCAACGGCATGGTGGAGGGATTATCAATAGAGGGGGAGCGCATCAAGCGTTCCCCCTCTTTTTGTGCCGAAACTTTTTCAGTAGACCGAGTGTTGGTTGTGCTCCCTCAGGATTGCCGTAAAGAGGGGATTATGGTCCGACCGTGAAACGGAGAGGGCCATCTCAACCTCGGTTATCCTCCCCCTGATGTCCCGTATTTTCCGGGAAGTCGTCTCACCAACCAATCCCCCCGTCCCGTCGCGCAGGTATGCCGAGATCCCCTCCCGCACCCCGTCGCCGTCGGCCAGGAAGGTGTAGATCGATGCCCCGAGGAGTTCACCTTTGGGCAGCCCGAAGAGGTCCTCAGCGCGACGATTGGTGATGATGAGTTTGCCGTCGGCCAGGAAGGTGACAATGGCCGACTGGGCCATCTCCAGGACATTGCGGTAGCGGTCCTCGGACTCTAGCCGTTGGCGGGTCTTGAGGTCCAACTCCTCCATCATGCCGTTGAAGGCGGCCACGAGTTCGCCGATCTCGTCCCGGGAGCGCTGGGGAATCCGGTCGCCGAAACTGCCGGTGGCAGCGACATGGGTGATGGAGGCGGAAACCTGCCGGAGCGGGTCAATGATGGCGCGCCGGACAAGGAATCCCATCACGAAAATGATGAGACAGAAGGTGAGCCCCCGGGTGGCCAGATCGAGTCTGAAGTCGGTCCCGGCCTCGCGATAGAGGTCGGCCAGGGGGATCGAGACCGACACGGCGCCGATCACCTCGCCGACCTGGTAGTTGTAGGAGAAGTGCCCCTTGGGGAAGCGGGCCCGGACAAAGGGTGGCGCATCCTCGTAGCGGCCGTGGCATTCGAGGCAGCTCTTCTCCGCCACCATCGAGAGCATGTAGCGAAAGCTCTGCTCCTTGTCGGTCCGGACGATGCGGTAGGTTTCCGTGCTCTTCTTTGCCGCGAAGAGCTTGAGCATCTCTTCCTCGTACGGATCGGGGCGATTGTCGGGGTTGCGGTACCGGAGCGAAACCTGCCGCACATAGTAGTCGCTCCCCCTGGTCAGCCGCTTGGCCACGTTGGTGGCCACCACCTGGGGAACCAGGTTGTAGTTCTCGTTGGGCTCCCCCTTTACCACGCTGGAGATGTAGTCACGGGTCTCGATGATCTGCCGGGCAATGCTCCGGGCGTTGTCCACGGCGATTCGGTCGATGAGCGCCCTTTCCCGATGGTAGACGAAGAAGGCCGCCGCCAGGAAGACGAACACCAGAAGGAGCGACAGGATGATGTTGAACTTCGTGCTGATCTTCAGGTTGGCAAACCAGGACATGCGTGCCTCCGGCCATTAACATTGCTTCAAGTATACCCGTCCGGCCGCCCTCGACAAGGAGGGTCACCAGACATAGTTCTTCGCGATCTCCCGCTTGTCGTGGCCATGGAGGATGTGGAGGACCCGCAGCCCCTTGAGCTTCACCGGCGACAGGGAGCCGAGGGGGATGTAGACGATCTTCTTCCCCATGCGGGCCGCCAGCTGGCGGAACATGCTCCGGGGGGGACGGGGCGCCGCGTAGACCACGTGCTTCTCGGGGGAGTAGTCCAGGGCCGCCAGGAGGAGCACCTCGGCTTTCGAGCGGGCAAAGGCGTAGTCCGGGTCGTGCCAGACGTCCATCATGCGCCGGGGAGGGTAGGAGAGGAGGAAGCCGCCGTACTCACAGCGGCAGATGCCGGGGCCCACGATGTTGTCGGCCGGGGAGGTGGCGTAAAAGGCCATGTCCGATTCCTGATCGTGCTCCCCGAGCCAGGTCATCCGGTAGGGGAACCTGCGGTTGTCCCGGTCCTCGTCAAAGATCACCACCACCCCGCCGACGCCCCCCGTGGCCCGCTGGTTCTCCCGCACGTAGATCCGGCCGTCGGCCAGATTGCGCAGGGTCTCCCGCATGTCGATCCCGTCCAGAAGCGACGCCGTGAACGGCTCGGTGCGGGAGAGCTCCTCGGAGAGTTGCATGGCCCCCTTTTTCTTCAGGAACCGGCCATAATCCTCGATCACCACGTCCTCCGGCGGGTAGGAGCAGATGGCGGGATTGTCGAACCCCTCCAGCCATTCGCCGGGGCGCTTCTCCTTCTTCCGCTTCAGGAACCCCAGGTGCGACAGCCCCTTCTGCCGCTGCTGCCGGGGACGGAAGCGGATCCGGCGGGCGCCCCCCCAGATTTCCTCGGGAGAGATGGCGAGGGTAGGGAGGTCGGCGTCGGTCCGCTGCCAGGGGTAGTGGGTGGCCAGGCGCCAGAAGGCGTAGGCGAAGTTGTCGTCGATGCAGCCGCGGGCCGCGGCTAGGAGCTGGAAGAGATCGGGGAGGAGCATGCCGCCGGTCAAGGCGTAGTTGCGGGTAAAGCGGAAGAAGGCCCGCTTCTGCCAGAGGTGGAGCGGCTCGCCGGTCTCCTGCCGGTAGTGGCGGGCCGCCTCTTTGAAAAGATGGTATATGATCCGCTGCCGGTCCGGAAACTCCCCCTCCCGCCCCGTGTGGCGGGCGCTCCGCTCCACGGCGTGGCGCAGGAGCTCCTCCTCGGGGATTTCCCGCTTCCCCCCCTCGATCAGTTCCAATACGCTATACCGTTTGCGCAGCGTGGCACTGCCGTCTACAGGCTCCGGTGGCAAAGTGTCCCGGCGCAGCTCGTACACTGCCGAGAGGAAAGGAAACTCCCCGAGGATCTCTCGGCAGGAATCGGGGTGGAGATTGAAGAGGGCCACGTTCTCGCGCCGGACCCGTTCCAGGGGCGCGGCCTGGGGGCGGCCGAATTCCTCCTTCACCCGCTCCAGATGGAACATCCCGCAGATGAAAAGGATGAGGCCGTGCTCTCGGGAAAGCTCCTGGAGCCGGAAGGCCATCCCCTGCTCCCGCCGCCGGTCCTCGGGACCGTGGGAGAGCGTCGCGCACCCCTTCCGGTACTCCTCGTAGTAGGGGGTGAGGCCAAGCCGGTGGATGGCGTAGGGGTCGGGAAGCGCTTCGTGGTGGAGGGGATAGGAATCGGTATCCACGTCCACCAGTGCCACGGGGATCCCCAGTTCCCGGCCGAGCCGTGCCCCCTCCACCAGGGGGTCCGCCGGCTCCACGAGGAGGTAGACCGTTTCCTCGTGCCCTTTCTTCACCTTGGTGCCGTAGCGGAGCACCGACACCTCCGGCAGCCGTGCCACGGCGCGCCGGAAGGGTGCTTCCAGGGTCGGCGGCAGCTCCAGGGCGATGCAGTCGGGCTTCACCCGGTGCACCGCCTCGCGCACGAGCCAGGCGAACTCCATCCGGTAGTGGAGGACGGGGAGGGCGTGAACCGGGCCGAACTGTTCCAGGTGGAGGCGGTGGGGCATGGCTTACGCCAGATACCGCAGCGCCTCGTCCCCCAGCACCCGCTCCACGGCAAGGGGGAGGAGCTCGGCGGCGTCCCGTTCGGTGGCGGCCATCATCTTGAGGGCGTAGCGGGCGATGTTGATGCCGTCGCGGACCGAGTAGAGCTCGTCGGCGGCATGGGCCCGCTGGAGGAAATCCACCACGTACTTGAGGATCCGGGTCGGGGCGAAGGGGAGGTTCTCCTTGAGGATCATGAGTTCCTCGTCGGCCTCGGGGAAGTCGATGAAGATCTGGGGCTGGAGCCGGGAGTGGATGTACTCGGGGACCTCGAAGGTGGAGGCGTCCTCGTTCATGGTGACCACGATCCGGAAGTCCCGGTGGGCCGGGACCCTGAGGCCCGTGATGATGGACTCCACGTAACGCCGGTCGTCCAGGAGCGGCGCCAGGGAGGCCCAGGCCTTCTCGCTCATCCGGTTCCCCTCGTCGAGGATGAGGACCCCTCCCTTCACCATGGCGGAAACGAGGGACGAGGCGGCGTACTGGATCTTCCCGTCGGGGCCGATGACCGGGGTGATGATGAGATCCTCGGGGCGGGTGTCCATGGTGGCCTGGAAGAGGTAGACGGGGCGCCCCAGGCGCCGCGCCGCGGCGTAGGCGAGGGTGGTCTTCCCCACCCCCGGCTTGCCGATGAGGCGAGGACTGAAGGGTATGTCCCGGTCGTCGATGACCATCCAGGCGGCCAGGAGCTGCTGGAGAAGTTCATCCTGGCCGACCCACTTCAGGGGAAGCTGGACCGGTCCGGCCAGCGTGAGGGCAATTCCGTCGATGGTTGTCTGTTCCATATCCGTTCACCTGTCGATAACGTACATCATGGCGAGTTTCGCCCGGTTGTCCAGGCATTGGGGGCAGAGGGTGCCGGCATCGCTCCAGAGCTCCGTCGCCAGCCACTCCCCCGCCTCCTCGTAGGGGGTGCGCTCCTCTCCGGGGGTGAATTCATTTCCGCAGATGGCGCAGGCTTTCGTTTCCTTTTCCATCCGGCTCACATCCCCGCCTTCCGCACCAGGTCCGCCAGGCAGTCGATGAAGAGGGGAGAGGTGTTCAGGGAGGGGGAGCGGCGGAATTTGGCGTACCCCAGCCGGTGGGCCAGCATGGCGTACTCGATGTCGATCTCGTGGAGGGTCTCGATGTGGTCCGACACGAAGGAGAGGGGAACCATGAGGAGGTTCTTCACCTGGTGGGCCGCCAGGTACTCCAGTATCTCCTCGGTGGAGGGCTCCAGCCACTTGACCGGCCCGGCCCGGGACTGGAAGGCCAGGTGGTAGGTGACCCCCTCGAACCGCTCCATAACGAGCCGCACCGTCTCCTCGATATGGGAGAGGTAGGGGTCACCTTCGTCGATAAAGGACTGGGGAAGGGAATGGGCCGAAAAGAGGATCTGCACCTCGGCCAGGGGGTGGAAGTCGTCGAGCCCTTCCTTTATTTTCTCGGCCAGGGCCTCGATGTAGCGGGGATGGTCAAAGAAGCGATCCACGTAGGTGACGTCAAAGGTGGCGCCCGATTGGGCCAGGACCCGCTTCAGCTCGTTCACGCTGGAGCCGGTGGTGGCCCGGGAGTAGTGGGGATAGAGGGAGAGGGCGATGATCCGCGTGATTCCCTCCCGCCGGATGGCCGCCAGGGCCTCCACCGTGGTGGGCTTCCAGTAGCGCATGGCCGTGAAGCAGCAGTACCCGTCCCCCAGAACCTCCTCCAGGGCCTTCGCCTGGGCCTCGGTCAGCTCCCGGATGGGGGACTTGCCGCCGATCTCCTCATACTTCCGCTCCACCGGCGTGGCCCGCTTCTTGGCGATGAGCCGGGCGATAAAGGGCTGCAGGAAGGCGGGGCCAATCCGGATGATGTCCCGGTCGGAAAAGAGGTTGACGAGGAAGGGCTCCACGGCGTCCAGGGAGTCGGGCCCCCCCATCTGAAGGAGGAGGACAGCGGTTTTTTCTGACATGGTCGCCTCGCGAACGGTCGAAGGTTGGGCCTTTCGGCACCCCTTCCAGATACCCCATTACCCCGGACCGGTCAAGGAGGAAGAAGAGGGAATTCGTCGCCCCGGACCGGAAACCCGGCACAGATAATGTATAGTTTGTTGATATGACGCGAAACTCCAGCGCTGGAAAGAGAGGGACTCCATGGCTATCAGGCTGGCCCTTGCCCGCAAGTTTCTCGTGGCCGTCGGCATCACGGTCTTCGTAACGATCGGCATTCTTTTCTTCTTCATGTACGAGCAGGCCCAAAAGGCCATCTACGACCACGTGGACCGCCAAAGCACGGCGCTGCTCCAGCAGGTGGTCATCACCCGGGCCTGGATCTCGGAGCATGAGGGGATCTACATCCGCCAGGCCCCCGGGGTGGAGCCGAACCCCTACCTGCCCGGTTCCGGCATCACCGACAAGGAGGGACGGGACTACGTCTTCCACAACCCGGCCCTGGCCATCCGTAAGCTCTCCGAATACGCCCAACGCAAAGGGCTCTACCGCTTCCACCTCTCAAGCCTCAAGCCCTTGAACCCCGCAAACAAGCCGACCCCCTTCGAGTCCGAGGCACTGCGGCAGTTCGAGCGGCGCGGCTTCACCGCCAGCCGCGACGGCATCGCCGGCATCGTGCGGGACGGCGACCATGCCGCCTACCAGCGGATCATCCCCCTGGTGGTGGAGAAGTCATGCCTCACCTGTCACCTGCAGCAGGGATACAAGGTGGGCGAGGTGCGGGGGGGGCTGAGCGTCGCCCTGCCGCTCCAGGATGCGGAGCGGCAGATCGTCAAGGCCCGCATCCTCTTTGCCCTGGCCGGCGCCGGCATCATGGCCATGGTGATGGGAACCCTCTACTACCTCCTGCGCCGGATGGTCCTGGCGCCGGTGGCCCACCTCCACGGCATTGCCGGCAGCCTCAGCGCCGGCAACTACACGGCCCGGGCCACCCTCACCACGGGGGACGAACTGGAGAACCTCGGCACCGCCTTCAACACCATGACCGACCAGATCATCAGCGGCTACCAGTCGGCCCTCAAGACCCTGGCGGCGGCGGTGGAGGCCCGGGACTCCTACACCCGGGGCCACATCGACCGGGTGGCCCGCTACGCCCTCGGCATCGCCCGGGAGATGGGGCTCCCGCCGGAAACCGTCTCCCGGGTGGAGATGGCAGCCATTCTCCACGACATCGGCAAGATCGGCATTCCCGACGCCATTCTCCGCAAGGAGAGCTCCCTCACCCCGGAGGAATTAGAGATCATGCAGGCCCACTCCCTCAAGGGGATGGAGATCATCTCCACCTCCGATTTCTTTTCCTCGGTCATGAACGCCATCCTCTATCACCACGAATTCTACGACGGCACCGGCTACCCCAGCGGCCTCAAGGGGGAGGAGATTCCCCTGGTGGCGCGGATCATCACCGTGGCCGACTCCTTCGACGCCATGACCACCGACCGACCCTACCGCCGGGGGATGCCCCGGGAAACGGCCCTGGCGGAGATTGAGCGGTGGAAGGGGAGCCAGTTCGATCCCCAGGTGGTGGATGCGTTTTTGCGAGGGATGAAGCGGGGGGGCCTTGTCGCGAAGAGAGGAACCGAGAAGGCGTGAAGACAGGATGCGGGCCTGGAATGCTTATCATGGACAGGCTCTCAGTAGTGGGGGGGCGGCTCCTCATCCTCCGGCTTTCGCACCAGGGACGGGGCCGCGGCCAGAGCCTGCTCCCGGAGCCCCTTCAGCTCCGCCTCCAGCCGATCGATGGTCTGCTGCTGGCGGTAGACCACGTCGTTCAGCTCGTGGACGGTGCGGGACAGGTGGGTAACGTGGATCTCCAGGTCGGTGATGCGATTATTCATGGGGGCCTCTTTCCTAACGGTGAAAAGAAAAAGGGAGCCACCTTCGCTCCCTTTTCCGGTTCATCTCTTCGCTGCTCCTACTTCTGTGACAGCCGGTGCACGCATTCGACCATGTGGATGGCGTTCTCGGGCGGCACCGTGGGGAGGATGCCGTGCCCCAGGTTGAAGATGTGGCCCGGGCGACCGGCGTTCTCGTCGAGAACCCGCTTCACCTCCACCTCGATCACCTCCTTGGGAGCGTAGAGGACCGTGGGGTCCAGGTTCCCCTGGACGGCCATGTTCGGGCCAAGCACGTCCCGGGCTTTCCCCAGGTTCACGTGCCAGTCGAGCCCCATGACGTCGCCGCCGGCCTTCTGCACCGTCTCCAGCATGGTGCCGGCCCCCTTGACGAAGTGGATGACGGGAGTGTTCTGGCGGTTCAGGCCATTGATGAGCTTCCGGGTGTAGGGAAGGACAAATTTCTCGTAATCGGTGGGGGAGAGGACCCCGCCCCAGGTGTCGAAGATCTGGATCGCTTGGGCTCCGGCCCGGATCTGGGCGTTCAGGTACTCCATGTCCATCATGGTCACCTTATCCATGAGGGCGGCGTAGACCTCGGGGGCGGCGTACATCATCCGCTTGATGGTGGCCCAGTCCTTGGACCCCTTCCCCTCCACCATGTAGCAGGCCAGGGTGAACGGGGCGCCGCCGAAGCCGATGAGGGGCACCCGGCCGGCCAACTCCTTGCGGAGAATCTTGATGGTGTCGAGGACGTAGGGGACATCCTCCTCGGGGTTGGGGATCCGGAGCCGCTCCACGTCGGCCATGGTCCGGACCGGGGTCTCGAAGACCGGGCCGGGGACAAAATCGAGCTTGAGCCCCATGGGCTCCACCGGCGTCAGGATGTCGGAAAAGAGGATCGCCGCGTCGACCCCCAGGATATCCACCGGCTGGAGAGTCACCTCGGCGGCCAGCTCCGGGGTCTTGCAAAGCTCCAGGAAGGTGCACTTGGAGCGCACCGCCATGTATTCGGGGAGGTAGCGCCCGGCCTGCCGCATGAGCCACACGGGGGTACGGTCAACGGGCTTGCCCCAGCAGGCGTCGAGAAAACGATTATTCATTGGAAATCCTCCTTGGAGATTTAAAGCGTTTCAACACCAGGAACGTGATATTTACGTCAGATTGGTGCACCCGCAGGAACCCCGGCGGAGGCGTAGCCCAGCTACGCCGCACAACGGGGTGACGAGGACGGCGCCAAGATGGCGTAAAGAGCACGTTCCTCCCTACGCCTTCTTTTGAAGGCGTATCGGCACATAATTACAGAACGGCTCTTCCGCCATGTAATCCCCATGCACCGCATCGGCCCTGGCCCGGCACCCGCCGCAGACATTGAGAAACTCGCACTCGCCGCACTTCCCCTTGTAGGCCTTGAAGTTCCTGAGATCCTTGAAGATCTCCGAATTCTCCCAGATCTCCCGGAAGGGGGTCTCCTTCACGTTGCCGGCGGTGCGGTGGAAGTAGGAGCAGGGTTTCACGTTGCCGAAGCAGTCGATGAGGCAGATGGTCTGGGCCGCAATGCACCCCTTGCCGCCGCCGGTGGAGAAGGTCAGCGACCGGCGCTCGAACTTGACCCCTTCTTCTTTCGCCCGCATGGGGACCATCCGGTAGTAGTGGGGGGCACAGGTGGGACGCATGAGGATCTCGTCCTCCAGCTTCTCCTGCTGGTAGTGCCACTCCAGAATCTCCTCGTAGTCCTCCTTGGTGATGAGCTCGTTCATGATCTCCTCGCCGCGCCCCGTGGGAACGATCATGAACATGTACCAGGCGGTGGCGCCGAGGCTCTTGGCCAGCTTGAAGGTGTTGGCGATGTCGTGCTGGTTGCGCTTGGTGAAGGAGGAGTTGATGAGGAATTTCTGGCCGTTGCGCCGGAAGATCTCCGCGGCCCGCACTACCCCTTCGAAGGCGCCGGGGCACTGGCGGAAGTCGTCGTGGACCGCGGCGGTGCTGCCGTCCAGGGAAAGCGACACCATCTTGATGTCGGCCTTGCGCATCTTCTGGCAGATCTCGTCGGTGACCAGGGCGCCGTTGGTGGCCATGCACATGCGCAGCCCCAGGGAGGTGCCGTACTCGGCCAGCTCGAAGATGTCCTTGCGCATGAGGGGCTCGCCGCCGGAGAGGACGATCACCGGTTTGGAGAAGTCAGCGATCTCCTTCAGGAGCTTCTTTCCCTCCTCGGTGGTGAAATCCCCCTCGGAAGAGGTCAGGTCAGAGGAACAGCGGCAGTGGACGCACTTGAGGTTGCACTTCTGGGTGGTTTCCCAGGCAACCCATTTGGGTATGAATTCTTCAGCCATGGGTTCTCCGTTCGTATGTCAATCTTATAAATCCTACTATGAATAACGCCGGCAGCACAAGAAGTTTAGCTCCGCGCAGATAGAGGCTACTCCGCCATCTTCCGGTTGAAGATGGCCACCGTGGCGGCAAAGGCGACCAGGGCGGTCACGGCGAGGATGCCGATGAGCCCTCCGTCGAAGGCACCCGCCAGGAGCGCCCGGCGCGACCCCTCGAAGAGGGCCGTGGTGGGGATGAGCATGACGGCGGAACGCATGGCCTCGGGATAGGAGGAGACGGGGAAGAAGACCCCGGAGAGGAAGATGAGGGGCATGATGACCACCGCCTGGACCTTGCCGATGGTCTCGGGCTTGTCCAGGAGGGTTCCGCAGACGGTGCCGGCGCAGGAAAAGACCATGGAGCCGAGGACGATGAAGGCGAGGTATCCGGCCAGGTGGGCCGGGTCGAACCGGACCCCGGTCAGGAGGAAGATCACGGTGGCCACCGCCACCCCCTTGAGGGCCCCCTGGCTGAAGCCGGAGATGATCTTGCCGATGACGATGTCGTAGACCGTGATGGGGGTGACCCGGTAGGCCTCGATGGTGCGCTGCACCTTGCGGTGGAACCACATGCTCCAGGCGCTCTCGTCGAAGGCGGCCGACACGGCGGTCATGGTGATGAGCCCCGGCGCCATGAAGACGGTGTAGGGAACCCCCTCCACGTCGGCGATGTACCCCCGGAGGCCGAAGCCGAAGGCCAGGTAGAAGGTGAGGGGGGACGCCACCACCGCCACGAGCTCAGAGAAGAGGCTGCGGCGGAGCACCAGCATGTCCCGCTTCCAGATGGAGAAGGCACCCTTGAACACTATTCCCGCACCTCTTTCCCCGTCAGCTCGATGAACACATCCTCCAGGGTCGGCTCCCGGAGACAGATCGTGCGGATGTCGTCGGTGCCGATGGCGTCCATGAGGGGCTTGAGGCTTTCCTCGCCGGCCAGGGAGAGGCGAAAGAGGTCGCCGGTCCGCTGGAGGGAGCGGACAAAGGGGAAACCCGCCAGGATCGTTTCGTAGTGGTCGGCGTTGGCCCGGAACCGGAGCTCGTAGCAGTGGGCGTGGGCCATCCGCTCCTTGAGCCGGGCCGCGCTCCCGTCCACGAGCACCCGGCCGTGGTCCATGATGACGATCCGGTCGCAGAGGGCGTCGGCCTCGTCCATGTAGTGGGTGGTGAGAAAGATGGTCATGGAATCCTTAAGGGAGTCCACATAGTCCCAGACTGCCCGGCGGGACTGGGGGTCAAGACCGGTGGTGGGCTCGTCGAGAAAGAGGACCCGGGGGCGGTGGACCAGTGCCCGGGCCACCACGAGGCGCCGCTGCATGCCGCCGGAAAAGGTGTCGGGAAAGTCGTTGCGCCGCCCCGTAAGCCCCACCAGCTCCAGAAGCTCGTCCACCCGCCCGTTCGTCTCGGCGGCTCCCATGCCGTGGAGCCGGGCCTGCATCACCAGGTTCTCCCGGGCGGTGAGGTAGCGGTCCAGGTTGTTCTCCTGGGGGACCACGCCGATGAGGCGCCGCACCTCCTTCCCCTGCTGGCGCACGTCGAACCCCTCCACCAGGGCCGTGCCGGCGTCGGGGCGCAGCAGCGTAGTGAGGATCCGGATGATGGTGGTTTTCCCGGCGCCGTTGGGGCCGAGAAGCGCGAAGATGGTCCCCCGCTCCACCTCCAGGGAGAAGGAATCCACGGCCGTGAGGGAGCCGAAGCGCTTGGTGAGGCCGCGAAGCGAAAGGGCCGATGCCATGGTGTCTACCGTCTCCCTTCGCGGGGCGGGATGACACAGGTGTTGTCCATGGGGAAGAGGAGGGAGAAGACGCTTCCCGAGCCGTTTTCCCCGGGCCCCACCCAGACCATGCCGCCGTGGGCGTCCATGATCCCCTTGACGATGGAGAGGCCGAGCCCTGACCCCTTGGACATGAAGCCGGTCTTGCCGGAGGAGTGGTAGGCGAGGTCGCCGACGCCGTAGAATTTCTCGAAGATCCGCACCCGCTCCTCGGGGGGGATGCCGATTCCCGTGTCGGCGATGTCGAGGCGATAGAAGGCAGGGTGCCCCTCGATGTTGGAGGGGAACTCCCGGTAGAAGCAGCGGAGCGAATCGGCCTGGGGGAGGAGGTCGTCCAGGGAGGTGAGCTCGCCGCTGATGGTGATCCGTCCCCCGTCGGCGGTGAACTTGATGGCGTTCTCCAGGAGGTTCCGGGTCACGAGCCGGCAGAACCCCTCGTCGGCCGGAATGCTGCAGGTGTCCTCGGCAATGGAGAGCTCGATGTCCCGCTCCGACAGGGGAAGGAGCAGGGTATGGCGCACCTCCCGGCAGAGATTGAGGAGGTTCACCATCCGCTTGGTGACGGCGAATCCCTTGGTCTCGATGCGGGAGATGGAGAGGAGATCGTCCACGATCCCCCGCAGCTGGGTCACCCCCTCGTAGACCGACTCCATCATCTCCTTCTGCTCCGGGGTCATCTCCAGGCCGCTGTAGTGGAAGAGAAACTGGAGCCCACCGATGATGGAGGTAAGCGGGGTCTTCAGTTCATGGGAGGCCATGCCGATGACGGTGTTCTTGGCGGCGTTCAGGCGCCCCAGCTCCATGTTGGCCCGCTTCATCTCCTCCAGATTCTCCCTGAGGGCCTGGCGGCTCCGGAGAAGCTCCAGGGTGGCCAGCTCCTTCTCTTCCTCCATCTTTTTCCGCTTGGTGACGTCCTTGATGACGTAGACGAAGCCGTGTTCGTTTTCGGTAGGGTGCATGGGAAAGCAGGAGGCCTTGTACCATCCCGTGAGTTTGGGAAAGCGGACATCGCCGTTATCGGCCTTCAGATCGGTGCACTGATCGAAAATGCTCTCCCCGGCGTCGGGGCTGCCGTAGAAAAGCTCGGTGATGTTCCTCCCCAGGATGTCGCTGTAGGTGGCGTTGAAGGCCTCGATGACCCGGTTGTTGCAGCGGATGACCGTGCTGTAGAGGTCGGTGAGAAGGACCAGGTCCGACACGGCGTCGAAAGCCGCCTCCCACTCCATTTTCCCCTGGCGGATGGCCCGCTCGGCCCGGCGCCGGATGCGCCGCTCGGCAGCCTCCCGCAGCTCCCGCTCGATGGCAGGAATGAGCCGCGACAGGTTCCCCTTCATGAAGTAGTCGTTGGCGCCGGCCCGCATGGCATCCACGAGCATATCCTCGGCGATCTTGCCGGAGACGATGATGAAGGGGAGGTCGAGACCGCTCTCCTTGAGGGTTTCCAGGGCCTGGGGCGCGGAGAACCGGGGCATCCGGTAGTCGGAAATGACCATGTCCCATTGCCGGGAGACCAGGGCCTTTTTCATGGCGGAGCGGGTCTGCACCCGCTCGCACTCCACCGTGTATCCCCCCCGTTCCAGCTCCCGCAGAAGCAGAAAGGCATCCTCCTCGGAGTCCTCCGCCAGCAGTATCCTCAGGTGCAAATCGTCCATCGCTTATCCTTCGTCGCCCTCCGCAAGGCGGTGAGATTCTCCCAGGGTAAAGTAAAAGGTGGCGCCGGCGCCGATTGTCCCTTCGGCCCAGGCCCGCCCGCCGTGCCGTTCCACCACCCGGCGCACCGTGGCCAGCCCGATGCCGGTTCCCTCGAACTCGTCCATGGCGTGAAGCCGCTGGAAGGGGGTGAAAAGCTTGCCCACGTAGGTCATGTCGAAGCCGACCCCGTTATCCCGCACGAAGTAGACCCGTCCCTCCTCCCCCTCGACTGCCCCGAACTCGATTGCGGTGCGGTGATTCTTCCCCGTGTATTTCCAGGCGTTACCCAGGAGGTTTTCCAGCACGACCCGCAGGAGGACGGGATCTCCCTGAGCGCTGACCCCCCCGGCAATGGTGAAGGTAACCTCACGCTCCGGGTCTGTCTGCTTCAGTTCCAAGGCTATAGTCCGAGCCAGGTTACTGAAATCGACGGGGCGCCGTTGCAGTTCGCTGCGGCTCACGGAGGCCAGCTGGAGGAGATCGTCGATGAGCTGCCCCATCCGGTTGGCAGCGGCGCAGATCCGGGTAAGGTATCCCTTTCCCTCCTGATTGAGCTGGTCGCCGCAGTCTTCCAGAAGCACCCGACTGAACCCGTCGATGTGGCGTAGCGGCGCCCGCAGGTCGTGGGAAACGGAATAGCTGAAGGACTCCATCTCCCGGTTGGCCTGCTCCAGTTCCGCGGTCCGTTGCCGCACCCGCTGCTCCAACTCGGCGTTGAGTCGCAGGATCTCCTCCTTCGCTCTGATCCGCTCCGTTACGTCATTGCACAGAATCACCTTCGCACGCCTTCCGGCGAAATCGATCATGTGAGAGGTGATCTCCACGGAGATGATCGTGCCGTCCTTTTTCCGGTGGCGCCAAACGCCGACCCGGTCAGGCCCGCTGTCGACCCGCTTCACGATAGCCATGAGCGACGGCACATCCTCGGGGGGACGGATGTCCTTGATGGTCATGGCAAGAAACTCTTCGCGGCTGTATCCGTAATGCTGGATAGCCGATCCGTTCACCTCCAGGAAGGCGAGGGTCTCCAGATCGAAAACGCACATGGGATGCGGATTGCTCGAAAAGAGGAGCCGGTAGTTTTCCTCGCTCTCCCGCAGTTCTTGCTGGGCCCGCTCGGACTCGTCCAGCTGCTGGCGGAGCTCCTCCTCCACCATGCAGAGCTCTTCGTTGCGCTCCCGCAGAAGTTCCTCCCGGCGCATCACCTCATCGACGAAGCGCCGGACCACCACATGGAGGAGGAGGGCGGTGACCGCCACAAAGAGCCATCCCTTTGCCGTCTCCAGGCTGGTGATGAGGTCGGGATCCCGAACGGCAACCCCGAGGAGCCGGTCGGACAGGAGGATCCAGAGCCCTGCACAGAGGGCATAGTACGCCGCGATCCTGAAAGGCATGGTGTGGTACGGCAGTTTCATGGGCGAAGTTCCCTCGCTCAGTGGTCAGTCGGTCCCCAGCGGAAAAAGCATCCGGAAGGTGCTCCCCCTGTCAGGCTCGCTCTCGGCCCAGATGAAGCCGTGGTGGGCATCCATGACCTTGCGGCAGAAGGCGAGCCCGAGCCCGGTGCCGCTCGACTTCCCCATCTTGCGGTTGCGGGCCTGGACGAAGCGGTCGAAAATGGTGACGAGGGAATCGGCCGGAATCCCGGCCCCCGTGTCGCTCACCGAAACGAGCAGGTATCGTCCCTCCCGGGGGAGTCTCTCGGTCGGGTAGGCGCCGGGGGTAATCCCCTGTGCGGCCGCCGCGGCGTTCTCCGGCAGCTCCGCCCGTACCTCGATGCCGCCCTCAGTGGTGAACTTCAGGGCGTTGGAGAGGAGGTTGCCCAGGAGTCGCCCGAATTGCTTCCGGTCCACCAGGAAGGTGACTGGAGCGCCGGGTAGAGAGAGGGTAAGTTCGAGCCCGCTGTGGCGGGCCACCGGCTCGAACCTGCCAACGGTCCGCTGCAGGAGCGGCCCGAGCTCTTCTTCCACAAGGGTCGTCACCATCCGCCCCGCCTCGAAGCGGTGCACATCCAGCAGGGTGTCGATCATGTCCACCATCTCGGCGCAGCTCTCCACGGCGGCGTCCAGGTACATGCTCTGTTCCGGATTCACTGGACCGAGCCGCCCCTCCTTCACCAGGTCGATGGAGCCGATGATGGCGGTAATGGGGGTCTTCAGGTCGTGGGAGAGCATGCTGACGAAATCCTCCCGCTCCTGTTCCAGGGCCTTGAGGGCCGAGATGTCGCGGATGATCTCCACGCTCCCGATCATCTCGCCGGCGGCGTTCGCCAGGGGGGCGGCACTGGAGAGGACCGGCACAATCCGGCCCGGCAGGCGGAGGTCGTAGGCCACGTCGAGGCACGGCTCTCCCGTGGCGAGCACCACGCGGCAGGGGAGCCGGTCGGCCGGGATGGCGGCGGAGAGGAGTTCCTCCACGGGGCGGGCATGGACCGCGGCCGCATCAACCCCGAAAAGTTCCGCGGCAGTGCGGTTGATGCTCATGACCAGTCCCTGGCGGTCCACGGCCACGAGGGCTTCGGCCATCCCCTGGAGAATCGCCTCCATCTTCCGGCGCTCTTCCTCCACCTCCCGCTGGAGCCGCTCGTTTTCGAGCCGGGTCCGGTTGTACTCGATGGCCCGCTCCACCCGCTTCTTCATATCATCGGAGGAGAAGGGCTTGGAGATATAGTCCACCGCCCCCTTCTTCATGGCCTCAACGGCGATGTCCTCGCTGCCGTGGGCAGTCATCATCACCACCACCAGCTCGGGCCACTCCTGCCGGATCCGCTCCAGCACCTCAATGCCATCCAGGCGGGGCATGCGGATGTCCAGGAGAATCAGGTCATAGTGTTCCCGGGCCAGCATCTCCAGGGCTTCCAGGCCATCCCGGGCCCGGGTGGTGCGGTAGCCGGCGTCCTCCAGTTGCAGCTTGAGAATGAGGGCGATGTCCGCTTCGTCATCGACGATGAGGATTTTGAGGTTATTCATGATTGTTCCTCATAGACGGGAACCGTGAAGGTGAAAACGTTCCCCCCCCCGGTCCCTTCGTTGTAGAAGATCCTGCCGTGGTGATGTTCGACGATTTCCTTGCAAATGGCAAGCCCAAGGCCCGTCCCGCCGTGCTGACGGCGGTCCGAATTGTCGAGCAGCTGAAATTTCTTGAAGAGTTTCCCCCGATCCGACCACAGGATCTCCCGTCCCCGGTCACCCACGGATATGGCCACGTAGTTTGAAGTCCGCTCCGCCGTCACCACCACCCGTTCCCCCCGGGGTGAAAACTTGATCGCGTTGGAGAGGAGGTTGGTGAGAACCTGCACGAGACGGTCCCGGTCCCCATAGATGGGGGGGAGGTCCTGGCCACAGCGGTTCTCGACGCTGACGTCATGCTCCAGAGCGTACCCTGCCAGCTCCTCGATGGAGTGGGTGACCAGGGTCCGCACATCCTGGGGCTCCGGCACGAACTCCAGCCGCCCCGATTCGATCCGGGCAATGTCGAGGATATCGTTCACGAGCCGGATCAGCCGGTCGGTGTTACGGAGACAGACGGAGAGAAGCTCCCCCTCCATCCCGCCGAACCCTTCCCCCCGGTCGTGGATGAACTGGAGCGAACCCTTGATGGAGGTGAGGGGGGTCTTGAGCTCATGGGACACCGTGGAGATGAACTCGGTCTTCACCCGATCCACATCCTCTTCCCCGGTCACATCGCGCACCGACATGACGACGCCGGCCAAGGCTCCCCCCTGGTCGCAGAAAGGTGAAAGGCTGATCGTGAGTTTCTTCCCCTTCATGGACATCTCCACGTCCCGGCGGGGGGTCAAGTCATCGGTTTCTTTCATGGTGCGGACGTAATCGGCGAGGGCACAGAACTCTCCGCCGGCACAGAGTTCCTCCAGGGTATGCCCCATTACCCGGGGGGGAACCATCTCGAAGATCCGCTGGGCCGCGGGGTTAAAGAGGATGACTTTCCCCTCCCGGTCGGTGACGGCAATTCCTTCAGCCATGCCGGTGAGAATCGCCTCAAGACGCCCCATCTCCATCTGCAGGGCTGTTGTCCGTTCGCTCACGTTCTCTTCGAGGTGTTCATTCATCTCCTGGAGCTTGCGGTTCAGCTCCGCCTGTTCGTGGGCCGTGGCCCGGATGGTCCGGTCCCGCTCCTCCAGGCTTCGGGCCATGCGGTTGAAGGCTTCTCCCAACTCTCCCACTTCGTCGGCGGTGGTTACCTCCACCCGTTGCCGCAAGTCCCCGCTCTCGATCTTTCGCACCCCGCCGGCAAGGGCGTTCAGGGGCATGGTCAACCTGCGGGCCACGTGGAAGGCCGTCAGAAACGTGAGGACGATGCCGATGGCGGCGGATACGAGGATATTCTTGAGGCTGTCGCCGAGGATCCCCTTTAAATCGTCCCGGGAGAGGGCCACGTAGAGGGAACCCACGTAGTCTCCGCGGCTGTTGGTGAGGGGTGAGATAGCGGTCTTGTAGGCCTTTCCCCCGATGGTGACGTCGCCTCCGAACGACTGCCCCCGCTCCAGCTTGTCGAGGATATCGGGAGCGATGGCTGCAGGGTAGGGGAAGGCAGGATTGACGCCGGCCGGGGCAAGCCTATTGCCACGGATGACGGCCACAACCACCTGCTTGCCGAAAATCTCCTGAGTCCCGGCCGCCTGCTTCACGTCCCGGTCGATGACTTCCCCGGCCACGATGGCGCCCAGGGCCTCCCCCCCCTCGGCCAGTACCGGGACGACGACGGTTATCATCATGACGCTCCCGTCTCCGTAGGGAGGACGGGAGCAGAAGTCGCGGACCCCGGCGCTGCAGAGGAAACGGTCGCTCACCAGCTCGGTTGCGGAAACGGGCCGTTTTTCCCGCAGCGCCCGTTCCACGATGGGAGCCAGTTCGCGGACATTCTCCGGCACCGACTCGCCATCGCCGGCGATGACCTTCAGCTGCGGGTCCACAAAGAGGAACGGCTCAGCGAAGGGGAGGCTGGTCTTCCAGCGCCGCGCCGTCTCCTGGAGCCAGACCCTGTCCCTCCTCTCGACCCGCTCCTGCACCGTCTGCGCGGAGGCGGGGAGGAGGAGGGCGTACTTCAGGTGCTCTGCCCGGGAGAAGTACTGGTCTTTGGCGTAGCGGAGGTTCTCGGCAAGTTCCTTGGCCAGGTTGTCTTCAAGGGAGGTGTTGATGCTGGTGACGGTTGTCTGGATAAGGATGGCGTAGGAGATGAAGAGAATGAGGAGGGTAGCCAGAAAAAGCTTGTTCCTGATCGTGAGGCGCAGGTTCATGGCATACCCTCCGACGGGTGTGGGGACTCGGGTTCCTACCCCCGCTCGGCCTTCGGGTCGCGGGTCATGAGTTCAAGGACCGCCTGCCGTGCCGGCTTGTCCTCGTAGAGCACCTGGTAGACCTTCTCGGTGATGGGCATGTCGACCCCCATCTGGCTGGCAAGACGCCAGGCCGACTCGGCGGTCTTCACCCCCTCGGCCACCATCCGCATCTCACCGAGGATCTCCGCAAGGCGCATCCCCTGGCCCAGCTTCATCCCCACGGTCCGGTTGCGGGAGAGGTCGCCGGTGCAGGTGAGGACCAGGTCCCCCATGCCGGCAAGCCCGGCGAAGGTGGCCGGATCCGCCCCCATGGCGCGGCCGAGGCGGTTCATCTCGGCGAGCCCCCGGGTGATGAGGGCGGCCCGGGTGTTGTGGCCGAGCCCCAGGCCGTCGGAGATCCCCGCGGCCAGGGCGATGACGTTCTTGAGGGCCCCGCCGATCTCGACCCCCACCACGTCGCTGTTGGTGTAGACCCGGAAATAGGGAGCGGTGAAGAGGCGCTGGACCTGGGCCGCAGCCTCGAGGTCGGCGGAGGCCGCCACCACCGCCGTCGGCATCTCCTGGGCCACTTCCCGGGCAAAGCTTGGGCCCGAGAGGACGCAGAAGCGTCCGGCGACTGCGGGGGGGAGGACGGCGCCGCATACCTGGTCCATGGTCATGAGGGTATCGAGCTCAATCCCCTTGGAAGCGTTCACCAGCGTCACCCCGGGCTTCAGGAGGGGAGCGAGCTGCGTCAGGACGCTCCGCATGACCTGGGAGGGGGAGACGAGAACCAGCACATCTTTCCCCGCTGCCGCCTCCTCAAGAGAGTTGGTGAAGGCGAGGCCGGCAGCGAGTTCCGTGCCAGGGAGAAAGAGGGTGTTGACCCGCGTGGCCCGCATCTCCGCCACCAGCTCCGGCTCATAGGCCCAGAGGGTGACATCCAGCCCCTTCTTTGCCAGAAGATTTGCCAGGGTTGTTCCCCAACTCCCCGCGCCGATGACTCCGATCTTTTCGCCCATGGACAGTCCCTCGCTCATGTTTGTTAACTGTTGAGTGCCACGACATCGTGGACAGAAAAATGTGCCAGCACATCGTAGACAAAGTTCTCTGACAATCGAATAGTCGCCACGGCATTCTGTGAACACCACATCAAACTCGGAGGTGTTCATGGAAGATAAAAACAAGCAGCTTCGGGTGTTGGCCGTTCAACGGTTCAGAAACGGCGAAACCCCGGAATCAATTTGCACATCACTCGGCAAGTCTCGTTCCTGGCTATACAAATGGGTTGCTCGCCAGAATGGAGATGACCCTGTATGGAGTGACGAGCGATCCCGATGCCCACAATCCATGCCGAACCGTACAACGGCAGAGATTGAAGAAATCGTCAAAATGGTTCGCCTCAATCTCTACAACAAGGGCTTGTTCTGTGGTGCACAGGCCATCCTGTGGGAGTTGGAGGACCTGGGTGTCAAGCCGTTGCCTTCTACCAGAACCATCAATCGGATTCTTGCAAGGAATGAACTGACACATCGGCGCACCGGCAAATACGAAGCCAAAGGGACGCTTTACCCAGTTCTGCCGTCAGCGTTGCCGAACCAGACGCACCAAGCTGATCTCGTTGGTCCATGCTATCTGACAGGGCCAATTCGCTTCTACAGCCTGAATGTTGTCGATACAGCAACCGTCAGGTGCGGGTTGCACTCATCTCGGTCCAAAGCTGGTCAGATGGTCATTGACGGTTTGTGGGAAGTCTGGAAACGACTAGGCATCCCAGAACGACTCCAGGTTGACAATGCCATGTCATTCTTCGGCAGCCCGACACATCCCCGCGGCATGGGACCACTGATTCGTCTTTGCCTGCATAACGATGTCGAACCATGGTTCATACCCATGGCTGAACCATGGAGAAACGGCATGATCGAAAAGTTCAACGACCGGTACCAACAACGGTTCCTCGGCAAAGTCATCATGACTTCAGAAGAGGAATTGAAAGTCGGCTCACTGACCTTTGAGCAGCGACACAACAGCAAGTATCGCTACAGCAAGCTAAAGGGGAGTACGCCGCTGAAAGCACTGGCCACCTCGCATGTGCAACTGAGGTTCCCGACTGAGGATGAACCTCCCAGGCATCGCCTGAAGAAGCCAGAAGTCGGAAAATATCATGCTGTCCGCCTTATCCGCAGTGACCTGAAGCTGAACATCTTCGGCGAATGCTTCTCGGTTCCACCGGAGACAGCGCTTGAATACGTGGTGGCGACTATCGATGTCAAAGAACAGAAACTGAAACTCTTCCTGGATAAAAATCAGGTCGAGGAATTCGATTACAAACTGCGGTGATTCAGATGAGTGTCCACGATGTCATGGCACAAAAAGTTGTCCACGATGTCGTGGCACTCAACAGTTAACCAACTAATAACACTGAGCAACTGAGCAACTGAGCAACTGAGAAAACACCCTTTTTCGAAACATCCTGCCTGTTCCCTACTAATGCAATCAATTAAAATTTCAGGGTTTGTTTCTCAGATTTTACTCCGTTGCTCTGTTGCTCAGTGTTTCAAATAGCTTTTGCGCTTAATCCCACTCCCCATCCTCGTCGTCCCAGGGGGTGGGGGGGAACTGGTACCCTTCGGCCCGGGCCTCCCGGACCATGCCGATCAGTTCCAGGAGCCAGCGCCGCAGGAAGGGGTGCCGGTGAAGGGGGATGATCCCCCGGGAGAGGCTCACCGCGCAGGCCACGGTCTGGGCCACCGGGTGCTCCTCCCGGCCGGCGCGGACCATGAGGTCGGCCGTGAGGAAGAGCCGCCGGACGATCCGCTCCAAGCGGGGGGCCACTTCCTGGCTGCACCATTGCTCCAGGAACCGGTCCACGGCCGCCTCGTCCTCCCGGGCAAAGGGTTCGTCGCCGAACCGCTCCAGCTCGTCGGCCAGAAGCCGGGTCCGGCTGTCGAAGAAGAACCAGCCGTCAAAGAACCAGTCGTCCAGGAGCCCGGCGCTCCCGGCCACCACATCAGGGCGGTCTGCCCCGGCCAGTTCCATCCCCCCGAAGGAGGGGACGTAGGGGCGCGGGGTCACGTCGAGCCCCGACAGGATCCGCTGCCGCACGTAGAACTCGGGGGGGAGGTAGAAGCCGCTCGCGTGGCTCCGCTCCAAGGCATCCCCGATCAGATCGGCCGCGTAGCCCGGGTCCACCGCCACCAGGGTCTCTTCCACGGCGTTTTCCCGCACGATATCCCCGTATTCGTCCGGCGTCAGGCCGCTCCATCCCCAGGCATCCCGCATCCCGTCGGTCTCGTGGAGCTCCATGAAGAGAACGTCGAGACGATTGGACGCTGTCCAGCGTGCCACCAGGAGGCAGCTGAGTCCTGCTGCATCGGGGGGACTCGCCCACGTGGCATGGAACGGCAGTTGCGGTTCCGCCCCGCCGTCGCCGGCGTCGACCCCCAGGAACCCCAGCCTCCGCAGGCTCCGCTCGGCCAGGGAACGGTGCTCTTCGTGCGCTTCGGCCAGATAACGCCGAAGCAGACGCGCAGCCCCGGGGAACCTGACCCTCCCCAGGGTCTCAATGATCTCCCGGTGGGTATCCGGCTCGTCAAACGCCAGGAGGACCCCGAAGAGGTCCACCACCCGGGGGTCGTCCACGAAGCAAAGCTCCCGGACGATGGCCTTCTGGGCCTCCAGGCCGTAAGCGGCGAACTCCTCCATGAAAACGATGAGCCCTTCCTCCCCCCGGTCAAGGAGCCGGGGAACCGCAAGCCGAAGGGAGCCTCCGCTCCCGTCCACGGCCTGGGCGAAGGGGGGGGCTGACACGTCCACCCCATAGCCGGCCAGTGCCTGGATGAGGGCCGACCGGGCCGGTCCTTCCAAGTCCTTCCGGGTGAGGGCCACCTGGATCAGCTGCTCCAGCCACCCGTCATCCTCGAAGAAGCTCAGGAGCGTGGTGTAGCGGGAGATGACCGCTTCGTTCTTCTCCCGCCAGAGGCGCCGGAAGAGGGGAGAAAGGGCCCGGCGTCCCGCCGCCCTTAGCGTGGTGCCGATCCTGGTCAGTTCGTCGGTGGTGACGGTCTCTCTTGTCAGTTCCTCCAGGAGGTTCAGGATCGTGTGGCGCTCCCGGAGGCTCGTGTCGATGCTGCGATTACTTTTCATAGGCGGGAACCGGGGACCAGGGACCCGCGGCCGGAAAATACGCATCATCCGGTCTCGGGCCGCTGTCCGTCGCGGCTACTCCTCGACAACCTCCGCCTCGGGAAGGTCATCGCCGCTGTCGGGCCCCTCATCTCCCTCATCCTTTTCGGCCAGCTTGGCTACGGCCACGATCCGCTCGTTCTGTTCGGCGGTCATGAGCCTGACCCCCTGGGTGTTGCGGCCGATGACCGAGAAGGGGGCCACCGGTATCCGGAGGATCTTCCCCTGGTCGGTGATGAGCATGAGGTCGTTCTCGTCGGTCACCTGCATGATGTCCACGACGCAGCCGTTGCGCTCGGTGGTCTTGATGGTGATGATCCCCTTGCCCCCCCGGGACTGGACCCGATACTCGTCCAGCTCGGTCCGCTTGCCGAAGCCGTTCTCGGTGACAGTGAAGATGGTTGAACCGGTGGCGCTCGGGTTGATGACTTCCATGCCGATCACCACGTCGTCGTCCTCCAGGGTCATTCCCCGCACCCCGCGCGACACGCGCCCCATGGGACGGGCGTCCTCCTCGTGGAAGCGGATCGACTTGCCGTTCCTGGATGCCAGGAGTACGTCCTGCCGCCCGTCGGTGAGGGCCACGGCAATGAGCTTGTCCTCCTCGTCCAGGTTCACGGCGATGATCCCGCCGCTCCGGATGTTGGCGTACTCCCGCAGGGGGCTTTTCTTCACGACCCCGAGGCGGGTCGCCATGAGAATGTTTCGCTCGTCGTCGAACCCCTTCACCGAGAGGATGGCGGTGATCTGCTCGTTCTCTTGGAGGTTCAGGAGGTTGACGATGGCCTTGCCACGGGTGGCGCGCCCCCCCTCGGGAATCTCGTATACCTTGATCTGGTAGACCTTGCCGGCGTCGGTGAAGAAGAGCATGAAGTCCTTGCTGGAGGCGACGAAGAGGTGCTCGACGAAATCCTCCTCCTTGGTCTTCATGCCGGTCTTCCCCTTCCCCCCCCGGCGCTGGGAACGGTACTGGGAGACGGCGGTCCGCTTGATGTAGCCGGTGTGGGAGACGGTGACCACCACGTCCTCCTCGACGATGGTGTCCTCCAGGGAGATCTCGGCGCTCCGGTCCACGATCTCGGTGCGGCGCTCGTCGCCGAACTTTTCCTTCAGTTCCCGCAGCTCTCCCACGATGATCTTGAGGATCTCCGCCTCGGAGGCGAGGATCTCCTTGAGACGGGCGATGTACTTGAGGATGTCCTCGTACTCCTGGAGGATCTTGTCCCGCTCCAGACCCGTGAGGCGGTGGAGCCGCAGGTTGAGGATCTCCTGGGCCTGGACCTCGGTGAGGCGCACCGGTTTCTGGTACTGGCTGTGGATGGCCGGCAGGGGGAGCCCCATCTTCTGGAGCCACTCCTCGTCGGAAAAGAGGCCTGACATGAGCCCTTCCCGGGCCTCGGCCGGGGTCTTTGACCCCCGGATCAGCTCGATGACCGCGTCGAGCCAGTCGAGAGCAATCTTGTAGCCTTCCAATATGTGGGCCCGGGCCTCGGCCTTCTTGAGATCGAAGATGGTGCGCCGGGTGACGATCTCGCGGCGATGGTCGATGAAGTGGCCGATGGCGTCCTGAAGCGTCAGGACCTTCGGCCGTCCCGCCACGATGGCGAGCATGTTGATGCCGAAGGAGGTCTGCATCTGGGTCTGCTTGTAGAGGTGGTTGAGGATCACCTGGGGATTCTCGTCCCTCTTGAGATCGATGACGATCCGCATCCCGTCCCGGTCGGACTCGTCGCGGATGTCGCTGATCCCCTCCAGCTTCTTCTCCCGCACCAGCTCGGCGATCTTGGTGATGAGGTTCGCCTTGTTCACCTGGTAGGGAATCTCGGTGACGACAATGGACTGGCGCTCGGTCTTCTTGTGGGTTTCGATGCTGGCCCGGGCTCGCATCTGGACGATGCCGCGGCCGGTCCGGTACCCCTGGAGGATCCCCTCCCGGCCGTAGATGAACCCGCCGGTGGGGAAATCGGGACCGGGGACCAGGGCCAGGAGCTCCTCGAAGCTTATGTGCGGGTTCCCGATGGTGGCAATGATCCCGTCGATGACCTCCGAGAGGTTATGGGGGGGGATGTTGGTGGCCATGCCGACGGCGATCCCCGAAGAGCCGTTCACCAGGAGGTTCGGGAACTTGGAGGGGAGCACCAGCGGCTCCGTGAGGGAGCCGTCGTAGTTGAACCCCAGGTCAACAGTCTCCTTCTCCAGATCGTTCAGGAGCTCGTGGGCCAGCTGCTCCATCCGGATTTCGGTGTACCGCATGGCCGCAGGCGAGTCGCCGTCCACGGAGCCGAAGTTCCCCTGGCCATCCACCAAGGGGTAGCGGAGGGAGAAGTCCTGGGCCATCCGGACGATGGTGTCGTAGGCCGCCGTGTCGCCGTGGGGGTGGTACTTACCGATCACGTCACCGACCACCCGGGCCGACTTCTTGTAGGGCTTGTTGTAATCGTTCCCCATGTCGTACATGGCGTAGAGGCAACGCCGGTGCACCGGCTTCAGGCCGTCCCGCACGTCGGGGAGGGCCCGGCCGATGATGACGCTCATGGCGTAGTCCATGTACGAGCGTTTCATCTCGTCTTCGATATTGACGGCAGTCTTGTTCAGGGTCTGTTCAAGCATTCTGTTTCCTCGGATAATTACTAATATCGGTCATCAGATGTCGAGGTTCGACACGTTCAGGGCGTTCTTCTCGATGAAGTCCCGGCGGGGCTCCACCTGGTCTCCCATGAGGATGGTAAAGATGGTGTCGGCCTCGATGGCGTCCTCGATCTTCACCTGGAGGAGCGTCCGGTTGGTGGGCTCCATGGTCGTCTCCCAGAGCTGGTCCGGGTTCATCTCGCCGAGACCTTTATAGCGCTGGATGGAGAGCCCCTTCTTGGCGGAGTCCATGAAGAAGGAGAGGAGGTCGAGCCCGATGGCGGTGGCGAAGAGCTCCTTCCCCTCGCTGGAGACCACGGCCCGGCCGTCGCCGAACATCTCCCTGACCTTCCGGAAGCTTTCGGCCAGGAGCCCGTACTCGTAGGATCCGATGATGTCGAGAGTGTGCTGGTCCAGGGCAATCCGGAGGTTGCCGAGCCGCACGATGGCCCGCCCGTCGTCCAGGGGGCTGGAATCACCCCCCTCGTAGACCCGGGAGATGTTCGCCAGGTACGGCACCAGCTGCTCCATGTCCTCGATGCCGGCCTTGACCCCGAGCCGCAGAAAGACCCGGATGAGCTCCTCATTGATCCCCTTGCGCACCACCTTGTCCAGAATGGTCCGGTACTCCACCAGCTGCTTGAGAATCGGGATGATCTGCTTGCCGGTGTAGGTCTTCTCGCCATTCTCCAGGAAGAGGACCATATCCTCGGTCCCCTCCTCCAGGAGGTAAGCCTGCATGGCCGCCTCGTTGCGGAGATAGAGCTCCTTGCGGCCCCGCTTCACCTTGTAGAGCGGCGGCTGGGCGATGTAGAGGTGCCCCCGCTCCACCACCTCCGGCATCTGCCGGAAGAAGAAGGTGAGAAGCAGCGTCAGGATGTGGGAGCCGTCCACGTCGGCGTCGGTCATGACGATGATCCGGTGGTAGCGGAGCTTCGCCACGTCGAAGTCTTCCTTGCCGATGCTGGTACCCAGGGCCGTGATCAGGGTGCCTATCTCCTGGGAGGAGAGCATCTTGTCGAACCGGGCTTTCTCCACGTTGAGGATCTTCCCCTTGAGCGGCAGGATCGCCTGGAACTTCCGGTCCCGTCCCTGTTTGGCGGAGCCGCCGGCGGAGTCACCCTCGACGAGATAGAGCTCACAGAGGGCCGGGTCCCGCTCCTGGCAGTCGGCCAGCTTGCCGGGGAGGCTGGAGATGTCCAGGGCACTTTTACGCCGGGTCAGCTCCCGGGCCTTTCGGGCCGCTTCCCTGGCCCGGGCCGCTTCGATGGATTTGCCGATGATGTCCTTGGCGATCTTCGGGTTCTCCTCCAGGAAGACCGCCAGCTGCTCGTTCATGAGGGATTCCACGAACCCCTTCACCTCGGAGTTCCCAAGCTTGGTCTTGGTCTGCCCCTCGAACTGGGGCTGGGGAATCTTGACTGAGATTACCGCCGTGAGCCCCTCCCGCAGATCCTCGCCGGAGATGGAGACCTTCTCCTTCTTCGTCAGCTCGTTGGCCGCGGCGTAGGAGTTCATGGAGCGGGTGAGTGCCGCCCGGAACCCCACCAGGTGGGTACCACCCTCGTGGGTGTTGATGTTGTTGGCAAAGGTGAAAACCTTCTCGTCGTAGGAGTCGTTGTACTGGATGGCGATCTCCATGTCGATCCCCGCCCTCTCACCCCGGAAGTAGACCGGTTTCGGATGGAGCACGGTTCGGTTCCGGTTCAGGTACTCCACGAAGGAGACGATTCCCCCCTCGTAGTGAAAGTCGTGGTGTTTACCCTCTTCCCGCTCGTCGGAGATGGTGATCCGCACCCCGGCGTTCAGGAAGGCCAGCTCCCGCAGCCGCTGGGAAAGAATATCGAAGGAAAATTCCGTGGTCTCGAAGATGGTGTCGTCGGGGAGGAAAGTGATTCTGGTTCCCCGTTTCTTGGTCTCCCCCACAATTTCCAGGGGAGTCAGCGGTGCTCCGTAGGCATAGGACTGCTGAAACACCTTCCCGTCACGGCGAATTCCCAGTTCAAGCTTTTTCGACAGGGCGTTAACGACCGATACGCCGACCCCGTGGAGACCGCCGGACACCTTGTATGACGTATTATCGAACTTACCGCCGGCATGGAGAACCGTAAGGGCCACCTCCGCCGCCGGTTTCCCTTCAGTGGGATGCATCTCGGTGGGAATACCCCGGCCGTTGTCCACCACCGTAATGGAGCCGTCCAGGTGGATGGTGACGTTCACCTCGTTGCAGTAGCCGGCCAGGGCCTCGTCGATGGAGTTATCGACAATCTCGTAGACCAGATGGTGGAGCCCCTGGCTCGCGGTTGAGCCGATGTACATGGCGGGGCGCTTGCGAACAGCTTCGAGCCCCTCAAGGACCTTGATCTTGTCCGCTCCGTAATCGTTGTTCAGTTCGTCAGCCATACTTCTCCCTCTATAAAGGCGTCACCGTTCCACGTGAAACGTGGAAGGACGCGTGGGTTGCAATCCCCGCCAGGCGGAGGGTTGAAACATCGGTGGTGGTGATGAAAACCTGCATCCGCTTTTCCCGGAGGAAGGTCATGAGATTCGCGTTGCGCTGCGGATCCAGCTCCGACGAGATGTCGTCCAGGAGCAGCACCGGCGGGGCGTCGTTGAGCCGCTCCAGGTACTCGATCTCCGCCATCTTAAGGGCCAGGACGAAGCTGCGCTGTTGCCCCTGGGAGCCGTGAGTGCGGATCACCCGGCCGTTCAGGACGAAGTCCACGTCGTCCCGGTGGGGGCCCACCACGGTGGTTCCCCGGCGGAGTTCCTCCGCCTCATGGGCCCCGAAGAGAGCCAGAAGCGCGTCCGTTCCCTCCCGACTCACCAAGTCGGGGGTAGTGAGGTGGGGACGATAGGCAAGCCCCGCCTCTTCCTCGCCCCCGGCAATCTCCCGGTAGAACCGTTGCACCAGCGGCTCTATCTCGGCCAGGTATCCCATCCGCTTTACCATGAGCCGGGTACCCGCTTCGGCCAGCTGTCCGGTCCAGATATCGAGCCCTTCCCGGCTTCCCCGCTTCAGCAGGGCGTTGCGCTGCTTGAGGAGCCGGTGGTACTCGTGGTGGAGGAGCAGGTACCCCAGATCTCCGCTGAAGATGGCCCGGTCCAGGTAGCGGCGCCGGAGGTCCGGGCCGCTGCGGGCCATGGCGATCTCCTCGGGGGAGAAGACCACGGCGTTCACGTTGCCGAAGAAATCGGCGAGCCGGGTCACCGGCTTCTGGTCGACCCTCGCTTTGCGGCCTTCCTTCCCCAGGTAGAGGGCGATCTCCCTGCCGACCCCGTCCCGCTCGGCCCATCCCCGCAGGAGCGCATGGGGGGTGTTCCAGCTGACAAGATCAGGGGTCTTGGCGAGGCGAAACGACTTCATGGTCCCCAGGAGATAGATGGCCTCCAGGACCGAGGTCTTCCCCTGGCCGTTGGCGCCGTGGAGGACATTGAAGCGCCGGTCGAAGCGGATCTCCGCCGCGGCGATGTTCCGGAAGGAACTGATCTGGATCTTCGTCACAAACATGGTGTTTCTATAGCCGAAAGAACGGCAAAAGGCCTCTCCCGGGGAGGGGCCTTCGCCTTCCGTGCCTGCCGGTTACTGTTTCCTACAGCCGCATCGGCATGATCACCGCGGTGAAACCGTCGACCGCGGCCGGTTTCACGATGGCCGGCGACAGCTCGTCCCGGAGGACCAGCGCCACTTCGCTCTCGTTGAGGACCGCCAGGACGTCCAGGAGGTACTTGGCATTGAACCGGATGGAAAGGGGAGGGCCGCTGTAGGCCGCGTCCAGTTCCTCCGACGCTTCCCCCAGTTCAGGGTTGCTGGAGGAGATGATCATCTGCTCGCCGTTGATCTCCATCCGGATCCCCTTGAACTTCTCGCTGGAGAGGATCGACATCCGCCGCAGGGAGTGGAGGAACGGATCCCGGGCCACGGTCACGATCTTGTCGTTGGCCACGGGGACTACGCGGGTGTAGTCGGGGAACTCACCGTCCACGAGCCGCATCACCACCACGGTGTTCCCCTTCTTGATGACGGCGCTGTTGTCCATGAAGCCGAGGGCCAGTTCTTCGGTGGTCGCCTCCTCGCAGATCTTCTTGAGCTCGAAGATACCCTTCTTGGGGAAGATGACCCCCTTGGCCATCTCGGGCCCCACGGCCCCGTGGAATTCCTTCTCGGCGATGGAGAGGCGGTGGCCGTCGGTGGCCACCATCCGGAGAATCGGTTTATCATCTTCAACGGTGGCCTTCACGAAGGTGCCGTTCAGGTTGTACTTGGTCTCGTCGAAGCAGATGGCGTAGGCGGTCTTCTCGATCATGTCGGCCAGGAGCGCCCCCTCGATCCGGATCAGGCTCTCTTCGTTCACCTTGGGGAAATAGGGAAACTCCTCGGGGGAAAGGCCGACGATGCTGAAATGGGCCTTGCCACAGCGGATTTCCACCCAGTCGTTCTCCTTGGTGGCGAAAGAGATGGCTTCCTCGGGGAGTTCCTTGACGATCTCGTAGAGCTTCTTGGCCGAAACGGTGATTCGTCCCTCCCGGGTCACAGTCGTCTCGTAGGAACTCTTCATTCCCACTTCCAGGTCCGTGGCCGTCAGCTCGATCCGATCGGCATGGGCCTCGATAAGGACGTTGGAGAGGATCGGCATGGTGTTCCTCTTTTCGACGATTCCCTGGATCTTCTGGAGAGCCCGGGAGAAGGTTTCCTTGTCGATCTTGAATTCCATCGCTCCTCCTTGTCAACAGATGCAGATTAGTATGTTTATGCTTTTTTAAAGCTTAGTAGAAGCAATAGGGGCTGTGGATCCGGGGATAACCCGGTAACTCACGATAGTAACACAATTTTTATCAGTACTTCCCTGTTGACGGCTGCCGGGTTATCCCGGAGCGGACGGTCAAGGATAGGAAGGTTGTCCACAAAGGGTCCCTCCATTCACAGGGTTGTCCCCTTTAGTTCAACAGCCCCTTGCGCAGGGTCTCAATGGTGCTTTTCAGCTCGAAATCCTGGGAGAGGAGCTTGTCCACCTTCTTCACCGAGTGGATGATGGTCGAGTGGTCCTTCCCTCCGAATTTCTCCCCGATATCCGGGTACGAGGCCTTGGTCAGGTCGCGGCAGAGGTAAATGGCGATCTGGCGTGGCACCACCAGCGCTTTGAGGCGCTTGTCCGACTTAAGCTCCGCCACCTTGATGTTGAAGTGGTCGGCCACATACTTCTGGATCATCTCCACGGTGACCTCTTTGGTCTTGTCGACGATGATGTCTTTCAGAACCTCCCGGGCCATGTCAAGGGTGATGTTCTTTCCCGTGAGGCTCGCCACGGCGCCGAGGCGGATCAGCATCCCTTCCAGCTCCCGCACGTTGGTGCTGGCGCTGGAGGCAAGAAAGAGCGCCACGTCGTCCGGAAGGCGGATGCCGTCGGAATCGGCCTTCTTGCTGAGGATGGCCACCTTGGTCTCGGTGTCCGGGGGCTGGATGTCGGCGATGAGTCCCCACTCGAAGCGGGAGCGGAGCCGTTCCTCCAGGCCGGGGATGTCCTTGGGAAACTTGTCCGAGGTGACCACGATCTGCTTGTGTGACTCGTAGAGGGCGTTGAAAGTGTGGAAAAACTCTTCCTGGGTCCGTTCCTTGCCGGCGATGAACTGGATGTCGTCGATGAGGAGGAGGTCCATCTTGCGGAACTTGTTCCTGAACTGCTCCATCTTCTGGTAACGGAGGCAATTGATGAGCTCGTTCATGAATTTCTCGGAGGTGTAGAAACAGACCCGGGCCTTGCGGTTCTTGGTCAGAACCTGGTTGCCGATGGCCGTCAGGAGATGGGTTTTCCCCAGACCCACGCCGCCGTAGATGAAAAGTGGATTGTACTTGCCGGCCGGGTTGTTGGCCACCGACAGGGCCGCTGCATGGGCGAACTGGTTGCTCCCGCCGCAGACAAAGGTGTCGAAGGTATACTTGGCGTTCAGATTGGTGGAAAATTCGGCAGGCGCGCATTTTTCCGACTCAACGGGCCCGAGCTCATCCTCTGTATGGCTTTTGCGTGGGCTTTTCGCGGTCTTTTCCTGTTGCCGGGCCGCCACCTGGAGTTCAACCTGGAAGTGGGAGTCGGTGAGGGAGCGGACCGATTCGAGGATCATGGGAAGATAGCTCTCTCTGACCCGGTCCCTGATGAACTGGTTGGGGGCCTCCAGGAGGAGAGTATTCTTATGGGCTCCGGCGAACCTGATCGGCTCTATCCAGGTGGTGAAGGTCTGGTGCGTGAGCACTTTGGCCAGATTGGATTGTGCCTGGAGCCAAACATCTTCCATAGAGGGTAGTCTCGGGGACCAGTTATACACATGGTTGTCAACAGGTGTGAATAACTGGATTTTTGTTGATAAATTGAGGTATTGGAAGTGGAAAAGCTACTATTCTGGACAGGCTGGATGTAGCCTCAGGATAGAGGAGACTAGCAGAGGAGAGGGGCGTTTGCAAGGCCAAATGTACCGTAGGGAGGTAAATTTGTACTTGACAGACAATGGTTGCTGTGATTAAAGATACTCTCTTTGCAATATCAGCTAAAGAGACA